>JACDOG010000001.1 GCA_017656305.1 Thermoanaerobacteraceae bacterium
TATGTCAGGGAGCATAGTATCCAATATCCATAAATGGGGAGAATCGCCGATAGCTAGTTTCGCTGCTTCTCAGGTTAAAAAAGAGGAGACCTGCCAGCTTTCTTTTTGCAAATAAGTAGTCAGCACGGAATTTAGATTGTTATCATCTTCAACTAAATAAATTCGAAAAGACATATTTTAACCCCTTCAACCTAAATTATAACAAAAGGACGTGTTTTTTCACGACCACGTCCTTTTTTGAGTATGCTCAATTGTATCCAGGGAGGTACTCTTTACTATTCTTGTCTCTGAGTTTTCCAGTGTTGAAATTACTCTTGTTTCAGTTGTTTCATCTCTTCCCAAAATTGCTTGCGGGTAATCTCACCACTTTTAAGCTTTTCCTTCAGTTCCGCTATTTTTGCTTTCAATTCTTCGGGGAGTTTTCTTCCTTTAAATTGGAACCTTTCAGGCATAATTTTCTTCATTTCTTCCCAAAACTGTTCGCGGGTAATCTCACCACTTTTAAGCTTTTCCTTCAGTTCCGCTATTTTCGCTTTCAATTCTTCGGGGAGTTTTCTTCCTTTAAATTGGAACCTTTCAGGCATAATTTTCTTCATTTCTTCCCAAAACTGTTCGCGGGTAATCTCACCACTTTTAAGCTTTTCCTTCAGTTCCGCTATTTTCGCTTTCAATTCTTCGGGAAGTTTTCCTCTTTTACCAGCCCATTCCTTTCCAAAATGTGTCCGTTCGGTAATTGCTGTACGTAACCTACTAAAATTCTTCTTATTCCTCTCATCGTTTACATTACTAATCGCGAATGCTGCTGTGGACATCAAGAGTGTCAGGGCAAGAGTAATCGGGATTATACTTTTCTTCCAGTTAATAGAAACCACTCCTTTCGAATTGTTTTGTTTTGAATACCTCCCTATTAGTAGTATGAGATAAAAGTGCGGAATAATTATCAAAAGTTTATGGGAAATTGTGAAATCAAACAACCTGAAAGCGGACAGTTACTATATAATGGACGCGATTCCTAAATGCTGTTGACTAAATATTAATAATTAATTAAAATAAAAATGTACATGATATCTTTTTTTACGATGTAATTGATAATAATTTTCAATTAAAATTAATTAATGTTTAGAGGGAGAGGTGGGAATTTTGACTCTTGATCAGGCACGAAAAGGCTTGACTTACGTAGTTAAATCTATTCCTCGAGGTACTGTTCAAGCCCAGGCCATTCGTTTCGGCGTCTATGAAGGTGAAAAAATCACGGTGGGCGAGATAATTCCTTTCGGACCCATTGTTATCTATAAGAATCGCCAGGAAATTGCCATTGGCCGCAGTCTTGCAAGGAAGATCGACATCGAGCAGGTGGAGGTGTAGTACATTGCATTGCCATGACCTTTCGTACCATTTGAACATACCAAAAGATGCCAAAAAGATTGTGCTTGCTGGAAACCCCAATGTAGGGAAGTCTGTAGTTTTTAATGCTCTTACCGGGATGTATGTGGACGTATCAAACTTTCCCGGCACAACTTTGGAAATTGCCTACGGCAGATACGGTAAGGATGTCATTCTGGACACGCCAGGTGTTTATGGTATATCTTCATTTAACGATGAGGAAAAAGTAGCCCGGGATGTAATCCTGGGCGCCGATGTCGTAATCAACGTGGTGGATGCGGTGCATTTGGAAAGAGATCTGTTTTTGACGCAGCAAATTATTGATACCGGAATACCCGTGGTTGTGGCGCTGAATATGGTGGATGAAGCGGAAAGCCAGGGTATTCGAATTGATGTAGACCTGCTTAGCGACCTGCTGGGAGTGCCGGTAATACCCACGGTGGCTACCAGGAAGGAAGGGTTGGAGGAATTACAGAAGGCTCTTAAGCATGCCCGGCCGGGGTTAGTTGACCACGAATTGAAAAATAAACTAAAGAAGTTATTGGACAGAGTAGGTAGCCAAGGAGACGCGTTGCTGGTACTGGAAGGTGATGAACATGTTGCAACCCGCCACGGCATTGAGCCGGGCAACATGCGAGAAGAGATATACCTGAGAAGGCGGCAGCGGGTTAACGATATCGTCGACCACGTGGTTAGCGAGACCGGTGACAAACTTTCCTTTAAAGCACGGTTGGGCCGGTGGATGATTTACCCTTGGACGGGTATTCCCATTCTGGTGTTGATCCTCTGGGTAATGTATGAAGTGATCGGGGTATTTATCGCCCAGACTGTGGTCGGGATTACTGAAGAAACTGTCATGCAGGGCATGTACGAGCCCTTTATCCGGGACCTGCTGGTTCCCGTGCTGGGACAGGACAGCGTAATATCCCAGTTATTAATCGGAGAATTCGGCCTGCTGACTATGACCGTAACATATATCCTAGGGTTGTTGCTCCCGTTGGTGGTTGGTTTCTACTTTGCTCTGTCCGCCATGGAGGACTCCGGCTATCTGCCCCGATTGGCCGCTCTGGTGGACCGTGTGTTAACCAGCATCGGCCTCAACGGTCGGGCGGTCATTCCCATGATTTTGGGATTCGGCTGCGTCACCATGGCCACCATTACCACTAGGTTGTTGGGAACGGACAGGGAAAGACGTATTGCCATTTTCCTGTTGGCCCTAGCTATTCCATGTTCGGCCCAGCTGGCAGTCATTGTCAGCATGCTGTCCGGGTTGGGTGCCGGTTACGTGGCCCTGTATGTTGCGGTAATCTTTACTATTTTGGTTATCGTCGGCACAATTTTAAACAAGGTCCTTCCCGGCCAATCTTCGGAACTGATGATTGACCTACCGCCGCTGCGCTTTCCGCGACTGGAAAATGTTATCAAAAAGACGGTTACCAAATCCACCATGTTCTTGAAAGAGGCGACACCGCTGTTTGCCCTAGGGGCGTTGGTAATTGGTGTGCTGCAGGTGACGGGACTGCTGGAGTTGATACAGGAATTTTTTGCTCCTATTACGGTGGGATGGCTGCAGCTGCCCAAAGAGGCAGCCACCGCGTTTATCATGGGATTTGTAAGGCGGGATTTTGGTGCAGCCGGACTGTACAGCCTGGACTTGAGCCCCCTGCAAACAGTTGTTGCCCTGGTTACCATTACCCTGTTTGTACCCTGTATTGCCTCGGCTATGGTGATATTCAAGGAGCGGGGCAAGACGGAAACCATTGCCATTTGGACATCCATTCTGGTAATGGCGTTCCTGATTGGTGGTATCATGTCGCAGGTAGTCATATAAATGGCATATGTTTAGGAGGACTTAGTATGGCGGAACGGGAGGTTACATGTCCCCGGTGCGGTTTGAAAGTAAAATTAACTGGGACCAGTCGCTGCCCCAGGTGCAACTTTTTCCTGCTGCATGCCGCTGATTGCAGCGGGTGTGGCAAGTGTCTCAAAAAATAGAATGTGTTTTGTCAGCCTTATGTGGCTGCTTTTTTTTTATCTTTTTTGTGGCCGGTGCCGTAGTCATAATATCTTGGAATTTAACTATACTATAATTGACAATATTTAACTGAAATATACCGATAAAGACAAGGGAGGAATCTGTTTGGCAAGCCGCAGAGTCAACCGGTTAAATAATTTAACCGGGTCCCAATGGCTGTACTTCACCAACACCATATACATCACCAACTTTCCCCCGGATGAAACGCACAAGCTGCGCCAAAAGCACGGTGCCATCAAACCCCCGCAGCTAATGGCACAGCTTATCGAATTTTTTACCAAAAAGGGACAGATAGTTTTAGACCCTTTTGCCGGCGTGGGCAGTACCTTAATCGGTGCTTCCTTAACCGGACGTCGGGCCATCGGTTTTGAACTAAATCCTGAATGGGTGGATATCTACAGGACGTTACAGGCCAATTATGTGGTGGATAACAATAAACTTGTTCTAAAACATAAGACAAGCGACGGGGCGCCGCTCTGCAATGAAATGTTCAGCGGGGATTGCCTAGAGCTCATTACCGGGCTGGAGGATGAAAGTATGCATGCGGTCATTACCGACCCGCCTTACGGGTGCCAGCACAACACCGGTACGTTTCAGGAAGAGACCAATTTCAATATGTTCAGCGATATGGCAGCCGACTTCGGCAACGCGGCCAGTTTTGCAGATTTTTTGGAGAAGATGGAACAGTTGGGCAAAGAAGTGCTACGGGTATTGAAACCCGAAAAATATTTTGTCATCATCGTTGGAGACAGGTATCGTGACGGGGAATACGTACCCCTGGGCTATCTAGTTGCGGAAAGAATGCGCAAGGTCGGGTTTTCCTTTAAGGGACTGCGTATCTGGTGTAACAAGGCCACTCAGCGCCCCTTAAAACCTTATGCCATTCCCATCAGTTTTGTACCCAATATAACCCACCAAAATATTCTCATATTAAAAAAGGACTGAAAACAGGGTTGTCTTAAAAATTTTGCCGGTGCCGCCAGAATGGGCTGCACCGGCATTGTTTTGCTCAAGAATGATATGGAAAATAACTTGAGGGGTGTTGCTGACTTTAGTAAACTAAAATAAACGGGAGAGGAGGAATAGTTTTGAGCAAGGGTTTGCTTATTTTTGACTTTGACGATACCCTTGTCAGTACCAATCCGGTTTTTGATGCTGCGAAAATGCGTTTTGTTTCCCTGATAAGGCGGCTGACACTGGACGTACCGAATTTACTGGAGATAGTAAATGAGTATGATAAACAGCTGGTAAGAGAAAAGGGATTTGCTAGGGACTGTTTTCCCCGGGCCCTGGTACGGGCTTACAAGTACTGCTGTCAGTTTCACGGCAAGCAGGCGGATGAGCAAGTGGTCAGGGAGATTGAGAATATCGGATGGTGGGTATTTGACCAACCCCTGGAAGTCAAAGAGGGTGTGCCGGAGGTTCTCCCGGCTTTAAGGGAGAACTACGTGATGCTGCTGGTAACCAAGGGTGACAGGAAGCATCAGATGACGAAGGTGCAGGAAAGCGGGTTAGACAGGTATTTTGACGATGTTTTTGTGGTGAATGAAAAAGATGCCACACTGTTTTCCAGTCTGTGCTGGAATTTCGCAGGTTCCTTACGAGACTGCTGGTCTATCGGCAACAGTATTAAATCGGATATCAACCCGGCGTTGTGTGCCGGGATTAACGCCATTTTAATGCGTGCTCCTACCTGGGATTTTGAAACGGAACCGCTGCTTGCTCCGGTTCCGGAGGTGGAAAAAATGTATGAAGTCAGGTTTATTTTGGAAGAGCAATCGGAAGAAACGGGTTAGCGGGTGCAACTTACACCGGACTGCCGCAACAAAGCCCATACTTGTTAAACTCACTCCCCGAGTGAGTTTTATTTTTTTTTTAGTTGAGCCTGCAAGCTTGCCAAGTTAACCGGTGTTACCAAAGGATGGGAGCTGTCCGGACTGGTGCAACGTATTTTCAGCGTTAACAAGCAAAGCATGAATGAAAAATTTACCGGAAGGGGTATACTAGATAAATACCTATGCTACATGTAAGGGGGGCGTAAATTTGCGCGGATTTAATGGGCCAGCTGCAAACCGGTTGTTGCTGGTTGGATATTTACTGGTATTTATGATAGTGCTGTCCGGCTGCGGGCTGCCGCCGCTGCCAAAACCGCAGATTCCCGAAACCACCATCCTGTTGGATATTAACGGCAGGGAAATTGGTGCTCTCTTTGAAGAAAACCGGATTGTCGTCTCCGGTGAGCAGATACCGGACAGCATGCGGAAGGCCATTGTGGCTGTGGAAGACGAGCGGTTTTACCGGCACCAAGGCTTTGACCTGCTGGGTATAGCCCGTGCTTTGTACCGCAATATCAGGGCGTGGGATATAGTAGAAGGGGGCAGCACCTTAACCCAGCAGCTGGCCAAAAACCTCTACCTGACGCAGAAGCGGACACTATCGCGAAAAATAAAGGAAGCGCTGCTGACCGTACAACTGGAAAGAACTTATACGAAAACGGAAATTCTTGACATGTACCTGAATCAGGTCTATTTTGGCCAAGGGGCATATGGTGTAGAGGCGGCTGCCAGGCGGTATTTTAATAAATCGGCTAGGGACCTGACTCTCTGGGAAAGTGCCATGCTGGCGGCGTTACCCAGGGCGCCAAGCTATTATGACCCGTACAAGCGGCCGGAAGTAGTAAAAAAGCGCAGGGATTTTGTCCTCGGTAAGATGGCGGAGTTAAATTTTATCAGTGACAAGCAGAAAGAGTTTGCCCAGCGCCAGCCGCTGGTAGTAGCACCCAGGGAAAACAAGCAGCAGGCCCCCTATTTTGTCCAGGAAGTAATCAAAAGACTTACGGAACGTTTTCCTGAAGAATTTATCTACCGGGGCGGTTTGAAAGTATATACTTCGCTGGATTTGGACATGCAGCATGCTGCGGAAAGAGCGGTGGCGGAGGTTCTGTCCTCACAGGACCCGGAGTTGGAGGCGGCACTGGTGGCCATTGATAACAAAACGGGGTATGTTAAAGCACTGGTTGGCGGGCGGGACTTCAACAAAAGCCAGTTTAACAGAGCGCTGACCCCTCACCAGCCGGGCTCGGCCATGAAGCCATTCCTGTACACCGCAGCAATTGACAGGGGATACACGCAGGCCAGCATGATAAAATGTGAGCCAGTGGAATATAAGTTGCCTGGTGGCGAGACCTACAAGCCCGGTGATTACGGGGATACTCCGTATCATTACCGCAACTTCACCTTGAAGGAGGCGCTGCAGCGTTCTGATAACGTGGTTGCCGTGAGATTGAACAACTTCATGGGCCCCCAGGCTATGGTTGAGACGGCAAAGGAAATGGGGATTGAAACCCGGCTCCGGCCTTATCTGTCGCTACCCCTGGGCACTATTGAAGTTACGCCCCTGGAAATGGCCCGAGCATATGCTACTCTGGCCAATCAAGGTATCAAGGTAGAGCCCATATTTATTGTCAAGGTGGTCGATGAAAATGGTAATATTTTATTGGAAAACAGGCCGCAGCGTGAGGTGGTTCTATCCAAAAGCACGGCATATATCGTTATGGATATGATGCAGTCAGTACTGCAGCCGGGAGGGACCGCTGTCAACATCCGGCGCTACATTAGTCGCCCTGCAGCGGGCAAGACCGGTACCACCAACGAATTTCGTGATGCCTGGTTTGCCGGATTTACTCCGGAGCTTTCCGCTGCAGTATACGTGGGATTTGATGACAAGCGCCCGGTTTGGATACCCGGGGGAATAGTAGCGGGACCCATTTGGGGCAAATTTATGGCCGGTGCGCTTAAAAATGTACCGGTGACCAGCTTTCCCGTCCCGCAAAACATTGTTAAGGTAAAAATTTGCCTGGATTCCGGGTTGCGGGCTACGGAGTACTGCCCGAGGGTAATGACCATGAGTTTTGTCAGGGGGACAGAGCCCCAGGAGTGGGATACTTCCCACAACCCCCCGTGGAGCTGGCGGGAGGAAAGTGAACCGGATGACAGGGAGCCCGGTGCCGGTTTGCCGTGGAAAGAGCTGCTGGACAGGATAATTAACGGGCGGCCGTAATAGTAGGGTTTTGCTGGTTGGCAGGAGATAAACCTGCCAACAGCGAAATCAAAGGAAGAAGTTGGGTGTCAGGGAGGGATTGTATGGATTACCAACAGCGATTAACCCGAGCAAAAAAACTTTTGGAACAATCCAAGAGGGTTTTTGCCCTTACCGGAGCGGGAATCAGTACCGAAAGCGGCATTCCGGACTACCGCAGTCCCGGAACCGGCTTATGGGAAAAGGTAAACCCTTTGAAAACAGCATCGGCCAGTGCCTTGCGGAACGACCCAGCAGAATTTTATCGCACCACCATTGCACAGTGGCGAGAATTCAGCAAAGCTGAACCCAATGCCGGTCACTATGCACTTAAGGAACTTGAAGAAAACGGCTATATTCTCGGTATCATCACTCAGAATATTGACGGACTGCACCTTAAAGCAGGTTCTCAAAGCGTGCTGGAAGTACACGGTCACCTGCGCACGGCCCGCTGTATGCAGTGCGAGAACCGGGTCCTCTTTGAAGAGATTACCAGACAACTGGATGCGGGGACCAATCCGCCGCGGTGCGCCAAGTGTTCCGGGGTGCTGCGTCCGGATGTGGTGTTGTTTGAAGACCCCATGTCCGAGGATTTCTTAAAGGCCTCAAAGGTGCTATCCGGGTGTGACCTGTTGCTGGTAATTGGCACCAGTCTTCAGGTTTACCCGGTGGCAACTCTACCGCAGCTGGCTAAGAGGCTGATCATCATCAATAAGATGCCGACACCATATGATAATCAGGCGGAACTTATCTTCAGGGAAAGCATCGGCCAGGTGTTGACCGACTTGAAGAATTTATGCTTGGTAGATTAGCTAGGAAATACTACCTGCTGCTGTGGCCGGGCATACCACAACCCTTGTGTTCATAATAACGAGGGAAAATTTTTCAAATTGTTTGTAAACAGTGAAAATTTTCTATATTAGAACTTATTGCCTCTCCCTTGCGAGCCGTTTTTACCGGTAGTATAATAGGGGCGAGTGGTAGTAAAGTATCGGTGAATGGTTGAATTTGGATGGTGAATGGTTGAAGCGGCTTAAGGAGGGGTAACCATGACAAGAGGAAGAGTACCCGTTGGAGTTTCTAACCGTCATGTGCATTTAAGCAAGGAGCATCTGGAAATTCTGTTTGGTGAGGGTTATGAATTAACTCAAATCAAGGAATTGAGTCAGCCCGGTCAGTACGCGGCTAAGGAAACTGTTTCCCTGGTTGGACCGAAAGGTATCATTGAGGGGGTACGTATTCTTGGACCGGTGAGAAGGCAGACGCAGGTGGAAATTTCCCGCACGGATTCTTTTCGGTTGGGTATTAAGGCGCCGGTTAGGGAATCCGGTAACTTGAAGGGTACTCCCGGCTGCATGTTAGTAGGTCCAGCGGGTACTGTGACGTTGAATGAAGGTGTCATCATCGCCGCCAGACATATTCATATGTCTCCCAGCGAGGCAAAGCAGTTTGGTGTGGAGGATGGAGACCTGGTAAGCGTGTTGGTAGACGGCGAAAGAGAGCTGTCTTTCCATAATGTAATCATCAGGGTAAATGAGAAGTTCAGACTGGAAATGCACATTGACACTGATGAGGCAAACGCTGCGTTATTAAGTAACGGGAGCCAGGTAAAGATTTTGGGTAAATCCAGAGATGCCCTGGAGCTTGTTGGCTGATGGCACGCCAGTTCGAAAGAACTGGCTTTTTTTTTGCAGGAATTTTTTTGCCGGTGGAGAATATACTAGTTAATAAATCTAGTTTGGAGTGTTCTTATGCGCATTCCCGTTTGTGATCGTTGCAAGGCTAAAAATGTCCCAGGGGTAATTTGTCGTCATTGCGATGCCAGCTATTGTTATGACTGCCTGGATACCTTTCCTGGTAAGATGCGGCTTTGCCCTGAATGTGAGGACTTTTTGTGCCAGGAGTGTTTTGAAGGTATGATAAATTGCGACCGGAAGGTTATTAAAAGTGCCATGGAATAGTATGACTGTTGCCGCTTATTATGTTAATAAGCGGTTTTTTTGTTTATCGTGAATTTGTTGGTCAATGACAATGAATCCTAAAAGAATGAGAAAAATAAGACTGGTTAGCTGGTCAACCATTTTTTTATACAACTGGCGCTGGTTTTCCGGAATGGCTATCTGGTCCAGCAATTTATTGAGCAGATCTTCTACGGGCCCCACCACAATAATTGCCAGGGCAATGTACAAGGGAGTCTTGTCGGAACGGTCAACCTTAAATTCAATCAATGCTGCCAGTACAACCACCGCACCCATTAGCAGGTTTGCCTTTCCCAGCCAGGAAATAAGGTCACGCATATATGATCCCCCATTTACAGGTTATGTCTGCGCCAGGTATTTGGAAACAGCTGAAAATAAAAATCGACAGGGAAGAAAAATCCCTGCCGCATCTGCTTACATTATTAAGTTAAGTAAAATTAAACTGGCGCGCCCGGCAGGACTCGAACCTGCGACCTCCGGACTCGGAATCCGTTACTCTATCCAACTGAGCTACGGGCGCTAGCAGTAACCATTATATATCACATCCAACCAAAAGTCAAAGACAAATTTATGGCAACGTGCTAGTCGGGAGAAGTTTACATAATATTAAGGCTGGTTAACATAATTTTCGCCTACGGCAGTAGAGGTAAGATCACCGTACTTTTACGTCTAAAGTAAATTAATGGAAAACACCGGTATTTGGCAAACCAATCGTTGGAAAATGGTTTTCTGCCGTAAGACTTAAAATTTTGGCACAGGTAACAATAACAATGTGCCAAAGTTTTAACTTATAACCGGCAAGTAAGCATCAACTAAATATTTTAAAGCGCTAAATACTTTGAAGCCTTTATACAACTAGCTTTTTGCTGTCTTACTACCTAAAATTTTTTTACAAAAGAAGAGGAAGACACCTTTTCTGAATCTAAATGGATACTTGTTCGGGCTTTTTTGACGAGCAAAACTTTGAGTACTTCGAAGCCCAACCCTTTTTGTATGTCTGCAAAGCTCCCATGCGTAACGGCTTAAAAAGGTTGTAGGGTATATCAACCGCGAGGACTTATGGCATCCGTTAGATGAGTTGTACAGCGTGGCTGACTTACCAATTCTACTTCCCGAATGGAGCAAACCAAGGTGTTTTATTTTTAATTTTACTTATTTTACATGGATATTTCTTCTTGGTTATTAAAACTTTGAAATCGGTGATGTCTCGCAGGAATGTTTTTTCACTTACCGATTTCAGGTTTATTAATATGTTACACTCCAGAAAATTTTGTATAATTATGCTATACTATTAGAAAATAGCTCGTCTTTATTGTAACTTGTTGCAAAGGAGTGACACTGTGGCTGAATTTAATTTGGATATTACCTGGAAGAAGGCAGTGAAGGATTTTGCTTCTGAAGAACCACAGGAAATGGCTGTCCGGGTGGATGCGGATTATGATGAAAGTAACGGTGTTGTTACCGTCAGGTATTTTGGTAAGGATATCAGGATTACATATCCCCAGGCTGAGTTTGATACAGAGGAACTGTCCCTGGTAGAAAAGATATTGGTTTTACATTACCTGACCGGTTCCCTGGGACACCCTCTGGCGGGTGAATTTATTTCCTTCAAGGAACTGCCGGGTGGCGAGATTTACAATACGCCATTTTATAACCGGGCGGTACGACCGTTTCTGGCGGCTTTTGGTGTGCGGCCGAAACTGTTTGCACTAGCAGCGCGGCAGTTGGGAGGGAAAGAACAAACTTTAGGTGATGTAAGCTATACCTTTTTTGCTTTTCCGAAAGTCCCCGTAACCATTGTCATGTGGGAAGGTGACGATGAATTTCCTCCTTCGGCCAACATACTGTTTGATAAGTCAGCAAGTGATTACCTGCCGACAGAGGATTACGCCATTCTGGCCAGCTTAACGGTAGCCAAATTGAAGACCGCCGCTGCAGGGTAGAGGGTAGCGCGGTGCCGCTGCTTTCAAAATATTTTTATGCAGGAACTTTTCGACAAACTGTAGAATTGTAATTATTAGCTAAAAAACTAAGGTTGGGTCTTAATAAGTTAAATTTTTAGGAGTGCTGGCGCGCATATGTCTCAAACCGGTAATGAGGAATTAAACGAGCTGGAAAAGAAAATAGAGTATTACGAAAGGGAACTAGAAAAACTGGAAAACCAGAGGAACTTTCCGTTTGTCTACATTGTCGTTGCCATTCCCACAACCATTCTGTTTCTCATTTTGGTATTTATCTCTGACGGTCTTATCGACCTGACCTCTGGGATTACCGGTGCACTTTTTTTTTCACTGCTGTTTACCTGCGGTTATTTGGTCTTGTACCAACCCAACAAGGATGAAATACGCCGCCAGTTAATCCACAATATCAAGTCGTTAAAAAGAAAGAGAGGTATGCTGGAAGCCGGTATTCGGGGGGAAAAGGCGGTAGCACATCATCTCAGCTGGCTGCCCAAGAATTGTGTGGTACTGAATGATATCAAGCTGCCCAGCAATAAGTTTCAACCCCAGCAGATTGATCATCTAGTAATCGGACCAAAAGGGGTATTTCATATAGAAACCAAAACCATTAACGGGATTATTGTCATTTCGCCTGAGGGTGACTGGACTTTAATCAAAGCCATCAACAATAATCTGCTGAAAGAAGGCATGGAAAGCCCGCGACACCAGATTCAACGGCACGAAAAAGTATTGCGGGAGTTTTTGCGTACTCATTTTAGCGGGTGGAAGATACCTATTATTTCCCTAGTTGTTATGGCCCACCCCAAAACCATTGTGGAAGGTGAAGACCCGCAATTGCACGTAGTTAAAAAGGATAAACTAATAGATTTTATTACCGGGGACCGGTTTCCGGACCAGTTGACGGATCACCAGGTGAAAAGGATTGCGTTAAGCATAGCAACAAATAGTCTTGAATAGAATAAAGGTTGCGGTAGGTATTGGCAAACGGGTTATTGATAATGGAAATATATTACAGGAGGTAGAGGCAATGGTTGAATCCATGATTAGAGACAGCAGTCTTGCTCCCGAGGGACAGAAGAAGATAGACTGGGTGAAAGAGCACATGCCGGTGTTAAGCAAAATGGGTGACCTGTTTGAGCAGGAACGCCCCTTTGCCGGGCGGAAGGTAGTGATGTGCCTGCATTTGGAGGCCAAGACGGGTTATTTGGCCTTAACCCTGCAAAAAGGCGGGGCGGAGGTGACGGTGGTGGCTTCCAACCCTCTGTCCACCCAGGATGATGTGGTGGCTGCATTGGTAGCCCAGGGTATCAGAGCTTATGCCTGGTACGGGGCCACCGCGGAGGAGTACAACTTGCATCTACATAAAGCATTGGATACGCGACCGGATTTAATCATTGATGACGGCGGTGATTTGGTCTCTTTGCTGCACAGCGACCGAAAGGACGTGCTTCCTAACATTATTGGCGGCTGTGAGGAGACGACCACCGGCGTGCTGAGACTAAAGGCCATGGAAAAAGAAAATACACTGGCTTTTCCCATGATAGCCGTCAATGATGCCCTGTCCAAATATTTATTTGACAATCGCTACGGTACGGGCCAGTCGGTATGGGACGGTATCAATCGCACCACCAATTTGGTAATAGCCGGCAAGAATGTGGTGGTCATTGGCTACGGATGGTGCGGTAAGGGGGTGGCCATGCGGGCCAAGGGCCTGGGAGCAAAAGTGATAGTCTGCGAGGTTGACCCCATTAAGGCAAACGAAGCGCTTATGGATGGCTTCCAGGTGATGCCTCTTGTTGAAGCGGCTCCTATAGGTGATTTCTTTGTTTCTGTTACCGGAAATAAAAACGTGGTGCGCAAGGAGCATTTTAAGGTAATGAAAGACCAGGCCATACTGGCCAATGCCGGTCACTTTGATGTGGAAATATCCAAACAGGACCTGTACAACTTGGCTGTAAACGTGGTGGAAGTGCGCGATAATATCCAACAGTTTGAACTGCCGGACGGGAGAAAGCTCAATTTACTGGCAGAAGGTCGTCTGGTCAATCTGGCTGCGGGAGACGGTCACCCTGCGGAAATTATGGACATGAGCTTTGCGCTGCAGGCCCAGTCTCTGCGTTACCTGCTACAGCAAAGAGAAAACCTGAAACCCGGAGTGCATCGTGTTCCGGAAGATATTGACCGCCAAGTGGCCCAATTGCGGCTGGACGCCCTGGGACTGAAAATAGATAGGTTAACGCCCGAGCAGGTTGATTACCTGGACAGCTGGCGGCTGTAACTGGGATAATTTGAGATCTGATACATGAATACATGTATACATGTATTCATGTATACAAGAAAAAGATTGAAAAATTTAGCAGGAATTCTTCTAATAATTACGAATGTTCTAAAAAAGAAGAATATGAATAAAAAGAACAATATAACCAAAATCCCGTGCAGTTGAGGAGAGGATACAGTGCAAAGGTTTTCTGTGGGATTGGTAGGCGCCGGCAAGGGTGGAAGTACAATATACCGGATGTTGAAAGATGTTAAAATAGCAAAGATTGTGTGTGTGTGTGACTGCAATCCCAATGCTCCCACCGTGGCTTTGGCCAAGAAGGATGGGGTGTTTGTTACTACCAGGCTGGAGGAACTGATGGCCTTTCAGGAGTTGGACGTGATTTTTGAGGCCACCGGTGACGCCGATGTGCAGAAGCGGATAAATGAACTTAAAAGACCGGGTATGGCTGTGATTGAAGCTCAGGCGGCAAAGCTGTTTGTAACGCTTTTAGAAGAGAAGGAAGAACTGCTGGAATTTAAAAAAGTAAAAGGTGAACTGGAAGCCATCCTGAACTCCGTGTCTGAAGCTATTGAAGTTGCAGATAAAAACGGCTTTATTAAATATGTTAACCTAGCATTTTCACGGGTTACGGGGATTCCCGAGAGTCAGCGGATCAATAAAAATATTTTTGAGGTTTCGCCTCACGGTGCGTTGGCCCAGAGTCTTACCACCCAGAAGCCGGTATACGGGCACCGAACAAAGGTGGGCGGTTCTGGTGTGGAAGTTATTTCCAACAGTGCGCCCATTATCGTCGACGGCAAGAGCGAGGGAGCCGTGGTAGTATTCCAGCCCATAACAGATATTATTAAGCTCATGGAAGAATTGCAAAAATCCAATACCATTATTGAAAACCTGTATGCCAGAATTGGCCAAATTACCGGCAGTAAGTATACATTCGACGATTTGATAGGCAGCAGCAAGAAATTTAAGGCCACCATCGAAATGGCCAAAAAGGCGTCTCGCAGTGATTCTACCGTTTTAATTACGGGCGAAAGCGGTACGGGTAAAGAGCTGTACGCTCATGCCATACATCATGCAAGTTCACGTAGAGACAAACCATTTATCAAAGTCAACTGCGCGGCTATTCCGGAAAGCCTGCTGGAGAGTGAATTTTTTGGCCACGAAAAGGGCGCGTTTACCGGCGCTGTACGAACCAAACTGGGCAAGGTGGAACTGGCCAACGGCGGCACGTTGTTCCTTGACGAAATTGGCGATATGAACCTGTTTCTGCAGGCCAAGCTGCTACGCGTCATTCAAGACATGGAGTTTGAACGTGTGGGCGGCACGCAGACTATTAAGGTAGATGTGCGGTTTATTGCGGCAACCAACCGTAATCTTAAGGACCTGGTACGAAAGGGCGCATTTCGCGAAGACCTGTACTACAGGCTGAATGTGTTGGAACTGCCCATACCGCCGCTACGGGAGCGGAAGGACGATATTCCCGTGCTGGTGGATCATTTAATTATCAAGTTTAATCGTAAGCTGGGTAAACGTGTCAAAGGCGTGTCCCCGGAGGCATTGCAACTGCTGGTAAGTTACGACTGGCCGGGCAATGTACGCGAGCTGGAGAATGTCATTGAAAGAGCCATGGTTGTGGTGGAAGGTGATGTCCTGACGCACCACCAACTGTCCCAGTATATCGGCCAATTTGATTCAGTTTCCAGCGGTAATTTTATGGAAATTATGCCGCTGGAAAAAATGGAGCAAATGATGTTGAAGGCAGCTCTGGCAAGATACGGTGAAAGTCTCGAAGGAAAGAAAAAGGCAGCTCAGGCGTTAAATATCTCGCTAGCAACGCTTTACAATAAACTGAAAAAATACCGCACCAGTATTAGTAGCTAGGTATGGCCGTGGATTGAAGCACATTTCTTTTTTTTGTCATGGCTCGGTTAAAATAGTTAGAAACATTATAATAATTTGGGAAGGGGGGGACGCTTGAACCGCAATAATTAGCAGGAAACCGGTTAGGATGCCCATGCGAAATTTGAGGGGGGGTATTTATTTTGAAATTATTTGAATACTTGGGCAAGGAGCTTTTTAAACAATACGGAATTCCGGTTCCGCAAGGCGGCGTAGCTGGTTCACCTGAAGAAGCTGCCCGGAAAGCTGCTGACCTTGCAGAAGCTGTTGTCAAGTCGCAAATTTTAAGCGGCAAAAGGGGTAAAGCAGGCGGCATTAAGTTTGTTTCGGGAGTCGATGAAGCCAAAAAGGCAGCAGCCCAACTGCTGGGAACGGAACTGAGAGGTTTCAAAGTGGAACGGGTTTTGGTGGAGGAAAAACTTCCTATTGAAAAGGAATATTACCTGGCTATTACCGTTGACGGTTCTGCGAAAAAGCCGGTGATTTTGGCGTCCTCCGAAGGCGGTATGGATATTGAAGAAGTGCTCGAAGATAAAATTGTGCGCCAGGAAGTCAATGTCTCAATAGGCGTCCAACCGTATTTGGGTAGAGAGATAGCCGAGAGACTGGGTTTAACCGGAGACTATGCCAAGCAGTTTACTAAGATTATTACCAGAATTTATACTATGTTTAAAGAACTGGATGCGGAACTGGTTGAAATTAACCCCCTGATAATTGCGAGAGATAAATTGATAGCTGCCGACTCCAAGGTCACCATAGATGATGATGCTCTGTTCCGGCATAAGGACCTGCCAAAAGTTGAGGAACGTACCGAAGCGGAACAAAAAGCCCACGCCCTGGGACTGTCTTACGTGGAACTGGATGGAGACATTGCTATCATGGCGAACGGGGCTGGGATCACCATGGCGACACTGGACATTATTCAGCATTACGGCGGTAAACCTGCCAATTTCCTGGATGCCGGCGGTGGTGCCAGCATTGAGGCCATGGCTGCAGCTTTGGAAATACTGCTGTCCACCAATCCGAAAGTAATTCTGATAAATATTTTTGGCGGTATAACTCGCTGTGACGATGTGGCCAATGCATTTATTACTGTGAAACAGCAGAGGGAAATTCCCGTGCCGGTAGTTATCCGGCTGGTAGGTACCAACGAAGCGGAAGGTGTGGCACTGCTGAAGGAACACGGGATTGTAACCTTCCGTAGCATGGAAGAAGCTGCCCGGAAAGCAGTTAATTTAGCCAAACAGTAAGGAGGTATTTCTGTGGCCATATATATTGATGAGCATACCAGGGTACTTGTGCAGGGAATGACCGGTAACCAGGGTTCATTTCATGCCAGGCAGATGCTGGATTACGGAACGAATATTGTGGCCGGGGTATCCCCAGGCAAGGGCGGCCAGACTGTGGTGGGTAAACCGATATACAATACTGTTGCTGCCGCCATGCGGGATCACGACATAGATGCGTCCGTACTGTTTATTCCTGCACCCTTTGCCAAGGATGCCGCGTTTGAAGCCATTGATGCCGGTATCAAGCTCGTTGTATGCATAACGGAACATATTCCCGTGCACGATGCCATGGAAATCATGGCGTTTGCCAGGGAAAAAGGCACCACCGTTGTCGGACCCAATACGTTTGGATTAGTTTCGTCGGGGAAGTGCAAAATAGGAATACCACCTAACCAGTTTTTCGTACCGGGAAATATTGGTGTGGTATCACGAAGCGGTACACTAAGCTATGAGATTGTAGCCAATTTAACCGCTGCCGGTATGGGTACCAGCAGTGTAGTGGGACTTGGCGGCGACCGGGTTGTCGGGCTAAGTTTTATCGATGTGCTTACCGAGTTTGAAAAAGATCCGGAAACCAGCGCCATCGTCATGATCGGTGAAATCGGCGGCAGTGCCGAGGAGGATGCGGCCGAGTTCATTAAAGATAATATTTCCAAACCGGTAGTGGCTTACCTGGCCGGGAAAAGTGCTCCTCCCGGTAAGCGCATGGGGCATGCCGGGGCTATCATCGAAAAGGGTAAGGGTACTTTTGAAGGCAAGGTTGAAGCCCTGCAGAGTGCCGGTGTAAAGGTGGCGGATTTACCGTTCCAGGTTCCACAGCTGCTGAAGGAATTGATGTAAGCCAGCAATAAATTATACACTATCACAGTTTCATGGTCAGGAGGCGTTAACAGATGTATGATAAGGAAAAGCTAGAGCGTGTGAGGAAGGTAAAAAGTGACTGGGAAGAAACTACTCTGAAAAAAACCCTGGACCGCTTTCCCGAGCGGAAAGAGAAGTTTGAGACTGACTCCGGGATACCGATTGAACGGGTTTACACCCCCGATATGCTGGAGGATTTTGATTACGAACGGGATTTAGGCATGCCCGGGGAGTACCCCTACACGCGCGGCGTACAGCCCACCATGTACCGGGGGCGTTTTTGGACCATGCGCCAGTATGCCGGTTTTGGTACTGCTGAAGAAACCAACGAAAGATTTAAATACCTGCTGGAACAGGGACAAACCGGTCTCAGCGTGGCCTTTGACCTGCCAACACAGATAGGCTACGACTCCGACCATACCCTGGCTAGAGGCGAAGTGGGTAAAGTGGGTGTGGCCATTGATTCGCTGAAAGATATGGAGATTTTGTTTGAAGGCATACCCCTGGACAAAGTCAGTACTTCCATGACAATCAATGCACCGGCAGCGGTAATTCTGGCCATGTACATTGCTGTTGCCGAAAAGCAGGGAGTCAGTCCCGACAAATTATCCGGCACTATCCAGAACGATATCTTGAAGGAATATGTGGCCCGGGGAACATATATTTTTCCACCGGAACCCTCAATGAAACTGATTACTGACATATTTGACTACTGCGCCAAGAACGTACCGAACTGGAATACTATTAGTATCAGCGGTTATCATATTCGCGAAGCGGGGGCCACTGCAGCCCAGGAAATTGCCTTTACTCTGGCAAACGGTATTGCTTATGTGCAGGCGGCTCTGGATGCAGGCCTGGATGTTGATCAGTTTGCCCCGCGTTTATCGTTCTTCTTTAACGCTCATTTGAACTTTTTTGAAGAAATTGCCAAGTTCAGAGCGGCTAGAAGAGTCTGGGCTAAAATAATGAAAGAGCGTTTCGGCGCCAAGAAAGATAAGTCTATGAAGTTGCGTTTTCACACGCAGACAGCCGGTGTAACGCTGACTGCCCAGCAGCCCGATGTAAACATCATGCGTGTAGCGTTCCAGGCACTGAGTGCCGTTCTCGGTGGCACCCAGTCACTGCACACCAACTCCAAGGATGAAGCGCTGGCGTTACCCAGTGAGCATGCCGTTTTGATTGCGTTGAGAACGCAGCAGGTCATTGCTCATGAAATTGGCGTCACGGATACAATTGACCCGCTGGCCGGTTCCTATTATGTAGAAAAGTTAACCAATGACCTGGAAGAAAAGGTATGGGAGTACATTGAAAAAATTGACCAGCTGGGCGGGGCACCAAAAGCTATTGAGAAAGGCTTTATGCAGAAAGAAATTCAGGAAAGCGCCTACAGGTACTTGCAGCAGGTGGAAAGCGGCGAAAAGGTTGTAATTGGTGTTAACAAGTACCGCATAAAAGAAGAGACACCCACTGACCTGCTGAAGGTGGACCCGGCAGTTATGGAACGGCAGTGCAAGAAACTGGAAAGCCTACGTCAGGAACGCAACCCACAGCGGGTAGCGGAAACCTTGCAGGAACTACGTAATGCCGCACAGTCAGGCGATAATTTGATGCCTTATATCCTGGACGCTGTGAAGGCTTACGCTACACTGGGCGAAATTTGCGGTATCTTGAGAGAAGTTTATGGTGAATATCAGCAGCAGGTAGTGCTTTAGGGAGGGAACAAATTATGGAAAAACCAATCCGTGTATTGATAGCTAAAGCCGGACTGGACGGTCATGACCGTGGAGCCAAGGTAATTGCCCAAAGTCTGCGTGATGCCGGTATGGAAGTTATTTACACCGGCCTGCGGCAAACACCCGAGCAAATTGCCGAGGCAGCCATTCAGGAAGATGTTCAGGTAGTGGGTATCAGCAGTTTGTCTGGTGCCCACATGCACCTGTTCCCGCCGGTGGTGGAACTGTTAAGAGAAAAGGGTGCCGGAGACATCCTGGTCATCGGTGGCGGTGTGATTCCTGAGGAAGATATTCCCTACCTCAAGGAAGCTGGCATTGCCGAAGTGTTCACTCCAGGTACTTCCACCAAGGAAATAATTAAGTTTATCAAGGAACATGTAAATTAAAATTTGTGTGGGGTGCGGTGGGTCAGCCGGGCTGTACGTATCCCGAACATCGCACCCCGTATTTGGCAAGGAGGGGTTAGAGTGATTAAAAAAATTGACCATATCGGTATTGCAGTGAAAAGCATCGAGAAAGCCAGAAAATTTTACGAAGGTGTTTTGGGAATGAATGTTACTGAGATTGAAGAGGTACCGGAACAAAAAGTCAAAGTTGCTTTTTTGCCCACTGGTGACAGTGAGCTGGAACTGCTCGAGTCTACTGACCCCGATGGGCCCATTGCCAAATTTATCGCTGCTAAAGGCGAGGGTATTCAGCATATCGCCCTGCGTGTGGATGACATTGAGCAGGCATTGGCGGAATTGAAAGAAAAAGGCGTCAGGCTCATTGACGAAAAGCCGCGTCGGGGTGCCGGGGGCGCCAGGATTGCCTTTATACACCCCAAAGCTACATTTGGTACTCTGGTAGAACTTTGTGAACGTGATGATTAGGAGGTGGCACCATGTCAATAGAGGATAAACTAAAAGACTTACAACAAAGACGGGAAAAAGTTCTGCAAGGTGGTGGTGAGAAAAAAATAGCCAAGCAGCACGAGAAGGGTAAAATGACAGCAAGGGAACGAATTGCTGCCTTGCTGGATGAGGGGAGTTTTGTGGAAATAGATCAGTTTGTGACGCATCGCTGCAACCAATTTGGTATGGAAAAAGTGGAGGCCCCCGGTGAAGGCGTTGTCACCGGTTATGGAACCATTGATGGGCGTTTGGTTTACGTCTATGCACAGGATTTCACGGTCATCGGCGGTACCCTGGGGGAAATGCATGCCAAGAAAATCTGCAAGGTGCTGGATTTGGCAGCCAAAATGGGTGCGCCGGTTATCGGCATGAACGATTCCGGCGGTGCGAGAATTCAGGAAGGTGTGGACGCATTAAACGGGTACGGTGAGATTTTTAAGCGCAACACCCTTTCCTCCGGTGTGATACCGCAAATATCCGTAATTATGGGACCCTGTGCCGGTGGTGCGGTATACTCACCTGCACTGACCGACTTTATCTTTATGGTCGATAAGACCAGTCAAATGTTTATCACCGGACCGCAGGTCATTAAGAGCGTAACCGGTGAGGAAGTATCGGTGGAGGAATTGGGTGGCTCCCTAACACACAACCAGATTAGCGGTGTCGCTCATTTCAGGGCAGCGTCAGAAGACGAGTGCATTCAGCAAATCAAGAAGCTCATCAGCTTTATTCCCAGCAATAATATGGAAGAAGCACCGCTGGTAGAGAACAATGATGATATTGGCCGCATGGAGGAAAAACTCAATGAAATTGTACCGACGAATCCCAACAAGCCCTATGATGTCAGGGATATAATCTACAACATTGTGGACAACGGCGATTTCTTCGAGGTTCACGAAATGTACGCCACAAACATTGTTGTCGGCTTTGCCAGATTTAACGGTAGGTCTGTGGGGATTATCGCCAACCAGGCACGGATGTTGGCGGGTTGTCTGGATATCAATGCATCGGACAAAGCAGCACGCTTCATACGCTTCTGCGACAGTTTCAATATCCCCATTTTAACCCTGGTGGATACGCCAGGATATTTACCGGGTACGGAACAGGAATTTGGCGGTATTATCCGCCATGGCGCCAAGCTGTTGTACGCATATTCCGAGGCCACCGTACCTAAGATTACCCTGATTTTGCGTAAGGCTTACGGTGGAGCCTACCTGGCCATGTGCGCCAAGTCCCTGGGGGCAGACCAGGTTATTGCCTGGCCTACTGCAGAAATTGCCGTCATGGGTCCTGAAGGTGCAGCCAACATCATCTTCCGCAAGGAAATTCAAGAGGCGGAAAATCCTCCGGAAGTACGGCAGCAAAAGATTGACGAGTATCGAGAGCGCTTTGCCAATCCCTACGTGGCGGCATCACGCGGTCTGGTAGACCTGGTGATTGAACCCAGGGAAACCCGCCCGCATATTATTAAGATATTGGAAACGCTGGTAACAAAACGTGAAAGCAGACCCGGTAAGAAACACGGTAATATTCCGGTTTAAGGGGGTGTAGTTTTGGAGAATTTAAACTTTGCCCTGGTAGTTACAGTCATGGGAATGGGTATTACTTTCTTGGTACTGATCATTTTAAGCATCTTGCTTATGGGCATGAACAATTTGTGGGACAGGTTTACCAACAAGCCTGCTCCTGCCGCAGAAGCGAAACGGGCAGTTTTGGCCGCTGGCGCTGTGGATACGAATGCGGAACCGGCGGCTGGTGATACGGAAAACCAGGCGGCAAGTGAGACTGCCGGTTTACCCGGCAGTCTGATTGCAGTAATCAGTGCTGCCATTGCAGCCAGTTTGGAGACCAGCACCCAGAACATTAGAATTGCCAGTGTCCGCAGGGTGGAACGTGCAGGACAGGGATATGCCTGGTCACAAGCTGGAAGACAGGAAATAATTAACGCCAGACAAAGATTTTTTGAAAGAAGGGGGAACTAACTATGAAAAAATTCCGGGTAACCGTAAACGGTGAAGTATACGAAGTGGAAGTAGAAGAAATTGGCGGTACAGCACAAGCTGGTCAAGCTCAGCCTGCTCCGCAACCGGCCATCACACCTGCACCTATGCCGGCGGCCGCACCTAAAGCTGCAGCACCTGCTCCCAAACCGGCAGCTCCGAAAAAGCCGGCAGCTCCGACTGCATCCGGAGAGCAGGTAACTGCGCCGCTGCCGGGTACGGTACTGGATATTAAAGTTAGCGTTGGGCAACAGGTCAATGCCGGTGATGTACTGCTGACTTTGGAAGCAATGAAGATGGAAAATGAAGTTACCGCCGGTACCAGCGGTGAGGTTAAAGAAATACTGGTAGATAAAGGTGCAACTGTTGCGTCAGGAGATACTCTTGTGATAATTGGCTAGCTGGTTTGTGAAAGGAGGTAGGCGCCAATGCTCCTGGAACGGTTGAGCAATTTTTTCTACAACTATACCGGCTTTGCAAATATTAACATTGGTCAAATCGGAATGATTCTCATAGCTATACTGCTGCTTTACCTGGCTATTTCCAAGCATTTTGAGCCGCTGCTTTTGGTACCCATTGCCTTCGGCATTCTCTTGGCCAATCTTCCTCTCACCGGACTATTGCGAGAACCGGCGGGGAACATTTTTGGCGGGCTATTATTCTACCTGGGTCAGGGAACCTGGCTGGGAATATACCCGCCGCTGATTTTCCTCGGCATCGGGGCCATGACTGACTTTGGTCCCATGATTGCCAATCCCATTACGCTACTGCTGGGAGCCGCAGCGCAGTTTGGTATTTTTACCAGCTTTTTGGGAGCAATACTCATGGGATATACCCCGCAGCAGGCTGCTGCTATCGGCATTATTGGCGGGGCTGACGGCCCGACGGCAATTTATACTTCCGCCTTACTGGCGCCGGAAATTTTGGCTCCCATTGCCGTGGCCGCGTATTCCTACATTGCGCTGGTACCCATGATTCAGCCGCCCGTTATTAAGGCATTGACTACGGAAGAAGAGCGGGCGATTATGATGCACCAGCTGCGCCCTGTATCCAAGACGCAAAAGATGATATTTCCCGTTCTAGTGGTTATCCTGGTTGGTCTTCTGGTACCCAATGCCATACCGCTGGTGGGAATGTTAATGCTGGGTAATTTCCTGAAAGAATGCGGTATGACCGACCGGCTGGCAAAAACAGCATCCAACGAGCTGATGAACATTGTCACAATTTTTCTCATGTTAACAGTAGGGGCCAGTGCAACGGCCGAGAGATTCTTCACTTTTGAGTTTATCGGGATTTTATTATTAGGACTGGCCGCCTTCATTGTCGGTACGGCTTCGGGATTATTCTTTGGGAAAATACTTTACAAACTTACCGGCGGTAAGATTAATCCCATTATTGGTGCGGCAGGAGTGTCGGCTGTGCCGGAAGCAGCAAGACTATCACAAAAGCTGGGCAGGGAAGCAAATCCGAAAAACTTCCTGTTAATGCATGCCATGGGACCAAACGTAGCCGGCGTTATCGGTTCTGCTGTATCTGCAGGTATTTTGATATCTATTCTAAAATAGAGTTATAAATTATAGAATTTAGAATGTTTCTAAAAATTAAAGATATTAGGCAGAATGCATCGGGAACCAGGGAATATAATAATTAAAAGCCCCCTGGTTCCCGTTTTTATAATTGGAATCAAAATTGCTTATAAAATTTAACGAGTGGCATAAGGGTAATACTAGGTAAAAATATTCTTGAATAAAGGGGGATTACAGGAAGTGCGAGAAATTTCGTATGAAAAGATTGTCGCAGAGGTAGCCCGGTTGTGCCGCGAAGCTAATTATTTTCTCGGTGAGGATGTAACCAAGGCGTTTGAAAAAGCACTGGCTGACGAGGAGTCACCAACGGGGAAGGGCATTTTGGAACAACTGATTAAAAATGCCGAAATCGCCAGAAACGAAGAAGTTCCCATGTGCCAGGACACGGGAGTGGCTGTGGTTTTCCTGGAAATGGGCCAGGACGTTACCGTTTCCGGCGGCGCCTTATATGATGCTATCAACGACGGAGTACGCGAGGGTTATGAAAAGGGCTATCTGCGGAAGTCCATGGTGGAACACCCGTTGCAGCGTAAAAATACCGGGGATAACACGCCGGCCATCATTCATACCAAAATAGTAACGGGTGATAAGTTGAAGATTACTGTTGCTCCGAAGGGCGGCGGCAGCGAGAATATGAGTGGCATCAGCATGATGGCTCCGGCAGCCGGTGAAGAGGGTGTGAAAAAATTTGTAGTGGAGACCGTGCGCAAAGCAGGCCCCAATCCCTGCCCTCCCATTGTGGTAGGTGTCGGCATAGGGGGAAACTTTGAAAAGTGTGCCTTACTGGCCAAAGAAGCATTACTGCGCCCAATCGGGCAGCCCAGTGACGACGAGTATGCTGCCAGGCTGGAACGCGAAATATTCGAAGAAATCAGAAAGTTGGGAATTGGACCCCAGGGCATGGGCGGACGAAATACTGCGCTGGCGGTGCATATTAACGTTCATCCCTGCCATATTGCCAGCTTGCCGGTGGCAGTCAATATTAACTGTCATGCCAGCAGGCATAAATCGGTAATTCTTTAGGAGGTGAAACCGGTGACAAAGAAGCGTTTGACACCACCGCTGACAGATGCGGATATTGAAAATTTGGAAATCGGTGACCAGGTGTTGATTACCGGTACCATTTATACTGCCCGTGACGCCGCTCATAAAAGATTGGTTGAGCTTTTGGATGAGGGTAAGGAATTGCCGGTGGATTTAAAAGGACAGATCATCTACTACGTGGGACCGACTCCGGCAAAACCGGGCCAGGTAATCGGGTCTGCCGGCCCTACTACCAGCTACAGGATGGATCCTTATGCTCCCAAGCTTCTGGCAATCGGCCTCAAAGCAATGATAGGCAAGGGGTCACGGTCGCAGGAGGTTAAAGATGCCATGAAAAAATATAAGGGGTGTTACCTGGCTGCTGTTGGCGGGGCTGCGGCATTGATTGCAAAATCAATCAAGAAAGCTGAGGTGATTGCTTATCCCGAATTGGGACCGGAGGCCATCAGAAAACTTGAAGTAGAGGATTTTCCAGCGATTGTTGTCAATGATTGTAAAGGCGGCGACCTTTATGAAGAAGGCGTGAAAAAATACCAAAAATAAGGAGTGTGTTTTATGGATTTTAAAACCGAAGCTCTCAAATTACACAAGGAAAAGCAGGGTAAAATTGAAGTTAACAGTAAGGTACCAGTGAACAACAGCAAGGATCTCAGTTTGGCATATACTCCGGGGGTTGCCGAACCTTGCAAGGAAATTGAAAAAGATGTTGAGAAGATATACGAATACACGAATAAAGGAAACCTTGTCGCAGTGGTTACCGACGGTACGGCGGTACTGGGATTAGGCGACATCGGTGCAGAGGCTGCCATGCCGGTAATGGAAGGAAAGGCGGTTTTATTCAAGGCTTTCGCCGGTGTGGACGCGTTTCCCATCTGTCTCAGTACCAAGGACGTGGATAAAATAGTGGAGACGGTGAAACTGCTGGAACCCACATTTGGCGGTGTTAACCTGGAGGACATAGCCGCCCCCAACTGCTTTGAAATCGAACAGCGCCTCAAGAAAGAGACCAACATTCCCATTTTCCACGATGACCAGCACGGTACTGCCATAGTGGCCATGGCAGGGCTGGTCAATGCGCTGAAAATAGTGGGCAAAAGGCTTGAGGAGATTAGAGTGGTGACAAATGGTGCCGGTGCAGCCGGTATAGCCATTATTAAACTGTTGCTCAGTATGGGTGTCCGGGACGTGATCATGTGTGACCGGAGAGGCATAATCTATGAAGGCAGGCCGGAAGGAATGAACCCGGCGAAGGAAGAGATTGCCAAGGTTACCAACCGAGAAAAACGCAGCGGTACCCTGGCCGATGCCTTGCAGGATGCCGACGTCTTTATCGGTGTTTCCGGGCCAAACTTGGTTACCAAGGACATGGTGCGCTCCATGGCAAAAGAACCGATTATCATGGCTATGGCCAATCCCGTACCGGAAATAATGCCCGACGAAGCAAAGGAAGCGGGCGCCAAGGTGGTATGCACCGGTCGTTCCGATTTTCCCAACCAGGTAAATAATGTTCTGGCATTTCCGGGCATTTTCCGCGGTGCCCTGGATACCAGGGCAACGGATATCAATGAGGAAATGAAGGTGGCCGCAGCATATGCCATTGCGGAACTGATATCGGAGGATGAATTGAGTGAAGATTATGTTATTCCAAAGGCATTTGATCCCCGTGTAGCTCCTGCCGTAGCCAAGGCGGTTGCCAAAGCGGCCATTGACAGCGGCGTGGCACGCATTAAAGTAGACCCCGAGCAGGTTGCGGAACATACAAGAAAACTGGTAGAAAAGCAATAGGGAAAGCCCCGCTTCGGGGCTTTCTATTTTGCGGATAAAGAAGTTTATAACAGCAGTGGAAACATTTTTCGGTATGGGGCCCCGGCCCAGGCTTTTTCTATTTTATGTGCTCCGGAAACTATACATGGCCCCAAATTTTTTGTACAATGTAAGAGCACTTAAAATTGGGGGCAGTAACATGACTATTCCTTACCCGATTGCAGCAATCAGTGTTCAGACTACCGGCCTGGACCCGGAAACGGATAAGATAGTTGAAGTTGGTGCGGCTAAACTGCTTCACGGCGAAATTGTGGACCGGTTTCATTCTTATGTATATTATGAAAATACGCTGGACGAGACGGTTAAAAGGATTACCGGTCTTTCCGCCGCTGCATTGCTGGCAGCGCCAAAGTGGCATGAAGTGAAGCCGAAATTTGAGAAATTTTGTTCCGGTTGTCTGCTGGCCGGCCATAACGTATCCTTTCACCTGCAGTTTCTTGGTGAAAACCATTGCCACCTGGATGGACAGGCTATGGACACCCTGGAGCTGGCCAAAGTATTTTACCCGCAGCTGGGTTCCTATTCCCTGGAAAACTTGAACAAGCATGTTTTAACAGATAAGGTGCTGGCGCCCGGTGCACTAAACTCGGCTGTGGTTACAGCCAGGCTGCTGAAAGCCGTCATTAACCGGATTGCGGCGTTAGATGCCGCTACCTTAAGAAAAATATTACATATTGCTCCCGAAACCTGGCGGGAACGCCTGTTATTTGAACTAATCAACGACCAAATTATGTTCCAGGAGCAGGACGGGTTTTTCGAGGATACCAGGAAACAGCCCAGTTCGCCTCCAATCAGTCAGGAAATGGCCTTTAGTTTTGATAGCATCAGCAGGCTGTTGTCTGCTGAAGAGGGAATCGGCACCGTGCTGCCTCAATATGAACTGCGGCCGCAGCAGGTTGATATGGCGAAACAGGTGTTTCTCGCTTTTGACAACAGCCAGCATCTGGTGGTTGAGGCCGGAACCGGAACAGGGAAAACCCTGGCGTACCTGACACCGGCAGCACTCTGGGCGCTAAACCACGGCCAACGGGTGGTAGTAAGTACCAATACCATCAGCCTGCAGCAACAGCTGTGGGAAAAGGATATTCCCCTGCTGGAGCGGTTACTGCCCGAAAAGTTTCAAGCTGCGTTGCTTAAAGGGAGGAGTAACTATTTATGCCTTCGCAAATGGTCGCAGTTGCTCACCACTGTGGAAAAGCTGCCGGATTGGCAGCGAATATTTTGCATTACCATTCTCATCTGGCAAAGCGGCACCCTTACCGGTGATAAAGCGGAACTCAACATAAAGCGACGGTTTCAAAATTTGTGGGGAAAAATTTGTGCCGACGGCGATACCTGCTGGGGCAGCGAGTGCAGCTGGTTTCGCACTTGTTATGTTACCAGGGCAAAACAAAAAGCTGCCGGTGCCCATATTATCGTGGCCAACCATGCGCTGGTCCTGGCGGACTGTTTTTCCGGACATAAGGTACTCCCCGAATTTTCCAGGTTAATTGTGGATGAGGCACAACATTTTGAGGCAACTGCTGCCAAGCAGACAGGAGTATCGGTAACTACCGGTCAACTGATGTCTTTGGCGGATGACGTTATGAAACAAAAGGCGCCAGTGCAGTTTGCAGCGGTATTTCCTCAAAGACCGCTGCGGCAGTTAAATCAGGCCGGTCGCGACCTGAAAGGTGATGTGGAAAAGATTATGGACCTGTCGCGGCAACTGCTTTCAACAGCTACCGATAAAACCCTGCGCATTACCGAAAAAATTACGGAAATGCCCGGCTGGAAGCAGTGGTGGGAACAGGCTGAGATTATCAGCAGCAGGCTGGTTGCTATTCAGGAACTGGTGGACAAATTGCTTGTGACAGTTGAAGAACAGGAAATCGCCAGTGAGATCTGGGACAAACAACTGCAGGTATTGTTTAATAAAGTTAGCGGCTTTCTTGAGGCCTGGCAGCAAATTCTCCTGTGGTCCAACCCGGATTATGTCACCTGGCTGGATGCTCGGGAAGAGAGTATCGCCTTCAACAGGCAGCCTATTAACGTGGGCCCAATACTAAACCAGGCTTTTTACCCGAACTTTGAAACAATTGTCTTTACCTCGGCAACCATCAGTATTAACAACAATTTCAAGTTTTTTGAGCAGTGTCTGGGATTGCAGGAAATTTCGCCAAGTTACCACCAGGTGACCTCACCGTTTGACTATCAAAAGCAGTCCCTGATTTGTATACCGGCGGACATTCCTCCGGCCAATGACAGGTATTTTCTGCAAAAAGCTATTCCGCTGCTGGAACAGTTAATAGGCATGCTGCGGGGTGCCTCGCTGGTTCTGTTTACCTCCCATCAAATGCTGCAGGAATGTTATTACCGGTTGAAGGACATTTTCAGTAAGCAGGGAATTAAGCTTCTCGGACATAACATTGACGGCGACCGCTGGCAACTGGTGGAACAGCTCAAGAAAGATACCCGGACTGTTATTTTTGGTGCCCAGAGTTTCTGGGAAGGAGTGGATGTACCGGGGGACAGCCTCCAGTGCGTGATAATCATGCGGCTGCCGTTTATTCCCCCGGCAGAGCCGCCTGTTGCGGCGCGTATGGAGCTTCTGGAAAACAACGACAAGAACTCCTTTTACCATTTGAGTCTCCCTGAAGCAATTCTCAGGTTTAAACAGGGGGTGGGTAGGCTAATTCGCTCCCGATACGATAAGGGGGTCATCGTTGTCCTGGATACCAGAATTACCAGCAAGTCATACGGCAAGTACTTTTTACAGTCCTTACCCGGGTACAAGTTTCAAAAAACCGATTCCAGGGAGCTTTTATCGGTTGTTAACAATTTCTTAAAAAATTAAAATTAATTCGGGATAACTTGGAAGGAATTTCTTATGGCTTGCAGAATAGTAACTAAGCAATTTTCCTAAAGGCGGGGTGGGAATTTTGTCGGTTGGTAAGGCACAGTTATGTCACATCATAATTGATGCTACAGAATTGAGCAGCCTGGATGACCACGATTTTTACCGCATGGTAGCTATCAAGATTATCAGGCAGTTGCTGAAAAAGGATATCTGTGACGGCTTGCTCAACATACCATTACCTAAAAGTCATCATACATTCAACTTATTCTTACAGGCTGTTCAGGAGGAACTACCCTCTTGCTGTCCCATTTTAATCGTACTTAACAATCCTGACGTATTAAACGAAAAGCGGCGGGAAAGATTTTCCTCAATTTTTTCTCAAGACCAGAGAATCGGTTTGGTGCTTGCATGAGTATGCGGGAGTCGGGAGCCGGATATGGGATTGATAATCCCTGTATCCGGCTCCTGTTTTTTTGTTTTATATTTTCTAGTATATTTCCCATTTTATACACATAGATTTTAAGGAGACAAGCTACGGGGGAGGAAAATGATGTGTCGGAGTTTTTCGTGTACTTGTTAGTGAGTGCCGTAATAGGGGGACTGCCTCTCTGGCCGCTGCTGCTGAGTGTTAAGGGGACCATTTTTTCCAACGAAACGAAGCTTACTTTTAAGGATTTGTTGGTTGAATGGGGGTTTGAATTGGCAGTGCTGGCCGTATTGCTGGAGTTCTGTAAAGGGCTGGTGGTGACGCTAATTGCGTTGAATTTTTGGGATTCCTGGCAGGGTGTGGCCTTATTTGGCCTAGCGGTAGCTATGATTTGCCAGCGTTTTATGTACCGGAAGTTTTCCGTTCATGGTTTGGCCATTTTTTGCGGTGCGATGTTTATTGTTTCCTCTTCCGGCTTTAAACTGTTTTCGGCCATTTGGCTATCCTTGCTGATTTTGTTAAGGAGTCACTTCCGAGCTGCAGTCGCTGGCCTGGTAACTTTAACTGTGTTTACTGTTGTCAGCAACTTTCCTGACTATACCGTAGTGTTGTGTTTGGGTTATACCCTGGTATACATGTTAACAGGTATAAGAAAAAGCGGTTGTCAATTATTTCCTAAAATATAAAAGTAAATTCCTTTCACCATTTTGGCAAAGTACCATACAATAATACAACAAACAGCGTAAAAAGAGGTGAGAGGAAAGTGCGTGTCATTTTCGTTCCCATGCCTAACTTTTTGAAAAATGTGCTGCGTAAAATTCTCAGGCAGTGAGAGAGCTACTGGCTCTCTCCAGTTTATTGGCATAAAAGCAGCACCTGACCTGTATTATGTATAGAAAGAGAAAAAGAGCAACCTGAGGTAATGCGTCCGGAAGACAGGCAGGTGTGGTATATGAAGAAAAACATGGTGTGGTGGATACCCGGTGTCTTGATTTCCAGTATAGTTTTTTTCAGTATTCTCTATTTTAACGCCAACCCCGGAACAATTCAGCCAGCAGTTGAGGTACCGGATGCAAGTCACCCCTTGGTCACCGTAAGTGACATGTACAGGCATATCGAACAAGGTGACTGGCGCACTGTGAAAAACTTTGTCAGCAACCAGGTGTGGCAAGAGTTAAATACCTCCGGATTCAGAGAAAAATGGCAAAACTTGCAAGCTGACGACAGTAGTCTGGATTTTGTGTCCTTCGTGGTAATGAAATTGGAGAGAAAAAGCGATACGATCACAGATGTTCTCGGAAGAGCGGTCTGGGTGGCGAAAGACAGGGTAGTACCCGACGAGACGCAGCAGATTACTTTACGGCTGATAAACGATAACTGGATTATCACCGGTATCAAGTTTTACCCGGCAGTAGACCAGGTGGGCAAGTTTTTTTCGGCGGTTTCCCTGGGGGACTGGCAAAGTGCTGCAGGGTACGTCTCGCAACCGGTCATGGCTACCATTAGGGCACAGGCATTACCGTTAAAGCAGGCTAACTTTATTGCAGAGGATTTTGCTGTCAATGAGGAGCAGGCCTGGGTGAAAGGTAAATTGGTGACCGGTGGCAGCAAACCCAGGGTGGTACCGGTCAGTGCCCGGTTAAAAAAGGCTGATGACCGCTGGCAGATAATCAAGATTACTGGAGGTTGGCCTGAAAAGTAAGGAAGAAGGGAAAGTATGGTTTATCCGCGTCGTTACTGGAGGGCCAAGTTCGGGTTAGCTTTCATTCTGATGGGATTAGTTTTGTTAATTAAATATATCATAAATTAGCAGGGGGCAGTGTAGCACCCCTGCTAATTTTATGTGTGCTCACATCCGGGCCACGGCTGAAATGCCGCCAACAGCACCTGCCAGCAAACAGTAAACCAAGCGCAGGGTAGTGGTGTTTGCTGAGATGCTGTGGGGTGACAGCAGCAGTGTTAGGAGGAAAACAATAATGAAAAAACCGACAGCAACAGAAATTCCCATGATGAGACCTTTCCGTCCCGCCCGCCTGGCAGCCCTGCTGCCGCCAAAGAAGACGCTGATTACCAGAACTATCAACGCCAGAAGGGACGCGTAGCTTTCCGGTAGAGAGGATAAATACACCGTTAAGGCGACAATCAGGGTCAGGATAAAGGATAACAGTACTGCCAGTGTTATTCCTAATAGGACTGCACCAAAGAAGCTGGTGTCGTTTTTATTGGCATTATCTTGCCAGGCCAATTTTACCACCCCCGTTTTCTCTTATAAAAAAATATGTACCGGTTGGGAAAATATGCTAGTTAATCCACCAATTCTTAAAAATGACCTTATGTTGACACCATATTTTGCTAAGAGTATAATCAGGAAGAAAGGAATGAGAGAAGTTTATGGCTATTCTGGAAACGCACGATTTATCCAAAAGATTTGGCCGGATGTGGGCCGTGAAAAAGGTAAACCTGTCGGTTGAACCCGGGGAAATTTTTGGCTTTCTCGGACCCAACGGGGCGGGCAAGTCTACCACCATAAACATGCTGACTACTCTGCTAAAACCAACTGAAGGACAGGCCCTGATAGCCGGACACGACGTGGTAGCCGAGCCTGAAAAAGTCAGGCAAAATATTGGTTTGGTTTTTCAGGACCCAAGTTTGGACGAAACGCTTACTGCCAGGGAAAACCTGTACTTTCACGCCTTACTGTACGGCATTCCGGCAAAAAGCCGCGAGCAGAAAATTACCATGTTCCTGCAGGCAATGGAACTGGAACATAGAAAGAACAGTTTGGTCAAAACTTTTTCCGGGGGGATGCGGCGGCGCCTGGAAATTGCCCGGGGATTACTGCATGACCCACGTGTGCTGTTTTTGGACGAACCGACCCTAGGTTTGGATCCTCAAACGCGGCGGCTAATATGGAAATACGTTATAGACCTGAGAAACAGACTGGAAACCACAATCTTTCTCACCACTCATTATCTGGAAGAAGCGGAACATTGCGACCGGATAGCCATCATTGACCGCGGCGAAATAATTGCTATGGACACGCCGGCAAACTTGAAAAGCAGGTTAGGTGGGGACATTATCAGTATGGATACGGCTGACAATGCTGCCGCAGCAGCGTTTATTGAAAATACATGGGGCCATGCAGTCACTTCACAGCAAACCGGGTTGTCCTTTAAAGTAGCAAACGGTGAGCAATTTATTCCCGTGTTGGTAAAATCATTGAACATACCTATTAAAACTATCAGTGTCCGCAAGCCAACATTGGAGGACGTTTTTGTTTCCCTTACGGGACGCAACATCCGTGATGAAGTAATGGATGAAAAGGAAGGAATGCGGCTGCGAGTGAGAGCGAGGAGGACTCGTTGATGCTGGTTCGGGAGCTGAAAGGTATTTACGTAATATGGCTGCGGGAACTGATTAAATTTTGGCGGGAAAAAATCCGTATCCTCACTTCCCTGGTGCAGCCTGCAGTTTGGTTGTTTATCATGGGAAAGGGCATCGGCAGCAGCTTTGCCGCGTCGCTGACGGTGGATTACGTGCAGTTTATGTTTCCAGGCGTTATCGGTATGACGGTCCTATTTACGTCCATATTTTCTGCGGTATCCATAATCTGGGACCGCCAGTTCGGTTTTCTCAAGGAAGTCATGGTTGCACCTGTATCCCGTACCTCCATTGTTATCGGTAAGGCCTTAAGCGGCAGCACCACCGCCATGATACAAGGGACAATGATCTTGTTGTTTGCTCCGCTGGTGAAAGTTCACGTTACCTTAGTAATTTTGCTGCAGTCCATGTTTGTCATGTTTTTGATTTCTTTTACTTTATCCTCAGCCGGCATCTTGGTGGCGGCGCGAATGGAATCCTTTCACAGCTTCCAGTTGCTGATGAATTTTATTGTGATGCCCATGTTTTTTCTTAGCGGTGCGATTTTCCCCATTTCAAGACTGCCTTTGTGGATGCGTTCCCTGGCTGTCATCAACCCGTTAAGGTATGGCGTAGATGCGCTGAAAGGTGTTATTATTCAGTTAAATGAAAACAGCATCATGCTGGATTTATCAGTTATAATGGTACTGGCACTTGTTTTGGTTTCTCTAGCAGTATATGTTTTCAAAAAAGAAGGATGAGAAGGGAGATGGTTTTGGTGGCTAAAGCCAAAGAACAAATGATTTTTACCCTGACCGTAGCCGAAAGCAAGCGGCTGATAGCAAAGGCTACGGTACAAAAAGACTGCGTCAAGGCAGCCCTTAACGGCGGGCGCTTGATTTTGAGCGGGGGTACTACCAACGGTTATATTTTGGAGGAATTGCTGGGTAAGGAGATTGACAAGGCAAATTATACTGCTGGTATTGTCGCCGGAGGCAGGCAGTGCGTCACTGATCCTGACAGCAGAATCCAGCCGCATGTATGGGAAAACGGCAAACTGAGCTCTCGCTCCTGGTTGGACGTACTGGCCGATTTCGGCCCGAAAGATGTCTTTATTAAGGGTGCCAATGCGGTTGATGCAGATGGAAACGTGGGTATTCTAATGGCAAATCCCGTTGGCGGTACTATCGGGCAGGCTCTGGGTATTCTTTATGCTAGAGGTTCTCATCTTGTTGTTCCCGTGGGTTTGGAAAAGATGATACCTTCCGTAAAACAGGCAGCTCAAGTGACACCGGGAATTCACGGCTATTATAAAAGAATCGGTCAGGCAACGGGCTTGATGCCCTTGAGCAACGTACAGGTCATTACAGAAATTGAAGCACTGTCAATACTCTTTGGTGTTGAAAGTTACGCCGTTGCTGCAGGGGGCTGCGGCGGCAGCGAGGGTGCTGTTACTCTGGTGGCAGCGGGGGAAGCAAGCAAGCTGGACAAACTTGAGGTCTTTTTAAAGCAGGAAATCAAGGGCGAGCCCAACCTTAAGGCAGACAAGCAGGCCTGCAAGAAATGCAACGCCAAATGCAACCTTCCGGGTTAAATAAATATATTTTGCCAGGCTTATTCCACCAGTAATTTTTAACTAACTGGTGGAATTTTTCTTTTTGGAGGATATTCTCGGTTTTTGTGGAAAATGTTTCATAACAGACAAATTGCCTGTTTGAAGCAGCAGGCATGTTTGCCAGTATAGGGAATAAACTGTTAGTGATGTCCTCAGGGAGGTAAGAACAGTGTCACGGACCATTGGCATTCCGGCTACTTTAACTTATTATTCTTATTTTCCGTTTTGGCAGACCTTTTTTACCAGGTTGGGTTATAAGGTCATAGCCTCTCCCTTATCTTCAAAGCAAATTGTGGATTGGGGCGTCAAGGAGACGGTAAACGATGCCTGTATCCCCATTAAGCTGTTTCACGGGCATGTGGTGGCTCTCCGTGACAAGGTTGACTACCTGTTTATTCCCCGCATGGTTTCAGTAGACGGAAAAGCTACCTTCTGTCCCAAATTTTTGGGGTTGCCGGACATGATCCGTGCTTCCATTGCCGGATTGCCGCGTTTAATAGACGAAAGAATTGAATTAAAAAACGGGGCTCGCGGGTTGTTGAAAACTTGTTACAAGATAGGCAGTAATTTGAAAGAGACTCCCGCGAAAATTTTACGGGCTTACTGGGCTGCCTGCAAAGCCCACTGGCAGTACCAGAAGCTGTTAATTCAAGGTGTGCTGCCGGGAGAGATATTACATCAGCAGGAAATAGTAGCTGTTCATGACCGGCGGTCTGCAGTAAATCTGGCCGTGCTCGGTTATCCCTACGAAGTGCATGACCCGTTTATCAGTGTCAACCTATTGCAGCACCTGGCGGCTATGAATGTCAAGGTATGGACGGTGGAGATGGTTCCCACTCATGTTCTGGCCAAGTTTCGGCATTGTTTACCGAAAAACTTGTTCTGGCACTACAGCAACCGTGTTGTCTGGGCCTGTTATTACTATTTGCGGCAGCCTATTGACGGCATAATTCATGTCAGCGCTTTCGGCTGCGGTCCTGATGCCATGGTAGACAAATTGATAGAGCTGGAGGCAAAAAAACACAACATGCCCTTTATGACGCTTACTATTGATGAACATACCGGCGAAGCAGGTGCGGTCACCAGGCTGGAAGCCTTTATTGACATGGTTATGTTCCGGAGGGAGAACCGATGAAAATATCCTTTCCGCATATGGGCACGTCTCATATTGCCTTCAAACACCTGATTGAAAATTTAGGACATGAGGCTGTTGTACCACCTACTCCCAGTAAACATACTCTGTCGCTGGGAGTGCAGTACGCGCCGGAATTTGCCTGTATTCCGTTTAAAATACTTCTGGGCAGCTACCTTGAAGTTTTGGAGCGGGGCGCTGAGATGATTATTTCCTCCGGCGGGGTAGGACCGTGCCGGGCTGGACTTTACGGCATGGTGCACGAAAAGATACTGAGAGACCTGGGCTATGATGTGGAACTGCTGATTTTTGAGCCGCCTTTACGGGGGATAGTTGATTTTTTAAAAAAAATCGGCCGGGTAATCAGGCCCAACGGCATTGGCTGGGGTGAATTCATCAAAATTTTCAAGACATCCTGGTTGAAACTGGTAGCCCTGGATGAAACGGAAATCCTGTCCCACCAAATTCGCCCTTACGAAGTTAATCGTGGCGAGACTACCCGGGTATTTGAAGAATGCCTGTCTTTAATTGATAAAGCTTGGACCAGAGAGGAAATTTTGGAAGCGAAACACGAGGCAGAAAGGAAATTGCGTGCCATTGAGCAAAAACAGGATTACAATCCGCTGCGCATTGGTATCATTGGCGAGATATACGTGGTCCTGGAGCCTTTTATCAATCTGGACATTGAAAAGACCCTCGGGGAGATGGGTGTGGAAACGCACCGGTCCATCTATCTTACCGACTGGACTCGCGACAACACGGTTTTTGACGGCGAAAAGGATATTAAAAAGGCAGCCAGACCTTACTTGAACCAGCTTATCGGCGGCCACGGCATCAACTCTATCGGAGAAACGGTACTGTACGCGAAAAATGGTTTTGACGGTGTTATTCAACTGGCACCGTTTACCTGTATTCCGGAAATAGTAGCCAAAAGTATTTTACCGCAGGTGAGTAAAAAGTTCGATATTCCGGTGATGACCATTTTTCTGGACGAACAGACAGGCAAAGCCGGCATCCAGACTCGCCTGGAGGCATTTGTAGATTTATTACAGCAAAAGAGGGAGAAAAGAGGTGTTGATGTTGAACGGGTTTCTGGGAATTGACGTCGGGTCGGTAAGTACCAATCTTGTTGTCATTGATGACCAGGGTCAGGTAGTGGAAAAACTTTATCTCAGAACAAGAGGACAGCCCATTAAGACCATCAAAGACGGGTTGGAATACATGCAACAACGGCTGGAAGGTAAGGTAGACATTATGGCTGCCGGTTCTACCGGCAGTGCGCGCAATTTGACCGGCGTCATTGTAGGAGCTGACGTTATCAAAAATGAAATTACCGCTCATGCTGTTGCTGTTTCCAAAGAGATTCCTGATGCCCAAACTATTATAGAAATCGGCGGGCAAGACTCAAAGATTATCATCTTGCGTAACGGTGTTGTCACTGATTTTGCTATGAACACCGTATGTGCAGCTGGAACCGGTTCTTTTTTGGACCAGCAGGCCAGCCGCTTGGGTATTCCCATTGAAGAGTTCGGTGAACTGGCATTGCGAGCAGAAAACCCTGTCAGAATAGCGGGACGGTGTTCGGTATTTGCCGAGTCTGACATGATCCACAAGCAGCAATTGGGGCATAATTTAGAAGACATCGTTGCCGGTTTGTGTGAGGCGCTGGTGAGAAATTACCTGAATAACGTCGGTAAGGGCAAGGAAATTTTAGAACCCATTGTATTCCAGGGAGGAGTGGCCGCCAATAAGGGTATCAGGGCCGCATTTGAAAAAGCCCTGGGGAAACGGGTGATTATTCCGGAACATTTTGAGGTGATGGGAGCACTAGGTGTGGCTTACCTGGCCAGGAATAGCTACGAAAAAACAGGACAATCTAAGTTTAAAGGGTGGGATACAGCCAAGCTAAGCTTTCGAGCCAAGAGTTTTGAGTGTTCCGGATGTCCCAACCTTTGTGAAGTTATCAACATTTACCAGGAAGAAAAGCTGCTGGCTCGCTGGGGTGGGCGCTGCGGAAAATGGGAATATCTTGTTTCTTAACGGGTATGTGGTAAAATAAGAATTAACGCAACAATAAAAGACACGAACATAATATATCATGAAGGAAGGATAAAATGATAGAAAGATTAGCAGTACCCACTCCCTTTCCTGTTGGCAAGGTAAACTGCTACCTGGTAGCGGCTGAACCGGTGACACTCATTGATTGTGGTGCCAACACACCGGAAGCCCGCAGGCAGCTGATCCATGAATTTTCTCGGAGGGGCATGACTGTAAGCGACCTGGAGCAGATTATCATCACACATGCCCATCCCGATCATGTGGGACTGGCGGGTTGGTTGGCGGAACAGTCAGGAGCTGCAGTTTACATGCACCGGCATGAGCGCGACAAAATCTGTGGTAATCTGGACAATAAAGAGGAACTGGTAGCATTGCTGCGGCAGGTGGGGGTACCAGAGGATATTATTGTCGGTCTCGAATTGTATTTTGAACGTGACCGGAAACATATCGTGCCCCTGCCCGACTGCAAGGAACTGGAACACGGAAACAAGCTTTCAATTGCCGGAAAAGAATTCACCGTTTTACATACTCCCGGTCATTCCCGGGGCCACATCTGTCTTTATCATGAAGGGGAAGGAATTATTTTCTCAGGAGACACGCTGTTGGAACATATCTCACCTAACCCCGTCATCGAAATGGATAAGCAAAATCGGATTCCCAGTTTACCCTGCTACTTACAATCTTTAACTGAACTAAAAAAGTTATCCATCGTTCGGGTGTTTCCCGGCCACGGTTCGCCCTTTTACAATGCTGCAGCAGTAATGGATGAGTTAATAAAACATCATGAAAAGCGAAAGAGGCAGCTTGCTGGTATAATCGAACAATGTTCGCCGGTCACGGCCTATGATTTGGTACAGCATCTTTACCAGGGACTATCAGAGATAAATACTTTCCTGGCTGTGTCGGAAGTGCTAGGCCATGTGGACTTACTTTTAAACGAAGGTCAAGTGACGGCACGGAAAGACAAACAGGGCCTTGAGGTATACGTACCGCGAAAAAAAGCTTCATGAACTTGACAAATAATTCACAAGCTAGTAAAATGCTGTTGATATTAGCTATCAGTGAGGGTGGGATAGGATAGTGATTCAACAATTAAATAAAGGAGATAATCAGGTTAAGAAGATATATGAACTGCTTAAAGAGAATGATTTTAAAATAACCCCGCAGCGCAAGGTTATTCTAAATCTCTTTTTTGACAGGATTGGCGAGCATTTAAGTGCCGAAGAAGTTTATAACATACTGCAGGAAAATCATCCGGAAATAGGTCTGGCGACTGTATATCGAACTTTAGACCTGTTTGCCGAATTGGACGTCCTCCAGAAAATGAGCTTTGATGACGGGAAAAACCGTTATGAGTTAAATAATAATGAAATACATCACCATCACCATCTTATTTGTGTTGATTGCGGCAAAGTTACGGAATTCAGCGATGACCTGCTGGAAGCGCTGGAAGAACAGATTACCAGGAAAACTAAATTTAAGATTAATGATCACAAGGTTAAGTTTTACGGAATTTGTAAGGACTGCCAGGAAACCCGGTAACATCTAGTCGTTCCAGCATTCGTTAAATTACGAACATTTAAGACATCCCCCTACATGTATGTAATTTTGTAGGGGGATTTGTTGTGCAAAACTTCCCTTCCGGCGCAGGAAATATCTGACAGGACCGCGAACTTATTTGTGATATTTTGGCGTTGTGAGGGGAGCGGTCTTGGTGCAGAGAGGTATCACTGCATGGAAGATGACTGTTAAGAGATTGTTACGCAAGATACCGGGAAACAACCGTGATTGTACTGGTATCGAAAACAATAAACGGAAACAGGGATACCTACATTTGAAACAAAAAGAATTTAGGAAGCCTATTGCTTGCTTCAAACAAGCCCAGGAAGAGGAAGGCTCTACCAGCAATTTTATCTACTGGATCGGTGAAGCCTATTCTCAAGAAGGAGATTATGAAACCGGTTTGCGCTTCCTGGAAAAAGCTGTAGCCCGTAACCCCGGCGACATCAATGCTCAACTGCGGAAGGCCCAATGTCAAATCAAATTGGGAAATTACAAAGAAGCTACTTCTAACTTGGTGCAAATCGTTTCCAGGAAGCCTGGTCACCAGGAGGCACTGTGCGACCTGGGATACAGTTTAATAATGCAGGAGTGTTATGACCAGGCTATATATTATCTTTCCCGGGCGTTGCACCGGGCACCGTGGGACCAGAACCTGTACCGGAATTTGGCCCTGGCTTTTTTTAAAAGCGGTGACGTAGAAGCCGCGTTACAACATTATCGAAGGCTGGAAAGGTTAGTCGACGGTCTCAGTTGTGACGAACTGAATAATATCGGTGTCTGCCTGGCGGAAAAAGGTGACTATGAAACAGCCATCAACTACTTTTCCAGAGCACTAGGACAATGCGAGGGTGAGCAATCGCCGGCATTTACCCAAATTCAGTTAAATTTGACCATAGCCGACTTTTACCTGGGTAATTACCACCAGGCTATCAGTCAGCTGGACGAACTATACCGCTGTAACCCGGCAGATGAAAATCTGTTATTAAGCATTGCCGACTGTCTGGTGAAAATTGGCAAGGACAATTTAGCACTAAATTATTACGGTAAATTAGTGGAATTGAACCGGCAAAACGTGGTTTACCTGGAACGCTTTATCCAGTGTTTGATTGAATGCGGCAGATATGACGAGGCGGTTTATCAATTGGAAACAAAAGTGGACCAGTTGGTTCCCAGGACTTCAATAAAAAATTTATGGTACTTGCTGGGATTAGCTTTGGATGGGATAGGGGAACACGGGAAAGCAGTAGACTGTTATAACCGTTCACTGGGACTGGTTGAATAAAGGTTCGCCACAGGCGGACTTTTTTACTTTTTTGTGATTTATTTTGTGTTATTGCAGGGAAAATTATAGTTGAACAAGAAAATTACATAATTGTGTCGAAAAAGTCTGGTTGGAGGCAGTAGCAATGTACATACTGACGGTTAGGAAAAGTTTTGATGCTGCTCATTTGCTCAAAAATTATCAGGGAAAATGTGCAAACCTTCACGGCCATACCTGGTCTGTTGAGGTTGGCGTTCGGGGAGACAAATTAAATTCTCAGGGAATGCTGGTGGATTTTCGCCATTTGAAGTCTCTTGTAAATGATTTAATAAAGCGCTATGATCATGTTTATTTAAATGAAATGCCGGAATTCTCGGAGCAAAATCCCACTGCCGAGAATATTGCCGGCACTATCTTTCGGGAAATGCAGGGCAAACTTCCTTCAGGTGTGGTAGTAGATTATGTTAGGGTATGGGAATCCCCGGAAACTTCGGCTACCTACCGGGAGCGTGAAGATTAGTGTCAAGGGCAATAGTTTTATTATCCGGTGGACTGGATTCCGTTGTCAGCATGGTGTTAGCTAGGGAAAAAACGGATGTGATATTGGCGCTTACTTTTGACTACGGACAGCAGGCGGCAAAAAGGGAGATTACGGCTGCTGGGGATATCGCAAGTTACTACGAGGTGCCCCATAAGATCATCTCTCTGCCCTGGTTAAGCGAAATAGACACGTCCGTCTTGCAGGCAGAAAGATCTATACCGCAACTGGAGGAAGAGGAACTACTCTGTAACGAAATAGTGGAAAAGACGGGAAAAGCTGTTTGGGTTCCCAATAGAAACGGTTTGTTTATAAACATCGCAGCCTCTTTTGCAGAAAGCCTGGAGGCACACTATGTCATAGCTGGGTTAAACAGGGAGGAAGCGCAGACCTTCCCGGACAACAGCAAATCATTTGTTGACCGGACCAATCAGTACCTGGAACTGGCCACGCGCAACAAGGTACAGGTGTGGGCTCCCACACAGGAGATGACCAAAGCGGAAATCGTTGCTGTCGGGGAACGCGTAAATATTCCCTGGCAGTATCTATGGAGTTGCTATGGTGGCGGTGACACAATGTGCGGTACCTGTGAAAGCTGCCGGCGCTTGAAAAGAGCTTTAAAGGAGGCAAAAGTCAATGCTCCGGTATTTTTGGACCAGTGAGGAAATAACCTATGACGGTACCCAGTTAAGTTCGCTATTTGCCTACCGCACATTCGGTATTCAGGGAGATGCCATTGTCAGTTTTCAGGGTCCGTGTCACGTTAAGCTGGACAAAATGGTGGATTTGGAGGACGTGTTGTCCAATGCTCCCATTGCTGCTGACCGGATGCTTCACTTCGTTGTGGAACATTTTGATAAGGATTTTATGTTTTTGATTGCGAGACAGCGCCTGCTGATCTGTATCATCAAGGAACTTCTCGAGAGTATAACCGGGGCCAGTATTTTAAGGAACGGTGATGACCTTTATTATAAAGACGGTAAGCTGTCCGTATCCATAGCCACCTTGAGCCCGGTATCGGGCTTGATCCATGTGGGCTTGAACATAACCAACGAGGGAACTCCGGTAAAAACTGCTGCCTTGACTGATTTGCAGATTGATGATATGGAGAAATTTGCACAAACAGTAATGCGGGCTTATGCTGCGGAGATTGCATCCATGGCTAAAGCTCGCTGCAAGGTTAGAGGTGTGGACTAAGTGGCTAACTTGAATACCAACGTCTGCGAGGTGTTTTCCTCCATTCAGGGTGAAGGGATTTTTGCCGGGGCCAGGCAGGTATTTTTACGGCTGGCCGGCTGTAACTTAAATTGTGAGTATTGCGACACCCCTGCCAGCCACCAGGTACCGGAGAGGGGAAAATACCAAATAACACCAACCCGTCAGGACTTTGAGGACATTAAGAATCCCGTTGATATTGATACTTTACGGGTTGCACTGGGAAGGCTGTTCCCCGGCAGGCATCACAGTCTCAGTATTACCGGCGGCGAGCCCTTGTTGCAACCGGAAAGCGTGAAAGAAATAAGCAAATACTGGCAGGAAAACGGTGGCAAAGTGCTGCTGGAAACAAACGGCACGCTGCCCGATGCACTGGAGACAGTAATTGATACCATAGATATTGTTAGCATGGATATAAAGCTTGCTCCTGCCGTGCGGGAGACCCCCTGGCAGTCGCACGAGGAATTTCTTAAAATCTGCAGCAGCCACCGGTGTGTTGTATATGTTAAAGTGGTAATTACCCCGGAAACTGATAATGAAGCCGTGCAGAAGGCTGCGCAACTGGTGGCAGGTATCAACCGGGCAATTCCGCTAGTGCTGCAGCCGGTAACAAATCAGAATAATGAAACTCTTGTCTCTGTTGAAACTCTTTTCAAGCGCCAGTGGGAGATGTCGCGTTATTTAAGCGACGTAAGAATCCTGCCGCAACTCCATAAGGTGCTGGGCGTTATTTAGACTTTAAGGTTCCGTCCTGCAAAAGTTAGGAGGTTTTTTAATGGATTTGAAGAAGATTGAGGCCGGTGTCAAGATGATCCTTGAGGGTATTGGTGAAAATCCGGATAGAGAAGGGCTAAAAGATACCCCTAAAAGAGTGGCACGGATGTACAAAGAAATTTTTTACGGTCTGGAGCAGGATCCGAAAGAACACCTGCAGGTCCTGTTTACTGAGGAACACGAGGAAATGGTGCTGGTGAAGGATATACCTCTCTATTCCATGTGCGAACATCACCTGCTGCCTTTTTACGGTAAGGCCCATGTTGCCTACATTCCCCGCAAAGGCAAGATAACAGGATTAAGCAAGTTGGCCCGGGTAGTGGAAGGATTTGCCAAAAGACCACAACTGCAGGAGCGGCTGACTTCGCAGATTGCCGATTCCATCATGGAAGCTCTGGAACCACTGGGGGTTATTGTGGTGGTTGAGGCCGAGCACATGTGCATGACCATGAGAGGGGTCAAAAAGCCCGGTTCCAAAACTCTGACTTCAGCGGTACGTGGTGTCTTTAAGACCAATGAAGCCACCAGAGCTGAAGCCTTCAGTTTGATACGTGAAATATAGAGAGGGGGAAGGAGATTGTCTGAAGAAAAACTGGTACCGTTTGCCACCAAAACTTTTCCCGCCAGTAAAACGCTGTATGAAATTGTTGATTTTCTTAATAAGAATCTAAAGGACAAGTCGCTGATGTTTGGCGTTAATAAGAACCAGGATACCATGACCATCAGTATCTATAAACTTGATTGATGGCCTTTGTCTTAACCGGGCGCAACCGACTTTAATTTGTCAATGCGCTCCTTCTTGTCATAATATGCAGTAAAGGGGGAAGCGAGGGGGAGCATTCAGTGGAGTTGTTGCGCTACTGTCTAAAATGTTATTTTACATTATCCCGGAACGAGTGGGAACTGGTAATCTCCTCCGGACAAATGTGGGTGCTGCGTTGCCCGCGCTGCAGGACATTGCATACATGCTTTGCTGATGGTACTATAAAGTTAATGAAATGAATACTTATAGGTAAGAGCTTTTATAATAAATATTTTAGCGTATTAAGCGTATTTAGGGGATGAAGGCAGTGAAGCGATTTGCCCAGTTTGTCAAAGAAACGATTACCACCATCGGTTTAGCATTGATACTGTCCTTGATTTTGCGGGTTTATGTGGTGGAAGGCAGGGTCATACCGTCAGGATCCATGCTTCCCACTATACAAATACATGACCGGGTGCTCGTTAACAAGTTCATCTATGATTTTACCTCCCCAAAACGTGGCGATATTATCGTATTTGCACCGCCTGACAGCCTGGGTGCAGAGCATGACTACATCAAGCGGGTAATTGGTCTGCCAGGAGAAATTGTGGAAATCAAAAACGGAAATATTTACATAAATGGAAAGCTGCTGGAGGAAGACTACCAGCACGTGAAGCCTGATTACGAGTACGGGCCGGTACGTGTGCCCGAAAATGCTTTGTTTGTCTTGGGAGATAATAGAAACAAGAGTTTTGACAGCCATGTCTGGGGTAGCTGGTTGACCCTGGACAAGGTCAAGGGAAAGGCGTTTTTAAGGTACTGGCCTTTGGACCGTTTTAGCTTGTTACCGTGATTTGCATCCTTATTACTAAGCTACTTGACGGAGGATCAGCAATATATGCGAATTTTATTGACCAATGATGACGGAATTTACGCGAAAGGTCTTCAAACGCTGTTAGAACATATAAAGCCGCTGGGCGACGTGTTTGTAGTGGCACCAGAGAGAGAACGCAGTGCCTCGGGACATGGGATAACTGTCCACAAACCGTTAAGGGCAAACGAGGTAAGACCAATGCAGTATGCCGTGTCCGGCACACCTGCGGACTGTGTGAAGCTTGCTCTGGAAGCACTGCTGCCGGAGAAACCTGATTTAATAATTTCCGGCATTAACCTGGGAGCCAATTTGGGTACGGATGTATTGTATTCTGGAACGGTTTCCGCAGCCATTGAGGGCATCATGGCAGGCATTCCCGCCCTTGCCGTTTCCCTGGTATCATATGATGAAAATAGTGATTTTTCCACTGCGGCATCGATAACCACGGATTTGTGCCGCGCGTTGGCGCACAGGCAATTTCCCCGGGAAACGCTTTTAAATGTCAATGTACCCCAGGGGAGTTTGGAAGATATCAAAGGAGTCAGAGTCACCACCTTGGGCATCAGACGTTATAAGAATTCCGTGGAGGAAAGAAAAGATCCCCGGGGAAAAAGTTATTACTGGCTGGGTGGACAAGTAGAGAACATTGCCAGCCGGGAAGATAGCGATCTAGTAGCCGTGTCGGATAATTATGTTTCCATTACCCCGGTACATTTTGATTTAACCAATTACAGGATTCTGGAACAAATTAGAAACTGGAACTTGGATACTTTACTGAAATAGTCACCTGCGGTGAGTATTTTTATGAAGCGGAAAAAGGTTATCGGTAAAAAAGCCGCAGTATCCGGCCAGGGTTTAATGTTTTGGTCATTACCAAAAACATGCAATAAACACCACCGCTGACGGTTAGTATAGGTATGATGGCCCACGGACTGTAAGTCTGGAAATACATATCCAACCGGTACGAGACCGCAGCCATGGTTAGAGCTGCGGCCACCGGAAACAACAGGGTGTGCCTTATATTCAGCTTAAATCCCACGGCATGCCTGATAGCCAGCAAATTTAGGACAGCCACCACTACCGCGCCGATGTTTGCTGCCACAGCCGTGCCCCGAATGCCGAGAGTAGGCAGGGCCGTGAGATAATATACGCCCAGTAAATTTACGGTGGCACCGCAGGTAGCATTTAATAAGGAGGTTTTTACCCTGCCCAAACCCTGTAAAATGCCTGTGGTTGTTTGCTGCAGGTAGAGAAAGACCGCCCCCCATCCCAAAACCCTTAAGGGAATACCTGCCTCAGCGTTATTAAAGAGCATATCGCTCAAGCGAAAGGGAAACAGCAAGAAGATTACGGTACTGGGCAGTCCCAGTAGAAGTGTAACCCGTAATGCCTGGTTAATTCGTTGGGCGATCAGCCTGTAATTGTGTTTGGTCACTGCCTCGGATATGGCAGGTACCAACGTGATTGCCAGAGAAATGGTGACCATGGTTGGCAGGTGCAGCAATGCCACGGCTATTCCCGAGTACTGGCCGAAGATTTCCGTGGACTGGCGTAAAGTATAGCCTGCTGCCTGTAGTCTCTGTGGCACCAGTGATGCCTGAATGGTCATGGAAGTACTGTAAACTATTCTGGTTAGTGTTATGGGCAATGCCAGGTTAAAAATTGCCCTGATGACAGACAGGATAGGGGCAGGCCGGAATTTATGTGTCGGCATCCCCTGTGGTACTCGCGGTCGTTTCCTCACAAATATGCCAATCATCAATAGCAGTCCTACAAACTCACCAGTAATCATGCCAATAGCCATACCCATGGATGCAAATTCTACCCCGTAGGGAAGCAGTTTCTGCGCACACCAGAGACCAACAAAAATGCGGATGGTTTGTTCCACGGCCTGACTGACTGCAGTGGGTGTCATATGCTGCAGCCCCTGGAAAAACCCGCGAAAGGCTGAACATACTGAAATGATAAATATTCCGGGTATCATGACCCAAAAACTCCAGTACACCCGGGGGTCGCTGTAAAAATATTTAATTAAAATGGGTAAAGTTCTGTACAAAACAGCTGTTACTGTCGTTCCCGTTAAAGCTAAAAAGGAAAGGGAGATGTAAAAGACCCTGTAGGTACCCCGCAGGTTATTCCTGGCCACCTCTTCGGCAACCAGTTTGGAGATTGCCAGGGGTACGCCAGCAGACGTCAGTACTAGAATCAGTACATAGAAGGGAAAGACCATTTCATAAATGCCGATACCTTCAGTCCCGACCAAACGTACGGTTAAAATTTTGTATATGAACCCCAAGAGTCTGTTATAGAAACTGGCAGTGACCAGTATAACTGCTCCTTTGAGAAATGACTGTCTGGTCATGTTGTACCTCCTGTCTATTCTTAAGATTTATATGCAGTTTAATTGTTGTATAGAAACAAAAGGAAACAAATTAAAGAATAACCGGATATTTCCTGGGGAATATATTATTTGGAAAGACCTAGATATAATTTTTATGTATCAGGGCAAGAAATATTTTACAAATTAAAAATTTGTTAACGTAAAAAAGGATTTTTAAAGTTTTTGGAAAAATGTAATAATTGAATACGGATTTTTTAGGCTCTGATCAGGTTGAGACAAGCCTGGTTAATAAATATGGATTATGGTAAAAGGAGGAGAAGCATGCAAGTATTTCAATCAGACAAAATTAGAAATGTCGGTCTAGTTGCCCATGGTGGTGCAGGAAAAACATCACTGGCTGAAGCAATGCTCTTTAATACCGGTGTGCTGACAAGGCTCGGCAAGGTAGACGAAGGAAATACTACCACCGACTATTTACCAGAAGAAATTAAGAGAAAGGTGACCATAAATACCGCTTTGGCTCCGTGTGTTTGGAAAAATGTGAAGATTAACGTGCTGGATACGCCGGGTTACTCTGACTTTATCGGCGAAGTCAAAGCAGCCATGCGCGTTGTGGACAGCATGCTGTTTACCTTGTGCGCTGTATCCGGCGTGGAAGTACAGACAGAGGTTATTTGGGGCTATGCTAACGAAAAGAATATGCCGCGGATTGCGTTTATCAACAAGTTAGACCGGGAAAATGCCGATTTTTACAGCGTAATCAACAACATGAAGGATACTTTGGAAGGCTGTACCATTGCACCGGTACACCTGCCCATCGGTAAGGAAGCGGATTTCAAAGGTGTGGTAAATCTTTTAGATATGAAGGCTTATGTTTATGAAAACGGCAAGGCTACCCAGCATGATATCCCTGCCGACCTGGCTGACGATGCCGAGACATACCGGGAAGAACTGATTGAGGCTGCCGCGGAAGCCGATGATGAACTACTGATGAAATATTTGGAAGGCGAAGAACTTACCACGGAAGAAATCAAAAAGGGACTAAAAGCAGGGGTGGCCAGCGGTAAAGTGGCTCCCGTTCTCTGCGGTTCCGCTTTAAACAATATCGGTATCGACCTCCTGCTGGATTTTGTCGTGGATTACCTGCCTTCGCCAGTGGACGCTGCTGAAGATAGTAACCTGGCGTCCAAACCCCTGGCAGCACTGGTTTACAAAACCCTGTCCGACCCCTATGTGGGAAGGCTGACTTTCTTCAGAGTATTCTCTGGTGTATTTAAAGCTGATTCCAACGTGTACAATGCCAACAAGGAAGAAAGCGAAAAAATCAGCAACGTCTATATCATGCAGGGTAAAACGCAAATGTCAGTACCCGAAGTGATGCCGGGGGATATTGCGGCGGTAACCAAACTGCAACATACTACTACCGGAGACACTTTGACCACGAAGGATAACCCGCAAGTTCTAGACGGTATAGAATTCCCCGAACCCAACCTGACGGTAGCTATTGCGCCTAAATCAAAAGGGGATGAGGATAAAGTTAGTAATGCCTTGAGCAAACTCATGGAAGAGGACCCAACACTGAAACTGGAGAAAAATACCGAAACCAAGCAGACGTTACTGACGGGTATGGGAGAATTGCATCTGGACATTATTTTGGAACGCCTGCAGGACAAATTTAAGGTGGAAGTAGAAAGTTTCACACCCAAGGTGCCGTACAGAGAAACAATCCGCAAGGCGGTACAGCGTGTGGAAGGAAAGCACAAAAAACAAACCGGTGGACACGGCCAGTATGGGCATGTATTCCTGGATGTATCTCCATCGGAAGAGCATTTTGAATTTGAAGAAACCATTTTTGGTGGAGCTGTCCCGAAACAATATATTCCTGCAGTAGAGAAAGGTGTTCTAGAGGCCATGGAGGAAGGTATTCTTGCAGGGTACCCCGTAACCAAAGTCAAAGTAGTTTTGGTAGACGGTTCCTACCACCCAGTAGATTCTTCAGAAATGGCGTTTAAAGTCGCCGGTGCCCTGGCATTTAGGAAGGCCATAGAGCAAGCCAACCCTGTGCTGTTGGAGCCGGTAATGAATGTGGAGATTACGGTTCCCGAAAGTTACATGGGAGATATCATGGGTGATTTAAACGGCAAACGCGGCCGAATTCTGGGTATGGAACCCCAGGGTAAAAACCAGGTAATCAGAGCGCAGGTACCGCTGGCTGAGATGTACCGTTACGCCATTGACCTGAAGTCCATTACCCAGGGACGGGGCAGCTTTAAGATGGAATTTGCCCAGTACGAAGAGGTGCCACAAAATATTGCGGAAAAAATCATTGAAGAGGCAAAAGCAGCAGCTGAATAAAATAAAAATGGGTTGCCTGTTTGGCAACCCATTTTTTCTATGAAAGGGCATCAATTTTGGCAAGAAACATATATTATTACATAAACTTAAAAGAAAAAAGAAGAAGAGCAAATACCCTTCTTCTCGTGTGGCAGGGGAGACAGGACTCGAACCTGCAGCCAACGGATTTGGAGTCCGCTACTCTACCAATTGAGCTACTCCCCTGCGTTGAATATTTTGTATTGCGCCTTTCGCCTTATACATTGTAGCAGGTTTTATCACTTTTTGCAAGTTGTATTTACTGCCAAATTCGTATAATTTTGATATAATTGTTGAGTAATAATGTAAAAAAATCTCATCAAAAAGGAGGATAACACGTGACGAAAGTAGCTGTGTTATACGGCGGTTTTTCTGCAGAACGGGAAGTTTCACTGCGAACCGGTGCAGCAGTTTATGAAGCCTTGTTAGAGGCCAATTATTCCGCCCACCTGATTGACGTTGATCATAACGTTATGGACAATATAAAAAAGGTGAATCCTGACGTGGCTTTTATTGCTTTACACGGAAAAGGCGGGGAGGACGGAGCTATTCAAGGGCTCCTAGAAACTCTCGGTATTCCGTACACCGGCCCCGGTATTTTGGCCAGCGCCATGTCCATGAACAAGATTATAACCAAACAGATTCTGCAAAACAAGGGTATTCCCACCGCACCCTTCGCAACAGTTAATGTAAACGATGATTTAACAGCCCGTGCCCAGCAGATACGCCGGGAAATACCGGGGAAGCTGGTTGTAAAGGCTCCCAACCAGGGGTCAACCATCGGCATTTATTTTGTGGAGCCGGAAGCGGACTTGGTAGCGGTCATGAAAAAAGCCTTTCAATACGACCGGACCATCCTGGTAGAAAAGTTTATTCCGGGTACAGAAGTTACTGCCTCGTTATTGGGCAACGAAGACCCGCAGGTACTGCCTTTGATTGAAATTGTATCGCATACGGGAGTCTATGACTACAAGGCCAAATATACCAAAGGTCTCAGTGAACATATTATTCCGGCGCGCGTTTCCGATGCAGCAGCAAAAAAGGTGGAAAGGTACTCCAAAGAAACTTTTAAGGCTTTGTTCTGCCAGGGTTTGGCCCGGGTAGACTTCATCATTGATGAAAATGAAGAACCATACCTGCTGGAGGTAAACACCATGCCCGGTATGACTGAAACCAGCCTGTTTCCCGATGCCGCCAGGGCTGCAGGCATCAGTTTTCCCCAGTTGGTCAGCAGGATTGTCCAACTGGCCCTTGAAAAAATATGAACAAAAAAATGATAAATTTTAATTTATAACCGGCAAGTAAGCATCAGGCCTTTATCGGAATGGGGCAGAGGGGAGGTATGGATATTTCTGGTTATTAGCTTTGAAATCGGTGATATTCTACAGGAATGTCTTTTCACTTGCGATTTTAGGTATAAAATTTAGTTTAGTTTAGTTTCAAAAGTTCAAAAATTATCTCTTTTTAGGAAGGATTTTTTAAACTCTTAGCGAACATAATTTATAATATAAGTTGTGAAAGCACTAACGACAACTTAATTAGGAAAGAAAGCAAAAAGTCCGGAGACTTTAAGTCCAGAGGCCAGCAAGTAATGCTGGCTTTTTGCATCTAAACAAGCCAGCCATTTTTATGTTTAATGACTGTGTAAATTACCACGGCCCAAAGAAGTCCCGGACAAATTTCCCGAAAAAGGAGGGATAGGGACTCGGCAACAGATTACTTTATTACAAAAAAAAAAGCGCGTATCCTGAAGGTTTTTTGTGAGGAGAAAGGGAAATTTTTAGAAGGGGGAAGTGTTCAAGGGCTTGTTGGTTATTACGGGTCAGTTGTTCGCCGTAGTCTTCGGTCTTGCATCAGGGATGTATGTTACCAGATACTGTATTGGCTGGGCAGACGGGTTGCTGTCTTCTGTTTCCACATTGGTGTTAGGTTTAGCAATTACTACAGCAGCATTCATTTCCGCAATATTTATTGCTTGGCTGCCTTTTATGTAAATTTTCAGGAAAGGAGGATAGTATGGAAAAAGAAAAAGTTGAGCAACTGGAAAATCTACGCTGCCAATGTGGAAAAATCGTGTGTCAACTTGACGAAAAGATTGTTGTAATCAAATGCCGCCATTGCAAAAGATTTATTGTTATAAATACCAAAGGAATTGAAACTACATCTGGGGGTGAGAAAAAGGTCCAATATCTGTCATAAAATTATTATTGTCCAACCACAATTAGCACAAAAAATCATTCTATGAGAAAGGGGTGACCCCAAAATGAACTCGAGAAAGATACTGCTGGTAGTACTAGTGGGGATATTAACAATTTTAGTAGGTACTACAGTTGCCGCAGCTTCCACAGATGCTGCTGCAAAAAATCAAAAATGCCTGCAGTGTCACGGGAACAAGGATTTTTCCATAAAGCATGATGGTGAAACAATACCCCTTTATGTAGATGTGGAACAATACCAGCAATCTATTCATGGTACAAACAGTTGTGAAACCTGTCATGCTGATGTCCAGAACATACCGCACAAAAACGTGGTCTACGGTGAAGAACTTGAAAGAAAAATAGATCAGCGCTGCCAAACCTGTCACGGAAATGTAAACAAAGAATACCGGGATAGTATCCACGGTATGTTGCAGGCTGAAGGAAAAGAAACGGCAGGTTGTTCAGATTGTCATGGGTCTCATAATATCCGCAAAAAGGAAGATCCGTTATCTCTTGTAAACCGCACTAATATTACCGAAACATGTACCAAGTGTCATGACGGTCATATAGCTGAAAGCTATGCTGAAAGCTTCCACGGCAAGGCAGTATCGCTTGGCAGTACCAAGGCGGCAACATGCGTTGACTGCCACACAGGACATAGCATTTTAGGACCGGAAGATCCCAAGTCAACGGTTCATAAGGACAACATTCCTGAAACATGTGCCTCCTGCCACAATCAGGCACAACCCAATTTTGCCGAAGGTGTAGAACACTGGACTTTTGAACCAGACGGACCAGGTAAGCCCATGTACTATACCCTGAAATTCTTCACCTGGTTGACAATAATTACCATTGTTCTCTTGATTATCCATATTGAGTTGGAACTGTTCCGTCGCTACAGAGATGCTAGACGCGGCAGCTAAATATAGCTTGAGAGAGGAGGGAAGGAAAATTGTCTAATCTCAACAAAAATAGAAAATTTGAGCGTTTCAACATACACCAGAGATTACAGCACATTATGATGTTTACCAGTTTCATAATGTGTACCGTAACAGGTTTACCTATCAAGTATAACCACTCATGGTGGGCTCCCAAGGTAACTGCACTATTTGGCGGATTTGACAACATGTTTACGGTGCATTTAATCGGTGCCACCATTATGCTGGCCAGTGCCGCATATCACTTGATCTATTTGGTGGTTTATCCGCTAGTAAAACGAGAAATCAGTACAGCTGCATTTCCAACCTTTAAGGATGTAACTGATTTGGTTCATAACATGAAATATCTCATAGGGTTAACCGATAAACCGCCGCAGTTTGATAGATACTCCTACAAGGAAAAGTTTGATTACTGGGCAGTATTCTGGGGTATGGCCATCATGGGTGGTTCTGGTTTGATGATGTGGTTCCCTGATATTGCGGCAACATACTTCCCACGGTGGTTGATTGAATCTACGCGGGTGGCTCATAGCGACGAGGCAATGCTGGCTATTTTGGCCATATTCATTTGGCATTTTTACAATGTTCACTTCAGTCCTACTTTCTTCCCAATGAACTTTGTATGGTTCCACGGCAAGATGTCGCATGAATTAATGGAACATGAGCACCCGGTAGAATTAGCACGCATCTTAGAGGAAGAAAAGAAAGGTTCCAGCAAGGATGCAGATACCGTTGGTAGCAAGAAACCTTCCTCAAATTTGAAAACGTAAGTGGGAGGGAAAATAATGAGTGGTAAGCACAGCAATAACAGAGCATTAATTGTTACGGAAATGATTTTATACGCCATAATTCTTGTTTGGTTTCTCAAAGCATTTTTACCTATAGGTTTAATGTAATAGGAAGGTGAAAAATTAATATGATGTCCACACCACACACACGCATACCTGTCAGGCAAAAAAGGCTTGGCAGGCGTATTAAGCAGTTTTTGCTGGTAGCCTGTATAGTAGTGATAGGCTATGCATTGCTGTTCTTTTCCAATCACATTAAAGATCCCGATGCCTGTTTAGGCTGTCATGTAATGCAACCACAGGTTAAAACCTGGCAGGTTACGGCACATAACAGATTTGATTGTATTACCTGTCACAAAAACGTGTCTGTAGCAACCTTTGTTTTTAGGGAATTTACCGGGCGTTACAGACTACCCGTGGAGAATGAGAAGTTTATTCAGGACCAGATTTGTCTAGACTGCCACAGTAAAGAGCGAATTGTCACACCGCCGGGTGACTTGTTGATTCCTCACGGCCTGCATATGCAAAAAGGAATTGACTGCATAGACTGTCACGAAAATGTTGTTCATGCCAACGTTAACGACGAGCTTATAGTTAAACAGGGCGTCGCACCCGAGGCCGTAACACTGGAAATGGCAGAAAAGCTAGCCACTTTCGGTAATAGAATAGAAATGGATAAGTGTATGCAGTGCCACAACGGGGCAAAAGCACCCCGGGAGTGCAGTACCTGCCACACTGACAAGGAAGCTCCGGAGTCCCATAATAGAGAAAAATGGGGTACGGAACACGGGCGTGAAGCCTTTTTGGATATTACCAGTTGCAACCAGTGTCATGAATATAACGTTGCCAAGAAGAAAGCATATGATGAAACTGCTGATGCACTGGTAAATGTGCAGCGTGAAGCACGCACCAACGGTTTTTGTTATAACTGCCACATCCAACGTCCGGTAACCCACACCAAAGTTTACTCCGTAGACCACCCCGAAAAAGCTCGGAAGTTTTCGCAGGGATGCCTGGCATGCCATAACCGGGAAAAAGAACCGAAAAATGCCGTAGCACCGCCAACTACCAGCGTTTACTGCGAGCAGTGTCATTTCATATTACACCAGTCCGACTGGGAAAGAAAACACCCGGATAAAGTTCGTGCAGATGGCGATACACAGTGCTATCAGTGTCACGCTGCAACCAGTTGTGCCGCGTGTCACTCCCAAAAACGGTAAACTGAGAAACACCTGTTGAGTGGCAAAGTATTATTGCCACTTTTTCTTTTGGGAAAAATTTACAACTTGTTTTTAATCCTGGGAAGGAATTTTTAAAAAGCCCGCGAATAAGATATAGTAAAGAAGCAAACGGCAAGAAAGTTTGTGAACAAACGTACAATTGTGTATACAATTTAAAAGGAAAAAATTTAAAGACCGGTATCCTGTAGGGTGAGTCAAAGAATGGTATATATTCTACGGCTAGTCCTAGAGGGCTAGCTTTTAAAATTTTTAGAGCAAGAGGGTGGGGTGAGAGAGAGCTTCTTATAACTGGTATAGGAAAAGGTGGGGTGGGGATTTTATATGAAAGACTTACGCTGTGTTTGCAATAAAATTATATGTCAGGTAGACGGCAATAATATTGTCATCAAGTGCCGTCACTGTAAAAGGTACATTATTATTCGAACCAAAGGTACTGTTAAGGTAGAATCCAATATCAAAGATGAAAAAGTGAATATCGGGGTAGGGTAAAGTTTTAGTCTATAGACTTTAAGTCAAAAGGCTAGTCTTGAAGGGAGGCTAGCCTTTTGCTGTTTGGAAAGGAGGCTGATTATGAAGGATTTTCGATGTACGTGTAAGAAAATTGTATGTCAAATCAAGGGCGATATGGTAATTATCAAGTGCCGCCACTGCAAGCGTTACATTCATATTCATACCAAAGGACTAATTGATGCACGTTTTAAGATCGATGATGAAGTGCAGATTTTGTAAACTGCCGTTAAAACAGCATAAGATTTCTCGTCCGAAGTCCGGGAGACTTTAAGTCCCAAAGGCTGGTGACCAATGACATGTTGGTACCAGCCTTTTATGTTCTTACAACTATAATGTTACAGGTCTGTGTCTGAGGGCACTTTAGCCAAAAAGACTAGCACCATTAAATTGGAGAATATCCGTTTAAAACATTAACCTTCGTAGGAAAAGTTTTTTGGGGCTACAAAGTTATGGGGTTCAAGTGGAAGCTAGTCTTTTGATTTTAATGTCTCGGTCAAAAAATTTTTTTCAAAGGAGGTTGTTGCTGTTGAATAACTTCTTTCGCTGCCAGTGTAAAAAGATTGTTTGCCAAATTGAACAGGACACCATCATCATCAAGTGCCGTCACTGTAAACGTTACATTCACATTAACACCAACGGAATAGAAAACATTGAGTTCAAGCTTACCGATGACGTCAACAGCGATGAATCACAGGTTATTAAGTTTACCGGCAAATAGACACTTGGCTTAACTTCAAGTCGCTAGCCCAAAATTCGAAAGAAAGAGGTGAGACTTATGTTACGAATGCCTTTGGGTAATTTTTTAACGTACTTCTTAACCGCTTGGTTCATCGCAGCTTTTGCCCTGATTACGTTTTCCGGAGTATTCTTCGTCGGCACCCTGGTTTACCACTTAATTTTCTAGATCAGCATCAGCATTGACCACAAATCCACTAAGACTCATTCCAAAGGCCTTCCCAGCCTTGAGAGGTGAGCTGGAGATCTGCCGGGATAAATAGCCACCTGAAAGAAAGGAGTGAGTTTTATGTGGAAAAATAAGCTGGGTAATTATTTTGCCTACATGTTTACAGCTTTGTTTGTCCTGACCTTTTGCTTGATCATATTTTCCGGAGTGTTTTTCGGGCTATTTCTCTTCAGCAGGTCTGCTTTTGCTTCCGATGCAGCAGTTGTCAATGAAAAGTGTTTCCAGTGTCACGGCCAGAAAGGATTTACTGTTAAGGTAAACGGTGAGATAAAATCTCTTTACGTTTCCAGAGACATTTATCAGAGCTCAATGCACGGTACCAACGCCTGTACCAGTTGCCACCAGGAAGGAGTGGAGGAAATTCCTCACAAAAACCCCATTTACGGTTTGGAATTAATGCAAAGCATTACAGAATCCTGTCAAACCTGCCATGCAGACATTGCCAAAGATTACAAAAGCAGTGTACACGGTAAACTAGCACAGCAACGGGAAAATACGGCATACTGTAGCGATTGTCACGGAACCCACGATATTTTGAAAAAGGAAAATCCCCGGGCACTCAGCTACCGGTTAAACGTTGCGGAAAACTGCGCACGGTGCCACCAGGGAGACGTGTGGGAAACTTATAATTACTCGTTCCACGGGAAAGCTGAAAAATTAGGTTATGCTGAAGCGGCAACTTGTACCGATTGCCATGGAACGCATAATATACTGGCCGCAGATGACCCGCAGTCCATGGTTTCGGCAGCCAATAGGCCGGAAACCTGTGCTACCTGTCATTTCTATGCCAGGGACGGCTTTGCCAACGGGACGGAACATGTCACCCCCTGGGATAAAGAAAAGGCATTTCCGCTCTATATCGTTTGGAAAATCTTCATAGTTCTTATCTTATTTGATGCAACTAAAGACGGTACCATCGTCATCTTTGAGCTGCTCCGTCAGTTGTGCAGCTTAAATAAATCCAAAAAGCAGGAGAAAACATCCCAAAAGAGTCTTAAGGCGTAAAAAGGAGGGAGTATTATGGATGCTCGCAGGCAGGTACTGCCGAGAGAAATCATGCGGTTTAACAGGCACCAGCGTTACCAGCATTTTCTGCTGATGGTCAGTGTGCTCATGCTAATTATAACGGGTTTTCCCATTAAATACGCCCAGTGGCCCTGGGCTCAGGTAGTAGTAACCCTGTTCGGCAGTTTCAAAACCATGTTTATGATGCATTTAACCTTTGGTGTTCTCATGCTGATCAGCGGCGTGTATCATGTAATCTGGCTGATAGACCTCGCTATCAAGAGAAACCTGCCCATGAGTATGGTTCCGGCCATGAAGGACGTCAAGGACGCCATCCATCACGCCAAGTACCTCCTGGGAATTGTCAAGGAACCGCCACAGTACGGCAGGTACACCTACCTGGAAAAATTTGAATACCTAGCGGTATTTTGGGGAATCATCGTCATGGGTGGTTCGGGTCTAATGTTGTGGTTTCCCGAGATTTTTGGCGTGCTGCCTCGCTGGGTACTGCAGATAGTAAGGATTGCCCATACCAACGAAGCCTTTGTGGCCATGCTGGCAATTGTCATCGGACATTTCTTTGCGGTTCACTTTAACCCGCACGTGTTTCCGACAAGCAAGGTATGGCTGACGGGAAACATTTCCCGCGAGCACATGAAAGCGGAACACCCTCTGGAATATCAGGAGTGGCTGGAAAAGCAACAGGTTGATGAAGGTGTAGAGCTTGTGGAGAAGGAGCATCACAGCAAATTTGCCAAGAGCAGGGCTTTAATCATCTTCGAGCTGGTCGTCTACGTCAGCGTGTTTGTCTTACTTCTTATTACGTTTGTACCGCTGTTGTTTGTCTAGAAAATAAAGAAGAATAAGATATGTGGTGCGAAACCCCATCCGGGCAGAAAGAGACAAAAACAAACGGGAGAAACTTTTACTCAAGGAAGAACTAGAAACAACCGCTTACGGGCGTTACCTTAAGCTATTAAAAAGCAGCAAGGTAAAGATATGGCAAACCAGGTACAAGTGTACTGTGAGGATAATCAACTTATCTGGGAAGCAACATGACATTAATAATTAATAAAGGAAGACCTTTTTCACAGGTCTTCCTTTATTAATATATGGTTCGATATAAGCCGATGACCTTACCGATAACTTTAGCATTTTTAGTGATAATGGGCTTTAAACTACTGTTTTCCGGTTGCAAGCGAATAACATCTTTCTCCTTGTAAAAGGTTTTGACTGTTGCTTCCTCTCCTAACAGGGCTACAACAATATCCCCGTTTTTGGCCGTTGTTTGCCGTCTCACAAATAGGTAGTCTCCATCATGGATGCCCGCCTCAATCATGCTGTCACCACGTACTTTCAGCATAAAAACCTGTTCCCCGGCGTGATTAATCAAATCTAAAGGAAAGAGATAGGTTTCTTCAATATTTTCTTCGGCCAGGATGGGCTCGCCGGCAGTGATTTGACCCACCAAGGGAATAGAAGTTAGTTCCTGGTGACTGCCCGGCTGGGCATTGTGTAGCAATTCAATAGCCCGTGGCTTTGTTGGGTCGCGACGGATAAAACCCAATTTTTCCAGTTGGGATAAGTGACTGTGAACGGTGGAACTGGAACTCAAGCCAACTGCTTTGCCTATTTCCCTGACGGAAGGGGGGTACCCCCTGGTGTTAATTTCCTTGCGGATGAAATCCAAAATGGCCTGCTGGCGGGCTGACAACTGTTCGTAACTACTCATGATAAACCTCCTGGGTAACTGTATAACAAATTTATCTTTATGTTAAAGTATATCAAAGGATACAAAAAATCGCAAACAAGCGTTCGAATATTTTACTTAAATCCCTTGACCAGAACATATGTTCGTGCTATGATATACATAACCCGGAACATATGTTTGGTGGAGGTTGAAACTATGAGCAGACGCAGGGTGAAAATAAACAAGACCGCCATCCGTCGCAGGTTGGCATTATTGGCAGGTGTTTTGGTTATAACAATGATTTTTATCCTGGGTGCCGCTGTGTTTGATTTTAGCGAAGCCAGGGCAGGAAGTGACAGTGGCCTTGCTGTGGTAGTGGTAGAGAGGGGAGACACCCTCTGGTCCATTTGTAAGGAACTGGGCGTCAAAGGGGATCTGCGCCTGACCATCTATCGGATCAGAGAAATCAACGGCCTGTCCAGTGCTGACATCTACCCAGGCCAAGAGCTCCTGGTTCCCGTTAATGTTCAATAATAAAAAAGTTGTTTACTTTTGTCCGTTCCTTGAAAAAAGGATAATAAAAATTTTTCGCTGTGTTTATGATGAATCTCGTACCATAACGAAAACAAATCCAACAACAGTTATCAAGGGTATTACAATCAAGACAATTGAAAACACTTTTGAACCATATCCCATTCAAAAGCAAATAAGATACAAATTATCTCTAATTTAAGCAATGTCATCATTGTCCGAGAGAGCAGGTATATTTTTCTTGCATTTTCCTGTGTTATAGGTTTAGGGTAGTTAAAAATGTGAGGAAACCTGCTCAATATTGTAAATCCTAAGTAGAAAATTATGATAACTATAAGAAGAAACACTAAAAACATTTTACTTTCGGTCCATGCATCTGGACCGCCCATACCGTAGTGTGAAGGAATTTTATATTTATACTTGATTAGCCCCCAATTCTGCCCAAGCACAGCAATAGAAGTTAATAGTATCAAAGCAGTAGCGGCTTCAATAACGACTTCTATTTTTGACAATGGAATGGACAATTTTGGCCTTTTCGATTTCTTGCCCATTTCAATACTTCCTCCCTCAATGTAACCGGTTTTGGCGTTTCGTCCTTAATAAAACTAAGCGGGGGGTTGGTTAACATTAATGTATACGTCACCAACAACATTTCGTAGTGGCCGTTTATTCTCCCTTAATCCCTAAGCTTTGAACCTGCCTAATTCTTCCTAATCACTTTCAGTGAATAAATAGTTAATAACTTTATTTTCAGAGAACAGTTAACTAAAAATTCTCGCCCTACTCCCTGATATTATGTTAACTTATCAGGGAGTTTTTTTATGAAGAGAACAAGAGTAGGTGCCGGGAAACGGGGAACAAAAGTCACTATCTGATGTATTATTCTGTTGATGGCTATAGATAAACAGAATTAACTACTTAAAAGAAGCCAAGTTTACATGTGCCGGGAACGAAAAAATTAACATCGCAGCAGTTGTTGGCTGAGTATGACCGGCCACGTAATCCTATCTGGCGCCGGTGCTTGATACGCGGAAAGAATACACCGTACTTGTAACCGCACTACTGACAGTGCCCTCAACGGAGAAACGGAAAGTGGAGACCCTTGCGAGCTTATTCCCTGAGCTCCTGCCGGGGAATGTACAACTACATTACGTTAACGGACGCATTTATAACTTCCTATAATACATATTATGTAAACTAACAAGAGATTCTGGCCGGAAGGGCGTTCCGATTCCCGGAATCTATGTTGGGGTTGCCATCATCTTCTTATGCTTTGTATCCTGCAGCATTATCTTTAATACTGTATCCTGCTCTCTAATTGCATGTCTTAACTGCCGTTTCTAGTGATTTTAATTTTTAGTATTGTTTTCAGTATAGTTTAAATCATATACTATGAATTATTTATTTTTGTCTTAAGCCCTAAATATTACTAAGCCGTAGAATCCGTTGTCGGGCGTCTTAAATTTGCTCCAGGGCTGATTACACCTGTAAATGCAAGGGCTGCAGGTGGACTTTAAGCCTCTATATTTTTGCCTCCCTCCCTCCCTTCCTTCCTTCTTTATAGAAAGTGAAAGAATTCACATGTCCTCGTCCATGATGATTACAGTGTTACGGCCGTGGGTATTTTCATGACAACATAACTTGTTTTTTCAACACTGGCTGTTTATTTTGACACGTGCACTGTTAATTTTTTTTACCTGTTACTTAAAATCTTAGAACTACCTACCGAAAAAACTATTCACCGGTTAAGGATAACATGCTACAGTTATTGGATAGTTTAGATCAAGTTAGTTCAACCAAATGTTTCCAATACTTTGTGGGCATGTTACTTTTTTGCAGCACGGGATTAAACCGGTGCTTGATGGCTATGTTGTTGAAGTATTCTTTCCACAGTTGTTGATAATTACGTTCCTCCTCGCTAAACTTCAATTCTTTCACATCAATATTGGTTATTATCCACTCTTTCCTGTTATAAACCGCACCTATTCCCCGCCTTACATCATGAATAATCCAATTCTGGTCCGCCAGCCTGCTGGCAAAGTGTCCGGCCACAAGCCCAACGATATTATACTGCGGTTCCATGGGAGCATAGTAAATATTTCCTTCCAGCTGGCGAAAGCGGATAAATCCCAGCATTAAATGCCTTTCCCGGCCAACTTTCCGGCTGATATCGTGTACTGTTAGTACCCTGTCATCTGTCAGGTGCTTGTCCACCTGATTACCAATTTTCCATCCTAATTTCAAGTAATGGTAGATGATTGTCCCTGCTTCGGGCAGTTCCGACAAAAAGACATAGAATACATTTTTCAGGGCACCATAGGATATTTTGTTCTTGATAGCCTGGTAAACCTTATTGGCTTTGACCGTATCCGTTTCCACGTACAGCTTTGTGCTTAACAGGTTTTCCTGGTAACATTGCTCGCTCATTATTCTTTCCGGTGTCTCTTTCCGGTAGTAGGCTTCGTAAACGGCGGTTAACAAACCGTCAAAACTACCGTCATAAATGTAATCCAGCATTTACAACTCCCCCGTAATCCTGGATAATTGCTCATCTGCGGCAAAAATATCTGGGTACAAGGAAAACAGAGACAGCTGCTGGTACTGCGGCTGGTAACTCTTACTGCCGGCAAGCAGTTTGTTTCTAATGTGTTCCGGCTCCACAACCGTTGCCCCGTAGTACCTGCCTCTGCAGGTAATAAAATACTTTGCTCTTTTTAACACCACGCCAATCTTCTTCAGGTCTGAATAGTTCAGGGGGCCAACCTGTCTGGCCGCTACAATTCTTTTGGCAGACTTAATTCCTATTCCCGGCACACGCAGCAGCATCTCGTAATCAGCACGGTTTATTTCTACGGGAAATAAGTGAAGATTTCTCAGGGCCCAGTCGGTTTTGGGATCCAAATCCGTAGCAAAATTTGGATTATCAGCATCCAGCAGTTCCCCGGCGCTAAATCCATAGAAGCGTAACAGCCAGTCCGCCTGATAAAGTCTGTGTTCCCGTAGCAACGGCGGGGCTGAAATATTGGGTAAGTGCGGGTGATTGGATACCGGAACATAAGCTGAATAGTAAATTCTTTTCAATTTAAACTGCCCGTACAGGTTTTCTGTCAGCTTCATGATCTGTAAGTCGCTGTCAGGTGTTGCACCCACAATTAGCTGCGTTGATTGTCCGGCGGGCACAAACTTGGGTGCCTGTTTATATTTTTTCTTTTCTTCCTTTCTCTCCGTAATTTTTGAACTTAACAAACTCATGGGTTTTATTATGGCTTCGTGTTTTTTTTGCGGAGCCAGTAACTTTAAGCCTTCACTTGAGGGCAGTTCCACATTGACGCTCATACGGTCAGCATATTTGCCCGCCTCTTCAATGAGACTAAAGTCGGCTCCCGGTATGGCCTTCAGGTGAATGTAGCCGTTAAAGTTTTCTTCTTCCCGCAGCTTTTTTACAGTTTTTAGCAGCAGCTCCATTGTGTAGCTGGGATTTTTATATACGGCGGAACTTAAAAAGAGACCTTCAATATAGTTCCGCCGGTAGAAATTAATGGTTAACGCCACTACCTCTTCGGGAGTAAAAAGCGCACGCGGTAAATCGTTGGAAACCCTGTTGACGCAGTAGGCACAGTCGTAGACACAGTAGTTGGTAAACAATATCTTTAGCAGAGAGATGCACCGGCCGTCACTGGTCCAGCTGTGACAGATGCCGGAGTAACTGGCATTACCCAAACCTCCGGGGGTATTTTTGCGCGTGCTACCACTGGAAGAACAGGATACATCATACTTGGCGGCAGCGGCTAAAATTCTTAATTTATCCAGCAGCTGCACAGGCATCACCTCAAACCGTGGTTTGTATTTATTTTAACACAACGTGCCTGCACCTGACAAACAAGTGTTCGCTTTAACAAAAATACCGTTAAAAAATTTGGGGACAGCAGTATGCTGTCCATCCAGCTTTGTATGGTTGGGCATCAGTGCCAGAACCAGGGACGCCAGTGCAAAGAGGATAATTATGTTAAATATTTTAAAGGCCCGGTTGTTATGTAGACCCTTTTCTTCCACGAAGAGTAGTCATGTTAAATTTAAAACCTCCTAAACGGTCACGTGTACAAGCGGCTGCTATGCCGGTTTCTACTTTCTTTCCCATATTATGAAGTCTATAGCACAATTGAAATAAGAGTGTTAATATATTTATATATTGACTGCAGGAGGAAAATTGCATGGCTTTATCACAAGTGCGAGAAAAAGGCAAAGAAATTGGTTACAAATTAAAAATGTCTATTATTATGCTATCCCACATGGCCAATGACGGGTACGTCACCATACTTACACCCATACTATCAGAAATCAAGAGTGAGTTTGGCCTGTCCCCCATTGAAATGGGGCTCATCATGTCAATTTACTCCTTTGCCGGTTCAGGCATGCAGATGCCCGTTTCCTTTTTGGCCGACTATACCGGACGGAAAAAGACCATTCTTTCTCTCGGTCTGGTGCTGTCCGCCATAGGGGTATTGGGATACGGCTTTAGTGCAGGCTATGTTTCGCTGTTGTTTTTTGTGCTGGTGGCAGGAATTGGTTCCAGCAGTTACCACCCTACCGGCATGGCTATGATTACTGACGAACTGGGCCGGGACAGGAAAGGATTTTCCTTGGGAATCTTTACCGTGGCCGGTAGTCTGGGGTCAAGTCTGATGCCTTTTGCCATGGGATTTCTCGCCCTGTACAGCTGGCGGCTGGGAGCAAAGATTTTGGCACTTCCCGCTTTAATAACCGGGGTATTGATTTATTTGCTGTTTCCCGAAGGGCATGTGGAAAACCGTTCCATCAAGAAAACATTGATAGACATTAAGGACCTAATATTATTAAACCCGCCGGTACTGTTGATAGCTTCATTCGGCGGGATAGTATCCTTAATTTATTTTGGTTCCATAACCTTTTTACCGCTGTATATGACTGAGGTCTACGGGTGGAACCCGGTGAAAAACGGCCTTTTCATTGGGATATTTCACAGCACAGCCATAGTATCCCAGCCGCTGCTGGGATATTTAAATGACAGGTACGACGGCAAAAAGTGGCTCATGGTCGCCGGGTTAGCAGGCGCCGCAGCCTTGAGCTTACTGGTCGCCTTTCCTTCCGTAATGCTAACTGTTTTCTTTGGCTGTATTGTGGGAGCAGCGGTACTTGGCGTGCGCCCGCTTGTAACCGCCCTGGCAACTGACTATACCAACACCGGTACCAGTTCTTCCACCATCGGGTTCCTGTTTATGATTAACACGGCATTTGGTGCCTTGTCCCCCATCCTGGGCGGAGCCTTACAATATTATTTTTCCATCCAGGTAGTTTTGGTGATCTATAGCATACTGCTTTTGTTGGGGATGTTAACCCTACTGCCGTTAAAAGAAAAGGATAGTGCAAGGTAAACATTTTGTCTACATAGTGACGCCCCAGTTTGCTATGTGCGGCTGGTATAGATAACTGCTCAAACTAGATAAAGTATCGGCAAATTTATTGGCATGGTTCATTATTCTTTCCACTGTGGAAGACAGTTTAATATACAACACCGATGATTTCGGCATACAAATTCCTTTTATTAAACGTTCTTCATGCTTAGTGTTATAGCTTTAACGATGCGAGACAAAATTTTATCACTATCAGAATATTCTTGACACATACCCCCTTGTGGTATAAAATTTTAGATAAATATATTTATAGCGAAAACGTAAAGTGTTTTCAGTGAAAGGATGTGGAAAATGAGCAATAACGTTACCTTTCAAGATTATGCCGTCGTTAGCTGCGGAGTGCTGCGGCCTGAATTAAATTATTTGAAAAAATCCGGTTTTTTGGATGCGAAAAAGGTACTCTTCACTACACCGGGGCTGCACCAGGATTCTCTAGAGCTAGAGAGACAGCTCTTGAAACAGCTGGAAGTGGCAAAAAAATACGCCAAAAAAATTATTGTTGTTTACGGAGGTACTTACTGTTACGTCAACATGCAGGACTCTTACAGAACCATAGACAAAGTAATTGACGAAATGCGGGAAGAAGGCTACTATATCGCTAGGACACAGGTCCAAAACTGCATTGACCTGCTGGCTTCCGAAGAGGAAAGAGACAAGATAGCACAAGGAAGTAAAATCTGGTTTGGTACACCCGGCTGGCTGAAATACCGGGACCATGTATTTAAAGGGTGGGACAGGGCGCATGCCAACGAAAACTTTCCGCAATACACCGGGGGCGCAATGATTTTAGATGCCATAGATTTTTTCAGCAAGTACATGGAAGAAAAACCGGAAGAAATTCTGGACTTTTCCGACTGGACGTCCCTGCCGCTGGACGCACAGAAAGTGTCCCTGGAGAGAATAAAGCAAGTATTAATTGAAGCCATGGACAGCAATGGCTGAAGGATATTTTTTCGTTTTTTAACTGTCACGGTTAAAGTCTTTTTCAATTGCCGTACATAAAAAAACATTAAACAAGCTGTTGACTTATCATGCACGGAATTATATCATGTGGCTGCTGCGGGCGAATTAGTTTTTTAGAGAGGAGAAACTATGAAACCTTTAAAGTCGGTTAATTTGCGCAAGCTGCAAAGGATTAAGGCACCGTTTTATGGAATCATACTGAGCATTTCCGGCCTGGTAATACCGTTATACATCTTGCTACCACGCAAGGCGGTGGAAGTGCCAAAAGACCTAGTAACCCTGGTGTTATTAGCTGCTGGCGGGGTACTGCTGGCCAATTATTCTCACCCCTACTATCATCTGCTCATTACCCGGCTTATTACCTTCAGTAAAGTGGGCTCAAGTAAAAAGGACGGGAAAATAATCATTCCGTTATTTTTCAGCCGTTGGGAAGCGGTCTTTATCAAATTGGCCCCGCTTACGGACCTTACCCTCCTGGGTGTATTGGGTTTGGCGTTATTACCGGGGATGTTTCTACCGGCGTTCCTTACCTTTATCAGTGCCAACCTGTGGCATTCCGCTTTTGACGCGGTGCACGCGTTTTACATTTTCAAGCTCGCCGAACCTCCGCAGTTGATACGCTGGACCAGCACCGGTTTTGAGGTTTGGGAATAATGGAAATTCCCCTAAAAAAGGACAGGTCTAAAAAGCCTGTCCTTAAGAAGTTTAAGGAGAGATAAAATCTTGCGTGTAGTAGATTGTCTCCTCATCTCCGGCAACACCGACGCCTAAATGGGTAAACTGCTTATTCAAGATATTCTTCCGGTGTCCCAAACTGTTCATTAAGGATTCGTGGGCTTCGATGGCATCACTTTGCCCCATTGCTATGTTTTCACCGGCTCTACGAAAACGTATCCCTGCCTGCTGCAATCGTTGGACCGGGCTTCCGGTATTGGGTGAATAATGGGCAAAATAGTTTGCGTTCAGCATGTCCCGGCTGTGGCTTTTGGCTACTTCGGCAGTTTTCTGGTGCCAGGACAATGTACTGAGCCCTTTCCTGTACCGCACGGAGTTGGCCAAATCCAGCAGCTGATTTTCATATGCCGTATGCATGGCAGATGTCAGTTCGGCTGACGGCGTAAAATTGAGAATTTCCGGGTTCCCGCTATACCTGTACCGTACAGACTGAAATAATTTTTGTTTAAACAGGTACTCGGTGGTAACCAGCCTCACAGCTGTCAGGGTGTTATCTTCATGAATGTCCAGGTAAAAAATCCTGGCCACACCGTCAAATACTGTTACCAGTGTATTGGGCTGCGGTTCAAGTTCCACCTGCACGTTATCAATGGTAAATTGCGGCTTATCGTTGATAGCAAATTTGTTGCCGATATCTTCCACGGTGCTGCCAATTTTAAGACCGTTAAAAGTTAAGTCTCTGGCATTGGAATAGATTGTCACCACCCTGTCGGCTTTGATGCCCACCTGAAGATACCTGGCATAATTGCTATTGTAGACCCACCAGCTAAACCCCAAATTGGTAACGTCAATCCGGTCCGGTTCTCCCAGTACGGTTTTGACTATGTCTGCCGTATCCCCTATGTCGATACCGAAAATACCGCGTGACTGTTGTTCTCTATTATTTAGTTTGCCGGCGTTGGCTTTGGCAGAGATGGTAACGGTTTTAGTTACACCGTCGTAGCTGACATCATAATTCAGCGATTCCGCTACAAAACGCAACGGCACCAGGGTTCTCCCGTTGACTATTTTACTTGCCACGTCCAGCCTTACCAATTTATGGTTTATATAAGCATGATTTTGACCAACAGGCAATGTAATGGTCGTATTACTTTTATAAGCTACAACTGTCCCGGTCCTGCCATACCAGGTCACACTGGCGTTGAGCGCCTCCATAATACTCCTGAATGGCACAAGGAGCCTGTCATTTTGTAACATGGGAGAGACGTCGGTATTTAAATGGTAGCCGTCTATCATAATGGTATACTGGCTGCCTGCCTGTGCGTGCACTACCGGTAAATTTATCAGCAGCAGTATCAGGAGACCCAGGACATAAACAGACTTTTTATGCAGCATAAAATCACTCCTCATTCTACCAACAACCTGTTTAAGTTGGTAACTTTCCATTATTCATCCTTGCATCCCGATAAACATTTCCACCTTACACTATCCTTTATTTTTATAAATTACATGTTCCAATATCAGCACCGTCACCACCCCGACCACAAAACCGTTACCGGCCAGGGGTTTTAGTGAACTGGATAATGTGTTGAGAATATCAGGGGGTAAAAATGAAACAATAATACCCAGCATAACTGGAAAACCGATGGTGATGCCGCTTTCCAGGGTAAACTTTTCTAAGGAATTAAAAGTCATTAATAAAGCGGCAGCAATCTGCGAGCTCATGATATAAATGAGGATGCTTCCCACCACCACCGAAGGAACACTGCCCATGAAAGCAATGATACCTGGCAGGAACGCAAGTATAATCAGCCCGATGCCAGCGGGAATTAAGGCATACCTGGAAGCACAGCCTGAAGAAACAATAACTCCCGGGCTAAAGGAAAAGTTAACAGGTCCTATTACTCCCGCAAACCCGGACAGAATGTTGCCGACACCGGTTATAGCCAAGCCCCTGGAGATACGCTGTGACATGTTATCAGGATTGATGAGCTCCCCTACAGCCTGAATTGATCCCACGTCATTAATGGCCAGTGCCAGGAAGCTTATGAGAAAGGAAAAAATGACCACCGGGTTCAGGGACATACTGGTGTTGAAGTTACGAAAAAAGGTGTCTATTGCTGAAACGTGATACTTGTAGCCCCAAAAGCCATAGTGTGAAAATAATACCAAATAACTGACACTGCCCAGTACCGTACCCCAAATAATTATGGTTGCTTTCCATAAACCGGTCAAGTACTTGCCGGCGGTAAACATGGAAAATACCAGTACCATAGCGAAAGTCAAATTTACAACTGGCGACGCCTGTGCTTCTGATTTAGTCAACAAATCAATGATCGTTGGTGCCAAGGTAACGGGAATCAATAACAGGATGGTAACAATCACCCGCGGGGTAAAATAGCGCTGGATGTAGCCAAAGAGCCCCGTAATGCTTAACAGGAAGAGAATGCCTCCTCCCGTCAGAATTGAGGAATAGATGGTGTTTATACCATTTTCGATACTGGCAATAATGCTGACAAGCAGCACGGCGGCAGGGCCTAAGATAACCGGCAGCCTGTGTCCCCACAGCAATTGTCCCAGCAGGATGAGTCCGGTAACAAAGAACAGTTTTTGCAGGTAGACAATTTGCCGTGCCGGGTCATTGAAGTGCAGCTGGGTCACCACTTTTCCGATAATGATCAGCGTGGGGATGGAAATAGCCAGCCACTGCATGCCGAATAAAACTAATTCCAACGGTGCAAGCCTGTCATTTAGCTGGTATTTAAAGTTAATTCTGCTCAAATTACATCATCCTTTTTTTATGTAGCCATTATTGTTTAACCGTCTTCTAGTATTGTAATACATGCTGCGGGATTATAAAAGAAAAAAAGGCCATGCATTGGAAACACATAGCCTCAAAGTTTTTTCAGTTTAATCCTCAGGCCTTTCGGTTAACTCTTCGCCATTGGGCCCTTCATAACGCAGTCCCCAACCGGTAATGGCCGCTACCAGCATTACCAGTACCAGGAACCAGCCGTGAAATACAAACGGTACTACTTCAGCCGGGTTGATGGGATTAATGAAGTCGTATTTCTGAGCCAGCTGGGAAATAGTGGCAACTCCTAACAGCACGCCGCCGCTCCACGGAAATATGTAACCCAGCGCCGAAGACAGGGAATCCAGAAAGTTTGCACGACGGTACGGGTGAATCTTGTAGTCCTTGCCAATTTCTCTGATAAAGGGAGCAGCAGCAATTTCAGCAGCAGTGTTAATGGTAATGAACATATTGAGAAATGCCACAATTCCCCACATGGATAGTTCCGCTCGTCTGGTGACACCGGCAATCCAATTGCCCAGTACTTCCCGCAGAGCAGCCATGGTACCGCCGAGACGGATTAAATGGCCTGCAGCAACTATCAGGAGAATCAGCACCGCCATATTAATATATCCCGTAACTCCGTCTATAATCGATCCTTGGATAGTTCCTTCCTGCACATTAAACCAGAGTATATTCTGCATGGTTCCCAATCCGGTAACCAGGATCAAGATTACCGAGGTGACGATACCCCAAGTTAATGAAGTAATTAAATGATGCCCACGCAAAGCCAGGAATATAACCAGGGCAAAGGGAATCAGCAGTACCAAACCTCTCGGGTCGGTGTTTTGATTAATTAGTTGAGCAGCTTGTGCTTCGCTAAGGCCGGAAGCACCGCCTCCGCCGAACACCAGGAACAGGATTAAGGCAGGAATTGCAGCTGATATAGCATATTTAAAACGGGATTTGACAACACCCGGTACATCCGTTTCCTGGGTAACTGCTGATACAATAGTAGTGTCAGATACTGGGGCCAGATTGTCACCAAAAGCGGCTCCACTAAGAATAGCAGCAAACAGGACCGCTGGATTAGCTCCCATAATTACTCCCGCAGGATACATTAAAGTACAAAAGGCTACTGTGGTGCCGTAGCCGGTACCGACAGCAGTTGCAAAAACAGCTGCTAAAATAAAAGTGACGGCTGTATAGAGTGAGCCTTTTACACCCGTGACCGCGCCCAGCCAAACCAGTCCCTCAACCAGGCCGCCTGACTGCAATATTTTTGCAAGCATACCGGCCCAAAACCATGCTATGATCGCTACCACACCTACCGGCTGGGCCATACCATCAAAAACGCCCTGGGCGTAATCTTCCCACGAACTTTTGGATAAGAATAAACCCAATAAAAGGCCGAGTACAGCGCCCACAATAAGACCTTGCTCGCTGGAAACCTTAAGATAACTGGTAACAATTGCCCAGACAATGAAAAAAAACATTGGTAATGTAGCACCCAAAACACCCAGACGGAACTCTAACTTTTCCACTTTTTTGGCTCCTGTTTCATCAACTATATCAACACCATTTTTATTATCCATAGCTTGGTTATGTTTCTCAGTCATTGCCGTCCCTCCTTCAAGATTTTATGACGTTTTGGAAATGCTCACAATAGTGTTAAACGGTAATGTCCGTGTCAAGATTCAGAGTAGGTGCCCAAGAAAATTTTATTTATTTGTAAGAGACCTCACCTTCATTTAGGGTGCTTAAAACAAGTTTGTTTTTCAAAAAGCAAAGCAATTTTGGCCCATTTGTTCCTTGCCTTCGTAGGCGACTATATGTTTGATTTCCCCTCTCTTTTCCTTTGCCCTTTGCAGGCGGATCATTACCCCGTCGGCTTCAATGCATAGCTCCGAAGCCACTTCTTTTCCAGCAGGAGCTTCGCCATCTTTAAAAACCACTGCCCTTTTTTCTTCCCCTTCTTGCTGCAGGATTTCCCCTGTTTCCTGCGTGAGCTTCCAGACTGTCATGAGACTTACCCGGGAAAAGGTAGCTCAATATCTCCGCTGCACGGTTAAACGAAAGTTCGGTGCTTAGTTTGACGGCCAGTTCTTTTAACCGTGGGGTTATCCTAACCCTGGCCGGCCAGCCCAATAGTTCATCCAAGAAGAATTTGGTTTCCCCGGTTTTTTTGTTCCTGTACAAACGCCTTTTGAAGTGAAACTCCCCAAAGGTGCTGATGGCCGTTCTCGTCCAAAAACCCACTACTTCCCAGGTGTTCCGGTCACGTTCATTCATCAGGCGGGTATCGATTTCTTCTAAAGCCCAGGTGAAAATTTGGTTGCAGACCTTCTAGGCAAGTTCTTGTATGCCTTTTTCAAGTTCATAAAAGTCGTGGCATTCATTAATTAATTTGATTAGGCCGGAAACAAAAAGAAGGACTGCCCCTACTATGTGGCGAATATTTAACATGAGACCTCACACTCCTTTTGTTCCCCTTTCGGGGGATTTTTTTCGGTGAGGTCTCTTTTCTATTTTCGGGTAGTCAATCTCCTTCCGGTACCTACTAAAATTTTATACGGCCTCGATATTCGGCGACAAATTATGCAATTTCCTGGCGGTAAGCATTGAGCTTTCCTAAGGAATTGACATTTATATCCTCCAGTTTTATCCGGAAGCAGTAGTTTTATTAAAAAACAAGAGGTAAAGGGAATAAAAAGATACAATAGCGAGAGCAATATGGGGAACCGACCACAGCCAATGACCCATTGGAGCACTCGGGGTTGTGGGTTCGCCAATCACCTGTTCATTAAATATAAACCAAAGCAGAACGGGTGGAATCTGTAGCAAAACCATAACACCTAAGTCTACGGATAGGATTATTCTCCAGAATCCCTGCTTTCGTTTCTCCCCAATTGTTACCCATAAGGTAATAACCCCAATGAACAAGGCCAACCAACCCCAAGGAACAGTAGCCCATGTGGCATCACCGGTCAACTTAGGCAAGTTGAAAATATAAACCAACCCCACCGCTGTCGACAGTACCCCCAAAAAGAAAACCAGATTGTTTAAGCATTTATACATACTTTTTTCTTCGGATGAAAGTATTTTCATTTACCCTTAAGGAACCTCCTAATAAGTTTCTTCTACAACCGCAATAATCCCTTTCCCTGACAACAAGGCTATGATAAGAATTAATAGGTAGTAGAAAAACATGAGATTAATATGAATAGGCTGTAACGGCGGGCGGCCTACCATAAGACTGAGATAGTAATGACATACCTTTGTCAACCCTTGAAGATACCCCAACCGGGTCCGCCGGGCACGGTCAAGGGTTCGGCCCCGCACTATAGGCATGCCTATGTGCAGGGCCGGAGGCGTAAGCCCTTACCCTTGACGGGGCCTGGCAGCCCGGTAAGATCCTCCCAGGGGTTGGCAAAACAGAATACTGCAAGAAATTAGGGTGGCGATGGGGAACTATATTAGCAAAATATGGACAAGCGAGGGAGTTTTTATGGACCGTCCAACCCTTTACCGCCAGCGCATCTTCCTTTAACAAGTGGTGGAAGTTTCTATAATTAAGAAAAATTTGCTTATTACGATTCTGTTAATACCAAGTAAATAAAAAACTTTTATAATTGTAACAGACACTAATCTAATTTGCAGGAATTTGGCGTATTTTTAAGAATATAGTAAGTAACTATTATTTACAAAGACGGATCAAGGGGGATTATCATGGGAAAAACTTATATCAAAAACTATATGGAAGATATTGTTTGGGAACTGCTTCCTGATATTTTGAATAGATTTCCTGAATGCTGTAACTGCGAAATATGCCGTCATGATATTGTGGCCAAGGCATTAAATGATTTGCCGCCCAAATATGTTGCCCGTCACAAGGGTGAAGTGTATACCAAGGTTGCGGAATTAACCCAACAATTTAGGACAGATGTGTACAGTGCCTTAACAAAGGCAATCCTAGTCGTATCCCAAAATCCTAATCATTAAGTCCGTGTACCTGTTTTGTCCGGTTATCTAAGCTTTGACTTGTCGGAAAAAATATTCTGGACCTGTCTGCTACTTTAAGACCTCCATTTAGCAGACATTTTTTTTTTGCATTACTTTTTTTGCCACAAAATAGCTTGCTACTGCCAGAAAAGCGAAAATGATACTCCCAACCCACGTGTAGCGGTCAATTAATACCAGCGCATACTGCCAGTTGTTTCCCAGGAGGTAGCCTAGCACTACCATGTAGATTACCCACGGGGTCACACCCAACCAGGTGTAGAAATAAAACTGGAGTTGGGCCATTTGATTTATGCCGGCAAAGTAGGAAATATAGTTACGAAAAAATAACAATCTCCCGAATGCTACCACCGGTATCCCAAATTTGTTAAACCACTGTTCAGTCTTCTTAAATTTTTTCTCGGAAAAGCCTATATAACGTCCATAGTTCAACAGGATTGGTTTTCCCCCTACCCTGCCAATCCAATACGGAAAGGCACAAGCAACCGTGTACCCCAGGGAAGCACTTAACACAGCCAGAGGAAGGGAAATACTTCCCTTTGATGCTAGGAAACCGTAAAAAAGGAGAAAGGTCCCCCCGGGAAAAGGTATGGACAAACCCTCTATAAATAATGCACCGGCAATTCCCCAGTATCCAATTTCTTTAGCCAGGGCAAATAACTGCCGAATATCAAAACCCCAAAATTCCACAGAGTCCACTCCTTCAAACCTACTTCTAAAAATTACGCACCACTATAGTATAATATTAGCCATTATAGTGTTCGTTATCAGTTGCTTAATTCCTTGTTTAGTTTAATACTAAATTCTTGCAATATTTTCTCAATCCCCGTATTACAATTTTACAAAAAAGTACCGCCGGCACGTACGCAGCCCAACGGTACTTTACACTATTCGACTGGAAAACGCCTGTATATAAAGTAGGCCGCTAATAATACCAGGGAAAAAAAACCGGCACTAATGACAGGATACTCGCGAAGCAAAAACAATAGTTGCATATCCACTCCAGGCTACCCCCCGGATACAATTTGGTTCTTACGCTTAAATATTAGTATTACCGAAAAATATTCAATAATCCAAACCTACAGGGAAAACCGGGCCATTTTGGCCTTAATCTCCTGGTGCCTGTTTAAAAAACGCTCGCGGGTCTTAAATATCCATTGTTTCAAATGCTCCTGGCGGTGTTCGGGAGTCCAAAAGTTGTCCTGCAGGTTTTCTGCGGGAAACTCCAGTATCCCTTCCAGGTTTAACCGGCCTTCCGTAAGGCACATGGAACATTTAACTCTTTTTTCACCGGAAAATGAAAAGGAGCGACTGAAACACACGGGACACTGGTTGGTTTCCGCCTGCCGCCTTGGCAGTAGTGGTTCCACCAGGTGTTGGGCCAGTAGTTTGGTTTGTTCAAGATAGCTGTCATTTAAGATGGCTTCACCCGGTCCCGGAGCGTAGGCTTCCAAATAGTTTCGCACCGTAAAACCGTAGGCAAAGGCCAGTTGATTTAAAAATTCTATGCCCAGGGGATTCCACAGTTGGTTGCCGGCAACAGAAATAGTTACAGCCGGCCGGGTTGCATCCAGTTGCTCCAGGAAAGGCGACAGCATGAGCGCCCGGTCAATTACCGTCTTGATAATACCGCTGGGACTAAACAAGTATGTCGGCGCTGCAACAACCAACCCCTTGGCCTGCAGCAGTTTTTCCAGCAGGTCCTTCATGTCATCCTGCTGCCTACAGCGTCCCTTAAAGGCACAGGCCAGGCAGCCGCGGCAGACGTTCAGTTGTAGCTCATCCAGGTAGATAATTTCACTTGCCATTCCTGCCTCACGGCATGCTGCCAACACTGAACGAACCAGAATATCACAGTTGCCATTGCGCCTTTTTGAGCCCACCAGGCCCAGTACGTATGACATGGGCTTCCCCCCTATTCCAAAAATTTTTCAATGATACCGTTTAACTTTTCCGGTTTTTCCAGCATCACCATGTGACCGGCATCCTCAATAATTTCCAAACGAGCGTGCGGCAGTGCGTGAGCCAGTTCCCTATTCAATTTTACCGGCGTTAACCTGTCATCCTGCCCGCAAACAACTAGTGTCTCCTGCTTAATCTCATGCAACTTGTCTCTGATATCGAAATTGTTGCATGCATTGAAGTCCCGATACGCCAAAGACGGGCTTTGACAGTCCAGTTCCTTTTCTGCCTGACGCACCAGTTCGGCATCAGTTGTCTTCGCAAAAACGTGCCTGGTGATAAAGTGAAGGTCCATTTTCCCCTCACGTAAAGTATTCAGAAATTTGGGAGACACGGGCAGGTAAGCTCCGGTACCCACCAGTACCAGCCGTTTCACCAGATCAGGCCTGTTCAGTGCCACCTGCAGGCTGATAGCTCCTCCCATGGAGTGGCCCAGCAACACCACGGGAGGCAGGTTCATAGAATGCAACCAGTCTTCTACCACCGCGGCAAATTTCTCGATTGTTGCCAGTATAACACCCCCGGACCTGCCGTGCCCGGGTAAATCCGGGACATAGCAGGTATGTGTGCTGCAAAAATAGTTTGCCTGGTACATCCAATGGCGGTGACTGCCCAGAGCACCGTGTAAAAAAACCAGTGGCGTGTATTTTACTCCCTTTTTTCGTGGCAGCTTAACACAGTACATGCCTAACTCCTTTAACGCAGGTAAATAATAGTGCTATAATAACATTATAATCATTTTCCCGGAGGTACGAAAATGGAAAAGCTAGTATCCGTTTACCGTGGTTCATTGGAAGAAAGCAGTCATTTCGGCCATATCAGCATTGTTAATCTTAATACCGGGGTTGTTTACGGACTTGGCAACACCGGTCATGTAACCTATATTCGGTCTGCAGCCAAGCCGCTGCAACTGCTTCCGTTGCTGCTGGACGCCCTGGATGAATACTTCGGGTTTACCGATGAGGAATTGGCCGTCATGTGCGGCTCCCACGGAGGCGAAACCATTCACCGCAATGCCGTAAGCGGTATACTGCAAAAAATTGGTCTTTCCCCCGATTACCTGCAGTGCGGCATCCACTGCCCCTTTTCCCGCGATGAGGCAAAAAAGTTGCGCGCAGCAGGCAAACAACCAACTACTTTACATAATAATTGTTCTGGTAAACATGCTGCCATGCTGTCCCTCTGCGTCCGGTACGGCTGGGACCTGGAAACATACCTTCATCCCGACCACCCGGTGCAGAAACGAATGCGTGAGACCGTTGCATACATGTCCGGCATGGCCGCGGACCAGCTGGTCATCGGTGTTGACGGCTGCGGCGTGCCGGTATTTGGCTTACCCTTGACCAATATGGCCAGGGCCTATGCACGATTGACCAACCCGCAAAACTTAGGAGCAGGCTATCAAGCTGCATGCCGCAAGGTGTGCCAGGTGATGACCGAGCATCCCGACATGATTGGTGTCACAAATGCGCTTGACCACAGCGTGATAGAAACCTTAAGAGGTTCTCTCGTTGCCAAAATCGGTGCGGAAGCGGTTTACTGTATGGGATTACCCGGCAAAGGGATAGGTATTGCATTTAAAGTGATTGACGGTAGCCAGCGTGCTGTTGCTCCCGTGGTGATCAGCATTTTAAAACAGCTGGGAATGCTCTCTCCAGCCGACCTGGAGCAGCTCCAGCGTTTTGCCCGGCCGGTGTTAAAGAACCATAATGGTGACATTATTGGACACCTGGAAGCGGCATTTAAACTTCCGCAGCCAGCTCCATCCCGGCCTTAAAGTTAGCCCAGTTTTTCTCAAAAACAGTTCCGTTAAAGTGCCTTTTCAGGGCATTATAGACCTGTCCAGGGTTGGCAATGCCGGTAAGCCGGCAGACTACTCCCAGGGCTAAAATGGTGACGCCCTGTTCGTTTCCCAATCTTCTGGCGGTGCTCAGCAGTGGGAAACCGTAATCCTGGCTGCTCTCACGCGGGTTGCTCACAGCTTCCCGGTCATAAACCACCAACCCATCAGCTTCCAGAAGATGCCTGTGGTTATGATACCCGTCACTGGCCAAGGCCACTATTAGGTTGGGGCGCTCTACTACCGGGAAAATAATTTCTTTCGGGCTGATGATGAGCGTGGTTTCACTTTTACCCCCTCTTGCCCTGGCTCCGTAACTTTGATTTTGCACTGCAAAAATACCCTTTTCCAGGCCGGCAGCTTCAGCGAGGATCTGCCCGGCCAAACCCAGTCCCTGGCCACCGTGGCCTGTTAATACCACTTTCCATGTTTTATTCACTTGCACTCACCTCATTTTTCACCAGTGTGCCGCGCCAGTAGTATTCTCGCTTTTCCTCTGCCGACAGCTTGTTGTACTGCTTGAGCGGAATGACTTTCTTGCGCAGCCATTTCATCATATCGGCAGCAGCTCCCAGTTTATTGTACCTGCCGTAATAGGTCGGGCACGGAGTAAGTACCTCAATTAACGTAAACCCTTTTGTATTAAGGGCGGTATGCAGCATTTTCCTCAGCTGCGTTATGTGATATACCGTCGTTCTGGCCACCATGGTCGCTCCGGCAGCCCTGACTATCTCGCAAATATCCATGTTTTTTTCTTGTTTCCCGCCTCGCGACGTGCTGGTAATACTGTTTTCCGGTGTCAAGGGAGAAAACTGCCCGCCCGTCATGCCGTAGTTGAGATTGTTGGAAACAATGGCTACCACGTCCAAATCACGGCGCGCAGCATGTAACAGGTGGTTGCCACCGATGGCGCCACAGTCCCCGTCACCCATGATGCAGACCACGGTAAGCTCCGGTTTGGATAGTTTGATGCCTGTTGCAAATGCCAGCGTCCTCCCGTGAGTACCCTGAAACTTGTGGGTGGTAACGTAATCACCGGACCTTCCGGAACACCCGATACCGGTAGCAATCACGACCTGGTCCGGCGGTAATTGCGCGTCACTGAGACTAAGGGCCACACTTTTTAAAATTAAACCGTGCCCGCAGCCGCTGCACCAAAGGTGAGGCAAGCGGTCAAAAGCAATGTAGTCCTTATAAGTGTATCTGGGAGAGCAGTTCATTTCAGACCCACCACCTTTTTAACCTCCGCTATGATGTCGTTTGGCGTTAGAATGTTAGTGTCAGTACGGTAGATGCCAAATACCGGGGTAGCTCGTGAAGCTGCTCTAACTTCACGGGCAATTTGCCCGTAATTCATTTCCGGAACAAAAACCCACCTGGCTCGAGAACATGCCCTGGCAACTTCCGACTGCGGGAAAGGCCACAGTGTCGGTAACGACATTACGCCAACCTCTAGGCCTCGGGCGATCAGTCTTTCCATGGCTGCCCTGGCAGCCCGGGTTACTATCCCGTAGCTGATAATTAATACCTGTGGTCGTGTTGTCCCGTACCATACAGGCTGGGGCAATTCGTTTTGGTAATCTTCTATTTTTGCAATTAGCCTTCTTGTTAAAGTTGTGGCTATTTCCGGGTCGCTGGAAGAAAAACCGCGGCTGTCATGGACCAGCCCGGTAACCCGTAAAATGCTGGAATCGCCGTAGTTGGGCAGTATCGAAACCTGCTTATCATCAATTACATAGGGTTCTTCGGGAGCGTTATATGCCGGTTTTCTATTTATAATTTCCAGTTCGCCGGGTTCTTTGATGATGATTTTTTCTCGCAAGTGAGCCGTGGCAGCATCGGTAAATAAAAATACGGGCGAACGGAATCGTTCGGCCAGGTTAAATGCTGTAACGGTTAAATCAAAGCACTCCTGAACGGTGGTCGGTGCCAGCGTAATTACCGCGTGGTCACCGTGGGTTCCCCAGCGTGCCTGCATGACATCGCCCTGTGCCGGCTTGGTAGCCACACCGGTGCTGAGACCGAAACGCTGAGCATTGATAATGACACACGGTACCTCTGCCATAATTGCCAGCCCAATATTTTCCTGCATCAGGGAAAATCCCGGCCCGCTGGTAGCAGTAAATGCCTTAGTACCCGTTAGACTCGCTCCAATGACAGCTGCAATACTGGCAATTTCATCCTCCATCTGCACGTAATGACCACCAACCTGCGGCATCAATTCCGAACAAACTTCCGCAATTTCCGAAGCAGGACTGATAGGGTAACCGGCAAAAAAACGTGCACCAGCTGCGATGGCTCCCCGGGCGCAAGCCTCGTTTCCCTGGATGAACCCTTCCTGTGCCATTATTCCGTCACCTCCACCGCAAAGTCCGGACAGCGGTAAATACATAAGTAACAACTGCGGCACCGGTCCAGATGAGTAATTACCGGGTAGTTATCCTGGTCAGTGGTAAACACCTTTTGCGGGCAAAACTCAACACACAGCAAACACCTTTTACACAAGGACCTGTTCAAAGTTATGGAAGCCAACAGCATTCCCTCCCACAGAAAAGTTATTCTATATTATATTTCTGGAAGAACTTGCCGATACCTGCAATAATACAGAATATTTTGTATATTGCAGCGGGTTAATTCAACTGGCACTTGCACATAAAACAGCGGCTATGGCAAGGATATGCTTTTTCCCAAACATTTGAACCGCAAAATAAAAACACCGGTCGTTACCGGTGTTTGTGAAAAAATTTTAGAGACTGCGATATATCTTTTGGTAAGCTAAAGCATCCTCCGCCTGCTTACCATTTGACTCGCAGATAATTGTTGGCGACAGGCTGTTTTCCTTAATTATTTCCGCCAGCGGCAAAAAATCCGGTCCAAAGTCCTTGTCTTCCAAATTACGGTGCCGTTTTTCTCCTTTTTCGGTGTACTCAATCGGGCTGAAGTGAACGTGTAGGTACTGTACCACGTCACTACCGAGAGCCCCTTCTATCTTGGCCAAGATATCTTCGAAATCGCTTTTGTCGCACAGGCAGCCCCCGCCAACCGCATGTAAATGCGCGAAATCGACAGTGGGAATAACCTGCGGGGATAGTTTGCAAAGCGCAATGACTTCCTCTAAAGACCCTAACTGGTTTTGTTTCCCCATGGTCTCAGGTGCCAGTTTTATATGAGTTAACCCCTCTTTTTGCGCCAGTTCAAGGATTTCTTCCAAGGTTGTTAACGCCAGGTCCAGTGCTTCCTTCCGGGACAGACCACCCACGCCGCCGGGGTGAAACACCACCGGAGAAGCACCTAACCAGTCAGCAGCCCGTAAGGATTTCAAGATATGATTTTGACTTTTTTTGCGTCCTTCCGCCTCTTTGCTTGCCAGGTTTATATAGTACGGTGCGTGCAGGCTGACGGCTATACCGGCTTCCCTTGCTGCGGCACTAATTTTTCTGGCAGTCTGCTCACCAATTCGTACACCCCGCCCACACTGGTACTCGTAGGCTGACAGGCCGATGCTTTTTAACCATGCCGGTACCTGGTCGGATGATTTGCCACCAGATTCGTAAAATAACGGCGAGTTACCTGCTGGTCCAAATTTTACCATAATACTCCCCTTCTCCCTAATTATTGCTGTTGCTTTTTTACGAACTGTACCTGATTCTTCCTGCTGCCCAAGCGGTACACCGTAAGTCCTTTGCAGCCTGAGTGGTAGGCCAGGAGTATCAGTTCTTTCACTTTCTCTACAGTTGTCCGGTACGGTAAATTAACCGTCTTGCTGACGGCGTTGTCACAGTATTTTTGAAAGGCCGCCTGCATTCTCACATGCCATTCCGGTGCAATTTCCGGTGCAGTGACAAAAACTTTTCTGATGTGTGCCGGAAAAACTGCAATGTTTTGCACACTGCCTTCTTCCAAAACGGCAGCGATGATTTTCTCTGCCGTGTCTCGAGGTAAATAACCACGTACGTATTCTTCAAAAACGGGATCTACTATTAAGACTTGTTTTCCCTCCAGCACATTTTTTGTATAGGCTAAGGCAAAAACAGGCTCAATGCCTGCGGAAGTACCGGCTATCAGACTAATGGTTCCCGTTGGAGCAATGGTGGTACAGGTTGCATTTCTCATTTTCTTGCCTTTATAAATACTGCGCTCGATGTTGGGAAAACTTCCCCTTACTTCCGCCAGCTCACTGGAAGTTTTTTGAGCCAGTTTATTGATAAAACGCATCACTTTTTCGGCCAGCTTAACGGCCTCAGCTGAATTGTAAGGTATTTTAAGCCGGAACAGGACGTCGGCCCATCCCATGATTCCCAGGCCGATTTTACGGTTTCCCAAAACTAGTTCTGCAATCTTATTCAAGGGAAACTTGTTCACTTCCACAACATCATCCAAAAACCGTACAGCCCATTTTACCGTGTGGGCCAGCTTTTCCCAGTTAATCCGGTCGTCTTCCACCATATTGCTGAGGTTAATGGAACCCAAATTACATGCTTCATATGGCAATAGTGGCTGTTCGGCACACGGGTTGGTGGCCTCAAAGCTGCCCAGCTCCGGCGTGGGATTGTCTTCATTGATACGGTCCAGAAATATGACGCCGGGCTCCCCGTTCAGCCAGGCATTCTGGGCAAGTTGGTCAAATACTTCCCTGGCTCTATATTTGCCCACAGTTTTTTCCGCAAATTTTAACAGGTAATAGTCATCTTTCTCCACCGCTGCCATAAATTCATGGGTCAGCGCCACCGATAAATTAAAATTTGTCAGCACGCCACTGGCCCGTTTGCTGTTGATAAAATCCAGTATATCCGGATGGTCCACACGTAAAATTCCCATGTTGGCGCCACTGCGGGTACCACCCTGCTTGATAATTTCCGAAGCCTTGTCATACACGGCCATAAAGGACACGGGGCCAGAAGAGGTTCCGCCGGTAGAACGAATCTTACTGCCCCTGGGGCGAATGTTGGAGAAAGAAAAGCCTGTACCGCCTCCCGATTTTTGTATCAACACCGCATCTCGTAACGTGGAAAAAATGCTCGCCAAAGAATCTTCAATAGGCAGCACAAAACAGGCAGCCAGCTGTCCTTCTGGTTTGCCAGCGTTGATTAAGGTAGGCGTATTCGGTAAAAAATCCAGTGAGGACATCAAGCTGTAAAACTGTTCCTCACAGCGGTCTCTTTCAGCAGCGGCAAACTGCAACTCCGCATCAGCAACAGCGGCAGCTACCCGACGGAACATTTCCGCAACGGTTTCCAAGTTCCCGTCTTCTTTCCGCTGCAGGTAGCGGTGTTCCAGTACAAGTTTCGCATTATCGGAAATTTTAACAGTCACAGCAAATCTCTCCAGGTAAATCTCGCCAATTTTTACAACATCATAACAAATTTGACCAAATAACAAAAATTTTGTCGATATTAGTAACCATTATTAATTATCCACAAGGTTTTCCACATTTCCACAGATTACCAGTATGGTTTTCAGAAAATTACCAAATACCCTATCTTTAGCGATAAAAACACGGTTTACGATAAGTGATAATCCACTATAACTGCTGGTTAGACAACTGCTGCAAACGCAATAATATTTTCTCCAGCTCCCCGATGGCTTCGCCGTAACCAGCCCAATCACCGCGTCGCAAGGCCTGTTGTGCCCTGTCATATGCCGCATTGGCCCGCTTAACCAGGTCACTGATGGTAAGGTCCTCAGGCTGTACCGGTTCTTCTGTATCCGGTATTTCCGGAGGCAATTTCTCCCCGGGCTCCAGTTTGGTATCTGCCGGCTTTCCGAAAAGCTGTCGCAGCGCGTCTTCCAATGTCTTTTCCATAACCACCTGGTCCTTGTAAGCCACAATCACCCGGCGCAACTCAGGCAGGCGACTCTGCTCGCCCTGCAGGAATATCGGTTCCACATAAAGCAGTGAGTTTTCTACCGGCAGGACTATCAAATTACCACGAATTACCTGGGACCCCCTCTGGTCCCACAGCGACAGCTGGCTGGAAATTTCTGAATCCTGGTCAATTCGGGCCTCTATCTGCATGGGTCCAAACACCAGCTGGTTTCTGGGGAAAATAAAATTAATCATCTGGCCGTAAGTTTCCGGTGAGTTACGCACCGCCAGCCATGACGCCATTTTTTGTTTCTTGGCCGGTGTATAGGGAATCATCAGGAAATAATCGGTTTTTTCCTCACCGGGCAGGCGCATCACTACGTAATAAGGATCCATGATTTTACTTTCCCCACCTATAATTTCTTTTGGGAAAGTCCATAAATCTTCTTTGTTATAAAAATCCCTGGGGTTAGTCATATGATACGCCTGGTATTGCTTTGCCTGCATGAGAAACAGGTCTACCGGGTACCGGACATGTTTCTTAATCGCTTCCGGCATCTTGCTTAAGGGCTTAAATGTACCCGGGAAAATTTCCATGTAGCTTTTGATAATGGGATCGTTCGGTTCCGCCACATAGAAATCCACGGCACCGGTGTAGGCGTTGACAACCACTTTAACCGAATTCCTGATGTAATTGATGCCGCCAATAGGCTCAGAATAAGGAAAACTGTCTGAAATGGTATAGGCATCCTGAAGCCAGTAAAGATGACCATCAGCCAACACCAAATACGGGTCGCGGTCGTACTCAAGATACGGCATAATGGTTTCTATCCGTTCCCGAATATTGCGTCTCATGAGCAGGCGGCTTTCGGGAGTTATCTCGCCGGCCAGCAAGATTTTGTAATCCTTGAAATACGCGGCAAATATCAACCTTTTCAGCAGAGAGCCTACCAGGATGCCGCTGTCAGCTTCATAGGTTGTCTCGATGTTTTCTCCGGTTGCCGCGGGATAATCAAACTCCGGAGACTTGGTCTTTACAAGGACGTACTCATCTGTTTGTTCCCCGTAATATATTTCCGGTCTGGTAACCTTCAGGTCTTTAACTGTGGCCCGGGGCGGAATATCCTTCAGGTAAAATTCGGGTAATCCTTCTTCAGTGACGGTGCTCACGGCAGTCATGACCACACCGTAACCGTGGGTATAGCGTAACTTTTGATTGATCCACGTTTGTGCCTGTACATCCAGTTGGTTCTGGTCCAGTTCACGTGCTGCCAACATCACCTGTCTTAAACGTCCGTCTACTTCGTAACGGTCAATGTCTACATTTGCAAAATTGTAATAAGGGCGCAGTTCCTGCATTTCGGAGTAAGTTTGTAGCAAAGGCCGCCAGTCCCACAGTCTGATATTGCTGACGGTTTCCTGGTTTACTTCCAGGTCTTCCCGGGTCAGTTGATTCTTCAGGTCAAAAAACTGGGTCTCAATCTTATCCAGAGCAAAAGCTTTTCTGGTATAGTTAATATTATGTTCCAGGTACGGTTGTTCCTTGCGAAATTCATCCGGCTCAACTATAAACTTCTGTACTGCGCCGGGAAAAACACTACCCAGGACAATTGACGATACCATTAACAGCAAAATGCTGATTACTACCCAGCGCATTTTCTTTAAAAACACATTAACTAGTACCAGCAATGAAGTAACCAGGGCGATAATCATGAGTATTTTCAGCGCCGGCAATTGCGCGTGAACATCGGTATAACTGGCACCGTATGCTACACCTCTGGGAGACTGCAACAGGTTGTACATGGCAAGCCAATACTTACCTGCCTGTAAAATCAAAAGGAAAGCTGCCAGTAATGACAGGTGGAACTTGCCGCGGGTAAAGCCTGCTGCCTGTTTAAACTGGTTTGGGTCCGTAAAAAAATAAATCAGCCCAACAAAAATAATGCTGATGACAGCGCTTAACATCAGCAGGCTGTAAACAAATTCAAAAAACGGTAGTTGAAAAACGTAAAAGCCTATATCCTTTCCGAATAACGGGTCGGAAATACCAAATGGTTGGCTGTGCAGAAATTTTTGTACTGTCAGCCACTGTCCGGCACCAATTGAAGAAAAGATAAATGCCAGCAACACGCTCAATATGATGTAAGCCGCCATGACACGTTTGGGAGTTAATAATCTGGACAGGAGAATATCCTTTAGGGGGAAAACATTGGCAGCACTGGCAATTTGCCCGTGTTTGAGTACTTCCTTTCTTGTGAACAGCAGGTTTATGAAAAAGAACAAAAACAGCCATACGGCCACGGCTATTCTCACAGCCAGATTGGAAACCAGCGCCTTTATGAACACGTGCGAGTACTTGACAGCTTTAAACCACAGCCAGTCTACATATAAATTCAGGCCCAGCCTGAAGAAAGAAAAAACGAGTAAGGCCAGGATAACTAATATGGCAAACAAATACTGTCTTTTGCCCATTGTTCAATCTCCTTTCCCGGAAACATGTAAAATCTAGTTCCTATTGTACGTAAAAATACTAAAAAAATAAACCCCAAATGGGTAGGGAAATGGATTTAATACGGGGCAAAGCTGTATGAGGTGTCCACAAGGTGATATTTAATGGAACAATTTGTGAGGTTGGTATTCCACCGCATGGTCATATCTTTGATGGTTTCACCTAAAAGGATGGCTTCATCCATCTGTACTGCAGCATCAAACCACAGGTGTACTGCAGCGGTGCTGCCCAATTGTTTTACATCGGCTTTTCTAATTCCTGATAACTTGACAATATTTTGTTCCAGCCGCTGTGTGGCATTCAGGGGCACCTGATTCCCGTGTTGGTACCGGTGTGGCGGAACAAAATTTTGGCTGCCGATCAGGGCTCCCAGCATCAAAGTAATAGCCAGGAAAACAACGAAACGATCTAGATTATGGAAATACACTCTTTTGTCCACTGCCTACCTCCTCCTTCTTCTTATTTTGCGGTAGAAAAAGGAGGATTATACGCTGGCAAAAGTGGTATAATCCAAGTAGATTAGTTTCTACATTAACCAATATTCAGCCTGAAATTGGAGGGATGAAATATTATTCTGGTATCTGCCTGTCTTGTGGGCCAGTACTGCCGGTACGACGGACAAACAAACAGCGAAATATGTTCTCAACTGGTAAAGGACCGGTTGCTTCCCGTATGTCCCGAACAACTGGGCGAACTACCCATTCCCAGACCGCCGGCAGAAATCACAGGGGGAAACGGGCAAGACGTGCTGGACGGGAGGGCTTGTGTTAAAACTAAAACGGGTCAGGATGTTACCGCCAATTTTCTGCTGGGTGCCAGGAAGGTATTGGCAGTGGCACGCAACCATAAAATAACGTGCGCCATTTTCAAGGAAAGAAGTCCCTCTTGCGGCTCAAGGTACGTCTATGACGGCACGTTTTCCGGCAAATTAATAAAGGGCTGTGGCGTCACCACAGCACTGCTGCGAAAAAATGATATTGAAGTGTTTTCTGAAGAGGACTTGCTTGCTTTCAGAGATTTGCGTGAACTCATTAAATTAAAATAACCCAAAACCGGTGTTACCTGGGCAGTAGTAACACCGGTTTTTGTTAAAAAGAAAACATAGCGGCATGCACAATGTCACTCATCTGCTTGTACCCTTCCCGTGATGGGTGGACCGTATCATGAAACAATTTTCTGTCAGGTATTACGAAACTGCTACCAAAAAAGGCGGAGTAAAAGTCAATGGTACTGCAGCCAAAATTTTCGGCAATCTGCCGGTACTGCTGCCGGTATTGGATTAGTTTGTCCTCGATATAGTCTTCCAAACTGGGTATGGGCATACCGATAAACACTGACAAACCGTTGTTTCCTGCCATGGTAACCAGCTGCCTCATGTCGGCAGCTGCCTGCATTGTAGGTTTTCCGATATAAGCGTCGTTTGTCCCGCCCAACAAAATTACTGCTCCTGCATGGTATTTCCGAAAAACAGACGGGGCACGCCTCAACATGTCACCCAGTGTATCCCCGTTAACTCCCTCGTTGATAAATTCAAAAGGCAGTCGGTCACCGGCCAACTTAACCCAGGAAAAACCAGGACCAAACGGAAAACCATAGGTAATGCTATCTCCCAAACATATTACTTTAACGGACATGTTACCTCCCTTTCACCCTTCCCAGCAAATCATGTATCACAGTAAAGGGATACCTGACCAATCCCAAAACAAACAATAGTGTAATCAAACGGTAGGATAACTCGCCGGTTGCCAGGGCTCTGATGGCTGCATGAATATACGCGCCTTGCTTTTCCCTGCCTTCGGCTTTTGCTGCCGCCATAAAAAGCTTGCTGAACCAGTCTTGCTGGTTTAACCAGTTGTTTAAATTGAATAGGTACCTGCCGCAGATATTGTCTTTGGAAAAGTGTTTCAACCTGTCGTGATAACCTTTGCTGAGACTCTGCCTGTCCGAACCTAGGTACAGCAGCGTTTCCGCAGCCAGCTGGGCACCCAGGAACGCGGCAAAGTACCCGTCTTTGAGAATTCTGCCGTACCCAGTTAAATCACCGATAACCAGCCAATTATCTCCGTAAAATTTGCTGGACGGACCAACGTAGACGCTAGCACCGCAAACGGTATGGCACCGTAGGGAATTTTCCGGGTCGGGCAGTTCTATGAATTTTCTGACTTGCGGGTGGGCAAACAGCTGCTTTAATTCGGCAGCAGTCAGTTTTTTGTTCAGCGAGGTCAGTGTCAACCACTGCGGTCCCTTGGGAATGAAAGCCACCACGCAATCGGGAATTATACCGTCAATGATAAACATCCTGTTTTCAATAAAGTTTTTCGTGGCGTTGCTGGTATCCACCTCGGTTACAGAAGCGGGAATTGTCGGCGGCGGCTGGAATCCGGTCAGTTTATGAAATTCTTTTAGCATGGGACGGTTTAACGCCCGAAAGCCGCAGGCAATTACCACCACATCCGTCTCCAGTATCATGTTGCTGTTATCGGGATTACGCTTGCTGAGCACCACCTGCCAGTTGTGCTTGCCGGACTGCGCTTTTTTCACCCGTTTGGCCAGGGTAGGTTCAATTACCTGAATCCGGTCAACCACTTCCCGAGGCAGTCCCTGGGTGATGCGATTCTTAATGGAATCGTCAAATCCCAGATATCCGAAACGGCTGGTACGTAACGTGGCTGTCAGCGGTTTGCTGAGATTAATTTTTACATGGCCCGCTTTATTTATATAGATACACTGGTCAACTTCCTTGAGCACCAAATCTTGGGGCACGTGCAGGTCAGATAGCTCTGCCAGCGTCTCCAGTGCCACATTGGTAATCAAGCCTCCACAGTAGTTGCAGTTGGTACTGTTGACCAGCGTTATATAAATATCCTTTCCAGCCTTGTGCGCTTCCAGGGCCAGCTGTCTGACAAATGCACTGCCTGAAATTCCGCCGCCGATTACGGTGATGTGTGAACCGGACTTTAAACCGGCACCTTTTGCCACCGTTAACGGCTTGTAATGCTGCTGTAAGTTTTTTGTAAAGCGTTTTTCCAACCAGGTAGCAAGATTTTTCACCATATAAACCACCTTTCAGGCAGTGTCACACGCCTCTTACTCTGAATGCTTATTTAACCTTTAATGACCGCAGGCGGTTAATTGCGGCAGCTACTTCATAGGGCCTTGGTAAGGCGTAGTTGCCAGGGTGCTGACCGTAGAAAGGAGAAATTACGTCCAGCCCTTTCTCCTCAATGTCGCCATAGGTCAACTGCAGGGCTTCGTATAGGCTCTTACCGTCAAAATACTTCCTGGCAGTGTAATAAATGATGTCGCCTACTGCCTGGGTCTGGCTTATATCCACCAACTGTTCAACCTGACTTAAGTCAATGGTATACCGGCCAAACTGCAGGGAACTGGTTCCCCGGGCGACAATTTTGTTTTTCTTGCCTTTTTGGGGGTTAAAACTTTCTTTTTGCGGAATGCGGCGGGGTATGGAACCAAAGGAGGCGCCGCCTTCCTTGGAACGTCCTGTTTTTAAACTATCAGCAATGCTTTTAGCCTGTTCTGTTACATCGTGAACGTGATATTCATCCAGCATGATGACGTTATCAGCGACGTCAAAATAATCACCGGAACCGCCAATTACCATAATTGTTGATACATCCATTTTTTCACTCAACTGCCGTACTTTATCGATGAAAGGCGTTATCGGTTCCTTATCTTTTGCAACCAGACGCTGCATACGCACGTCCCTGATCATGAAGTTGGTAGCACTGGTATCTTCATCCAGGAGCAGCAGCTTGCTCTTCATTTCCAAAGCTTCCATAATGTTGGCCGCCTGGGAGGTGCTGCCGCTGGCGTCTTCGGAAGAGAATTCCGTGGTATCCTGCCCGTAGGGTAAATTGTTGATGAACGGGCTGATATCTACTTTTTCCACTCTCCTGCCGTCCTCCGCCCTGATTTTTACGGCGGAAGGTACGGTAACCACCCTTTCCCGGCCGTCTCCGGGAATGTGATTGTAAATACCCTTTTGTATGGCCTGAAGCAAGGTAGATTTCCCGTGATAGCCGCCGCCCACTATCAGGGTAACGCCTTTGGGAATCCCCATTCCCGTTACTTCCCCGTTGTTGGGCAGGGTAAAGGAAACTTCCAGGCTCTTGGGACTTTCAAAAGGCACCGCTTTATTCTTATCCAGCGGCCGGTCGCTGATGCCGCTTTCACGGGGTAGGATTGCACCGTTGGCAATAAAAGCCACCAAATCATGTTTCTCCAGTTGCTGGCGCAGGTACTCCTGGTCTTCCACCGAATGGACGTGTTCCCATAACGCATCCTGCGGCAGCGACTGGTAGAATAGAGTGTTCTTGGCAATGGCGGGCAGTTCTTCAGTAAGCATGACCACAGCCTGCTGTCCCAGTACTCTCCTTCCCTTGGCCGGTAACCCAATACTGATTCTTGCCTCCACGAAGTCGCCGTTTACTACTACCGCAGTTCTTTCCAATACCTGCTGGCCCGGCTGGTCCACTGAAATCAAACCGCTTTTTCCCGAGCCCCGGTCACCTTTGGCAAATTTACGAATAGCCTTAACCAGCTGCCGGTTTATAAAATCCTCCAGGGCCACCCGCCGCGGCTTGGTTTCATAAGCCTCACCGGGGAACCGGGCAGCATCCTGTGACACCCGCACTCTAACGCGCGAAGGCGATGCGAAGGGATCTCCCTGTACGTAATCAATGTAAAGAATAAAATCAGGACCTTGATAAGAGCCGGAAATACCTTTGTAAGCTTTGTAACTTTTGCCGTCAATAGACATCAACCTTTTGCGCAGACGTTCCAGTGTCTGCAACTCTATCCCTCCTTACTGTTGTTAATTTTTCTCTTTTATAATATTATTATCCTCCCTTAAAAAAGAAAAAGTGCCATGCTGTTTACCTACCAACTGTCGAACTAGGGAAAAATAAAGACACCCAATTAGCTTGGGTGTCAGCACATTTTAAAACTTGGTCAGGTACTCCTGTATCTCCCAATCGTGAACCTGAGTCCGGTATTTATCCCATTCAATGGTCTTTGCTTCAATAAAACGGTTATACAAATGTTCGCCAAGGGCTTCGCGTATTATCTTGCTCTTTTTCAGCTCGTCAATGGCTTCTTTTAGGTTGGCAGGTAAACTAGGGATTCCCAGCCTCACTCTCTCCTCTTCATCCATGTCATATATATTCCTGTCTGTTGGTTCGGGAGGTTCAATTTTATTTTTAATGCCGTCCAGTCCTGCCTTGATAATGGCTGCCAAGGCTAAATACGGGTTGGCGGACGGGTCGGGGTTTCTCACTTCAACCCGTGTACCCATACCCCTGCGGGCAGGTATCCGCAGTAGCGGGCTGCGATTTTTCTCCGACCAGGCCACGTATACCGGAGCTTCGTAACCGGAAACTAAACGTTTGTACGAGTTGACGTTAGGGTTGGTCACCGCACAGTAGGCCCGGGCGTGATGCAGCAGGCCACCAATGAAGTAATATGCCGTTTGACTAAGCCCCCGCTTGTCGTTGGGATCATAAAAGACGTTTTCCCCATCTTTAAAGAGGGACACGTGGGTATGCATTCCAGAACCGGGTATGCCGTATACTGGTTTGGGCATGAAAGTGGCGTGCAACCCGTGCCGCTGGGCAATAGTACGGACAACAAACTTAAAAGTCACAATCTTATCCGCCGTAGACAACGCATCATCATACTTGAAATCTATTTCATGCTGTCCCGGCGCCACTTCGTGGTGAGACGCTTCCACTTCAAATCCCATATCCTGCAAGGCAATTACCATATCCCTGCGGGCGTTTTCCCCCAGATCAACCGGTGTCAGGTCAAAATAACTGGCTTTATCATGGGTTATGGTGGTCGGTTTTCCTTTTTCGTCTACTAAAAAGAGAAAAAATTCTGCTTCCGGTCCCACGTTAACCGTGTAGCCCATATCTGCTGCTTCTTTTAACACGCGTTTTAAGGTACAGCGAGGACAACCGCTGAAAGGCGTACCATCGGCATTGTAAACGTCACATATTAAACGGGCAACTGCACCTTCCTGAGGACGCCACGGAAATATAGTAAAGGTAGAAGGATCCGGTTTTAAATACATATCGGACTCCTCAATTCGTACAAACCCATCAATAGAAGAACCGTCAAACATCAATTCTCCATCCAGCGCTTTTTCCAGTTGGGCAGCAGTAATGGCCACGTTTTTCAAAACACCAAAAATATCGGTAAACTGCAGGCGAACAAAGCGGACATCCTGTTCTTTAGCCAGTCTTAAGACATCCTCTTTTGTTAGTGACACCATATCCTTACCCCTTCCGTTACATCATTAATCATAATACTAGCATATAAACTATATATTAGCAACATTTTCAAGACTATCCTTGGCTGTTATTAAAAGACAACTTTCACAATAAATGTTACCGTAATGACCAGGGCAATAATAAATTGCACCATGGTACCACCCAGTACCCCTACCAATGTTCCGATACCGATTTTCAGGGCCTTTTTTATAGGTTTACCAGTAAATAGTTCACCTATTACCGCGCCTGCCAGGGCACCCAAAATAACCCCCACGGGACTACCGGTAAACAAGGCTGTAAGGGAACCGATGATACTTCCCCGGACCCCCCAGGAACTGGCACCATATTTCTTGGCACCGATGGTCCCGGACAGGATATCAATTGCCATTCCCAGGACCGTAAGTATCAGCAAGATAACCATGGTCAACAGTGAAATGTCATGAAAGCCGTCTACCACGGCATACAGTAATGCGGCACCAAACACCAGCGGTAGTCCCGGCAGCAACGGTACCAACGTTCCCAGCACTCCCAATATCATTAAAAGAATAACTGCAACCAGTAAAAATGTACTCATTTCACTCACAGCTCCGTCATATTATGGTAGCAGCTTGACAAGCAACGCATTCTCCTGCTTAAGCTTGGCCTGGTGTTTCAATTTTGCCGCATGAAGGGAAATTTCCTTCAAAGACAGTTTGAAATCACCCAGTTTCAGAATTGCAATGGACAGTGTCATCAAGGGAAATCTTTTTTCTTCCCCGTTTCTGTCTTTGGCCAGAATATACCCGTCATGCCGGTGTTGGGCATCGTAGGTGAAAGGTACGACACTGACAAACCGGTTGATAATGTGCTGCCCCAATTCTTCCGCAACTTCCTGCTCGGTAATCATTACAAAATCATCCCCACCGACGTGTCCCAGAAAGCCACCGGCGTCAAACCGGGATAAACTTTGCTTGAGAATATCAGCCAGCATGGTAATTACTTCGTCGCCGCGCAAGAAACCGTAAGTATCGTTATAAGCCTTAAAATTATCGATGTCTATGTAAATTAAAGCTTTACCTTCCCTTTCACCAATGACCCTTTCCAGCTCTTTTTGAATAAGCTTGTTTCCCGGCAAGCCAGTTAAAGGGTTGTACGCCTTTTCATGCTTTACCCGTCGCAGCAAGCTTTTCACCCGCGCTACCAGTTCCTCCGGTACAAACGGTTTCACCAGGTAATCATCAGCCCCGGATTCCAAACCTTTTACTTTATCCTGTACGGAATCTCTTGCCGTTACTATGATTATGGGAACATGGCTGGTACGAGTGTCATTCCGTAATATTCTGAGTATTTCGTAGCCACTCTTATCCGGAAGCTCAACATCCAGTAAAATCAATTCAGGCGGCTGAGAGTATATTTTTTCCATAGCTTCGCCGCTATCTTTGGCACGTTCACCTACTAGTCCGGCACTTCTTAGAGAATCAGTCATGACCTTACTGATGAAGTTATCGTCATCTACTACCAACACGTAGCCTTCCATCACGGTTCCTCCGCCATAAATCGTCATTAAAAGTTAAATTCTGCAAAAATTAACTAATTCCTGCTAAAACACTTTACTGGGGAGCTCTTAAAAGGTTTTCTTCCAGCAACATCTTCAGTGTGCTGACCACAACTTCCTGCGAGTATTCCCTGGAAACCCCTCCCTGCAGAAACACACTGTATGGAGGTCGGACTGGGGCGTCGGCACTCAGCTCCAGCGAAGCCCCTTGAACAAAGGTACCGGCTGCCATTATTACCTGGTGGCTGTATCCCGGAAGCAGCGCCGGATGGGGTATTACCTGACTGTCTACAGGAGAAAACTTTTGGATCCCCTGAACAAACCGTACCAGCAAGTCCGGATCTTTGAGGTCTACTCGCTGGATAATATCTGTGCGCATCTGCTCGGCATCTGGAACGACATGGAAACCGTATTGCCGCAGCAGGTACGCGGCAAATATCATGCCGCACAGGGCTTCCAGCACCATCATTGGCGCCAGGTACAACCCCTGAAAAACCAGCCGTTTATCCCAAAAACTGGCCCCCACCTCTTTGCCCAGTCCCGGCGCCGTTAACATAGCTGCAGCCCGGTCTATTAAATCCTTTTTGCCCACCAAATACCCACCGCCGGGAGCTATAGCGCCACCCGGATTTTTAATTAAAGAGCCCGCCACCAGGTCCGCTCCTACCATGGGCGGTTCCCTGTCTTCCACAAATTCTCCATAGCAGTTATCTACAAAAACCTCAACGCCGGGAGCACAGCCTTTCATATATGATATTAATTTTTCCAAGTACCCAATACTGTAAGAAGGCCGTGTAACATCGTAGCCGCAGGACCTTTGTATCGCTACCACCGCATTATTACCGCAAGTTTCCAGCTTGTTTTTTAGCAGCTCCAAATCAGGCCTGCCGTTCCTTGCCAAGGGAATGATCTCCGTCTCAAAGGTTGGATATGTGTCACCGGAAATCTTTTCGCTTGGATTTCCCTCAATCCCCAGCGCGCTACAGAGAGTATCATAGGGTTTTCCAATGTAAAATAACTTTTTGCCCCCGGCTACCATAGATTTAAGACCCAGGACAATGGCATGGGTACCACTGACTATCTGCCCCCTAACCAGTGCCGCCTCTCCACCAAAAACCCGTGCAAACAGGTTGTCCAGCACTTCTCGCCCTATGTCCCCGTACCCGTAGCCGGTACTGGGATGAAAGTGAAAGTCACTGACTCGTTCCTGCCGGAATGCAGCTAAGACTCTCCGGTGATTATTCCGCACCACAGGCCGCAACTTTTTTTCCATGGTATTTACCTTGGATAAGGCATTGTCCACAAACGTCTGCAACTGAGCTGTCCTATTCATCTTGACCTCCCAAAACATCCAATGCCACTTGAGCCAGTACGGCTGCAGCTACGGGCAATGCAGCCTCATCTGCTTGAAACCGAGGATGGTGCCATGGATACTGCCTGGCCAACTTTTCATTACCCACACCAAGATAAAAATAAACGCCGGGAACGCTTTCCAGATAATAGCTAAAGTCCTCTCCTCCCATGGAAGGGTGAGGAATCTGGTAAACATTTTCTTCTCCCAGCAGTCTCTGGGCAGAGTCTCGCAAAAGCGCAACCAGGGATGTATCATTAACCACAGGGGGATAACCCCATTCATAGGAAAACTGGTACTCAACTTGATAACTGTCACAGATACCTTTTATCACTTGTTCCATCAATTTCGGCATACGTTCCCTGGTCTCAGCGGTAAGAGTGCGAACCGTTCCTTCAAGTCGGGCTTGGCCGGCAATAATGTTTGCTTTGGTTCCCGCATGAAAACTGCCAACGGAAATCACCGCCGGTTCCAGCGGGTCCACCATGCGGCTGACCACCGTTTGCAGGGTTTGAACCACGTGGCTTCCGACAACAATAGCATCTCGTGTCTGGTGGGGTAACGCACCGTGACCACCCTGGCCCGCAATTGTCAGGGTAAACATATCAGCCGCCGCCATAATCGGTCCCTCTTTCACACCAATGGAACCAGCAGGTAAAAATGGCTGGCTATGCAGGCCAACAATGGCCTCCAGTTCCTCGTTTATTACTCCCTGGCGTATCATTCCCCGGGCACCGCCGGGAGGGGTTTCTTCCGCGGGCTGGAAAATAAGTTTCACGCCGCCGTGTTGTTCCGAAAGGTATTCTTTTAGCAGCATTCCCGCACCCAGGACAGCGGTCATATGGACATCATGACCGCAGGCGTGCATCTTTCCGGGATGTTTGGAAGAATAAGGCAACCCCGTTTGTTCCGTTACCGGTAAGGCGTCCATATCCGCCCTCAAGGCCACTTTGGGGGCTCCCCTACCCACACAGGCTGTAATTCCCGTACCCGCAATGCCGGTCCGAATTTCTCCAATTGCCTCACTCTTTAAAATTCTTTCGATTATTTCTGCAGTCTTGTATTCCTCAAAAGCCAGTTCCGGAATCTGGTGCAGCTCCCGGTAGATTTCCGTCAGTTTCGGGGCCAGTTCCCGAGACTTGTCCATCAGCTTGTTATCCGCACACGCTGCCATAGCAATATCGCTCCTTAAACAGTTTTCACAAAAAAGATATATTAGCAATCACGGTGTACAGTAACCGGTGTACTCTTCTAACTGAGTAATGGTCGGTTCGCTGCCGCACACGGGACACGATTCCTGCCGGGTGATTTCCACTTCCTGGAAACGCGATTCCAGGGCGTGGAAAATCAGCATGCGGCCTACGAGATTTTCCCCGGTATTAAGTAAAAATTTGACGGCTTCAGTAGCCTGCAATACTCCCATTACCCCTGCTGTCACTCCAATTATGCCCGCTTCCTGGCACGTGGGTGCACTTTCCGGTGCCGGGGGCGTGGGAAACACGCAACGGTAACATGGCCCTTTCCCCGGTACTACAGTCATTATCATGCCGTCCCAGCGCAGTACTCCCGCCTCCACCAGCGGCTTATTTACCAAAACGCACGCATCATTCAACAAATACCTGGCAGTAAAATTGTCAACGGCATCTACGACCAGGTCATACTGGCTGATTAAATCAACAACATTCTCCTTACTTAGTCTTTCCTGGTATGTAATGATCTTAACATCGGGATTGAGTTTTTCCAGTGTTTCCTTTGCAGACTCAACTTTCGGCCTGCCAACATCAGGTGTGCCGTGAAGAATTTGCCGGTGCAAATTTGATAAATCCACTGTGTCGTGATCGATGATTCCCAATGTTCCCACTCCAGCTGCCGCCAGGTAATAGGTAACCGGTGAGCCCAGGCCTCCGGCACCGACCACCAGTACTTTGGAAGCCAGCAGTTTTTTCTGCCCCTTCCCACCTATTTCCGGTAATATTATTTGCCGGGAATACCGTCTGATTTGTCTGTCCGATAGTTGCAAAATCCTTCCCTCCAACCGTATTTTTTTGTTACTTCCATTGTATGGTTTTATGACCGTGGTTTCAACCATACTGCAAAGGCACTCATGAATTCTGTTTCAATTTATCCAGCAGCAGTTGGCGCAAGCTGACAATTCCTTCACCCGTTAATGTGGAGCAGGGTATAACGCGTTCAATGCGCCGCTGAATGTTCTTCAGCCCGGCACTGGAATCCACGCTGTCAATTTTGTTGGCCACGGCAATATAGGGTTTACTGCTGCCCATGGCCGCCAGGTTGTCATCTACTGCAGAAAACGTATTAACTGAATATTTTTCGGCGTCCAGTACATGCAGCAGACAATCACAATCCGCCAGGGCGGCAATAGTTAAAGCCATACCGCGGCGCAGGTCTGCACTGGTGTGAATATCTTCACTCAACCCAGTACTGTCGATCAACTGCCACCTGGTAACCTTTGAAATTTCCAAATAATAGGTATTGAGACCCTGGGTATAATACTCCCGAGAACTGACAAGCTTTCGCTTGGCCATGGCCAGGTCGTACTTCAACCACTGTTTTTCGCCGGTACCCCGGTCCAAGCAGACATGAAACTTGTATACTCCCAGAAACCGGGCCAGGGTAAGCGCTAGGGAACTTTTTCCCACATTGGTTTTGCCGGCTATTAATATTTTCTTAGCTACCATCTTCTGTAGCCTCCAGTAAATCCTCAAAACACAGGGTCAGCAGTTCTTCCCGGGAAACATAGTTTTTCCTAACCAGTCTTACTGCCTGGCGCCGGATGGCTTTTTCGATAATATTGCGAACCAGGCGGGCGTTTCCGCCATGCTGGTGGCCGTACAGAACTTTACTGCTAATGATACGTCCCAGTTCCGCTGCAGCGTCCTCAGACAGTTTGTACTGGCGTTTTTTCAACATCAGGGCTGCAATGTCCATTAATTCCTTGACGGTATAATCCGGAAATTCCATGTGAATGGGAAAGCGGGAACGCAGGCCGGGGTTAGTGAGTAAAAACCAGTCCATTTCGTCCTTATAACCGGCCAAAATAAGGATGAATTCGTCCTTATGATCTTCCATTGCCTTCACTAAAACGTCAATGGCTTCCTTGCCAAAATCCTTTTCCCCACCCCGGGCCAGCGAATATGCTTCATCAATAAACAAAATGCCACCCAGTGCTTTTTTCACCTGGTCGCGAGTTCTCTGTGCCGTGTGGCCAATGTACTCCCCCACCAAATCAGCGCGCTCCACTTCAATAAGATGTCCCTTGGGAAGTACCCCCAACTCTTTGAAAAGTTTGCCGATAATTCTCGCCACCGTGGTCTTTCCCGTGCCTGGGTTTCCCTTAAAAATCATATGTAACACTAAAGGTTCTGTCTGCAGTTGTTCCCTGGCGCGGTAACGCTGGATGGTGATAAAGGCTTGAAGTTCCTTTACTAAATTCTTTATTTTCTTCAAGCCGACCAACTCATCCAGTTCCTTGATGATGCTTTCAATATTCTCTTCATTATCCGACCCGTATTCTTGTCTTTTCTGACCCTGAAGCTGGCAGTCCTTGTCTTTCAGCATCTGCAACGCCTTCACCGGTGTGATGTGTCCCTGCTCGACCAGCCTGACAATCCTGGATTGGGCCGGTATTTTTTCTTTGGTTGTAGTGGCAAGGTTTTTTTTGTTAAATTTATTAAAACCGTAACGCAGGTTGATTTCCATGCAGGCGTCACCTCTTCGCACTATTAATTATACGCATCCCCCCAAAAATGTTTTCGTAAAAAAATAACCGAAGTCACTAGCGTTGCATAAAAACTATCCAACTAAGTCAAATAGCAACTATAAGCTTACAGGTATTACAGTATACTACAAATGTGTTTAAATTTAACATCACTTTTTTTCTGTTATGGTTAATGGGCTAGCAACATTAAAGGGTAGTCCTCATCTAAGATGAATTTTGACTCCGGCCCTATTACAGGCGCTGCCATCCGCATAACCATTTTTCCACCACTTCCAACCCAAGATAGAGCATCAACCCCAGCAACCCCATGGAAATAATACCGGCAAACATTTCACTGTATTCCGCACGGTACATGGCAGACAAAATGTAATATCCCAGGCCAGTAGAACCGACTACCGTCTCGGCCAAAAATAGTACGGCAATTGCCGTCCCCAGGCTGATGCGCAAGGCCGTAATCAGTTTAGGGAGACAGGCCGGAATAATCACATGCCTGTAAATCTGCCACCCCTTAGCACCTAAAGAGCGGGCTGAATATATTGAGGCCGCCGATACTTCCCGTACAGCATCTCTCGTGGTTACCAGCACTTGAAAAAAGACGATTAAGGTTATGATAAATATTTTGGAAAAATCCCCGATGCCCAACAAAATCATGATGAGAGGAAAAAAAACAATTTTGGGGACAGGGTAAATCACATAAACCATTGGCGACACCAGCCGGTCCAGCCAGTCAATTCGTCCCAACAGCAAACCAAGAGGCACCGCCGCGACAATAGCCAGCAGGAGGCTGGCAATAACCCGGTACGTGCTGATAATAAAATGAGTTAGCAGCTCTCCCCTGACAGCACGGGCAAAGGTGGTTACAGCTGCAACCGGTCCGGGAAAGGCAGCATGGACCAGCAGTTTTGCAGTTATTTCCCAAATTAAAAAAAGCATGCATATTGACAGCAGGTATTGCCACCAAATAAAATGACGTCTCATTACTTTCCCTCCAAAAGCTGCCGCACTTTGGTGCACTGCCGGTGAAATTGTGACGACAGCCGGTAATCCAACGAGCCCATCTGTTCGTTGTTGATAATCCGCAGTATTTTCCCGGGCTGCGGGCTCATAATGGCGATCTTTTGCCCTAAAAATACAGCCTCTTCTATGTTGTGCGTGACAAAAACCAACGTAATGTTCCTGGTCTTCCAAATATCTAGTACCATATGCTGCAGTTTTTCCCTGGTCAGTGCATCAAGCGCAGAAAAAGGCTCGTCCATCAACAAAATTGACGGTTCCACAGCTAATGCTCTTGCCACTGCAACACGCTGTCGTTGCCCGCCGCTAAGCTGATTTGGGTATTTGTGTTGGAAAGCAGCGAGGCCCAGCGACTTTAACAGGCGGTCCACTATCTTTTTTATTTCGGGTTTACGGTAATGCCGCAACCTTAAACCTAGGGCTACGTTTTCCCACACGGTTTTCCAAGGAAACAGCCCGTAATCTTGCAGTATCAGGGCCACGTCTTTTCGCGGTCGAGTTACAGGTTCATTGAAAACTTTCACCGAACCGGTCGTGGGCAAGAGCAGTCCAGACATAAGAAATAAAAGGGAGCTCTTGCCGCACCCCGATGGTCCAATCAGTGCCCAAGACTCCCCCTGCCTGATTTTGAGATTTATATCGGATAAAGCTTGATGACCGGGATTACCGCCGTAAACCAGGGTAACATTTTCTAAAGTAATCATCATAATCAATCCTTCACAAACCTGTCGTCCACCAGTTGTTCGTAAGTCAGTTCCTGTCCTATCAATTCTTTATCCTGCATCCACTGCAACAGCCTGTCGATATCAGCCTTACGGGGTACCTGCGCCTGTGAGAATACCGGCGGTCGGTAGGTATCCTGAATGTCCTTTGGCACCCGGGCCTTTTCTATAAACAGTTCTTGGTATTTGTTAGGATTGGTATTGAACATTTGCACCGCATCGTTATAGGCAGCTAAAATACGAGCAATTGCCTCCTCATTTTTAGCAATGGTCTCTTTGGAGAACAGTAAAACAACCTGGCTGATGTTTTCCGCAACTTTAGTGTCATCCAAAATAACATGGGCACCCTTGGCTTCCGCCAGTGAAGCCAGCGGGTCCGGCAGCAATGCCGCGTCAATCTTATCGCTGAGCAACAGCTGCAACCTCTCTGGTATTCTGGGAATGGCTTCCTTATTCACGTCTTCAATTGGGATGCCGTGTAACTGCAGCAATTGGTCCAGAACGTATTCAATAATGGTATTTTCGGAAATGCCAACCGTAACGTTTTTTAATTGTTCCGGACTACGGAGGCCGGAATTGGGACTGGTTAACAGGGCAAAACGTCCCTCACCGGGAGTGGCTCCCAGAGTTAAGGAAATTATGGAAACGTCTATGCCGCTTTTTTCCAGCAATGCTGCAGCCAACACATCTGCAACCTCGCCATCTATATCACCGGATTGCAGCGCCATGTCCCGCTCCCGGGCACTGTTGAACGCCACTAGTTCCACGTCAACATTATTTTTTGCAAACAAATTCTCCGCTTCCGCAATGTATAGCGGCAAACTGTCTTCAATGGGAAGCAGGCCAATTTTCACCGGTTCTTTTACTTCCTCCGTCGAACTGCACCCTGTCATGACCATAGCGGTTATCAACAATAAAAATAGAATTTTTTTCATAAAAAAGTTCCTCCCTTTTATGTAACATGTAAAAGTTCGCCAATAATCGCAAAAATCCTCCCTGCCATTTATCAAATAGGGCAGCGCTAGGTAATCAGCCTAGCGCTGCCCCTCTCACAGAACCGTGCGTACGGGCCACGTACACGGCTCCTGGTAAACCTCAGTCGTTAGCTTTCATAAATGCAAGATGCCAACCTCATATCTTTCGAAGTTAATTAAGCCGATTTCGTCAAACCAGGTGTTTGAAAGGGCCATCGAGATGAGGACAGGCTGAGTTTCTCCATCTTCGCATGGATATATTCTCAAATTCCCCCTTGTAACCTCGACGGCAAAGGGCTTTGTGAAGCGCCTTCCAGGTCTTCCACGCATGGTTGCAGTTCCTTCCCGAAGTTCGCACAGCGTCTCTAGCTAGGGCAATCTACCGTACTCTTCTCCGATAGTCTGTTGAGCGGACGAAGGCTCCAGTTGGCTCGTCACCCCCGGATGCCCCGTTCCCCTTGGCATTTTAGCCTCGGTTGTCTTCTCCCATGTTCGTTCGTTTCGCGGTCGTACGCTTTGGTTTACCTTCGTCCCTTCGCAACCAGAGAAGCTTTTGGCTCCTTTGGCCCAGCACCTCTTGGATGCTGTCCCTTCAGTTTTACCCTCCAGTCCGTTACCGGCTTTCTTTGGCTAAAGGTTCATCACTACTACGGACTCATCTGCCACCCTGCACCACTTCTTCTCTCTCTTGCCTTCCGGCTTGTTCGAGCTTACCAATTTCGGCTTGGATGATACAGGGCTTCCCCGGTCAAGTTTGCCTGCCCGAACATGAACCCGTCCGTCCAAACTCCTCAGGTTATCCAGCTTTCGGGCTTTCCCATTTTTCGCAAGGTTACCCACCTGAGAAGCCAACCCCGGTTCGCTTGCGCTACGTTCCATGTTCTTCCTTCGGCTTCCTTCAGACCCCGCCGTTACCGGCGACGCCCTTGCCTACGGATTGTCTTCCCGCTGGTTAGGTGACAGGGTTTCTTTCAACCCATCGGCTCAGCAGATATGCTGGGCGAACAAAAAGCCATAGCCTGCCTTAAAAATCTGCAAGCTGTAGCTTTTCAAGAAAAACCGCATGGGGATCCAGTTGTAAATATCTTTTGATATTGATTTGTTATTTCCTGGCAAAAAATACCCTGTTCCCGGGAACCAATAGCTTTATTGCATGGAAATGGTAATCACCCTGTCTTTTTCATCAATCTTTATTTTACAGCCAAATTCGGGCAGCAACCTATCCATCAGGATGTAGTCCTTCTCCTCCCTAGTAAACATTGCTACATCCTGCAAGAGCAGTTCCAGGCCTTCACCGGTCACCCGGTATGATTTTCCATCCTCCACCACGGTAATGCCCAGGTATTTCTCCAAATCGCCAAGGCTTAAATATAATCCTCCCTGCTCGTCCATAAATGCCCCGTCTTTGACATTAAACAACTGATAAACCTTTTCCCCTTCTCGGTTCTCTTTGACTTCCGAAAGATAATGAGGTTGATCGATCACCTGCTTGTAGGTGTTTAAGATTACTTCATTGTCAGTAATGGCATAGTTGTTAATCTTCCTGCCCTCGGGAGCATTAATCAAGTTGTTGACATCAAAGTAAAAGATTGCTTTGACCCGGGGATACCATTTAGGCAGCCCTGTGTACATTCGTTCAATTTTACTTTTAGCGAAGTCAATGTATTCCCGGCCGTCAGTGACGGTAAAATGGGTAGCCCCGTACTCAGAGATCATAATGGGCTTTCGGTCACTAAACATATCATAAACGTAGTCCAGCAGTTCCAACGGATCTTCGTGCTCTGCTTTCTGTTTAGGGTCGTTATTATGGTAGACTACGTTGTAAATGTTAACCCCTACCCAGTCCACATAATCATCACCGGGGTAATAAACGGGAATGGTCCTCTGGGGAAAAGTAAAAACACTCCAGACCATCATTACGTTGGGAGCTTCCTCTTCCATCACATCATGCACCAGTTTCCATTTCTCGATGTACTTTTCCGGGTCACCGGTATAGGCAGGCCAAGCACCGTTCATTTCCGAAGCATAACGCAAAAAGATGGGTACCCCTGTTTCCGCAGCAGCCCTGGCAAAACCGCGCAAATACTCATCATCATTGACATAGTCCAGCCCCTGATTTGGCTCAAAAGCAATATGGGGAACGGCCCCTGCCGCTTTCACCTTTTCCACCCATTCCCGGGGAAAGGGCCTACCATAGCCTACATATCGGAAAAAACTGGCATGTTTTTTCCCTGTCAACTGGTTGAATTTCTCCATACTGTAATTTATGTACACATCCTGCAACACATATGCACCGGCATATGCACCTATTTCAGGCTCATACTTGGCCAGGTGATACTCCCGCAGGAAAAACACCCGGTAATCTGCTGGTTTGATAGTAGATCGGGGTATAGGCTCACCGCATCCGGTCAATAATAACATCAAGGTTATCAGTAGAAAAAAGATTCTTTTCATCAGCTACGCCCCCTTATGAGATACTGAACCAAGCCATCTACGAGCGCATAGGCTTCCGCATTGGTCAGGTATCCCCTGCAATCCCTCACATGCCGGTAGGTAGTCTCATCGATTATTTTTTCTTCTAACAGTTCTTGGTAATCCCCGTATTTTTTCCCCAAAATCCGGCTCACTATCACGAGAAAATCCTCCTTGGTCAAGGGCTGGGAATACCCGAACTCTCCCAGGACCTGCATATCAATCTTCAAGGGGGAGTTATAATCGATCAGGATAAACATGCGGCGAAAACTGTTCGCGGTAGCCACCTCCTCCAGCTTGTAATCATTATAGTAACCCTTGGAAAGCAATGCCTTGTCCCGTAAACGTTGGATATACGGGTAGGCCCAACTTTTCATTTCCGGCTTATCCACTTTGATAGGCTTCAAGTCCACTCCTTGTTGGATCAGCAATGACCTGATCTGCCGAATCATTTCCTCATTATGAGCCATCTCTCTGAAGGTCACCTGCTTCTCAATAGCAATCTTGGAAGCCACTCCCGCAGCCTGTCCCAAGGCCATACCTACCGGTACCGTCCTGGCGCTGCCATGAGCCACCGTGTCATAACTGGCGCTCCGGCTGGCAACCAGCAAGCCGTCCACCTTTTGGGGTACCATCACCCCAAAAGGAATGCCGTAGGGATTGATACCATTGAGAGCACAACCGGTTTGGCCTTTCTCCCGGGCCTGAATATCAATAGGATAGCTACCAAAGGCCACAGCCATTTCCTGGTTTCTGTTTTCAAAAATATCTTCTGCCGTCAAAGTATATTCCCCTTGAATGTGCCTAGACTCCCTAACATACAGTTCCGGGGCCACCCCTGCCAATTCCGCGTTTTCAAATCCCACGGCATTCTCCCGCATAAACCGGATGATACCCGGCAGCTCGGCCTTGGCCCGCTCCATGGCTAGCTGCTTTTCCTCCTCAACCAGAGGGTTTAGGTGAAAGATTTGCAAGGCATTGATCACTACTGTGCCATCTTTTTGTCTACCCGCATTTAAGCCTCTCATCTGGATATTGGGATCGCAAGTAGGAGCCTGAAACATGATCTCGTAGCCCCAGGCACTTTTATTAGTAGCTCCCGTGTAGGGGTTATTATCTCCCTCCAAATATGCCACTACTCTGGGCCAATTTACATTTTTTACGGCAAAAACCAGAGTGGTAGCCCCTATTTCTCCTGGAAAACCCAGGTCTTCCCGGCCAAACTTATACGGTACACCACTCAGGGCTGCAATATCAGCATCCTGGGTAGCATCAATTACCGCTTGTCCCAGGATTTGGTAAGATACACCTTCTTTCCGGAAACTAACGCCCTTAATAGTATTTTCCTCCAAGATAGGTTTAATATCGGAAGCCTCCAGGACTACCTGTACCCCAGCCTCCTGCAACATGTCCTCAAAAACCTTCTGGGCGGTAGGGATATCAAAGGCCACATCCCCTCCGATGCGCTGGTAAAACTCACTAAAAATTCCCTTGTTCACTACTTCCCTGGTCCTTCGACTTTTATAGTTCATATCCAGGGTATTGAGCCAACCCACGGTGTACAATCCGCCCACCCTGTCCCGCCTATCTATCAGCACTGTTTTCATTCCGTTTCTGGCAGCTGAAATGGCTGCCGCAATCCCTTCCGGGTCACTGCCCACCACCACTACTTGGCAACTTAGCTGTCGCGGGCTTGTCGTGGATTCGCCAGCCAGATCTTTCACAACCTCACCAACCGAGTAGTTGTCCGGTAGTTCCCGGATAACCTGATGCTGAGCGCAGCCTGCCGCTGAAAACATCAGCAGACCTGCCAATAACATTACCAGCCATTTTTTCATAAAGTTTCCCCCTCTGCTCGCAAGACCTTGACCAGTTTCCCCTCCGGATCCCATGTCACCAGGTATCCCAAACTTTTAGCCACCGCTCGCAAAGGCAAATATGCTATCCCGTCCAAGATAAACGGTCCCGCATCAAGTCCTGCGAGAACGACCCTACTTGGTTTGACAGCAAAAGAGGCGGCATTGTTCCCTTTCACAACGGAGATACTGTTGGTCTGCGGCATCCAAGTAAGAGATGCGGAAAAATATTCTTTAATTACCCGGGAGGAAACATAGGTTGTACCTCGGATCGTGTAGACTCCTTCCGAGACGTTCATCAGTTCTTTATCCAGCTGCCCTTCCAGGTTCGCACCTACATCACTCAAAAAATGGTGGTTCTTAATGAGTTTAGCATATGTACTCAAAATCTTTTCATTATCTGTCAGGGCATAATTGTTAATCCTTCGCCCTTCGGGAGCATTTACCACGTTGTTTACATCGAAATAAAAGATAGACTTGACCCGCGGGTATTTGGTTCTGATACCATTGTACATACGGGAGATCTTATTAATGGCAAAGTCCTCATAATACTTACCATCCGTAATGGTATAGTGGGTAGCACCAAACTCGGATATCTGAATAGGTTTCCTAGGGCTGTAAGTGTCATAGACAAAATCTAATAACTCCAGGGGATCTTCATGCCATGCCGGATAATTAATGTTATTGTTATGGTATACCACGTTGTAGATATTGACACCAACCCAATCAACATAGTCGTCACCGGGATAAAACTTTTGGATGGTAGCCTGGGGAAAAGTAAAAACAGTCCAAACCATGATGACGTTAGGCGCCTCTTCTTCCATTACGTCATGAACCAATCGCCATTTCTCTATGTATTTTTGGGGATCACCGCTGTAAGCTGTCCAGTTGCCGTTCATTTCCGATGCAAAGCGCAGGAAGATAGGTATCCCTGTTTCTTTGAGCTTTCTGGCATACTCCCGCAAATACCGGTCGTCCTTGACCTTATCAAGCCCTTGGTTGGGCTCCCAAGCTATGTGAGCTGCAGCGCCCACAGCCTTTACCTCATCGATCCACCATTGGGGAAAGCTATGGCCATACCCGGCATACAGAAAAAAAGAAGCATGCTTTTTACCGGTTAGCTGGTTGAACTTCTGCATATCCCCGTTAATCAAAGTGTCTTGATATACGTAAGCACCCAAATATGTACCTTCCTTCGGCTCATACTTGGCCAAACGGTAATCATCTGCTTCGATTAAAACCCTAATATCGGTCAGCGCAGAGGGTAAAGCAGGACCGGCCCAGGCCAGATCGGTCCAAACCAGCAAAAATACCACGCTCCAGATAGTAGTCTTCAGTATTCTCATCAATACCCCTCCCAAATGGAAAAGTTATCCTACTATACATCTATTTATTCGTCAAAAGCACAAATGCTTCTCTTTTATATAGGGGCCTTTAAGATGGAGCTGCCAACTGGCTTTAATCCTCAATTTTCTCTTTTTTTACGGTGTTTGACGATAGCCTTTTGCAGGTAATCGGCCTTGCCGGTAACGTCGGGCATCTACGTCTGCACGGTACATTTGCAACTATCAACACACCGAAGCTCAGTATAATAGTTTACCAAATATTTGTTTTATTTCAATATTCTTTAGGTATTTCCATTTTTATGAGCCCAAGATAATTATCGGTAATTTTCGATAATTGCTTCCCAAAAGTGCAGAAATAATATGAACTTTAAGACAAAAAGACGGCTATTGAAATACTCAAAAAGCTCGATTCTAGTAAATTTTAAAACACCATGCCGGTGAATCCAGTTTATGATGCTTTTTATATGAGAGGCTTTTTACCTGTACATGTCCTTTACGGCTCTTTCTTTTTCTTCTTCGGTTGACTTTGTGTAAACCATAGTTGCATTTATAATCTCTTGCCCCAAAAGCTCGCTTACAAGCACAATGTCGTCTCTTTTGTTCCTCAACAATTCAGCAGCAAACTGGTGCCGGAATAAATGCGGGTAAACCTAGACCTCAAGTCCAATACGCCTGTCATATTTTTTCAATATTTTCAAAACTGCATCTGCAGTTTTCAGAGTACCGCGCTGGCCAATAAACAGCTTGTCACTGAAATTGAGTATGTAAGCGAGATTGTAAAATATGAGCACTTCTCATATCTGATCACATGATAATAAGATGGCTGTTGGAAAGGGCGCCTTTGAACTACATTGAACTTTCTCTCAGCGAAATTAAGCCGGGGAGGAGGATACAGGTTGAACAGTCAAACATGTATATGATGCAAAAAAATAATCGCAAAAATCCTCCCTGCCATTTAAAAAAGCTCCCAGTTCAGTCTGGGAGCCTTTTTATTTAGGCTTCTTTGTTTTCCGCCATCAGGTTAACCGGTCTCAACGGCACTATGGTGGATATGGCATGCTTGTAAATCATCTGCTGCTTTCCATCCGTGTCCAGTACCACCGTAAAATTATCAAACCCCTTGACATTGCCCTTGATTTGAAATCCGTTGACTAGGAAAACTGTTACCGGGATGTTTTCCTTGCGCACCTGGTTTAAAAATGTGTCTTGTAAGTTAATCTGTGATTTACTCATTTTCAGCAGCCCTCCAAATTTTTCTTATTTGTTTTATTCTACAATCTTTCTCAAACTCCTGCTAATATAAGCAGTCATTTCCTGAACAACTTCCTGCTGGTCGAGGTTGCTGACATCAATCCAGTAAATGCGTTTATCTCGCCTAAACCATGTCAACTGGCGCTTGGCAAACCGACGGGTATCTCTTTTGAGACGCCGTATCGCCTCCCGGAGACTGATTTCTCCCAGACAGTACGCCGCAATTTGCTTGTAACCCAGCCCCTGCATGGCGTTCATCTGCGGTTTAACACCCTGGTCCAACAACTGCTGCACCTCTGCAACCAGACCTTGTTCCAGCATTTTGTCCACTCGTGCATTAATACGCTGGTACAGCAAGTCACGTTTCATAGTCAGTCCTACCATGGTCAGCTTGTACAGGCTTTTTTGGGCCTGCTGCCATTTTTCAGAAATTATTTTTCCTGTACTATAATAATACTCCAGTGCTCTAATTATTCTTTTTTTGTCATTGGGATGTATTTTTTCCGCGGCTAACGGGTCAATTTTGCGCAACAGCTCATACATTTTCTCATAACCAACCCGGGCAGCTTTTTCCTTTAATTCCTGGCGAATGTTGAAATTTCCGGCTTCTTCCGAAAATTCATAAGGGTCAATAACAGCCTGGACGTAAAGTCCTGTACCGCCCACCAAAATGGGCAGCTTTCCCTTACCGTTAATTTGGGTTATTAGTCTACGGGCATCTTTTTGGAAATGGGCAACGCTATAATTTTCCGTCGGGTCAACTATGTCAATCATGTGGTGTGGAATGTATTTACCGCTGGATGAAATCATATCTTCCCTGGTAACCTTGGCCGTACCTATATCCATTCCACGATAAACCTGCATGGAATCCGCAGATATAATTTCCCCGTTTAATTTATCGGCAACTTCAACCGCAGCAGCGGACTTTCCCACAGCTGTCGGACCTACGATTACTGCCAAAGGTAATTTCATACCACTCTACTCCTGTCGCATGAAGAATTTTTTCAGCTCTCCTAAAGTTAATTTTATGATGATGGGGCGTCCGTGAGGGCAGGAATACGGATAATCGGTAGCAGCTAGCTGCCTTAACAAATGATCCATTTCGCCTTTATCCAGGTACTGCCCAGCTTTGACAGCACCCTTACAGCTGCACTGCAGTATCACTTCACGTCTTAATGTTTTTTCCGTTACCTTCTGGTTATTGCCCAGCAATTGAATGATATCATGCAGCACCTCTTTACCGTCCGCTCCAGAAATAAAGTCAGGCGTTGCCCGAATGATAAAGGAATTGCCGCCAAAATGTTCAATTAAGAAACCGAGCTGCTGTAACAAAAAGATATGTTCCGTGAGATAACCGGTCTCCTCAGGTGTCAGCTCCAAGGTTTCGGGCACGGAAAGTTGGGAGTAGCCGATATGGTCCATATTGACGTATTTATGATAGAGAACTCGCTCGTGAGCCCCGTGCTGGTCAATCAAGAACAGGGTATTATCAGCTTCAGCAACAATGTAACTTGCCTTAAATTGCCCCATGACCCGCAAATACGGTAATGACTCTATCTGCTGCTGACCAATGTAGGTTTCTTCCGGTTCAATGTAGCTTACTGACGTTTCCCGAAACTTCAAGTCTGTGGTTGCTGCTGTTTCTACGGTCACTTCTTCCGCCCTCGCTCCGGAGGTGAAGTCCAGAATAGTTTGTTTCGCCGTGTCCGGACTATTATCGATGTTTCCTTGAAATTCCGCTTTTCTTATGCTCTCAGGTTTCTGATTAAACTTGATACCAGGAATGTACTCTCGTTTTTTCCGTGAATGTTCCAAGGTTTGTAAGACCGCCTTGCTCAGCGTACTGTAAATTAACTCTGGTTTATCAAACTTAACGGTCAGCTTTTGCGGGTGTACATTGATATCAACTACTTCCGGCCTGAGAAAAATATGTATAACCGCAAAAGGAAAACGTCTTCCCGGAAGCCTGTACCCGTAGGCATCCCGCAGCGCGTCTAGTAAACCCGAATCTTTGATATACCGACCGTTGACAAAAAAGGCAGTGTAGTTTGAGGTTGCCCGGTGCCACGTGGGCAGAGAGATTACTCCCTCTATCTTCAAGTTGGCCTCTTCGTAATTAAGTGTTATAAGCTCTTTTGCCGTTTGATACCCGTAAATAGTGGCAATTGCTTCCAGTAAATTATTGTTTCCCGGAGTAGTTAATACCATACGGGAACCATTGTAGTAAGTTAACTTAACGCCCGTATTGGATAAGGCTAAACGGCTGATAATTTCGGAAATGGCAGCGCTTTCCCGCGTAGCCGTGAATAAAAACTTTTTGCGTGCCGGGGCGTTGTAAAACAAATCAGTAACTTCTATTCTCGTCCCCCGGGAGCAACCAACCGGGTTTTCACTTATAATAACGCCACCTTCAAGCACTAGTTCCGTACCCGTGGCATCCTCTTCCCGGCGGGAACGAACCGTCACCCTGGAAACGGCCGCGATGCTGGCCAGCGCTTCCCCGCGAAACCCCAGGGTTTTCAGTTCGGCAAGGTCGTCGGCACTGGAAATTTTACTGGTAGCATGCCGTTTAAAGGCTAGCTTCAGGTCCTCACGCGACATGCCTGTGCCGTCATCTTGCACTATAATTCTGCTTTTGCCTCCCTCTTCAATTTTTACTGATATGACGCTTGCAGCAGCATCCAGGGAATTTTCCACCAGCTCTTTCACAACAGAGGCCGGACGCTCTATTACTTCACCGGCAGCAATTTTATTTGCTGTTAAGGTATCCAGAATTTTGATCCGGCTCATACTCCTTCCTCCTCTTTAACACGCTGCTGCAGCTCTGCCAGTTTGTTCAGCGCCTGTAACGGTGTCGTATTGGAAAGATCCAGCTGCTTAATTTCCTTAATTATGGGAGCGTACCTGTCACTGGTTTCAAACAGTGCCAGTTGCTCCTGTCTGGCTGCCGCAACTTCAACCGCAACCCCGCTCTCATTTGTTTCGATTTCCTCCAGTATTTCCCGGGCGCGCAAAATTACCTGCCGGGGCAATCCTGCAAGACGCGCCACTTGGATACCGTAACTCTTATCTGTACCTCCGGAAATTATTTTCCGTAAGAAAACAATTTTTTCTCCCTGTTCTTCTACGGCAACATGAAAATTTTTCACTTTGGGGTACAGGTCCTCCAACCTGGTTAACTGGTGGTAATGCGTGGCAAACAGCGTTTTTGCCCCGCTTTTCTGAGTAATCAGGTATTCGATAACGGCCCAGGCAATGGCCATTCCATCGTAAGTACTGGTTCCCCGGCCAATTTCATCCAGAATAATTAAACTACGTTTCGTAGCGTTATGCAGTATGTTTGCCACTTCATTCATTTCCACCATAAAAGTGCTTTGCCCCGTCGATAGGTCATCGGCAGCGCCCACTCGGGTAAATATCCTGTCAACCAGAGGAATTCGTGCCGCTCTGGCCGGCACAAAACTCCCCATTTGTGCCATCAGCACAATTAAGGCCACCTGACGCATGTAGGTGGATTTCCCTGCCATATTGGGTCCAGTGATAACCATCAGTTCCGTTTCTCCACCGAGACGGATATCATTGGCCACAAAGTCACCTATCTCCGTCAGTTTTTCCAGCACCGGATGCCGCCCGTCTTCAATTTCCAGCACTTCTTCACCTTCGATAACGTCCGGTCGGGTATAGTTGTTTTCCTCGGCCACCACAGCAAGGGACAGCAGAACGTCTATCAAAGCAATAATCTTAGCAGCCGCCTGGATTCTTGGAGTCTCGTTGCAAATGGTATCCCTGACCTTGCAAAAAACCTCGTATTCCAGCTTGACCTGTTTTTCCTCCGCTCCCAATATCGTGTCTTCTAGTTCTTTCAGCCGGGGGGTGATGAACCGCTCGGCGTTGGCCAGCGTCTGTTTCCGCTGGTAATAATCAGGTACCAGATCCAGGTTGGCCTTGGTAACTTCCAGGTAATAACCAAACACTTTATTGTACTTGATTTTTAAAGATTTAATCCCCGTTTTTTCTTTTTCTTCCTGTTCCAGTTTTGCCAACCATTTTTTACCGGATACGGCCGCTTCCCGCAACCGGTCTATTTCCGTATCAAAGCCCTCTTTGATAATACCTCCATCAGTTACCGATACGGGGGGCTGTTCCTTTATAGCATTTCTGATTAGTGCCGCTATATCCTCCAAAGTATCCAGCTGCCGGTAACATTCCCGCAGCAGCGGTGACTGCATGCCGAATAACTGTTCCTTCAGCCGGGGAAGCACTGCCAGAGACTGCCCCAAGGCCAGCAAATCCCTAGCGTTGGCTGATTGATATACCAGCTTGCTGGTTAAGCGTTCCAAATCGTATACTTGTTTCAGCAGTTCTCGTAACTCCTGCCTGACAAACACGTTGGAAACAAATTCGGCCACTGCTTCCTGTCGCCGCTCAATTTCTCTCTTTTGTAGCAGTGGCTGCAGGATAATTTTCTTTAACAGCCGCGCGCCTAACGCCGTAACTGTCCGGTCCAAAACCCACAGCAAGCTGCCGCGCTTTTCCTTACTGCGCATTGTCTCCAAGAGCTCCAGGTTACGCCGGGTAGCTCCGTCTAACAGCATAAAATCAGCAGCTGAGTACGTGTGTATCTGGTTGACATGCTTTAAAGTCTGTTTTTGGGTTTCCTCCAGGTAGCTGACCAGTACACTGGCGGCCATAACCGCCGCGTTGCAGTCCATTATCCCAAAAGACTCCAGGTTGGATTTTCCAAAAAACTTTTCTAGCTTGCGGTAGGCTCGGAATATTGACCACTGCTGTTCCGGATAGTTAGTTACCAAGCAAGTATTCCGTACCAACTCCACCAAATCAGCTGGCATCTCAGCCACTGACAATAGGCATTCCCTGGCACTAAACCGGTTAATCTCATCCACTACTTTGGCCTTACTTGTGGTAGACAGTTCTGTGACGTTGAACTCCCCGGTAGACACATCAACAAATGCCAGACCCCACGTTCCCTGAACCTGGCACACGGCACACAGGAAATTATTCTGTTGCTCCGCCAGCAGTTCCTTATCGGCAATGGTGCCCGGAGTAACTACCCTGACAACCGCTCTTTTCACAATACCTTTAGCCTTGCTGGGGTCCTCAACCTGCTCGCAAATGGCAACCTTGTAACCGTGATTTAATAGCTTACCCAGGTAACTGTTGACCGAATGATAGGGCACCCCGCACATGGGAACCGGGTTTTCCTTATTCGCATCCCTGGTGGTAAGCGTAATTTCCAAGATACGGGACGCTACTTTGGCGTCCTCCCCGAACATCTCGTAAAAATCACCTAACCGGAAAAAAAGAATGGCATCCGGGTACTGCTCTTTTAACTTGTAATACTGGCGCATCATCGGAGTAGTCATCGGTTAATCCCCTCGCCTGTCTGGTGGTTAGGTTGTTTTTGCAAAAAATATGGCCGGTAACCCGGCTCAGTGAAACCTAACAACAGCTGCCCCCGCAACCGGGACCGCATGTATTACTGTCCTCACCGCTAAGAGCCTTGGTGATAATAAAATTGACTCCCTGTAAAATGCTGTTGAATTCCCGCTGCGCTTCCAGATAGGCGCTGATAGTTTCATTCTCTTGCATTTTCTGTTCCACCTTAGCCAGCAGCTCTTTCTCTTCTTCAGTCAGTTCCTCACCAGCAGCACGTTTTTGGTCCACTTCCTGCCTAACCTTCTGGTACTCGGCCAAAATCTTCTGCGCCTCAGGGTCATTAGCCATAGCCGCTTCTTTCATGCGAAGGTTGTCTAGTTCTTCGCTTTCCTTTAAAGCATTGGCCAGTGCATGAGCCTTTTCCATAATAACTGACATTTATTTTCACTCCCAACTAAAACTTACTTCAGAATAAATCCTGATTTTCCTTTAAAATTTCTCCAGAAAGGCTGAACATCTGTGCTTCAGTAATACGAACCGGGTAAATCTTACCGATTAAATCCTTAGTCCCCGGCACGTGAACGATTTTGTTGGTTCTGGTTCTTCCGGCTATGATATTTTCGTCATATTTACTGGTACCTTCAAATAACACTGGAAGCGTCCGACCCACAAGCCGGTGGTTGATTTCCTCCGTAATAGAATTGACAAGCTCCAGCAATTTTTGAAAACGTTCCTTTTTCACCTCTTCCGGTACCTGTTCCTCCATCTTGGCAGCCGGGGTGCCGGGACGCGGGGAATAGATAAAAGTATAGGCACCGTCAAATCTTACTCGTTGTACCACGTCAATGGTTTCATTAAAGTCCGCTTCCGTTTCCCCCGGGAAACCGACGATAATATCTGTAGTAATGCTGGCTTGAGGAACTTTGTCCCGTATTTTTTCAACCAGGCGCAGGTACTCTTCTTTGCTATAACCGCGATTCATTTTCTTTAATATTCTGGTACTTCCCGCCTGTACGGGTAAGTGATAATGCTCGCACACCCGTTCACAACTGGCCAGGATGTCAATCAGTTTGTCGGTAAAATCCCTGGGGTGGGAAGTCATAAATCGAATTCTGTCCAACCCTTCGATTTCGTTTACCTGTTGTAACAGGTCGGCAAAATCAATATTTTGCGATAAGTCCTTCCCGTAGGAATTGACATTTTGCCCCAACAGCATGACTTCCCGGTATCCGTGTTGCACTAAATCTTTAATTTCCGCAACGATATCTTCCGGCTGTCTACTGCGTTCCCTGCCCCTGACGTAAGGTACAATACAGTAGGTACAGAAGTTGTTGCACCCGTACATAATGTTGACAAAAGCTTTTACGCCATGGAACCGTCTTATGGGTAAATCTTCAATTACTTCCCCTTCACGCTGCCAAACTTCCACCTGGGTCGTCTGGCTTTCTTGAGCCTTTTTGATTAACTGGGGCAGTTCGTGGATATTGTGGGTACCGAATATTAAGTCCATATGCGGCATTCGTTTACGAATTTTTTCCGCCATTTCCGGCTGCTGCATCATACACCCGCATACGCCGAGAATCACTCCTGGATTATTTTGTTTCAATCTCTTTAAGGTACCCAGCCTGCCAAATACCTTACTTTCCGCTTTTTCCCGCACACAGCAGGTATTTAAAATGACCACATCGGCAACGTTTTCATCATCAGTAGGCTGGTATCCCATATCTTCGAGCATGCCTGCTATAACCTCTGAATCATGCTCGTTCATTTGACAGCCCCAGGTTTCAATTTTATACTTCAATGCCTATCACCTCTTCAAACACAACCGTAACTTATTATTTCCACAGTGTCAATCCCGTTGTCTCATCTTTATGGCGGCTCAACTCCGTACCGGTAAATTCGCGAATTATTACCTCACAAGCAAAAACCCGCGTACCTTCTGCCACATGCCCGCCGAAAGCAGTACCGCGGTCGTCAGCCAATGTCACATGCAGGTGCACAAATGGTTTTCCGTCCTTTAAAGATACGTTGCCGGTACCATTAGCAATCTCCAATGGCATGTCAATAACCAGTTGCTCATACTCCTGCCTGTCCTGGTGATAATATCCCAAAACAGCCTTCTTTACTGCACCAATAAGGCTAATTTCTCCCAACCGGATATGATTTTCCTGAACGAAATGGGTCAACCATTGCAGCAAATCAGCATCATGGGGTACCCTTCCCATCAAAATACGTCCTTGTTGCACAGACTGCATTCCCAGCACCTCTCTTTTCGTATGATAAAAATTTTAGTCATAAACTTTATTGGTATTTTCCGTGGACAATGTTTTTTAAGCGCATTTATAGTTTTTCTAGAACCTTGCAAAGATACTCACTCAATATTCCACATACTGAGTTAAAGTTAAGTTTAAAAGTTTGCAGGGCATTTTCATCGGCCAGGTCGGAAACGGCACGCAACACGAGAAAAGGAATCCCGTTGGCAGCCGCAACCTGGGCTATAGCTGCACTTTCCATATCCACGGCACAGCCGTTCAATTTTTCACGTAATTTGGCAGCATACCTGGAACTGACCACCGCTCTATCGCCGGTTAGCAGACGTCCTTTAAAGACCTTACTTTTATCCCAGGTAATCCTGCTCGTTAAGGACAGTAACTCTTCATCAACCTTGTACAGGCTGCGTCCCCTGTGCCTGTATGCCTCCCAGGCATATCCTTTGCACGGGCTGTCCACGTCATGTTGGCAAACTTCCGTTGCCACCACCAAGTCTCCGGGCCGCATTTCCGGCAATAAACCGCCGGCCACACCAGCAATGATAATTTTATTAGGACCGTACCTGTCTATCAAGGCCTGGGCTGCCATGGCAGCGCTAACTTTTCCCATGCCGGCGATAGTCCAGACCATAGGAACGTTACTATAGGAACCCTCCCGATAGACAAAGGGACCCACGGTAAGTTGTTTTTTATAACCAACGGTATTTTCGAAGGGTTGCCTCTCTTCAGCCAAAGGAAACAAAATACCCAGCATAATGATAGTACTCCCTACAGTCCTCTCAGGTATTCCGGCCGCAGTGATCCGTAATCCTTTTCTGTTAACACCCGGTCTATCTCGGAAAGCAATTTGTCTTTGTCCCGGTTCAAGGTCCCGGCCAAAATCAGGTAGTTTGAGGCGTGATTAGTTCTAAAAATACAATCTTTTAACTCCAAATCTTCCACAAACCACCTTAATTCTTGGATAAAATCCATGGTAGCCAGCGGCTGAAACTTTCCTGCTTCAACCTGTTTGGTTAGCGGTGTACCGGGATAAAAACGCAAGGTGAGTACTGCTAGGTAATCAGGGTGAATTTCATTCACTGCTTGAGCGGAAGCCTTGGCATGTTCCAATGACAAATCCTTGCCGCCCAACCCGCCAATTACCATTAAGGACAGTTTAATACCGGCCTGTCTTACTTTTTGCCCCGCTTCAATCATTTCTGGCAAAGTGACACCTTTTTTAATATCCTGCAGGATTTGCGGGTGGCCGCTTTCCAGGCCAAGGTAGGCTATTCCAAGCCCTGCCTCTTTTAATTCCCGAAGCTGTTGGTTACTTTTTTCTAAGATGGAGCGCGGGCCTGCATAAACTGCCACCCGTTCCAGGTAGGTAAAGGTTTCTCGCAGCAAATTCAACAAGGCAAGCAATTTGTCATGTTGCATTGCCAGGGCATCGCCGTCGGCTAAAAAGATTCTTTTTACAACTTCAGGACGGTAGTACGCAGCTGCCTGGGCGACAATTTTTTCTATTTCCTCCCAGCTTCTTTCCCGGTATTTTTTATCCTTGTACATGTAACAAAAGGTGCAACGGTTGTGTGAACAGCCAATGGTTACCTGCAATATCAGGCTGTTGGCCTCGCTGGGCGGACGGAAAATATTACCTTCATAAAATTCCAAATTATCACACTCCCCTCCTTTGATACAGCAAACCTAATTACAAAGATGGCCTGTTTACCAAATAAGTCTAATCAATATTATAACGCATCCCGCCGTTTCTGAAAAACGCGCACAACAAAAAGGGGCGGTTACGCCCCTATTAATTCCTGTCTTTTCATTTTTTCATAAGAAACCCTTACCAGGGATTTGTCCTGACTGTAAGTGATTTTTTCCAACGCTTCTTCTATGGGGAAAAAGCCTCCGTCAATAAAACCGTCCTCTTTACTAATATTCACGTTGTCATGCTCGGCTTCCATCAAAAACCATATAATTTGATTGCAGACCGGCTGCTTTCGGGAAAAGGAATAGAACTCGTAACTGGTTTCACCTGCTGTCCCAACTATCCGACCGTCAATACCGGTCTCTTCTTTGACTCTTTTCACTGCTACCTCACTGGCACATGCATGACCCCGAATGACTCCCTTGGGCAACACCCATTCACGCTTGTCATTCTGCAGAATAAATACTTCTTCCCCTTTAAACAGAATCCCGCCAGCACAACGTCTAAAGAGCATTAATACACCTCCAAAAAGGTTTGTAAATGGATTAACTTAAACTAACTTAACGGAAAATTAACCTGTTATACTACTATTTCGACAATGAATATGTTATTCCTTCCCCGGTAGAAAAACATCTTAACAAACATTATGAATTTTTGCCTTGATATTTTAAGCCTAGCCATGCTAATTTGGTCATATTTTATATATTAGTGAAAAATTATTCGTATTTAATGGCAGTTCCTATTGACTCGCATCCATGTATAACTTTATATTATTAAAGAGACAATATAACTTGAGGTGATCAAATGATAACTAAAGACACAGTAATTCAACAAATAGTCCAAAAATATCCGGAAGCTGTAGGTATCTTTGAACGGCACGGACTCCGCTGTCTCGGCTGAGGTGGCGCATTGTTTGAATCTATCGAGCAGGGTGCTCGAATGCATGGGGTAGATTTGGATAAATTGATGGAAGATTTAAAAGCCCTGGAGCAAAAGAAAACAGAGGAAGGGTAAAAACAACCTTCCTCTGTTTTTATCATTCATATTTCGATTAATTCGTATTCCCGGGTACCCAGGCCCAGTTGTTCCGCATGCGCCAACTGTACGGTACCGTCAATATTATGGATGGCTTTAAACTTGTCACTGTCGCCATTACCTTCGTCCAGTCTCGTTCCCTCCAGCGGTTTCGCCTTGTTTACCAAATCTAATGAAGCCTGGTCAATGGCCACGGGGTCTTTGGACGCCAGTATTCCAATATCCCCAACAATTGGTGCATCGCTCCAACTTACACAATCACAGTCAGGAGTCACATTGGTTACAAAATTAACAAAGAAACTCTTGCCCTGTTTATTTTTCAGCACGCCCAGGGTATATTCGGCAATCTTTTCTTGAATAATGTTGGGCTCTGTTTTCCAGTTAATATCAATAGCACGTTCGTTACAGGTAACCGTACATTCACCACAACCGATACATTTTTCCTGTTCGATCAATGCATGCTGGTCAATGTAAATGGCTTCCGCCGGGCACCACGCGATACAGCGCCCACAGGCAATGCATTTTTCCGATTTTACCTGGGGTAAAATGTCCGAATGCATCTGCTGCTTACCGCTTCTACTTCCCAATCCCATGCCGATATTTTTGAGAGTACCTCCAAAACCGGTAGCTTCGTGTCCCTTGAAATGAGTGAGCGCAATCAACGCATCAGCATGTACCGCCGCACTGCCAATATTTACTTCCTTAAAATGTTTCCCTTCAATGGGTACTTTGATATAATCCTTACCGTTCAAACCATCGGCGATAATCAGCGGCGCATTGACCACCGCGAAAGCAAACCCATTTTCAATTGCAGTGTGCAGGTGGTCTACAGCATTGGCTCTGCTCCCCACATATAGAGTGTTGGCATCTGTTAAAAACGGCTTTCCTCCTTTTTCTTTCACCATATCCACGATACGTCTGGCAAACGTTGGTCGGATGTATGCCGTATTACCCCGTTCGCCAAAATGAATTTTCAAAGCCACCAAATCCTTATCGCTGATGATATCGGTCATCTTAGCAGCCCGGCAAAGTCTCTCCAGCTTATCCAGCAGGTTTGCTCCCTTTTTTGCACGCATATTCGTGAAAAAGACTTGCGCAGCCATTAGCTTACTCCCCCTTTGTATTTATTAAGGTCTCTTTGCGCAGTTCCTGGCAGCGACACTCCACCATATCGGGCATTTGTGCTGCCTGCAACAAGATTTTGGCTATTCGCTGTGATTGTCCGTAAAAGATATCTTTCAGTTCTTCATGTTGCCAGGGCGTAACCACACCTTCTGCGTAATTTACCACCATATCAATTCTACCATAACATGCGCCGATCTCTCTCGCCAGGTACACTTCCGGGCACATGCTTTGGCCGACAACATCGGCCCCGTACTGTTTAATCATATTTACTTCGGCAACACTTTCAAAATGTCTGCCGTCAGTCACTGCATAAATGCCCCGGTCAAAAACACGATAACCATCACCGTGCTCCTGCGCTGCTTTAAACAGCTTGTCATGCAGCCGGGGACACACCGGCTGGCGCATTATCAGCAGGTAATCACTGCTGATACTGACATCCTTGCGCATGGACAAATCAATATAATCCGTGGGCAGGAGCAAGTCTCTGGGATTGAGTAAATGATTAACAGCCCCCACGCCACCTTCACTAAATATTTCCTTAACACCAGCCTCCTTAAATACCCAAAACAGCTGCTGCGAAGCCCTTCCCCGTGATACCCCGGGACGCCAGCCGTGAAACTTAACCGTTAAATAATTCTTACCACCAAGCTGGAACAAAGTCAGCGGAGGGCTGGTGCCAAATGGCGTTTCCATAATAATCTGTTCTTCCAGCACCTTTATATTATCAAAGCCCGCCACATCTTGCGGAAAATTAATTGAATTGGTACTGGACCCGCCGATAATAGCAGCTTCAGCTTTAATCATATGTCTCCTTTCCTTCCCTTGCTTTAATTTTTTCAATCACTTCTCTAGCCACGTGCCGCACGTGAATGTCTTCTTCAAAGTTGTCTGCAATTTCCTTTACCTTTTTCAGAGCGCCTCTAAAGCCGATCTTACCGATGGCAAGTAAGGCCTGCTCTTTCACTGCCGCTATCTTATCATCCAAACATCGCATCAGTGCAAAATACCCCGAACTATCACCGATCATCCCCAGCGCCCAGCATGCTCTGGCCCGAATCATGGCATCCCGGTGCTGCATGGCCTCAATCACGAAGTTAATGGCATTGGGTGAACCGATTTTCCCGCAAGCCTGCAGAATTTGCAAGTATATCTTTTTGTTATTTTTCTGAGACAGCTGCTGTAAAACCCCAACAACCTCCGGTGAACCCGTACGGGACAGGCATTCAATCACCTTGGCCAGCACATGGATATTTAACCCGTCCAGCACCCTCACCGCTTCCGATAGATTTTTGCTACCCGGTACGATGTTTTCCAGGACGCTTGTCACCAACCTGGGAGCCAGCAGCTCGCCTACCAACTGTGCAGTTTTTGTGGCCAAATATACCTTACCATTGTGACCCAGCGTTAAGTAATCATGCTTAATCAACTGTTCCAGGAAAAAACCGATATCCTGGTGTGAATAAGTTTTCATCAACCAATTTCCCGTAAAAAATTCCAGTTTTCCGTCTTTACCCGTAGAACCGGTTTTCAGCAAATCAACCAGTTCCTTTTTCGTCACCTGTCCTTCGAAATCATGAATTACCACAAAGGAGGACAAAATTTCTTCTGGTTGCAATGTTACCCCCAGTTCAAAGGCAATATCTTCGGCTTTCAGTCTTTCCAGGTAATGAGGGTCCGTAAATCTACGCCAAAAGTAATACATAAACTGCAGCAGTTGCTCGTCATATTCCCGAAGCTCACTTTCAGCGTAAACCTCATAACTTTTCTCGCCCATTTCTTTGGCTACCTTGAGAAAGTGTCGATACTGCTGTTGTACCAGTTCCACATATTCCTGGGAAAAACCCGTCAGTTCCGCTATGACGTGCGGTGGCTTGCCAATAGCCAGCATCCGGAACAGGCGCTCCCACGGTTCAAATGTATCGACAGGTGCTTGCACCGGCAGCATCTCATGGGCAGCTGCCAGAATATCCGTTGCTAATCCCTGAGCAAAGGTAGGCGGAAAACCAAAGTCCATGTTTAATTTGTATGCAAAAATCTTGATAAAAACGGGACTCCGCAAGGCATGTAAGTTTAACTCGATACTTTTTAGCAAATCTGGAATAACCACCTGTTGATAGTAGTTTTGCGCCAGTAAATTTTTCGGGCCACCCCATTCTTCCATCAAAATCCTGGTAATTTGTTTGGATAACTGCTGGCGTTTTTCTTTGGACAATTTTAATACTTCCTGCTTTATTTCCACCACCGCATCACTTCCTCAAGGATTAGTTACCTTTTTAGTTTACAATAACAACAAAATCAATTTCAAATACAAAATACGCGTCTCGACCATTTTTAAAGGCCGCAAATGCGGCCCTTAAACTTACTGTTCCATTTCATCTTTATTGGGGTATTTCATTACTCTGCCTTCCCAAGTACGGATAGTGATAAAATCCTTTCCGGAGGAAATCAAATACTCCGGCAGCATCGGTGTCTTGCCGTAGCCGTGTGGAGCATTGATAATATAAGTCGGAATAGCCAGCCCTGACGTTTGTCCGCGTAACTGCTCCATTATGTCAATACCTTCTTCCACCCGGGTGATAAAGTGCGTCGTTCCGGACACAGGCTTAGCATGGAAAATGTAATAGGGTCTTACCCGAATTTTTAATAGCTCATGATTTAGTTTTTTCATTACATGGGGATCATTATTAATACCTTTTAAGAGTACCGCTTGATTGCCTAGGGGGACACCAGCGCGAGTCAGCCGGTCGCAGGCTTCTGCTGCCTCCGGTGTAACTTCTTTTGGAGTGTTAAAGTGGGTGTTAACATAAACAGGGTGGTGTTTTGCGAGAACCTCACACAATTCCGGCGTAATACGCTGGGGCATGGTAACAGGAGTTCTGGAACCCAGCCGTTTGATTTCCACGTGTTCTATTTTATCCAGTTCGCCCAGCAACCAATCCAGACGTTCCTCGCTAAGCATGAAGGCATCGCCGCCGGTTAGCAGTACATCCCTGATTTCCGGGTGCTTGCGTACATAATCCAGGGCTTGTTCTAACTGCTCTTTGGGAGTTGCTTTGTCAACTTCACCGATGTTGCGTCGTCTTTGGCAGTGACGGCAGTACATAGCGCACTGGTTTGTCACCTTGATAATCAACCGGTCAGGGTAGCGTCTAGTGATACTGGGTACCGGAGACGTAAATTCCTCTCCCATGGGATCATCTTCACCCATGACATCCTGCAGCTCCTGAATGGCGGGCACTGCCTGCCGCCGCACCGGGCAATTCGGGTCATCGGGATCCATCAAGCTTACGTAGTAAGGCGAAATTGCCCAGCGATATTTGCGACCCACTTCTTCTATCTCCTGTTTTTCTCTATCCGTCAAGTTTAGAATTTTCCCCAATTGTTCTACTGTGGTAAAGCGATTTTTCAGCTGCCAGCGCCAGTCCTTCCAGTCATCTTCCGTCGCACCTAATAAATCCAGTATTTTTTGCTTTTGTTTCTGCTGCTTCTCAATCAGTTTCATCCCGGTAGGAATATTTTCTCTGGCCTTTAAATACGGTTCTATTCTTTGCTTCAATTCAGCCGCTCTTTTTTCCGCCAATTTCCTCTTGTCTTCAACGGTTAAGCTTTCTTGCTTTTCCATAATGTACCTCCCTTTCCTTTTTATTAACTATTATAACATAACTATTTCCCGGTTTTAAACCGTTCGGACTATCTCAGTCCAGCTACAGCACCGGCCAGGGCCCGGTAATTGGGGCATGCAAAAGCCCGGTCCAAGTAGGGCATGAACAGCGACATTAAACAGTCTTCCTGATCCCACTGTTCTTCTGGTAACGGATTGAACCACCATATTTTTTTAAAACTTCTGCGTAAACGTTCCAGCTGGTCAAGCCGCGGCGCTTTCCAATTATTCCTGGCATCAGCCACAATTATCAAGTGAGAGCGCTGTGCATCCAAATAAGAAACAAGATTGTTCATTTCAAAAAAAACATTGCCAAAATCAGAAAACCCCGACCAGGAAAACAGGGTGTTATTGTTGATTTTCTGCAATGCTTCTTCCAAGGGAAGTTCTCGAAACCACCGGGTTACTTCCACAGGATGGTCCACAAACACAAAACTGCGTACCTGCCTGTATTTGGTCTGAAAAGAATAAACCAATGTCAGCATAAAATGGGTGAAACGGGCCACAGAACGCGATACATCACACAAAATAACCAGACGCGGCTTTCCCACCCGCCTGCGTCCCTTCACCAGTTTAATCGGCAGTCCATGGTGTTTTAAGGCCTGCTGAAACGTCGGACGCAGCAGTATCTTTCTGTGGGCACCTGTTTTGTATTTCTGCGAATAACGCACCGCCAGTTTCCTCCCCAACTTTACCACCAGTTGTTTGACCTGCTGCATTTCGACCTGAGATAAGTTTATCCAATTCTTCTCCGTAACATTCCAGTGTTCTTTTAAACAATTTATCATATCACATCCCTTTTGCTCGAGGTTTAACTGTACCAGTACCAGTTCTATGGCATTTTCCACGTGCCGTAATTTTTCCATGGTATTTAAGTACCGGTATTCACTGATTTGACCGGTTTCCCGCTCATGTTCCAGTTTTCGTAGGACCATAAACCAGTTGTAATGCCTTTTGACTTGTTTTACCTGTTCCGTAATGGTACCGTCAAGTTGCTGGTACTGTGCAGCTACCATGCTCTTAACATGCCGGAAAATATGATCCCGGGAACAGGTCAACAAATAATGCAAATCGCCGCCGGCACCACCGCTGCCCGGTTTTTCCTGACCACCGCCGTCAAGTGCAGCAGTGGAAACGTTTTCGGCCTGCTTATCCGTGAAGTCTGGCAGTTTCATTAAACTTCTCAAATCTTGCAGCTTGTACCACAAGTCCCTTTTAACAGCATCCTTTAATAATGTTGCACGTATAACGGTTTCATAATTCTCCTCACCCAGCAGTTGCAGGCCCGTGAGACAGTCCGCCGCTTCCGAAGGGGCAATATGCACGTCTAAATCCCGCATCAGCCTAACCAGTTCAATAATTTCCTGCCACTGCATAGCAGCTAACCCCACAGCCGCTTCCAGTCGGACTTTACCTTTTCCAGGTCCTTTTGTTCTTTCAGTAATGCCGCCAAAGCAGTTTTCATACTTTCCTCATCATCCTCGTCCAACCTACGTATTGCTTTAATCCAATCGATGGTTTCAGCCGTACCGGGCGGCTTAATCAGTTCCCGCCGCCGTACCCGCTGCACAAACTGCAGCAGTTTCACGGCAAACTGCTCCTCAATTTCCGGGATATGACACCTGACCGCTGCCAGTTCTTCCGCCAATTGCGGGTAATCCAAATAGAGATAGAGGCAGCGTCTTTTTAATGCCTCACTGAGCCTTCGCTGGTTGTTACTGGTAATAATAACATAGGGAACTGTAGCGGCATATACAGTGCCGAGCTGCGGAATACTAACCTGCCACTGGGATAACAGTTCCAACAACAAACTTTCAAACTCCTCATCACTTTTATCAATTTCATCAATTATTAACGTCGCCTTTTGTTGAGAAGTAATGGCCTTCAACAACGGCCGCGGCAGCAAAAACTTTTCACTGTAAATCTCTGCTTCCAGCTCTTCCCACCTGCCGCTGCCCACACTCTGTATGTAAAGCAGTTGCCGGGCGTAATCCCACTCAAATAAGGCCTTACTTTCATCTATTCCCTCATAACATTGGAGCCTGATTAAATCACTACCCATTACCCCGGCCAAAACCTCACCCAGCATGGTTTTACCCGTCCCCGCCGGACCTTCAACCAGCAGCGGCTTCTCCATTAATATGGCCAGGTACAGTACTTTGGCAGCCTCCTCATTTAACCAGTATCCCTTTTCTAAAAATTCTCTTTTCAAATTGTCCGGTGTCACCTGCATAGAACCAGTCTCCTTTATTGTCAGCGGCAATTTCGTTTAACCCTGACACCTATACAATTAAGAAAATTATCAAAATTTCCTGCAAAAATCCGCAAACCGCTTCTCAAAAAAAAAGACAGCTATTTGACGCTGTCTCGGTTGTCAACAAATATTCTCCTGTGTAACAAAGACCGATGTTAACATAGTTAGACGGTTTTACTGACCCGGCACTCGGTCATGTAGACAGAAATGTATTTCACAATTTGCTGACAACCACCTGAATAACTTTTACTTATCATTTACCTGCGACTGAGTGCCGGGTTTGCGCAAGTCTCATGACAACACGTGTTAACACCGGTCGGATTTTTCCAATAATCTGAGACAGCTTTGCTACTGTCTTTCTTAAATCCAATAATTCGGCGCTTCTTTTGTTATTGTCACATCATGCGGGTGACTTTCTTTCAACCCGGCACTGGTAATACGAACGAACCGCCCTTTTTCCTGCAGTGCTTTAATATTTTCTGCACCACAGTAACCCATACCGGCACGCAAGCCGCCGACCAGCTGGTATACGGTTTCCGCTAGGGGACCCTTATACGGCACTCTGCCCTCAATACCTTCGGGTACCAGCTTTTTACTGTCCTCCTGGAAATAGCGGTCTTTGCTGCCAGCCTTCATGGCACCCAGTGATCCCATTCCCCGGTATACTTTATAGCTCCGACCCTGGTAAATATCAATTTCACCCGGACTTTCCTCGGTACCTGCCAGCAGGCTGCCAATCATCACAGAATCTGCCCCAGCAGCAATTGCTTTCGGAATATCACCGGAGTATTTAATACCACCGTCTGCAATAATGGGAATGTCATATTTGGCTGCCACCTGCGCACAATCAGAAATAGCCGTTAATTGCGGTACACCGATACCGGCTACCACTCTGGTAGTACAGATTGACCCGGGCCCAACACCAACTTTAACGGCGTCAGCTCCAGCTTTAATCAAATCTTCGGTAGCTTCAGCCGTGGCAACGTTTCCGGCAATAATGTCCGTATCTTTAAAGGCCTGTTTTAATTTTCTAACCGTATCAATTACACCTCTTGCATGTCCGTGTGCGGTATCAACTACAATGGCGTCCACACCGGCACCAACCAATGCTTCTGCGCGCTCCATGGTATCTGCTCCCACGCCCACGGCAGCAGCAACCCGCAACCTGCCCCTGTCATCTTTAGCCGAATTGGGATGTTTGCGTGCCTTTTCAATATCTTTAATAGTAATTAATCCCTTTAAATTAAAGTTTTCATCCACGATGGGCAGTTTTTCTACCTTGTATTTTTGCAGGATTTCCTTAGCTTCCTCCAGGGTTGTTCCAACCGGGGCTGTTACCAGGTTATCCTTGGTCATAACTTTGCCGATAGGCTGGTCATAATTCTTTTCAAACCGCAAGTCTCTGTTGGTTAGAATACCTACCAGACGCGTTCCCTCAGTGATGGGTACCCCAGAAATATGATACCGTTCCATTATTTTTACAGCATCACTTATTTTGTGCTCGGGACTTAAATACACGGGGTCCGTGATAATACCGTGTTCTGACCTTTTTACCTTATCCACTTCCATAGCCTGCTGCTCAATAGACATATTCTTATGAATGACTCCAATTCCGCCTTCTCTAGCTATGGCAATTGCCAGTCGGGCCTCGGTAACCGTATCCATACCAGCGCTGACTATGGGAATATTCAGCTTGATTCTTCTTGTCAGCCGGGTTGTCACATCCACTTCACTGGGTAAAACAGAAGAGGCAGCAGGAATCAACAACACATCATCAAATGTCAGGCCTTCTTTAACTAGCTTGTCCATTACTATCCTCCTTTGCAACGATTTAAGATATTATAGCATAAAGAACTGCATCTAGCCACATGTATACTAATAAATGCGCCATCGGCCGTTATAAATATAAAAGCGAAAGCGTTTCTTCAAATATTCCCGCATCAGTGCCCGGGTCAGCGGTATTAAAGTCAGAAACCCGGTGATATCCGTCAGTAAGCCGGGGGTAATTAAAAACAAAGAACCACCTAAAATTAATAAGCCTTCAATCAGTGCATCGGATGGCATAATCCCGGCTTCCAACTGCTGCCGAATAACGCTCAGCACCATTAATCCCTGTTGTTTAGCCAGGGTAACTCCCACAACACCTGTTAGAACAATTAAAGCAAACGTACCCAGCACCCCGATTACCTGTCCCAGCTTGATCAGAAGGGCCAATTCAATTGCCGGAATTACTATAAACAGCGCAAGCAGCCAGGAAAACATGATTACCCGCCTTTTCAATTAGTATTATTTAATTTTATCATCTCCGGAAAAAAGGAGTCAATAGAGATTTTCCGTCCTTCCAGCTAGCGGTATGTTGTACACTCTTATGGGAATATCAATTTTCCTTCCCCGACAATCATACAGCTGGAAATACACCTTATGCCGGTAAAATAGACGCCGGTCCACAGTGAACAGGTAATATAATCGCGGTATAGGCTGACCGATAGCTGTAATCTTTGTTGTACGATATTTTAAATCCTTAACATCGTAATTTAAAGATATGACGGCAAATTTTTTATTAAAATTTACTTTCCCAAGAATTTCATCTTTATTGACATGATTGGGAAAGTATGCGGCAGCTAACTGCCTTTCGGAAACAAAGAGCTGTATGCTAATGTCATCCCGGCTTAATACACCGATGTTAAGCTGTGTCTTTACCAAATCCTTTCTGGTCAGGGTAATATACTGAACCAGCGGATATCGCAGCACCTTATTCAATAATTCCCGATCCATTACCTTCCCTCCTTAAATTCAATATACGCTTTTAAGGAGAGAAAGGTTTGCCGTACTAACCTTCTTTAAAGAAAAAAGCAGGAATTACTCCTGCCCCAACACGCTGTGAACGCCTGTTTTTTCAAAATGTTCACGCAGATGCTCGATGGTTTTTAAAGACACACCAAATTCATCCGCCATTTCCTGGTCACTTTTCTGCTCCTGCAGGCACTGTAAAAATTCATTGTAGTCAATATTGTCCTCCTGCGCCTTTTCTTTCAGAGATAGTTCCGGACATAGCGGTGCACGGGAACTAAAATCTTCTACCACTAAAATTACCTCCTTTAAAAAGGTACTTAGTGGTAGTTTTCCAATTCCCCAGCCTAAATAATTCTTCTTTGTCTTATCTTTTGCTAACCAATTTTTGGCTATTGGCTTAGGACATCTTTTTTACCTGTTCTTCCAATTCCACAATCTTTTTATTTTTCAATATCAGGTCTTTGGCATATCTGGAGTTAGACTGCTGCAACTTGCGATTAATCCTCTCCAGGCGTTCAAATTCCTGTTTTTTTTCTTTTTCCAATTTTTCAATTAAGTTCATCAGTACCCGGCGGCTGACACGCAGGTGTTCCACTTTTTCCTCTAAAATGGAAATACGTTTTTTCAAAGCTTCTTTACTTTCCTTAACCAAAATTCCCACCACCTCATGATTATTATATTCAGCAGTGGGAAAATATAGTCTTCTTTATTAACTACTCTGGCAAATGATAATGCCGGGCAATTCTTTCCACCGCTTCCTGCAGGCGTTGTTCAGGACATACCAGCGCTATCCGCACGTACCGGTCCCCTTGTTTACCAAATGCGGCCCCGGGAACCACAACAACTCCCGTCCGTTTTAGAAGGTCAACGGCAAATCCCTTGGAAGATTTAAAACCGGGCGGTATGGCCGCCCAAACAAACATGGACGCCTTGGGTTTGTCAACCTGCCAACCAATCTTGTTTAAACCGTCAACCAGTACGTCCCGGCGGCGTGCATAGGTCTGCGCCAGTGATTCCACCCAGTCCTGAGGACCTGTTAATGCTGCAATGCCGGCCTGCTGTACGGGTAGAAAAACTCCATAATCGATGTTGGATTTAATGGTTTCCAGCGCCTTGATGACCGTACTATTTCCGACAATGAATCCCAATCGGCAGCCTGCCATATTATAAGTTTTTGACAGGGAATAAAATTCAACTCCGATATCCTTGGCCCCAGGTATACTTAAAAAACTAATGGGCCGATAACCGTCAAACGCCAGTTCAGAGTAGGCAATGTCATGACAGACCAGTATATCATACTTTTTGGCAAAGGCAACGACCTCTTCAAAGAACTCCCTTGGAGCAACGGCAGCATTGGGATTGTTGGGATAGTTTAACACCATTATTTTGGCTCTCCAAGCTATCTCCTCAGGTATCCTCGTCAAATCAGGTAAAAAATCATTTTCCTTTACCAAAGGCATGGCATATTTTTCGCCACCGGCTAAATGGATGCCAAAGCTGTAAATAGGATAACCGGGATCCGGAACCAGCGCCACATCCCCGGGATTAACAACTGCCAGGTAAATATGCGCCAAACCATCCTGTGACCCCATTAGTGATAAAACCTCCCTATTAGGGTCCAGGAAAACGTCAAACCGTCGGCGATACATGCCGGCCACTGCTTCCCGCAATTCTTTTATTCCCTTGGTCAAAGCATAACCGTAGTTACCAGTATTTGCAACCGCTTCTTGAAGGGCTTGTACTACATGAGGCGGCGGTGGCAGGTCGGGGCTCCCAATGCTCAAATTGATAATATCTTTGCCTTTATTTTCCTCCCTGACACGCAATTCATCCATTTCAGAAAAAATAGCAGAGTCCAAACCTTCCAATCTCCGTGCTATTTCCACTGTATCCTCCCCTCCCGTAGATCCAGCAGCTTTTGGACAACCTCCTTTGCTACGGTAGCTGCCCCCAAAAAATTTTTTTCCCGGGTTTCTCCATGATAATCAGACCCGCCCGTAGCGATTAAATTGTGTTGTTCCGCCAATTTGTTAAAATATTTTGTCTGCTCTTTACTATGTTCGGGATAGTAAACTTCAATTCCTGCGAACCCCCAGGTCAATACCTCAGTCAGCTTTTCCTGTCGCTTCAATAACCCGGGATGGGCTAACACCGGTATACCGCCGGCATTCTTAACCTCCCTAACCGCATCCCGGGGGGTAAGTTTAAACCGGGGAACGTAACCGGGCCGCCCTTTACCCAGATATTTTTCAAAGGCTTCTGCGATGCTGCTGACATACCCGGCTTCAACCAAAACCTGAGCCACATGAGGGCGCCCGACCACGCCGTTTTCCGCCATGGCCGCAACTTGATTCCAGTCAACAGTTAATCCGGCATTATTTAATTTCCTGACCATCTTCTGCCCCCGCCGCCACCGTGACTCTTCCAACTTTTCCAGCAATTGCAGCAGCCTGCTGTTCCTGTAATCAATAAAATACCCCAGCACATGTACTTCTTCATCGTTCCAGTCCGTACTGAATTCAATCCCGGGAATTACTATGAAGGATTTTCCCCGGGCAGCCGCCAGTGCTTCTTCCACGCCGCCTATAGTATCATGGTCAGTAATAGCGATACCCTCCAAGCCGCAATTGATGGCTTTCGCCACCAACTGCTTGGGACTCAGGGCACCATCAGAAGCAGTCGTATGTGTATGCAAGTCTACTGCCATGTAAATCATTCCCCGCTTTGATTTTTGGGTAATACTTTGGCCAGCAGCTTTAGTACGTTACCCCCGCAGATGGCGTCTATTTCCTGTTGGGTAAAACCTCTTTCGGAAAGACCCTTGGGGATCTTATAGTAATCCTGCACGCCGTCAATGCCGCCGGGCAGCGCGTCCACACCGTCAAAGTCCGACCCGAGACCGACATGCTCCACTCCTATCCGGTAGCAAGCATACTCTATGTGGTGCAAGATATTCTCCAGCGAAGCCTCTCCTTCAGTCAAAAACTGCGGGGCAAAGGTAATACAGACCACCCCATCATGAGCGGCCAAGGCTTTCAGTTGTAAATCGGTAAGATTGCGCGGATGGTCACACAGGGCTCGACAGTTGGCATGAGAAACAATAATTGGCTGCCTGGAAACACGCAGCACATCCCAAAATGACCGCGGTGCCATGTGTGCAGCGTCAACCAGCATGCCCAACCGATTCATTTCCAGGATAACCTGCCTGCCAAACTCGGTTAGACCCCCGCCGCGGTGGCTAATATATGCTCCATCAGCCAGGTGATTGCGCTGATTCCAGGTTAATCCCACACTTCTCACACCCAGGCGAAAAAGGTGGCGTAAGACATAAAGGTCCTTAATCCCCTCACCACCTTCAATGGATAATAACGCCCCGCATTTTGCGTTATCAGACCTGTCCAGCTGCTGCAGGTCATCCTGAGACCGGACCAGTGTTAGCAGTTCTTCATTCTCGCTTAACTGGTGCAAAAACTTGTCCAACAATTCCAGGGTCCGTTCCAGAGCCAAATCGGGCTTAAATTGCGTTTCCACAAACAGGGCAAAAAACTGTAATTTGATAATCCCGGCCATCCTTTCCAGGTCCAGGTGTCCCCGGTTCCTTCTTAAGCTTTCATTTTCCAATACTCGACTTATGGAGTCGCAATGCGTGTCTACAATATACGCCAAGCTAGTTCCCCCCTTGATTTTTGCTGTGCAGTGACTTGATACTTTGTCAGTTATTATATGCCGCTTTGCCATTAAAATATATGTATATAACATCACGTGCTTTTATAAGTCCAGGCGGCAGCATGGACAAAACCGCCATAACAAGCACAAACCTGTTTGCCTACTCGCTAGACAAACAGGTTTGTGTAGATTTTACCTTCAACACCCCTGTTTCAACCAAAAACTTTTTAACGAGGCTCCACTATGAGTTTTATTGCAGTCCGTTCTTCCCCGTCAATTTGGATGTCTGTAAATGCAGGAATACAAATCAAATCAATACCGCTAGGAGCTACAAAACCTCTAGCAATTGCTACAGCTTTCACCGCTTGATTTAAAGCACCTGCCCCAATTGCCTGGATTTCTGCAGCGCCCCGCTCCCTTAAAACCCCTGCTAAAGCACCTGCAACAGAATTTGGACTCGATTTTGCTGAAACTTTCAATACTTCCATGCCTCGACCTCCTTAATTGTTTCATTGTAAAGGTAAGCCCCCGTTACCTATGTATTCTATAATAACAAAAAAATTCCTTTTTTTGTTTTTTCTTTTTACAAATATTCTTAATACTTTTTTCCACTGTTTTGTCCCTGCTAACTACATGTTTGCACTTACTTAATTGTTATTTATTGAATACCATAACCTTGCCTTCATCCCGGTAGGCGTACAAGCGCTTGCTGGAAAAATCCTGGGAAATGTTATCCAGAATATCGCCTATTAACTGTTCCTGATAGTCCAATTCTTCCTCCAATAAAGGTTCATTAGCATCAGCAACCAGTAGGTCCGGAAATTCCTGATGCAACAAAGAGATAATTAAAGAAATTTCATCCTGTGTCAGGCTACCAATATCTCTCTTGATTTCCAGTATTGTTACCTTCTCATGTTTCCAGCACTTTATATCCAGACTTTTAATCGTAATATCTTTGAACCAGCAAAAAGTATGTACGCTTTCACTTACAACTTCGGTCAACCTTGCAACACGACCATCATCTATTACCTCGGGCAGCATGAACGAAAACTTGATGACCTTACTCTCAGGGTCGAAATTTATGGTTCCCACCTCGGGATAACGTACCAAAATGGAAACCAAAAGATTGATGCTATCGGAAACCCTGTCCCCATTCTCATATTTAAGCTTCATCGAACACATCACCTGCCTTGATTTTTGCGACAGCTTCTAGTGTTATATAAAGTTCTTTAAACTTAACAGTATTTCCTGCCGGCCGGCTTAAAGTTTAGAAAAAAATATTGCCAGTAAAAAGCTAACGGCCCCTTGCGGGGCCGTTATTTTCCTCTTTACTTGGCATAATCAACAGCACGAGTTTCGCGAATGACCACTACTTTTATTTGACCGGGATATTCCAGATCCTGTTCGATACGCTTCACAATATCCCTGGCAATTTTAGCTGCAGCAACGTCATCCACCAGGTCAGGCTTAACCATAATCCTAATTTCCCGACCGGCTTGAATAGCATAAGCCTTATCGACACCTTCAAATGAGTCAGCAATTTCTTCCAACTTTTCCAGACGCTTGATGTAGGCTTCGAGAGTTTCTCTTCTTGCACCAGGTCTGGCAGCAGATATGGCATCAGCTGCTTGCACGAGGACTGCTTCGATACTTTGCGCCTCAACATCCCCGTGGTGCGCCTCGATGATATGCACAACCTCGGGGCTTTCGCGGTATTTTTTCGCTAACTCCTTGCCAATTTGCACGTGCGGGCCTTCCACCTCGTGGTCAACAGCCTTGCCAATATCATGCAGCAAACCTGCCCGTTTGGCTAACTGGGAATCCACGCCCAGTTCATCGGCCATAACGGCTGCAAGATTGGCAACTTCAATGGAGTGTTTGAGAACATTTTGCCCGTAACTGCTTCTAAACTTCAAGCGACCCAATAACTTAACCAGTTCCGGGTGCAGCCCGTAAATACCTGTTTCAAAGGTAGCCTGTTCTCCTTCCTCACGAATAATTTGATCAACTTCCTTTTGGGCTTTCTGCACCATTTCTTCAATGCGCGCCGGGTGAATTCTGCCATCCAGAATCAATTTTTCCAGAGCAATTCTGGCTATCTCCCGACGTATTGGGTCAAAACCGGATAAAATAACCGCCTCGGGCGTATCATCAATAATTAAATCTATGCCGGTCAGTGTTTCCAAAGTACGGATGTTTCTGCCTTCCCGGCCGATGATACGTCCTTTCATTTCATCGTTAGGTAGTGCTACCACGGAGACTGTCGTTTCGGCCACATGGTCTGCTGCACAGCGCTGAATAGCCAGTGTAACGATTTCTTTTGCTCTCTTGTCCGCTTCCTCTTTTGCCTGGTCTTCCATTTCCTTTATCATCATTGCAGTTTCATGTTTGATTTCCTCTTCCACGTTGGCCAAAAGTATTTCCCGCGCTTCAGCAGAGGTCAATCCGGACAGCCGCTCCAATTCGGCAACCTGCTCCTGGTGTAGCTTTTCCAATTCCGCTTTTAGTTTATCTACTTCCTGGTGTTTTTGCTGCAACGTTTCTTCCTTTTTTTCCAAGGCATCGGCTTTTTTATCCAGGGTTTCTTCCTTTTGCACTAAACGACGTTCCAAGCGCTGCAGCTCATTACGCCGTTCGCGGTTTTCCTTCTCCATTTCGTTACGGGCACGATGAATTTCCTCTTTCGCTTCCAGCAATGCTTCACGTTTTTTAGCTTCTGCTTCCTTTTTAGCATCATCAATAATTTTTTGTGCAGCCTCTTCAGCTGAAGTAATTTTGGCTTCGGCTATATTTTTTCTGACAATATATCCTACGCCAAAGCCTACCAAACATAAGATGATTGCAACTACAATTTCTAATATAGAAATACCTTTCACCCCCTCATCCGCCAGTGTCAAGTTAGGTAATTTCACTGCCGCAAATTTCCTGTAATCAGCAACCCATGTAAAAAATGGCAAAACAACACTGCATTAATCATAAAAAAAACCGAGTCAAAGAAACTCGGCTTTTACCTACACCTCCATACGGGCATGAAAATACTTACCAACCATATTAAAGATTAAAGTATTAATTTTTGCATTTATATATAAATTAATTCATTTATATATAAACCACAAGTGACAAACACATAACTTTAATCTCTAATTCTATCTCAACCCGCACGCGGCAGTTAGCTAAACCTAGTTTCTTTCGAGTACATTTTATTATTTTTCTTTAAAGATGTCAAGCTCTCTCCCCACGCGGTCTATTACCTCCCAGGGGAAACCCCTTCTCAATAAATGTGCGGCAAGCTGGTCCCAGCGCACACGTGACCTGCCAAGCTTTTTACGGGCTATCCCTAGTGCCAACAGGTATTCCTGCTCCGGCGTCAACATCTGTCCAATTTTTTCTTCCGCCAAGTTTCTCTCTATTCCTTTTTCTGCCAATTCATGCAGGAGGCGTACCCTGCCTACCGGTTTCAATTTAACCCTGTCTTGTATCCAAATTTCCGCGTAACGTTCATCATTTATATAATCCAATTCTTTTAACCTGGCAACAACCTTTTCTACTGTTTCCTGATGGTACCCTTTATCTTGCAGTTTTTGTTTCAGTTCTTTTTCAGTGTACCACCGGTAGTTTAACAAGCGAAGTGCTGCAGCCATAGCTTTGTCATCTGGCATGCAGCATTACCCCCGGGTTTCTTTTTCTCGTTCGGACATAGTAATACCAATACTAAGCTTTTCAGCCATGGCAGCACGAATTTTCTGTTCCAGTTCCCGGGTTACAGCAGGGTTTTCCTTCAGATATTTTCTGGCATTTTCGCGTCCTTGACCCAGCCGTTCCTCGCCATAGGCATACCAGGCACCGCTTTTGCTGATAATCCCAAATTCCACACCTAAATCCAAAATACTGCCTTCATTGGAAATACCTTCACCATAAATAATATCAAACTCCGCCTGTTTAAACGGCGGCGCAACTTTGTTTTTTACCACCTTGACACGTGTACGGTTACCTACCAGTTCCTGCCCCTGTTTCAAAGTTTCAATTCTGCGTACTTCCATTCGCACTGAAGCGTAAAACTTTAAGGCCCGACCGCCAGTAGTAGTCTCGGGATTGCCAAACATAACACCAACTTTTTCCCTAATTTGGTTGATGAATATGGCTATAGTACGCGACCTGCTGATAGCACCGGCCAATTTCCGAAGTGCCTGAGACATCAAACGGGCTTGCAAGCCAACATGGGCTTCGCCCATTTCTCCCTCAATTTCTGCCCGCGGCACTAAAGCAGCCACCGAATCAATAACAATAACATCTACTGCACCACTGCGCACCAGTGCTTCGGCAATTTCCAGCGCCTGTTCCCCTGTATCCGGCTGGGACACCAGGAGGTTGTCGATGTCCACCCCTAAATTTTTCGCGTAAATGGGGTCTAAAGCATGTTCCGCGTCGATGAAAGCAGCTGTACCACCGTTACGCTGTGCTTCCGCCACCACGTGCAGGGCAACGGTAGTCTTACCCGAAGATTCCGGTCCGTATATTTCAACTATCCTGCCTCGTGGCACGCCGCCAACACCCAGTGCCTGGTCAATTGCCAGGCAACCGGTAGAAATAGTCTCAATGTTAAGCTTGGCCGAGGCCTGTCCCAGCTTCATAATCGAGCCTTTCCCAAACTGCTTCTCAATTTGGGCCAACGCCATTTCCAAAGCTTTTTGCCTGTCACTCACTTATACCAACTCCTTGAAGAACATGCGTTCGATAATGATTATAACTTTTTTGGCAATCCCTGTCAATTGTTTTACGAAAAACAAAAACGTTTTTTAACCTTGTAAACCGGACCTTGAGGAGTCAAGGTGCTTTCAATCAAAACAAAACTGCTCAACGTAACATTCTCTTCAGCCACGCTTCTGATACCGGGAAAAATTTTGTTTAATGGATAAAAGTCCCTTTTTACCCGTCCTAAAGTAATGTGCGGGTGAAACCGGTCATCTTTAACACTAATACCGGTTTTCCTAACGGTCTGCACCAGCGCTTCCCGCAGCCGGTAAAGTTCACCGGGAGCCTTCACGCCCACCCACAGAACTTTTGGCTTCCTGTCATTTGGAAAAGCACCCAAGCCGCTGAGGCTGAAGGAAAACTCGCCTATATCCCGGACCGCTTCCGGAACCGTATCAAATAACCTCTTTTCCTGGGCAGGCGAAATATCCCCCAAAAACAACAAGGTAAGGTGTAAATTATCCCGTTCCACCCACTTAATATTTCTCCGGTACTGACTTTGGCGCTGTAGTGAAGCTAATTGGTCCTTAACCTTTTCCGGTAAGTCAACAGCAAAAAAGGCTCTCACACTTCACACTCCCCGCCGGCTAAACCTTTAATATTGTTCTACCTGTTGTTATTTAATTCCTGCTTTTCCGCCAGTTCTTTAAAAACCGTGCGTTCCAAAATAAACCCACTGCGCAGGTTAAATACCTTGATGCTATCTGCGGCAATAAGTTCCAGTGACTTATCCCGCTGTTTAAAATGCAGCAGTGCCAATGAATACGGTACCTCATCAGCGGTCTGTAACCCTCGAATTCCGGCAGCACCAGTGGTTCCCGCGTCAATAATTTTGGATTCTTTTTCCTTCTTTATTTTAAATTGATGGTCGTGACCGTGAAGTATAACCGGTATTCTCCCCGTAAACTGTAGTGCTATTCCCGGGTTATGCGCCATCAAAATGTCTGGTTTTTTCGTTGTTTGCCGCAACAGGTCCTCAATACAGTCAATATATTGTTTGGCAAGAGCGGCATCAGGCGGTGTCACGCTCATGCTAACAGCAGCCGGATCCCCCATCCCTAACACGTGTAACCCAAATAAATTAATGACTGTCCCCTCTACAACCGTCACATTTGGCAGTTTTTTCAGTGCCGCCACAATATCCGGCGAATCATGATTGCCTGACACAAATATGTAGGGAATCTTGAGTTTTTTCAGACGTGACAGCAGTTGCGCCTCCAGAGGGGTACCGAAGTCCGAAATATCACCAGTATCCAGAATTGCTGTCACTTTAAAATTTTCCACAATCTGCTGAACGAAATCAAATCCTGCCGGATTATTATGCATATCTGATATGTGTAGCAGGCGAACAGTACCTTCATTGGCGCTTAAAGGCCTGAGAGTGTCAATTTTTTCAAACAGCTGGTAAAGATTATCAGCCATTGCCTGCATCTGATTTCCCAACTTGTCCAGTTTGCCAATTGCTTCCTCGGCCAACCCAACCATCCAGGGAGCTGCCCGCAGAATTCCTTCATACCTTGGTGTCAGGAAACTGTCGCTGTTAAAAGTGCTGTAACTTCCCAACAGTAACACACCCATAAAGACCATACCAATAATACTGCCGCGCAAATAAGTCATAGCCCGTTTTCTGCGCAACAGATATATTCCAAAGGCTCCCCCGGCAGCAGACAGCAAGAGGATTCTTAACACAAAAATCCTAACTACTCGCATAATTTTTTCTTCGGTCTTGGCGATTAGTCTTTGCTGTTCCAGGGATTCGCTCAAGATTTGCCTTATCAGATCCATATCAATATTTTTTAAACTAACGGTAAATTTTAAAGGAGTGGCGTGGGTCTTGGCACTGATTTTTCCCACCGGCGGAATGACAATTTCCGTTATGCCGTGGTCAAATATTTGCAACGCCAGTTTAAACTCCAGGGCCTCGATGTGAAAAGTCATCTGCCCAAAGATACTGACAATAACAATGGTACCGACAAGAGCCATCAAAAAATTGGCCCATTGACTTTTATGCAGTAACCTGATTTTTAACATGTCGCCGCACCCCAACAACATAAAATATTACAAGATTAACCGGTATATCTAGTATTTGTAACCAAATTCACCTTATACCAGGACAAAAAAAGGCCCCATGGCCTGGGGCCCGTTTCACTATCCGGCTTCCCTATGCAAAAACTGCCGTAAGTCATCGCCGCTAACATGCTCCTCGGTTACCAGTTGCTCGGACACCTGAACCAGGATTGCCCTGTATTCTTTTAATATTGCCCGCACCAGCTGTGCCTGCTCGGTAATTATCTCGTTCAACACCTCATGAACTTTATCCTTACTGATACTGCCCTTATCGATTACACCAAGCCTGGACAAACCGGTGTTAATTATCTGGTGGGCTATTTGCACGGCCTGCTGGTAGTCATTTCCGGCACCCGTACTGCTATCGCCAAGCAGCAGTTTTTCGGCTTCAGCACCGGCAACAGAAACTTGAATCTGTTGTTCCAGCTGTTTTCTTGTATATAAATACCGGTCGTCTTTTGGTGACTGGCGCATGTAGCCCAGGGCATTACCCCGGGAAGTAATGGTCAGATGTGACACGGACCCCGGTTCTGCCAACTCGCTTATTAAGGCATGTCCCGTTTCGTGAATGGCTATGCGCCTGATTTCCTCCCTGGTCGGTTTACAATCCAGTTTTTCTCCCAGCATTACTTTATCAACGGCTTCCTGCAGGTGTGCTTGCGTGATCTTCCGCATTTTTTGCCTGAAAGCCAGAATGGCTGCTTCATTAACCACACTTTCCAAATGGGCGCCTGAAAACCCAAAGGTGTCCCGGGCTACTTTTTCTAGATCCACATCATCAGCCAACGGTTTGTTGCGGCAATGTATTTCCAATATTTCCTTTCGCCCCTCTTTGCTGGGAAGCGGTACTCTTACCTGCCGGTCAAAACGTCCGGGCCGTAATAATGCTTCATCCAGCATATCCGCCCGGTTGGTGGCACCAATAACCAGGATGCGCATGTCATCCTGCGATTTAATGCCATCCATTTCCACCAGCAGTTGGTTTAAGGTCTGGTCATACTCCAAATGACTGGTATGACTGCCCCTTTTTCCGCCCAATACCTCTATCTCATCAATAAAGATGACTGCTCTGTTCTTGTTTTGCTTACGTGCCGCATCACGCGCCTGTTGAAACAGTTTCCTCACTCTTTGGGCACCGACACCCGCATACATCTCAATAAATTCACTACCAGAAGCGGCTAGGTAAACAGCATCGGTATAATTGGCAGCCGCTTTTGCCAGCAGCGTTTTACCCGTTCCCGGGGGACCTGTCAAGAGAATACCCTTCAAGAACCGGATTCCCAGTTCTTCAGCCTTTTCAGAATAAATGATAAAGTCCAGCGCTTCCTTAAGCTCCTGTTTGGCTGTCTCCTGCCCCCCGATTTGTGAAAAATCTATGTCCGTTTTCGAGGCATAATCCAGAAACTGTGTGCGCAATATCCCCTTTTTGTCCACTAAATAATAAAACAAAAGCACCATGCCGCCCAGGAGAAGAAAGGGGAAGACTTCATACCCGGTTATCCCTAAAAACAATATAAGGGCAATGGCACTGCCCAGAAATATATCCTTAAGCAACAGGTTCACCTCCTAGTTTGCGGTCTATGACTTTATAAAGATAGTAATCCCCGTCACTTGCCTGAAAGTAAACACGCCTGTTGTCAAGAAAAACCCTGGCAGTAATTCCGTCATGTACACGGGTTAATTGTTCCAGCTTGTTTTTCATGTCCACAAACCGACCGGACTGGATGCCTTCATAAATAACGAACTGGCTTTCATACCAAAACTGCTGTAACGCGTCGTTGGGTGAGTCCTGTATCACTATCTCCACAGGTGATTGCTTGATATTTACCAAGGCACCAGTAATTGCCGTATAAGTAGCCTGCAGGTTTGGTACTTCCTTTAGTTTAATTATTAGCTGATCCCGCTCCCCGTGGGAGCTGAACTGGTAGCTTTCTATGCCGTTTATTTCGTCCAAAGTCTCCGCCACCGGTTTCTCATAATTAAAGTGGTTATATAAAAACTGCACACCAAACAGCAGAGCCAATGTTATCACACTAATCACCAGCACCTTGACCACATTAAAGCCGCCTACCTGCATATATATCACCTCGGTATATACTGGTCCTTCCTCCAGTATATCATCAGAGCAGTACGTTGGCTTTATGAAATCGCTGGAAGAGCAGGTCTGCAGAATCAAAAAAAGAGGGGACTACCCTCTTTTCGGAAATTAAAACTTGGATGCTTTCGTTTACTTCGCCGTGATACATAACACCTTTTTACCCTCAACTTCCAGTTTTTAGGGAATCATCATTCATTATCCCGCTACAGATGTAATATGATGACCTCATTAACAAATCCGCGGCAGGTGTTCCCCCTCAAGCACTGGTAATATCCTTTTAGCCCCTAATTCAGTTTCCACTAAAACTTTACCGGAATCATCCCTGGAAGTGACTCTGCCAATTATGCGTCCGGCTCTGCCCAGCGGGTGTTTCCTCAACACACTCATTATTTCACTTTCCTTTTCTGGCCTGGCAAAAATTAATAACTTGCCTTCATTTGCCAGGTATAAGGGATCCAAACCCAGCATGCTGCACCCGGCAGCCACTGCATGGTGTACAGGAACTGCTTCATTTAAAATTTCCATGGTCATTTTAGATTGTCTTGCAAGTTCGTAGAGGACTGAAGCAACTCCCCCGCGAGTAGGGTCCCGCATACAGGAAACTCCTCCCGTGGAAACCAGAAGTTCCGCCAAATCACTCAATGGTGCACAATCGCTAGCAATCTGCCCGCCAAGCGATAAACCTTCCCGCTGGCATAAAACGGCCATCCCATGGTCGCCAACCGTTCCACTTATTATTATCAAGTCTCCCACCGAGATTTTCGTTGGCCCCAGGGAAACCCCTTCAGGAACTATTCCAATACCAGTTGTATTTATGAATATTTTATCGGCACTACCACGTTCCACTACCTTGGTATCACCAGTGACGACAAAAACACCGGCACTTGCTGCAGTATCCGCAAGGGAACGGAGGATTTTTTTTAAGTCTTCTACTGGAAAGCTTTCCTCTATTATTAAGCCAACGCTTAAAAATTTCGGTATCGCCCCGCAAACCGCCAAATCATTAATGGTACCGCAGGCAGCCAGCTTTCCGATATCTCCGCCAGGAAAAAACAAGGGAGAGATAACATAACTGTCTGTTGTCATTGCAATTCTGCCGCTTTCAAGCGCTAGAAACGCCGAATCTAAAAGCTCCTGTCCGCCGTTATTGTCAAAAATAGGATAGATAATTTCTTCAATAAGCTCCCGGGACAATTCCCCCCCACTGCCGTGGGCAAGTAGAATCTTATCTCTCTTCATTTTATCGTCCTCCATTTTTAGTAAAACGGTAATATGCAGCGCAAGCTCCTTCAGAAGATACCATACAGGGCCCTACAGGATTAAGGGGTGTGCATGCTCTACCAAACAACCTGCATTCCTGAGGCAGTTTAATTCCTTTCAAAATGTCCCCACATGCACAATTCTTGTTGGATTCTTCTTTTTCATTAGGATATGGTTCCGGGATATTGAATTTTTTCTTAACATCATAGCCTCTAAAGTTTTCCCTTATCCTTAGACCACTTTTAGGAATCAAACCAAGACCTCTCCACCAGGCATCCGCCGGTTCAAAAACCTTATCAATTACCTGCCTGGCAAGGGGGGCCCCCTGGGGTAAAACTCCCCTCCTGTACTGAATCTCAACGCAGGGGTTATTTTCCCTTATTTGTTCAAGAAGCATTACGAGACCCTGTAAAATGTCATGTGTTTCAAATCCTGTAATCACACCTGCCTTATGATACTCTCGAGCAAGGAAGTAATAGGGTTCAACCCCAATAATGGTGCTAACATGTCCCGGTAAAATAAAACCATCAATCTTTACCTCTTTCTCCAACAGCAGTGCCTCCAGCACCGGAGGGACTAATTTGTGCAGAGAATAAACGGAAAAGTTTTCAATTCCTTCTTCTTGGGCCTGAATTATAGACATTGCCACTGTCGGAGCGGTAGTTTCAAATCCGACCCCCAAAAATACCACTTCTTTACCGGGATTCTTTTTTGCCAGTTTCAGTGCATCCAGCGTTGAATAGACTACACTTACCTTTGCCCCCTGCCCCCTGGCATCTGCTAAACTACTACCCTTTTTACCGGGAACCCGCAGCAGGTCGCCGAAGGTAGCGATAATGACATTCCTTTGCCGAGCCAGCTCTAAATAAACCTCAATCTCACAGTCATGGGTGACACAAACCGGGCAACCGGGACCGGAAATCAATCTGATATTGTCAGGCAATAGCTGCCTGAGGCCGCTTTTACCGATGGCCATGGTATGGGCACCGCAAACTTCCATAATATTTAGCGGCTTATCCGCAGGAGCTAATCTTTCAACCTGTTGTATTAGTTTGGCTAGTTGTTTTTTATTTGCTGTTTGCTTCATATAACTCCTCCAGAAAACTTATGGTTTTCTGCGCCTCCTCATTATCTATCCGTTGGATGGCATAGCCCGCATGTACCAATACCCAGTCACCTACTTTCACTTCCGGAGTTAAAGCAATTGAAATTTCCTTTGAAATCCCTTCCAGTTCAGCAATTGCCATGGTTCCCGTTACTTTTATAACCTTAAGCGGAACTGCCAAGCACATTCTTCATCACCTCGTTTCCGGCTACAGCCTGTCCCAGCGATATACCTCCGTCATTGGGAGGAATTTCCTTATGGCGGTATACCGTTATCCCCTCTTTAGCCAGTAATTCTATTACCAGTTCGGTTAATAACCTGTTTTGGAAGACGCCTCCAGATATAACCACCTTATTTAACCCGGTATTGCGGGACATATGCAGTACCCCATCCCTAATTGCCCGGGCAACCCCCATATGAAATTTATATGCCATACGTACAGTATCTAATCCGGATGACAAATCGGAAATAATTTGCTCCCACAATGGCGCTGTGTCCAATTCAAAGGTTAAATCTTCATTATCTTTCAGCAGTATAGTATAAAAACCTTCCTCATGTCCGGCCATCCGGGCCCTGGCTTCCATTACCATTGGGCCCTGTCCCTCATACTTTGCTTCCTGACAGATTCCCATTAAAGCCGCAGCTGCATCAAATAACCTGCCACAGCTTGAGGTGGCTACCGAATTGATACCCTTTTTAAGCTGCACTTCCAGAACCTCAACTTCGCAAGGACTTAATCCGCTCAGCCATTTAGAAGCGTATACCCTGCCAGTTTCCCCCAGTGTGGAAAGGAGAAAGCTATATGCCATTCGCAAAGGCTTTTTTACTGAAACCTCTCCGCCCAGCAGCGGAACCTTTGCCAGGTGGCCCATACGTTCAAAAGAACTGTAGTCACCGCAGAGAAATTCAAACCCCCAAATTGTACCATCGATTCCATATCCAGTACCGTCACAGACCACTGCCATTACCCTCTCAGCTAGCCCATTTTCTGCCATACAACTGACCATATGAGAATGATGGTGCTGTACCCCTATTACCTGCAATCCCCATTGGGACGCCAGTTCCCGAGCGTAGCGAGTGGTTTGGTAACCGGGGTGGAGATCGTGAACAAGCAATTCGGGTTTTATCCCTAGTAGAGAAATCATTTTGGAAATAGTTTTTTTGTATCTTTCAAAATTTAAGTAATTGTCCAAATCCCCTAAATGCTGACTAAGGAAAACCCGGTCTCCTTTGGCTAGGGCAAAGGTATTTTTTAGATTCCCGCCACAGGCAAGAAGCGGTGTTAACTCCCTCCTCTGCAATTGCACGGGCAACGGGACATAACCCCGGGCCCTTCTTACAGATTGCCAGGTATTTCCTACCACCATTCCTACAGAATCATCACAGGGATTTTCTATTTCCCGATTATGAAAAATGAAATAATCGGCAATACCTTTTAGTTTTTCTGCTGCTTCCTCGTTTTTAGTAATCAGCGGGTCACCGGATAAATTGGCACTTGTCATTACCAGCAAAGGAATTTCGGGAGAAAATAACAACCAGTGAAGGGGCGTATAGGGTAACATTACTCCCAGGGTATCCAGATTGGGATTAATTTCTGTAGGAAGTTGTCCCCTGGTCTCTTCCCTTTGTTTTAAAAGCACAATTGGCCTGGCAGGACTTACCAGATACTCCTCTTCCTCAGCTGATAAATGGCAGTATTTTCTCACAGTCTCAAGGTTATAAGCCATTAAAGCAAAAGGTTTGGCATCCCTGAATTTACGCCTTCTTAACCGGGATACCGCATTTCCATCAAGAGCATTACAGGCCAGGTGAAACCCTCCTAATCCTTTTACGGCAACAATTGCACCCTCCTTAAACAGTTCCCGAAAATCTTTATTACAGAATTTACCCCGGCTATCTCTAACTTCAATTTTTGGGCCACATGCCGGGCAGGCATTGGGCTGGGCATGAAAACGCCTGTTTGAAGGATCGTCATATTCCTGCCGGCATTGCGGGCACATGGTAAATTCCCTCATGGTGGTAAGATGCCGGTCATAGGGAATATCTCTAATAATCGTAAACCTGGGACCGCAGTTGGTACAGTTTATAAAGGGGTAAGAAAACCTTCTGTCAGAAGGGTCCTGCAATTCAGCTAAACAGTCAGAACATATTCCCACATCCGGAGAAATTAAGACCCGTTTATCATCCTGAATACAACTTTTTTGAATAAAAAAACCAGAATACCCCTGAAAAGCAACCGGCGAGGAGTCATATCCCGTGATTTTAGCCAGCGGTGGTGGGGAAGATAACAGTTCCATTAGGGCCTGTGAAATCTTTTCCTCCTGCCCTTCCCAGTGAATAGTTACTCCCTGGCTGTTATTGAGAACCCACCCTTTTAATTGATATTTTTGGGAAAGGTTATATACATAAGGGCGAAATCCCACCCCTTGTACAATTCCATAAACCTTTATCTCCTTCGCTGTCGCTTCCTTTCCCACTCTCTCTTTAGCCATAGGCACCACTCATCAATTCCCTCCCCGGAAGATGCCGACATCTGGAATATTTCAATGTTGGGATTCAAACTCAGTACATCTTCGGTAAAGTTATCCACATTAAAATTGCTATAGGGTAATAAGTCAATTTTATTTAAAATGCAAGCTTTAGCTTCTCGGAACATAACGGGGTATTTTAAAGGTTTATCATCGCCTTCGGGAACACTAATAACCACTACCTTCAAGTCATCACCCAGGTCAAATGCGCTCGGGCATACCAGGTTACCTACATTCTCAATGATAACCAATTCTAAATTTTCAATTTCCAATTCCTGCATGGCCCGGTTAACCATATTTGCGTCCAGGTGGCAGCCACCTTCAGTATTTATCTGCACCACCGGCACCCCGTAGCGGTGAATCCTTTCCGCATCCTTGGTGGTCATCAAATCCCCTTCTATAACACCGATTTTCAGTTCATCCTTTAATTTCGCAATAGTCCGTTCCAGAATCGTTGTTTTTCCAGCACCGGGAGAACTCATCAGGTTAATAGCAAGAATTCCATACCTGTCAAAAAGTTCCCGGTTTACTGTCGCCAGGTCTTCGTTTCTCTTCATAATGTTTCTCAGTACCTTAATTTCCACGGCCAAATCCTCCTACGCTCCTTCTATGGAATCCACATACAGTTCCCCATAAGATACTATCCGTTCTACCCCTCCGCCGTGCAGAGGACATGAAAGGGTTTTACTCACCTCGTATTCCGCTTCACATTTGTCTACGGATTAACACTTCCACTGCTAGTCAACCTTGCCAGTAACTGATTCTTAATTAAACTGATTTCCTCAACTATCGTGCCGCCGATATCAAAAGGAGAAACTCCTTCCAAATCAGCCTTTTTGACCTCTTCACTTAAAGAAACAAAACCCAACAATTCAAAATCAGCCAAACTATCACTTATAAATTGAACATCCGCCTCATCACGTACTTTACTACCTACCGCAAAGACCTTTTTAATTCCAAGATCCTTAGCCAAGCTTCTGATCTGCTTAGCGGTTTGAATACTTCTCCGTCCCGGTTCTGCAACGACTATCAAAGCATCCACCGACTCAGCGGTACCTCGACCAAGATGCTCAATTCCTGCTTCCATATCCATAATTACCACATCTTCTCTTTCAATCAAGAGATGCTTCATTAATCTCTTAAGTAACGTATGTTGCGGACAAACACAACCACTACCGCCCTGTTCAACAGTGCCCATAACCAACAATTTAACTCCCTGATGTTCCAAACAATATTTTTCGGGTAAGTCATCCACTTTAGGGTTTAAAATGAAAAAGGAACCATACCCGTCCTTTGCTCCGGTACGTTCTTCGGCTAATTTTTTCATTTTAGAAAAGGGTGTTATCTTTTTGTACTGTGCTTCAGGTATTCCCAGTGCCGAAGCCAGATTGGCATCCGGGTCAGCATCTACAGCCAAAACCCGATATCCTTCAGAGGCTAAAAGCCGGGCTAAAGTGCCGGAAACTGTAGTTTTTCCAACTCCACCTTTACCTGTTACAGCTATTTTCATGATCTACCCTTCCTTTCTATGATGCGGGATCAGGGCTCATTAGAGCCCCAATCCCTTTGTCCGGAGCTTAAATACCAAGTCCCTTACGTCTTTCCTTAATGGCAGCAACCAATTTAGCAGCAGCCTTTTCCGGATTGGTTTCTACTATAAAGTAACCGCCAAGCAAATCTCTTGCTTTTTCTGTTAAAAATTCAGCAACAACGGAAGAACCCATAATTTGTGGTACAATTCCTATATGGGTAGGTATTCCCAAAGTAACTGCCCAAGTCCCAATTGCTACTGCCTTCTCTGCCATAAGCTCAGGTGCAGAAGCTACTACCGGTAGTTTATCTAAATCTACTCCCAGCTTGTTAGCAATGGCTACAGCTACTTTAACTGCCCTAGTATTATCGACACAAGATCCCATGTGCAATACTAAAGGTAGAGGTCCGTTAAGTCCGGCTGCCTTGCCTATGGTCGTGAGTACAGCTTTTAAGGAATCACCGGCATAAGCCTCAGTTGCCTCTTGAGTCATTAGACCATTCTTGGCAAAAGCACCGGCGCCACAACCTGTAGCTAACATTAAGACATTATTTTGGGCCAATTCTTTAGCAATAGTTATAAAGTTATTGTCTTGCGTTACCCGAGGATTGTTACAACCGGCAAACAATGCAATACCTTGAATATTACCGTTAACAATATTATCAATTAGTGGCTTTAACGGGTCTTTCGCATTTAATTTGCTTAGGGCATCTATGATTGCTTCAGCACTAAAACCTGCAATGGCTGTTTGCTTGTAGTCAGGAATGTTGACTTTACGATTGTCCCGTCTTTTAAAGGCATCAATTGCCAGTTCAACAATCTTCTTAGCACTGTCTAATGCTGTATCTTCATGAAACTCAATGTGAGTAGCGCCAGTAATCTTGTTTACAGGCACAGTGGTAATTACTTCTGTATGGAAACATTCAGCCAGACTGGTAACGGCAGGCATAATACACTGCACGTCTACGACCATAGCATCTACAGCGCCCGTAATTAGGGCCAGTTCCTGGGACAGGTAGTTAGTAGCCAAAGGAATTCCTCGCCGCATCATTACTTCATTGCCCGTACAGCAAATACCCACTATATTAATACCTTCTTTAGCCCCGGCCTTCTTAGCTTCTTCATTCATCTTCAGCGCTACATCACAAACAATTTCACTGAGTATAGGGTTATGACCGTGAACCGCAATGTTAACAGCATCTTCCTTCAGCACACCGAGGTTGGCTGCAGTAACTACCGGTTCAGGTGTGCCAAATAAGACATCAGACAGCTCAGTTGACAAATACATGCCGGTATAGTCAGCCAGCGCTCCCTTCAATCCACCGAGCAAAACGTTAACTGCATCGGCATCACAACCCACATGAGTACGGCTCATAATCTCGGCGATAACAGCATCAATATTATGCGGCATAACCCCCAGTTCTACCAATTTGTCCACCCGCTCAGCGGTCATAGTCTCTTTGGCCCAATTACAAGGTATACTATAATTCTGACGTGAGAAATCCTCCAGGGAAGCTAAAGCCACTTCTTTTGCCACTTGCTTTATATCTTTACCTGCCGGTGCCAAGTTTAATTTTTCTGCTATACTTCTTAGCTTTTGCTCATCTTTGATCCGGTATGCAGGTGCATGTCCTTCGCCAACTTCCAATAAGGTTAAAGCTACGTGACGACCGTGATCAGAATGCGCAGCAGCACCTGCAGCAATCATTCTGATCAAATTGCGGGCCACGATAGTATGAGCATCAGCTCCACAAACACCTTTCTGTGGTCCATTGCCAAAAGGATCGATACGACAGGGGCCCTTCCAACAAATGCGACAGCAGACTCCCAGCTCTCCGAAACCACATTGGGGCTTCATCGCTGCAAAACGATCCCAAGCAGTTTCAATTCCCGCCTTTTTTGCTAAAGGTAGCAAGTAATTGGCAGCAAGATCAGTGGTGTTGTTCATCTTACTCATAATATCCCCCCGCTTATTTCCAACTTAGGCCGTGGTTTTTGTATGAGCCCTTACAAGTTCTTTTCCTCTTTCTTCAATAAGTTTCTTACGATAACTTTCGTAATCTACCAGCATTATTGCTTTGGTAGGGCATGCCTCAACGCAGGCACAGGAAAATTCATTGTTGTCCTGTATTCTGTTGAAACAAAGATCACATTTCCGTGCTTTACCCTTTTTGGTCCTGTGATTACCTTTATCATTTATGTCTTTTGTTACAATAATAGCTCCAAAAGGGCAAACCATAGCGCAAACTTTACAGCCAACACAATTGCCCTCATTAATTTTCACAAACCCATTCTCTTGGTATATTGCTCCTGTAGGACAGGCGAGTGCACAGGGTGCATCTTCACATTGTCTACATTGAATGGGCATGACCATGTCATCAACTTGAACCACCGAGTTTCTTGGCTGTAATTGTAAACCCTGGGTTACGGCTGTTTGTAAATCACAATCTGCATGAGCAATAGCACAGGCCAGCTCACAATTCTTGCAACCCAAACACTTTCGGGGATCGGCGTAAATAAAGAAATTCTCTTTAGCTCTCTCCATTGCGATTCACCTCCTTTCTATTCTTCTACTTCCAAATTCTCAATGTACAATTCCCTTCCGGCAACGGTCTCTATAGATCTACTCTCACATTGTGGGCATTGAAAATTATAATTGTAAACCCGGAACACATTGGCACACTCCCGACACTTTCCCTGCAACGGAATCCGCTCAATAACCAGCTCTGCACCCTCGACAACAGTATTTTGCGCATAAACCTCAAAACACGCGGTTAAAGTCATTGGTTCCACTGCTGTCATCTCTCCAACCTTAAGCTTCACTTTTACCACTTTTTTAATTTGGTGCTCTTTCACTTTGGCATTAATAATCTTGAAAAGACTATCCACTATTGCCATCTCATGCATGGCTATCGCATCCTTTCACCACCACATAAATCAAGAAGTCTACTGCCATGTCTTTAAAGCCAAATGCACCAAGCCAACTGAGTTTTACGGTAAGCCCGGCACCTGGTTTTCCGGATTATATTACTATCTTTCGGTGCAAGAGATACAGGGATCAATACTACTAATAATAAGCGGAATATCAGACACTTTATTTCCCGGCATCATAACATTGAGCGCTTCCCAATTCATATAAGTTGGTACTCGCCACTTAAGGCGTTCCGGCATATCAGTACCATTTGTGCGTAGATAATAAATCAATTCTCCCCGCGGAGCCTCTGACTTGGCTACAGCTTCCCCAGCAGGTATTTCCGGCAAATAATCAATACAAGTTGGACCGTTAGGTAATTTTTTTAGACATTGTTCAATAATATTGATAGCTTCTTGAATTTCCCTTAACCTAACTATGGCTCTTGCTCTAACATCACAACCATTTTCTACATGAACATTAAACTTTATCTTGTCATAAGCGGCATAAGGACTCTTCACCCGCACATCATAATCTATACCAGACCCCCTGGCTACAGGACCAACCACACCATATCGGATCGCTTCTTCTTTCGGTAAAATCCCTACACCTTCAGTCCGAGCTCGAACAAACTTATTGTTTATATAAATGTCAATAATTTCTTCCAATGGCTTTTTCAACCTGTCTATCTGCTTCATCAGATATTTAATCTTTTCATCAGACAGGTCATATTTTACGCCGCCAATGCAATTAGCAGCCAAGTCCATCCGGTTACCATAAATAGTCTCTTTGGTATCCTGGACTATCTCCCGTATCTCCATCACATGCATAAATAAGGAATCAAAACCAATGATATGCGCCAACATAGCAGCATTAAACAAGTTGGATGCAATCCTTTTTATTTCATCAGCGATAACCCTTAGATATTCAGCTCTTTCCGGAATTTCGATACCGGCAATCTTCTCGAGGGCCATACAATAAGTAAATGGATGGTTATTTGAACACAGCGAACAAAGACGCTCAGTTAAAGTTATATTTTGGTAAATATTGCGTCGCATTACCAAGAACTCCATACCCCGGTGTACATGCCCTGCCGTTATATCCAGGCCTACGATAGTCTCTCCTTCAACCTGTACCCGGAAATACATCGGTTCTTCTAGCGCTACATGTAGTGGGCCTACTGGGATGGTATAAGTGCTCATTTAGTATCCCCCTCCTTAGAGGTGGCTGCAAATACCTTCTCCCACAACGTTTTACTAGTTGCTCCGTTCATAGCAACTGATAAAGGAATTAATTTATTCATTATTCCTTCATCAATTGTTTCATCAAGAAACAACCTCTTTGGATTGGGATGGCCGACTACTTTAATACCATACAATTCTTGCAATTCACGTTCCGTCCAATCTGCACTTTTTAAAATCGGAGTAATGGAATTAACTTCACCACTATCACGGGGAATTTCAATAGTAACCGTGCAGGTACAGCCATCCAGATCAAAATGATAAGCTATTTCATGAATCTCTCTCTGTTGGGCATCTTTAGTTTTATAAGCTGTAATAGTGATCACCCGACCGCCCAAGCTTGACACAATCAAAGCAACATTAGTAATTTGGCTGTGGTCATTAATCCTACACCAGCCAGTAACCACTCCTTTAGAATCTGTTTCCCAACGCAAGGAGAATCCTTCGCCCACTGCCTGGGTTAGTTTCTCTGCAAAAATCCCCTGAATATTCCTCTCCATCCTGTTTCCTCCTTTCCTCATCGAAGGGCTCGTTCCTGGCGGCATTTCGGGCATAAATGCCTTAATTTTTCAATATCCTCGTTAACTTGATCATGAGCTACATTCAGTAATTCAAAAGCTATCGGTACCATAGGTGTAGCACACCGAGCACAATTTACATATTTAATGAACCCTTTTTCCACATATCTGTACTTGTCCTCTTGCCTGTGAGCTGTATGATAATCCTCGGTTAAACGAATTGCTTTAGTTGGGCAGTAATGTTCACAGAGACCGCAAAAGGCACACGTATTATGCCAAAGTATAAACTCCAGGCCACTTTTGTCGGCCACTTCCCTGATTTGGATTGCTCCACCGGCACAAACGTGCTCACACATTCGACAGGCAACACAAGCCTTGGCATTATATTTGATTTTACCTCTCAGTCCCTTGGGAACAAAAGTTTCACCGAAGGGATAAGGGTCGGTAGACGGACCTTTGAGCAAATTACGAATGGCTATTTTTAAAAATGAAGACATGGGCAACCCTCCTTTACAGCCTGGTTTCCCAGATTTTGATGGCTTCAACTATCCCGTCAATAATCGCCTGTGGCCTGGGAGGACAGCCCGGTACATTTACATCTACCGGAATAAAGTTATCAATAGGCCCAGTAATAGCATAACTGTCTCTAAACACCCCTCCCGATATTGGACACACTCCTATGGCTACCGTTACTTTAGGATCAGGAATTTCATCGTAAAGACGCAAAACCTTTTCCTTAACCCGGGCAGTAAGAGGACCGGTAATCAAAACGATGTCGGCATGTTTTGGACTTCCACAATATTTACAGCCTAATCGCTCAATATCGTAACGAGGGATACATGCCGTAGTTGCCAATTCCACATCACAACCATTACAGGATCCCGCATTGATGCGGTACAACCACGGTGACTTCTTGGCAATTTTTTGCAGTAGCTTTTTCATCCAGACTCCTCCCTGTTATCCTTGTAACAACGTCAAAATCAAGCTGATCAAAGCCAGTACTGTCGGATACTTAAGATAAAATTTAAAAGCCTGATCCATCCGTACCCGTCCTGTACTGGTGCGAACAACTGTAATAGAAATTACCATTAAAACTAAACATTTTAGGAAAAACCACAATAGGTTAAGCAAAAAATTTTCACCCATAGGTGTCGGGAAAAAGAGTGTTATGGCCAAACCCAATACCACAACCATTTTTAGGGAGGTCATTAGTTTAAATAAAGCTAAACCGGCACCGGAATATTCCAGAATAGGACCCTCGACAATTTCAGTTTCCGCCTCGGGGATATCAAAGGGAACCACCCCCATATTACCGGGAATGAAGACCAGAAAAGCCAGCAGAGCCGGCAACATGGTGTAATCAAAAAGTAATGCCCCGTTTTCCAGTTGGAACTGCACAATTTCACTTAAAGAAAAGGTAGCTATGCCACCTGTTGCCAGTCCAACTTTCAAAGCAACGGTTACCAGCACTAGCAATAACGGCAATTCATAGGACATCATCATGACCATTTCCCTGGAAAAGCCTATAGCCCCAAAGGGTGAACTGGAAGCAGAACCACCGATCATTAAAGCAATGGCAGGTAATGATAGCAAGTAAAGCAAAACCAATAAATCTCCCGAATGCCCAAAACCTTGGTATACGCCAGTAATAGGTATCAGAAGCACAGCTGCCATCATCCCTGCAAACCCCAACAATGGCGCTAACCTAAAGGCCTGTACGTGCGCGGTATCCGGTACAACCATTTCCTTCCTGATAAGTTTGACCAAGTCAATAAAGGGCTGATAGATAGGGGGGCCAATCCTCCTCTGTAATCGGGCAGCAATTTTACGGTCAATTCCTATAAGAAACAATCCAAAGAATATGGCAAACAAGCCGCCGGGAAACACCAATAAATCCAAAATTAATTTAACAATATCCGTCACAGTTATACCCCCCTACCTAAGCCGGTAATCTGGTATAGAATTTTAATGCATTGTTTTACCAATCTTTTTGGCGATTCATAAAGATTATGCGAATTAACATGCACCTCTTCGGCTGTTAAATCAGTTACCCCACAAGTATAGATTTTTGTATATCTGATTTTCCCATTGCCAATAAAGTAGACACTAACACCTGCAATAAGGGCTATTGCCAATAGTACCGCGATAACTCCGGCATTCCAAGCTCCCAGACTGGAATCAACCCCGAAAAGTGAAGCTGAAACCGGTGTAAGGCCCAACCAGCTCTCTATGGCAGCAATAGTAGTTAGTGGTATTCCCGGGAATACACCGAAAACCACACACAAAACAGCCAAAATTGTCATAGGAATTTGCATTGTCCAAGGAGCTTCAGTTACATTCTCTAACTCCTCAGGTAATTGCCCGAAAAAGGCAGAATGTAAAAACTTAACAAACGAAGCTAAGGTCAAAACACTAGCCAACAAAGAGAGCAAAGCTAAAAACACATATCCTTTCTCCATGGCAGCTTCATAGATTATCCATTTAGAGGTAAATCCATTAAATGGCGGGATACCGGCAATAGAAAATGCCCCTATCGCAAAGACCCCGAGAGTTACCGGCATTTTCCTGCCAATTCCTCCCAATCTATCCAGGTTCTCAATACCGGTCTTCACCATAATGGCACCGGCAACTAAAAATAGTAGGTTCTTAAACAGCATATGGTTAACTAAATGCAATAAACCTCCGGCCACTCCTAAAGAAGATCCCAAGCTGACTCCTAAGATGATATAGCCCATTTGACTCACTGTATGATAAATAAGCAGGCGCTTCATACCACTTTGCAACAGAGCCAGTGCAGCAGCCATTACAATAGTTAAGGCACTTATCCAGGCAACTGTATACATCAGGCTGGGCATGTCTCCTGCCAGACCAAACTTGCTTATAAGAGCAACGCCACCGAAAACATAGAATAATTTAGCCATCCCAAAAGGCGCACTTTTTAAAAGTACAGAAGAAATATAACCACTGACCGGTGTTGGTGCAGTTGGCGGATGCATTTGATAGTCGATGCGGAAAGGTAGCATAGCTGCCTTCATTGCAAAGCCAAGCAACATCAAGATCAAGCCAAAAGCCACAAGACCTGTCGGCAAATCACTTAACCGCCCGGCCAGCTCAACCATCTCAAAGGTACCGGTCTTAGCTGTTAATACAAGTAGTCCTAAAAACATCAAACTGGCTCCAACATAATTAAAAATAAAGTATTTGAAACCTTCCCGTAATGCCTCCTGGGTTTCCTCATGAATAATCACAAAGTACAGAGTCCAGCTGCTCATGATTTCCCAGAAAGCAAAGAAACTGAAGAGATCTTTGCTCACCGCCACACCCAGAAGGCCGCCAATCATTAAAACAAAGAACGCGTAAAAACGACTTTGGGCATGTCCATGATCCATATAACCCAATGAGTAGAGTAAATTTAAAACTCCAATAAAGGCAATAAGTAAAGCAAAACTCCACGAAAAAACGTCAAGACCGGAAAATGCAGTATATACTGTTATCAATGTTGCCCCCATTGTCACAACTGCTAACCAGCCGCTGACCTTGGCCGAACGTCTTCCCAAAAGGTAAGTAACCAGAGCACCTACCATCGGAATTACCGCAACCATAGGCCAAACGATGGAAACATTGGGAATAGCAGTTACAACCATTTGTCCTTTAGCTGCAATCAAATCAGCCACCGGCTTAACCAAAGCCATGCCTGCTTGCGGGTACAAGCCATTAAAAACAGTCAAACCCGTTAGGATCCCAATTGGAATCAACATGGTAACTGGAGCTTCCTTAAGAGCAGGGCCCTCATACTTTTCAAAGAAGATAATCCTAACTAATTTCAGGTAATAAAAACCGCCAATAATACTACCCACAAGGATTAAACCTGCCAATGCCAAATGACCGGCTTGTACACTGGCATAAAGCATTAAGAATTTACTGATAAACCCGTTGAAAGGCGGCAAGCCCATAATGGCCAAAACACCAATACTAAAACATAAAGCCGTTACAGGCATTACCCGGCCGATACCTTTGAACTTAGTGATTTCCTGACTCTTTAAGCGAAAGATTAAAGCACCCACAGCCAAGAATAGGAGGTTTTTCATAATAGCATGATTCAAAACATGATAAAGGGCACCAATAAGACTCAAATAAGTACCTATTCCCAAAGTAATTACTATCTCCCCCACCTGGGCCATAGTTGAATAAGCCAACATCTTTTTAATGTCGGTCTGCTGAAGTGCCATAATTTCACCGACCAAAAGTGTCAGCGCCCCAAGCATGGAGATAATAAATCCAATGGTAGAAAACTGACCGGTAGTACCCAACTTAGTAAGTAAACCTATACCAAAAACACCAAAGAGAATACGTACCAAACCATAAATACCAGTTTTGGTCAAAATACCTGACATTGGCGCCGAAATAGATGAAGGTGCCGCAGGGTGAGCATCAGGTAACCAGCTATGCAACGGCACCAAGCCTGTTTTGACACCAAGACCAATAACAAACATTCCTAACACTGCCAACATAAGACTTGGAGATAATACCTGTAAGTTTGCGGAAATTGCCGCCATATCAAAGCTTCCAAGTTTTACATGCAAAGTTAAAATTGCAAGATGCATAATGTAAGCTCCGGAAGTACTCATAATAAAATATTTGAAACCGGCCCGCAGAGCTTTTTGAGTTTGCTCATGAATAACCAAAAAGTAAGAAGTCCAAGTCATTAATTCCCAGAAGACATAAAAATCCCCCAACTCTTTGCTGGTTGTCAAACCCAATAAAGCACCTAACATTAAGAGTAAGAAGAAAAAGTAACGGTTTGTATACTGCTTACCCTTAAAATAACCCACAGAGTAAAGAGTGACTAAGAAACCGATAAAGGCCATAATCAGAGCAAAAAATTTTGACAGACTGTCAAAATCGCCACCTTGCCAAGCCAAGTATACTGTTATACCGGTAATGATAACCGCCAACAAATTTCGCAAGTCCGGCGAAAAACGCCCTACAAGATAAACTATAAACCCACCTACATAAGGAACGAGAACCAAGGTGGACCAAGGCGATTCAAAAACAGGCAATTGTTCCAGACCCGCATTCCCTAATAATATGGCAGCAGCATGCTCTGCACTGTGAATGAAAGGCTTCGGAAATAAACCCATAAAAGCAGTCATACCGCTCAGGACCAGCAAAACTGCCATCAAAGCAGGAGAAGTTTCTCTGACTTTTTTTACTCCCGCCACCTCTTGGACTGGTTTTTCGAAACATAGCCTTTGAATTACCAGAAGGAAATACACTGCCTCAATAATACTGCCTAAAGTACCTATAGCAGCATAAGTCCAGTAACCACCCTGAATAGCTGCATAAATAATTAAAAATTTACTAATAGAACCCTTAAATGGTGATAAGCCCATTACTGAAAACAAACCAAAACCAAACAAGGTTGCTATAACAGGCATGGTCTTACCTATCCCTTTGAGCTTTTCGATACTATAAGAGCGCTCTCGCGCAATAAATGCTGCTGCAGCAAAAAAGACCAGCCCCCGCATTACAACTTGGTATTCCAAATGCAGCAGAGCTCCTGAGATACCTTCATAAGTACCCATACCAAGTCCCAGTAAAACATACCCGATTTCAGCAATACTGGAAATAATCAGTAATCGGATTAGGTTTTTCATCTGCTTCAATGCAACTAGTTCACCAACCAACAGAACTATTACACCAAATAAAGCTATCATAGATGACCCATTAATTAGAAAACCAAAATCCACAGTACTACCTCCTACACCCAAAACATTTGTTCTTGTGTTCACTTTAACGAAAAGTAAACAAAACTTCTGTCGGGTAAACGATATTTCTTCAAAAAATTAAATTCAACAATTTTTTTGTTTATTGCGACAATAGCCTTTTACAAATTTTTATAGCCCTTAAATCGTAAAGTTTTTGAAAAGAAATACGCTAAACACATCCAACTTAACAAGAAATTCTCTACATGGGGTGATAAAATTGATCGGACTTGCTGGTTGCTGATGAGACATGGATGAAAGTGAAACGATGTCAGTTCACTTACTGCGTGCAATTAATAAACACCATTTTTAGTAAGCCCGAGGATATACGATGACTTGGTTTTATAAGTAAAAGACCTATGCAGTAAGAACAATGGAAGGCCAAGCATAGATCCAGTAGTGCTAATTAAGCTGATTAAGCCCTGTATGGAATACGATCCATGCGGCAAACCATCAAAGAAGCGGAAGTCAACGTAGCATACCGCTGGTTTATTGGCTATGGACTGTAGGAAAAGATTATATATTTTTCAACATTTGGAGAGAATTATGAAAGGCGGTTTAAGGAAAGCGACCTGTTTGAAAAGATTTTCGTACGGGTAATGATGGAAGCTATTGAATGGGGCTTTTTCAAAATCAAATCAGATGCGGTACTATCGATGCAACTCATGTAAAAGCCAGTGCCAATAAAAAAAAGAAGAGGGCTCAAAACCGAGCCCACAAATATAAACGCGCTCTCATGATTGAAATAAACGTTGATCGGGAAGTACACAGCAAAAAAACTTTAAAAATGATGATGATAACAAAGATGGCAGCAGTTCCGCTGGCAGTGGAGAAAAACAAATCAAGGAAAGTACTTGTACAAAAAGCGTGGGGAAACCATAGAGCGAGTCTTTGCAGATGCCAAAGTTAAACATGAGATGCGTTACACGCATTGCAGGGCTTGAGGAAAGTACAACATTACCTCACGATTCTTTTTGCATGCATGAAAAACGCGGCATGTTGCCACCGGCAACACCCGCTTTTCGTTCTATTTTCTCTGGCTTTAATAAAATTATTAACTTCAATAAAACACCGTTTCCAAGCCATTCGGCCTAAAAGGGGTTTTTGTCTTCAACCTGAAACGAAAACGTATTTTCGCTTCTTAACTAGAAACCTGATTTATCCCCTGCAATTTTTTTAAATCTTTAATCAAAATAGTTCGTCGGTTTACTTTTTCTAAAATGCCCGACTTTTGCAGATCATTTAAAAGAACTGAAACTGTTTGACGGGTAGCTCCTACCATAAGAGCAATTTCTTCAGTAGTTAAGCCCAGCTCTAACTTAATTCCCTGCTGTACCGGTATTCCTATGTCTTCCGCAGCCTGAACTAAAAATTCAGCCAGCCTTAAGTGAGTCTCTTTAAAAACCAAACTATTAATTATGGTAAATGAGCTTTTCAATAAATCCCCCAATACTTTAACCATATTCAAAGCAAAAACAGGAGAATTAACAACAATCTTTTGGAAATTGCGGACATCGGTAACCAATATAGTTGTATCTTCCATAGCCTGAATAACGGCTCTAGTATGTGTACTGAAGACATCACCTGGACTCAAAATAGAGAGGGTAAATTCCTTATCTTCATAAGCCAGATAAAGCCTAACCTTCCCGTGCTTTACTAAAAATACCAAATTTTTCTCATCGTTCGGTAAATAGAGAATTTCCTTTTTAGCAAACCGACGTTCCTGAAACTCTTCCAAGAACTCGGCATACTCCGGGGAATTCAAAGTTTCCAACAAGTCGACGTCTGTTAACCTCATTCTGGCTGGCATAATCCTTCCCCCTCTTGTATAAATGTATATGGGGCCCGATAATTGCAAATCTACACCCTCATCTTGTTTTCAACAAAGGATCAAGTCCGACCTCTTTGGGAATAGTTAGTTGGTAACTCCCTCCGTCATTAATCCTGCCAATCTCCCAAAAAACAATAATGATAATAAAAAAATGTAGCTAAGATATTACCCTGACGTCCGCCGACTGATGACTGACGACTATGCTTTCGTTCACTTCGCCGTGATGCGCAGCACCTTTTTCGCGTTAAGGAAGTAATCAATGCCCGACCAGACGGTAAAAATAACAGCTACATATAAAGCAATTTGACCAACGGGAACATTAATTAAATTAAAAGGATAGTCATGAATCATAATTGCCACAATAGCAATTATTTGCGATACCGTTTTTAATTTACCCAATTTGCTGGCAGCAATCACTACTCCTTCACCGGCAGCAATTGTCCGCAGCCCGGTTACGGCAAACTCCCGACCGATAATTAATATCACTATCCAGGCAGGAATTTTCCCAAGCTCTACCAGTGAAATCAGCGCCGCGGTAACCAGCAGCTTATCTGCAAGAGGATCAAGTAATTTACCCAGTTTGGTAATTTGCTTTCTAGAGCGGGCAATATAACCGTCCAATCCATCGGTGCTGGCAGCCAGTACAAAAATACCAGCAGCAATATACTCTCCGTACTGGAGACGGGTCAAGAGAAAAATCATAAAAACCGGTACCAAAAATATTCGCGCGATAGTAAGTTTATTGGCCAGGTTCACGAGAATCCTCTCCTATCAAATCGTAATCGTCTAAAGTATCTGTAATATGAGCAACTATAAAATGTCCTGCATCGGCATCAGTTTTTACATAGGTAATTCCATCAACCTCGGCGGCCTGCCTGGCTGACCTACCTACTTTGTATTCGGGATAATCGGGAGATGTTCCTTCTATTAATACGGGAATTTTTTTCCCCACCAGGCTGTTATTTTTAGCCAGTGTAATACGTCGCTGTACTTCTATCAATCGGTGATAACGTTCCTCTTTAACCTGCTGGGATATCTGGCCGGGATAAGCTGCCGCGGGAGTATCGGGCTCCGGCCAGTAGGTAAAAGCCCCGACCCAATCCAGTTTCACCGTCTCCAAAAAGTCCAGCAACTCCATAAATTCTTCCTCCGTTTCCCCGGGAAATCCGACAATGAATGTGGACCTGATGGTGACGTCAGGAATTTTCGCACGCAGTGTGTCTATCAGCTTTAAAATCTGCTTTTTGGAACCTTTGCGCCCCATGCGCCGCAGTACGGAATCTGCCACATGCTGCAGCGGAATATCTAAATAATTGCAAACTTTATCTTCGCGAGCAATTACCTCAATTAATTCGGGAGTAAATTCTGTAGGATAGCAGTATAATAGCCTAATCCAAAAGTCACCTTCTATATTGGCAAGTCTTTCAACCAGTTCGGCCAGTGCATGCCTGCCATACAGGTCAACACCGTACCGGGTGACATCTTGAGCAACCAAATTCAGTTCCCTGGCTCCCTCTCTGATTAAAATCTCAGCTTCCCGCACCAGTTGTTCCATGTCTACGCTTTTATAATGCCCCGTCAGCTCGGGAATAGTACAATACGTGCAGTTGTTATTACAGCCATCGGCAATTTTCAAGTACCGCACATATTTTCCCGTTTGTGACAAACGCGTAAAATCCCGTACTTTAACCTCCCTGACGGGCATTTTATCCCGGATCAGCCGCAGGATGCCATCCAAATCAGCGTTTTCCGCCACAGCATCAATTTCCGGCATTTCTTCCAGCAGTTCCTCACCATATTTTCCCGCCATACAGCCGGTAACAAGCAACAGCCGGCAATTCCCCTGTTGTTTGTACAGGGCTAGTTCCAGAATGGTGTTAATGGATTCCTCTTTTGCTGGCGTAATAAAGCCACAGGTATTAACAATGATGATATCGGCCCGACTTAAATCATCTACGGGCTGCAAACCGTATTCCCTTAAATAACCAAGTATTCTCTCGCTATCCACCAGATTTTTGGCACATCCCAATGTTTCAACTGCTACAGTGGTCATGAGGCTCTCCCTTCCTGCATAAAAATTTCGTACATTTCCGGCAAAAATATTAGAAACCCGGGTTAGCTGCACCGGGGCAGTCCAACCTGAGTTTCTTCACTGTCAACCCTTTATTCTTCACTGGTAAACACCTTTACCACTCTCTCACCCATACCGCCAATAATCCCCAAATCTTCACCATTGACAGTTACCCGAACCACTCCGGCATTACCAAAAACCACTTCCATGCGCTTGTCGGCATGAAATTCCTTTACAACTGGTCCGGTCAAAAGGCCGCGGTAAATAACCTGGTCGTCAGATTTGACCTCAATCCAGCACTTACCTTCTTCAATTAAGAATTCCACATTGACCCCTTCAGACACCAACTCTTCCTGTTTTGCCGTGTTTTCTTCTTGAACCTGCTTCTCCTCAACATGCTCCTCCTCAGCGCCGGTAACAGGCGTGCTATCCAGGCCGGTATCGTTCACCACAGACCCGGGTAGTTCCTGCTCCTGCCCCACATTTTCCTGCTCCGTGGAAACAGTGTCCGGCTGCAGTATGCCGTGATTCACTATCATAATCCCTAAAAACGCTAGTATTAAAATGGCAACAAGAGGGACCACAATTTTGCTAATAGGGACGGCCTTTCCTCTGTGAGACCCTGTAGTTTCTGCAGTTTCTTCAGCCTTTGTTTCCGTCTCCGCCAGCTGTTGAGCCCTGGTCTGTTCCTTATATTCCCTCACAACTACGTCTGCATCCAGGCCCAGAAAACGACAGTACGTACGCAAAAATCCAATCACGTAAACTTCTCCCGGTATCTCGTCATAATCTTCGTTTTCCAACGCTTGTAAATACTTGATACGAATTTTGGTCGCCTGTTCCACATCGCGTAAAGTCAGGTCCTTTTTCTTACGAATTCTTGTTAATAATTCTCCTATTTGTCCCACCGGTGAACACCTCCTAGAGGGTGCTCAAGTATTGTTTTAAAACTTGAGCAGCTTGTTCGGGATTGTGGCCGCTAACGGTAAATTGACATTCTTTTTCAATCTCTTCCAGATTATAAAGCGGATCATAATAATTAACTAATAAATATTCCACAACAGCAAAAATATTTCCTGCATTTAACAATTCCTTAAGTTCATCCACCCGCTTTTTACCCAGCCGCTTAGTCAGAAAGGACAGCGACTTTATTAACTCCTGGGTGTTATCCTCCGTGCCATCTCGATACTCCTTGATAATTCTTTCTACCCGGTGGGAAAAATCATCGTAAACCAGGACTTTGATCCCATTCTGCATTGCCCGAAACACATTATCGGGAACATAATTCCGCCCAATGCGTTTACTTTCACCTTCCACCACTACAAAACTGCCCGGTGCAAACTGTTGAAACTGGGAAAACAAGCAGGTTTCAAATCTTTTTTGCGTGGGTTGTTCACCTAACCCCACATTACCAAAAACCGAACCGCGGTTGTTGGCCAGTCCTTCCAGGTCTATTGCCGGTTCACCCATTTTAATCAATTCCCGGATTATTTCCGTCTTTCCTGTTCCGGTGAGCCCGTGCAGCACCACCATTTTATACGGTAAATCCTGCTGAAAGTACTCGTAAACATACCGGCGAAATGCTTTATAACCGCCTTGCAACCGGTAGTTGGGTACATTCATTAACTCCAGCACGCGCCCCATAGCCAAACTTCGCAGTCCCCCGCGCCAGCAGTAAATAACTACCGGTTTGTTCTGACCCAGTTGGCGAATCTGCCCTACCAGCCCGGGTAACTTGGGAGCAACAAACTCCAAACCCAATTCCTTTGCCTTATCACTCCCATCCTGCGCGTAAGCAGTCCCAACTACATGACGCTCTTTGTCATCTAATAGCGGTAAATTCACAGCACCAGGCAAATGGTCTTCTTGATACTCTTTTGGTGAACGCAGGTCAACAAAAACAGGATTTAATTTCAACACTTCAGCAACAGTTAAGTCTTTCATTTACGGCATCACTTCTTTCAACTACCACTAAACTATAGTTATTTCCCATTTTCTTCTTTGTTAAAAGTACGGTAGTATTCGTCAAGAGTCATTAACACCGCCCTGGGTTTGCTACCTTCGTAACCGCCGACGATTCCCTTTTCTTCCATGATATCGATCAAGCGGGCGGCCCGTGTATAGCCAATGCGCAGTCTTCTCTGCAGCATGGAAATAGACGCCTGACCACTTTCAATCAACAGCTTGGCAGCTTCAGGTAACAACTCATCTTCCCATTCTTCCTCTTCCTTGCTAACCGTCTCGCTGCTAAACAATTCCTTCTGATATTGAGGACTACCCTGCTTTTTAATAAATTCCACCAGCCTGTTAACTTCCTGGTCTGAAACATAAACACCCTGTATTCTAATAGGTTTGGAAGCACCAACCGGGAAAAACAGCATATCACCGCGTCCCATTAACTTTTCGGCGCCAGCCATATCCAGAATGGTCCGTGAATCTGTTTGGGAAGACACGGCAAAGGCAATGCGCGACGGAATATTTGCTTTTATTACCCCTGTAATCACGTCCACCGACGGGCGCTGGGTGGCTACAACCAGGTGGATACCTGCCGCCCTGGCCATTTGTGCCAACCGGCAAATGGCATCCTCAACGTCGGCAGGAGCAACCATCATCAAATCAGCCAACTCGTCAATCAAAACCACGATGTACGGTAGAGCCGGTGCCAAATCATCGGGATTCTCTTCGGCTTTAAGCCTGTTGTAACGGTCAATATCCTTGACGCCTGCACCGGCAAACAGTTCATACCGGTTTTCCATCTCATTAACCATCCACCGCAGGGCAGATGCAGACTGCTTGGCATCAGTAACAACAGGAGCAATCAGGTGGGGAATACCATTATAATCCGTCAGTTCCACCATCTTGGGGTCAATCATTAAAAACTTTAATTCATTGGGTTTACACTTAAAGAGGAGGCTGCTTATCAGGGAATTCATACATACACTCTTACCTGAACCAGTAGCACCTGCTATAAGCAGGTGGGGCATACGGCTCAAGTCGGCAACAACGGGTTCTCCGGCAATATTTTTACCCAGGGCAATCGTCAGCTTGGAAGTTGACTGCTGAAATTCCGGCGTTTCCAGCACTTCGCGAAAATGAACAGTAGCAATTTCCTTATTTGGCACCTCAATACCTACAGCCGCCTTACCCGGGATGGGAGCCTCAATGCGAACGTCCGGTGCTGCCAAACTCAGCGCAATATCATCAGCCAAATTTACTATTTTACTTACTTTCACTCCGGGGGCAGGCTGCATCTCATAGCGTGTAATGGCCGGACCACGGCTTACCTCGGTAACTTTTACTTTAACCCCGAAATTGTCCAAAGTTTCCTCTAAAAGTTTAATTTTATCCAAAATATCCTTATTCATTCTGGGATTTTTTACACGCATGGAACGCTGCAGCAGGGAAGTTGGAGGCAGGACATACTCTCCCGCATTCTCCACAACGTTGGCTGTTTCTGCAGTCCTTTGTGCGGCCTGCCCCACCTCATCCAAGCTTTTACGCGCAGGTAGCTTGATCACAGCTTCTCCCAATTGAGTTTCCCCATGCTTGCTCTCGTATTCCGGTTCTACTGCGGCGGATTGATGAGCGTGGTCGTAAATAATTGGCTGCTGCAGTTCTTTTTTCTGCTGTTGTCTATTCTTTTTCTTGCTCTTGGGGCGAGCTGCTGCCACTTCTTCCTCTTCTTCAATAACGGTAAAAATAAAATTGACCAGTTTTTCTCTCAGGCCTTTGTACAGTGCAACCACGCTGCTTAAGACTGTTTTAATTATATTTACCAGAGAAGCATTGGTTATTAGCAGCAATGCAATGACACTTGAGGTAATCAATATTACCCTGGAACCCAGCGGACCAAACAATGCATCCAAAGCAACCGCCACCAGGGCCCCGATGATGCCACCACCTACACCGCTGAGTCCCTGCTTTAACGGTAGCAGAAATTCACCTTCAATGACAAAGGGTTCGTGCAAGAAGGCCAACACAGCAAGGTAAATAATGACACTTCCGGTTAGTCTTTGCGGTACTGCATTTATTTGCCTGTCCTTCATCAATTTCAGCCCAAAAAAACCGACGATAACCGGCACAAAAATCTTTCCCTGGCCACTCAAACCGCTTAGTATCCGTACCAGAAAGCCACCTACGGCACCGATGGTTTTGGAGTTCCCCAAGCCTCCAGAGGAAGCTGCATAAAGGCTGACTCCAGACAAAATTGCCAGTCCCACCAGCAAAATACCAAGGATTTCATATTTTATTTCTTCCTTAATCTGCGAAAAAAGCTTCGGCATTGTATCCATTCACCTCTAAAACAACAGTTCTCTATTTTCTTCTATTTTCCTTTTGGCATGAAAAACAACCTCTCCAAAACTATAAAGACTGCCGTAAGGCAGTCATCAATTGCTAAAAAATTTGTGTTACCAGCACAGTTAAGCCCACTAGCCAGCAGTAGATGCTAAACACTTTTAAACGACCGGTATTGAGAAGCTTTAGAAGTACCGTAATGGCAAAGTAGCCACTAACTGCCGAAACAACCGTACCTACCGCGTACGGCACAATGTAAGCATTATCAACACCGGCGGTAACCAGATCGCTCACTTTCAACACGGTCGCCCCAACTATGACCGGTATCACTACCAGGAACGAATATCTTGCCGCCGTATCCCTGTCCAGTCCTGTCAGCAGCGCGGCCGATATGGTGCTGCCTGCCCGGGAAATACCCGGTGTAATGGCCAAACTTTGAGCAAAACCGATTACCAGAGCGTCCATAACCGTCATTGTCCTGCTATCTTTTTTACCACTGGCTAGGTTTTCCGCCACCCACAGGATCAAACCCGTAATCAGAAGCATGATTGAAACCAGCGTTACCGAGCCAAACCATCTTTCGAAGGCATCTTCAAACAGGACACCAATTACTCCGGCAGGAATGACACCCACAACTATCAACCACAAGAAGCGGTCTTGCGGATGACGCAGCAGGTGCAGAATATCTTTGCGGAAATAAACCAGTACGGCCAGCAGTGTCCCGAAATGCAGCAGCACTTCCAGTGTTACACCCGGAGTATTGATGTTCATAAAATGTTGGAGGATAACCAAATGTCCGGAACTGCTAATTGGTAGAAATTCCGTTATTCCCTGAAGAACACCGAGCACCACGGCTTCAATAACAGTCATTTCGTTCGCTCCCGTTTACATATTTCCTAACACTACATTAGCCATATTATGTGAATGGTCACCTACTCTTTCCAGATTACTGATAATATCCAGGAAAATCACACCGGCAGCAGGGTAACAGCGTCCTTCGTTTAACCTACCCATATGACTGCGGCGCAGCTTTTTTTCCATGATATCAATATCCTTTTCCAGCTGCACCACCTTCTGTGCAGCATTCTCATCCTCATTTTTCATGGCTTTAATGGCAGTCACGTAGGTGTTGAGGACAAGTTCTCCCATTTCACTGAGTTCTTTTATGGCCTTATCGGTAAATGGTATGTTGCTTTCAATGCGGCTACTGGCCATTTGCGCGATATTCTCCGCATGGTCACCTATTCTCTCAATATCATTAACTGCATGGAGCAGCCCGGTATGCCGGTTGGAAAGCGCCGGATTTAATCCTTTCTGGGAAATATCAGCGAGATACGCAGTAATTGCTTCCTCCAAGTTATCGATAATTTTCTCCCGGTCAAACACATCTTTTAACTTTTTCTCATCCTTATTGATAAATCCTTCCATGGCATCTACAACATTTTGCTTGGCCAACTCAGCCATGCGAATAATCTCCTTGGTTGCCAGGGACATGGCTATGGCCGGCGTCTTCAGCATTCTCGGATCCAGGTAAATGGCTCCCGGTTGCTGAGTTTCCACTTCACCCGGCAGGATCCACTGAACTGTTCGCACAAGCAGCCCGGTCAGCGGCAGGAATATCATGGTGTTGATAATATTAAACGAAGCATGGGCATTGGCAATCTGCCTGGAAATGTCATCGGGTGATATATATACCACCAGCATCTGAAAATATTTCATGCCTGACAAAAAAATAATGCTACCAACAACATTGAATACCACATGAGCCAACGCTGCCCGTTTGGCTGTTAGATTAGTACCAATACTGGCAAGCAACGCCGTAACGCAGGTCCCAATGTTGTCACCCAGCAGAACGGGCAGGGCACCGTGTAACGGTATTAAGCCCTGGCTGGCCATGGCAATTAAGATACCGATGGTGGCACTGGAGCTTTGAATGGCCACTGTCATAATAATACCTACTGCCAAGCCCAGTAATGGATAATCGGAAAAATTGGTCATAAATTCTCTGAATCCCGGGTAATCGCGCAAGGGTGCCACGGCATCCTTCATAATATCCATTCCCAGCAGCAAAATACCAAAGCCTAAAAAGACTTGTCCAATATATTTTATGCTGCGTTTTTTGGCAAAAAAATTAAGTGCAAAGCCGGCAGTAACCATAGGAAAAATAAAATGAGCCAATTTAAAGGAGATTAACTGAGCAGTAATGGTAGTCCCAATGTTAGCCCCCATAATGACGCTTACCGCCTGTTTTAGCGTCATTAGGCCGGCGTTAACAAAGCCTACAACCATGACCGTTGTAGCACTACTGGATTGAATAATGGCTGTCACCACGGTCCCCACAAGTACACCCACTACCGGGACGCTGGTCAGGATTTCCAAAATGCGCCGCATTTTATCCCCAGCAGATTTCTGGAGACCTTCCCCCATATTCTGCATGCCATAAATAAATAATGCCAATCCTCCTAACAGACCAAAAATTAAATCCAAGTCTACCTCTCCCCCAAAAAAAAATTTGTATACAATTTAGCTGCATACATTATACCACAAGCATTTTTACATGACTATCCCCAATGTAGAAAAGCATCGGATTATACCGATGCTTTAAATTACAGGATATTACCCGGTTGGCATTCTGTATTGAGGTAATCCTGGGGGTCCGTGCTGATTAAACGGACAATTCTTGCGCGGTTAAAATCTATGGGTTCAACCTCAAGCAGTTGCCTGCCGCGTTGTACGTAACGGGTAGTGCTTTCGCTTTTCGGAGGAAAAATGGCTTCCAGGGGCATAGGAGTGTACAGTACCACCATGTTAATGCCTCCGTTTCTTGTTTAGTTCAATTAATTCCTTCAATTTATTTACTGCCTGCGACATCCCGCCAATTTCGTCAATCAACCCGTATTTCACCGCGTCAGCGCCAACCACCACCGTACCCACATCTCTGGCCAGTTCACCTGTTGTAAACATCAGCTGCCGCAGTTTTTCCTCGGAGATATTGGAGTGCCGTGTAATAAAGTTGATAACCCGATCCTGCATTTTATCCAGGTATTCGTATGTCTGCGGCACACCAATGACCAGACCGGATAATCTCACAGGGTGAATGGTCATGGTAGCCGTTTCCGCAATAAAGGAATAATCTGAAGCTACGGCAATGGGCACACCAATACTATGTCCCCCGCCAAGCACCAGGGAGACAATAGGCTTACTCATGCTAACCAGCATTTCCGCAATGGCAAGACCTGCCTCCACATCACCACCAACCGTATTCAGTATCACTATGACGCCTTCAATGTTGTCATTCTGCTCTATGGCCACCAACTGGGGAATGATATGCTCGTATTTGGTTGTCTTGTTCTGGGCCGGCATCACCACGTGTCCTTCAACCTGCCCGATTATGGTTACACAGTGGATGTTGCTGGTATTTTCAGGAATATCGGTTGTGCCAAGTTCCTTGATGTTGCCACTCCTGGCCGTACCTTTCACCTTTCTGGTTCTCCTGTTGGGCGGTGCCTGCGTTGGCGGTTGCGGCATGGTGGACGGTGGGGTAATAGGCGTCGGGGTTGTCGGTGTCGGCATTCCTGTTAAATTATCATTTGTCATGTTCAATCACTCCTCTACTAGAATCAGTTCTGTTAACTTAAATCATATTTGCAATCATCATCTTAAGTTAACACTACCCTAGAATCCTATTTTAGTATTTAACTTCAGTACAAAAAAAATACACAGCCACTAGGACTGTGTATTGCACACCAGCCAGTATGTATTTTTCAAAAAAGACAGGAGTCAGACACCCATGCCCCAATGCGGCATTTATGTGAATTTGATGCCAGGCTAATGGTATCACTCGTCACCGGAGACCTGCCCGGATTGTTGTAACGTATTTTCAGGATAGAACCTGTCTTGTTCTGAATACTGACTCCTGCCCCTTGAATTCTGCTTTTACTTACACTTCCATAATTATGGGCAAAATCATAGGGCGCCGGTGGGTTTTTTCAAACAGAAACTTGCTTAATGTGTCCCGGACGTTGGCTTTAATAACTGACCAGTCGGAAGTATTTCTCTCACAGCATTTTTCCAGTTCCCGGGATACCCTTTCTTTTGCTTCCTCCAGCAATTCCTCAGATTCTCGCACATAAACAAACCCACGAGAAACAATATCAGGCCCCGCTAAAATAGTCCCTTTATCCTTGTCCAAGGTTACCACCACAATTAAAATACCGTCCTGGGACAATTGCTTGCGGTCCCGCAGCACAATATTACCCACATCACCGACACCAAGGCCGTCTACCAGCACCCGTCCCGAAGGAACCCTGCCGGCTATCCGGCCGCGATTTTTTGTAAACTCCAAAATTAGCCCATTTTCAGCAACAAAAATGTTTTGTTTCGGTATGCCTACCTCAGCTGCCAATTTGGCATGTTTGATCAACATCCGGTACTCCCCGTGGACCGGTACGAAAAATTTTGGTCGGACAAGGTTAAGCATTAATTTCAGTTCTTCCTGACTGGCATGTCCAGACACGTGGATACCGGATACTGCCTCGTGAATTACTTCAGCCCCCTGTTTAAACAGGTGGTCCACTGTGCGGGCAACCATTTTTTCATTACCGGGAATGGGCGTGGCCGAAATGATAACGGTATCGCCTTCTACAATTTCAATTCCCTTATGCTCGGATTTTGCCATCCGGGTGAGAGCGGACATGGGCTCACCCTGGCTCCCGGTACTGATGATTACCACTCTATTTTTAGGTAAACGATTGATTTCATCCAGATCCACGAGAGTACCTTCCGGTATATCTAAATATCCCAGTTCCGAAGCAACATTGACCACATTGAGCATGCTTCTACCTACAATGGCTACCTTGCGGTTGTAATTATATGCGGTGGTAATTATCTGCTGAATACGGTGAATGTTGGAAGCAAAACTGGCAACAATAATCCTTTCCTTAGCCATTCGAAAGATTTCATCAAAAGTGTTCCCTACCATGCGTTCGGACATTGTGTACCCGGGCCGTTCAACATTGGTACTGTCGGACATCAGTACCAACACACCTTTTTCCCCTAATTCCGCCAGTTTGGCAAAATCAGTGACATCATTATCAACTGGCGTTTGGTCGAACTTAAAGTCACCGGTATGCACCACCGTACCGATGGGTGTATGAATGGCTAGGCCAACGGAATCCGCGATACTGTGACTTACTCTAAAAAACTCAACCCGAAATGGCCCAATAGTCAGTCCATCCCGTGGTTTCACCCGGTTCAACTTGACACTGCGTTCGGAAATACCACTCTCTTTCAGCTTTTTCTCCAGCAGCCCCAAAGTCAACCGGGTACCCCAAACGGGCACATTTAAATCCTTTAAAATAAAAGGTAGGGCCCCAATATGATCTTCATGGCCGTGGGTAAGAATAATACCTTTGACAGCTTTCTTGTTATCAAGTAAATAAGTGATATCCGGAATTACCACATCAATTCCGAGCATTTCGTCTTCCGGAAAAATCAAACCGGCATCAATTACCAAAATATTGTTACCGTACTTTACGGCCATCATATTTTTCCCTATTTCTCCAAGTCCCCCTAAGGGAATCAGCTGTAGTTTACCATCGTCTGCCATGTATGCACCTCCAATTTCTGCACGTTAAATTACCTGTCCGACCAAAATATTTAAAGGTGTTTCGAAAAGAAGCCAAAGGAAAAATACCGCGCTCCAGGTCACAGCAACCGATCCTCACCTGATACACGATGGTTGCCACATTGGCCGGCTTTTCGAACAACCCCTTTAAAGGCAATAAAAAAAGAAAGTAATAGCTTAACCAGGCATATAATTTATAAACACTACTCACGTTAGCACTTAACTATCCGAACACTGTAGAGCCTAGTTTATATTATACTGAAAGAAAAAATAGCTTACAAGCACCAGTTGCCACAATCCAATCAGGGCATCTGCGTCCGCCTTATTTGTAGTATTGCAATTAGTTAAACAAAAAATACTCTAAGGGCATTGAGAAATACCCTTAGAGTATTGCAATAACCGGAAACACCTATCTTTAGTCAAGTAATCCCAGTTCTGTCAGGGTATTTTTAATTACCTGCACTTCTTCGTCAGTGGCCTCGTGTAGCGGCAATCGCAACCCGCCCACTTTAATTCCTTTCAAGTTGAGGGCTGTTTTGATGGGTACGGGATTGGTAGTAACAAAAAGAACCTTAAATAGCGGGAATAATTTGAGGTGAATGGCAGTTGCTTTTGCAACATCACCCTGTTGAAAACTGTCAATCATTTCTTGCAGTTGGTTGCCAACTAGATGGCTGGCCACACTGACTACCCCCCGGCAGCCCAGGGCCAACATAGGTAGTGTTAAAGAATCATCCCCGCTGTAGATGGCAAAGTCCTCTGGCAAGCTCCTGCGCAGCACACTTACCTGGTCCATGTTGCCTGCCGCCTCTTTAAGAGCTACTATGTTATCAATCTCCGCCAGACGGGCTACCGTTTCCGGAGCCAAATTGGTAACTGTTCGCGAAGGAACGTTGTAAAGCATTACAGGCAGGTCTATTTCCTCTGCAATAACTTTGAAATGCTGGTACAGTCCCTCCTGCGACGGTTTGTTATAATACGGCACAACCAGCATTACACCGTGCAGCCCGATGCGCTGTGCTTCCCGGGATAATCTTATGGACAAGGCAGTATTGTTGGTGCCGGTACCGGCAATTACCTTTACCCGGTCTCCGACTGCCTCAAATACTGTTTCAAAAAGCTTGACCTTTTCCTCTTCGGACAGATTCGGAGTTTCTCCGGTAGTACCGGAAACAACAATTGCATCGCTACCATTATCCGCTAAATAATTTGCCAGTGTTTTAACCGCACCCCAGTCCACATTATTGTGCTCATCAAAGGGAGTCACCATAGCAGTAATAACTCTTCCGAAATCAACCAACACAATCACTCCTTTTTATGAAGCTCCCAGTTTAGCAAACCTTCTCTTGAACCGTCTCATGTAGATTAAACTGCTTGTGTAAAGCCTGAATAGCTTTCTTCAAATCGTCCCGGTCCACCAGGCACCAAATACTGGTATAGGAATCGGAAGACTGTAAAATTTCTATGTCGTTACTGACCAGCGCTGAGACAATTTTGGCCATTACTCCCGGCACTCCGGTCATAGCCGCACCTACAGCTGCCACTTTGGCACAGTTGCCTCTTACCACAGGGGGCAATCCATTTTCCTCCAGCACGGAAACTGCTGTTTCTACCACGTCATCTTTAACCGTAAAGATTACTTCTTCCGGTGACGTGTATATGAAATCAACGGAAATACTATTATCCGCCATCAGCTTAAATACCTTTAATGCCGCACCTGCATCCCCGGTATTCTTAAATGACACTTTTATCTGACTGATATTGGTAATATGAGTAATGCCCGTAATCAGGCTGTCTTTAATTTTAGTAGGCTGTTCGTATTTTACCTCTCCGGACATCACCAGTGTGCCGGGATGGTCATTAAAAGTATTGCGCACCCTTAACGGTATGTTGCGCTGCATGGCAATCTCTACGGCCCGCGGGTGAATTACCTTGGCTCCTTCATGGGCTAACTGGCAAAGCTCGTTATAAGTGACTTTTTCCAGCGTCCGTGCCTCGCCTACCATTCTGGGGTCTGCCGTTTTTACCCCGTCAACATCAGTGTAAATTTCTATCATTTCGGCTTCCAGCGCCACACCAATGGCACTGGCTGTAGTATCGCTGCCACCTCTTCCCAATGTAGTAATTTTACCGTCCCTTGTCTTTCCCTGAAAACCGGTTACGATCACAATTTCATCCTGATTTAATAGTTCTTGAATTTCTGCGGGATGCACTTCTAACACACGGGCATCTCCATGATTATCGTCAGTAATAATTCCGGCTTCAGGACCTGTAAGACAGCTGGCGGAAAATCCGGCTTCTTCCAGCTCAGAACACAGGACAACTGCTGAAATAATTTCGCCGCACGAGAGAAGCAAGTCCATTTCCCTGGTTTTCATCTTCGCCCGCGAATGTTTAACCAGATCAATTAATGTATCCGTTGCATACGGGTCACCACTGCGTCCCATTGCCGAGACCACCACTACAACTTTATAACCGTCATTCTTAGCTTTAGCAATTTTCTTGATTACTGCTTTCCGGGAATCTTTTGTAGCTACGGAAGAACCGCCAAACTTTTGTACGATAACCTTCATAGTGCACCTCGCAACTACTAAAGATTTTTGATCACCAGTTCCGCTATCTGTACGGCATTGGTGGCCGCCCCCTTGCGCAGGTTATCAGCAACCACCCACATATTTAAACCGTATGGTACCGTATCGTCTTTGCGTATTCTGCCAACAAACACTTCATCCCTGCCGTCAGCATCAACGGGCATCGGATATGCCAGTTTTTCCGAATCATCAACCACAACAATTCCCGGCGCCTTCCTGAGCAGTTCCTTTGCTTCACTGACACTCAGCTCTTTTTTCAGTTCCACGTTAACTGCCTCTGAGTGTCCGTTGAATACCGGTACCCTGACAGTGGTGGCAGTTACTGCAACACTATCATCGCCAAGTATTTTTTTGGTTTCATTAACCATTTTCATTTCTTCTTTGGTATAGTCATTATCCAAAAAGACGTCCAAGTGAGGCAGCAAATTAAAGGCTATCTGGTACGGAAATACTTCCGGGCTTACGTTCTCATTGTTCAACACCTGCCGTGACTGCCTTTCCAGCTCTTTAATTGCCTCCGCACCGGCGCCGGATACAGCTTGATAGGTAGCCACTACCACTCTTTTGATACCAGCAGCATCATACAACGGTTTTAAAGCCACCACCATCTGAATTGTAGAACAGTTGGGATTGGCAATTATCCCCTTATGCCAAGTCACATCTTCCGGGTTTACCTCAGGAACCACCAGGGGCACGTCAGGGTCCATACGGAACGTGCTGCTGTTATCAATTACCACAGCGCCTGCTTTTACCGCATCACGAGCAAACTGCTTGCTTGCTGAGCCTCCGGCAAACAGGGCAATATCTACACCTGAAAAGGAATTAGGTGTCGTTTCTTCGATAGTATAAATCTCGCCTTTAAACTCCACCTGTTTACCCGCTGACCTGCTGGTAGCCAGCAACTTCAAGTTGCCAACGGGAAAATTACGTTCTTCCAATACTTCCAAAAGTTTGTTACCAACAGCCCCGGTGCCAACTATAGCAACATTATATTTCTTCATAGTTATACCTCCTCTATTCATAGAAAAAAGGCATATAAACCAGTGTACCCTAGCAAGATTCATTTGTCTATAAAATTAATATTTAAAGCTATGTTAAACAGAACCTAATATTGTATCAGTACCGGTTGGATCTGTTTTCCTTCTAAAGCCAACTTTACTGTTTCCGGTATCAAGTCCATTTTCGCCATTAAGGAATTGGGTTTCTCCACAGGATTATCCTGTCCAAACGGCACCAAAAACACATTGAAAGTATTGACCAGAATGCCGATGTTTTTAGCGTTGAAGCCCAAACCATCATTGGTGGAAACAGCCATTACCACCGGCTTGCAGTTGCGCAATTGGGCTTTTGCCGCCATGAGCACCGCTCCGTCCGTGATGCCGTTGGCAAGTTTTGCCAGCGTATTACCACTGCACGGAGCTATGACAAGTACATCCAGCAATGACTTGGGACCGATGGACTCTACTTCAACGATAGTAGTAAGGGGATCCTTGCCGGTCATGGCAGTGAGCTGCTCCAACCATTGTTTGGCCAGCCCAAAGCGAGTATCCGTAGTCAGCACCGAATGTGATACTATGGGAATCACATCAGCACCCAGGTTTATGAGTTCCTGAACGTAGGGCATCACTTCTCCTAGAGTACAATGAGACCCGGTCACGGCAAAGCCAACAGTTTTTCCTTTCAAGTCCATGACAAGCACCTCCAAGAATTATGGCAAATTATCCAAAATAATTCGAGGAATTGTACGTGCCAGCATCTCACCGGCTGTTTTGGGCGCCACTTTGCCGGGCAGGCTCAGTGCCCAAACTGTCTTAACACCCAATTTCTCTGCCTGCGAGAAATCCACACCTCCCGGTGCACTGGCCAAATCAATAATTACAGCCGACTTAGATACGACCTTTAATTCCTCCACACCCAATACCACTGCCGGTACAGTATTGAAAATCAAGTCCATCTGTCCGAGAAGCGATTTAATCTCCTTAATATCCACCGTATTTAACCCCATTTCATACCCGCGCGCCAGGTGAGATTTGCGACGGGCAGCCACAAAGGTATTGGCCCCCATGGCTTTTAACAGGCGAGCCAAAGTTAAGCCGACTCTCCCTAATCCTATGACCATAGCATTGCTGCCGTGAATTGTGATTTCCGTTTCCTTCATAGCTATTTCTACTGCACCTTCAGCGGTGGGGATAGAATTGAGAATTGCAATCTCGTCATCATCAGCAATCTCAACCAGCCTGAGAGAAAGACGGTATGCCCAAGTCTTTAAATACTCCTGCGCCACCCCGGTAAGCACCGGAGCATTGCTGGGCAGAACACGTAGCAATTGAGGGGTTAACCGTAAATTTTCCTTGGCGTACATAGCACCTCGAACGTTACCTTCATTATCCGTACCGGGCATTGGTAATATTGCCGCATCAGCATTCTCCAATGCCTCTTTTAATGTCACGGAGACCAAACCACCAGGGAGCATTTCCTGGGGATAACCTACAACTTTAACCGTTGCACCCAGGCGCAGCAATTCATCAATCACAAGAAGCTGGCGTTTATCCCCGCCGATAACCGCAACTGAAACGCCGGCTAAACTTTCAGCCACTTTTTTCCCTCCCTGTATTCCATAAGTGATGTATTATCACTATATGTAATACAGGTCTATTGGTGCTTGTCATGTAACTGTTTATTTAAATTGTTTCACGGTAACACTTAAAGTAAATTCTCCAAACCAATCACCATCCTATCCAGACTTACTACTTTTTTCACAGCCAACAATACCCCCGCCTGGAAAGACTCCCGGCTGTAGGAATCATGCCGAATAGTCAGGCTTTCCCCAGTTCCGCCGAAAATAACCTCCTGGTGAGCTACCAGACCCGGGAGGCGAACGCTGTGAATAGGTATACCGTTGACTTCCGCACCACGGGCTCCGGGCGCTTTTTCATATGTTTCCGGTACTTGAGAAAAGTCCCTATGTAAATTGGTACTGATGCTTTTCGCAGTAGTCAAGGCAGTTCCCGACGGGGCATCCTGTTTTCCTGCATGGTGCAACTCAATAATTTCCACGTCGGAAAAATACCGCGCCGCCTCAGTGGCAAAACGCATCATCAGGATGGCACCTAGAGCAAAATTAGGTGCGATTACACCGCCTAACCGTCTCTCTTCACACATTACATACAGTCGCTCCACATCCTTTTCTTTTAACCCGGTGGTACCAATAACCGGGCACACACCATTCTCAATGGCGGTTACACCGTTTTCCACTGCCGCGTCCGCCCGCGTAAAATCCACCAAGACGTCTGCAGTCGTTTTCCTGAGGGTATCCTCTAAATCCTTTTCCACAAACAGGTTCACATTACTACCTATTAACTCGGCAACAGACGCACCGTCATTTACATCCACTGCCCCAACCAGGTGAACATCGTCAGCATTATGCAGTGCTTTCATCATGGCTCTTCCCATCTTTCCCATAGCGCCGGCAACAACCACTTTAACAGCCATTTTTTCACCCCCTTAGCAAAAATACAAACAAAAAAGCTACCGGAGGATATTCCAGTAGCGTACAGCCACATAGTTTCCCCTCTCTTCCCCTTAGTGAGATAGTTCTCCACCACCGGCTAGGGTAACCGATGGTGACAGTGCTGCACCTATTCGATACAGCCCCAGCTCTATTGAGGAGGTCGCTCAATAGAACTTCGGCGATGGCCCCTTTCACCATAACTTCCCCTGACCTCTGGGTATTATGGCTACTGATGGCGCACCGCGCCTCTACCTCACCCCTAAAGAGATGAGGTATTACTATTAAGTTTTAACCAATGATAACATATTTAGAAAGTTATGTCAACTAAATAGAATATTTATGCATTTTCCCGTGGGATTCGTCCAATTCAACAATAATAACCTGACTGCCCACTTTTTTCACCGACTCCCACGGTATTACCATTTGCGACTTTTCAGCCCATAAATTTATAAAATTACTTTTATTGGGCAAAATTATTGACTCTATTTCACCGCTGGTATCATCAATAACCAGATCCGATTCGCCCACCGTCCCCAGGCGTACCCCATTATAGATATTGACAATTTCTTTGCCCACCAGTTCACTTAACCGCATTATACCCCTCCTTCATGTTTATTGGTTTTCAGGCAAACAAACAATTTCACAACTATGGGCTGAACTACTGCAGCCACCAGTGCGACCAGAGCCATGGGGTCCAGCGAAACACCCCAAACGGCAATTTCCTTGGGTACATCTATATTTAAAAATGTGCCGAGCATGATGAGGGAAATGTATATACCTCCGGCCGAGCTGATTAACTCCACCAGTGCGTCAGCAAAAAGTCTCAGGTTGGTATCCTTTCTTACCTCTTTTAGAGATACCTGCTGTTTTTTTAATAAGGCCTTTTCCCTTACAGAAAAAAAAAACAGGCAAACAGTAATAATCAATAAAACAATTCCGCTAACCGCTCATCCCTCCCTCACTTTACTTTATGACTAGACGGGCCCGAGTATGCTCTTTTTAGAAGGCAAAATCCAAAAAAGCAGCCTCACTGCCACTTGCATTACTCAGTCACATGACGACACGTGTTAACATTGGTCCAGTTTTTTACTAAATCAACAATAGCCACTTACCAATTTCCAGGCTAAAAAGATATAAAAAATAGACCGGCTTTAATACCGGCCACAAATTTTCGAAAATCACTTCTTTTATTTGCCCGTATGCCCGAACCCACCGGCACCTCTAACGGTTTCATCCAATCTTTCAACCAGCACCGGCTTTACCCGGGCAACCGGGCAGATTACCATCTGAGCCACCCTGTCACCTCTGTTAATAGTGACACTTTCCTTACCCAGATTTATCATAATCAATTTTATCTCTCCACGATAATCGGCATCAATTGTCCCCGGAGTGTTGACCAGGGTTAAACCGTATTTCAGGGCCAAGCCGCTGCGGGGGCGAATCTGTGCTTCATAACCTGACGGTATGGCAATACTGATGCCGGTTGGTACCAGGCAGATGCTTTGCGGGTCGATGACAATTTTATCAGCACAGGCGGCGTATAGGTCCATTCCTGCAGCTTCCGGCGACATATACTGCGGCAGGGGTAGCCCACTACCGTGTTCCAGTTGTTTTACAGGCAGTTTCAGACTCATACAACAGACCTCCCAAAAACTTGGCTGGTTTAAAATCTTTTTACATGACTATAATCAGTGCGGCGCTGTACCGGAGTATACCCGGCATCTTTTATGCAGCGTATAATCTCATCAATGGGTACCCGGAAATTTGCTCCTGCAGCCCGAACAACATTTTCCTCCAACATGGTACCGCCAAAATCATTGGCGCCGAACCATAAAGAAACCTGTGCCATTTTAGCTCCCTGGGTCACCCAGGATGTCTGGATATTTGGTACATTGTCCAGCACAATACGCGAGATAGCCAGCGTTTTCAAATAATCATGCCCAGTAGTCCCGGTACCACCCAGTTCGGTATTCTTTGGTTGAAAGCTCCAGGGTATGAATGCAGTAAATCCACCGGTTTTATCCTGCTGTTCCCTCACTCTGACCAGGTGCTTTACCCTGTCGGCCAGAGTCTCGACACTACCGAACATCATGGTAGCTGTGGTTTTCATACCTAACTTATGTGCCTCTTCCATTACCGCCATCCACTGTTGCCAGGAAATCTTACGGGGACTGATATATTTCCTCACCCTATCCACCAGAATTTCGGCACCTCCCCCGGGCAACGAATCCAGTCCGGCGGCCCGGAGCTTGAGCAGTGTCTGCCGTATGGTCAAATTGGCCTGCTCGGCGAAATGCACAATTTCCGGTGGCGAAAAGGAGTGCAGGTGAATGTCAAAATTATCTTTTATATCCCGTACCATGTTTAAAATATCTTCAAACGCCAGGTTGGGATTGAGCCCACCCTGCATCAATAGCTGGGTACCCCCGTGGTCAATGGTTTCTCTAATTTTAGCAAACAGTACCTCGCGGTTAATCACGTACCCGTCGGGGTGGTTTTCACCGCGATAAAAGGCGCAAAACCTGCAGCCAACCTTGCAGATATTGGTATAATTAATATTTCTATCAATGACAAAGGTAACGATACGTTCAGGGTGCATCCTGTTACGAATTAAATTGGCTGCCTGACCCAACGACAGCAAGTCACCCTCTTCAAAGAGAATTAGCGCTTCATCAGCGGAAATTCGCTGACCAGCCACCGCTTTCTCCAGGATGTTGCTAACCTTCATTGGTTTCACCCCGAATTTTCAGAGTGGGTACTTGTGGAATTAAATCCAATTCATAAGCCTCCTGGTAGTAACGCAGTAAGGCTTCTTGATAGTAGCTGTCAAACTGGTGTTTAATGTGGGCAAAATGATCGCTGATAATCTCCCGGTCCAACTGATGGCTGGCCTGGGCGGCGTCAATTAAAGTATCGAGATTTTCCATTCCCCAGTGTTTGGAAGCTAAAAATGCCCTGGCAATACGCTCAACCTGAGCATCATTTTGAGCAAATGAGGAACGTATCACCCACAAGGCATATACCATGGGTAGTCCAGTGTACTGTTTCCAAACTTCTCCCAAATCGTAAACCAGATATCCGTGTTCCCTGGCATTGGCCCGCAGCGCGTCATCACCAATTAATAGTGCAGCTTCCGCTTCCTGCAGCATGGCATCCAGAACCGGTTTCATCGGGAGGTATTTTACATTCAGCTGCCAAAACTTTTTCATCAGTATCTTAAGCATGGCCACCGACGTGGCAGAAGAGGTGGTAAGCGCCACCTTTTTTCCCTCTAAAGTTTCTACCGGTTGTTTGCAAAATAAGAGAATGCTGGTCACCCGTCCGTCTGCACTGATTGACATATCGGGTAAAATGAGGCACCGGTCCGCATTGCGTGCGTACTCAATAGACGAAATAGGAGTAATATCCAATTCCCCGGCGAGGAATTTTTTGTTTAAAGCCGTCGGCGGGCCGGGATACAAGTCCACGTCCAGGGGAACAACCCCGTTTTCAATGCCGTAATAGACCGGGAGGCAGTTTAAATAATCGACCTTACCTAAACGAATTTTCTTCATCAAAAATCCTCCCTAATGACATTGTATAACGTATCCCTTTCCACCGGTTGTCTGCCGGCAGCCTTAATCATGGTCACAAGTTCATCCTTGGACAGCGCCTGTGCAGTATCCGCGCCGGCTGCATGTGTAATTTTTTCCTCAATAACGGTACCATCAATATCATCCACACCAAAAGATAATGATACCTGTGCCAGTTTCGGACCGATCATAATCCAAAAAGCCTTGATGTGGTCAAAGTTATCCAAAAGCAGCCGGGAAACAGCCAGGACTTTCAAATCCTCAAAACCGGTAGTCCGGGTGGCATTGGGCTGTTCCAAACGGGTGTTTTTCGGGTGGAAGGCTAGCGGAATAAATGATTGAAAACCACCAGTTTTATCCTGTAGCTCCCGTAGCCTCAGCAGGTGGTCCACTCGCTCTTCAATTGTTTCAATATGGCCGTAAAGCATGGTGGCATTGGTTCTCAAGCCCATATTATGTGCGGTTTCCATGACTTCCAGCCAGCGGTCACCGCTTATTTTCTTTTCACAGATCTTTTCTCTCACCCGGGGTGAAAATACTTCTGCCCCGCCTCCGGGCAGAGAACCCAGTCCGGCATCTATCAAGTCCCGGAAAACCTCTTCCAGGCTTTTTTCGGATATTTGACTCAAATAATCTATTTCCACCGCTGTGAAAGCCTGGATATGTACATCCGGCAGGCAATCCCTGACCCTCCTCAGCATCTCCAAGTAATATTCGTATGGCAGGTCGGGATGCAAACCACCGACAATGTGTATTTCAGAAACGCCGGTATCTTTTACCTCCAATGCCTTGGCCTCAATTTCCTCCAATGACATGGTATATGCTTGAGGATTATCTTTGTCCACCCCAAAGGCACACAAGGGACACAGGTTGACGCAAATATTGGTATGGTTGATATGCCTGTTAACAATAAAATATGCCTTGTTGCCGTTTTTGCGTTCGCGCACCAGGTTGGCCATATAGCCTAAGGCCAGTAGGTCATTACTCTGCATTAAGCGAATACCGTCCTGCCGGTTTAATCTTTCTCCCTGTCTCACCTTTTCAATGAGATCTCTTATCTCACTATTTTCAAATAACCCACTCACTTACTTCGCCTCCCTAAAGTTCTAAATTCACCAGCAATTTTTCCCACACAGGCCCTACCTGTACCTTACCGATGGTTGCCAGACACATGGCATCTTTAACAAACAACCGTTGGGCTACTTTTTGCACATCTTCACTGGTAACCTTATTAACGGAATCAATAATTTCCTCCACGGTAATAATCCTGTTGTAACATAACTCCGTCTTACCCAGCCTGCTCATTCTATGACTGGTGTTTTCCTTGCCCAGCAACAGGTTACCCTTGATCTGCTGCTTGCTTCTTTGCAGTTCTTCCTTGTCAATGCCGTACATTTTTAAAGAGTAAATCTGTTTAAATATGGTCTGGATAAGTTCTTCGAAGTTTTCCGGGCTGGTGCCCGCATAAATGGTATATAAACCGGTATCTATATAAGTTGTATGGTAGGAATAAATGGAATAGGCAAGCCCTCTTTCTTCTCTAACCTCCTGAAACAACCGGGAACTCAAACCACCTCCTAAAACATTATTCAAGACAATCAGCGCATATATATCAGGGTCTTCCTGGGACAATCCGGGTACTCCCAGACAAACCTGCAGCTGTTCGGTATCTTTAGTTAACTGCTTATAAGAAGCTTTGGAGGTAGGGGCTTTTAGAATCCGTTCCCCACCTTTCCTTTTGAAATTGCCAAACTCACCCGCCAGCTGTTCTACCACCTGCTCGTGCCTGATATTTCCCGCCACGGCTATTACCAAATTCTTTGCATTGTAACGGTTCTGATAATAATTAATAATTTGGTCCCGGGTCAACCGCGCTACCGTCTCCTGGGTTCCCAGAATGGGCCTCCCCAGCGGGTGTTCGGGCCAGACCACCTGGGAATACAGGTCGTGTACCAGTTCGTCGGGAGTATCGTCATACATCTTGATTTCTTCCAGTACCACTTTTTTCTCTTTTTCAATTTCCTCCCGGTTAAATAAACTGTTAAAAAACATGTCGCTCAACACGTCAATAGCCAGTCCCACATGTTCTGCAAGAACCCTGGCATAGATACACGTGTATTCCTTGGTAGTAAAGGCGTTGAGATGCCCGCCCACAGAGTCAAAAGCCTCGGCAATCTCCTTTGCAGTCCTATTTTGGGTGCCTTTGAAAAAGAGATGTTCTAGAAAATGGGAAATCCCCTGCTGCTCTTTACTTTCGTCGCGTGACCCGCAGCCAATCCAAAGACCAATGGCTACGGAGTATACTGAAGGAATTTCTTCGATAACTACGCGCACGCCGTTAGGCAATATTTCCCTTTTAAACATACCGGACCTCCTTTAAAGAAAAAAACATATACTATTTCGTGACAAAAATCGTGAATCCCTGTTAATAAAAAAAATTAACTAGGTATCACCCTAGTTAAATTAAAAAGCAAATCAAACTGTTCTTAATCCCGGGCAGGTATATCCTCAGCGGCCACCAGAGGTACAGCCCGTTTTTTATCGTTACCCAACCACAGGGATAAAGTACCCAACTGCTGCCCCTTTTTTACCGAAGCCTCAACCTGCCTGGTTACATTCAGCCTGCGTTCAACTAACTGGGCCTGGTTCTTGGGATAAACAAGGGTCAACGGCCGGTCATTTTTTACTTCAACCCAGTTTTTTTCCCCGTTGACGACCCTGATTTTTCCCCAGGATTCACCGCTTGCAATATGTTCAATTGCATAATTTTTGAATCCGTAATCAAACAAGCGTATACAGTCGCCGTACCGGTCATTGCTCTTTAACACAACCGCAATTAACTGCATATTATTCTGTTTAGCGGCAGCTATCAGGCAGTTGCCCGCAGCCCTTGTAGTTCCGGTTTTCACTCCATTGGCACCAGGATATTTCCAAAGCAGCCTGTTGGTGTTTTTCAAGTATCTTTTCCCCGAATTCCACCAGGGTATAGAAGCAAACTTTTTCTGGACAATGTCAGCAAACAATTGATTGCTGAAAGCATATCTGGTGATTACAGCTAAATCATATGCAGAAGAATAATGATTCTTATCCGGTAAGCCGTTGGGGTTGACAAAGTTGCTGGACCTGGCCCCCAGAAGCCGGGCCTTTTGATTCATCAGCAACGAGAAAAATTCCACACTCCCGCCAATGTGTTCAGCCAGGGCAACGGCAGCGTCATTGCCGGATTTCAGCATGGCCCCAGTAACCAGTTGTTTTACTGTCAATTTTTCTCCCGCATGCAGGTGAATGGTAGCCTCACCGGTTGCTGCCGCATTTTTGCTGACTGTAACCACTTCCTCGGGCTTGGCCAGTTCCAATGCCAGTATTGCCGTAAGCACCTTGGTAGTGCTTGCCGGCGACATGGATTGAAACGCTTCTTTGTGCAGCAGAATTTCCCCGCTTTCTGCTTCCATCAAAATGGCACTGGGTGCCGAGACTACCGGTTGGGCATAGAGTTTTCCGGGCGTTAACAGCAGTAATGTAATAGCTATAACAACTCTTATTGCTGTTTCTAAAGCTTTCATAACTTAACCGCCTCCGACATTATTATGCCTAGGCGGTAATAACTTTAACAGTAATATCTTAATTTGTCTCAGGCAAAATCTGGCTGACTGTTTTCAACTGGTAGCCTTGTGCCAGCAGGTTGTCAATTATGTTGGGTAAAGCCTGTACCGTGGCTTGGGTGGGATGCATTAAAACTATAGCACCGTTATGCGCTTTATCGAGCACTTTGGAAAGTATTTGGTCCGCCGTTCTGTTCTTGCGCCAATCGATGGTATCTATACTCCAGAGAATAGTCGTGTATCCCAAGCTATCTGCAGCGCGTAAAACATGGTCCTGCCGCTCGCCAGAAGCAGGAGCAAAAAGTTTGGTTTTTACTCCTGTCACCTCTTTGATATAGTTTTCCGCCTGTTTGATATCCTCCCTGTTTTGCTGTTCCGTCATTTGGTTAGGACTTCTATGTTTTAAACCATGGTTGCCGATTTCATGACCGGCCTCCGCTATTTTCCGCGCATGCTCGGGATACTTTTTGGTCCAACGCCCGGTTAAAAAAAAAGTAGCCTTTACTCCTTTTTCCCTTAAAATCGATAAAATGTCCGGCAGGTATTCCTGTCCCCAATCCACGTTGAAAGTTAAGGCCATTTGTTTCTTTGACTGTTCCCCCTGGTAAATCGGTTCTACGGTAGTGGGCACCGTTACCTGCCGCCACAGATACCACCAGGCCGAAAACAGTATTACCAGTATCAATAAAGTGCTCCAGACCAGCAGTATTCTCTTGGGTACATATACGACGTACAAGCATCTCCCTCCTTAAACTCTTCCTTTAGCGAAATTTTAACTGTATTACATTTATTCCACTAAGGATAAAACTAGAACAACAATTTATCACCAATCACTAGCGTTGCAAAAAAACTATCCAACTAAGTCAAATAGCAACTGCAAGCCTACAGGTGTTACAGCATGATACAAATGTGTTTAAATTTAACATCACCTTTTTCCTGTTATGGTTAATGGACTAGCAACATTAAAGGGTAGCCCTCATCCACACTTTACCAATAATATAATGGGTCGTAAGTCAGATCATCCAGGTGATCTATTTTTGCAACGCTAGTGATTACCAATAAAAAAAAAAAACGCAGCCTAATAGCTGCACAGGTTATTGTTAAAACGCCTTATCTTAATACGGTGGAGAATTTAATACTCAATCTACCTTTACATGCTCCTTAATCCAGTCCACAATTTTGTCCGTAGGTGTACCGGGAGTAAACAGCGCATCAGCTGACTTTTCCTCCAGCAGTTGCTGTAAATCATCCTGGGGGATAGTACCTCCCCCAATCAGCAAAATGTTTTCCCCATCATTTTCGTTTAACAACTTACGAATTTTCGGAAACAGGGTCATGTGTGCCCCGGACAGAATGCTTAGGCCCACCACGTCCACATCTTCCTGAATGGCCGCCGCTACCACCTGCTGCGGCGTTTGGTGCAACCCGGTGTAAATTACTTCCATCCCAGCATCCCGCAGTGCCCGCGCAACCACTTTAACCCCGCGGTCGTGACCATCCAGCCCGGGCTTTGCCATCAATACCCTGATTTTTCTACCCATAATCGCACCTCCCTTAAAACATGGGTTGTTCTTTGTACTCGCCAAACACCGACTTCAACTCTTGCACAATTTCACCCAAAGTAGCATAAGCCCTTACTGCATCCAGTATATACGGAATTAAATTTTCCTTTGATTGCGCCGCCTTTTTCATGGCACTTAAGGTATTTTGCACAGCCACGTTATCCCGGGTACGTCTTAATTCCGCGACTTTTTGTTTTTGCTTTTCTTCCACAGCTGGATCGATCTTTAAGATTTCAATTTCCAGTTCCTCGTCCGGGTTGACATACTCGTTGACACCAACGATAATTCTTTCCTTTTTCTCGATAGCCCGCTGGTATTCGTAAGCAGCATCGGCTATCTCCTGCTGGAAGAAACCTTTCTCAATAGCCTTCAGTACGCCGCCCAGTCTTTCAATTTTCTCAAAATATTTTTCCGCTTCAGCTTCCATTTCGTTTGTCAGGCTTTCAACAAAATACGAACCGGCCAGCGGGTCGATGGTATTTGTCACACCCGTTTCATAAGCGATAATTTGCTGCGTTCTTAAGGCAATTTGTACCGCTTTTTCGGTGGGCAGGGCCAGAACTTCATCCATGGAGTTGGTATGCAGGGACTGGGTACCTCCAAGAACTGCAGCAAGCGCCTCAAAAGCCGTACGGACAATGTTATTTTCCGGCTGCTCAGCCGTTAACGAACAACCTGCTGTTTGCGTATGGAATCGCATCAGCCAGGAGCGCGGATTCTTGGCACCGTATTTTTCCTTCATGCGTTTGGCCCAGATTCTTCTGGCTGCACGGTACTTGGCAATTTCTTCAAAGAAATCCATGTGCGAATTAAAGAAGAAGGACAACCGTGGTGCAAAATCATCCACATCCAACCCGGCCTCAATACCAGCTTCTACATAAGCAAACCCGTCTGCCAGGGTAAATGCCAGTTCCTGAACCGCGGTTGCACCGGCTTCCCGAATGTGGTAGCCGCTAATACTGATGGTATTCCACTTGGGCACATGTTTTGAAGCATATTCAAAAATATCCGTGATAATCCGCATGGAAGGTTCCGGCGGGAAAATCCAGGATTTCTGCGCAATATATTCTTTTAAAATGTCGTTCTGAATAGTGCCCCGTAATTTTTCCGAAGGCACCCCCTGTTTTTCGGCAGTGGCAATGTACATGGCCCATAAAATGGCCGCCGGACCGTTAATGGTCATAGAAGTACTTACTTTATCCAGCGGAATGCCATCAAACAATACTTCCATATCCGCCAGGGAATCTATGGCCACACCGCACCGGCCTACTTCCCCTTCGGAAAAGGGATGGTCGGAGTCATAGCCCATTAAAGTGGGCATGTCAAATGCCACACTCAATCCGGTTTGCCCCTTTTCCAAAAGAAATTTGTAACGCTGGTTGGATTCTTCTGCCGTAGCAAAACCGGCAAACTGTCGCATGGTCCACAGCCTACCCCGGTACATTGTCGGTTGTACGCCTCTTGTAAAGGGATACTCACCGGGAAAACCCAAGTCCCGCTGGTAATCCAGGTCTTTCACGTCTGCCGGTGTATATAATTCCTTTATGGGTTTTTGAGAAACTGTGACAAATTTTACGTCCCGGTGCTTACCCTTGCCGTACTTCTCTTCATGCCACCGCTGGTATTCCTGTTGAATTTCTTCCAGCTTACTCATAACCTGCATCCCCCCAACTAAATTAATATTCGATGCCTTCCCGGGCAGCTACGCCGCTATAATAATGGTGCTTGTAATCCTCAATCACGCTGACCAGATCAGCCTCCTCCAGCAACTTTTTCGGAGCATAGCGCCCGGTAATGATTAAGTCTAAATTTTCCGGCTTTTCGTGCAGTAAATTCCTTACCTGTTCCCAGGAAACAAGTCCAAAATCCAGTGCCACATTTAGTTCGTCCAGTATTACCAGGTCGTAAATCCCGGATCTGATTACCTCGGCAGCCCGTTGTAGGCCTTTCTGCGCCCAGTCGATATCCACCCGGGCAGGATTATCGGAGTCGACAAATTCATGACGACCCCACTGTTCAATATCCAGCCCCGGAACTTTTCCGGCAAATATCACTTCACCGTAGTTAGGGCTGCCCTTCATGAACTGCAGCATAAATACTTTCTTGCCATGCCCCAGAAACCGTATAGCCTGGCCCAGAGCAGCCGTGGTCTTCCCTTTACCGTTTCCCGTATAGACCATTACCAGTCCGCCAGCCAATTTTGTCACCTACTTGAGAAGGTTGGAGGCGATGACAATACGCTGTACTTCGCTGGTGCCTTCGTATATTTCCGTGATCTTGGCATCTCGCATCATTCGTTCAACCGGGTATTCCCTGGTATAGCCGTACCCGCCCAATATCTGCACAGCCTTGATGGTAACTTCCATGGCAGTTTCCGAGGCAAATAGTTTTGCCATGGCAGCCTCTTTACTGAACCGCTCGCCGATGCTTTCCAGGTATGCTGCTCGATACACCAGCAGGCGCGCCGCTTCAATTTTTGTCGCCATATCCGCAAGCATAAATTGAATACCCTGGAAGCTGCTGATGGGCTGCCCAAACTGAACCCTTTCCTTACTGTACTTCAAGGCCTGGTCAAGAGCTCCCTGAGCAATGCCCACAGCCTGTGCGCCAATACCTATCCGGCCGCCGTCCAAAGTTGAGAGAGCAATTTTAAATCCCTGGCCCAATTCACCCAGCAAGTTTTCCTTGGGAATCCGGCAATCTTCAAATACCAGTTCCATGGTAGTGGAGGCACGTATACCCATTTTCTCTTCCTTCTTACCAAAACTAAAACCCGGTGTGCCTTTCTCAACGATGAATGCGCTGATACCCCTGTGGCCTTTTGACTTGTCGGTCACTGCAGTGACAACGTATATTTCCGCTTCACCGCCGTTGGTAATGAAGATCTTTGAACCGTTTAACACCCATTCATCGCCGTCCAACACGGCAGTGGTTTTGGTGTTGCTGGCATCGGAACCGGCAGAAGGTTCGGTAAGTCCGAAGGCACCGATTTTTTCTCCCTTGGCCAAAGGCGTCAGGTATTTCTTCTTTTGCTCTTCTGTACCGTAGGCGTAAATGGGCCAGCTGCACAGCGATACATGGGCAGACAGTGTTACACCTGTGGACGCGCACACCCGCGACAATTCCTCCACGGCGATGGCATAACTGATGTAGTCGGAACCGGCACCGCCGTATTCTTCCGGAAAGGGTATTCCTGTCAGCCCCAATTCCGCCATGGCATTAAACAGGCTGCGATCAAATTGCTCTTTTTCATCACGTTCGGCAGCTCCGGGAGCAACTTCGTTCTCGGCAAAGTTGCGCACCATATCACGTAGCATTTCCTGTTCTTCTGTCAGTTGAAATTTCATGTTTTCATCCCTCGCTTGTTATTTTAATAACTGTCGTGCAATAACCAACCTTTGAATCTGGTTGGTCCCCTCATAAATCTGAGTCGCTTTAGCATCACGCATGTAGCGTTCAACCGGGTATTCCTGCATGTACCCGTACCCGCCGTACAGCTGTACGGCATCTACAGCAACCTTCATGGCAGTATCGGCGGCAAACATTTTTGCCATTGAAGCCTGTTTGCTGTGATCCAGGCCGTGTTCCTTGCGATAGGCCGCCTGGTAGACCAGCAGCCGGGCCGCTTCAATTTGCGTGGCCATGTCTGCCAGCATAAACTGTACAGCCTGAAACTCGGCAATCTGCCTGCCAAACTGTTCCCGCTGCTGCGTGTACTCCCTGGCTGCATCAAAAGCAGCCTGGGCGATACCTACCGCCTGTGCGCCAATTCCGATACGACCGCCGTCCAGCAGGGACATGGCGATGTGAAAGCCCTGTCCTTCTTTTCCCAGCAGGTTTTCCTTGGGCACCTTGGCATCTTCAAAAAACAGCTGGCAGGTACTTGATGAATGCAGTCCCAGTTTTTTTTCGGGTGGGCCGATCTTTAATCCCGGTGTGTCCTTTTCAACAATGAAAGCAGATATACCCCTGGTTCCCGCGTCCTTGTCGGTAACTGCCATGACCGTGTAGACATCCGCATGGCCAGCATTGGTAATAAAGATTTTTGATCCGTTTAGAACGTAATGGTCCCCTTCTAATCTTGCCGTAGTGCGTATTTTTGCCGCATCGGACCCGGCATTGGGTTCCGTTAGGGCAAATGCTCCTAACATCTTACCCTGGGCTAACTGCGGAACATACTTCTGTTTTTGTTCTTCCGTTCCAAAATAGAGAATGGGAAAAGTACCGACGGAAGTATGGACCGCCAGAATTACCCCTAAAGACGCGCTGGCCCTGGATATTTCCTCAATGGCAATTACATAAGATAAAAAGTCTGCTCCCGCTCCGCCGTATTCCGGCGGAATGGGTATGCCCATTAGGTCCAGTTGTGCCATTTGTTTAATTAAATCCGCCGGAAATTTATGAGCCTGGTCATATTCCTGCGCCCGAGGTTCAATCTCTTTCCTGGCAAAGTCTCTTACCAAATCCCGCATCATTTTTTGTTCTTCAGTCAGTTGAAAATCCACGAAGCACCCCTCCTTTTTCTGCAAACCGATTTACGTGTAATCATAAAATCCTTTCTTTGTCTTTCGCCCCAACCAACCAGCCTGCACATACTGTCGCAACAGCGGGCAAGGACGGTATTTGGAATCACCAAAACCCTGGTGCAGCACTTCCATGATAGCCAGGCAGGTATCCAGACCGATCAAATCAGCCAGTGCCAGCGGGCCCATGGGATGGTTGGCACCCAGCTTCATCACCTCGTCTACAGCCTCCGGCGTCGCCACTCCTTCATACACGGCATAAATAGCCTCGTTGATCATGGGCATCAACACCCTGTTGGAGACAAAACCGGGAAAATCATTGACCATAACTGGAGTTTTGCCCATCTGTTTGCTGAGCTGGACAATACCATCAGCGGTCTCGTCACTGGTTGCCAGCCCTCTGATAACCTCAATCAGTTTCATCACCGGCACGGGATTCATAAAGTGCATCCCGATAAACCTGTCAGGCCGGTTGGTCGCCCCGGCCAGCTGTGTTATCGGTATGGATGACGTATTGCTGGCAAACACCGTTTCCGCCGGGCAGATCTGGTCCAGTTGCTGGAACACGTTGGTTTTGATATCCAAATTTTCAACCACAGCCTCTATAACCAGATCCACGTCTGACCCGTCCTCCAGTGTTAACGACGGGGTAATTCGGGACAATATCTGGTTTGCAAAGTCATTGCTAATTTTTCCTTTTTGCACGCTCCGCTGTAAATTCTTTTCGATAACTGCCAGACCTTTGTTGACATACTCTTCTTTCAAATCGTTAAGTTTAACGTCCAGACCAGCTTGAGAAGCTACCTGGGCAATGCCTGCTCCCATCTGGCCCGCTCCCACAACTAATACCTTGTTAAAGTTCATTTCGTCTACCTCCCTTAGTCAACTTGTAATATCATAGCATCTCCTTGGGCTCCACCGCCGCATATGGCTGCCAGCCCAATACCGCCACCCCTGCGGCGCAGTTCATAAATCAAGGTCATGACAATCCTTGCTCCGCTGGCGCCTATGGGATGCCCGAAAGCAATGGCGCCTCCATTGACATTTACTTTTTCCGGATCCCACCCGGTAATTTGACCACTGGTAAGAACCACCGCAGCAAATGCTTCGTTAGCTTCAATCAAATCCACATCGTCAATGGTCATTCCCAGCTTTTTCAGCAGCTTGTTGCTGGCCAACCCGGGAACCTTGGCTATATAGGTGGGCTCCGCTGCGACGCTAGTGTGTCCCAAAATGCGGGCCAGCGGCTTTAAACCTAATTCCCTGGCCTTTTCGGCAGACATGACCAGCACACTGGCCGCACCATCGTTAATTCCCGGGGCATTTCCTGCCGTCACGGTTCCTTCCCGATCAAATACGGGGGGTAACTTGCTCAATTTTTCCATACTTGTATCCGGCCTGGGTGCTTCATCTCTGTCAACCAGCACCGGGTCTCCCTTTTTCTGGGGAACAGAAACCGGTACGATTTCATCATCTAACTTGCCTTCCTCCATTGCCTTGACGGCACGCTGGTGGCTGCGTAGCGCCCAACGGTCCTGTTCTTCCCGCGAAATGCCGAACTCCTTGGCCACGGTGCTGCCATGAACGGCCATATGCACATTGTGAAAGGCACAGGTAAGACCATCGTAAACCATCAGGTCAATCAGTTTACCGTCACCCATCCGGTGTCCCCAGCGCGCTTTGGGTACAGCATAGGGAGCCTGGCTCATGCTTTCCATTCCGCCGGCCACAATAATGTCCGCCTCGCCGGCACGAATGAACATGTCAGCCATGCTGATGGCCCTTAAAGAAGATATACAAACCTTATTGATGGTATCTGAAGGTACTTCTTCCGGCAATCCGGCCTTGATGGAAGCCTGCCTGGACGGTATTTGTCCCGCTCCCCCCTGGAGCACCATACCCATCAGCACACAATCCACCATGTGACCGTCATTGTGCAAATTAGCCCGCTTCAAAACTTCTTTTATGGTAATTGCTCCCAGGTCTACAGCCGGCAGAGAACTAAGCTTACCGCCCAGTTTGCCAAAGGGCGTTCTTGCCGCACTGACTATTACCGTTTCCCTTGACTTAACCATCTCAATCACCCTTTCATAAGTTAATTAACCTTACCCGTTACCTGCTGCCTAGATCATCCCCGGGTAATTCCTCTCATCCCCTATAAAAAGCAAGATATATGCCAACTCTCATTTCTATGATAAATTTCCATTTAAATTTAAACAGCTGAGGTTTCTATAAAGTTTCTCATACGTTTTTCCCCCGGAAACAGAGTGTACACGTTTCTTGACATGTTAAGTATCCAATACAGATAACCGGTAAAAAATTATGGCTGGCCAATTTTGACCAGCCCGATTTTTCCTATTCCTTATCCACTGCCGTTTCCTTTTCTGCTTTTTTCTCAGCTATTTGCTTCAGCTTGCGCTGCTTTTCTCTTTCTCTCAGCTCAACGCGGCGTATCTTACCGCTTACCGTCTTCGGCAAGCTGGATACGAATTCAATTTCTCTGGGGTATTTATACGGTGCGGTTACATTTTTCACATAGTCCTGAAGTTCTTTCACCAGCTCATCGGAAGGCTCGTATCCCGGTGCCAAAATGACAAATGCCTTGACTATTTCACCGCGCATTTCGTCAGGACTAGCTACTACTGCCGACTCAGCGACTGCCGGGTGCTCCACCAGTGCACTTTCCACTTCAAACGGTCCAATGCGGTAACCTGAGCTAATGATGACATCATCGGCCCTACCTACAAACCAGAAATAGCCGTCTTCGTCTTTAACCGCCCGGTCCCCGGTAATGTACCAGTCACCTCTTACCGTTGCTGCCGTGCGCTCGGGATCATTCCAGTATTCCTTAAACAAGCCCACCGGCCTATTCGGCTTAATACGAACGGCAATATCACCTTCCTGTCCGGGCTCCAGTTCATTGCCGTTTTCATCAATTACGGAAACATAGAATCCGGGTGACGGCTTACCCATGGAGCCGTACTTCACTTTCAGGCACGGGAAAGAACCCACCAGCAGTACACTTTCAGTTTGGCCATAGCCATCGCGGATAATGGTCCCCGTAGCTTCTTCCCAAACTTCAATTACTTCGGGGTTCAAAGGCTCACCGGCAGCAACACAGTGACGCAAAGTACTAAAGTTGTACTGCTTCAAATCTTCCAAGACAAATACCCGGTATGCGGTAGGCGGTCCGCATAAGGTGGTAATAGGATATTTTTCCAACATTTCTAGGGTGCTCTTGGCATCAAACTTGCCAGTACTGTGGTGCACAAATACGGCAGCCCCCATATTCCAGGGTCCGAAGAAACTGCTCCAGGCAGCCTTGGCCCAGCCGGTATCGGACAAATTCCAGTGCAGGTCATCTGGGCGCAGGTCCAGCCAATATTTTCCGGTAATCTGGTGGCCAATTCCATAGGAAGCCTGGGTATGCACCGTCATTTTGGGATATCCTGTGGTTCCGGAAGTAAAAAAGAGCATTGCCGGGTCATCACTTCTGGTATTTTCCACAGTGAAGTCGGAAGAAGCCTTGCTTACCAGTTCTTCAAAAGATAGCCAACCTTCACGATTGCCAACGACTATCTTTGTTTTTAACTGCGGTATCTCAGCCGCAATTTCATCTACCTTGGGCGCATTTTCCTCATCGGTAATAATGGCTACGCCTTGGGAAGCCTCAAAACGATACTTGATGTCTTTTGGCTTGAGCTGTGAAGTACCTGGCATAATAATGGCACCAAGGCGCATCAGAGCCAGCATACTTTCCCACCATTCCGGAACCCGGGGCAGCAGTAAAAATACCCTGTCACCTTTCCCGATACCCTGGTCTTTCAGCACGTTGGCAAGCTTGGACGAACGGACTTTAAAATCGGAAAAGTTGAATTTCCGCTCGTTGCCATGGTCATCTACCCACCACATGGCCAGCTTGTCGTTTTCTTCCGCCCACTTGTCAACAACGTCCCGGGCAAAATTGAAATATTCCGGCACTTCCCATTTAAATTCCGCATAAGTCTTGTCATAATCTTCCATGTTATGTTTTCTTTGAGTCATTAATTTCCCTCCATTTCTGTTTTTTTTGTTGAACAAAAACAAACCGTTTTGGGCAGTATCACCTCCTGAATAATCTTAATTTACTAAATGTTCTAACTCTTAAGGTCGAAAAACAACTCCCCAGGATATCTACTAGCAATTTAAATGCCAGCAAGCAGTTCGATTCTTGCCAGGACACTTTCCCCTAATTTTTCAAGGATTTTGTCCGGCATCCCCGCTGCCTTTTCCCGGTCAGTGCAGGATAAATTGTGTTTAAGTTACTTGACATGTCATGTAACCTTAACAGTATTTATTGCAGGTTGTATTTTTTCATCCTCTGGTACAACCATGCCCTGGATATCTGCAACCTTTTGGCTGCCTGGGCTTTATTGCCGCCGGTCGCTTCCAGAGCATTTTTGATTGCCATTTTTTCCGTTTGCTCCAGCAGTGACTGCAGCGACTGGCACTGGGTAACCAGGGTTGGGCCGGTGCTGCCCAATTTCTGCAAGTATACGGGCAAGTCCTTGGGCTGGATTTTATCGCCGTCAACTATATTAAAGGCTCGCTCAAGAACGTTTTCCAATTCTCTAACGTTTCCCGGCCAGTGATAGTTGTTAAATATTTCCCAACACTCGGGAGACAGGTCCGCAACCTGCAGGCCAAACTCCCTGTTGAATTCGTTAATAAAATGGCCAACCAGCAGTTTCAAGTCTCCCGGACGCTCTCTTAATGGAGGTATGGTGATGTTGATTACATTTAGGCGGTAGTACAGGTCTTCTCTGAACTGACCGTTTTCTATCAATTTACTGAGGTCTTTATTGGTAGCCGCCACCACCCGGACGTCCACCGGCCGGGTGCGGTTGTCACCCAATCTTTCTATTTCTTTGTCCTGCAGCACACGCAAAAGTTTTGCCTGCAATGGTAAAGACATATCGCCAACTTCGTCCAGAAAAATGGTACCTCTGTTGGCCAGTTCAAATTTACCCACCTGCCCGCCTTTCCGGGCACCGGTAAAAGCACCGCCCACGTACCCGAAAAGTTCAGACTCCAACAGTTGCTCAGGTATGGCAGCGCAGTTCACCTTGATAAACGGCCCGTAGCGGCGGTTGCTCTCCATGTGCAAGGCATGGGCGAAAATTTCCTTGCCCGTACCCGTTTCCCCGTTTATCAGGACGGTTGAATTGCTCTGCGCCACTTTCCGCACGGTCTCCTTTAACCGACTGATTTCTCTGGACTCACCTACGATATTGTCCAGCCCATACTTGGCTCCGCGGTAACGCTGCAATTCCCCTTTATAATAGGCAAGTTCGCTGCGCAGTGAATTAATTTTTTGAGCCAGGGCATTTAGATCATGCACATCCTTAAACATAATTTTGCCAACAGCCCCAATGGTACGCCCTTCCTTTTTTATGGGAATACGCATCACCACCACATCGTGTCCGTTAATGCGTTGCAGGTCACCAATTTCCGCCCGTCCCGTCTGCGCTACCAGGTGCATGCGAGTGTCTTTTAATACTTCCGTAACGTGTTTACCGACTACTCTTTCCGATGATTGACCCAATAGGTCGGCAAAGGCTTTGTTTATCATCGTCACTATGCCTTCTCTATTGACCACAATCAGGCCGTCATAAGCCGCATCCAGGACCGTTTCCATGGTCCCTTTCAGGTCCTTTACCATTTCCAATTCATCTGCTATACTCTGTAATTCTGTAATTTCCTGTATCACGCCCACGGCACCAATAATTTTCCCATGCTTAATGATAGGTGTGCGGTTTGTCAAATACACCGTATCGCCGATAGTAAATTTGCGCCCGATATGCGATTTTCCTGTTTTTAAAATTTTTATCAGACCGGTGTAAGGAATTATGTCTTCGATATAACGGCCAATGACCTGTTCTTCCGCATAACCGTAGATTCTTTGTAAGGCCTTGTTAAAAACCACAATAACCCCATTGCGATCAACAGCTACCACTCCATTATGCATGGAGTCCAACACGGAAGCATTTTCAACTTGTAACGTTTCCAGTACCTGATCCCTGACGGCCATACGACCCCCCCTGAAGCTATTCATAATTTTTAAACTTTTAAAAAATTATAAATTTTCTATTATCTAATTCCACATTATACCTAATTATCCTGTTAATTTATAGCAAAAATTAGTGAACGGTTTAAAACGGGCGCTCAACGGCATTTATGGCCCGGTGAACAGTAAGAAAAATGTATATGACCGTTTACAGAATGTGTAGTTCACTATACAGCCGGGCATAAATCCAGAAATAAAAAAAGCCATAAACTTTAGTTTATGGCCTGGATAACTAATCTCTCTTGAAATTACGGTTTTTGTTATTGCGACGCCTGTGATCCCTTCCCTCTCGCTGCGGTTTTCGCTCCTCATGGTCGGGAAGCGCTTCTTTTCGTGACAGCTTTAACCTGCCAAGATGGTCATATCCTAGAGCTTTAACAGTGATGGTATCTCCTTCTTTAACAACATCCTCAACCCTGTTGACCCGTTCGTGGGACAGCTGGGAAATGTGGACCATTCCTTCCTTACCGGGCATGCCAAAAATTCCGGGCAGCACTTCGACAAAGGCACCAAAATCTGTTATCTTGGTTACTTTCCCCAAATAGATTTTTCCTGGTTCTACTTCTTGTGTCAGTAATTTAATGATTTCCTTAGCCCTGTTACCTGCCTCTTTGTCCACAGCGGCTATGAATACCCTTCCGTCATCTTCAATATCCACTTTAACGTCAGTTTCATCAATAATCTTTTTAATGGTCTTTCCGCCCGGCCCGATGACATCCCTAATCTTGTCCGGGTCAATCTGCATGCGTATAATGCTGGGAGCATAAGGCGACAGTTCTTGTCTCGGTTCGGAAATTGTTTCCAGCATTTTGCTTAGAATATACATTCTTCCTTTCCGGGCCTGTTCCAGTGCTTGTCTAAAAATAGGCATGTCGATACCGGCAATTTTTATGTCCATTTGCAATGCCGTAATACCGTTTTTCGTTCCGGCTACCTTGAAATCCATATCGCCCAGGGCGTCTTCGGCACCTTGAATATCCGTCAACACGGCAATCTTATCTTCTTCTTTCATTAACCCCATGGCAACCCCGGCTACCGGTTCTTTAATGGGTACTCCGGCATCCATCAGTGCCAGGGTACTGCCGCAGACACTGGCCATGGACGTAGACCCGTTGGACTCCACAACTTCAGAAACCAGGCGAATGGTATAGGGGAACTCATCTTCATCGGGCAACATGGGCTCCAGAGCTCTTTCAGCCAGCGCACCATGTCCTATTTCCCTGCGCCCAGGACCACGCATGGGCCGTGCTTCTCCAACGCTGTACGGTGGGAAATTGTAATGGTGCATGTAGCGCTTGGATTCCTCCAGCCCCAGTCCATCCAAAATTTGCTCCTCACTGATGGCTCCTAAGGTGGCAATGGTAATGACCTGCGTTTCCCCGCGGGTAAATAATCCCGAACCATGAGTACGCGGCAATACCCCTACTTCACACCAGATGGGGCGAATTTCATCAAGAGCTCGTCCATCCAAACGCTTAGAATGATTAATTACAAAATCACGAACAATCTTTTTCTCCTCGCCGGCAATTACCTCAGCTACCTTCTTGTCAAAATCCTCTATGCTTTCCACCAGGGAAGCATATTCTTCCAAAAATTGTTCCACAAGCTGTTCTTTAACCTGGGCCAGTTTCTTTTCCCGCTCTTTCTTTTTCAAGCCTTTCATGCACTCTTCAATGGCTGCTTTCAGCGGTTCATGACATTTTTGGGCAATTTCTGCACTGAGTTCTTCATCAAGAGCATCTTCCGGCACCTCTTGTTTTTCCTTGGCCAGTCCTTTTGCCAAAGCCTCTTTTCTAAACTCTTCAATAAATTCTACCAGTTTTTTAACCTCTTCATGTCCTTTTTCAATAGCATCCAGAATAATTTCTTCAGAAACCTCGTCCGCACCGGCTTCAACCATCATAACGGCATCTCGGGTACCGGCAACAATTAAACGTAATTTGCTTTTTTCAGACTGTTCCACGTTGGGATTGACCACCAGCTCGTTGTCCACATAGCCCATTTCCACAGCACCAATAGGCCCTTGAAAGGGAATGTCAGAAATATGTAGTGCTGCGGACGCTCCAATCATGGCAGCTACATCCGGCGGATTATCCTGGTCCACGGACATGACCGTCGCCACTACCTGAACGTCATTACGGTAATGTTTCGGGAATAGCGGGCGAATCGGTCGGTCAATAAGTCTTGCCGTCAATATGGCTTGTTCACTGGGACGCCCCTCCCGTTTGATAAATCCCCCGGGAATCTTACCAACCGAGTACAATCTTTCCTCGTAATCTACAATAAGTGGAAAAAAATCTATTCCTTCGCGCGGTTCCTCCGAAGCGGTAGCCGTTACTAAAACAACGGTATCGCCGTAACGAACAAGCACCGAACCGTTAGCCTGTTTCGCAACTCTTCCTGTTTCTAAAACCAGTTCTCTTCCACCAACTGTGACTCCTTTAATTAACCCTTCTCTGTCCGACTGCATCAAACATTAAAACCTCCTTAGAACTTTCCTAATGATTTCCTAAATATACTAGGTCACTAAAAGTTTATAAATTCCACATTATTTATATTATTTCCTTCAATAACAGAAAAAAATACCAAATTTACCCCACTGAAAACGACAAGGTTTTTCGGCCAGCGGCTGACTCAGCCGTACAGCTTATAAAAAATAGAGCGGTAGCCCGCTCTATCTTCTCAACCCAAGCTGTTCAATTATCCTGCGGTAACGTTCAAAATCTTTTTCCTTCAGGTAATTCAACAGGCCTCTCCGCTTACCTACCATCTTCAATAAACCGCGTCTTGAATGGTGGTCTTTCTTGTGAGTTTTCAAATGCTCCGTCAAATGGTTGATACGCTCAGTCAAAATGGCAATCTGTACTTCAGGAGAGCCTGTATCACTATCATGCAGTTGGTACTTTTCGATAATTTCCTGTTTCTTTTCCGGAGAAATAGCCACGTTTGTTCACCTCCTTTAAATCATATAATCGCCACTAACCAAGAAACCGCCGGAGGAACGGGTAACCTAGTTAGTGGTTCACTGCTGATTATTATAAACGAAACAACTGCCGTTGGCAACTATTTATTTAATAACAGATGTTCTATTTACCGATGATAGTGATTACCAACCGACCCATTTCCGTATCTTTAATAACTATATCAAACATTCTACCGGAAGCGGAAAAAAAATTGCGAAAACGAGTAGCTGTAGAAATAAACCCTGGTATGCCTTGAGTAGCTTTCAGAATATCAGCTGCGGTAATGTTTTCTTGGCGCAACTCTTTCAATCTTTTTTGAGCATGCCGGGTTATAATTATCCGCAATTTAACCAACCTCTACTCAAATTTGCACTTTTTAAGAGGCTGGTTAACATTGGGCTATATTAAATCAGAAAAACACGTGTACTTTAATTACGACAAACGTCACCAAGCCTCTCAGTATTTATTACTGCAGAGGACTTAGCCACATGTCTGGAAATGTTAACCACTATATAAAATCTCTGTTGCGGCTGCAACATCCTCCCTTATTTGTGCCACCAGTTGGTCAACACCAGAAAAGGTTTTTTCATCCCGCAGCCTTTTTACAATTTCCACCTGCAACGTCATACCATACAGGTCACCTTGATAGTCAATTAAATGCACCTCAACAGACAAGGTTTGTTTGCCAAAAGTGGGGCAGCACCCCACATTCATCACACCCGCTTTATAAAAGCCTTCACCTCGTACCCAAACGGCATAGACACCGGTAGGTACCATAACTTTTTGGTCAATTAATCTAAGGTTGGCGGTAGGAAATCCAATCTGCCGCCCACGCTGGTCACCGGCTATCACCTGTCCCTGCAAAGTATACGGGTGCCCCAAGTACCTGTTGGCCAGCTCAATTTCTCCTTGCTGCAGGTATTTGCGAATCAAGGAGCTGCTGACAACCTCTCCATTTATGGTAACGGGGGGAATCACCTGTAAATAATAGTTATAGGTCTGCTGCAGCTGTTGAAGCAGCTCGGGAGTGCCTTTTCCTCCGGCACCAAATGTATAATTATAACCCACAAAAATTGCCGCTGCCCGTAATTTATCCATAAGAATGCGGCTTACAAATTCTTCAGGAGACATTTGCGCAAGCCGCTCCGTAAAGGGAACTTCCAGCAAAAAATCCGGTTCCAGTTTCTCGATATATTGCCGTTTTAGTGTATTATTGCTCAGTAACTCGGGAGCTTTTGCCGGCTGTAGCACCTGCAACGGATGAGGCGCAAACGTCAGTACTGCAGAGTTAACCCCGTGTTCTCTGGCCCATGCAGTCGCTTCCTTGATTAGTTTCTGGTGTCCCCTGTGTACCCCGTCAAAATTTCCCAAAACTAAAGCCGTGGCTTGCATAAGAGAAAATTCACGAGTAACTTTAGCTACTTTCACCTTAACTCGCTCCCCAATAAAAATTGTTTTGGCCATTACCTATCCTCAGCCGTGACAAAAAACTTTGTTGGCTTTCAATTGCATTCCTGCAGGCGTTGTTTGCACATAACCTATGGCTATAAAGCAATCGTTGTGGTCATATATCCTTACTCCGGATTGGCTGTGGTCGGCATCCATAACAAAACCACTGGATTGAATCAGGTTCCCATTACATAATTTACGTCGAAAATACTCAGAAGTTAATTTTACTTTCGGCCAATGGCTAACCGCAGTATCCATAGGCAACAGGAACTGCTCTGGCTCTCCCTTGCACCGTTCCAACTCTTCCAAAGTAAAGGCAGCACCAATTTCAAAAGGACCAACTGTCGTCCGCAGCAAAAATTTCATAAACGCCCCGCAGCCCAGTTCCTGGCCAATATCGTGACAAAGAGTACGGATATATGTACCCTTTGAACATGAAACATCGAAAGTAATGCTCGTTATTCCTGCCTCATTATCCATGCGCACAATATCCAAACTATAAATTTTTACAAGCCGTTCCTTTCTAGCGACGGTCTTTCCCTCACGTGCCAGTTGGTACAGTTTTTTCCCCCCTACCTTGACCGCAGATGTCATGGGGGGCACCTGCTTGATATTTCCCTTAAACTTACGGAAAACTTCTTCCAGCTGCTCTTGCGAAAATTCCGGTACCGACTTTTGTTCAACTACCTTTCCGAATGCATCTCCCGTATCCGTTGTCTTGCCCAAGACCATTTCACAGCGATAACTTTTGGATAATTCCAATACATATTCGCTTAATCTTGTAGCCCTGCCCAGCGATAGAACCAGGACGCCCGTAGCTCCCGGGTCCAGAGTTCCTGTATGGCCGATCTTGCGCTGTCCAAAAAGCTTTCTTGCCCAGGTCACAACATCATGAGAAGTCATACCGGTGGGTTTTAATACATTGACAAAACCATCCACGGCGTCATCTCTCCATGACTAATTTTTGTTCACTTCTTGTTGAGTAACGGTTACTACCTTACGAATAACCTCCGGCAGGGTACCAGTCATGGTACAACCGGCTGCCTTGGCATGGCCGCCGCCGCCAAACTTGCCTGCAATATCATTGACGTCCGCTTTTCCTTTGGAGCGAAAAGCTACTTTAATCTTATTTTTCGCTATCTGCCGGAAAAATAAGGCTACTTCAACACCTCTTAAAGATCTCGGGTAATTTACCAGCCCATCGCAGTGCTCGTTGTCCGCTCCCAACTTGTGCATTGTCTTCAAATCCACCCACATGTACGCCACTTTACCGTCCTCACTGACGGTCAAGGTAGGCAGCACCTTTTCCAATAGTCTTAATTTAACCAGCGGTTGATTATCATAAAGCAACTGATTTATTTTACCTGGGTTGACCCCTGCCTCCAACAGACGGGCCGTTATTTCCATAGTCCGCGGCCGGGTGCTCTCATACTGGAAAGAACCGGTGTCAGTGGCAATAGCAACATATAAGGCACTGGCAATATCAACGGTTAACGGTATATTTAGAGCGGCTATCAATTCGTATACTATTTGCCCCGCAGCAGCAGCATCAGCGTCAACAAAATTTATTTGACCGAAATACTGATTGCTGACATGATGATCGATATTGATAATTACCGGTTTTTCTCGGTGAATGAAGTTTTGTAACGTGTCACCCACCCGGTCTAAACCTGTCAGGTCCACTGCGATACAAAGAGAGGGAGACGCCTTTAAAGCAGAAGGGAGTTGAATTGCTTCACTCCCTTTTAAAAATTGATATTGTTCCGGAATCCTGTCATTGTTTACTAAAGTAATTTCCTTACCCAGTGCTTCCAGTGCCAGCCCCATGGCAATCATGGAGCCAATGCTATCCCCATCGGGGATAATATGCGAAGTGATCATTATTTGCTTGTGTTTATCCAATTCCGCAATAATTTTATCAATCATCGTCTCGAGCCTCTTTTGTGCTGACTTCCGATAATAATTTGGCAATATGTGCGCCATGTTCAATGGACTGGTCAAACCGAAACTCTATTTCCGGCACGTGCCGCAACTTTATTCTCCTCCCCAGTTCCCGTCTCACAAAACTGGTAGCCTTTTGCAAACCTTCAAGGGAATTCTTCTTCTCCTGCTCACTACCGTAAACACTTACATAAATTTTGGCATGGCGCAAGTCTTTTGATACCTCTACTGCTGTCACCGTGACAAATCCGACACGAGGGTCCTTCACTTCGTCCCTAATAATTTGCGCCACTTCCTTTTTCATCTGCTCAGCAACCCTAGTTGGCCTCAGGGAAGACATATCAGGTACACCCCACTTTTACAACTCCCGTTTAATTTCTTTGAAGGTATAAAACTCAAAGATGTCTCCTTCTTTAATATCATTATAGTTTTCGATACCAATACCGCACTCGTAACCTTGAGCAACCTCACGAACATCGTCTTTAAACCTCTTTAAAGATTCAATTTTACCCTCGTGAATTACCACGCCATCACGTACAATACGCACTTGTGCATTGTTGTTAACCTTACCCTCGGTAACATAACAACCGGCAATGGTTCCCACCTTGGGCACCTTGAAAGTAGCCCTGACTTCCGCCTGTCCCAGAATCTCCTCTTTCAATTCCGGTTCCAGTAAACCGGCCATTGCTGCTTTAACATCGTCAATGGCCTCATAAATTACGCGGTAGAGCCGGATGTCAATATTCTCCTGTTCGGCTGCCTTGCGGGCATTGGTATCAGGTCGTACATTAAAGCCGATAATAATTGCCTTGGAAGCACTGGCCAGCATGACATCCGTTTCACTGATGGCACCAACACCTTTATGAATAATATTTACTTTTACTTCATCAGTGGATGCCTGTTCCAACGACTGGCTCAACGCCTCTACCGAACCCTGCACATCACCCTTGACAACAATATTGAGTTCCTTCACTTTTCCTGATTCCAGGTTACTAAACAAATTATCCAGACTAACTTTGCTCTTGCGCTGCAGTTCTTCTTCCCGTTTGATTTCCTGTCTCTTTTCCGCCAGGGAACGGGCGGTTTTTTCGTCCATTACCTGGAAGATTTCTCCTGCTTCAGGCAGGTCGGACAATCCCAGAACCTCCACCGGCGTAGACGGGCCCGCTTCTTTAACCCGCTTACCCTTATGGTCCATCATGGCCCTTACTTTTCCGTAAATAGAGCCCACTACCAGGCTATCGCCAATTTTCAGGGTTCCTTTCTGCACCAGCATGGTTGCTACCGGCCCGCGCCCCTTATCCAGCTGGGTCTCGATAACAATACCCCGGGCCTCACGATTGGGGTTGGCCTTTAGTTCTTCCATTTCTGCCACCAGCAAAATCATTTCCAGAAGATTATCTATTCCCTCTTTCTTTAATGCAGATACAGGTACACAGATAGTATCCCCGCCCCATTCTTCGGGTACCAAACCGTGCTCGGTGAGTTCTTGTTTAACTCTTTCCGGATTGGCATCGGGTTTGTCAATTTTATTGATGGCTACAATAATGGGAACTCCTGCCGCTTTGGCATGGTTGATGGCTTCCACGGTCTGAGGCATAACACCGTCATCGGCAGCTACCACCAAAACCGCAATATCTGTTGCCTGCGCTCCCCGGGCCCTCATGGTAGTAAATGCCTCGTGTCCCGGAGTATCCAGAAAAGTAATCTTCTTACCGTCAACTTCAGCTTGATAAGCCCCTATGTGCTGGGTAATGCCACCTGCTTCGGTGGCGGTTACGTTTGTCTTGCGAATAACATCTAGCAGTGAAGTTTTTCCGTGGTCCACGTGTCCCATTACCGTCACCACGGGAGGACGTTCTTCCAGGCTTTCCGGGTCATCCTCGATGTCCTCCAACTCCTGTAATTCCGCTTCGGGCTGTTTTTGCTTGACATCCACACCAAACTCAGCACCCACTATCTGTGCCGTATCAAAATCAATTTCCTGGTTTAAAGCAGCCATGACACCGAGTTCCATCAATTTTTTGATGACAGTTGTGGCATCGGCACCGATCATTTCGGCAAAATCCTTGACCACAATTTTTTCTTCAATCTCAATCTCGCTTACCGCCGGCTGAGACGGCTGTTCCTTTTTCTTGTTTTTCGCTACCTTTTGCAGCTTACCGCCTTTTTTCTGTTTCTTTTCCTTTTTCGGTTTGCGCTTTACCTTTTCTTTATGCTGTTTTGGTTTGACCGCCTTTTTCTTGGACGCTTCACCCACTTCTTTCTGTGGTTGTTCTAACTTTCTCAGGTGTTCCTTTACCTTGGCAACAGCTTCTTCATCCAAGGTACTCATATGTGACTTAGCTTCTATATTGAGGTCATTAAGCAACTTCATTACCTGCTTACTACTAAGCTTTAATTCCTTTGCAAATTCATACACTCTCTTTTTAGCCATTTTAATTGCACCCCCTTAATTTTGAGAAAAAGCCTTCCAGTATCAACTCCCATCCAGTAAATTTGCAATGCGCTGCGCAAAATTTTTGTCCACAATTGCCAGTGCCGCACGCGGGGACTTTCCAATAGCGCCTCCCAGTTCCTCCTTGGTGCTGAAAGTATAGGTGGGTACACCATACCAGGCCGCTTTATCAGCTATTTTTTTTCCGGTATTTTTTGAGACGTCAGTAGCTATGATAACCAGTTCCACCTGCCCGCGTCTGATCTTGTCCAGAATTGCTTCTTCTCCGGAAACCAGTTTACCCGCCTTCTGTGCAAAACCCAGCATATTCAGTACCGCCTGCGACATGCCTAAATCTCCTCAGCCAATCTTTCATAAATTTCCCTAGAAATTTGTACTTGCAGCGACTTTTCCAGTGCCTTTGATTTCATGGCTTTTTCCAGGCATTCTCTGGCCGGGCAGATATATGCTCCCCTACCGGGTTTCTTACCCGTTGCATCAATATCTATTTCGCCTTGCGGTGAGCGAACCACCCTCACCAGCTCTCGTTTGTCCCTACGCTCGCGACAACCCACACACATACGCATGGGAATTTTTCTCTTACCCTTAGCCATAGGCTATTCCTCCTCTGCACTTACCTCCCCGTTACTTTCAGCTTCAATCTCAGTGGTGTCACTGTTATCTAAATTCTCATCATTCTGAGAAACCTGGCTTTCGCTCTTAATATCTATTTTCCATCCAGTCAATTTGGCCGCCAGCCTGGCATTCTGGCCTTCTTTCCCGATAGCTAAGGATAACTGGTAATCAGGAACCACAACACGCGCAATTTTTTTCGATTCATTAAGGTCCACGGAAATCACTTTGGACGGACTCAGTGCGTTTGCTACCAGCTGTTTGGGATCTTCATCCCAACGTACAATATCTATCTTTTCGCCGTTTAACTCATTAACAATATTTTGCACTCTCAAACCCTTAGGACCCACACAGGCACCAACAGGATCTACTTTTTCGTCATTGGAACTAACCGCAATTTTTGACCTGCTACCCGCTTCTCTGGCAATGGAATGAATTTCCACAACACCGTCGTGAATTTCCGGAACTTCCATTTCAAACAGCCTTTTCAGCAGCCCGGGATGAGTCCTGGATACAATTATTTGCGGACCCTTGGTTGTTTTCTTTACTTCAAGAATGTAAGTCTTGATTCTATCTCCCTGTTTATACTCCTCATTGGGTATTTGCTCGGTAGGAGCCAGGACGGCTTCTGTTTTTCCCAGGTCAATATAGACCGTATTTCCCTCAATCCTTTGGACAATACCGGTTACGATATCATCTTCCCTACTGACAAATTCCTCAAAGATAACTCCTCGTTCCGCCTCACGAATGCGCTGCACCACAACCTGTTTGGCTGTTTGTGCGGCAATGCGCCCAAAATCCCGAGGCGTAACCTCCTCTTCAATAATATCACCCAATTCGTAGCTCGGGTTGATTTTTTGTGCGTCTTCCAGAGAAATCTCCGTTAGCTCGTCAGTTACTTCATCTACAACGGTTTTCTGCGAGTAAACGGCTATTTCACCGGTATCACGGTCAACAACTATACGCACATTTTTCCGGGATCCAAAGTTTTTCTTATAAGCGGAAATCAGTGCCGCCTCAATGGCCTCAAACAGCACGTCTGCCGCTATACCTTTTGTTTCTTCTAAATCCCGTATGGCTTCAATAAACTCGGTATTCATTTTTTTACCTCCCTTATATGTCAACAGATAAATGAATCAAAGAAATTTTATCCCTTGGTATGAGCACCTTTTGGTTATCCTGGAAAATGGCCACGGCATCTCCTTCAAGCCCCAGCAATTTACCGGTAAAACTTTTTTTCCCGTTAATAGGAGCAAAAGTATTGGCGACCACCTTGTACCCGGCAAAGCGCTCAAAATCGGCATCTTTTTTCAGCGGCCGCTCGTTTCCCGGCGAAGACACCTCCAAATTATAGCTGTGCGGAATGGGATCTTTTTCATCCAACAGGTCGCTTAATTTGCGACTGACCTGTTCGCAGTCATCCAGGCCAATTCCATCGGGATGATCTATGTACACACGAAGGTACCACTGATTTCCTTCTTTCTTATATTCAACATCCACCAATTCATATTCGGTACCGGCAAGCACTCGTTCAGTCAATTCCTCAACTTGCTTCTCAACCTTACTGGCCATAGCACTAACCTCCTATTAACTTATAATTCTTGGTATAGTTTAATTCTATTGTAACCATTCCATTTGTCATATTATACTAATCCGCAAGCCTCGAACATAAACGAAAGAGTGGGGCCAACCCACTCTTTTCAGCAGCCAAACACTCTAATACGGGTACAGTATATCATACTGGGAACTTTCTTACAAGTTGCAAACGTTCCGGGCACAACATACCACTGCTTCTACATGGAAAACAGCACCAGTTGGTCCGTTTCCGGCAGGTCCTGGATAGTCCCATGTTCCAGCAAAATCTCGACAACGGCACTGGATGCCTTTCCCCTGGTTTTTAAATCTTGTATAGAACTAAAAGGCCTCTCTTCGCGCGCCCTCACAATATTTTTGGCCACCTGTTCCCCGACACCCTGCAGACCTACAAAAGGTGATAATAAACCTTCATCGGTGATTAAAAATTTGGTGGCATCCGAACGCTCCAAATCCACTGGAAGCACCTTGATACCCCGGCAGTACATTTCCAGGGCTACTTCCAAAATGGTCAATAAGTTTTTTTCTTTTTGGGTGACGTTGCCGCCCTTGGCTTCAATTTCTTCAATTTTGGCTCTGATCACTTCCGGACCCTGGACAATCATCTGTGCATCAAACTCGTCTGCACGGACGGTGAAAAACGTGGCATAAAATGCTTCCGGGTAATAGACCTTAAAGTAAGCTATCCGGTAAGCCATAGTTACGTAAGCCACCGCATGGGCCTTGGGAAACATGTACTTGATTTTCTTACAGGATTCAATGTACCAGTCGGGAACACCACATTCTCTCATCTTTGCCTCATATTCCGGTTTTAAACCCCTACCTTTCCGTACGTCTTCCATAATACGGAAACTGATATCTTTGGGTAGGTCTTTGTAAATTAAGTAGGTCATAATGTCGTCCCGGGTGGAAATAACCTCCGAAATGGTGGCCGTCCCTGACCTGACTAGTTCCTGAGCATTATTCAACCATACATCGGTACCGTGAGACAAGCCACTAATACGCACCAAATCGGAAAACTGCTTGGGCTGTGTATCAACCAGCATTTGCCGCACAAAACGCGTTCCGAACTCGGGAATACCGTAGGTACCGACTTCGGACCGTATTTCTTCCTTGGTTACGCCCAGAGCCGAGACCCCGGAAAAGATGGACATGGTTTTCGGCTCGTCAAGGGGAATGGTTTTGGCATCTATCCCTGTTAAATCCTCCAGCATTTTGATGACCGTCGGGTCGTCATGGCCCAGGATGTCCAGCTTGACCAAACGACTGCTAATAGCATGATAATCAAAGTGCGTGGTGATAACCTGGGAACTCGTATCATCGGCAGGACGCTGCAACGGCGTAAACCGGTGCACGTCCAGATTTTTGGGTACCACCATCAGCCCGCCAGGATGCTGACCGGTAGTTCTTTTGACACCGGTGATACCCTTGACCAGCCGGTTGATTTCCGCAGTGCGCACCACTTCGTTGCGTTCGGCAAAGTAGTTTTTCACAAAACCGAAAGCGGTCCGTTCGGCAATGGTAGCAATGGTACCCGCACGGTACACATTATCCTTGCCAAACAGCTGTTCCGTAAACCTGTGTGCCCGTGGCTGGTACTCTCCGGAGAAATTCAGGTCGATGTCCGGTACCTTGTCACCTTTGAAGCCCAGGAACACCTCAAAGGGAATGTCATGCCCGTCTTTTTTCAGCGGCTTGTTGCAATGCGGGCAGTCTTTGTCCGGCAGGTCCACACCCGAATTTACAGACCCGTCGGTAATAAACTCCGAAAACTTGCACTCGGAACACAGATAATGGGGCGGCAGCGGGTTGACCTCGGTTATGCCAGTCATGGTAGCCACAAAAGACGAACCGACGGAACCCCGCGACCCGACCAGATACCCGTCTTCATTAGACTTCTTTACCAGCTTATGAGCAATTAAATATAAAACCGCAAACCCGTTGGAGATAATTGCATCCAGCTCTTTGTCCAAACGGGCCTGCACAATATCAGGCAGGGGATCACCATACAGCCGTTTAGCCGTGGTTGTGGCCATACCGATAATTTCCTGCTCCGCACCGGGAATTTCCGGCGGGTAGAGTTCATCTGGAATGGGCTTAATCTCTTCAATACTGTCCGCCAGTTTGCGCGGTGTTTCCACAACCACCTCATAAGCTTTCCGTTCGCCCAAATGAGCAAATTGTTTCAGCATGTCGTCCGTAGTCCGGAAATACAGCGGCGGCTGTTCCAGGTCATCGTATCCCTGGCCGCTCATTAAAATCTTCCGGTAAATACTGTCGGTCGGTTCCAGAAAATGCACGTCGCCCGTGGCAACAACCGGTTTCTTCAACTTTTCTCCCAAACGTACCAGGTAGCGGTTCATTTCTTCCAAATCATTTTCCGTCAGTTTGCCCTGCCGCACCATAAACATGTTGTTGGCCGTAGGCTGTATTTCGATGTAATCGTACCAGGAGGCGATTTTTTCCAATTCTTCCTCGTCAGCACCGCTCAAATAGGCTCGTATCAGTTCACCGGCTTCACAGGCTGTGCCCAAAATTAAGCCTTCACGGTACTGTTCCAACAAGCCCCTGGGTATTAGCGGTTTTTTGTAAAAGTGCTCCAGGTGAGACTGCGTAACTATTTTATAAAGATTTTGCAGGCCTTGATAGTTCTTTACCAAAACAACTATGTGATATGACTTTAAGTTGTTGTTTTTTTTAAAGTTATCTTCAACAAGATATCCTTCCAGACCGTAAATTATTTTTACCCCGTACTTCCTACCGGCATCATGTGCTTCCGGAAAAGCCTGCAGCACACCGTGGTCCGTAATGGCCACGGCGGGATGACCCCACCGGGCAACCGTAGCCACCACCTTGTCCACATCGGTTACCGCGTCCAGGGCACTCATTTTGGTGTGCAGGTGCAGCTCAACCCGCTTTTCCTCCGCCTTATCCTCTCTTGTCACCGGTTCAGCTTCGTTAATGTCGTAACAAAACAATGTCAACTCCTGCGAATACCGGTCGTGCTGTACAGGCCCTCTGACTTTCAACCACTGCCCTTTTTTCAATTTTCCTATCCACTCTTCATCCTTTTCCGCAAAAGCCTTTACGGTTATGGAATCGGTGTAATCTGTAATATCAAACAAGACCAGTTTCCGTTCACTTTTTAATTCTCTGACGTCCAGAGAGAACACTTCCCCGCAAATGACAACCTCTTTTTCTTCTTCTCTGACCTGCCGTAACGGGGTAATCTCCTTGTTACCGCCAATTAACCGACCTTTAATCACTCCCGGTACCGTTTCCTGCTGTTTCTTCTTCCTGGTTCTGTTGTGACCGTTGCCGGCCCTACTCCGGTTATCGGTAGTTATTGTCACGTCCACCCTGGCCAGGTAGCTTTCCTTAATTTTATTAGTATCCAATTCCTGATGTTCATTCTTTTCCACCAGTTCCACGGAAACCGGTTGATTCAAGACGGTTTCCAGCCACTGGCCCAGCTGTACCGGAAATTGCTTTTCCTGTAAAAACCGTAAAGCCATGGGGTTACTAAACCCGAGCACCAGTTTGTCCTTTTCCACCTGCCAGCTGACGTCCTGCATCCAGTTTTTTATGCTGGAAAACCGGAAACCAATCTCTTCTACAAGCAAATCCCAGTTTTTACACAACTGGGATAGCGATAAATGAGGCAATTGATAGTCTATGTCAAACTGTACATTAATGCCTAACCGTTCAGTCAACTGTTCTGTTAAGTCTTGCAGTTCCTGCCGCGAAAGCAACCTGTCCAGCTGAATACAAACCTTCCAAGCTCTGTCTTTTAAATTGACAGTCACCTTAAGCAGCTGTGCGTGGTGTCTCAATAGCTCCTCCAGTGCAGGAGACAGTTCTGCATAAGACGTTAAATTGTTGACCCAATCAGCTTGTCCGTTACTTTTACCCGCACAAGTCTCTCCCACTTGCTTCCCTCCAAAAAACCTGAAAATACTAAGCCCTTAATTTTTTTTGACGCATTGTGCTATTTCCCAATACATTTTTAACCGCGCAAGAAAACCCTTGAGCATGCCCAATTTTTCCTCTTTCATCAGGTGAGTCAGATCAGTCAATTCTACCTCTTTGACCCGAAGATTGTGCTCGGCACTGTAGCGCGTCAGTGCCACCTCCACCCCAAACCTGGTGGCATCCAGGTCGCTGATCTGCTCAATGACATGCCTTTTTACCGCACGCTGTCCCGATAAAAACGGGGCCAAAAATTGGGCCAGATCGGTGGTAAACCTGCCGTGTCCAAAAATCCCTACAGTCATATCCGCCTCGTCATGATAAACCGGCAAAACCAGGTCAACCACATGCTTTTCCGTTAATCCTATCAGGTCGGCGTCCAAAAACACGATGATGCTACCACTGGAATTTTTTACACCGACCATCATGGCACCACCCTTGCCCATATTCTCAGGTAAGGAAATAACACGGGCACCGGCACGCTCTGCCACGGCAGCAGTTTCATCATGAGAGCCGTCGTCAACCACAATGATTTCGCTTATCAGCGGCACATTTCCGCAAACTCTAACCACATCTGCAATTGTCTTTTCCTCATTATAAGCAGGGATAACTGCCGATATTTTTATCATCAGTTTTCACCCCTAAAGGAATCACTTTAATTCTATTCAAGGGTAGACTATCTCATGCCGTGATGCCTTCATATTGCGCCTGGTACTGTTTAAAAAGATTGTCCACTAACTCCTTGAGATGGGACGTAGCTTCGGTTAGTTGCACTGCTTGTTCTTCTCCCGAATGTCTTAATTTGACATCAACGGTTCCTTCATTTACCGTTCGTTTCCCAACAGTTACCCTAATAGGATAGCCAATCAAATCAGCGTCCTTAAATTTAACCCCGGCACGTTCATCCCGGTCATCCAGGATAACTTCCAACCCGGCATTCAAACAAGCACGGTAAAGTTTTTCTGCGGCCTCCACCTGTGCTTCCTCCTTAGTGGATACGGGTACGATTACTACCTGCGCCGGCGCAATGGTAATGGGCCAAATTATGCCGTTTTCATCATGATTCTGCTCAATAGCGGCAGCCATGGTCCTGCTTATGCCGATACCGTAACATCCCATAACCAGTAGCTGCTCCTGGCCGTTTTCATCTGTGTACTTGGCATTGAGTGCCTCGCTGTACTTGGTACCCAACTGAAAAATTTGCCCAACCTCAATACCCCGCGCACTATTCAGCTTTGCACCGCATTTTGGGCACGGCTCACCGGCTTCCACTTGACGCAGGTCGGCCACTTCATCGATCTCGAAATCGCGACCGGGATTCACATTCTTATAGTGATACCCTTCTCTGTTGGCTCCCGCTACCGCATTGGTCAGCAAGGGTATCTCCTTATCCGCCAAAATTTTCACGTTCAACCCTACAGGCCCGACAAATCCTACCGGTGACTCTGCAATTTCCTCTATTTGTTTTGGATCTGCCAGTTCCAGCTGCAGGCAATCCAGGTGATTTTGCAATTTAACTTCATTGACTTCCCTGTCCCCGCGCAGCAAGACAGCAACGATTTCATCATCAGCACGATAGAATAAGGTTTTTATCAAACGCTTCGGGCTAACCTTTAAGTAACCTGCAACCTCTTCAATAGTACGCGCGTCAGGTGTAGCCACTAGTTCCATCTCGGCTGCCGGCTCTTTTTCCGTTTCCATGGGTATGGCTTCTGCCTTTTCCACGTTGGCAGCATAGTCACATTCATCACAGTAAACTATGGCAGCCTCGCCGGTTTCGGCTAGCACCATAAATTCATGGGTAGTGCTGCCGCCAATAGCCCCGGAATCGGCCTCCACCACACGAAAGTCCAAACCGCAACGCTTAAACACATTGGTATAGGCCTGATACATTTTTTTATAGCTGTGCTCCAGGCCTTCCTGGTCCCTGTCAAACGAATAGAGGTCTTTCATGACAAACTCCCTGCCCCGCATGAGCCCGAAGCGGGGCCGCTTTTCATCGCGGTACTTGTTTTGAATCTGGTACAGCAATAACGGCAACTGCTTGTAGGAGTTGACCTCACGCCTTACCAAATCGGTAATAATTTCTTCATGCGTGGGGCCCAAACAGAAATCCCGGTTGTGACGGTCTTTCAACCTGAACATCTCCTCACCATAGACATCCCAGCGCTTGGTTTCCTGCCACAGTTCAGCCGGCTGTACAATGGGCAACAGCAGTTCCTGGCCCCCAAAACGGTTCATTTCTTCCCGCACAATGGCCGATATTTTTTCCAACACCCGCATGCCCAGCGGTAAATATATATAAATACCCGAAGCAGACTTTCTGATCAATCCAGCACGCAGCAGCAGTTGGTGGCTGACAATCTCCGCTTCTGCCGGGTTTTCTCTTAACGTGGAAATCAGCATTTGACTTACTTTCATGGTTGCTACCTCCTCATTACTTAAATTTACGCAACACCTATTCGGATATGCCATATGAGACAAGCACATCTTATTTCCCTTTTGACGTATTGTCCCTGACTATCATATCTATTTCCTTCATCAACTGAGTAACCAATTCCTCCTGCGGAACCTTTTTTATTACCTTACCGTTTCGAAAAATAAGTCCCGATTGTCTGCCGCCGGCTATGCCAACGTCTGCCTCTTTTGCCTCTCCAGGCCCGTTAACCGCGCATCCCATGACTGCAACTTTCAGCGGGTAGGTGACACCGGCAAGCTTTTCCTCCACTTCCCGGGCAATCTGCGCCAGGTTTATTTGACAGCGGCCGCACGTGGGACACGCGATCAACTCTACTCCCCGTTTAACCAGACCCAAGGCCCGTAATATCTCGTACCCAACCTTTACTTCTTCCACCGGGTCGCCGGTTAGCGACACTCTGATAGTGTCACCAATACCCATGGCCAGCAGGCTGCCGATGCCCACGGCCGACTTAATAGCCCCCGTTCCCGGAAGCCCGGCCTCGGTTACCCCAACATGAAGGGGATAATCCACCTTCTCCGCCATTAATTGATATGCCGCAATCATGGTCGGTACGTGTGAAGCTTTTAACGAAATCTTGATGTCGTAAAAGTGCTCCTTTTCCAGTAAAGCCACATGTTCCAGGGCGCTCTCTACCATGGCCTCGGGAGTTGGCCCCCCGTACTTTTCCAAAAGTTCCTTTTTCAAGGAACCGGCATTGACACCAATGCGAATGGATACCCCGACATCTCTGGCACGTTCCACCACCTGTTTCACCCTGGTGCTGTTACCGATATTTCCCGGATTCAAACGCAGACCGTGCACGCCGCTTTCTATAGCCTTCAGAGCCAGACGGTAATTAAAGTGAATGTCTGCGATGACCGGAATCTCGCTGGCCCGGACTATCTGCGAAAGTGCTTCTGCCGCCTCTTCATCGGGAACGGCCACACGAACAATCTGACACCCGGCCTCAGACAGTCGTTTTATCTGCTTCACAGTTGCGTCCACATCCCGGGTATCGGTGTTGGTCATGGACTGCACCGATACAGGAGCATCTCCACCTATGGCAACATTACCTACTTTAATTTGCCTAGAATGTCTCCTTTGAAAATGCACATGAACCACCTGTTCTCGTCCATTAGATGAATTCTACCCGAATAACTTTACAAGGTCGTTATAAGTTATTACTACCATCAGCAGCATCAGCAAGGCAAAACCGATGAAGTGGATTAAATTTTCCTTGTTGGGATCTACCGGTTTTCCCCTGAGCCCTTCAAATGCTAAAAACACCAGTCTACTCCCGTCCAGAGCAGGGATAGGAAACAGGTTAATCAGTCCCAGGTGCAGGCTTAAAATACCGGCAAAATTAAATACACTTGTCAAACCAAATTGTACCGCCTGCCCGATAATACTGTAAATACCTATTGGACCTGCAACCTGGGCCTGCTCCTGACCAGTAATCACCTGGGCAAACCCTCCGATAATGCCTTTGGTAATTTCGTAGCTTTGCTTTAATCCCAGCCACACGGACTGCAAAACACCGAAACGTTTCAACTCGGTGGTCGGGTAAATACCGATCAAACCAACTTTGCGCTCGGGGTCGTATTCAGGTGTTATTTCAAAAAACAGTTTCTTACCATCCCTGACAACTGTCAAAGTAATTCTTTGGCCTGCCTTGCCATGAATTATATCAGTAAGTTCATTCCAGTTTTCCACCTGCTGACCATTAACGGCAATAATTCTGTCGCCGCTTTTTAAACCCGCTTGCTCTGCGGCACGTCCGGGAATAGTTTGTCCTACTACATTCTCATTGGTGGGAACAGCCACTCCCAATATCATATAAACTATAACAAAAAGCACGATAGCCAGTAAAAAATTCATAAACGGGCCGGCAAAGATAACACTCATACGTTCCAGCACCGGCTTTTCGTTAAAACCCCTGCCCTCTGGTGCCTCTTCTCCCGGTTCCATGCCGGCCATGCGCACGAATCCCCCAACGGGAAAAGCTCTCAACGAGTAGAGGGTTTCTCCCACTTTTTTTCCCAACACTTTTGGCCCCATACCCAGGCTGAATTCCTCCACCGAGATACCTACTCTTTTTGCTACGATAAAGTGTCCAAACTCGTGAATAAATATCAACACACCAAAAATCAATATTGTTGCCAAAAGTGTCATTAAATCACCATCCTTACCGGTTAATCATTTTCCATACATTCTCCCTGGTCTCCCGGTCTACCTGTAAAATTTCCTCCAACGTCGGTTCCTTGATAACCCGGTGCCTTTCCATTGCTTGCCGGACCAACCGGGAAATATCCAAAAAACCTATTTGACCGCTTAGAAAAGCCTCCACAGCTACTTCATTACTGGCGTTTAAAACCACCGGCATGGTCCCCCCGGTTAGACCTGCTTCATAGGCTAACTTCAGGGCAGGAAAAACGTCCAGGTCAGGTTTTTCAAAGGTTAACTGGCCAACTGTCGTTAAATCCAGCGTTTTTACCAAACCTTCCCAACGTTCGGGATAGCTAAACGCATATTGAATGGGTATGCGCATATCTGCCACACCTAAATGTGCTAAAATGGAGCCATCTCTAAAGCTGACGGCAGAATGAATTATACTTTGCGGGTGCACCACAACCTGTATTTGTTCATAAGGTATATCAAACAGCCAGTGGGCTTCAATAACTTCCAATCCTTTGTTCATCAAGGTTGCCGAGTCAATAGTGATTTTTCGCCCCATTTCCCAGTTGGGATGTTTCAGTGCTTCTTTCGGAGTCACGTGCGCCAGTTGCTCACGTGTCCAGCCCCTGAAGGGCCCGCCTGAGGCGGTTAAAATAATTTTTTCCACTGCACCCGTACCTTCCTGTAAGCACTGGAAAACAGCAGAATGTTCGCTGTCCACAGGAATTATGGTGGCCTGGTGCTCCCGCACCAAGTCCATCACCAGTTTACCGGCAGCCACAAGGGTTTCCTTATTAGCCAGTGCTATAGTTTTACCCTGTTTAACTGCAGCAATTGTGGGCTTTAGTCCCACTGCACCGCTAACCGCCGTTACAACAACGTCAATCTCGGCCAACGAGGCTATTTCCTCCAATCCCTCAATTCCCGCAACAACTGTTACCGGCAAATCAACTACCCTCTGTTGAAACTCCTTTGCCGCCTGCACATCATAAACGCCCACATATTTCGGCTGAAACTGCCTGGTTTGCTCTTCTAACAAGTCAATATTTTTTCTGGCAGCCAGCGCTATAATGTCAATTTCCTGCCTAGCGGCAGCTACTTCCAGAGTTTGTCGCCCGATTGAACCCGTAGAACCCAGTACCGCTACCTGCAACTTTCCTCTCCCCTTCTATAGCCAACGCGAAAAAACGCCCGCTCTGTTCATTGCTTTTAACAACACCAAAAGCATGGGCCCGATAATTACACCCCATACTCCCATTATTTTTAAACCCACATACATGGCCACCAAAGCGCTTAAAGGATGTATTCCCACCTGTTCTCCGATAACTTTTGGCTGTAATAGCTGGCGTACCACCACCACGGAACCGTAAAGCAGTAGTAAATAAAAGGCCAGCTTCTTTTCCCCCAGTAAAAATTCAATAACCACCCAGGGAATAAATACCGCCCCAGGACCCAGAACAGGCAGAATATCCACCAATCCCACTATCAGTCCCATGGTAAAGGCGTAATCAATGTTTAGAATATATAAAACGACAATGGTCTGTACAGCTGTCACTGAAATTAAAAATAACTGTGCTCGCAAAAAGCCGATAATGGCTCTTTCCAATTCACCAAAGATTGACCTCAGTTTCTCTTCCCAGTGAACGGGAAGCATCTTAAAAAAGTTAGCCATGATCTGCTCTTTATCGCGACTAAAAAAATAGGTGGCCAGAATGGCGATAATGGTAATCAACAAACCGCCGGGAACACCGGCTAAGATTGTCAGTAATAGGTCAATGGTATTGGTGGTAGTGACTTTTAACAATTCAATTAGACTTTCCAGGGACCCCTGCAACTGTTCCATAACTTGGTCTGGAAGCTCTATATCCAAATACCAGGTTTGCAGCTGCTGCTGCAGGTGCAATCCCTGGGCCCCCAGTATCACAGAATATTTGGGCAGGGTTTTAGACAGCTTTTCCAGTTCAACAATTAGGCGAGAGATAATTGCCACCGTAATCGTACCAATAATCACTAAAAAAAACGTCATCGTACTAATTACCGCTAGCGTGCGGTTTAGTTTGCCCTTTTGCTGTAAATACCGCACAATGGGATCTATCAATGAAGCCAATACTACAGCCAGGACAAACGGCAGCACTATCGGAATTAGATAGTTAATAATTTCACCAATTGCCGGGCCTATAAAATAATATACTAAATACAAGGCCATAAGCACCAAAGTTACTAAGGCCGCCGTCATCAACTGCTTTTTTAGTCCCGGTAAGTTATCCAATCTCATCACCTCAATCTATTATAAACCAAGACAGGAAAATATATACAACGGGAGCAGCAAGGAGCAGGCTGTCAATCCGGTCCAGCATTCCCCCGTGACCGGGCAATAATTTTCCCGAATCTTTGACACCGGCTACTCTTTTTATTACTGATTCGCCCAAATCTCCTAATTGTCCTGCCAGGGAAATAAATAGTGCAGTAGTAAAACCGGTGAAAGGTGTGACTGGTAGTAACGGGCTGAACAGGATACCAGTAATACCGGCTGAAACGAGTCCACCGTAAAATCCTGTCCATGTTTTTTTAGGACTGATTTGTGGAGCCAGTTTCTTTTTACCCCAGGCCCTTCCCGTAAAATAAGCCCCACTGTCGGTGGCCCATATAACAGCAAGCATTGCCACTATTCCCCAAAAACCAAATTGGTCGGAATTTCGCAGCAGGAGTATAGTTAATAGAGAACTACCGATAAAAATTCCTCCGAAATAGCTAAAAACTACGGCACCAAGGTTCACGTTGGGGTAATAGAATACCATGGAAAAAATTACTGATAAGAGCGACACAATTAATGCCAGTAACAAAAAAGCTCCATTACCATAATATGCACTCAGCAACACCAATAACATGCTTATGTAACCGATAAATCTGTGTTTTTCCCCGAATATTTTGGCAGTCAGCGCCAGCCACTCGCGTAACGCTGCCACCGCAACTACCATTACCAGCACGGCAAAAAAAATTCCACCCAGGTAGGTTACTGCAAAAACTAACGGAATGCCTAGTGCCGCCGTCAATATGCGTAGCGAAAGCAATATTTCATCACCTCAGCTTTTCAGTCCGCCAAAACGCCGTTCACGACTTTGAAAATCACGCAACGCTTCCACAAAATGTTCCCTGCGAAAGTCGGGCCAGTATGTATCGGTAAACCAAAATTCCGTATACGCAAGCTGCCACAGGAGGTAATTGCTGATGCGCAATTCACCGGATGGTCTGATTAGTAAATCGGGGTCAGGAATCTCCCCGGTGTAAAGAAATTTTGCAAACAGATTTTCGTCGATATCTTCCAACTGAATATTCCCTTGCACAACCTGTCTGGCAAGGTCGGTTGCCGCTTTGACTATTTCAGCTCTTCCACCATAATTTAAAGCCACGTTTAACAGTAACAGGTTGTTGTTTTTAGTCTTTTCCGCAGCAAGATAAAGTTCTCTACGGGGCTCTTCCGGGAGCGCTTCCAGCTTGCCAATAGGATTTATCCTGATACCGTTTTGTTCAAATCTGTTAACTTCTTTTCTTAAATACTCCACAATCAATTTCATTAAAATAGAAACTTCCTCTTCAGGGCGTTTCCAGTTTTCCGTGGAAAAGGCATACACTGTTAGTATGGGAATGCCCAGTTCGCAACAGGCTTCAACAATAGTACGCAGCGTTTCTACCCCCGCCCTGTGCCCGGCTGCTCTCGGCAAGCCTCTCTGTTTTGCCCATCGGCCATTCCCGTCCATGATAATGGCAACATGACGTGGTAACCGGGTCGGGTCCAGCCCATTTATCCCAGTATTTCCAGTTCTTTTCTTGGTCCACGAGCGGTTGCGTGAAAAAGCCACAATTGTTCCTCCTTAATAACATTCTAACCCTTTTTATAGAAAAATAACACGCCTCTCAAGATTAATCAAGTACTGCTCCCTAACAAGTATACCCATATTAATGAAACCCCCTCAAACGAGGGGGTTTTGTGATTGTGATTATTCTTCAATAATTGCTCCTGTGGGGCACGCTTCGACACATGTAGCACACTCAGTACATTCATCAGCATTAATGGAAAAGATGTCATCGCCTTCTTGGATAGCACCTACAGGACACTCATCGGCGCAGGTACCACATGCCAGGCACTCTTCAGTGATTCTGATTGCCATCATTGCCACCTCCTTTCAAGGGATCAGAAAAATCCTCGTAAACAACCACCAATTCATGGAGGTTGGACGACAACTGTTTCTGGCGAATTACACGCAGCTCACCCTTGCCCTCAGCATCTTGGGCCGGACCGGTAAGTCTAATTTTAACATCGATACCCTGTGAGGATAATATCCTTTTTGCCTCCGCCACAGGTAATGTCAAAACGTCCCAAATCTCTTTTTTATGGCCTTTCATGGGCTAAACTTCCATAATCTCCGCTTCTTTATGTTCAATAATTTCATCAACTTTTTTAATATATTTGTCCGTTAACTCCTGGACGTCTTCTTGGTACCGTCTTAACTCGTCCTCGGAAATCTCACCGTTCTTTTCTTTCTTTTTCAACTGGTCATTAGCATCACGGCGAACGTTCCGAATGCTGACTTTGGTATCTTCACCGGATTTTTTCACGATCTTAACAAGTTCCTGACGCCGTTCCTGGGTTAACTGGGGGATATTAATACGAATGACATTTCCGTCATTAGTGGGATTCAGTCCCAGATCGGACTTTAAAATCGCTTTCTCAATGTCGCCGATGACGTTTTTATCCCACGGCTGAATCAACAGCATACGCGGCTCCGGAGCGGAAATATTGGCAACCTGATTAAGCGGCGTTGGTACTCCGTAGTATTCAACCTGCACCTTATCCAACAACGAAGGGTTAGCACGTCCTGCTCGCAACGACTTCATCTCTTCTTTCAATATGTCTACTGCGTTACTCATCCTTTTTTCCGCATCATCAAAAATTGCCTGTACCACTAGGATTCCCTCCCAACAAATGTTCCTATGCTCTCACCCATAACAGCCTTCAATATATTTCCCTTTTTATTGACATTAAATACTATTAAGGGAATATCATTATCCATACATAAGGAAGTTGCAGTAGAGTCCATTACGCCTAACCCTTTATTCAGCACTTCAATGTAACCCAAGTCCTTAAACATTTTCGCATTCGGATTCTTAACCGGGTCGGAATCATAAACGCCATCTACTTTCTTGGCCATGAGAATTACTTCTGCTTCAATCTCAGCCGCACGTAGGGCAGCGGTAGTATCTGTGGAAAAATACGGGTTGCCCGTACCAGCTGCAAAAATAACTACTCTTCCTTTTTCCAAATGCCTGATAGCCCTGCGGCGAATGTAGGGCTCTGCTATTTGTCTCATTTCAATGGCAGTCTGTACCCTGGTATCTATACCCTGTGTTTCCAGTGCATCCTGCAAAGCCAGAGAGTTAATAACTGTTGCCAGCATTCCCATATAGTCTGCCGTAGCCCGGTCCATGCCTTTAGCACTGCCAGCCACGCCGCGCCAAATATTACCACCGCCAACGACAATGGCAACATCGACGCCCGCTTCCTTGACCTGCTTTACTTGCTGAGCGATGGATGTTAAGATTTCCTGACTGATGCCAAAGTTTTCTTTACCAGCTAATGCTTCTCCGCTTAATTTAAGAACTACCCGTTTATATTTAGGCTGCTTCATTCAAAGGCAAACCTCCAATTACAACATTAGTCTTTCTACACTAGAAAGAAAAATCCTTCTAGCCTCCCAAGTTTTTTAAAAAAGAGCACAGAACCTGTGCTCTTATGCCTTACCCTGAGTTAAAGCTTCCACTTCAGCGGCAAAATTGTCCTCCTTCTTTTCTAAACCTTCGCCCATTTCAAAGCGGACAAAACGGCGCACATTAATGTTCTCGCCAATTTGGGCGATTTTTTCCTTAACCAGCTCCTGAACTGTTTTATCAGGGTCACGAATATACGGTTGTTCCAGCAGGCATATTTCTTTAAAGTACTTTTCCAGTCGACCTTCCACCATCTTTTCCACAATATGTTCCGGTTTTCCTTCATTTAAAGCTTGGGCTCTTAAGATTTGTCTTTCCTTCTCAATCTTTTCTTCGGGAACATCTTCCCGCTTCACGTATTCCGGCTTGGCGGCAGCAATCTGCATGGCGATATCTCTTGCCAATTTCTTAAATTCTTCGTTTTTGGCCACAAAATCCGTTTCGCAGTTCACCTCTACCAGAACGCCAATTTTACCGTTCCCGTGTATGTAAGACTCAACAACACCTTCACTGGCAATACGGCCAGCTTTCTTTTCCGCCTTTGCAATACCCTTCTCCCGCAGGTATTCAGCTGCCTTTTCAATATCGCCGTCAGTTTCCTGCAGTGCTTTTTTGCAGTCCATCATTCCTGCACCAGTACGCTCCCGAAGCTCTTTGACCAACTTCGCAGAAATCATTTGCCAGCCTCCTTCCCGAAAATATAGTAAATTTTTAAAAAGCCCCTCATACTGAGGGGCTAGCCTTTATTCTGCTACCGCCTCTGCCGCTGTTTCCTCTTCCTCAGCTTCTCCACTGCTGGAACCTTCAATAACGGCATCAGCAATCTTGCTGGTTAATAAACGCACTGCTCTGATAGCATCATCGTTGCCGGGAATCACATAGTCAATCTCATCGGGGTCACAGTTAGTATCCACAATAGCAACAATAGGTATACCCAGGCGACGTGCTTCAGCAACAGCAATGCGCTCTTTCCGCGGGTCAACAATAAACAGGGCACCAGGCAGTTCAGTCATATCCTTAACGCCACCCAGGAAGCGCTGAAGCTTGTCTCTCTCACTGGTGAGGCGGGACACTTCTTTTTTGGGAAGCACATCCCATAGACCTTCTTCTTCCATTTTGTTTAATTCATGTAAACGATCAATCCGCTGGCGAATGGTCTTGAAGTTAGTCAACATCCCGCCCAACCAGCGCTGGTTAACATAAAACATGCCACAACGCTCGGCTTCTTCCTTGATTGATTCCTGGGCTTGTTTCTTTGTGCCGACAAAGAGAATACTTTGGCCATCAGCAACCAAATCACGTACAAAATTATACGCCTCTTCAATCATCTTTACCGTCTTCTGCAGGTCAATAATGTAAATGCCATTGCGCTCGGTAAAGATATATTTTTCCATTTTGGGATTCCAACGCCTGGTCTGATGACCAAAATGAACTCCCGCTTCCAGCAGTTGTTTCATTGTAATTACAGCCACTGTTACACCTCCTCCCTTGGTTTTCTTCCTCCGCTTTAATCATCCCTACCCGGAACCCGATAGGCACCCCCGGGCAGATCTTAAAGCGTGTGTTTTTGACACCAACCATAAGTATAGCAAAATTTTGTACCAGACACAACATTAATTATGGTCTGGACAACTAGCGTTTCATTTTCTCTATTTCTTCCAACAAATTGTCATTTAATACTCGAATATAGGTCCCCTTCATACCAAGCGATTTGGATTCAATAACGCCGGCGCTTTCAAATTTGCGCAGTGCATTGACAATAACAGAACGGGTAATGCCTGCTCTATCAGCTATTTTACTGGCAACCAACACTCCTTCATTACCATCTAGTTCGGAAAAGATATGTTCAATGGCCTCCATTTCCGAATAAGAGAGCGTTGCCAGCGCAATATGCACTGCGGCCTTTTTACGTGCCTCTTCCTCAATACGTTCAGCTTTAGAACGCAGGATTTCCATTCCCACCACAGTAGCACCATATTCAGCCAAAATTAAATCTTCATTGGTAAACTGCACGTTAAATTTTGCCAGTATCAAAGTACCCAGTCTCTGACCACCACCATTAATTGGTACGAAAGTAGAAAGCTTGTTGTTGTATATGCACTCGTCTTGACCGATGAACAGACAGGCATTGGCCGTTTGACTGGTGTTAGCTTTTGTTTCGGCAATTCTTAGCAATTCCTCGTTAAACTCGGCAGGAATCCGTCCTTCTTTCATAACGATATCTTCCATAACATCGCAGTGGAAGCCTTTCATAAAACAGTGTCCTAAAATTTTACCCTTTCGACCAACAATATAACAATTTGCATTAATGTTTTCAGCCAGTACACAGGCCATTTCCTTAAAATCCACCGGGTGCCCTGCTGCTTTCTGCAACAGTCTGTTAATATTGCGACTTTTTTCCAGTAAAGTCTTCATATTACCTTCCTCCTAACCTGTTTTAAAGAATATATTTACTTAAATCTTGATCTTCAATTACATCATATAACTTTTCCTCTACATAAGCCTTGTCAATCGTAATTTCCGTCTCTTCCATATCAGGACTTTCAAATGAAATGTCGTTTAAAAGCTTCTCCAAAATGGTGTACAAACGTCTGGCGCCGATATTTTCCATTTGACTATTAACTTTGTAGGCAATTTCTGCTATCTTAGCTATAGCATCCTCAGTAAAGTGCAGTTTTATTCCCTCTACTTCCAAAAGTGCCTTGTATTGCTTAATTAGTGAATTTTTCGGTTCCGTCAGTATCCGGCAGAAATCATCCTGAGTGAGACTGTGTAATTCCACCCGGATGGGAAAACGACCCTGCAGTTCCGGAATCAAGTCGGAGGGCTTGCTCAGATGAAACGCCCCTGCGGCAATGAATAAAATATGGTCCGTTTTAACCGGCCCGTATTTAGTCATCACCGTACAGCCTTCCACAATGGGTAAAATATCCCGCTGTACACCTTCACGAGACACATCGGGACCGTGAGTACCGTCTTTACCGGCTATTTTATCAATCTCATCCAAAAAGATAATTCCTTCCTGTTCTGCGCGCTTAATGGATTCCCGGTTCACTTCATCCATATCAATCAATTTCTGGGCTTCCTCCTGCGCCAGTATCTTGCGCGCTTCCTTGACGGTAACACGACGTTTCTTTTTCTTCTGCGGCATCATCCCCCCCAGAACATCCTGCAAGTTTATTCCCAGTTCTTCCATTCCCGAACCGGAGAAAATTTCTAACACCTGGGGATTATTGTCACTCACTTCAATTTCAATTATTTCGTCTTCCAATTCAAACCGTTTCAATTTTTCTCGCAGTATATTGCGTTTTTCTTCAGCCTTTTTCATTCTCTGCTGGTACAGTTCATCATTGCTGGTATCAGTTTTGCTCCTACCGGAAAACAAAAATTCCAACGGGTTTTGACTGGGAGCATCCTTTTGGGGATGAGGAACCAGAATATCCAGAATACGCTCTTCTGCCAGTTTTTCCGCCCGCTCGTAAACATCCGCAATCTTTTCACTTTTCACCATGCGGATGGCAGTCTCCACCAGGTCCCTGACCATGGATTCAACATCCCGTCCTACGTACCCGACCTCCGTAAACTTGCTTGCTTCCACTTTAATAAAAGGTGCTTTCACCAGCTTTGCCATCCGGCGGGCAATCTCCGTTTTCCCAACACCTGTTGGCCCAATCATGATGATATTTTTCGGAAGTATCTCATCCTGCATATCTTCAGGAAGGCGTTTGCGCCGGTAACGGTTTCTCAGGGCTATGGCTACGGACCGTTTTGCCTCGGCTTGACCTACAATATACCGGTCTAACTCCCGGACAATTTCCCTGGGCGTTAAGTTATCCATCAATTCCCCTCCTTAAGCTCTTCAATTGTAATGTTGTCATTGGTAAAGACACAGATGGAAGCAGCTATATTCAATGCTTCCCGGGCAATTTCCCCGGCGCTGAGGTCAGTGTGCTTAATTAATGCCCTGGCTGCAGCAAGGGCATATGCCCCCCCAGATCCCACTGCTGCAATGCCGTCATCCGGTTCAATAATCTCCCCCGTCCCGGAAATAATCAATACCTTTTCCCTATTTGCCACCACCAGTAACGCTTCTAACCGGCGGAGCACCCTATCCATACGCCATTCTTTGGCCAGTTCTACCGCCGCACGTAAAATATTACCGTAATATTCCTCCAGTTTTTTCTCAAATTTATCAAATAGAGCAAAAGCATCCGCCACGGAACCGGCAAACCCCGCAATTACTTTGCCATCATACAGTTTACGCAACTTTATGGCCCCGTGTTTCATCACGGTCTTGTCGCCAAAAGTCACCTGACCGTCCCCGCCCATGGCCACGGTATTACCTTTTCTTACTGCAATAATGGTCGTACCGCGAAACATATGATACCTCCTTACGCCCGGGGGTGAGTTTCCTGATAGATATTTTTTATCCGCTGCTTGGTCACGTGGGTGTATATTTGAGTTGTTGATAAGCTGACGTGACCTAAAAGTTCCTGCACTACACGCAGGTCCGCCCCCCGGTCTAGCATGTGGGTGGCAAATGAATGCCTTAAAGTATGCGGTGACACCTTTTTCTCCAGTGCCAGCTGCTTGATATAATTGTTAATAATATAGCGAATCCCTCGCACGGTCAACGGCCCACCGCGACTGTTGACAAAAAGGGCATCTCTGTCGCTTTTAGTTTTTGCAACTAAACCTGGTCGGGCCTGGCGCAAATACCTCTCCAGGGCCCTGGCAGCCTTACTGCCAAATGGGACAATTCGCTCCTTGGACCCCTTGCCTGTAATCCGTACATAACCCAGGGACAGTTCCAAATCCCCTACCTTTAGGGCAGCTGCTTCACTCACCCTTACACCGGAGGAATAGAGGAACTCCAAAAGTGCCTTATCTCGTATACCCAGACTTGTTTGCTCATCCGGTGCATTTAACAGCTGTTCAACCTCTTCATAGTACAAAAATGAAGGCAAGCGCTTATCCTGCTTAGGGGTTTTAATCATGGATACTGGATTACTATCCGTTATCTGCTCCTGGTTCAAATACCGGAAAAATGAGCGTAATGCCGCCAGCTTTCTCGCCAAAGTGGCTTTCTGACACCCCTGTTGCGTGAGCCACGCGAGGTACTGCCTGACCAGGCGGTAATCCACATCTTCAGGTTTTAACTGTTCCGGAGGCTTCTCCCTGACGTTTGCGGCAAAAAGTATAAACTGGGTTAAATCTTTTTGATAAGCAATTTTGGTATGCTCCGAAGAATTCCTATTTACTTTTAAATAAGTTTGAAAGGCATCAACCAACTGTTCCAAACCGCTTTTCATCGTAAAGCCTCCATGAAACATATATATGTTACCATATTCACAAATTACTGACAAGTTTCCTTTTTTATCTTAATTTTTTCTTAATAAAATCTTGTAAAGTTTCCAGCGCCCGTTCCGCCAGCATGGTATTTCGCCGCCACTTGGATTTTACTTTTTTTTCCAGAGCAGGTAAAAGCCCGAAATTAACGTTCATTGGCTGGAAATTCTCTGGGCTGGCAGTATGAATATAGTGGCACAGCCCCCCAATGGCTGTTTCCTTGGGGAAAATTAGCGGCTCCAAACCCTTGGCTAAGCGACCGGCATTAACACCGGCAACCAACCCGCTGGAGGCCGACTCCACATAGCCCTCTACTCCAGTAATTTGCCCGGCAAAAAAGATTGTAGGACGCGATTTCATCTGCAGTGTTTCCCGAAGAATTTTCGGAGCATTGATGTATGTATTCCGGTGCATTACACCAAACCGCGCAAACTCAGCCTCTTCCAGACCGGGAATCATTCGGAAAATGCGTTTCTGGTCGGGCCATTTCAGGTGCGTTTGAAAACCTACCATATTATATAGTGTTCCTTCTTGATTGTCCTGCCGCAACTGGACCACGGCAAAGGGCTCTTTGCCAGTCTTAGGGTCAACCAATCCCACAGGTTTCATGGGGCCGAAGGCAAGAGTTTGATATCCCCGTTTTGCCAGCTGCTCCACGGGCATGCACCCTTCAAAAAATTTTTCATCTTCAAACTCTCTCAAAGGCGTCAGTTCAGCCTGAAGCAATGCTTCATAAAACCGACGGTACTCTTCTTCCGTGAGCGGACAGTTTAAATAATCAGCATCCCCCTTGCCATAGCGCGAAGCCCGGAACACCTTATCATAATTAATGCTATCCGCCATCACAATTGGAGCAGCTGCGTCATAAAAATAAAGGTATTCCTGTCCTGTCAACTGTTTGATAGTCTCAGACAACTTATGGGAGGTAAGGGGACCCGTAGCAATGATGACAATCCCGTCAGGTATTTCCGTTACTTCCTCCCTTTTAATTTCTACCAGCGGGTGCTCTGCAAGCGCAGTAGTTATGGCCTGGGAGAAACGCTCTCTATCCACAGCCAGAGCACCGCCGGCAGGCAATTGATGCTCCACTGCGGCCTTCATGATTAAAGAATCCATAAGCTTCATTTCTTCTTTTAGTAACCCCACTGCGTTGACAATGCTCGCTCCACGCAGGGAATTGCTGCAGACCAGCTCTGCAAACAAACCCGTCTTATGTGCTGGTGTCATCACATGCGGCCGCATTTCAAACAGAGTCACAGGCACCTCTTGTTTTGCCACCTGCCAGGCAGCCTCACTGCCCGCCAGTCCGGCACCAATCACTGTAACCTTCATTGCACTGCTTCTCCTTGCTGTTGTTTTGCTTTGTTTTTAATTGACCGCCAAAAATTACATTCTTTACTGGAACACTCTAAACGCACGTCCTGCTTTTTGGAGTGCTTTTCCACCAGAAAGGCATCACACTCCGGGCATCGTTCTTCCGTAGGTTTATGCCAGGAAACAAACTTACACTGGGGATAATTGCTGCACCCATAAAACTTACGCCCCTTTTTGCTACGACGTTCCACAATTCCACCACCACAATCGGGACATTTAACGCCGATTTCCTCCAGTAACGGCTTGGTATTCCGGCACTCGGGAAAACCGGGACAGGCTAAAAACTTGCCGTAACGCCCGTATTTAATCACCATGTTACGCCCACATTTTTCACATACCACGTCTGTTTCTTCATCCTGGATTTCCACTTGCCCGATTTCCTTTTCCGCTCTATCCAGATGGGCCTTAAAAGGTTCATAAAACTCCTCCACAACATCCTTCCAATCCCGATGCCCTTCCTCTATTTCGTCCAGTTCACTCTCCAAATGCGCAGTGAATTCCACATCAACAATATCGGGAAAATATTCCTTTAATAATTGAACCACTACTTGGCCCAGTTCCGTAGGACGAAATTGCTTATCCTCACGCACTACGTAACCGCGTGACAAAATAGTATCAATAATGGGAGCGTAGGTACTGGGACGACCAATACCCTTTTCTTCTAAAGTCTTCACCAGGGAAGCTTCACTGTACCGAGGCGGTGGTTGGGTAAAATGCTGTCTGTCGTCCAGCTTTACCAATTCTAGTTGCATTCCCACACTTAACTCCGGCAGCAGGTTTTCTTTTTCCTGGAAATCATCGGTGTTTTTGTACAGCTCAAAAAAGCCGGGAAACTTAATAACCGAACCGGTAGCCCTGAACTGGTAATCTCCGGCAGCAATGAGAACGGTAGTGCTTTCCAGTACGGCTTCTGCCATCTGACTGGCCAGAAATCGCCTCCAGATAAGCTGGTATAACCGATACTGGTCGTGACTCAACTTATTTCTTAACTGGCTCGGCGTACGGAAAATACTTGTCGGGCGAATGGCTTCATGGGCATTCTGTGCTGACTTTTTGTTGGTAAAACTCCTGGGCTTTTCCGGCACGTAGTCCCTGCCGTATTGACCTTCAATAAACTTCCTTGCTTCCTCCTGAGCAGTTTCTGCTATCCGCGTTGAATCCGTGCGGATATATGTAATCAAACCGACGGAACCTTCTCTACCGATGTCAACCCCTTCGTACAACTGCTGGGCAATTCGCATGGTTTTCTTGGCTGTAAAATTCAACTTGCGGTAAGCATCCTGTTGTAAGCTGCTGGTTATATATGGCGGTGCCGGAGTACGCTTCGTATCTCGTTTCTTAATGTCTTCAATCACAAAAGAACTATTTTTTAGCTGCTCCAGTACCTGCTGCATCTGCTCCCCGTTTTTGATTTTTATCTTCTTTCCCCGGTGTTTGTTTAACTTGGCTTCTATCTCGGTCTCATCAACCTTAAAGACCGCAGTTAAGGTCCAGTATTCTTCAGGAGTAAAATTTTCAATTTCCTCTTCTCGTTCACAAATCAGGCGTACGGCCACGGATTGCACCCGTCCGGCACTAAGCCCTTTTTTCACTTTACGCCACAATAACGGGCTAAGGTTATAACCCACCAACCTGTCCAAAATCCTCCGCGCCTGCTGCGCGTCCACCAAGTTATAGTCAATCTTCCTGGGGTTTTTTACCGCGCTGGTCACGGCATTCTTGGTAATTTCGTTAAATTGAATCCGGCACTTTTCCTCTGTATTAACCTTCAAAGCATGTGCCAAATGCCAGGCGATGGCTTCGCCCTCCCTGTCCGGGTCCGGCGCCAGCAGCACATTGTCACTCTTTTTGGCCTCCTGGCGCAGTTCCTTTAAAATCTCTCCTTTTCCCCGAATAGTAATATATTTAGGTTGAAAATCGTTTTCCACATCTACTCCAAACTGGCTGCGCGGCAGGTCCCGCACGTGTCCCATAGAGGATTTTACTATATATTTATGGCCCAAAAATTTCGAAATAGTTTTTGCTTTAGCCGGTGATTCAACTATAACCAGTGTTTTACCCACCAATTCTCACCTCAATTTTTAGTCCTCATTTGTCTTTAACATTATAGACATGAAACAGCGTAATTATAACTATAACGCCTGGTAGAAACTTCCCGGCAACTTCTTAATCAGTCCCTTGATTTCCAAAAACATTAACATGGAACTGATTCGTTCCACGGAATAACCTGTTTCCCGGACCAGTTCATCTATATGTACCGGAGCTCCGGAGGTCAGCCGAAGCAGCTCTTCCTCCGCGGCACTTAAAGCCACAGTGGCAGCAGTTTCCGAGTTGCCAAACAGCCTCTGTCCAAATCCCAACTGCTCTAAAACATCCTCGGCACCTTCAACCAGAAAGGCGCCCTGTTTAATCAGCCCGTTGGTACCCTTACTATTGGGGCTGGTAACCGGTCCGGGAACGGCAAATACCTCCTTCCCCTGTTCCAGGGCAAAATCAGCGGTAATTAATGAACCACTCTTTTGAGCCGCCTCTACTACTATAACCCCTTTGCTGAGACCGCTGATGATACGATTGCGAATGGGGAAGTTTTTTGCTTCCGGTTGAGTATACGGAGGAAATTCGGAAATAACCAGACCTGCGCTGCAAATCTGACCGTAGAGTTCGCTGTTGCTTTTGGGGTAGCAGACATTGACCCCGGACCCCAGCACAGCAATGGTATTGCCTCCGGCATGCAGCGCCCCTTTATGGGCCGCTGTATCAATTCCCTTAGCCATACCGCTGACCACAGTTAAGCCATTATCGGCTAAATCCGCTGCCAGTTGAAATGCCATTTTCTGCCCGTAATGAGTTGCTCTTCGTGAACCCACTATGGCCACCGCATCGGTCTTTAATAGAGAAATATCCCCCCGGTAATACAAAACCAGTGGCGGGTCATAGATATTACGCAACATATCGGGGTATGCCTCGTGCTCCATATGTATCAGGTTAATATCATTTTCAGCTAAATAGTTTAACTCTTTTTCTCCGTCAAAGCAATGGCGAAATTGTATAAAGCTCTCTATCTGTGAGTGCGAAACATTTTTTAAACTTCTTAATTTTACCTCGGTGCAATGCCATAATTCTTCAACCGAGTCAAATTCACGCAACAAATTAAGAACCGAGCGGCTCCCCCAGCCCGGCACACGGCTTAAACCAAGCCAGTAAAGCGCTTTCAAAAACCTCCCCTCCCCTTTACCAAAAAAATAAAAAACCTTTTTCCTTGCTTCTTGGTAAAAATTCAATTTCCTTCTTGGTATGTGAAAATTTTCATATATCTTCCAGCGCTTCCGTCAAAGACTGTTTTTTCTCCAGGCAGGGTTGAAATAACTTGTCCCTGTCGGCTAACTGGGAAATTACATTTTCCATGGTAAATTGCCCCGGTTGGATAGAGCTGCTTTCGATTTCCTCCCACGAAACCGGCATGGACACGGTTGCTGCGGGCACAGGCCGCACGCTGTAAACGGAAGCCATGGTCTTTCCCGGACCGTTTTGCAGGTAGTCCACATATACTTTACCTTGCCTGTTTTTTACACTTCTCTCTACCGTAGCTTTTTCTGGACAGGCAGTTGCGATCAAATGAGACACCCTGCCGGTAAACTGTTGCACGGTTTTATAATCGTAAACCGGTCGGATAGGAATGTAAATGTGCAAACCCGTTGCACCGCTGGTCTTGGGATAACCTTGCAAATTTAAGGTATCCAAAGCCTGCTTTACCAATCTGGCCACCAGCAACACGTCATCCCATGACGCACCCGGCGCCGGGTCCAAATCAAATACCGCCAGGTCAGGGTTATTTGGCCTCTCCCAGGAGGTCAACCAGGTGTGCATCTCGATGCAGCCCTGATTGACCAGCCACAGCAAGTCTGCAAGCTTGTTTACCATGCAGTAATCAATACTTTTATGACCTCTCGTAATCTTTACAGTCTGCAACCATTCCGGGGCATAATCCGGACATTGTTTTTGGTAAAAGTGTTTGCCGTAAATTCCATCAGGATACCTTTTCAGGGTAAACGGCCTGTTTTTTAGATAGGGAATAAGAAAAGAACCTGCTTTTGCATAATAGTCAAGCAGGTTTGCCTTAACCAGGCCCTTTTCCGGCCAGAACACCTTGTCCAAGTTTTTTAATTCTACAGCCACGCCGTTTATGTCGCAAGTCACTGCAGTCACTCAAAATGCACCTCATTTGCTCAATGCTCGTTTTTCCGTTTCAATTTCTCGGTTAAGCTGCGTTCTCTGGATTCATCGATTTTTAACAGGATCAAAAACAGGACAAATAACTGTAACACCACGAAAATAATACCGGCAAGTATGGTCATGAACTATCCCTCCTTATAATTATTCTCCTCAACCTTTCTCTTTATTATTTTCAGTTACTATAAAGTATACAATCTGCCAGCCCATTTATATCTTGATCCATAATATCATATTTTGTCTCAGTCTTTTTCGATTCAAAATACAATAAAACAATCAATGCAAGTTCGAAGACTCCCGGCACTACCGGGAGAAACTGGCGCAAGCTTTATAGCCATGGATAAGACTAAACTTGTTCCACTCCATTTTCCGGACATCACAAAATTGCTGAATAACCAGTTCCAAAAAAGTTACTGCCACGACCTTGTTTATGTTGAAACATTTCTATTTCCCTCATTACATTAGCTACACCTATTTACTTTCCCTTAACAATTGGAATCCTGTTTATATTTGTTATTTTATGACAATTTTACCTGGTTTTAGAACAAGATTGGCTTTACAGAATATATCCGATTTTATAGCCCTAAAAAAATAACAGGGTGCTCACCCTGCTAATATTGACCCCTGTCCAAACTGCGATACTGTATTGCTTCGGCCACATGCATACTTTCTATCCACTCTTTGCCTTCCAAATCTGCAATGGTCCTGGCTACCTTTAAAATTCTATGATGTGCCCGCATGCTCAGGCCTAAACGGTCATAAGCAAGCCGCAGCAGTTCCTCCCCTTTGCTGTCCACCCGGCACCATTTCTTGATTCCTTTGGCATCTAGCCGGCTATTACTGTGAATACCCGTTCCCTTATATCGCTCCTCCTGCCTTTTTCTTGCCGCAATTACCCGCTCCCTGATCTGTGCCGACGTTTCCTCCCGGCCCGTTCTTTGAGTTTCTTTGTAAGACAGTCGCGGTACCTCTATTTGAATATCTATCCTGTCCATCACCGGTCCCGAAATGCGATTACGGTAACGCTGTACCTGGTACTCGCTGCACCGGCATTCCTTTGTCCCATCCCCGTAAAATCCACAGGGGCAGGGGTTCATGGCAGCCACCAGCATCAGTTGTGCCGGGTATTCCACAGCAGCCGCAACCCGGGAAATTGTTACCGTACCGTTTTCCAGGGGCTGTCTCAATGACTCCAGGACATCTTTACGGTATTCCGGCAGTTCATCCAAAAATAGTACTCCGTGATGCGCCAGGCTGATTTCACCGGGTTTGGGAATACGGCCCCCACCTACAATACTGGCAGCCGAGGCCGAATGATGTGGTGACCGGAAAGGTCTTTCCGTTATCAACGGGTTTTTTCTGTCCAGCAACCCCGCTGCGCTGTAAATTTTCGTTGCAGTAATGCTCTCTTCTCGAGACATTGGCGGCAGTATGGACGGCAACCGTTTGGCCAACATGGTCTTTCCTGAACCTGGAGGTCCGACCATTAAGAGATTGTGAGCTCCTGCCGCAGCAATTTCCAAGGCCCTTTTGGCCCCGTCCTGGCCGATAACGTCTGCAAAATCTAACATTTCCCTTCTTCTTTCTGTCAATTTCCCTGCTACAGCTGCCGCCTGCAGATCCAGTTCGCCGTGTAACGCCGCTACCAGCTGGGATAAATTTTCCACACCATATACAGTAATCTCTCCAGCCAGCGCACCTTCCCAACTGTTTTCTAACGGCACGTAAAAACTTTCTTTTTTCAAGTCCGCCAGCGCCAGGGCCATGGGCAATATTCCCGGTACCGGGCGCACACTGCCGTTCAGCGAAAGCTCTCCCACAAACACTTTTCCAGCCAGTTTATTTAAATCAATCTGTTCAGTAGCCGCCAGTATTCCCACTGCTATCGGCAAGTCAAAAAACGGTCCCACCTTTTTGATATCTGCGGGAGCCAGGTTCACTACCACCTTTTGTCCCGGAAAAGAATAGCCACTGTTTCTGATGGCTGCTTTAACCCGATCTTTGGCCTCCTTCACCGCGGTATCGGGCAAACCAACTATTTCAAAGCCGGGCAATCCCGACGACACATCTACCTCTACCCTGATCAAATGTCCTTCAATACCGATTAAAGTACAGCTATCCACTATGGCCAGCATACTCAAGCCTCCGCATTTTATCAAAATATTTCACATTACTGTAACATTCAACAATATTCTGTACAATCCTTCCAGTTATTGCATTAATAAGGCGGCAAAAAACCCCGGTGCAAAAAGTTATTATTGAACAAACTGGAAAATTATAATAAAATTATTGCAAATGTATTCAAGGAGGAACATCAATGGCAGCAATAGTACCGATTAAAGGTTTGCGGTATAATCAGAATAAAATTACAAACATAGCGGATGTATTGACACCGCCGTATGATGTTATCGACCCGGTTGCCCAGCAACTCTTTTATGACCGGCACCCGTATAACATCATTCGGTTAGAACTTGGAAAAACATATGCTGACGATGACACAAACAATAACCGTTATACTCGTGCAGCGAAAACCTTTCGCCAGTGGTGGGAAAACGGGATACTGGTCCAGGATGACAAGCCTTCCATTTATCTTTATCAGCAGCAGTTTACCGTCCAGGATAAGACGTATACCCGGACCGGATTTATTTGCGGGTTGCAATGTGAAGAATACGCCCCAGGTGCCGTTCTTCCCCATGAAGAAACCCTGCCTAAAGCTAAAGAAGACCGCAAGAAACTCATGGAAGCATGCCATGCCAATTTCAGCTGCATTTTCGGACTTTACGATGAGCCGGAAATGAAAGTCCAAAGCTTGCTGCTGGCTGCATGTAAGGGTAAAAAACCTGACTATGCGATCACTGATGGCCAAAACGTCACCCACCTGCTTTGGGCAATTCAAGACCAGGAACTAATTGCTGAGGTACAACGTATTTTGGCAGACAAAACTGTCTATATTGCCGACGGACATCACCGTTACGAAACGGCACTGGCTCATGCCGAAGAAATGCGTGCCCTGGGAAATCCGGGTTATGAGCACGTAATGGTAACTTTGGTCAACCTGCATGATGAAGGTTTAGTGATTCTGCCTACCCACAGGCTATTAAAAAACATACCCGAACTGAACATGGAACAATTGTTGCATAGTGTGGCGGATTACTTTGAAATTGAAAAAATTGCCGCTACCGAACATGGTGTTGAAGAACGCCTTTCTTCCACGCGGCAGACCAGTTTTGTTCTCTACCCCGGCGGCGAAGAGGCTTACCAGTTGACTTTGAAAGGCTCCTGCAAGCCGGAAACCCTGCACGGCCACGATAAAAGTGTTCCCTGGCGCCAGCTTGATGTTTCCATACTCCATTCTTTAATTTTGGAAAAACACCTGGGAATTGGCAGCGCCCAACGGGCATCAGGTAAGTACCTGGCATACACACGGGATGCTCAAGAAGCCCTAACCAAGGTACAATCGGGAGAATACCAGCTGGCCGTTTTCATGAAACCCACAAAAGTAGAACAAGTTATCGCCGTTGCAGCTGCCGGTGACAAAATGCCGCAGAAATCAACGTATTTTTATCCGAAACTGATCACCGGTTTGGTAATCAACCCCCTGGGTATAGAATAATTTTTAGATAAAGACGCAAAACCCAGCCCCGGATTTTTTCCGGGGCTGGGTTTTTTCAAAAAGCATTCTTTATCAACTTTATTTCTCTAACTTCCCCTTTCTTACTCAGTACCACCCCTACCACATCGAAGCGGCACTGCCCGAAAAACTGCTCTTGACCGTGCAGGTAGTATGCGGCCAGCTGCCGCAGTTTCTTTTGCTTATAGATGTCAACGCTCTCCAGCGGAGTGCCGTATTTGTCGGAAGTGCGGCTTTTCACTTCTACAAATACCAGTACTCCTTTGTCTTTGGCAATAATATCAACTTCTCCGTACGGACAACGGTAATTTTGTTCAAGAATATGATAACCTTTCCCCTTCAGGTATTTAACCGCTGCCTGCTCTCCTATCTTTCCTAAACGCTGGTTGTAAGCCATCATAACCAACCCTTACCAACCTGAAAGTTACTAAAAAAGCAGGAGTGAAAACTCCTGCTTTTTAATCACCTAAAACGGGAAGAACGCCTTTGCCACGCTCAGGGCAACGTTTGTCAACGGGCTGGGATAAATCCCGAAGAAAACGGTAATAAACATTGTCACATATAATGCAGCCTGGATACTGACTGGTAGCTTAATCGGTTCGCTATCCTCCGGTGGCTCGCCCATGTACATAACCTTCACTACCACCAGATAATAGTAAACGGATACCATACTCATACCGATACCCACAAAGGCCAGCCAGAAATACCCCTTATCAATGATAGAGGTGAAGAGGTAGAACTTGCTGACAAAGCCCGCCAGAGGCGGAATACCGGCCAGAGACAACAGCGATAGCAACATTACCGCTGCCATTAACGGCGAACGGCGTGCCAGTCCGGAGTAATCCTTAATTTCATCACTGCCAGTATGGTTACCGAAAGCAATTACCACAATAAATGCTCCCAGGTTTGCAAAAACGTACAAGATAGAGTGGAACAAGATAGCGGCAACCCCCAGCGCAGAGTAAGCCACTAAACCGAATAACAAGTACCCGGCCTGGGCAATACTGGAATACGCCAGCAGTCGCTTGATATTTGTCTGCGGAATAGCTACAAAGTTACCGAACAGAACCGTGAACGCGGCCAGTACCATAACAATGACTACCCAGTAGCTTTGTAACGCAGGCAAGGCAATGATAAATAATCTTATCATGGCCGCAAAACCTGCTGCCTTGGAAGCAACGGCCAGAAAACCCGTAACCGGAGTGGGTGCACCCTCGTAAATATCCGGTGACCACATGTGAAACGGAACAGCCGAAATCTTAAAGCCAAAGCCAACCAGGACAAATATAGTACCCAACAGCATGATGGGCTGGATATCCTGCTGCAGTGCTGCTGCAATGTCCTTAATAACGGTAGTACCGGTAGCACCGTAGATCAGGCTCAAACCGTAAAGCAACACGGCAGAGGACATGGCACCAAGAATTACATATTTGATACCTGCTTCTGAAGACTTGGCGTCCTTCTTTCTGTAAGCAGTCAGGATGAAGAAAGTTATTGTCATCAACTCCAGACCCAGGTATAGGGTGATTAAGTCTCCCGCAGAAGCAAGTATCATCATCCCCAGGGTCGCGTACACCAGAAGGCTGAAATACTCTCCCTGGTTGTAACCCAAACGTCTTATATAATCATACGAACCTACGCTAACCAATATAGCTGCCAGCAAAAATAGCTGCTTAAAGAATGTGGAATAGGGATCAATAATATACATCCCGTCCAGCAACGTCTTATCGACGTTGTTCATAAACAGGGTAGCACCCAAAATCCCCAGCAGACCTGCAGTAGTCAGATAACCGATACCGCGTCTCTGGTCCTTAGGCGTAACCAGACCGATAATTAACAATCCTGTGGCCAAAATTGCTGTTAAAATTTCTATACTAAGCGACATTACCAGTTCCATCTAGAATATCCCCCCTACCTGGGCAGCAGCATTAATCTTTTCGACTAATGGTACTACCCCGTTATTGATCATACCGATTAAGGGTTGGGGGTAAAGCCCAAATAAGAGCAACGTACCCACAAGAACCACAATGGGAACCATTTCGACACCTTTGGCATCTTCCAGGTGATCCCACTTTGGATTACGTGGCCCGAAGAAGGTAAACTGAACCACTCGCAACACGTAAACCGCGGTAATTACTACACCGAGAATGGCCAGGATAGACAGCACGCGGAAGTGCAGCCAGCCAAACAACGTCTTTTCCACTGAGAAAGATCCCACGAAGATTAGAAATTCAGCTACGAAGTTGTTCAATCCCGGCAGTCCCAGTGACGCCAGGCCGGCAATCACAAAACCGGCAGCCACACGCGGCATTTGGTGTGCCAGGCCACCAAACTCCGCAATCATACGGGTATGCGCTTTGTGGTAGATGTTACCTACCAGGGCAAAGAAGAGTGCTGTCATAATACCGTGAGCAAACATCTGTGCCACGGCACCGTCTATACTCATGGTATTTAAAGAGGCAATTCCTAACAGAACGTAACCCATGTGACTAACACTGGAGTAACCGATAACGAACTTCAGGTCTTTCTGCTGCATTGCCACCATTGCACCGTAAACCACGTTAACGATACAAAGCAGCGCAATTAGCGGCGCCCAGAATTTTGCCCCCTCCGGGAAGAAGAAGACACCGGCACGGATCAAACCGTAACCACCCAGTTTCATTAACACGCCTGCGTGCAGCATAGATGTTGCCGTGGGTGCTGCCACGTGACCGTCCGGAGACCAGGTATGCAGCGGCCACATGGGAACCAGAAATCCAAATCCGATCATGAACAGGAAGAAAACAAATTTCTGGAACGCAAAGTCGTAATTGACAGAAGCCAGCTGGAAGATATCAAAGGTACGTACGCCCAGGTGCTCAGGTTGTGCCGCATAGAGGAACACAGCGATGATACCGATGAGCGCAAACGCACTACCTACCAGCAGGTACAGGGTTAGCTTCATGGCTGCGTATTCTTTTCTGGTACTTCCCCATATGGCAATGAGCAGGTACATGGGGATCACGGCTACCTCGAAGAAGAGGTAGAAAAAGAACAAGTCACGAGACACAAATACACCGAAAACCCCTGCAACCAACACCAGCAGTGAGATAAAGAACTCTTTGACCCGGTTATGCATATCCCAGGAAGCAAAGACTCCGGTAAAGATAACAATGGCTGTCAGCAATACCAACGGCAGACTCATGCCGTCCACACCAACGGAATATTTAATTCCGAAAGCCTCCACCCAGGTAATATCCTGGGTAAATTGCATTCCGCCTACTGACAGGTCATAAGTCAAGAAGGCGTAGATGGAAAGTGCCAGTGAGACGAATGTAGCTACTGCCGCAGTGATTTTAATAATACGGTCTTCCTTCTCCGGGATAAAGAGAATAACCAGAGCCCCGATTACTGGTGCTAAAACAATAGCAGTCAATATCGGAAAAGTCATCTACATCCCTCCTAACGCCGGTACGGCCATCCACAGTACAACTATTACTACGGCTGCAAATAAGACCAGAGCGTAGGTCTGCAAGTTACCAGTCTGCACAAAGCGCAACCTTGCACCAGTGGCCCGGACTAAAGCGGAAAAGCCGTCAGCGATACCGTCAATAACTTTCCGGTCGTGCCACTTGAATGCAGCACCGATGTTCATAACCACATTGTCAAAGAACCACTGGTAAACCTCATCGATATAGTACTTGTTGTACAGCAAGGTCCATATTGGCAAGAAGCGCTGCTTCAGCTTTTCAGGGTCGTATGCTTTCTTGCCGTACAGCAGCCAGGCCAGGCCGATACCTGCTAAAGCAATAATAGTCGAGGTAATCATCAACCCGTAATCCGGCTCAGCATGATGCGGGTGTTCAAAGTAAATCAGGGAAGCAAAGCCGTGCTCGACAAACGGAGCTCCGATAAAACCGACAAATACAGAGAATACTGCCAGGATTATCAGCGGTACAGTCATGGTCAACGGCGACTCATGAGCATGATGGTCCGAATGCTTTTCGCCGAAGAAAGCAATGAAGATTAACCGAAACATGTAAAATGCCGTTAAGAATGCAACAAAGGAACCGATGACATATAATCCAGTAAAGCCCGCTTCTTTAGTTACCAGCAGAATTTCATCCTTACTCCAAAAACCGGCCAACGGGAAAATACCCGCTAACGCCAAAGCACCGATTACAAAAGTCCAGGTAGTAACCTTCATTTTCTTGTACAGACCACCCATGTCAAAGATGCTGTTGGAGTGAACCGCATGAATGGCACTACCTGCACCCAGGAATAACAACGCCTTGAAGAAAGCATGAGTAGTCAAATGAAACATGCCTGCAGTGATACTACCCACACCAATAGCCATAACCATGTAACCTAACTGGCTCAGTGTGGAGAACGCCAAAATACGTTTAATATCGTCCTGCGTAATGGCTATTGTAGCGGCAAACAGTGAGGTAAAACCGCCAATATAAGCCACAACCAACAGTGCCGTAGGTGCTGCATGGAACAGCACAAAACCTCTTGCCAACAGGTAAACACCGGCAGCAACCATGGTAGCAGCGTGAATCAACGCACTGACGGGAGTCGGACCTTCCATTGCGTCCGGCAGCCAGACGTGCAGCGGAAACTGCGCCGACTTACCTACCGGGCCAATAAAGACTAAAATCGCCGCCAGCGTCAAAAAGCCGACATTTTCATAGTGATGAATGGCTTCAGCTAATTCCTGGAAGTTAAACGTACCAAATACCAGCCACAGGAAGAAGATTCCCAGCATGAAACCGAAGTCCGCCACTCTGTTGGTAATAAATGCCTTCTTGTTGGCATCGGCAGCGGAATTCTTGTAGAAATAAAATCCGATCAATAGGTAGGAACATAATCCCACCAGTTCCCAGAAGAAGAACATCTGGAAATAGTTGTTGGCAACTACCAATCCCAGCATGGAGAAGGTAAACAGGGAAAGGTAGGCAAAAAACCTAGAAAATCCTTCATCGTCAGCCATATAGCCCACTGAGTAGATTTCTACCAGCAAGGCAATGATAGTTACCACTGCCAGCATTACTGCTGTCAGGGGGTCAATCAGGACGCCTGCGGTAATATGGACTCCTGGTACGCTCAACCAAGGTATAGAGTATTCTACAGGTGTTTCCATGGTGATATGACTGCCGAGCACCTGGAACAGGACTCCGAGAGAAAAAATCAGTGATAGCACCATTGCCACAATTGCCGTCAAGGCACTCAGCATTCTTACCTTTTTAGTAACAAAAACAATCAATACAAAGGCAATGGCAGGAAAAACCGGTATCAACCATGCATAATCTATCCAAGACATAGACCTTTTTACACCACCTTTTATAGTGCAATTACTACCATTTTAGCCAATCAAAGTCATCCACCATAGTAGTCGAGCGGTCACGGTAAATATTGATTACCAGAGCCAGACCCACTGCAACCTCAGCGGCCGCAACAACGATAACGAAAATGGCAAACACGTGACCTACCATTTTATCCGGCGTTAAAAAGCGGTTGAATGCCAGCAAATTAATATTTACCGCGTTAAGCATCAGTTCAATACCCATCAGTACGGCCACCGCACTGCGTTTTGCCAGGGCACCGTACAGTCCGATACAGAAAAGCACCGCTCCCAGGATTAAGTAATGGTTTAACGTAATCATTGGGGCTTACCCTCCCCTTTGGCCAACAGAATAGCACCGACCATTGCCACTAACAATAATATCGCTGCAACCTCAAACGGAATAACAAATTTGGTCAGCATAGCTTCAGCAATGGGTCCAACCGTGCTTTCCGGAGCCGGATTTTTGCTTAATACCCACTCAGTCTTGAGGATGATGCGTTCCACAATCAAAAACAGTGCCAGGGCCACTACACCACCGGACAGCTTGTGACGGTTAAAAAGGTTACTACTCTTGATATCGCCGCGTACCGTCAGCATTACACCGAATACCAGCAGTATGGATACCGCTCCGGCGTAAACCAGAATCTGTACCGCAGCCAGAAAGTCGGCCTGTAGTAACACGTAGGTTGCCGATACTCCGACAAAGGTGACCACAAGAAACAGGGCACTGTGCACGATATTTTTCAACAGGACAACCATTAAGCCTGAAACAATGACAACCAAAGCTATTAGCCAAAAAATAACCGGATTAGTCACCTACTCTCACCCCTCCATCACTTCACCAGACTGGGAGGCACTCTCATCCTCAGTCCGCTGATAAAGCTTTAGTACGGTATCCTCACGCGTGAAACATGCCAGTTCAAAATCCTGTGTGAAGTTGATGGCATCGGTAGGGCAGCTTTCCACACACAGTCCGCAGAACAGGCAAAGACCAATGTTCATCTGGTAATCATCCAAACGCCGTTTCTTGTCTTCACCCTTACTACTTGCAATTTTAATCACGTTATTGGGACAAGTTTTCGCGCAGATGCCACACGCGATGCATTTCTCCGCATCCAAGGCAAATGAACCGTGAAACATATCGGACAGGTTGGGCATCTGTTCCGGATATTGCTCTGTTATGGCCTTACCAAAAAAGTGCTTAAAGGTTATTCCTAATCCTTTTATTAAACCCTTACCATACATCGTCTCACCACCCTATGAGAACCACTCAAAAATTTTGATACCAATTCCAGTCACCAAGATATTGGCCAATGACAAGGGAAGCAAAAACTTCCAGTTGGTATGCATTAAGTGATCCACCCTGATACGAGGGAAAGTCCAACGTACCCACATAAACAGATAGATCATGATGTATACCTTGATGACAAACCAAATCCAGGAAGGTGCCCAGGGACCGGACGGTCCACCTAAAAACAGCGTCACGGCCAATGCGGACATGGCAACCAGGTTAGAATATTCCGCCAGGAAAAAGATTGCCCAACGCATGCCACTGTACTCAGTAGTGGCACCAGCAATTAACTCCTGCTCACCTTCAGGCAGGTCAAATGGTGCACGGTTCAATTCTGCCGTTCCGGCAATAAAGAAGATCAGAAACGCTATGGGCTGCAGCACAATAAACCAAACGTCTTTTTGCGCTGCAATAATATCGGACATCTTCAGCGAACCGGTAAGCATAATAACGCCCAGGATAGAAAATACAAGGGGAATTTCATAACTTACCATCTGAGCTACTGTTCGCATACCACCCAGTAGAGAATACTTGTTGTTGGACCCCCAACCAGCCATTAAAAAGGCAATGGTCGTGGTGGAAGAAACAGCAATAAAGTAAAATACACCAATGTTCAGGTCAATAGCTATCATATCCTTACCAAACGGTATTACCGCGTACAGCATGACAGCCGGGATAAACACTACAATAGCTGCCAGGCGGAACACCTTGCGGTCAGCAGCTTGAGGAATGATATCCTCCTTGCTTATCAGCTTGATAACGTCCATGGTAGTTTGCAACAAACCTCTTGGGCCTACCCTGTTGGGGCCCAAGCGCTGTTGTATATACGCACTGATTTTCCTTTCCAAGTACACCAGGTAGAGTACGTTTAAGAGTACAAACCCGAGAATCGCAGCCACTTTTATGGCCACCATAATCAAACTCACCGCAGTGGCACCTAGTCCCAATGATGCCAGCCACTGCTGGATACCTTCTCCAAGGTTTAAAAACAGTCTTTCCATAAATCTCTCCCCTTTGCGACACTAGCGGTCAACTTCACCCAGAACAATGTCTATAGACGCCAAAATTACTACTGCATCCTGAATATTTCCGCCTTTAGCGATCTCAGGAAATACACCCAGGTTCACAAATGACGGTCCGTGAATATGCAACCTGTAAGGCTTGGTTGAACCGTCGCTAACCAGGTAATATCCCAACCAGCCTTTGGCACCTTCAATTTGGTGATAAACCTCGCCAGCTTTCGGTTTGATTACCTTAGGCACCTTGGCCTGAATGGGTCCATCAGGAATGTCCCGCAGCGCCTGTTTGATGATACGCAAACTCTGGCGCATCTCTTCCATACGGACAATAAACCGGTCAAAAGAGTCACCGTTTTCACCCGTTGGAATATCAAACTCAAACCGATCGTAAATGCCGTACGGATCATGCTTGCGCAGGTCAAATTCATAGCCAGACGCCCTCAGGTTAGGACCGGAAATTCCGTAATTAATAGCTGTTTCCACATCCAAAACGCCAACGCCCTTAGTACGAGCCTGGAAAATCTCGTTGCCGGTAACCAGCCCGTCAAATTCGTCCAGACAAGCCGGGAAATCCTCAATGAACTTTTCCAACCCTTCAACAAACTCATCCGTGATATCGTGAGAAACCCCACCAATACGCGGGAAACTCAGTGTCATCCGCGAACCGGTAATCATTTCAAACAGGTCTAAAATTCTTTCCCGATCCCTAAACGCGTACATCCACCCTGTAAACCCATTAACGTCCAAGGCATAACTGCCGACGTAAACAAGGTGACTGGCAATACGCTGCAATTCACCGACAATAACCCTGATATACTCCGCCCGTTCCGGCACCTCAATGTCCATTAACTTTTCTACTGTCTGGACGTATCCGATGTTATTAAGAGCAGCTGCCAGGTAGTCCAGGCGGTCGGTATATGGGATAAACTGAGTATAGGTACGATCCTCTGCCAGCTTTTCCATACCCCTGTGCAAATACCCCATTACGTTTTCCAAATGAGTAACGTACTCACCGTCAAGGGTTAATATGCAGCGGTAAACACCGTGAGTACTGGGGTGCTGGGGTCCCATGTTCAACGTAATTTCTTGTGTTTTTAAATTTTTCTTGTATACTTGAATGTTTGACATTTCCATCACGACACCTCTACTATCACTTTTCTAAGGAGTGATTATCTCCTTGCTTCAAGCTTGTAATCTTTGCGTAACGGATGTCCCTCAAAGTCGTCGGGACATAAAATACGCTTGAGGTTCGGATGTCCCTCGTAAATAACCCCCATCAAATCATAAGTCTCTCGTTCCTGGACATCTGCAGCAGCCCATAAAGAAACCACCGATGGTATCCGGGGGTCTTCCTTATCCAATTTCACTTTTACTTTCACTTTATCGCAGTCCGGCAGCACCATCAGGTGGTAGACTGCCACAATCTCGTTTTCATAATCCACGGCAGTAAGATCCACAAGATAGTTAAAACCATGTTTTTCCTTAAGCTTGGTCATTACGTCCAGAAAATCATCCTTGCTGACGTAAAGAGTACCTGGTTCCTCTTCTAAAACTTCAACCTTATCCTTGAACTTCTTAGCCAACTTTTCCGCCAACTCAATTTGCTTATCCATGATTGCTCATCCTTACCACCTTGGGATTAATCACTTTCTGGCGCAACTGGAGAAATCCGTAGATGAGCGCTTCCGGCCTTGGTGGGCAACCGGGCACATAAACATCTACCGGTAAAAAGGTGTCTGCACCAGGAACTACATTATAGGAGTCCACAAACGGGCCTCCGCTGATAGCACAGCTGCCCATTGCCATGACATACCGCGGCTCGGCCATTTGGTCATAAACACGCTGTACTAAAGGAGCCATTTTTTTGGTAATGGTACCAGCTACTATCATCAGGTCCGACTGCCTTGGAGAAGGACGGAATACCTCATAACCAAACCTGGAGATATCATACCTTGCTCCACCGGCAGCCATCATCTCAATGGCGCAGCATGCCAAACCAAATGTAACCGGCCAAAAAGAATGGGCTCTTGCGTAATTAAGCACCTTTTCGACAGACGTTAAAATAATGTTATTCCTCGCCAACTCTTCAACTTGAGGGTCAACCTGGTTACCTTTTCCTACAACCATTCCAATGCTCCTTCCTTCCAAGCATACCATAGGCCAATTACTAGGATGCCGATGAAAATAATCATCTCAACAAAAGCAAACAGTGTTAATGCTTGAAACTTCACTGCCCATGGGTACAGGAATACGGTTTCCACGTCAAATATCACAAAAATCAATGCATAAAGAAAATAACTGATTTTAAACTGCACCCACGTAGGACCTTGTGTCTCCAAACCACATTCATAAGTTGAAAGTTTTTCCGGACTGGGCCGTTTCGGCCTGACCAGCCACGCTGTTGCTAACAGAATTAATGGAAAGATTGCCGCAATTAGGAAAAACACTCCCACTCCGGCATAATTCTGTAGCATGCTCCCCCCTCCTTTCATGGAAAATTTTTTGGCAATATTTAGTTATAATGTTTTAGACAAAACTAATAAATTTTATTCGTCATACCACGATAAAAACCTGCAAAAAGGTTAAAATTTTTGCTGTTTATGTATACAGTATATTTCCTGTTTAACCCTATGAATAATATATTCCGCAGGCGGACTAACTATACTAACTCAGAGCCATTCTTTCACGCCGGCAAAGGTTTTCCGGTGAATGGGCAGAACGCCCTTTTCCTGTATGGCCTTCCGGTGTGCTTCAGTGGGATAGCCAAAGTGCCGTTCAAACCCGTAACCGGGATACCGTTTGGCATATTCCTTCATTATCCGGTCTCGCTCTACCTTGGCTATGATGCTGGCAGCTGCAACCGCCGCGCTTTTCTGGTCACCCTTGACAACCCGCTTGTTGGCAATTTTCAACGACTCTATATATATACCGTCAATCAGCACAAGCTCAGGCTTTTTCGGCAGCTTTTCCAGTGCTTTCATCATTGCCAGGATGCTGGCCTGATAAATATTTATCTCATCGATTACTTCCGCCGAAATTGTGCCGATGCCATAAGCAAGCGCACAGTCCTTTATCTGTTCTGCCACCTGTTCCCGCTTTTCCGGTGAGAGCTGCTTGGAATCGTTCAGGTCCAACGGCAGTTCCCGATCGTACGACAGGATTACTGCTGCGGCTACTACCGGTCCTGCCAGCGGTCCTCTCCCTGCTTCATCAACTCCGGCAAGTAGACCGGTTGGCGGCAAATACTTCCGGTCAAAAGCAATCATATTTCTGATTCTTTGCCGTTTAACGCCAATCTCCTGCTGTCTTTTTAAAATCTGACGGTACAGCTGCTGCACACCTTTTCGCGAGTCACGTCGTAATTGAGCAAGTAAATCGGGAGTAATTTCCCTTTCGCTCAACATGCTTTTTATTTCCGCAATTGACTTTTCAGCCAGCATTATTTTCCACCCCAATATAGGTTCGTCCTCAAATGATAAATTCCTGCAAACAAAAAATCCCTTCCAAAATATAGAAGGGATTTCCCTTGGGTGACAAGTTTTCTTTACATTTTGCAAGCACTCAAGCACTGCCGATATATCACAGGCGGTTAAACTGAAGCAGGCGTCTCCAAGGTGAAATTACCCAGTTTTCCTGAACGAAACTCCCCTAACAGTAAATAAGCCGCCTTTTCATAATCAACTTTACCACCCTGAAGCAGGCACCCTCTTTTCGTACCCACCACTTTCACGATATCTAGAGGGTCACCCAATGGTAAGGAAAGGTCGTATCTTTCCACCAGGGTACCGGGGCTGTTGGCCAGTAACCACTTTATCAAAGAAAGCACCACTTCCAACACGTCAAATACATGGTCACTGATACAGCCTATCCAGGCCAGTATCAACCCGGTTTCTTCCTTTTCAAATTTTGGCCACAGTACTCCCGGTGTATCCAGCAACTCAATTCCCTTGCTGACCCTGAGCCACTGCTGTCCCCGGGTAACCCCCGGTTTTTGACCTGTCTTCATGGCGGACCGTTTTGCCAACCGGTTGATAAACGAAGACTTGCCCACGTTGGGGACACCAATTACCATGGTCCGGACAGACCGCCGCCTCAGCCCTTTCTGTTCCCGCTTTTTTTGAATGGGCTCGGCTAATTTGTTAATTGCGTCGTAAACTTTGCGCGGGTTGCTACTCAGGGAGTCAAATGCAATAGTAAGAAAACTTTTGTTCAGGGTCTCATACCACTGGGAGGTAGCTTCCTCGTCTGCCAGGTCTGCCTTGTTTAAAATAACCAGGCGCGGTTTGTTGCTGGCAAGCTCATCCAACCTAGGGTTTGCCGTGGCCAGGGGAGCACGGGCATCCCTAATTTCTATAACCAGGTCAATTAAGGATAAATTCTCCTTTATTTTTTTTTCCGCTTTCACCATGTGGCCGGGATACCACTGCACGTTCATAAAGAAACCCCCAACAAGAACTTAAAAATTCAGTACTGGTCAGTGAATCAGACCAATACGGCTCAATGGCCAGAAGCGAACAACCGCCTTACCGATTATTAAATCTTTATCCAGAGCACCCCAGTACCTGCTGTCCCTGCTGTCCGGTCGGTTATCTCCCATGACAAACACGGAATCTTCAGGGACTGTAACAGGACCAAAATCTCTTGTGACAATACCCTTCTTTAAATAAGGTTCTTCCAGTTTCTCGCCATTTATATACACGTTATTATTCCTGATACTTAAGGTTTCACCGCCTAGGGCAATTATACGCTTGACAAAATCTTTATCCGGATTTACGGGATATTTAAAGACAATTACGTCTCCCCTTTTGGGTTGCGAAAACCAGTAGTTAAACTTGGTCACCAGTATCCGGTCTCCCGGCACCAGGGTAGGTACCATGGAACGGGAAGGAATATAAAAAGGCTGAAAAATAAACGTGCGAATAATCAATGCCAGTATCAAAGCGATAACAACTGATTGGAACGTTTCCTTTATAAATTGTTTAACCATTACAACCATCCCTTTTTCTGCAGGTGATGTAAAAGATTTCATACCAACAGTAAAAAAAGACTGGTGTTAGCCAGTCCTCATTAGTCTCTTCTTTCCCGAATTCGCGCAGCCTTGCCCACTCTATCTCTTAAATAGTACAACTTAGCCCGTCTAACTCGACCGCGACGTACAACTTCAATTTTTTCTATCCGCGGTGAATGAACCGGGAAAGTTCTCTCTACACCCACGCCATAAGATACCCTACGTACAGTAAAGGTCTCTCGCAAACCAGAACCTTGCCGTTTAAGGACAATACCTTCAAAAACCTGAATTCTTTCTCTGTTACCTTCAACTACCTTAACGTGTACACGAACTGTATCTCCGGGCTGAAAGTTGGGCACTTCTTTCATTTGACCTTGTTCAACCGCCTTTATTAGATCCACTTTATGTAGCCCCCTTTCATAATAAAGTATTCCCTCTACAGACACACTGTAAGCCAGTTTTTAGCACATGGAGTATTATATCACAAGGCCTTGACCTTGACAATATATTACCACCACTTTTCCCCACAAAGCCTGTCCAGTATGATAGCGACGGCACTGCGAACGGACAAGTGGTTGTAATCGCCGGCTCCGTAAATGGGTTCCAGTATCCAGTCTACCTGTGCCATGACATCTCGGGCAATTCCCCAACCAGTACCAAAAAGCAAAATATAAACACCTGGCCTGGAAAAACTTTCCCTGACCTGCCGGTAAGTGACGGTATTAGGAAACTTGCGAGCATCAGTTGCAATAAGCTTCGGCCTGCATCCCTCTTTGGCAGTTACCTGATCAATCATTTCGGACAAGTCCCTACTGATCATAACCTTCTCAAAAGCTTTCTGCCGGTCGGGATTAAAGGCATACCCCTGGCCCGACTGCCAGTAATCAATGATGCGCTTGACCATCTGCCGTTGCAAATCTAATGGTTGCACTATGTAGTACCCTTCCAGTTGGTACGTGGCGGCACACCTGGCAATATCGTGTATATCCAGGTTTGTTACCGAAGTGGTAATAATTTCTTTCTTTTTATTGTATACGGGATAATGCAGTAAGGCTAAATAAACTTTAGCTCGTCGCAAGTTTCTAATCACACCTTTACTCTTCTTTATTGTTTCCAATTTTAGCCTTGATATCCTCTTTTACTTCATTTAACAGCACTTTATCTTCCTCGGAAAGTTTTACTTCCTGCAGTAAATCAGGTCTTCGCAGCAAGGTGCGCTCCAGGGATTTTTTACGCCGCCACCGCCGGATTGCTTCATGATTACCCGACAGCAGCACATCAGGTACACTCATCCCTGCGTATTCCCTGGGCCGGGTGTACTGCGGGTATTCCAGCAACCCGTTGGCAAAGGAATCTTCTTTTGGCGAAGTTTCATCTCCCAGTACACCGGGAATTAACCGTGCCACGGCATCAACCACTACCATGGCAGGTAATTCCCCGCCAGTCAGCACATAATCACCTATGGATAACTCACGGGTAACCAGTGCCTCGCGGACCCGTTCATCAACACCTTCATAATGACCGCAAATCAACACCATACGGTCATATTGAGCTAGTTCGTATGCAATCTTTTGGTTGAAAGTCTCACCCTGGGGAGACATCAAAATAACCGGTACATTGTCACTGTCGCCAATTACATTGCGGACTGCACGAAAAATAGGCTCTGGCTTCATGACCATGCCTGCACCGCCGCCAAACGGGTAGTCGTCAACCTTTTTATGTTTGTCAGTTGCAAACTCCCGGATATCAACTACTCTCACGGACAGCAGCTTTTTTTCACGTGCCCGCTTAATAATACTTTCCTCCAGGGGTTTAAACATATCCGGAAATATGGTTAAAATGTCTACTTCCATCCGATCACCTACAACAAACCTGGTATTAGCTTAACAGTGACACGACCGTTTTCCAAGTCAATTTCGGAAACCCAGGCTTTTACTGCCGGTATCATTACTTCCTTTCCCGTTTCTTCGTTGGTCACCACAAAAATGTCGTGCCCGCCGGGCTCTAGGATTTGAGTGATTTTCCCGAGATACTGCCCGTCATCACTGTAAACTACTAAACCTACCAGTTGAAAGTGATAGTACCGGTCCGGCGGTAAGGGCTTCACCTCGGATTTGGGAATAAACAGCAAGCTGTCCTTATACCGTAAGGCTTCATTCATATCATTAATCTCTTGAAACTTGATAATAAAGAACTTTTTGTGCTGTCTGACCCTTTCAATGTGAAATACCTGGTTTTCGCCGTTTTTAGCCACTTCAACCGTTTTCATTTTCTCAAAGCGCTCGGGGTGCTCTGTCAACGGCAACACCTTCAGTTCGCCCCGGTGTCCGTGGGTAGTAGTGATCTTGCCAATTATTACCTTGTTTTCCTCATTGTGGCTCAAAAGGCATCACACCTTGTTATCCCGTTTTTATATATATTTTAACATTATCGACTACTAACCCTTAACTGCTCCACGACAAAAAGCCAGATATAATTAAGGGGCTGCATAGCCCCTTTTACTATAAGATCTCTACCACAACTCTTTTACCTTCTTTGGCAGCAGCTGCTTTGGCAACTGTTCTGATTGCTCTAGCAATGCGGCCTTGTTTACCAATTACCTTACCCATATCTTCGGAGGCCACTCGTAGTTCAATTATGACGGACTTTTCGCCTTCAATCTCATTTACCTGTACTGCATCAGGGTTATCTACCAGAGCTTTAGCTAATAGTTCAACCAATTCCCGCACTATAAACCCCCCTTTTTTTACACCTTAGCTATTTTTGAACTTACTCCACACGCCGGCTTTGCGCAGTAAAGCCTTAACGGTATCAGACGGCTTCGCACCGGTTTTTAACCAGTAGAGCGCTCTTTCCTCATCAACCTTAATTTCTTCCGGAGATTGAGCCGGATTGTAGTAACCAATCTCCTCAATAAAACGTCCGTCTCGCGGCGAACGAGAATCAGCTACCACCAAACGGTAAAAGGGGTCTTTTTTTGCACCCATTCTCTTGAGCCTAATTTTAGTCGCCATACTCTCACCTCCTTATTATAATTGACATTTAATAAATTGATAAACCCTCTTTACTTACAGGAAAAAGGAGGGTTTATTACCCGATTTACCTAAAAAACGGCAGGCCAAATCCGGACTTTTTCCTTTTTTTGGACATTCTTTTTGCCAGCTTGCTTTGATCACCTGCGAGCTGCCGCATCAGCTTTTTCGCCTGATTGAACTGCTTAAGCAGCTTGTTCACATCCTGTACCCGTGTGCCGCTGCCTGCTGCGATGCGCTTCTTGCGACTGCCATTGATAATCTCCGGTCTGCGCCGTTCTTCAGGCGTCATGGACTGTATTATTGCTTCGGTTCGCACAAGTTCTTTTTCATCAACTTGCAAATTTTTCAACTGTTTCACATTTCCCATACCGGGAAGCAGGGACAAAATTTCCTCCATGGGACCCAGAGACTTCATCTGTTGCAATTGTTCCAAAAAATCTTCCAGCGTAAACTGCTGCTGGCGAATTTTCTTTTCCAACTGCTTTGCCTTTTCTTCATCAAAACTATCCTGAGCTTTTTCTATGAGGCTCAGCACGTCACCCATTCCTAAAATCCTACCAGCCATCCTGTCCGGGTGAAAGGGCTCTAAAGCATCCAATTTTTCGCCTACACCAGCATACTTAATTGGACAGCCGGTAACAGCTTTTACCGATAAAGCTGCACCGCCCCGTGTATCACCATCAAGCTTGGTTAAGATAACTCCTGTTAATCCTAGTTGCTCGTTAAACGTTTGGGCAACGTTGACTGCGTCCTGCCCGGTCATAGCATCTACTACCAGCAAAATTTCGTCCGGCTCAACGTTTTCCTTAATATCACTTAACTCCTGCATCAACTCCTCATCAACATGCAGACGACCGGCCGTATCTATGATAACCATGTCATTACCGTGATTTTTTGCATGTTCCACAGCAGCTCTCGCAATATTTACCGGGCTCTGCTTGTCACCCAGAGAAAACACCGGTAAATCCAGTTGCTCTCCCAGCACTTGCAGCTGCTTGATGGCTGCCGGCCGGTAGATATCTCCAGCAACCAGCAAAGGACGCCGCCCCTGCTTGCGGAGCACATTGGCCAGCTTACCGGCAGTGGTGGTCTTACCTGCGCCCTGCAGGCCAACCAGCATAATCACCGTGGGCGGCTTGGAAGCAATTTTAATCTTGCTCTGCTCCCCACCCATCAAATTAGTCAATTCTTCATTTACGATTTTTATTACTTGCTGTGCAGGAGTCAAACTCTTTAAAACTTCCTGTCCTACCGCTCTTTCCTGAACTTTGGAAACAAAATCCTTGACTACTTTGTAATTAACATCTGCTTCCAACAAAGCCAGGCGCACTTCTCGCATGGCTTTTTTTACATCGGCTTCCGATAACTTTCCTTTACCCTTTAACTTTTGAAAAGTCCCCTGCAGCTTTTCTGCCAAGCCGGCAAACAATGCCATAAATTTAGCCTCCTTAGAGAATCAGCAGGTCCTTCAAAGCCTGCAAAGTTTGTTTACCCTCAGCCAGTTCACATCTATCCAGAATAACTTCCAGTTGCTTGATCTTTTCCATTGCCTGCTGGTAACGTTCGAGTAAACGAAGCTTGGTCTCGTATTCCTCCAGCAATTTCTCGCCACGGCGTAGGTTATCATGCACGGCCTGACGGCTGACATGGACTTGCTCCGCTATTTCTCCCAGTGAAAGATCATGGTGATAGTAAAGTTCTATCATTAACTGTTGCCTATCCGTCAGTAACTGGCCGTAGAAGTCAAAAAGCCGGGCCATACGTGTGGTTTTACTCAACATTACTATCACCTGTGTAAAGCAATTATACTTGACACCCATCTATAATACAGGACTTTTTGACAGAAGTCAACCCGGCAATTACAGATAGTGCAAAATTTAGTAGGTACCCCTTGAACAATAATTTTTTTACTATTACGGAATATTTAGACCAGCACGAACTAGAAGTAACAATTATGCTCTGGCGTTCAAATGCCTGGGCCACCACGTTAAACAAAATTTCCGCTCCGTCACGGTGCAGGGGCACAAACCCCAATAAACAGGCTTTGTTGTCGAATATACAAGTGGCTTCACTCCTTTGCTTCTGTTTTTGGGCCACTTGTAAAATTCGACCAATTTAGCTGAAGCAATCCACTAACATTTAACTCAAAGACGAGTGCCGGGTAACATCCTATTCACTTACCAGTCTTCCAGCTCTTTTGGTTATTTCGGCGTAAAGCTGTTCCTCGTCTACGGTCTTCACCTGACGGTTTTCCATTACTACTTCCCCGTTGACAATAACGGTATCCACATCACTGGCCTGAGCGGCATAAACTATGTGCGCCGGTATATCATGTAACGGCTGCAAGTGCGGTTTGCGCAAATCAATTAAAATAACATCCGCCTGCTTACCCGGCGCCAGTACTCCTACAGGCAGCCCCAACGCCTGTCCGCCGTACTTGGTTGCCATTTCCAATGCCTGGTATGCAGATATCACCGTGGGGTCCTCCTGACTGACCTTGTGCAGCAATGCAGTTGAGCGCATTTCTTCCAACAGGTCCAAATTATTATTGCTGGCAGCACCGTCCGTTCCCAAGCCCACCGTAATACCCTCTGCAAGCATCCTGGGAACAGGTGCAATGCCGCTGGCCAGTTTCATATTGCTCTCCGGGTTGTGGGCCACCTTTACATTCTTTTCCCGTAATATTTCCATATCTGCCTCACTGACGTGCACGCAATGAGCAGCCAGTACCGGAAACTGGAACAGCCCCACCTCGTCAAGCAATTCCACAGGACTCTTACCGTACTGCCTGTTGATATCCTCCACCTCTTGCCTGGTTTCTGCCACGTGAATGTGAATGCCAACTTCCAGGTCTTCAGCCAGTTGCATTACTTTCTCCAGGTAATCGGGCGGGCAGGTATACGGTGCATGGGGGCCCAGCATGGTAGTAATGCGCCCGTTAGCTTTACCGTGCCATTGCTGAATAAATGCTTTGCTCTCTTCCAAAGCCGACTCGCCCTTTGGCGCCACACCTATCAGTCCCCTGGACAGCGACGCTCTGATACCGCTATCCGCTACCGCCCGGGCAGCCTCTTCCATAAAGAAGTACATATCAGCAAAAGTAGTGGTACCGCAGCCAATCATTTCCCGGCAGGCCAACAGCGTTCCCCAGTAGATATCCTCAGCTTCCAGTTTTGCCTCCAGGGGCCAAATCTTTTTTTCCAGCCAGTGCATTAGCGGCAAATCATCGGCATAGCTGCGCAACAGGGTCATGGCAGCGTGAGTATGACAGTTTACAAAACCGGGCATCACTACCTTGCCTGCTGCATCAATAACAACATCCGCCGCAAAGTCTTGGGGAACGTCGCCCAGGGCCCTGATGACATTGTTCTCAATACACAAACTCCCCGGAAAATAAAGGTCTCCCCCGTCCTGCAAGCTCTTTGCCATGGGCAACAAAATACCGTTCTTAATTAAAATCTTAGCCATCACTCTCCACCTTCCATCATGGTTTTCAACCCCTTGTCATAAGGCGGTTTCACTATCCCCCGGTCGGTAATAATAGCAGTAATCAACTGGTTTGGCGTCACGTCAAATGCCGGGTTAAACACCGGGACACCCGGCGGAGCAATAACGGTATCGCCAATGGTGCGCACTTCATTGTGCTCTCTTTCCTCAATTACTATTTCCTCACCAGTTGCCAGAGACAAGTCGATGGTTGAATAAGGCGCCGCCACGTAAAACGGAATGTTGTGCTCCTTGGCCAGTACTGCCAGAGAATAGGTTCCAATCTTGTTGGCAACGTCACCATTGGCGGCAATTCGGTCAGCGCCGACAATTACCAAATCAATTTTACCCAATTTCATTACGTAGCCCGCCATGTTATCGGTGATTAGGGTGACCGGTATCCCGTCCTCCATCAGCTCCCAGGCAGTGAGCCGGGCACCCTGCAGTAACGGGCGCGTCTCGTCCGCAAACACGGAGATGTTTTTTCCCTCCTCATGAGCTGCGCGAATGACACCCAAGGCGGTACCGTAACCTGCAGTGGCCAGGCTGCCGGCGTTGCAGTGAGTTAGAATAGTTGCATTTTGAGGGACAACTTCCTTGCCGTACCTGCCGATGCTCTTGTTAAGCCGCCTGTCTTCCTCGAAAATCTCCACAGCTTCTTTTTCCAGGCGGTCAATTATGTTCGGTAGGGATTGCTCTTTTACTTCGGTTAAAACCCGTTCCATTCGTTCTACAGCCCAAAACAAATTTACGGCAGTGGGACGTGTTTCTTTCAAAGCGCGGGCAACCTGCCGCATGTGCGTGGTAAATTCCTCTTTGGGGCCGGAAAATCGCTTTGCCCCCAGCACCATGCCAAAGGCCGCCGCCGCACCAATTGCCGGTGCCCCCCGCACTTTCATAGTCTTGATTGCATCAGCAACACTCCGGTAGTCCGTACACCGGACGGTTACTACCTCACGCGGCAGCTTTTGCTGGTCCAACAGCTCCAAACAATTACCATCCCACGACATGGTTTCAACCATTATTAACACCTCCAGTCAACTCACCCTGAGAAGTAACTGCATGGCGGCAGGAGCAGTCATTGGCACCTTTTACTGCGGACAGTACTCGTTTAAACAGTTTTTTTAAATTGTCCTCATGGGCACTCATGACGTCCAAAACTTCCTGGTGAGTTAGAGGATTTGGGGAAATGCCGGCAGCGTAATTGGTAACAATGGCAACGGTGCCATAGCAGATTTCCGCTTCCCGTGCCAGCACCACTTCGGGCACGTTAGTCATACCGACCACATCCCCTCCCAACCGGGCAAACATAGCTATCTCGGCAGGCGTCTCAAACCGTGGTCCCTGGGTGCAAACATAGGTGCCACGGTCAATGATAGCCAAATTTTCTTGCCGGGCACTGTCAATGAGTAATTTTCTCACCTGCGGGCAGTAAGGTTCCGTTAAATCCACATGTACCACCCCGGACCCCTCACCGGTAAAAAATGTTTGCTCCCGGCCGTGGGTAAAATCAATAAACTGGTCCAGTACCACCAGTGAGCCGGGCTTGATATCCTCTCGCAGGGACCCCACGGCAGCAGTAGCAATTATCATTTCCACCTCAAGTTGCTTCAAAGCGAAAATGTTGGCCCTGTAATTTATCAAATGCGGCGGCACTTTATGGCCGGTACCGTGGCGGTTTAGGAAATACACCTGGTGGTCCGCAAATCTGCCTGCTACCAGGTAGGCATCACCGTATTTTGTATTGACAGTTTGCTCCTTCGGGTCAGCAATGAACTCCGATTGATATAAACCTGTCCCGCCGATAATGGCAATTTTCATCCTAGTCCTCCTCTCTGGCAAATAATGCTCTGGCAAACTCTTCGGCATCAAACGGCCGTAAATCTTCCACGCCTTCACCAACCCCAATCAACTTTACCGGAATTTTTAATTCGTTTGCAATGCCCAGCACTACCCCTCCTTTGGCTGTCCCATCCAGCTTTGTCAGGGCAATGCCTGTTACGCCCACCGCTTCTTTAAATACCTTGGCCTGTGAAATGGCATTTTGACCGGTGGTGGCATCCAACACCAGTAGCACTTCATGCGGTGCCGCGGGATCTTCCCTGTTAATAACCCGGTGTACTTTCTGCAACTCTTTCATCAGGTTGGTTTTGTTTTGCAACCGCCCGGCTGTATCAATGATAACCACATCAGCATTTCTGGACCGGGCTGCCTGAATGGCGTCAAACGCCACAGCCGCAGGATCCGAACCTTCCTGGTGCTTAATAATCTGGGTGCCCACCCGGTTGGCCCAGACCTCCAGCTGGTCTATAGCTGCAGCCCGGAAGGTATCCCCCGCGGCTATAATTACCCGTTTACCCTGGTCTTTAAACTGGTGCGCCAGTTTACCAATGGTGGTAGTCTTACCTGCACCGTTAACGCCCACCACCATAATAACGCTGGGCTTGGCACCCACGTTGAGCGGCTGGTCTTCCCCCAGCATCTCAACAATTGATTGTTCCAAAACCTGGTAAAGCCGCTCCGTTTCTTTAATCTTCTGTTCTTTGACCGCGTCACGTAACCTGTCTACCAGCTCCAGAGCAGTATTTACACCCACATCTCCCTGAACCAGAATCTCTTCCAGCTCTTCAAAAAAGTCTTCGTCAAACTCCCGCTTCCCGGAAACCAGGTTGGAGATTCTGTCTACGAAACCACTGCGGGTTTTTGACAGTCCTTCTTTGAGTTTACCAAAAAACCCCATCACTTTCCCTCCTATCTGTTATCAGGCACAAACAATATGTTTTTTCGGCAGCAACCAGTCCATTTCCTGCGTAAAAAAGTTAACCCGCCACTCAGCCGCGGGTTCAAGGCAAAAAGTTTGCTGCAGTAAACCCTGGAAAAGGAAAAACAGGTTACGGTTTCCATGACTGAGTGCCGGGGAGTGGTAACACCGGTTAATCTTTTCGTGTGAAATCTTTTCTCTTTATTGTATTTGAATGGGCTTGCACAGGTCGGTATATTCCTGAGCAATGCCAAACTTTCTATTTCGTATTTTGGCTTCTTCCTCAGGGGTATCGGCATCAAAAAACTGCAGGTTCAGCCGTTCATCCTCGTCAGCAAGCTCATACAGCCGGTCTGTAACCTCAATAACCGTGGCCCCGCGAATATTTCCCGCAGCATCGTGACCTATGGCTATGATGGGCCGTCCCCAAGTCCCCGGACCGGCGTTGGCATCACCAATATGCATCACTCCGGTGCCCCCGGGGTGAGTGTGCACAATGACCGCATTTTCCGGAATCAGTTCCCGGTATATCTGCTGTAAAGAGCGGTGCGTAATGTCCACGGCACTGGATGCCAGAGTACGGGAGGGGACAAATCCCATGCCTCCTGCCACAATCTTGCCGGCGGCGGTTACCTTTCCATTGTCCACCACGCCGATTACCGCAACTTCCCTTCCCTGTCCCACTTCCACAGACTTGTCCACCAGCTGCCGGGCCAAAGTCCGGTCCAACACCTCCACACTGTTCCTGGGAAGTCGAACCATGGCCTCACCGGATATATCGGTCACAACTTGAGCCGGGTAGTCCACCACAGGCAATTCCGAGCTCACTTCCAGATATTTCAGGTTCAGTAAATTTCCCTGACGCAGTACTTCCTTTTCATCTTCCATGGTCATGGAACTCAAAGTTGCCAGGTTAAGGCGCTCGGATTCCGTGGCCAGGTCAAAATATTGCTCTCTAGGCATGATGAGCCCCGCACCGGCAAACCCTTCATTCTTCACACCTATATTCACTATTGGCAGGTTAAAAAAATCCACGCCCGAAACATCGGTAATTAATCCTGTTTTGCCCGGTCTTGTCATGACAACCACTGCGTTATCCGGTATGGCCGACATACCCTCTACCAGTGGTTTGCCCTGCATGGGAGTAATTTTGTTAAGCAGCATGCGCAGTGGTATCCCGCTCAATCCGCCGTCCACACTCTCCGTGTGGGAGGAAATAATGCCCCTGTCATCAAGAAAACCCAGGCAACCGACGTTTCTGCCCTGGCCCAGTTCCAGCGTACGCTGCACCAGTGCATCTACCAGAAGTTTGGCAATACCGTTAACTATCATGTGTTATTCCTCCTGGGTAATTGTGTTAAACTGCAAAATGAAATAACACATATTTGAAATTATTGTACCCAAGAGCAACACAACTATACTACGCTTGGCCTTCCTTCACTAACTGACCCGGTTTTCTTCCAGCTTGACAGATACTAGTTTTGAGACGCCCGATTTGTCCATGGTGACGCCGTACAGGTCATCAGCTACTTCCATGGTTCCCTGGCGGTGCGAGATAACGATAAACTGGGTGCGCCGCGAAAAATCCTGCAGCACCTGTGCAAAGCGATTCACGTTAGCCTCATCCAGTGACGCATCAATTTCATCCAATATGCAAAACGGGCTGGGTTTAATTTTCAGGATGCCAAACAGCAGGGAAATGGCAGTTAACGCTTTTTCGCCGCCAGACAAAAGCGACAGGTGGCTTAACTTTTTACCTGGGGGCTGTGCCACTATATCAATTCCAGCAGCTAAAATGTCATCACTGTCGGTCAGCTTCAATTCTGCCGTCCCCCCGCCGAACAGCCTCTGAAACATCTCTTTAAAACACTGGTTTACCCGGCTAAACGTAGCAGCAAACCGTTCCTTCATAATGGACTCCATCTCATTGATAACCTTGTTAAGCGACTGTTTTGCTTCCTGCAGGTCGGATAATTGCTTGCTTAAAAATTGGTGTCTTTCCGAGACTCGCTGGTATTCCTCGATTGCCCCCAGGTTTACCGTTCCCAATTGAGCAATTTCCCGGCGCAATTCTCGAATTTGTTTATGTAGTTCCTTGCTTTCCCCCCTACCGGTGTCATAGGGCAGGGCCTGCTCGTAGGTTAACTGGTGCTCTTCCCATAACCTGTTAACATGGTTTTCTTTCTCCGTTTCCCACCGGGTTAGCGTAATTTCCTTTTTGTTTAACACTTGGTTTAAATTTTGCAGCTGTTGTCCTTCGTGTTTTAATTTATTTTCCAACTCACTGATATGCTGCCGCTTTGCTTCCCGCTTTTCTCGAAAAGCTTCCAACTGCTCCTGCAGTTTTTCCTTGTTGAGCAGAATAATCTTGCTCTGTGCACCTTTCTTTTCAATGCTTTCCATCAATTCTTTTTCCTGTTCCTCCAGATCAGCCATTTCCTCCTGCCTTTTCTTCAATGTCTCGATAGTTTCTTCCAGCAGGTTTTCCTGTGCGTTGCGCTTTTCCACAATCCCGAACAGTTCCTGTTTTAAAGCCGCCAGTGACACCTTTTGCTCGGTAATCTCAGCGGTCAGCCGGGATTTCTGTTCCTCCAGGACCTCTTTTTGGTCATCCAGTGCAGCCAGCCGGGCTTCCACTTCCTCTTTCTCTTTTGCCACCTGCTGCAGTTGCACCTGCAGGGCATTTTCCTCACCGGCCAGCATCTCCTGTTCGTTGGCTAATTGTTGCTGCTGCCACTGCAGTCCTTTAACCGTTTCTTTTAAGTTATCGATATCTTCTATATAAGCCTGGCGTCTGTTTTTCAGGGTTTCCTCTTCACTCCTGGATTGGTAAAGTTTTTCCTGTATCTCTGCAAGCTTTTTTCTGCAGTCCTCCAGTTCTACTTTTTTTTCATTTATGGTTTGCGCTAGCTCCAGCAGTTCCCGCTCAACTTCCCCGTGCTGTTTTTGCAGCCGATTGATTTCCCCTTCGCGGCGTATCAGGCCTGTTTCCTTGGCACCGCTGCTTCCTCCGGCCATGGATCCCCCGGGATTTACCACTTCCCCGTCAAGAGTAACGATTCTCACCCGGAAACCGCTTTTCCTCGCTGCCCTGACAGCATCACTGATGTTGGTAGCAAAAATTACGTTGCCCAGTAAATGCTCCAGAACAACTTGATATTCCTTTTTAACCTCCACCACATCCCTGGCCAGCCCAATGATTCCCGGCAGCTGCAACAGTTGCTGAAATTTCCCGGGTAACGGCCGCGCCTGAATTGTGTCCAACGGTAAAAAGGTAGCCCGACCGCCGTTGCTGCTCTTGAGGAAGTCAATGGCTTGCTCCGCATCCTTACTGCTCTGCACCACCACACTCTGCGCAGCACTGCCTAAAGCAGTTTCAACAGCCAGTTCATATTTTTGAGGTACATGAATTAACTGTGCCACGGCACCGTGTATTCCCTGGCATTGCCGTACACCGTTTTCTTTCCCCTTTAAAACACTTTTTACTCCCCGGTAAAAGCCTTCATATTCCCGGCTCAGCGCTTTCAGGGTTTCCAGACGGTTTGCTATGTTGCTCAACCTCTTGCTTCTGTCCTGGTACTGCTCTCCCAACTGAGCCAGTTCAGTTTCCAATCGGGAAATTTTGTGACGGCACTCATCCAGTTTGGCTTGTAAACCGGCTATCTCCTGTTGCTTACGTTCCTTTTGCTCAATAATCCCTTGCAATTCAACAGTTTTCTGTTCCAGTTTCTTCCGGCATTCTTGTATTTCTTCCGTAAACCGGTCATGCTGAAGTTGAGAGTGCTGCCGTTTTTGTTCCTGCCGGGCCATGTCGTTTTTCAGGGCACTTTCCCTGTGCAGTAGATCAAAGAGCCTGCGTTTCAAGTTCTCATTATTCTCAGTTTCATTGTTCAGCTCAGCTACTGTCTCCTCATACTGTTTCTCTACAGCAGCAATGTTTCTTTGCAGGGTTTTGATTTGCTGCTCTACACGGGCACCCTGAGCCTGTAACTCATCAATCTGCGCAGATAACTGTTTCTTTTTCGTTGACAGCTGCTGCAGCTCTTCACTTACCTGGTCTCTTCTCCGGCGAGCATTTTCCAGTTTCTCACGGTCAATTCCCATGGACCCCTCTAACCGCTGCACTTTGTTTTCCTCTTGATATATCTCCTGCTGCAAGCCAGCAATTTGTTCTTCCAACTGATTAAAAGCCAATTTTTCCTCTTCCAATCGCGCTTCTATGACACTTTTTTGCGTTTCCTTTTCTCTAATTTGCTGTAGGGCTGCTTCTTTCTCCTCCTGGATTTCATTGATCTTCCGGCTTAACCGGGAAATTTCCCTAACGGCGGTTCTAATCTCCAGCGTGTCCAGTTCGGTCTTCAGCTGTTTATATTTTTGAGCCGCTGTAGCCTGTTTCTCCAGGGGTTCCAGTTGGGATTCAATTTCATGCAACAGGTCTTGCAGTCGGTTGATGCTCTGCTCCGTATCTTCCAGCTTTTTGGTAGCCTGCTGCTTGCGGTATCGGTATTTGCTGATACCCGCTGCCTCTTCCAGCAGGTACCTTCTTTCCTCCGGTTTGGCAGTAAGTATTTCTTCCACCTTACCCTGTCCGATAATAGAAAAGGATTCCTTGCCTATCCCGGTATCCATAAACAATTCGTGAATGTCCTTCAACCGGCACTGCGTCTGGTTTATCAAAAAATCACTTTCCCCGGAACGAAACACCCGCCTGGTAACTTCTACTTCATTAAAGTCCAGGGGCAGCTTGCCGTCCTGGTTATCCAAAATCAAGGAAACCTGTGCTCTGCCCACAGGTTTGCGTTCCTTGCTACCGGCAAAAATAACGTCTTCCATCTTGTTACCCCGCAGGGACTTGACGCTTTGTTCGCCTAATACCCACCGAACCGCATCAGCTATATTGCTCTTACCCGAGCCGTTTGGACCGACAATTACCGAGATACCCGGACCAAAATCCAAACATGTTTTGTGGGCAAAGGACTTGAATCCTTTCAGCTGAAGCTGTTTCAGGTACAATTTACTCCTCCCCTTACTGCAAAAAATTGCCTATCTTTTATATTTTATCATTGTTCATTCTTTCAGACCAGGATTAGATAAGTTCCCACTTTCACCCCACAACTAAAAAAAAGACTGCTTGTGCAGCAGTCATCGTTTAAATACTTTAAACCTGATAGCCGTCCTCACAGCCCCATCAATCTCCAGTTCATGGAAGGCGGGCACCATCACCAAATCCACACCATTAGAAGCCAGATAACCTCTAGCTACGGCAATGGACTTGACCGCTTGATTAACTGCACCTGCTCCGATAGCCTGCAGTTCCGCCTGCCCATGCTGCCTGATCAGCGCAGCAATAGCACCTGCCACCGATTTTGGTTGCGAATTGTTGGATACTTTCAGTAGCTCCATGCTGGATCCCCCTTTGATATTTTTTCAGTATTGTTCATTTATTAACTGTTCAATGGTTAGTTCTGCTAGCAATTCGTTGTCTTGGTACAGAGCTAAAGTGTCCTTAGCCAGTGTTTCTCTTGGTTTGACCGTAACCTCGTTGTTAAATTCATTTTTCAATCTGCTTAAAGTCAGCTTGTGAAAACCTGTGAGAAAAGCAACCTGAGACGGGTGAACGGCTATTTCTATGTTTCTTCTGTCGGAACCGGCCCGCCGCAACAACGCCCGGGCCAGGTCATAAAACATTCTGCTTTTAACCAGATACCCCAGAGACGGGTGGTAGGGACCGGCTACCAGGGCCTCCTCCAGTTGTTGGGACGGATGGAGGCCAATACGAATCACAGGTATTTTATTTTTGTACAGCACTCCCACCATGGCCTTAACCCGGTTAATGCCAACCTCCATTGACAGTGGACGGTAATTGCCGCTGCAGTACATTTCATGTAACTTGGTGTTTCTTAATACCAAAGTGGGATAAACGCGGCAAAAGTCCGGTTTTAAAGCCACTGTTTTTTGTACCGTAAACAGGTCAGAGGCCTCTGAACTGGCCGGCAAACCGGGCATCAGCTGAATGCCCAATTTAAAACCCCTTTTACGAAGCAGCGAACACGCAGCTACCGTCTGTTGGCTGTTATGTTCCCTGCCCGAACTTGCCAGCACCCGGTCATCCAGGGATTGAACTCCTAATTCCACTACCCTAACATCATAGTATTTTAATAAATCCAAACGTGTTTCATCAATATAGTCAGGCCTGGTGGAAACCCGAATATATTCCACCCTATTTTGCCTGATAAATCTTTGTACCGCTGCAAGCAGTTTTTCCTGGTGGCTTAAGGGCAATCCTGTAAAACTCCCCCCAAAAAAGGCTACCTCTACGGCACGATCATCACCCATGGTTGCCAGGTACGTTTCTACCAGCTGTTCCACTTCAGCAGGACTGGGACAGTGCCGCTCTCCGGAAATAGTATGCTGGTCGCAAAACACACACTGGTACGGGCATGCGACATGCGGTATAAATACAGGTATAATAGCCCTTCTTTTGCTCACAGCTATCCATCCATTCCTTCCAGTGCCGCTTTTGCTGCCAACTGTTCCGCTTCCTTTTTGCTTTTTCCCTGGCCGGTGGCCAGCAATTTTCCACCGATACTGACTCCGGCCACAAAGGTTTTGTTGTGATCCGGTCCAAACTCTTTTAATATATCATACTGGACGTTATCCGTAAATTCCTTTTGAATACGTTCCTGCAAAATGGTTTTATAATCCCCGTAGTATTCACTATTTACGGCCGCCACTATTTCCTCTTTTAGCTGGTTTTCCACAAACGAAACAGCCTGTTCCATACCGGCATCCAGGTATATTGCGGCAATCAGGGCTTCAAATGCATCTGCCAACACTGACGGGCGCTGCCTGCCTCCGGTCAATTCCTCGCCGCGCCCTAACAGCAGGTACTGGCCAAGGTTGATTTTCCGCGCCACTCGTGCCAATGTAGGCTCGCAGACCACTGCCGCGCGTATCTTGGTCAGCTCTCCTTCCGGCTTGGTCGGATACCGGTGGTAAAGGTACTGTGCAACAATCAAATCCAGCACGGCATCTCCCAAAAACTCCAAACGCTGGTTATGAGACAATTTCTTTTTTTGATTTTCAAAAACGTAAGTGGGATGCGTCAGTGCCTGGTTAACCAGTTCCAATGAGTTTATGCTGACACCACACTGGTTTAATAGCTCGTACAGTTGGCTTTTCCGGCTATTATCCATTATTTCACCCTCTAAATTCTTTAAATACTATGGTAGCGTTGTGGCCACCGAAACCCAAAGAGTTGGACAAGGCCACCCTGACATTCATCTCCCTTGCTTCATTAGGTACGTAATCCAAATCGCACTCGGGATCCGGTTCATTGTAATTTATGGTTGGGGGAACCCAATTGTGCTTGATAGCCAAAGCCAAAACTATGGCTTCAATGGCTCCAGCTGCTCCCAGCAAATGTCCGGTCATTGACTTGGTGGAACTGACTGCCAGCTTTTTAGCATGTTCACCAAACACATTTTTGATGGCCATGGTCTCAAACTTATCATTCAGCTCGGTGGACGTTCCGTGAGCATTAATGTAGTCTACATCTTCCGGAGCCAAACCTGCATCTTTCAGCGCATCACTCATGGCATGCGCCGCTCCCACACCTTCCGGTGCCGGCGCAGTAATATGATACGCGTCAGCCGTGCAGCCGTACCCAACCACTTCAGCGTAAATTGGTGCTCCCCGTTTCAGGGCATGTTCCAGCGTCTCCAAAACCAGCACTCCCGCGCCTTCGCTGAGTACAAAGCCGTTGCGCGTTTTGTCAAAGGGCCGGCTGGCCTTTTCCGGCTCTTCATTATATGTGGTCATGGCTTTCATGGCACAAAAGCCGGCAAACGCCAAACGTGTTACGGAAGCCTCACTACCTCCTGTAATCACTACTTCTGCCCCGCCGCGCTGCAGCAACTTGAACGCTTCGCCCACAGCGTTTGTTCCCGTGGCACAAGCGTTCACTACCGTCAGGTTGGGACCCTGAATACCCAGAAAAATGGAAATTTGGCCAGCTGCCATGTTACCAATCATCATGGGCACAAAAAACGGGCTAACCCTTTGTGGTCCCTTTTCCAGCAGCACCTTGGTTTGCGTTTCAAAAGTTTCCATACCGCCAATACCACTGCCAAAAATAACTCCAACCCGTTTCGGGTCCTCCCGCCTCAAATCCAATTCCGCATCCTGTAAGGCCATTTTTGCCCCGGCAACCGCAAACTGGGCAAACCGGTCCAGGCGTCTCACTTCTTTACGGTCAAAAAATTCATTGGGGTCAAAATCTTTCACTTCTCCAGCTATCCTGGTCGGCAGGTCACTGGCATCAAAACGTGTAATACCGCTGATACCGCTTTTACCATCTAACAGGTTTTGCCAAAACTTCGACTTGCCCGTACCCACGGGTGAAATGGGTGCAATTCCTGTTACGACAACTCGCTGTTTCAAGACTCCACCTCCCAATATTTTGGAAAAAATCCCGTAGCATGCTACGGGATTTCGCTTGCTTAGGTATTTTCCTTAATGTACTCCACAACAGCACCTACAGTAGTGAGTTTTTCTGCTTCTTCATCGGAAATTTCCAAACCAAACTCTTCTTCTAAAGCCATAATCAATTCAACAATGTCCAAAGAATCCATATCCAGGTCCTCGAATGAAGTTTCCATAGTAACTTCATCCGCATCCACACCTAATTGTTCAACAACTACATCTTTCACCTTTTCAAAGATGTCCACGGTCGTCACCTCCTCCCGAAGATATTTGTTACGGATTTGTTGGCGATTTTATGAGTACTCAGGAACCAGGTCAGAATTGAGCATTCCGACTGCTGACTCCTGAATCCTGACTTCTCAATTTTATACCATTCCGCCATCTACGGCAATTATCTGTCCCGTTATATAGTCTGCCTCAGGAGAGGCTAAAAATGCTACCAGCGACGCAACATCTTCCGGTTGCCCCACACGTCCCATGGGAATATTTTGTGCCAATTCCTTGATCACTTTTTCCGACAAGTCCGCTGTCATATCTGTTGCAATATACCCGGGTGCAACGGCATTAACGGCAATGCTCCGGGAGGCAACTTCCTTAGCCAGCGATTTTGTAAAGCCGATAATACCCGCTTTTGCTGCTGCATAATTGGCCTGCCCCGCATTGCCGGCAAGACCCACTACGGAAGTTATGTTAATAATTCTTCCCCAACGCTGGCGCATCATAGATTTTAAAACAGCTTTGGAACAAAGAAAAGTACCTTTTAAGTTTGTATTAAGCACCTGTTCCCAATCCTCTTCCTTAATGCGGAGCAGCAAGCCGTCCCGGGTAATACCGGCATTATTGACAAGAATGTCAATTTTATCCCACTGCTCTATGACGGCTTTTACCATTGCCGTCACCTGTTCCTGCTGGCTGACATCTGCCTGAACACACACTGCCTCGCCACCGTTTTCGGAAATTTCCCTGACTACTTGTTCTGCTGCCTCCACGTTGCTGGCATAGTTAACCGCTACTTTGGCACCATGCCAGGCAAGCTTTTTGGCAATAGCTCGCCCAATACCTCTGGAACCTCCGGTTACCAAGGCCACTTTTCCTGATAAATTCATATTTTCACCTCTCAAAATGTGCAAGTACTTTCACCAAGGAAGCCTGATCTTCCACATTGAGCATGGTCACAGACCTGTCAATTTTTTTCAGTAACCCTGTGAGCACCTTCCCGGGGCCCACTTCCACAAAAGTATCCACTCCCAAAGAGATTAGCTTTTCCATAGATTCTTGCCACCTGACGGGGTTGTTAACCTGAGAGACTAGGTTCTCCCTGGCTTCAGCGCTGCTGTTTATAATCTCTGCATTGACATTGGCAATTACCTTTACTTGGGGTTCGTGAAACTCGGTTTTGACGAGCTCATCCCTCAGTTTTTCCGCAGCCCCGGTCATTAAACTGGAATGAAAAGGTCCGCTGACGTCTAATTGAATGGCCCGTTTAGCGCCTGCTTCCAGCGCCAGTTCGTTGGCTTTTCTTACAGCAGCTACTTCCCCGGCTATTACCACCTGTCCCGGACAGTTAAAGTTTGCTGGTTCAACCACTCCGAACTGCCGGGCCTGCCGGCATACTGCTTCCACCTGCTCCATGGACAGGCCGATAATTGCAGACATAGTGCCTTCACCAGCAGCTACAGCTTCCTCCATAAACTGGCCGCGCCGGCGCACGAGCAGTAGCGCATCCTCAAACGTCAGCACACTTGCTGCCACCAGAGCAGAGTACTCGCCCAAACTGTGCCCAGCAACATAGTCAGGTTTCGGCATGTCATGTGACTGCAATACTCTTAGTATTGCAATAGTGGTCGTCAGTACTGCCGGTTGCGTGTTTTCCGTCAGGGTAAGCTCCTCTTTGGGCCCGGAAAAACACAGCTGTGACAGAGGATAGTCCAGCACTGCATCAGCCTGTTTAAATATGTTCCTTGCGTCGGGAAATTTTTCCGCAAGTTCCTTACCCATTCCTACATACTGCGAACCCTGTCCCGGAAAGAGAAATGCTAGTTTTCCCATTTGTTGCTTCACCTCTTGATATGTTTGGCTATAGCATTTATTGTATCTTCTGCTTCTCGCATCATGTCCTGAATAATTGCCGCCGCAGGTTTTATTTCATCAATCATTCCTGCCACCTGGCCCGCCATCAGAGAACCAAACTGGATGTCTCCTTCCACTACCGCTGCCCTCAATTTACCTGCTCCCAACTGCTTAAATTCCTCCTGGGAGGCTCCTGCAGCCGCCAGTCTGGCAAACTCGCGGGTTAACTTGTTCTTAAGTACTCTCACCTGGTGTCCTTCCGGCCCTGTGACCACCGTATCTCTATCCTTTGCCTTGAGAATAGCCTGCTTGTAATTTTCGTGCGCCGTGCACTCACTGGCACAGACAAATCGCGTGCCTACCTGTACTCCCTGGGCTCCCAACGCCAGAGCGGCAGCCACCCCACGTCCATCAGCAATACCGCCTGCGGCAATAACGGGCAGGTCAACAGCGTCAACGATCTGCGGCACCAGGGCCATAGTGGTAATACTGCCAATATGCCCGCCGCATTCCATACCCTCGGCAATAAGACCATCTACTCCCACACGGGCCAGTCTCTTGGCCAGAGCAACCGATGCTACCACCGGAAAAACCTTGATTCCTGCCTCCTTTAACCGGGGAATGTACTTTCCCGGATTACCGGCTCCGGTGGTTATCACCGGAACACGCTCTTCGATAATGACTTCCATGACTTCCTCTACATGCGGTGACATGTAGTACACATTAACACCAAACGGTTTATCCGTTTCGGCACGCACCTTTCTTATTTCCTCCCGGATATGGTCAGCCGGGGCATTGCCAGCACCTATTATTCCCAAACCGCCGGCCTTTGACACGGCAGCAGCCAGTTCCGCTGTGGCTACCCATGCCATTCCGCCTTGAAATACAGGATATTCGATATTTAACAAATCACATAATGGTGTTCTCATGGTTTTTCCTCCCATCATTCAGGCAGTCCAACGAATAACCGCAGCACCCCAGGTTAACCCGGCACCAAAGCCGACCAGGAGGACGGTATCACCGGAACTAATTTTTCCTTCATTAACCGCCTCATCCAGAGCAACCGGAATGGATGCACCTGACATATTACCGTACTTGTCAAGATTGATATACACCTGTTCTCGGGGCAGTTCCAGCCGCTTGATAGCAGCATCCACAATTCTTATGTTGGCCTGGTGCGGTACCAGAAAATCAATATCTTCCTTACTTAAGCCCGCTTGTTCCAGCGCCTTCATGGATGCCTCTCCCATCACACGCACGGCAAACTTAAACACTTCATTGCCGCACATTTTTATATAATGCTCTTTGTTCTCAACTGTTTCCCTAGCGACAGGTTTACGGGAACCTCCGGCAGGCAAATACAGCAGGTGCCCGCCACTGCCATCAGCCCCGAGATACAGCGAGAGAATACCTTCACCGGGCTTGGCAGGTCCCAAGACACAGGCACCGGCTCCGTCCCCAAACAGCACACAGGTGTTGCGATCCTCCCAGTCCACAATACTGCTCAAAACTTCCGCACCTACAACCAGCACCTTTTCATACATTCCCGTGGCAATAAACTGGCTGCCAACGGCTAAACCGTAAATAAACCCGGTACAGGCCGCTTCCAAATCAAATGCGGCTGCCTTTTGGGCACCCAGCTTTTCCTGGAGCAAGCATGCCGTTGACGGGAAAAGCATGTCGGGAGTAACCGTAGCCACAATTATCAAATCAAGCTCTTCGGGAGCAACACCCGCCGAATCTAGTGCTTTTACGGCCGCCTGGTAACACAGGTCAGAAGTGGCCTCATGAGCCGCTGCACGCCTGCGTTCCTTAATCCCGGTTCTTGTTATAATCCACTGGTCACTGGTGTCCACCATTTTTTCCAAATCCTGATTGGTAATAACCTGTTCCGGCACGTATGACCCGGTCCCTATTATGCTCACACCTCGTTGAGTAAACACTAGGCATCTTCCCCTTGTACAACATTTTTGATGACGTCAACAAAGCCGTTTTCCACGCACGTTGCCGCAGCTTTTACCGCGTTCCTAATTGCCTTGGCCCTGGAACTACCATGACAGATGATACTCACACCATTTATTCCCAACAATGGCGCACCCCCGTACTCACTGTAATCCATCATTTTTTTTATCTCCTTTAAAGAGGGAGCAACCAAAGCAGCACCTATTTTGGAACGGAATGAGCCGGTCAGTTGCTCTTTAATCTTACCAATTAAAAACATTCCCAGTCCTTCAGCCAGCTTCAACACGGTGTTGCCTACAAATCCATCACAGACAATAACATCCACCCTTCCTTTAGGAATATCCCTGGGCTCAATGTTTCCAACAAAATTGAGATTAGCTTCCTTGAGCAGTTGATATGTAGCCACGGTAAGTTCGTTTCCTTTTGTCTCTTCTGCGCCGATATTAAGCAGACCCACGGAAGGATTTTCTATTCCCAGTACTTTCTCGGCGTAGATACTGCCCATATAAGCAAACTGCACCAGGTGCTCCGGCTTGCAGTCAGTATTGGCACCGCTGTCCAGCAGAACCTTTCCACCGTTTTCAGTTGGTAGAATAGTGGAAATAGCCGGCCGTTTAATCCCTCTGATACGGCCTAAGCCAAACAAGGCTGCTGTCATTTGCGCCCCGGTACTGCCGGCGGAAACTACCGCCTGTGCCTCACCCTCCTTAACCAGTCTGGTAGCAACAACAATGGAGGCATCTTTCTTCTGCCGCACGGCAACTGCCGGGCTTTCGTCCATATGTATTACTTGAGAGGCGTGAACGATTTCTATGTTTGCACTGCCAACAAGTTTGGCTAATCTTGCTTCATCACCAACCAAAACCACTTGGTACCCAAAATCCCTTTTTGCCGCCAGGGCACCTGCTACAATTTCTTCCGGGGCATAATCGCCCCCCATTGCATCAACAGCAATTTTCAACCAGCGTCACCTCCGCTATTCCTGCATTAGCATAATCAATTGTGCCCGGAACACTATTTCGTTATCCACTTTGGAATACACCGACACCAAGGCGGAATTGATCTTTTTTACCTTGACAACAGCTTTTGCCACCACTTTTTCATGCAAATAAACCGGCCTTTTAAACCGAAGCCGGCAGCTGCCTGTCAAAACCACATCGGCATCCAAAACGGCGGCAGCTAACGAATTGGCCTGGGCGAACAAGTAGTGCCCCCGGAGAATTTGTGTCTTTTCCAGTACCATTTCTTCCGTTACTTCCATTATGGAAATGGCCTGCTTATCCAGTTCCAGGTCTACCAGTTCCCCTACCAGTTCCGTCTCATGCATAGATCTGATTTGCGTGTACGCTTCTTCTGCCACGTGCTTCACTCGTTTACGTAGTTCAGGTATTCCCAAAGCCGCCCTGTCCAAACGTATCGTGGGTATGCTAACGTTAAACCTCTGTGCCAGCTCTTCATCCGTAGCAAAGGGGTTTTGCTTCAGGTATATTGCCAGACGTTCTTGCCTCTCCTTTCGCGGCAGAAACCTACCACCCATGTCGAAAACCCACCCTTTATGTAATACCAGGTGTTATTACCTGCTAATAAAACTAACAATATTATAATGGATGTTTCACCTAAATTCAATGCAAAACAAAAAAATAAGGGCCAATTTCTGACCCTTAGCTTGTACTTAATTCCCAATATTATTCAGCTACCTTATCTAAAACCTCTTTACCCTTGTAAAATCCGCATTCCGGACAAGCACGGTGAGGTAACTTCAGTTCATGACACTGCGGACATTCCACCAATTTGGGACCTTTTAGCTTCATCCACTGACTTCTTCTCTTTCTAGTTCTGGCCTTCGATTGTCTTCTCTTTGGAACAGCCAAAGTTCTCCCCTCCTTCCTACTCCTTTTCAAAAAACTTCTTGAGAACTTCCATTCTTGGATTAATATCCTCAACCTGGCAATCACATTTTGCTACATTTAAATCCTGACCGCACTGCGGGCACAGTCCTTCACATTTTTCCCGGCATAGCCATTTCATGGGCAGCGCGAGAATTAACTCCTCGATAACCGGCTGGGTAAAATCAATTTCATTACCGTGAAATAACCTGCACTCATCATGCCCGTCTTTATTTGCTCTACAGTACTGCTCAGTGTAATCAACATTTATCGGATAGGTAAATGCCTTCAGGCACCTGCTGCAATGTAACTCCACAGCAGAAGTTATATTCCCCTGTACCAACACGTTGGAGTCAATATTGGTGGCTTTACCATCAAAAACTACAGGCTCGGTAAATTCCACCTGGCCCTGTGCTGTCTCCAACCTGTCCCAATTCTCCGCAAAATGAAACCGCTTTTCAGTCCCTACCTCTTCCAACAATTCTTTTACTTCCAGTTTCAAGAAAAACACTCCATTCCGCAAAGGCATTTAGAACCGGAAAGGAAATTACATGAGGTATCTGCATTTGACATACAATGAGTATTATACCCAACGGTATAATTAGGTGTCAAGCACCAAACGTTTGGTATCTCTGGCAATCATTAATTCTTCATTGGTAGGAATAACAAAAGTTTTCACAGATGCATCCGTCGCAGAAATATCTTTAGCTTCACCCCGAACCTGATTTTTCTGTTCATCGATCTTGATTCCCAGGTAATCCATGTCCTTGCAGATTGCCGAACGAATTTCCGCTGAATTTTCACCTAGCCCTGCTGTGAATATCAGGGCATCTAATCCGTTTAAGACAGCCACATAGGCGCCAATATATTTCTTCACATTATGCACAAACACGTCAATTGCCAGCTGTGCTCTTTCATTGCCCTGTTTCGCTGCTTCTTCAAGATCCCGGAAATCACTGCTGACGCCGGATATTCCCAATACGCCGCTCTTTTTATTTAATACCTGGTTAACTTCTTCCGCACTCAAACCTTCTTTTTCCATTAAGAATGAAACAATCGCCGGGTCCAAATCGCCGCTGCGCGTACCCATGGTCAACCCCTCCAACGGGGTAAAGCCCATACTGGTTTCCTGAGACTTACCGTTACCAATGGCTGTCACACTGGCGCCGTTGCCCAAATGACATGTAATAATTTTGAGCTCGTTAAAATCCCTACCCATCATTTCCGCTGCCTTTTGGGCCACATATTTGTGTGACGTTCCGTGGAAACCGTACCTGCGGATACCATATTTTTCGTAATACTCGTAGGGTAAGCTGTACATATATGCTTTCGCGGGAATGGTCTGGTGAAATGCGGTATCAAATACGGCCACCTGCGGTACATTGGGCAGCAGTTTTTCAGCCGCTTGAATTCCCAACAGGTTGGGCGGGTTATGTAGCGGTGCCAGTTCAATTAATTTTTCTATTTCCTTTTTCACCTTGTCATCCACTAAAGCGGATTCAGAAAATACAGCGCCACCATGAGCTACACGATGACCGACGGCATCAATTTCACCAATGTCATTTACCACCCCGTGCTGTTCATCTGTCAAGGCCTTGATGACCAATTCTATTGCCTTGTTATGATCGCTGATTTCGGCCTCCTGAACATAGTTTTCCTTGCCTCTCGGCTTATGAGTCAGCTGAGACCCTTTTAAACCTATTCTCTCTACAATACCTTTGGCCAGAACTTCCTCAGTTGTCATGTCAAAAAGCTGGTACTTTAAAGATGAACTACCACAATTAATTACTAATACTTTCACTTTGACCCCTCTTTCTAATTAAATTTTAGTTTTTAGTTTATTCCTTTTTATAACCCTCAATTAGCTTTACAATATCATCTAACATTTCTCTTGCTGCTTTTCTGCCGCGAACAATACCTTCATGAGCATCATCAAAATTGTTGGGATTGATATCGCTTAACTCCGGTCGGATAACAATGTCCGCGTCAACTATAGTATGGCTGACCAGCTCCCTGTCCAACAAGTCCAGGCTTAACAGGATCACGTCAAAAATGTTGTTTACACTTTGCACCTTGCGTCTCTCACCGCCGTATTTCACATCCACAGCAATTACTAAATCCGCTCCCTTTTCCCGGGCTACGCCAATGGGTATCCTGTCCAGCACCGCACCGTCCACCAGGACCTTGCCATCCGTTACTAACGGTTGAAAGATACCGGGAATAGCTACGCTGGCTCGCAGCGCCTTGGCAACACTACCCGTCTCAAAAACAACCTTTTCGCCCGTAACCAAATCGACACTGACTATATACAAAGGCACATTTAATTCTTCGAAAGTTTTATTTTGTGTGAGCAGCTTAAACATTTCTTCCACTTTATTGCCACGGATCAGCCCCATGCGGGGCACGGTAAAGTCAATGAAGTGTTTTTGTTTTAACTCCAGGGCAAACCGCTCTAACCGGTCAAAATCATGCCCGCATGCGTACAGGGCACCAAAGACACTCCCGATACTGCTGCCGGTTACCAGGTCAATGGGAATTTGTGCCTTGATTAACTCCTGCAGCACCCCCAAATGCGCCAATCCCCGGGCAGCACCTGCGCCCAAAGCCAATCCAACTCGTGGCTTTTTGCCGGCCAAGTAACTTCACCTCACCATTATATTCTAACCGCGCCGACCGCTAATTACACAGGTCTAAACCTGTTTCAATGTTAATATATTAATAACTGACGTAAATTATTTTAAAATGGCCCGGGGTATCCGTATTAAGGTGGAAAGTGTAATGAAAAACATTATCACCACAGCAGACAAGAAAAACCATACAGGAATCTTTAAAGCACTATGCCTGGTGATTTTTTTTACATGTTTGATGGCATTTCCCAAGGAAGTATTTCACGCGTCCGTACGCGGCCTGGAAACATGGTGGAACATCGTGTTTCCAGCCCTGCTGCCCTTCTTTATTGTCTCAAACTTGATGATGTCTTTTGGCATAGTACATTTTTTAGGAGTACTGTTGGAACCCTTAATGAAACCTATTTTTAACATACCCGGAAACGGTGCTTTTGTCATGGTCATGGGATATACTTCCGGGTTCCCCATTGGCACCGTACTGACTGTTGACCTGCGGAAAAACAAATTATGCACGCGAAATGAAGGCGAAAGACTGATGTCCTTCACCAATAACGCCAGCCCCCTGTTCATGTTTGGCGCAGTCGCCATCGGTATGTTTCATAACCCTCAACTGGGAGCCATCATTGCCGTCTCCCACTACTGCGCCAATCTCTGTCTGGGGCTGCTGCTGCGTTTTCACGGGTATCACGACCCGGAGCAGAGGACTTACCAGGTTGATAACTCTCACCTGTTAAGCCGCAGTATTTACGCCATGCTGGAAGCCCAGCGAAAGGACGACAGACCGCTTGGACAGCAACTGGGCGACGCCATAAAAAAATCCGTCCATACGCTCAGTTCAATAGGCGGCTTCATAATTCTTTTTTCCGTTGTGCTGGAAGTACTGTTTAGGCTTGGCATAATTCCTGTCATCAGCAACCTGTTTGGCACCATGCTGGAAGCATTCAGCCTGAACAGGGAACTTTCGCAAGCACTGGCAGCAGGCTTGTTTGAGGTGACTCTGGGTTCTAAATTTGCCAGCGAAGTTTCCGCACCTCTGTACCAGCAGTTAATTGCAGTGAGCCTGGTACTGGGTTGGAGCGGTCTGTCGGTTCACGCGCAGATTGCCAGCTTTACCGCAAAAACCGATTTGCGGCTGTGGCCCTTTGTTCTCAGCCGCATCGCTCACGGCATACTGGCAGCATTCTTCATTACATTGTTCCTGGGACCTGCATACCCGGCATTCTCCCATTTGGAAACCATACCGCCAGTAAACAGCCACTACCCAACGCTTTCCATCATGGCCATTTTCGTCCCCCTGATGATTTCCCTCGCGGCATTGGCAGCCATGACGGCAGCGGCACTGGTGCTGCATGCAATTAGAAATACTTTCGGCTTCAGAGTATGGGGATGACTTTAGCTGGCATATTTGGATTTGGTTGCCTGCAGTTCCTGACGACCCTTCCGAACCACAGATAGGGTTTTTTCCAGACTTGCTTCCAGATTGCTCAGTATATCGTCAGCATAGTTGGTAGACCCTTCTCTAATCTGTTTCGCTGTTTTTTCAGCCTGTTTAATTATGTCTTCGCCCCTGCTTTTCGCCTGTTTAACAATTTCCTCTTCCGAAATCATACGGTCAATATGCGAACGGGCCTCATTGAGAATGCGTTCTGCCTCCAGTTTGGCCTCATGAAGCAACTGCTTTCTCTCCTGATTAATCTGCTGCGCCTTGTGCAGTTCTGCAGGCAGCAATCCTCTTATTTTATCAATGATTTCCAAAACCAACTCCTGGTCCACTATCACCTTACCGCTCATGGGCACCCTGGTGCCGTTAACAATTAGTTCTTCCAGGTCGTCCATTAATTTCAAGCAGCCATTAATTTGCTCCATGCCAAAACCTCCTAATTTAATCTAACTTTTCAAAAAAACAGACTGCAGTATCCCCATATTCTCTGACCGTAACTTGCTTCAGTTCTGAAATATCGACGGTGACATGGTCTGCACGTCTCGTTTCCACCATCACCAACGAGCCAGCAGTTAAGAGCTGATAATCAATTAACTGCGTCAACACCTCCGTCCCCAACTTGGTGCTATACGGCGGGTCAACGTAAATCAAATCAAATTGTTCACCCTGTAATTTACGCAATACGGAAAAGACATCGCCGGGAATTACCCGCGAGAAATCCGTAAAACCGCAGTTCCTGATATTGGTCTTAATAACATTTAATGCCGCCTTATCGTTTTCTACAAACGTTGCCGTGCTGGCACCACGGCTGAGCGCTTCTATGCCCATGGCCCCGCTACCGGCAAACAGGTCCAAGAATCGGGCCTGTCCAACATAAGGACTAAGAATATTAAATACCGCTTCCTTAACCCTGTCACTGGTCGGTCGTGTCTTCATCCCCTTGGGTGCTTTGAGACGCCGCCCTTTGGCCGTGCCAGCAATAACACGCACTGTAAAGCCACCTCGCCACATGCATTATAGCATATTCTGGAATAAATCTCGACAATTTATGCGTAAGAAAAAATCTTTGAAATTTTTTATTTTTTTACGTATATTATCCCGCAGTGTTGACCATAATACTAAATGAAATGAAGAGCTTAGAGGTTATTTTACAAAATAACCCTCCCCCATGAGCTCTTCCTCCGGTTTCTCCTCTCCCAAGGAAGGCGGTATCACTATCATTACCGCCTTCTTAAATTTTATCACGTAAAATTCACATGGGCTGCTTGGGTTTTTGCTCCTCTCTTGCCTGAAACTTCAAACGATCGTTGCAGTAATCACAGATAAACGGTGCTGTCGGGTCTTTGCGTAACTTCTGAAAATCCTTGTGGACTTTCGTTATTTCCTGTTTTCTGCCACAAATGGAACACTTTACTTCCATGAAGCTACCTCCTTTATTTTTGTATCTATTTCTACGGCTTAACCTTTTCTCCTGCAACCCTTTTCCTAACAATTGGTATAAGAAACTTTCTCTCATCTTATACTAAGAACATAATAACTGATAAGGAGGCAGGTTCCATTGAAAGTAAAATCATTCTTACAAAACATGGGAGTACAGCTGGACCTGGCAGTTGAAGCGCAGGAAGTCCTGCGAGGCGATACTCAGAGAGAAATCCCCGGTGTGAAGGAAAAAAAGGAAGACTACGAATATTGTTCCGTTACCACCGTGAGTATTGTTGACGAGCAGGGAGTTGCCGCTCTTAACAAACCGCAAGGCAATTACATTACTATCGAAGCACCCCAGCTGCGTCATATTGACAACCGCGTCCAGCAGGAGGTCAGCAGGGTAATCGCTGAAAAACTAGAACTGATGCTGAAAAATTTTAATCTGACAGAAGATGCTTTGGTATTGCTCGTGGGATTGGGAAATTGGGACGCAACTCCCGATGCTTTGGGACCAAGAGTCATTGACCAGTGCCTGGTAACCCGGCACTTGCATAAATACGCTCCCGATGCCGTTAAGGGCGGGTTGAGACCGGTAGCTGCTTTGTCCCCAGGTGTTTTGGGCATTACAGGCATAGAAACGGCAGAAATCATAAAGGGCGTCGTGGAAAAAACTCAACCTAATATTGTCATTGCTGTAGATTCGCTGGCAGCCAGGGCTGTGGAGAGAATCAGTACCACTGTCCAGCTGGCCGACACCGGTATCAACCCGGGTTCGGGAATAGGCAACCAGCGAAAAGGATTGAACCACCAGACTTTGGGAGTACCGGTTATTGCCATCGGAGTTCCGACAGTAGTACATGCGGCAGTATTTGCATTTGAAGCGTTTAATAAAATTATGGAAGCGCACCCTAATTTACGCACTGCCATGAACCAGCAGATGGTGGAGACAGGAGTAAGTGAAGTTTTAAAACCATTTGAAGGTAATTTGACGGTAACACCAAAAGAAATCGATGATTTAATCGACCGGATTTCCAAGACCATAGCATTGGGAGTGAACCAGGGTCTGCATCCGGGCGTGGGACAAGAAGAGGCACTGGCTTTTTTACAATAACTGCTAAAGGCCCAGTTAAACTGGGCCCTTTTTTATTATTCTCCGGGAAAGATTTCATATTTAGGCCTTACATCATCCATAACCTTTTCCCCTTTAGCTGTTTCTGCAATCAGTTCCTGGGCCAATTCCAGGTCATTTTTTTTGGTGATTTTTTGCTGTGTGTTTTTTGCCATTTATTACAATCCTCCTTTCACACGTACTAATGAATATTATCAATCAATAAAACTTTATTTATGTACCAATCAAGAACTATTTTTTCTGTGGAACATTGAATATTTTTGAACAAAACCGTACAAAATAATAACAGAATTGTGGTTGCAAAATTATATAAAGCGGGTCATCAAAACGACCCGCTTCTATCAAGTTAATTTATTGCAACGGACTGGGTTGAGTGGTTTGTCCTGCAACTTGTTGTTCATAAGCTTGAATCATTTTCTTAACCATTTGTCCACCAACATGACCCCATTGTTTGGCAGGAATGTCACCACCATAACCACCGGTCCAGTTCAGACCAACTTCTGCGGCAGTTTCATATTTGAATTGTTCCATTGCCTTCTGGGCTTGTGGAACTACCAGAGTGTTACGCTTTTGACCTGCTGCCATTTGAGTTCACCTCCTTTTTTAAGGATAGTTTTTTTTTACATTTATTGTTGTGGTTGTTGATTGGCTAAATTTTGCTCGTAAGCTTGAATCATTTTTCTAACCATGTGTCCACCAACAGCACCATTTAGTCTGGAAGGAACGTCGCCTAAATAACCTTGGTAATTTTGGATACCAAGTTCAGCTGCTGTTTCTTGCTTCAGTTGTTCTAAAGCCTGTCTTGCTTGAGGTACAACCAGTTGATTGGTTTTTTGGCCTGCTGCCATTTTATTCACCTCCTTTGCGGCTTGGTAGTCTTAGTATTGCTCTTAAAGCCCTATTTTTATACCGCAATAACGCTAGAAGTATTTGTATGGTTTGACAACTCTATCTTTACTTGGGTGTCTTTTTCCTCTTTTTCATCCGATGGTTGAGACCCATTTCTTGTGCAATTTCGTATTTGTACTTTTCCATCATTGCTACTGGATTCAATTTTGTCTTACTCATTGATAATCACCTCATTTATATTGTGCACGCATAAAGATTATTTATCCTGGAAACATTATGACCAAGCACCTAAATTAATCAGCACTCTGCAACAAAAAAAGGAAGGATAATTCCCTGAGGAAATCCTTCCTTTTTATTGTCTAAATTTATTAAGAAACACTCACTTCACCAAAACGAAACTTTATTAAATCCCTCATTACACTTAACTGCTGTCCCGAAGCACTTGCAACAAAATGTTGGGCATCCCGCGCAGCCCGCTGCACCAACACGCTGTCCCGCGTCAAATCCGCTACCTTAAATTCAGGCAAACCGTGCTGTTTTGTCCCAAAAAACTCACCGGGACCGCGTAGCCGCAAATCTTCTTCTGCTATGACAAAACCATCGGTTGTTTTCTCCATAACTCGCAAACGCTGCCGCCCTACGTCAGTCTTGGGCTGTCCAAAAAGAATACAGTAAGAACGGTGTTCGCCGCGCCCAATCCGGCCCCGCAGTTGATGCAACTGCGCCAATCCAAAACGTTCTGCACCTTCGATAAGCATCACCGTAGCATTGGGAACATCCACACCCACCTCAATAACTGTTGTCGAAACCAGGAGATCAATTTCTCCCTGGTAGAACCCCTGCATGATTTCCTCCTTTTCAGCAGGTTTCATTTGACCATGCAGCAGCCTAACGCTAAATTCGGAAAAAATTTTTTGTAATTTGTCTGCCATTTCCTCTGCAGCCATTAAGTCAAGTTTTTCTGATTCCGCCACCAGCGGGCAGACAACATAAACTTGCCTTCCGGCAGCCATTTCCTGACGTAGAAATCTATAAATACGGGGCCTTCGCTCTTCATTCACCCAGCGGGTAATCACTTTTGCACGTCCCGGAGGTAATTCATCGATTATGGAAAGCTGCAAATCCCCGTATAAAGTCAATGATAGGGTTCTGGGAATAGGGGTAGCCGTCATTACCAGCAAGTCGGCATTTTTCCCCTTGGCCAGCAGTTTATCTCTTTGCACCACTCCAAAACGATGCTGTTCATCTACAATAACCAAACCCAGGCTCTTGAACTGAACATCTTCTTGAATAAGTGCGTGCGTTCCCACTACCACACTGGCTTTACCAGTACTGAGCCGGCTCAAAGTCTCTGCCCTGGCTTTAGCTGTCAGGCTTCCGGTAAGCAGCGCAACACTTATATCAAGTTCAGCAAAAAAAGCCTGCAGAGAACGAAAGTGCTGCTCTGCCAGAATTTCCGTGGGAGCCATAAAAGCCACCTGGCTGCCGTTTGCCACCGCCTTGACTGCCGCCGCAGCAGCAACAACCGTCTTACCAGAGCCTACATCACCCTGGAGCAGCCTGGTCATGGGTTGCCTGCTATTCATATCCTCCCTGATTTCGTTGATCACCCTGCGCTGCGCTCTGGTAAGACTAAATGGCAGTTTAGCAAAAAACTGCTGCCAGAGGTCACCTTCATGGCAATGGCTGATTCCATTCATTGTCTTGACCTTGCGTGTCCGGTCTGCCAAAGCTACCTGTAGCAAAAACAATTCTTCATAGGCCAGGCGCCTCTTGGCTGTTTTCAACCGGGACCAATCGTCAGGGAAATGCGCCTGGTATAACGCTTCCGTCAAAGCCGGTAACTTGTACTTGTCGATAATCGTTTGGGGAAGAAACTCAAAATCCCGCGGCAAATTCTGCAGCGCCTGATGAATAACCTGTCTGATCAATCTCTGGCTTAAGCCTGCCGTAGTGGCATAAACCGGAACTATCCGGGCGGTATGTATACTGTTTTCCTGCACCTCACCTAAAATTTCAAACTCGGACACGTTTATTTCCTTATAACCGTACTGGTAACGTACTTTTCCCGTAACAATTAATTTCAAGCCCGATTGCAGCTTGTTTTTCAAATAACTTTGATTAAACCATACTGCAAAACCGTAACCTTCGCCGTCAAATAACATGGCTTTGACAATGGTAAGACCTTTCCTCGGCATAACAGTCTGCACGGAAGTCACTTCTCCCTGCACAGTTTCCACCTGCTCCGGTGTGAGTTGGGAAAATTTCTTTAATTGAGTCCGGTCCTCATATCTTCTAGGAAAATAATACAACAAATCATAGACATTATTTATTCCCAGGCGGTAAAACTGCTCACGGCGCTTAGGCCCAACACCCTTGACATAACGTACATCCTGCATCATTAACTCTAATTCCTGGTTGCCGGAACAGGCATTAACTTCAACCGTATCCATATCCTCTATCACTGCCAGAACTTCCTGGAGTCGGCAATAACGCTCTTCAGGCCGCCAGTATTCGTAATGCTTAACCAGGTTCGAAAGCCTGCGACTGAGAGCCTGTTCCTCCTGAGATAAATCCTCGCCCTCCAGTATCTGAAGCAATTTTTTGATATAGGGAATAAATCCGCCAAACACACCGGTGCCCGTACAGTTCTTTTTTTGCTCGCTTATTAGGGCCTGTTTCAACTCACGTAAAACACGCCTGACTTCCAATGCCTTCACTCCAGTACGGTTGGAAAGATTATGCAACAACAAAGAGAGGCAAACTTTGGTTTACTGTATTGACAAAACGCCATTTATTCCAGAGAAATTATATAATAATAAACCGGCTGACCTCCCGCATAGACTTCGGTTTCCAGGTCGGGAAACTGTTGTTCAATTTTCTTCCGCAGTTCCCCAGCCTCTTCTGCGGTTACGTCTTGCCCATAGTAAAGGGTAAGCAGTTCGGCATCTTCGTCCGCCATTTTTTCCAACAATTCGATTACCACCTGTTGCACTTCCGTGCCCACGACCTCAATTTCCCCGTCCTTGATGCCTAAAATATCACCCTCACTAATTTTTAAACCATTCACGCTGGAATCCCGCACTGCATAGGTAACCTCGCCGGATACAACCAAATCCATGGCTTCATTCATGGCTGCACCATTTTCCGCAAGAGAAGCTTCTGCATTAAAAGCCAGCATTGCAGCTATACCCTGCGGGAAAGTTTTTGAAGGAATTACGGCAACTTCCTTATCAACCAAATTTTGTGCCTGTTGTGCTGCCATAATAATATTTTTGTTATTGGGCAGAACTATTACCTTATCCGCCGGCACACTGTTGATAGCAGCTACCAGGTCCTCCGTGCTCGGGTTCATGGTTTGCCCACCGGATACAATTTGGTCTGCTCCTAGGTTGGTAAATAATCGAGACAAGCCGTGGCCTACCGCAACTGCCACCACGCCTAGTTCCTTACCTGCCTGGGATTTAATTTCCTGTTCCAACTTGGTACGATGCTGCTCTGCCATATTGTCTATTTTGATATCATGCAAAGTTCCCTGCGCCACCGCTTTTTCCAATACGGTGCCAGGATTATTGGTATGTATGTGTACTTTCAACATATTTTCCGTACCCACAACCAACAAGCTATCACCAAGAGACTCCAAAGACGTGCGGAACGCCGGGCCATTCAGATTACTACCTTTTAAAATAAATTCTGTACAGTATTGGTACTTTATACTGGCCGGTTCCTGTGTCGCAGGTTGTTCTCTTTCCACAACTTTCACTTCTTCCGCAGTCAAGGTTTCCACCGCTTCGCCCTTAAGGGCCTTAATCCCGCCTTTCATGATAAACAGTAAACCCTGGCCACCAGCGTCTACAACCCCGGCCTCCTTTAAGACGGCCAGTTGCTCCGGAGTTTTTGCCAAAGCCGTTTCCCCGTATTGCAGAGCAGCTTCCATCACCTCCAAGCTGTCTTTGCCCTGCTGTAACGCTTCTTTTGCACCTGCGGCACAGGCCCTGGCTACACTGAGAATTGTGCCCTCAACGGGCCGCATCACTGCTTTATAGGCCGTATCCACCGCGTTTTGCAGGGCGGCAGCCAGTTGCTCCGCACTGATATGGGAACCGGCATTTTCCAATCCCTGGGCAAACCCACGAAACAACTGGGACAAAATAACTCCCGAATTACCGCGGGCCCCCATCAATGAACCGTTGGCCACGGCTTGGGCCACTTGAGCTATTGTCATTTCGCCGGGATTAATTTCTTTCACCGCCGCCTGCATGGTCAAAGACATATTGGTTCCCGTGTCCCCGTCGGGCACGGGAAAAACATTTAACGCATCCACAGCTGCTTTATTTTGCATTAAATACTGGCTACCGCCATGAAAGAATTTAATCAGCTGTTCTGCATTCATGCTGTCAACCCCTTGCCCAATTTAATCGCTAACCTTTACTCCCTGCACTGTAACATTCACTGCCAATACAGGTATCCCCAATTTTTGTTCCACGGTGTAACGCACCTTGTCCATGATATTGTGCGCCACTTCGGATATTTTGGTCCCGTAACTAACCACAATATAGACGTCAATCACAATGCCGTTTTCCGCATTTTTCACCTCAACGCCCTTGCTCAGGGCTTCACCACGCAACAGTTCCACAATACCGTCTTTAATTCTTTGTGAAGCCATTCCCACTACGCCGTAGCATTCCATAGCTGCCAAACCGGCGATTGACGCAATAACAGCATTGCTAACAAAAATTTTTCCGTAGTCATTTTGCATTTCCTGAGCATGTACCATAAAAAAGCCTCCTCGCATTCCGGTCAGCCCGAAGTTGGTTGCACCCAAACTTACAAAACTTAACTATAAGCAATTATCCTGCCTAAGTCAATAGTTGACTAATCTTCCGACAAAGGAAAGTCACTTTTCACTTGCCAGTGATTCGCATTTTTGATAAAATACTAAAAGGTGTTTACTTGTAGCTCTAAGGAGGTGCACTGAACAATGGCAAAATGTGAAGTATGTGGTAAAGGTGTTGTAACTGGTAATAAGGTCAGCCACTCCAATATTAAAACGAAACGCACCTGGGCTCCCAACCTGCAAAAGGTTAAAGCCCTGGTAGACGGTTCGCCAAAAAGAATTTACGTCTGCACTCGCTGCCTTCGCTCCGGAAAAGTGCAACGTGCAATTTAAGAGACTGGTTTGCCGGTCTCTTTTTTATTTAATACTTACTCCTACCGCAAGTTTTGACTGACAATAACTTCACCGGTTTCAATATTGATAAGTTTGGCCTGTCCTGCCTCAATTAATGCCGCGGTAGGCGGGTAACCACCTTTGGGTAAACTGGGACTTCCCGGATTAATCAGCCATATGTCACCGTATTGAGTTATTTCGGGAATATGATTGTGACCGTGGCAGCAAATCTCCGCCCCTTGCTTCATGCCCACCTTAACCAGCTTTTCTCCCATCCATAAGTGGCCGTGATGTATGAAAATTTTCAACTCCTGCCAAAAAACTGCACCCGGTTCCTGTAATACAAATGGCAATACCATCTGGTCCACGTCGGCATCACAGTTTCCTCGGGCGCAAATAACAGGCACATTCAAGTCTCCCAGTTCCACGGACAGCGCACCGGGATTATAACCGGCCACTATGGGATTGCGCGGGCCGTGATAAAGGACATCCCCACAATGAAGTATAACATCAACATTGCTAAAAATCTGCTTAACCTTGCGCCACGCCTCTACGTCACCGTGTGTATCACTGACAATTCCAACGCGCATATTCTTGCTTCCTCCCTTTCTAGTTTCCATCACCGGCGGCTCTGAGGTTGCGTACCGCTTCTTCCACACCGCTAGATTTAAACACGTAGGAACCGGCAACCAACACATTGGCACCGGCTCTTACCACCCGGGCCGCCGTTTCCTGGTTGATGCCGCCATCCACCTCAATATCCACCTGCTTGTCAAGGGTGTTGACCAGTTCTTTTAACCGGTTAATTTTCGGCACAACATTTTCAATAAATGCCTGTCCCCCAAACCCGGGATTAACCGTCATCAACAATACCAAATCCACATCCGGCAGTATGTACTCGATACTATTTAACGGCGTGGCAGGATTTAAAGCTACGCCGGCTTTAGCTCCCAACTGTTTAATGCTTTGCACCGTGCGGTGCAGGTGTGTGCACGCTTCCGCATGAACGGTAATGATGTCCGCTCCGGCCTGATAAAAATCTTGCAGGTATCTGTCAGGTTGTTCTATCATGAGATGCACGTCAAAAACCAGTTGGGAATGGCACCGCAGGCTTTGAATTAAACCCGGGCCAAAAGTAATATTGGGCACGAAAAATCCGTCCATAACGTCTAGGTGCAGGTAATCCGCTCCCGCTTCTTCCACCTTTTTTACTTCCTGTTGTAAATTCGCAAAATCGGCTGCTAACAGTGAAGGTGCTATCTTTACCATTAGTAACTCCTTTCCTGTTCGATAATTTCCTCTAAAAATTGTAAATAATTTTCATACCGCGACCGGCTGATTTTACCCTGCCGTACCGCCTCTTTCACGCCGCAGTCCGGTTCTTTGTCATGCAAGCAGGTGTTAAAACGACACCGGTCCCGGAAAACATCCATTTCCGGAAAAAGAAAACTTAATTCTTCGCGAGGAATGTCAGGAAGGTTGATGCGGCTGAACCCGGGAGTATCCGCGACCAATCCTTTGTTCAGGGGTAACAACTCTGTATGCCGGGTAGTATGCCTGCCCCGACGAACCTTTTCGCTTACTTTTCCGGTTTGCAGTTGAAATTCGGGATTTAACGCATTGAGAATGCTGGACTTACCCGCACCTGACGGGCCGGCCAAAACCGTGATGTGACCATCCAGATAATCGGATAGCTTTTCGATGCCTTCCCCCGTTTTGGCGCTGGTAATTACCACGGGGTAACCGATACTGTCATAAATATTAATAATATCCTGAGAATTCTCCTTGTCAGCAATGTCAATTTTGTTAAAACAGATTACGGGCATTATTGATATATGCTCCACAAATACTAAGAGCCGGTCCAGCAAAACCAAGTCCGGAGGCGGGGCCTCCAGAGAGGTTACCAGGATTACCTGGTCTACGTTGGCCACCGGAGGACGCAGCAACTCCGTCTCCCGGGGCAGCAGTTCTTCAATCACGCCCCGCTTTTCGTCAACAACGGAAATTTCCACCCGGTCACCGGGCAGAAACTTAACTTTTTTCTGGCGAAACCGGCCGCGCAGGGAACATTCCACAACCTGTCCGTCCCCTGTTTGGACGTAGTAAAATCCGCTGTAGCCTTTGAGGATGATGCCCTCAGCCAAATAACCAACCTCCTTACGGTACTTTTTGCTCCTTAATCAATTCCTCATCCAGATAAATCTGTATCTTTCCCCTGGTATAAAAAGGTACGTATTGTTGAACAAAGGAACCGCTTTTATGAACACGATTATATTCTACATGAGTGCCCTTCAAATCTATAACCACGATTTTCACCCGGTGTTGCCTGTTATCATCGGGCACGGGGACGGTTACATATGCCTGTTGAGGTGTCGGTCCCGGCCCGCTGCTGATAACCAAGTTTACGGTATGCCCCTGCAATATTTTATCCCCCGGTGCAACATCCTGACTGGCTATCTGGCCGGAAAAATATTCCCGGCTGGTCTGAAAAGTAACCATACCCAATTCCAGCCGCACTTCCTGCAATTTTTTCTTGGCTTCTTCCAGGGTTAATCCCCTTAAGTCGGGCATGGAAATATACTGCGGCTCGGGACCACGGCTTATCACCAGCCTAACTTCCGTCCCTTCCGGTTGTGCCGTCCCCGGTCCAGGTTCCTGACTGATAACCCTCCCGGCCTCAACCTCGGTATTGTAAGTCCTTTCCACATCGGGCGACACCTTCAAGCCTTCGTTATCCAGAATAATGCGTGCCTCTCTCTCCGTCAGCCCGATAACTTCCGGCACCTCAACCATCGGTGGTCCTAAACTGACTGTCAACTCGATTATTCGCCCCTTTTTAACCTTTTCACCTGCTTCCGGTGACTGGGCAATCACCGCTTCCCTCGGCACTTCCTTATGCTGCCGGCGCGATACCACCTCCGCAGATAGACCCACTTCATAAAGCGTACGCTGGGCTTCCGCCAGTTCCTGTCCCTTCACATTCGGCACATCAACCTCTGCCACGTTGATATACGCTTGAAAGGCATAGTAGGCACCGTAGCCCAACCCAATCAATAACAGCAACAGCAATAAATATCCTATGGGCTTAAGCCTTCTTTTCCTTTTTTTGTTGGCGGCCTTACCCCGCTCCGGCGTAAATGCCTGGTTCGGTGTATCCTCGGACCACAGCATGTTTTTTACCTTATGCAGGTCAGCGCGCATTTCTGCAGCACTGTCGTAACGCAACTGATAATCCTTCTCCATGGCCCGGAAAACTATCTCCTCCAGCATGGGAGGAAGCACGTCTTCCCGCAGTTCCCGGGGTGGTGGTGGAGTATCCTGAATGTGTTTTAAAGCAATAGTGATCGGAGTCTCGCCACTGTAAGGCAGTTTACCCGTCAACATTTCGTAAAGTACAACCCCGGCTGCATATATGTCCGACTTTTCGTCAGCAGCTTCCCCTTTGGCCTGCTCCGGCGACAAGTAATGAACTGACCCAACGATACTGCCGGTATATGTTACCGTTGCCGCCGTGGAGGCCCGCGCTATACCAAAGTCAGTTACTTTCACCCTACCTGCAGGGGTCAAAAGAATGTTCTGGGGTTTTATGTCCCGGTGAATGATGTTATTTTCATGCGCGTGTTCCAAAGCATCACAAATCTGAATGGCTATGTCAACTGCTTCCTCCAAATCCAAAGGAGCATTTTCCCGAATATATTCTTTAAGGGTTTTCCCTTGGACGTATTCAATAACCAGGTAGTGCAGACCGTCTTGCTGCCCCACATCATAAATACTGACAATGTTCGGGTGGGAGAGACTAGCCACCGCCTGCGCTTCTCTGCGGAACCGGCGGACAAAGTCCTCGTCGCTGGCGAACTGTTCCCGCAGTACTTTCACGGTAACAATACGGTTCAGCAGCGTATCTCTCCCTTTGTAAACCACTGCCATACCGCCGGCACCGATCTTTTCAATTATCTCGTAACGTCCGCCCAGTTCTTTACCAATCACTGGCTTCACCTCTTAAGTATTTTGCACCAACAGTACGGTAATATTGTCGTGACCGCCACGTTTCAAAGCCAAATCGATAAGAACATTCAGCTTACTGGATAAATTGTCCGGATTACTCAACACCTGACAAATTTCTTCGCTGGAAAGAAGACTGCTTAAACCATCGGTACACAACAACAAGGTATCCTGCTCTTTCAGAGACACCCGGTCAGTATCAACCAGTACGTCCTGTTCGATTCCCAAAGCCCGAGTAAGCAAATTACGCTGCGGATGATGTTGTGCTTCTTCCTGTGTCATGTTACCATTACGCATCATTTCACCAACAAAAGAATGGTCTTTGGTTAATAACTTCAAAGTATCGTTGCGAAACAGGTATATCCTGCTGTCTCCCACGTGAGCCAAATAGACGGTACTCTCAAATACCCAGACGACGGAAAGTGTGGTACCCATACCGGCACGGGAAGGCTCTTTTTGTGCCTGCCTATAGATTTCCCGGTTAGCATGCTGCACTGCACCTGCCAACACCTTTTCCGGCTGTGCGCTGCCCGCATTGCGCTGAATATATTTGACCAACGCATCAACAGCCAGACTACTGGCCACTTCCCCGGCAGCATGCCCGCCCATTCCATCAGCCACTCCATACAGCTGGAGTTCCGGTATTAAGATGTAAGCATCCTCATTATTTTGCCTCACCAAACCAGTATGGGTAGCTGCTTCTGCTAACATACCTTCAACTCCCTGAGAATTCAAACGGATAATTCCTGTATTGTTTTCGCCTTGAGTTGACTTTTTTCCTTTTTTTATTTCAGATTTAACCGGCGCCGCCGCAGCTGCCCGCAGGCAGCATCAATATCAGTTCCCTTTTCTTCACGGATAACGACATTAATGTTCATATCCTGCAAGATACTGCGAAATTTCCTGATTGCGATGTCATCCGGTCTGAGAAAACCGGTTTCCGGGACGGGATTGATAGGAATCAAATTCACGTTGCATTTGATCCCGGACACAAGTTTTCCTAATTTCACGGCATCCTGCGGTGAATCATTGATACCTTTAATCATGGCGTACTCAAATGTAACCCGGCGGCCGGTAATTTCTACGTACTCCTGGCAAGCTGCCAGCAGTTCGCCTATCGGGTACTTTTTATTTACCGGCATTAATTTGTCCCGCTTTTCGTCTGTTGCCGCGTGCAGGGATATTGCCAGGATAATAGGCATTTTCTCCCGGGCCAAACACCGTATCTGCGGCACCAGGCCGCATGTGGACAGGGTGATACGCCGCCAGCCGATGTTTAAGCCAGCATCATCATTCATGAGGCGTATTGCTTTGACCACGTTATCGTAGTTTAATAACGGCTCACCCATTCCCATTAAAACCACATTATCAATAGGGATACCGGTTACCCGTTCTCCATCCATAACCTGGCTGACAATTTCTCCCGGCGAAAGATTTCTTTTCCAACCGCCTAAACCTGTGGCACAAAAAGCACATCCCATGCTGCAGCCTACCTGGGAAGAAACACAAACCGTTGCCCGGTCTCTCTGGTTAGTACGACCTTCATAGTTCATGACAACCGTTTCAATGGTTTCACCATCGGCCAGACGAAACAGTAACTTCACGGTACTGCCGTCCCGGGACTGCTGCCGAGACAAAGCCTCCAGGCAGTTGATGACAGTGGTTTGCTTCAGCCTGTCCCGGAAAGACCGGGGCAGGTTGGTCATATCATCTATTTCACAAACAGCCTGCCGCTGTACCCAGTGGAACAGCTGCCGGGCGCGAAATTTGGGATAACCCCATTCTGTCACTAGTATTTCCATTTCCTTCAAGTTCAGACTACGCAGATCCTGCTTACCCATCAACTATCTCCCCGTCTCTTGATTCTGGCCACAAAGAATCCGTCCACACCGTAATGCTGCGGCAGAAGTTGCAGATATCCGTTCCGTGCCGTAGTGATATCTTTATCCAATAGTTTAAACGGAATGTAAGGTGTTAAGTCGTCCATAACAAACTCGGGAAACTGCTTTAAAAACGCGGAGATCATGTCTTCGTTTTCCTCTTGTGTAAGGGTACAGGTGCTGTAAACAAGCACCCCGTTTGGTTTCAAACACGGGACAGCCTTTGTCAGTATCTCCCACTGCAGCCGTGTCATTTCCTTGATATCCTCCCGGTTTTTACGCCACCTGGCATCGGCACGCCGCGAGAGAACTCCCAGGCCCGTACAGGGAACATCCAGCAGAAGGTAATCCACCTGCTGCCGGTAAACCCGGCCCAGTTCCCTGGCATCCAGCATTCTTTCTTGAATGATACTGCAGCCCAGTCGTTCTTTATTTTGCTTAATCAACGAGATTTTGTGCTCATGCACGTCGCAGGCAATGATTCTGCCTTCATTGTTCATTAACTGGGCAATGTGTGTCGCTTTACCCCCGGGAGCTGCACACCCGTCTACAACCAAACTTCCTGGCCGGGCTGCCAAAACTCGCGCCGGCAGCATGGAAGACTCGTCCTGCAGTGTAAACATGCCCTGCTTGTAAGCAGCCAGCTCAGCTAGAGGCTTCTCTGATTTAATAACTACCGCTTCGGGCATGAGCTTCCCCGGTGAAGTTTCCACATCTTCCTCCGCAAGTTGTTGTATTAACGCCGCGCCAGTTGTCTTGAGGGTATTTACCCTGGCTGTAGTCGGTGCAGGTGAATTGTTATACCGGCACAGGGCCTCTGTTTCCTCGAACCCGAATCGCTCCAGCCACCGTTCAACCAGCCAGCGGGGATGCGAGTACACTACCGACAGGTATGCAACAGGGTCTCTTTCCTTACACGGCCAGGATATCTGATCCAGATTACGTATTACATTCCGGAGCACCCCGTTGACAAACCCGGCTGCCCCTCGGTTGCTGACCTTCTTTGCCAGGTTCACCATTTCATTAACGGCGGCTCTGGCCGGTACCTTGTCCATGTACAACAGCTGATACGCCCCAAGCATTAATATGAGACGGATTTCCGGGTCAAGTTTGTGCCAGGGCTTGACCAGAAATTTTTCCAGCACCCACTTAAGCGCCAGGCGCATGCGTACGGTCCCGTACACCAATTCTGTAATAAAGGCGCGGTCCTGTTTTGTTACCGCGCCCCTTAATGCCTGGTTGACAGCAATATTGGCATAAGCCCCGTGGTATTCAATCCTCTCTAAAATCTCAAATGCAACTTGTCTGGCCGACTTATGCTCTACCATAATAAACCCTCTTTCCTGGTCGAAAAGTATGGGAAGCAGGCGTCTTTTACTCGTCCCTGCCTCCCAGCATGTTTGACAGGATCATCAAGCGTAGTAGGTTCAAAACCGCCATCAACGCGGCAGCCAAATAGGTCAGTGCCGCAGCACTGAGCACCTTCCTGACGGACCCAACTTCGTCACGGGAAATAAAACCGTAGCCTTCCAGGACGGCAATGGCCCGATTACTGGCATTAAACTCCACGGGCAATGTCACTATTTGGAACAGCACTACTGCGGTAAACAAGTAAACGCCAAACCTAGCCAGTTCTGGCACTCCCATGATTAAGCCCATGATTAATAGGGGAAATGCCAGGGATGACCCAAATTGGGCGAAGGGCACAAGATTGGCCCTCAGCTGCAGGGGTAAATATCCTTCGTCATGCTGCAGAGCATGCCCTGCCTCATGAGCAGCCACCCCAATGCTTGCCAGAGAACTGCTCTGGTAAACCTGTGGGGACAGCCGCAGCACCTTTTGACGCGGGTCATAATGGTCAGACAAAGTACCAGCTATCTGTTCAACTCTGACATCATACAAACCCGCCCGGTTAAGGATTTCGCGTGCCACCTGAGCACCGGTCAACCCGCGCTCGGATCTGACTCTCAAGTATTTATTAAAAGTACCCTGTACCTTCATCTGCGCATATCCGGCGAGAATAATTCCGGGTATTAATAAGATAAAAGTCCAATCACCAAACAGCCAGTAAGGTAAAAAATAACCAAACGTAACCATTGACAGAACACCTCCTAAACCTCCGTTATATGTTTTGCACTACTGTAAGCAGTGCGCCGCTCCCCCTCCCCAATGAACTGCCGCACTGCTGCTTCCACCTGATTGAGATTGACCTGGGTGTTGAAGCACGGCCCCTCCGGCCGGATATTTAACACCCCAATCACCGGCAACGGGTTGACGTCCTGCACCCCGCTGGTCAAATCTCGCTCACAAGCAATGGCCACTATGGCCCTGGGCTTGTATTCCTTGACAAATCGCCTGGCCAGTGTACCCCCGGTTGCTACCACAAAATTGACACCGTATTTATCTTTAATGCGGTGCAGGTCATGTATGGGGCAGCCACCACAGCGGCGACAGTTTTCGACATCAATAGTAATTTTATACGGACATTTGGAATTTTGCAAACAATGGGGTGCCAGTATTAGCAATTGATGGGGCTTGACTCTAATGTTTCGGTTGTCCACAAGCTGATTATTTACGGCTATAAAAGAACTCTTAATGGTATCCTGATCAATCCCAAAAACCTTTCCTATCTGCAACGCAATAGGAAACAGGATATTGGTTGCTGTCATCACGAAATTTTGCAGTGAAGGAAACGTCTTATGGGTCCACAGAGTTATCACCATTACCAACAAACCAAAACCGACAACTGCCAGTGATATCAGAACCAAACCGCCAATACCAATCAACACAATTTTGTTGACCATGTTGGCCCGGTTAAAGTATAAAAATAACCCGCCAAAAACAACGGTTCCCAGCAACAGGACGGTCGCTGTCATCATGGCAATAAAGATGCGCTTGCGACTATACATCTTCCTGCTCCTCCTCCCGTCCCAGACATACTCCGGGAGACAGGTGACAGCCGCGCAGAAAAGCCGGTGCACTCATTCTTTGTTTGCCCTGCATCTGCACCTCGGTTACCAGTACACCGTTGTGATCTCCGGCCATTACCACAAAACCTCTATCATTAATCTCTACGACCGTGCCGGGAACAGCGTCGTTAACGGTAAAAGGAAATTGCTCCGCCCCATAAATTTTTAACCGCTTGTTCTCGTAGATAGTATACGCCCCCGGCCAGGGATTCATGCCCCGAATACGGTTGACTATGTCAGCTGCACCTTCCGCCCAATTCAAGTACTCGTCCTCTTTAGTTAACAACGGCGCATAACTGGCCTCCGCATCATTCTGAGGTTTTGGCTGCAACCCCCCGGGTAATTTTTCCAGGGTTTCCACCAGCAATTGCGCTCCTTCTACCGCCAAAAGGTCATGCAGTTCTCCCGCAGTCATGCTGTCAGGAATGGCTACTTTCTTCTGACTGAATACCGGTCCCGTATCCATTCCTTCGTCCAGCAACATAATAGAAACACCGCTTTCTTTTTCACCATTGATAATGGCACGGTGAATGGGTGCTGCGCCGCGGTATTTGGGCAGCAGGGAAGCATGAACATTGAGACAGCCAAAGCGCGGCAGGTTAAGTATTTCCGGAGGCAACAGCTTCCCGTAAGCAACAACTATAATTACATCCGGTTGTAATTCCCCCAGTTGATTAACAAACGTCCGGTCTAATTTTTCCGGTTGCAAGACCGGCACACCATGCTGCAATGCACATTCCTTTACCGGGCTGGGTTTTATTTTTTTTCCGCGGCCCCGCCTCCGGTCCGGTTGCGTTACTACTGCCACAATCTTGTATTCTGCTTCTATAAGTTTTTCCAAAGTCGGTACCGCAAAATCAGGCGTTCCCATGAATACTGCACGCAAATCTGTCACCTCATTTAACATACTCTGTTACTTTATCGATAAATAGTATACCATCCAGATGGTCAATCTCATGCTGCAGGGCGCGAGCCAGCAATCCAGTAGCAGTAAGCTCCACTTTTTTACCGTTTCTGTCCAATCCCCTTACTTTCACCTTTGCCGCCCGCGGCACCATTCCCTGTACACCGGGAATGCTCAAGCAGCCTTCCACGTCTGTTTCACTGCCTTCTGCTTCAACAATTTCCGGGTTAATCAATTCAATAAGCCCTTCACCGCAATCCACGACGATAACACGTTTGGAAATGCCAATCTGGGGAGCAGCCAGGCCCACTCCTTCGGCGTCATACATGGTATCGGCCATATTATCCAGTAGTTTCAGGATATTCGCGTTTATTTTAGACACAGGACGAGCCTTCTCCCTCAGTACGGGGTCCCCTTGCTTCACTATTTGGTATACTGCCATTAGCCTTCTCTCCCTTCCAAGCTGCCGCTAAATCATTCCTGTGGGATTTACATCTATACTAATCATTATTCCGCTAAAATTGTACCTGTGCGCAAAGGCCTGCAACGACCTGTTGACCACCTTTTTTAATTCTTGCAAGTACGGACTCTTCAACACCACATGCCAGCGATGCCTGTCTTTTATTTTGGAAACAGGGGCAGGCGCCGGGCCCAGCAATTCTCCCGCCACGGAAGACAAGTGTTCTTTGATACAATCTGCCAGTACCTGGCTGCTGTCCATAACTGTCTGCTGTTCCTGGCCCGTAATTAAAATCCGCAACAAGTGACAAAACGGGGGGTAGCCAAAGTGCCGCCGTCTCTTTATCTCCTCCCGAAAAAAACCGTCATAATCATGAACTTTGGCTTTTTCGATGGCCGGGTTATCGGGATTGTAGGTTTGCACTATCACGCGACCTGGCAATTTACCCCGGCCAGCCCGGCCGGCAACCTGGGTTAACAACTGAAAAGTCCTTTCCCAAGACCGGAAATCAGGTAAATTGAGACCTGTATCAGCGGAAACCACGCCAACCAGGGTTACATTGGGAAAATCCAAACCTTTGGCAACCATTTGGGTGCCGATCAACAGTTGGGCTTTACCACTGCGAAAGTCTTCCAACAGGCGCTCGTGGGATCCCTGGCGCCTAGTAGTATCCACATCGACCCTGATAACCGGAACGCCGGGAAACAGGTGTTTTACTTCGTGCTCAACTTGCTGTGTCCCACAGCCAACCCCGCCTACTGCATATGCCCCGCACCTGGGACACCGGTGGGTCACCTGCTGCCGGTGCCCGCAGTAATGACACAACAGTCTTTTTCCGGTGTCATGATATGTCAAGGCAATGTCACAGTGCGGGCAGCGAATGGTAAAACCACATTTGGTACAAATAAAAAAACTTGAATAGCCCCGGCGGTTTAAAAAGAGAATAGCCTGGTTGCCCTTGTCTATACAGCTTTCCAGCGACTGATACAGTGCAGTACTGAAAATACCGCTGTTACCCTGTCGCCTCTCTTCCCTCATGTCCACAACAGCCACAGCAGGTAACGGCCTGTTACTGGCCCGCCTTTTCATTGTCAGTAGTTGATAGCGGCCCCGCCTGGCACTTGCGTAGCTTTCCAGCGACGGAGTAGCGCTGGCGATAAGAAGGACGGCCTGATGCTGCTGTGCACGAAACTCCGCAACCTCCCTGGCATGGTACTTGGGTACCCGGTCCTGTTTGTAACTGGACTCGTGCTCCTCGTCTATAATGATCAGTCCGATATCGGCAAGAGGTGCAAACACGGCAGAACGTGCTCCCAAGACAACATTGGCTTCACCATTGCGGATTCGTAGCCATTCCTGTAATCTTTTGGACCGCCCAAAACCACTGTGCAAAACTGCTACCTGTTCGCCAAACCGATCGGTAAATTGTTTCGTCATCTGCGGGGTAAGAGCTATCTCGGGAACTAATACCAGGGCTTGTCTGCCCTTTTGCAGCACGCTGGCCACAGCGCGCAAGTAAATTTCAGTCTTACCACTTCCGGTTACACCGTGAAGCAAGAAAGGCCGGTACCGGGTGATTCGGATAGCTTCTTGCAAGCGGCGGTAAACCTGCCGCTGTTCATCCGTTAAAGGAAATCCCAGAAAATTGGTACTGCCAGCGTTGCTATGGTCCACTTGTTTTTTCAGCTTCACCAAGCCTTTATCCACCAGGCCATTTAGGGAACTTCGTGAAGCACCGCACCGCTGCAACAGGTTGCTGACGCCAATTTCCCCCCCTGCTTGTAATATGGTTTCCAGTAAGATTGCTTGTTTCGGAGCCCTCCGGCGCAAATGCTGTAATTCTTCAGCAGCTTGCTCCCTGATGGATTCAGGTACAACCGCCATCTGGGCATACCTTATTCCCGTCTGGTAAAATTCCTTGCGTACTTCAATAATGCCGTATTGTTTCAGTTGTTGTAACCCCTCAGCTATATTTTTACCGGGAAATTTGTTTTCTAGTGCTTGCAATGCTACCGTCTGCCTGTCCATCAGTTCTTGCAGTACTGCAGCAGCATCGGGATTGAGAAATTTCAAAGTATTTAAAAGCGCCGCAACTTCCTCCGCATTTTCCTTTAAGCGAACAACGGTCCGGCTTTCATACTTCAAACCCGCCGGCAGCATACATTCCAGCGCCGCTACGAACGGGCACATGTACTGCTCGGCCATCCAACGGGCCAGTTCAATATCTTTTACGGTAAATACAGGTTTGGTGTCAAGTACGTTTTTTATGGATTTAGCAGTAGAAACATCAGCCCTATCAGCCAAATCTACAACATATCCCTGGTACGTGCCGGACCCGAACGGAACAGTCACACGTACCCCAACACTGATCTGCTCCTTAAGACTTTCGGGAATTTTATAGTGAAAGGTTTTATCCAAACGCCGGTTTTTCAATTCTACGTATACTTCCGCGTATGTCTTCGCCAATCTATTCCTCCTCTAACTTCTTTGTCCAGTTAAATTATAGCAGAAAAAGAACCGCTATCAAAGAGAGTAGCTTTTGAGCAGCAGCCGCCGCATTTATAGGGAAATTCCAGGAAATATTTTCTAAAAAAAACAGGAATTTATCTCCTGATGGAAGCTAATCCTATAGAACGGGAGAGTCACCAGTTAGGAGTGGTAGTATGGCATGCGGCAAGGAATTGGTCTGTAATAATTGCGGTAACGATGACTGCAATAGATTTGAACAGGTCACTTTTACTGATCAACCCGAATACCAGTGCACTGAATGCGGCAACAGGGTAACTGAATCTAGATAAAATACACAGAGACTCTCCCCCTTGTTTCCTTAACTTTATATAAAAAAGAAAAGGCTCTGGGCCTTGGAAAATACTTATTCAACCGAGGTTTTAAAACTGTTTACCTTTTCTTTAATTTGCAGTGATAACTCGTCCAATTTTTCGGCTAACCTGGCCACCTCCTGAGAGACAGCAGCCTGTTTCTGCATGGAGGCAGCACCTTGCTGAGCAGACGCTGCCGTCTGCTGGGCAATTGCCGCCATTTCACCGACGTTTTCAGTCTCTTTTTCCATACTTGTCACCAGGTGCTCCAACTTGCCGACCATTCTTTCCACCGCACTGCTGGTCTTCTGCGCACCCTCCCGAACCTTTGCAAAAGCCTGTTTGGACAGAGAAACCACTTCTATACTCTCGCTCACTTCACGCTTCCCTTTTTCCACCTGTTCCTGAACCAAATTGGCCTTTTCCTGAACACGGGCAATCAGTTGCCCAATTTCTTCAGTTGAGCGTACGGAGTTATCGGCCAATTTGCGAATTTCCTCGGAGACAACGGCAAACCCGCGGCCCGCTTCGCCGGCCCGAGCTGCTTCAATGGCAGCATTAAGTGCCAGCAGCCGGGTCTGGTCTGCTATCTCCCCGATTACCTCTGTTACCTGGCTAATCGCTTGGGCAGCGTTGGCCATTTCATGTACGCTATCAGCCATGGCAGTGATAACCTGGCCTAAATTTTGTATTTTGCTGTTAGCTTCGTTAACCGCGACCGCTCCTTCAGTGCCAAGGGATGCCGCCTCTTTCGCCTGTTCGTTAATGCTGTTGGCTTCCTGTTTTAAGGAATGGACCGTCTCATTGACAATTCGAATATTATTATTCAGATTTTCCAGATTAAAGGCCTGGGTTTCCGCTCCATTAGCAATCTGCTGTACTGCCGCCGCCACCTGGTCGCTAGTTTCTCCGGTTTCACGGGCAGTTACTTTTAGGTTGGCACTGAAGTTTGCCAGTTCTTTGCCACTTTCCTTGATATTTGACATTATACCGGCAAGTTTCTTTAGCCACTGGTTGAAATAGTAGGCCACCTTACCGGATTCATCCATGGCCATAACGGGCAGGTGTACTGTCAGGTCGGCTCCACTTTCCACCCCTTTTTGCAGTTCCTTTACAATCGCTCCAAATGCGGCTGAGATACTTTTCATAACGGTGGCAATAAAAGCAACAGACACGATTAGTAAGATAACCACCAGGGCGACGAATGCTTCAATGGACCCGGCAATTTCCGCTTGCGCCACGGCATATTTTTCGGCAAACTGCACCTGCCACACAAAAAACATGATAACCATGGAAACCATGATGCTGATAATCAGTCCCAGCAAACCGGAGCCAATACGCAAAGCAAAGGGAAAATGACGTCCATTCCCCTGAAATGCTTTATCTCCTAAATTAGTCTCTATTGCATTGATGGACAACACATAAAAAGGCAGAGAAATACAAAATGTTTCCGTCAAAGCGAAAACAAATGCCATTAACTGAACCAACCTCTGATCCAAAACCGCAATGCTAAATAAACCTCCCAGCACAGCATAGACCATAATTAAAGCCAGAAACTGAATGGGAAACCAGAATACTACCTTTTGCGCCCTTTGCAAGTTTCCTTCCCCACCGGCGGAGACAGCCGGAATAACACGATAATTCACCCACCACAAAGTACCGGCAATAAACAGGCCCATGCAAATTAGTGTCCCTGGCTGCAGCAATATCTGAAAAATTAAACCTATGAAACCTGCGCTGATAAATCCGGTTAAGTTCATCATTAGCGACCAAACAGCAGGTGACAACAGCAATACAGCAATCAAATAAAGGTTCAAGCGCCAGCGCATATTCACACCTCTTTTTTTTTATTTTTCTTTTTTTACAATATTTTTACTTAAAATAAATTCTAAAACTGCTTCTCATTTCCTGCTGCTTGGTTGAAAAAAGTCGAGACATATAAAAAACCTCAAAGAAAATCCCTTTCTTTGAGGCAAACCCTTCAATAAAAATATCACGCATTTTAACTTTCCTGAACAGCTTCCTCACTCTTCTGTCTCGGCTTGACAAATCTAGCAATAATAACACTGATCTCATACAACACCAGCATAGGCCCTGCCAGTAAAGTCTGGGAAATAACATCAGGCGGTGTTAGGACGGCTCCCAGGATGAAGAAAATCAACACGGCAAACTTCCGGTTTTTTGCCATCCAGCGGTGATTTATGATACCCAATTTGGTCAAAAAGTAAACCACCATGGGTAGTTCAAAAACCAATCCAAAAGGTATCAAGAATGCAATTAAAAACGACACGTAATGCCCAACAGAAAGCATGGGCACCAGGTCACCGCTAACCACTACTAGCAAAAATCGTGCCGCAAAATTAAATACTACCAAATACGCAAAAACAACTCCCATAACAAACAATATTATTGATAGGGGTACGACCAGCAGGACAAACCGACGCTCGTGAGGAAACAGTGCCGGCCCGACAAACTGCCAAACCTGCCACAGAATTACCGGCATTGCCAGGACCACACCGCCTAAAACAGCAATCTTGATTTTGGTAATGAAGGCTTCAGCCATACCGATGTAAACAAGCTTGACATTTAGACTTTTCAAAGGATTACTAATTAAATCAAGCAACTGCTCGCCAAACGCAAAGTAACTGACAGCCGACATAATCAGGATTGCTGTTAAGCTGACGGTGAAAACCTTTCTTAAATCATTTAAATGTTCCGTCAGGGACAGGTTTTTATCTTCCATACCCCTCTCACCTTTCTAAATATCTTACTCCTTCTTACCTTCACTTCCTGTTTCCACAGCTTCTGCCGATTTTTCTTCAGCCTTTGCCTTGGTAGCCTCCGTGCTCTTAATATCATCATCAATTTCGATAATTTTTTGCAGGTCACTGGTCGCCTTTTTAAATTCCCTCAAGCCGCTGCCTATGGCTTTGCCCACTTCCGGCAGTTTTTTGGGCCCGAAAATTACCAAAGCCAGGACTAAAATCAAAATCAGCTCGGGAAATCCGATATTAAACATATAACATCTTCCTCCCAGCAGTTTTATTCTTGCTCTTTCTCTTCTTCATCTGACTTATTTACTGCAATTTTAAATTCCCGGATACTTTGACCCAAGGCCTTACCTACACCAGGCAATTTACCCGCTCCAAAAATAATAAAGGCCAGCAACAATATCACTAGCAATTCCGGCAAACCAAGTCCACCCAACATGGCGCAAACCTCCTTAAAATTTAATCTCCTTGTCAGTTTACTAATACAAAAAAAAACTCCAACGCTTCGTTGATTTTACCGCATTTACTCCTTAATAGTATAATACTACATTTTAGGGTACTTTCGTCAAGACAATATTTGGTTCTAAAGAAGCAACGGGGGCTAACGCCCCCATGTACTCATCCAATCAATATTCGGTTGCTTTTACTTGTTATGGTCGTCGTGGCAGTCTAGGCAGTTCTGCTTGGCAATAACATTATCCAAGGTGCTTTCTTCGCCTGTATGACAGCTTAAGCAATGTTCAAACTCGCCCTTATCATTCAGAGCAGCAGTCGGTGTGAAGTTGCCGTCAACCAGCGCAGCATTCAACAATTCAACAGTCTTAGCCGCTACGTCACCGGACAGCTTTGCACAGCGGTCTGCCTTCTCATCGGAATGAATTTTCTTGCCTGCAGCGTTAGCCCACTTGGAAACTGAAATGTGGCACAGCGGCGAACCGGATACTGTGGTAACCTGACCGGGGTGCGCACAGTATTCTTCGTACCTGTCACTGGGGAACGGGAACTCGCAGTACCAAGTAAGCAACTCATTAATTATCTTTCCGAAATCCTTGGTTACCATGTTGATAACCGCAGACGCACCGTTCAGAGAACCACACAGGGTACCCCAGTAAGCTACACCGGCACCACCGTATTTATACATATTGGTCGGAAGTTCATTGTAAGGATAACCAACTACCTCTGCCATTTCATCGATAAGAGCTCCGGCTACTGCATACATGCAGCCGCCTTTGCGGTAATAAGTATAAGCTCTCTTTGCTACCTTTTCCGGGTCTAACTTCTTGTAGGGCCAGGGCCACTCGGGTAATCCTTGATTTGCAGGTGCTGCAGTTTGTTGAGCTTCCGGTTTTTCACCATCATTTTCTTTTGGCGGTTCTGCCGTGTTTGTAGAGCAGCCAACCAGCCCGATGGTGCTGATACCTACAGCAGCTCCAGCAGCAAACTTTCCTGCATCACAGAGAAACTTTCTTCTTGACAAACTCTTTTCCAATTGTGCCAATTTTTTTTCGTCCACAATCTCCACCTCCAAAAAATTGAAAATCACTTGTTTAAACCTTAATAATTTGAGTAACGCGAAAAATCAAAAACTTTACAACTTGCAACCGTTGTCCCCCGACATTTTTCATTGCCTTCAGCCTGATGGTTAATCACCTTCAGGTAAACAAAAACCGGCTCAGGCAGCTTGTTTTTTTAATACCTCACCCCCTTTAAAATGTGAAATAATACTCAAGCCGTGCCTAAAATTGAACTCGAGATACCAGCTCGAAATCCTGCATAACCTCGCCATATCTTCCAAAAATCTCGAGTATAAAATGGGTATTCTTCTTTATCTCTACAAAATTCGCAACAACTTTTAATTAAGGTATTTTTCATGTACTTTAAATATCCTGTACGCAAATACTTATAACGGTATAATTTTTGGTTATGGCCTCTATACAAGATTTGTATAACCACTCAACATCCCTCAAAACTGGTTACTTGCGTCCTAATCATAAAACAAAAAAATCAAATTAAAACACATGGCATTATGTATTAAGGTCTCTTTCAAGCAATATTGAATCATTGCACTACTTGAATTATAATGAACAATAAAACTCAACATGTAATTGTACTCAAAGGAGATTATCCAATATGAACATTTCCCAGTTTGAATTGCTTTGTGAAGTGGCGAGGGTTAAAAGTTTCTCCAAAGCAGCCAAATTGCTCCACCTGAGCCAGCCCGCAGTAAGTTCTCAGATTCATTCAATTGAGAACTATTATGGCGCCAAGTTATTTGAGCGCAGTACCAGCGGAGTAACTTTGACACCTATTGGTGAAACCGTATACAAGTACGCCAAAGAAATCTTAAAGCTGCACGACAAGCTGGAAAAGGAAATTGATGCCTCGCTACAGAGCGAAAATCAAAAGTTGGTTATCGGCGCCAGTACGACTATTGGTAATTACGCCATACCCTGCACTATCTGGACCTTTAAAGAAAAATACCCGCTTGCGCAAATAAAGCTTGAAGTAAAGAATACCAAAACCATCCTCAACATGCTGGATAACGACGAAATAGACCTGGCCCTGCTGGAAGAACCGCTCCCGGAAAAACATGACAACTTCAAAAAACATCCTGTATCCAATGATGAACTGCTGGTAATTGCGCCTCCGAAAAAACCCTGGGTAGACAAGACTACAATTACGTTGGCGGAATTAAAAAAAGCCCCGTTAATCATCCGCGAACAAGGCTCAGGCATTCGTTGTATGTTTGAAAAGGTGCTTTCCGCATTAAACCTCAACTTGCTGACCGATTTTAACGTGGTAACAGAAATGGGAAGTATTGAAGCAATTAAATCTACTGTAGAGGCAGGATTGGGCGTGTCCATTTGCAGTAGTCTGGCAATCAGGAAGGAAATTCGTTCCGGGGTAATTCATCCGCTAAGAATTGAAGATGCGGAATTTCAGGTGAACTACTTGATTGTATACAAAGACAAAAAGAACTTAAATAGCACAGCCAAGAGATTCATACGTTTCCTGGCAGGCCCGGGTAAAAATCCATTTTGCTAGTCAGATACCCATGCCACAATGCGGCACAAATATATTATGAAAATTTGACTCTAGGCTAATGTGCACTCGTCACCGGAGACCCGCGCGGAGCAGCAACGGGTTCCCACTCGGCTTTCGCCCGGTACTCAGCCAATGGGCATAAATCCAGGCAAATTTCTTGCCACCGTATGTACAGGGCACGGAAAAGATGCTGCGTTACACATGATTGAGTACCGGGTCGGCCTAATTAATGGTTCCTCCGTGGTACCACTAGCCATTAGAGACCTGTCCGGATTGTTGTAACATATTTTCAGGATAGATTATAACTTGAAAATATAATGACGCAGTAGCAAGCTGCCGGCGACAGCACCTATAAATAGGAAGAATCCGAAAACCCAGCCGTGAAGTGACTGGGAGGCAATACCGCCCAACAGGGCGCCAATATTGCAGCCCAGTGCCAGCCTGGCACCATAACCCATTAACAATCCTCCCGCTACTCCTAAAAGCACCTGGGAACCGGATTTTACCCGCTTGACGCGAAATTGCGAAGCGGCCAGGGCTGCCAGCAGCACACCGGTAACCACACCCAAATTTAAAATGGTTCCCTCATTAATCAGCAAATCGGCAAAAGACGAACTGCTACCAATCTGTTGCAGGTAATTCAAAACAACATCTCCATCCATAAACGACCAAAGCGCAAAGCCCCACTTGGTAATAGTCGAGGTCACGCCCCAGGGCCGGTGAAACAAGGTAAATAAGGTAATGTTCAACAGTGCAAGTACCACCGCTCCTGCCCAGTGGGGCCAGGAAGAGGACAAATAGTTATCCAGCTTTACCATAATCTTTTTGAGCCACGTCATAGGTTTTATCGCCTTTCTCTGTATAACTTTCAAGCCTTCCTAATAGTAATCCGCCAAACCCCTTCCCCTTCTTCATCAATTTCAAAATCATATCCTTCACTGTCACACCAGTTCAGGATATTCCGTGCCGCCTGGTTCACATCAGTCTCCACTATGAGAACGTCCTCGCTGTTTAGTTTGACAAAAGCCTTTTGGGTTTTTAACAGTGGTATTGGACACACATCTCCGAGCAGATTGAGTTTCTTTTCCGCCACAAGTTCCACCTCTTTTAGCAGTGAATTTTCGTTTCTCCACCACATAGGTCAGGCCGTAGACAGTCAAAAGTACAGCTAGACCAATCGCTCCACCCAAAAACCAGCCAAAAATGTCCGGTAAAAATACCGGCTTTAAGCTTATAAAATGTTTCCTCCACCATGAAAAATGATAAGCTCCCAAAATGGAACCACCAATAATGCTGAACAATACCAGCCAGAACAATAAAAACCCTTCCCCCAGACGCTGCAGGGTCCCGCAAACACAGCCACCGGCCAATATCATGCCCACACCAAACAGCAGGCCCCCCACAGCAGTATGCATTCCCACCGGAAAAATATAACCGGGAATGGGTTTGTCATGCAAGTGGGCCTGCAGTTGCACAAAATAAAATCCCACAAATGAAATTAACAACAGTGTCAGTGCAGCCCGAAACATGCGAAAATCCCGAAAAAAGACAATATCTGAACACGCTGAAGCAAAGCAAAGTCCGGACCGGTAAAAAGTGAATCCAATAGCAATTCCTATCAACCAGTATATGAGGAAACTGCTTTTATAAGTAAAAAACGCCCAGCCTACTGCCGCTATCACGATCAAAAGCAGCAAAGCCCACTGTCTTTGTGAAATTTTTCTCATAAGCGCACACTACCTTAAAAAGATAATATATTAAATAGTTTTCTATTTTGGACCGGTCTTCCTGCTGTTGCCTGATGGAAGTACTACCTGTCATTCCCAAACAGGAAACAAATTGACGTGCATTTATTATCTTAGTTCGCGTCCAACCGCCAGTATTCCTGCAAATAAAATTTTCTCCCGAAGTACACTGCTTTTTTATAGTTTCACCATCTATTAGGCAAAATAGTGATAGAACTTGATACCACGAGGTGCCTTTCCATGCATGAACATTTCGCCCTAATACTGATACTGCTGGCGATCGCAGTTGCTACCACCGCCGTTGCTAAAAAATTAAACCAACCTTATCCTATTTCCCTGGTCATAGTCGGTGTTTTCATCGGCCTCCTGCCAATAGAAGGTTTGGAATCGTTAAAGGATTTCGTTGCTGAAGACGAGATTTTCCGGTTTACAATTATTTCAATTTTCCTGCCCACACTGTTGGGTGAAGCAGCACTAAAGCTTCCTTATTCACAATTGAAAGAAAATAGAACACCTATTATTATCCTTGCCCTCGGCGGCACGGTAATTTCCTTTTTAACGGTGGGAGTTCTTGCAGAATTATTTTTAGGCCTCAACCTGCAGGTTGCTTTTGTTTTCGCCGCCTTGATCGCAGCCACAGACCCGATTAGTGTGCTTTCGATTTTCAAGCGCCTTGGTGTCGATAAAAGACTGGCTACAGTAATTGAAGGCGAAAGCCTCTTTAACGACGGTATTGCAGTAGTATTATTCAATATTGCTGCGTTTTCCCTAATGGAGTATTTGCACCTTGGAGTCACAGGATTTGTTCTCGGTGCTATAGAGTTTATCAAGGTAGCTTTCGGGGGTGCCGTCGTCGGCGGCACCCTGGGTTACCTGTTTTCCAAGCTGACAAAGTTTTATGACGATTATCCTCTGGAAATAATTTTTTCCATGCTGTTGTTTTACGGCGCGTTCTTTATTGCGGAACAATTTCACCTTTCCGGGGTCATAGCTACGGTAGTAGCCGGAATTATTTTTGGCAATTACGGCGGTGAAATAGGCATGAGCCCGACCACCAAGCTGAATATCAACAATTTTTGGGACGTAGCAGCGCTGCTGGCCAACTCAATGGTATTCCTGATGGTAGGTCTGGAAATTGCACGGATTGATCTCACCCCCAGGTGGGGGGGAATAGGCATGGCTATTGTCATCGTGCTGGCTGCCAGAAGCGCGGCAGTATACATCACCCTATTCTTCGTGCGAAACTTTCCCCCAGCCTGGAAGCACATTTTAAACTGGGGCGGGTTGAAAGGTTCTCTCTCCATAGCCCTGGCTCTGAGCCTGCCGCTAGAGTTTCCTGCCAGGGAAGAAGTTGTAGTGGCCGCCTTCAGCGTAGTATTGTTTTCCCTAGTGGTGCAGGGTTTGTCAGTAAAGCCATTAATAGCGTGGCTGAATATCATCCCCAAAAAATCGGGTTTGCCAGCATACGAGGACCACATATCCAAAATACACCGTTACAAATCCGCTTTAAAGAAACTGGACGTGATGAAAGAAGAAGCACTGATTTCAGAATACGTGTACGAAAGGCTGAAAAAGACCTACAACGAAAAACTTGATTACGAACATGCATCGTTGGAAAAACTGTATTCCCAGTTTCCCTCGCTTATCGAAGAACAATTTGCCAAGGCGCACAAGCAAGCCCTGTATTCCGAATATGACGCTGTTGAGGAACTGGCCGCAAAAAACATCATCTCGGACGCTACCGCAGGGAAACAAAAAGAACAGATTATTGATATGATTGAAGGTTAAAACAGAAGCCCCGGCAGTACCGGGGTGCCTCCTTTTAACGTCGCTCCCTGGCGAGCAGTTGTTCATATTCGCCAAGCTGCCTTATCAATTCTCTACTTTTTGTCACAAATTCACTTTTAGCCAGTTGCACTGCTTCTTCCATTAACTGCTCAACTTCCGCCCGCAATGCAGGGATTTGTTCCAAAATGGCTGCAACACGCCGGTCATACATACAAAACACCTCCGGGTTTAGCTTTCCCGAAAGTGCCAAGTAATAAAATTGTGTCAAGTGCGCAGAAAGGTTAGCCCCGAGTAAATAAAATACAAGGCCAACACCATTAAGAATAACCCGCAGATTAACAGTATTGCGCGGTAAAGCGCATCGGAAATTATCCTTTTTCCCGATGTGATACCGAAAGAAACTGCGGTATACCAAATAAAGTCCGCACTGATATGTCCCAGAAAAAATGCTAGCAGGCCCAAATACCCATTTGCTAACGCCATGGAAATATAGCTTAAACCGATTGTGACCCACCAGAGCGTCCAGTAGGGATTGGCGATACTGGTCAAAATACCAATTGCCTCCAGCGGAAGCTTTTTTGTTGAACCGGTCACTTCCAAGTTCAATTCCACTTTCTGCAACCAGGCATCGCGTACAATCCCCCATCCCATCCACAGTAAAAACAAACCTCCCAATACCGCTATGGCAACCTTAACAGCCGGGAGCACCAAAAAGGCATCCAGGCCCCCGATTAAACCAACGACCAGAAGAGCCTCCAAAATTGCATGCCCGAATATCAGCCTCGGCCCGGCACTGGCTCCTTTGTAGTAGCTTTCATTTATGGTAGCTGTCAGCAGTGGCCCGGGCATCATGGCCCCGGAAAAACCAATAATCATTGCGGTAATAAACAAGGTGCTTAATCCCAATGTCCTTCCCCCTGTACACTTCAAAGTTTTGATTAACCGGCAGATTACGTCAAAAAATATGTAAGATTACTTCCCCGTGCGCTCAAAACTGGTATTGATCTGAGCGTCAAGATAGTTAAATAGCCAAATGGTAATGGCGATATACATGACGATAAACAACATTACTAATGCATATCTTGTAGATTTACTCAAATTGAACATGAATCCAACCAATAAATGGCAGCCCGCCGGTAGCACGACAAAATAGCCAAGAAAGATTAGAAATACCAGCTAGTGAATAAAACTAGTTTCTTTTTGCATGTTTAATCCCCCTTTAAACATTAGCTTTAATTGGATTTTTTATCACTTATAAACTTATGTTCGTGCAACGGGCTTATTTACCTGTTTGTTTTGTCTCAAATTTTCGTTTTACTTCTCCCAATTTTCGGTTGCCATGCCTTGCTGTTGCCGCAAGCACCTATATGCCAAGGGCTTCGGCGTTTATTTTGGCTACAAACTGTCGAAGCCGGGATTTACAGCCTCAGTTGGAAAAAAAATATTGGCAGAGCCTTGAATAGCCCTGCCATTCATATGGTTCCAGATAACTTTTATCCGGAAAACCTGTCTCGCCGGTTGTTGAGTTTTCGGCCAAAGTATTGCTATTCGGCCTTATCCACCGCCTTCTTCAAATCGTCGCTTTCAAACATATCCATGAATACGGTGGGTTTCACCATGCCTCTTTGGGTTTCCCCGCTCCTTCTTTCTTATTACCCCCACTAAATCTGTGAACAATTCTTTAGGATATATTGTTCACCGCAAAAACCATTTAATATCACCGGAAAGAAGGAGGCAGGTTTTGTCCCTCCACTTTTAAACCGACCTTAAATTCTTGGTTCCCACTCTCTTACAATATCCTCCGGCACCAGTATTTGACCGTTCCGTACTTCATACGGCAGTTCCTCCGGGGGATATTGCAAGCAGCCTCCGGAAATACCTCTCAAGTCATTCAAATACCAACGCGTACCGCAGGTATCGCAAACCAGAACATTATCTTCGATATGAAAGCGTTCTGAGCGGCACGGTTCGCACATGGCCATGGCTACCACCAGCCGACCCGCAGGCGTGATAAATGAAGTAACAGCGTTGCGCTTTCCGTTTTTGCTGTATTCCGTATAAATAATTTTGTTCTCTATCACTTCGTCCAGTAAAATAATCAGCTTACCATCCTTCACCACATTTTCTATATCCGTCATACTGATGGTTTTACCGTCATAGTCAGGAGTTTTACCAATATTGTAGTTGCCCCCTTCATACCTTTTAGGTAGTACCGCAGTATCCCGGGTCGCAAAGGCAAACCAGCCTACACCAACCACCGCAATAAGGACAAACACCAGTATTACCACCCGGTTGGGCCCCCGGTATTTTTGGCTACCGCTGACAAATTCCTCGCGTTTTTCCTGTCTCTTAGACATACCATCCCTCCTGAGACTGTTAAAGCCAAACAGCAAATTGATTTGAAAGGTGATTTCACCGTTCACTGCCGTTTAAGTTTACCATTGTTATCGAAAACTATCAATAATACTTTTTCATTTCCTCTTCAATTATGCCTTCGTATTCTTCCAGATCAATCGCCTCATAAGAAATGTCTTTTTCTGCAGCACGCCTGTAAAAAACCCATTTGTCCAAGGCCAGGTAAATCATCAACCCACCGCCAAGTATTGTCAAAAACGGCGTAACCCATGCCGTTAAATTGAATAAAATACTTGGTGGCGGTGCAGCCATAACTTCCTCGCCGTATACACCAATCATATAACCGTAAATTTCCCTGGGAGTCATTCCCGCTGCGAGCTTTTCTCGAATTTCCGCTCGCATCTGCTGGGCTGTATCATTGTCACAAGCCCGCAAGTACATTCCGCAGCCGTCAGTGCACATCAACGCTGCTTCCACTTCTTTAAACAATTGTTCGTTTACAGCTGTTTCGCCGGAATAAGCAGGAAACATAAAAAAAATACCGATAACAAAGCTGGTGACGAATACCCTTACTGTTGATAGCATAAAATCAGCTCCTCGCACGGGTATTACCAGTCCCACTTAGCCTTGTCCCAAAATATTGCAAAACAAACTACTCTTCTAAATCATCAAGAAGCTGTTTATACGTCTCTTCACTGATTCTACCGTCAAGTAACATCTGGCGAATTTTTCGTTTCTCATCCTTGATTTTTTTGCTGCTCCGAGAATTACCGGTCTTGGATTGTTTTTTTCCCTGCTTCCTTGCTTGTTTTCCTTTGCCTGTTTGCTTATTGTTCCTGACAGCCAGGAACAAAAATACGGAAAGCATCAATATGAACACCAATATTAATACAATAATAGTGGTATTGGCAGGTCCGGCTTGTGCGTAGTTGGCCTGTGCCGCTACCTGATTTCCGCCATTGGAAGTTACCGACGGCTTATTGCTTTCTCTGACATAGCTGACGTCAAAGGTCAGAACATCTGCTTCAGTTACATTTTTGTATTGATAATAATAGTTGGTAAACCCTTTACTATCGCCCTGACTGTACTGGGCTTCCGGTAGCAGTGTAAAATCACTGGCGCCTTTGGGTGCCTTGATTTCTACCACCAGGTCGTTCACCGGAAAAGCCGGTCTAAAAGTCTGTGTAAAGGCCTTTGGATTACTGCCGGCTGCAAACGGCTTATAATAATATTCCATCATGACAGGAAATTCGGCACCGGGTTCAATAGGGTGAGACGGTTTCCAAACAATCACATCGTAGTCCGGGTTGTCTTTTTCCACGATGTACCGCTGACAAAGCATGCCGTTTTCCGTTTCACAAACCATATTAATATCGGCATTTTTAGGTATTTTATACCTTAATTCGCCATCAAAAGTCTTTCCCGTATCATTGACAAAAGTTCCGGTATATATTACCAACACTTCCGGCGATTTGTCATATTCCGGCCAAATGGAATAATACAGTTCCTTCATGGTCATGGCACTACGTTCTTCAGCCATAGACTGTCCCGCAGAAATTAACGACAGAAATAAACTGATAACTAATACCGCTGTCAGCATTCCTTTAAACCGGTTTCCTAACATACTGTTCCCCCTAGCACTTGTTATTTACATTACCTTACCTTGTTCATCAAGTCACAAAAATCTTCAAAAATTTATTACGCGACCCGAGAGTTACCCCTAATGAACATCGTATGTTCCTGCTGCTTCGGCACCGGCGGATTGTTCTTATAGGCATAGTAAAAAAGCACTCCAAAAGCCAGGGCCAGAATCACGGATAAAATTAAACCTCGTTTCAAAAATACTCCCTCCTGACTGGATGTTTTTCTACTAAAAATCGTAGTAAAAGGGCATATACTAATCGCCTGATTTATTATTATCATATCCACATTTTCTACTACAGTCAATAGTACTACATAAATTTATAAATAGAAGTCTATTTTCAACGCTTCAACCGCAAATTCCGCAATTATAAAGATTTCATCCATATTTTGCTGTAGTGAAACATTAAACTTTGCCGGACTTTTGCTGCATTGGTAAATAAATAGTCTTTACCAGTCAGTTTTTTCTGCCAATCGCTCAAGTTTTTTCAACAGAGGGTGCAGGGTCTCCACCACTGTTTTTCCGCGCGAAACAACTGCCCTATGCAGGAAATACACCTCAACATGCATGGGAAAGCGCGGGCATGTTGGGTGATTAAGTGTCATTCAACGCTCACATTTTCCAGTTCCAGTAATTTGGTAAAGGCAGCGACAGCTACTTCCAGTTCTTTGTCGGAAGGTTCGGCAGTAAACATCAAGTACTGCAAAAGGCCGCCTATCCTATAAAACACTTTTGCTATAGTCTGAAAATATGGTCGCTTACTCTTAAACAATTCGTAACCAACTGAAATACTAATTATTGTGGAAACAAAAAACGGCAGCACAAATGATAGAGGCAAATCCAGCAGGGCAATAAAAACCACCAAATTCGTTCCACACTTTTGGGAAACCCGGCTGGCCGCCCTTACATTCTCCAGGGTGATAGCCTTGCCTTCCAACCAGGTGTTAAATACTTTGTGTTCGGCGCCGTGATATTTGCCTATTAATACTTTAATAAACACCAATAAGATGATAAATAACGTAAATTCATTGACAGGAATGCGCCCAACAGTCGGCAACATAATGTCAAAACGGGTACAAAGTACAAAGGTAATCTTGCTGACAAGCCAGTCCAAAATAAACAATAAAATCAGTAAAAATACGGTTACTTTGGACAGCAGGAGCGAAAAAAGCCTGACAGCACCTCGGAGAAATGGAATGTCGTAAGCTTTGGAAAATCTTTCTCCCGCAGTTCTTTTTGTCCAGCTTATGTCGATGGTGTGCCTTTTGCTGCTAGCTGTTACCCTGTAGTTGGTCGAAAAAAAAGAAACCTGATTTACAAAAGCCAATCCCCCGAGAATTTTCACTTACAGCCAGCCCCTTTTATAAAACATTAATCTTGTATAAGTAAGAAACTTGTAACATTAAATATTCTATGAGAAAAAATGTAGTGTTGTCTATATAAAACCCCGGAAACACAAAAAATGTCAGCGAAATAAACACCAGTGCATTAACACAATAATTAAGCTATCCCTGCAAAACATGCAGGGATAGCTTAATTTATTTGGCAATTGGCAATCGCCAGGTAAATATTCTATCGGGTACGCCCCGCAGATCTTTTATGTGCAGCTCTCTTAATTAATATTGCAGGAATTTAGTCACATACTAAGAAATAATATTAGCAACAAAATACTACAGGAGGTAGTAGCGATGGTCAACAAGGTGCACACTGAATCCGTTCGCCGCAAGTATAATCGTGTGGCGTTGATTTACGATCTAATGGAAACACCCATGGAACTGCATAGTTTCAATAAATACCGTAAAATGGTTTGGCAGCATGCACGCGGCAAAACTTTGGAAGTAGGCATCGGTACCGGCAAAAATATTCCTTACTATCCCGTGAATGCGACTGTCACTGCCATAGATTTCAGCGAACGAATGCTGGCGCGGGCTAAAAAGCGAAAAGAAAAATTGAATGCCAAAGTAGATTTGCGTTTGATGGACGTACAGCAGATGGAATTTGCAGATAATACCTTTGATACAGTTGTCTCCACCTGCGTTTTCTGTACCGTTCCCGACCCTATTCTGGGTTTAAGGGAAATTGCCCGCGTCTGCAAACCGTACGGCCGGGTGTTAATGCTGGAACACGTGCGCAGCTGCCGGCCATTAATCGGTTCCCTGATGGATTTGCTCAATCCAATAGTACACGGACTTATCGGTACAAACATAAACCGTGACACAGTACAAAACGTTCGCAACGCGGGCCTGGAAATAATTAAAGTTACCCCACTCTGGTCGGATATCCTGCTGTTTATTGAGGCAAAACCCCGCAAATAAATAATTGTTCGGAAGTCCACGCGACTTCCAACCATTTTGCTTTTTTGTAACAAGGCCAACCCGGACATCCACCGGGTAACCACCGCCAGGGAAATTTTCCAGCAGGTAGACGGCCACCTGGATGCTTTTGTGGCAACAGCCGGAACCGGCGGCACCATCACCAGAACCAGTAAAACCTTAAAAGAACTGATGCCGGACTGCAAATTTTCGTTGTGGAGCCAAAAGGGTCACCGGTGCTCTCCGGCGGCAAGCCGGGCCGGCATAATATTCCCGGCACCAGCCCCGGTTTTATTCCCGAAATCCTAAACACCGAAGTATATGATGAAGTTTCCGGGGGTTTGTGGGCAATGGCCTTTTTTATTACATTTCTTCCGTACCGCCGCTCTGACCCTGTCCGGCAGGTGGCGTTTCCCCTGCCGGGCTGATATTGGGAAAATTTCTAATATCGGGATTAAGCTCCAAAAAAACCGGGTCAACTTCTATATCAACCGTAAGTTCCGTGGCCAAATCCTCAAATATCTCCGCAATGGCCCGCCGCCTCCGGCGCGTCCTTCGCTGCACCAACGGTCCCTCCATTTTCGATAATCTACACTAATTACTATATGTCCCCGGGCGGAAAATAGTGAGGCTACCCCTCCCTGCCGACAGGCAGGGGCAGAGCACGGAGCGAAGCGCTGCAACAGCCTGGAAATGGAACATGAAAGAATACCATGCAGGACACCCAATTTATCTCCCAGTAACCCTTTCCCCTCATCGGGGGGATGCTAAGGCAGCTTTCACTATCTTAAGAAACAAAAGGATAACGCCGCAGAAAATCACTGCGACGTTATCCTGCTCAATTGTATAGTTTTTTTATCCTACAATACCTCACTCTCTCCCTTAATCCCACCACTTGCGAGGCTTATCAGGTGGAACCATGTAAGTAAGCCGGCTATGTTTAACTCCCATAGCAATGTAGCTTTCTATCATCTTCATAGCTGCAAAGGCAGGGTCAATAACCGGCACGTCATAACCCTCTGCTTTTAGCCTGTCGTGGAGATTTTTCGCCATCCCCATCATTCCCGTACACCCCAATATGAGTACATGAGCCCCGTCTTTTAAAATTGCCTCAAGGCTCTGCTGGTAAAGAGCATCTTCTAGCTTTGACCGGTCTACCAGTTCTAAAACCGGAATATCAACATAGCGAATTGAAACAAGCTTACTTGCTAATCCCAGCTTTTTAGCCAGGTCTTCCAGCATCGATACCACATTAGGTAATACAGTGACTATTCCCAGGTGTTGTCCCAGCCCTGCCGCCAACAGAATAGCCGGCTCGAATCCCCCACATACCGGTATGTCCACCACTTCCCGGGCAGCTTTTACTCCCGGGTCACCAAAACAATCGATAATAACTCCGTCAAAACCCTCTTCAGCAGCTTTCTTTACTTTATTTAAAATATCAGGTACTGCCAGGGCCTCATCGTATTCGCTTTCGATGGATGCCGGTCCATAGTCAAGGTTTTCGACATCAAACTCCACTCCTGCTCCGGCATAACCCCGAAACTCCCGGTGAATTTCTTCGTTAAACACATCGGAAGTTATAGGCATAATTACCTTAATTTTCATTTTCTTTCCTCCCCTCTCGTATAGTTTGACACCATTACTGAAGCCCTATTTACTCTTTCAGATTAGCTAGATGAAGGTTGTCCCATAAAACAATCCTCATTTTTACCCCTTTAAGTCACCAGTCGCCTTCACTCGAATCCTAATAGCATTACCTGGCAGGTAAGCCAGAGGAACGTCTTCTACTTCCACCACTTCAACTGAATCCAGGTCAGCTCCAGCTTTAATTGCTTCCTGCTTTGCTGTTTCTTTTGCTTCCTTAATCGCTTCTTCTCTAGTCATCTTTGACAGGTCAAATATCTTTTCAACCTGGCCGCTGACCTGGGCGATTGATGCTCCGAAGGCATTGGCAATTTCATAATTTTCAGGTCTGATTACTTCCGAGATACCTTCGAGTTCATCGGGAATAAGTATACTACCTCCACCTACAAGGATTAAAGGCTGGGGCTCACTGCTTAACTTGATTTTTTCTATAGCCTGTTCAACCATTGACTTAATTTTTTCAAAGCATTTTTCTGCAAATTTAAGATCAATATGCTGAACCTTGCTCTTGTCGCCTACCTCACACATTCCCAACCGTACTGCCAGATCGGTTGCAGTTAAAGTATTACCTCCAAAAACAAGGGCTTCTTCAGAAATCCTGTATCCCACACTATCGGGACCAATTTTTATTTCACCATCCAGTTCGCGGATAATAGTACCGCCCCCTACTCCGATGGATATTAAATCGGGCATCCGGAAGTTTGTTCTAACTCCTCCGATATCCACCGCCACAGCAGATTCCCTGGGGAAGCCGTTGGTAACTACTCCTATGTCACTTGTGGTCCCGCCAACATCCAACACAATTGCATCTTTGTTTTTAGCTAAAAAAGATGCACCTCTAATACTGTTAGTGGGACCGCAGGCAATTGTTAGAATCGGATATTTCATGGCATAATCGGCAGACATCAATGTGCCGTCATTTTGACACAAATATACCTTTGCACTTGTCACATTTTCCTTTTCTAATGCTTTGATAAACCCTTCGGCAGTTGTTTTGGCAACCTCCACTAGCGCAGCATTTAGTATAGTGGCATTTTCCCTTTCTAAAAGTCCTATGGAACCAATCTGGTGGGAAAGAGATACAGGGAAATCTCCCAATTCTTCCCTGATTATTGCAGCTACCCTTTCTTCATGTTCACTGGAAACAGGAGAAAATACTGAGATTACGGCAATGGAATCCACCTTTCCTTTTAAATCCCGCATTATTTTCCTTACTTCATTTTCATCGAAAGCGCTTATAGGCCGGCCGTCGAATTCATGACCACCGCCTGTCAAAAAGTACTGCCTACCAATTTTCTCTACCAGGTCTTCCGGCCAGCCCGTCATTGGCTTAATTGCTTCTGTGGCTGGTTTCCCAAGCCGTAATACTCCCACCCTGTTTAATCTCTTTCTTTCTACAATTGCATTGGTACAATGGGTTGTCCCCAACATTGCGTACTCTATTTTATCCCTTTCAACTCCTGATTCCTCAAGAACATGATGCATTGCCTCATATATTCCGGTACTCACGTCAGCAGTGGTAGGAACCTTTACCTTGGCAATCAGATTTAAATCGTTGTCTATAATCACTGCATCTGTATTTGTGCCACCAACATCTATACCCAGACGATATTTCAATTTTATACACCCCTTTGATGATATTTGCTATTTTCTAGCAAGCTCTTTTACGGGAACATAATCTACATCATAACCAAAATACCTTGGACCAACTGTTTCGATTCCCCTGGGCGTTCTCCACTTTTCGTCACAAGGAATACCCAGAACGGCCACCCTACTACCGTATTTTAAGCGTTCGGTAGTAACCGGCATTGCGGTTTCCAAGTTTACAATGCAAATCAAATCCGGTACTGTTGCTACAACCTTACCGTTTTTAATAGCTATTAGATTTTCATTCTGAAACTGGACTTTCATATTTTGACCGCTGTAATCTTCTACACCCTCTAAAAGCGCTTCTCCCCTGACAAATCCTCCTTCAGTTTTTCGCGAAACATCTGTAATTTTTCCCCTGAACAATTCTATTCCACCGGTTGCTTCAAGGCAGACATCAACCGGGTTTTTATTGCTACTTCTAGAATTCCTAATTGCCTTTCCAATTTTAGCAGAGAAGGTAACTATATTGCGGATTGCAGCCTTTTTAAGTTCCTTTCCTGTCATTGGATAAATGCTGATCATGACCGAGGCGCCCATTTCTACAGTTGCATTTCTGGCAAGCCTTTCGGTCCAGACATTATCTATGGTTTTCAACATTAAAACATTTCCCTTTTCATCTGCAATCATCATTGGAGTGGCGCTAATATCATAGAGATGATATGTTACCATCTGCAATTCCGGGAAAGCACGTCCCATGCCGTCACAGTCTATTAGCGGGAGCCCCAATTGTGCCGCTACCGCAATAGGAATCATGGAATTTACGCCACCGGCTTCAATTGGTACTGTGGCGTAAATATCCCTGTTAAGATAACTTTTTAATCCTTCAAAGGCGCGAAATATTTCCTCACCGCTCGGTATTTTTTCTATCAAAACCGTTGGTGCACCCATCATGGCAGTTGGTACAATTAAAGCATCATCCGGAACATCTTCAGGGTCTATAAGTTGCACGGGTCCGTGCTCTTCAATTGCCTGTAATGCCATTAACTTACCTACATACGGGTCGCCGCCACCCCCGGTACCCAGCAGGGCGGCTCCCAGAGCAATATCTTCAATAGTATCCTTATCTATATACTTCAACTTGATTCCTCCCTTTTGAAGATAGTTATTAAATACTTTTAACGTGTTCAAATTCTACAATTTCTCTGTTTGTGGCCATGGCATATAGTTTCATTAGGACAAAGTATAGTACTGCACTGGCTATAAGAGAATTGAGTGAAGGAATTCCGGATTTGACGAAATAGCCCACCAGGAATCCACCACCCCAGGCTAATAGAGTTATTGGATTAACCTTTTCGAATTTCTCCGGCAGTTTACCGCTGACCCGGGTTTCATCTAAAACTTTTCTATGCCGCTTTAAGACATAATAGTCAACCACCATAATTCCTCCCACCGGCGGAACTGCTATTCCGAGTATAACTAGAAAACCAACGAAATTTTCCAAAATACCAATTATGGACATAATAGTACCAAGGGCGCCGATTATCAAAGTCATTAAACCGCGGTTTACTTTAATACCAAACATGGCATCGAAGAAGTTGGTAACCCCCAGTGAAGCAGCATAGAGATTTAAATCGTTAATCTTAATGGTTGCAAAGATCACCAAAAATGCTGCAAACCATCCTCCCAAATCAAGCATGATGTTAACTACATCACTGCTCTTGACAGCATGTGCCATCAGGACAGCAATTAAATTGATCAAAAGTTCACCCAGAAAAATACTCAAGAATGTCATCCAAAAAACATCCTTTACATTGCGATTATACCTGCTTAAATCGGGAGTGATGATAGCACCTATCATGAAACCGCCGGCTACCATGGTGACGGCAACACCGATACTTAAAGGTTCTCCCGGCGGGGCGGAATTTAAGAGTTCTGTTAAATTATGTTCTGACAACATTTTATAAGTAGCATAAGCTACAGCTATTAAAAACCCCGGAACGGCGATTTTTGCCGTCCAACTAATCATTTTGTAACCAAACACAACAATTATTGTAATTGCCATTCCGGTAATGAATGACATTAGTTTAAAGCTTATATGTCCGCCAAAAGCCTTTATGAGTCCTTCGGCAAAAACGGAATTCTGAATTCCAAACCAGCCGATACATGCAATTGCAATAATAAGACCAATTAGGCTCGACCCGACCTTTCCAAAACCTGTCCAGCGAGTCAAAAGGCTTGTTGACATGCCTTCCCTAGTTCCCGCAATTCCTATCAAAAGACTTACTATTTCCAGCAGTACACTTCCCAAAAAGGTTGCAATCATTGCTTGCTTCAGAGTCATTCCGTATCCCAGAGTAGCACCTAGTATAAACTGGGATAGAGTAGCTACAGCTCCGAACCTGACCAGAAAAACATCCCACATAGGTTTGCGCGCGTCTTGCGGTATTCTTGCCAATGCATAATCATTGCTCATTTCTGCCATTCTTTTCCTCCCCTTTCAAAAAAATTTATTTTAGAATTAAAATATCCTTTTAATACCACCTCCCCCTTTATGAACAGACATTATACTTTGCAATTTCTATGCCAAAGAAAAAGGTATATCAAGGGCCCCTTTTTGACGATTAAAGCCATATTTTACTCTGTTTTTGTTGGAAATTTCATGGATTTGACTATGTAATAATTAATAAATATCCTTTTATTTTTTGTTTTTTCGCATTTTTTTGCAATAATTTTTATTGAAAAATGATTTTGCAAAATATAAAATTAAAAAAAAAGAAATACAGGCGGGAGCAACAATGGAATTTAAAATAAAAGATGCTTTAAAAAGCCTTAGCAATATCTTTTCCGGTTCGGTATTTGTTTTTAGTAGGGAAAAAATCCTTTATAGCAGCGAAGATAAAACTCCAAATATTTCTCTCAATTCTCATCCAATTGTAAAAAAATTGTTGGAATCGGAAATGCCACAAATTATTACAAATCCCGGAGTACATCCCTTGTGTGTCAATTGTGCCATTTTTTCTAAATGCAGCGCTAAACTGGAAGTTGCTTTCCCTTTTTTTACACAGGGAAAAGCATTGAATGGCGGAGTTTGTTATAACATTGGCAGGGGCGCTTCTATAAATGAAGATGATTTGGATGACTGGCTAACTTTGTTGAAACATTTTAGTAATTTTCTGCAGTATATGGTAGAAGAAAAAGAACGACTTTTAAATGAACATTTATTAAAACAGCAATTGAGTTATCTGATAAATCTCGTACCAGAAGCTGTAGCAATAATTGACGGGCAGGGAAGGATACAAAACTTGAATTCTCCTGCACAGAAGGTTAATTTGGCAAATTGTGTGGGGAAGAATGATGTGATAAATGAAATACAGAAAGCACATGGGTTAAAAGGACAATTTAGAATAACAATACTCGAAAGGCAAAAACCTTTAGAACTTAATATAAAAACTTTCGGTGATAGAAAAAGATTAACAGGTGCCATTGTGCATACCGTTGAAAAATTAAAAGTTCCAAAAGATACTTTTCCCCAAAAAAGAAATTTACTGGCATTCAATAAAATTATTGGTGGTTCGCCCAAACTTAAAAAAGCCATTGAAATTGCCGAGCAGGTTGCTCCATCTGATTCGACAGTTTTATTACGCGGGGAAAGCGGAACCGGGAAGGAAATGTTTGCCCATGCAATTCATCTCTTAAGTCCCCGGAGAAATGAAAATTTTATTACCATCAATTGTGCAGCCATTCCCGATAACTTATTGGAAAGCGAATTATTCGGGTATGAGGAAGGAGCCTTTACAGGCGCCAGAAAAGGAGGCAAAAAGGGAAAATTTGAATTAGCAAACAATGGTACATTGTTCCTTGATGAAATAGGTGATATGCCTGCTGCCCTGCAGGCTAAACTTCTAAGGGTTTTGCAGGAAAAGAAAATTGAAAGGGTCGGTGGTACGAAATCAATTCCCATTAATACCAGAATCATTGCTGCCACCCATAGGAACTTAGAAGAAATGATTACCGAAGGCACCTTCAGAAAAGATTTATTTTTTAGACTCAATGTGATTCCTATTTTTATCCCACCATTGAGGGAACGACCAGAGGATATCAAACTTTTGTTAAATTATTACTTAAAAAAATATTGTATTCTCCTGAAAAAAGACTTTAAAGTCTTTTCCCGGGAAGCACTTGAAATACTGTTAAACTATCATTGGCCCGGAAATATTCGAGAGCTGGAGAATACTGTTGAATATCTCGTTAACGTGGAGAGTGCCGATGAAATAACTCCTGCAAGTTTACCCACTTATATTCGCTTTAATCAGAATGCTAATAAAAAGGTTGGTATAAAAGCTGCATTAAAAACTCAAAAGAAAAAAAGGCTAATAGCTGCTCTGGAAAAGCATGGGTATGATACTGAAGGTAAAAAAAGAGCTGCTAAAGAATTGGGAATTAGCTTGTCCACGCTTTACCGGTGGGCCAAAAAATATAACGTTGAAATCTAGGGGGAAATCATGGATAAAAAATTGACATCACAAAATATTGACAGCCTATATTACGGAAGTATTATCTTGGGTTCCGGAGGAGGAGGAAAACCGGATACACTTTTAAGGGTATTGAAAAGCAGCGTAAGTAAAAATAACAAAATATCATTAATTCCCATAACTGAAGTTCCAGATGATTCTACAGTGGCTGCGGTGGGAATAATAGGATCCCCGGAATTGTTGAACGAGGATATTCCCACCGGTGATGAAGGTATTCGTGCATTGAGATTATTAGAGCAAATTTTAGAGAAAAAAATAGATTTCCTCGTCTCTCCGGAAGGAGCAGGGGTTAACATGCTCTATCCATTACTGGTTGCAATGAAAACAGGAATACCTATCATAGATGGAGACGGTATGGGGAGGGCTTTCCCGGAACTACAGATGACCACTTTTCATATTTATGGTGAAATATCCGGGGCACCAATGGTATTGTGTAATTCCAGAGGAGATGAAAAAATTTTTTATTCTAAGGATAATTTTTTGCTGGAAATAGACACCCGGCAGGCGTTAAACGAATATGGGGGTGCTGGCTATTTTGCAGGCTTTGCTATGACAGGACGAGAAGCTAAAGCTGCCATTGTTCCGGAAACCATCTCCTTCTGTGAGAAACTTGGCACTATTTTTACAAAGACTTCTTCTTATCAGGAAATCCTTAAGGATATAATAAATGTTACCAAAAACTCTATTTATGGAAGTGCAATTGAACTTTTTATTGGGTTTGTTGAAGGAATGGGAAATGTCCAGACATTTAAATGGCAGACTATTACCCTTAGAGGAACCAGGGAATACAAGCAGGAAGAGTTTAAAATTTTAATTCAAAATGAAAACCTTTTTGCCTATCGTAATAATAAGGTAGCGGCAATGGTCCCTGATCTAATATACCTGTTAGATTACCAATCGGGGCTTCCGCTGAATAATAACAACCTTGCTCCCGGAATGGAAGTAGCTGTCTTTGGCATTCCTGCACCTACACTTTTAAAAACCAAAAAAGCTTTAAATGTAGTTGGTCCCCAGTGTTTTAACTATAAATCCGGTTATCAGCCCCTAGAAAGAATTCATTTTTCTTATTATTTTTAACCCGGCTTCGACAGTTTATAGCTAAAAAAAACGCCAAAACCCTTGGCATATAAGTGCTTGCGGTAACAGCTGATTTTAGACGTATATCTACAGGCCTAATCCCCCTTTTCCCCGTGGTTTATATACATACCTCATATCATCATATTAATATTAGCCACAGCATTGCCCAAGCATAAAACCAAATACGTGTGCCTACAACTTTTTGGTTTTTTAAAGACTCTTGAGTCCTGAAACCCGCATGAAATAAGGGTTCTTGATTATAAAAAACTTTTTTTTACCTACCAGCTGGAGAACTTGGATTAAACAGGTGATTAAAATGCATTATAAAATAGGACTTCACATAGAAGAATCAAAAATTACAGCAGTACTTTGTACTAAAAATATGTTTTTAGAAAATTTTAGCTTAGAAAATTTCTCCGATATCTTTTATGCAATTAAAAGAGTACTGAAGAATTTACTAAATAAATCAGGAGTAAATCCTGGGAAAATAACCCATTTAAACATTGCAACTGACTTTGGACAATTGGTAAAAAAAGGAGTGCTCCCGCGTACCAGGATAGGCTATCTGCAGCTCGGGACCAAACCAATACACAATTTAAAGCCGGGAGAAAATTTGGGCCCCGAGTTTGAAAAACTTATTGTAACATCAAAAGTATTTGAAGTAAACAATCTCTTTAATACATTGCAACACTTTCAGGAGTCCGGAGTAGAAATAGTTGTAATAAACACAGTGTTAAGTCTCGATAATATTGGAGAAAAAGAGCTGCTCAAAAAAATAGATGATTTCTGTCGGGGAAAATTTAAGGTAATGACGAGTGAAGCCTTTACAGATTTAGGTTTTATAAAAAGGGAAAATACCCTGTTGTATAATGGACTTTTAATTAAGGGAACAGAAAAATTTTTCTCGGAGTTATCTACTATTTGTAATTCCCTCGACCTGTATTGTAATATATATTGTTTAACAATAAACGGTACCCTTATGTCTTTAAATAGGACGACCATGCTACCTGTAAAAACTATCAATTCAACAAGTATTAGCTGGCTAGTTGGTATTTGCAACCTTGAGCAATTGAAAAATTGCCTGGTAATTAGGAGAGGAGATTCCCATATTTATATTGCTGCTATAAGAAATGGTGTTCCCCAAATTTCTCCTTTTCCTTACTCAAAGGAAAATTTGAAGCTTAATATATCTCATCCTAACGTCTTTAAAATATCTGTTTCTTCAGGAAAAAAAATAAGCTCTGCTGATAAAGAAAATGTATTTAATGTCCTTAAGAGACTAAATTTGCAGGATGAATTTTTACCAATTGTTTTAGCGGGGATACCATATGAAGAATTTCCGGAACTGTTTTATTCAAACCTTGTTTTTCCTGTTCATTATATTTTTGAAGGAATTGCAGGTGCATATGGAGCTGCTTCGGCACTTTTAGAAGTAGAATCAAATAAAATATTGGTATATAAAAAGAAGAAAAAAATAGAAGTAGAAAATTTATGGCAAACCGTATATCGCAAAGCAGAGCAAGAGGGGATGGACCTTGAACAGGAGGTTTATAAATCTGTTAAAGAAACTCCATTACGATATTTACCCGATGAAGTTTCCCTTGTACAGGCAATACTTTACGGTCATTTACAATGCTGTCCTTCGCTATCCCCTAATAAGTCATATAATGGCCCAATATAATGGACCCAAGACTTTAGACAGGCAAATTTAAACTACAATTAAACCATAAGAAAAAATATTCAGGCGCCTTCAAGGCAAAAAAAGATATTCTAATCAGCATAGACGGCAAAGGCCGAGTAACGGACAATATTTTCACCGAGCGTTTTGGGAAAACCCTTAAATACGAGGAAACTTACATGAATTTATATTGCAAAAGAGCGGTAATTCGCCCGGAATTACCGCTCTCGTGTAAGATCTCCTTAGTATCCCATCATGCCATAACCCATCACGCCGTAACCCATCATTCCGTATCCGCCCATCATGCTGTTGCAGTAGTTATACATTTGACGGAAAAAGTCTTCGTCAAACTGCGGCAGCTGCTCACCTCTTTTTTCTGCAATCTTTTGCTGCAATTCATACATCTGTGAATACAGTGCCTGCAGCTCCTCATCCTGCTTGGTAGTATCATTTGTCGCAGCAAAGGTAGGTACCGCCATTGCTACCAGAAGTACTACCACCATTAAACTAAGTAATTTTGTTCTCATTTAAAATTCCCCCTTTGAAAGAAGCATTTTTATGTGTTTTTTATTCTGAGTACATTATATCCACCATTTTTGAGAAAACTATGAAGTAAAAATGAAGATTTCTTGAAAATTTAAAATATAAGGTGTCAGGGGGAATTAAATTGCAAAAAAAGTATACCCAAGAATTCAAACAACAACAGCAATACGTGTTTTTTTAATCAATTCTTCCATCGCTTCATTAGTAGAAGTTTTTACCTCATTCCACCCTTTTTCAGGAATGGCATGAAGGTCTTTATAAACTTTTATAATTTTGTCCTTATTGGCATCTATTTTCTTAAGTAAAGAAAAAACGCCGTGAGGGAAAGCATCCTAATGTGGCTACCGGTGCGGTGGCTCGTCGTTTGGTACACCTAATTTTCTCCCTTTAGAAGGAAAACAGACCCTTCGATCCCGATTACCGCTGGTCGCCTCCTGGTTCCATTGTTTGACCAGAATCCCTATGTGGTTGTCAAAGAACTGTCGCTTTTAACAACCAGTTTAGTTCTCGACTTTTCATAGCACGTCTAACATAAAAACCAAAAGAATCCGTTCCCTGAAGTCGTTTTTATAAAATAAGTCCGGTTTGGATTTATTATTATCTCAAAGG
>JACDOG010000002.1 GCA_017656305.1 Thermoanaerobacteraceae bacterium
ATCGTTGCTCACCGGCTATGAAGCCATATTTAAGGTAAGTTTCCCACAGTTGGTTACAACCATTTAACGGCTACTTCAATTTTGTCAACAAGTGAGGGTTTCTCTTTTTTATGAGGTCTTTGAGTATATCAATCTCTAGGTCCTTTTCTCCAAGTATTTTTTCACCGGTCATTTTCCTGAGAAAGCTGCTGGTTTTCTTTGGAAAGATCACCCGTTGGGACTGGCTTCCGAACTGTTGACATGTTTACCGTTTTTGAACTCCCGGACCCACCGGGCAACCATGTTGGTGTTTAAATCATAGTGCCTAGCTACTACGGCACTGTTACCTGTTTCCATCGCTTCCTTAACTACCTGTTACTTGAACTCTGGAGAATACTTCTTTCTCTGCATTCTTATTACCCCCTATACATTAATTTTATGAATTCTGGTGTTAAATAGCCAACAATCATAAATTTCAGTTTTGAAGGCCCAGGGGTTAGCACATGCCTTTTATAAATGATAAACTAGATTATTATGCAAATTAACAAAAAGAAATGCTAAAAATTGTTCGGGCTGATATATCGGATCCTGAAAAGCCCTTATATATAGCTATGTTCCTTGGTGCAACGGGAGTAGGAAAGACAGAAGTTGCCAAAGTACTGTCGGAAGCAATTTACGGGGACTGTGAAAGTTTTTGCAGGGTAGATATGACTACCTTATCTCAAGAACATTATGCCAACATCTGGAGCTACCTCTAGCAAAGAAATTGTTACAGCGTTCCATGGATGAAAGTTTTACCACATACATTGCTCAAAAAGTAAATTTGAGAATTAATATCGAATAAATGCCTTGTTAAAGAGCTCTTCTGATTAAAGGGGGTTTTGACTATGCTGGGTGTAGCATTGTTATATGTGGGGGCAGTGCTTTTTGTTAACGGAGTAAATTTATTGGGCAAAATCGATAATAAAGCAGCGGCAGTAATGAACATGTTTACGGGAAGTTTGACTCTAGTCATAAATATTATTATTCTCTCTAAGGCCATCGAAACACAAATGTTTTATGCTGCGGCTACCGGACTCCTATTCAGCTTTACCTACTTATATATGTAGCCATAACGAACATTTTTAATTTAGACAGTGCAGGTTTAGGCTGGTATTGTTTATTTGTTGCTATTACAGCCATACCCTCGTCCTACATTCATTTCAGGTGACTATCGGTTCGGGCTAATTTTGCTGGCGTGGGCATTTTTATGGGCGCTATTTTTCTTGCTAACTGCCCTTAAAAAACCTATTCAATCATTTACTGCATGGGTTACTATAGCTGTGGGAATATTTACTTGTTGGATCCCCGGTTATATGCTTCTAATTGGGAAATGGTAATTAAGTGAACTACCCCTCCCTACCCCTCCGGGTTAGGGAGGGGCTTCAGTCAGGGCTTCCTGCTTCATCGTAACCCCGTCGGGTTAGCTCCACAGGCGTAACGTCCCGCGGTCCCCGCGGTAGGGAAGTTTTTAGGCCACTTCCGGGGCCAATGCACGTAACAAGATATTCCTGGCTGCATTCACATCAGGCCGCAATACGGGCACCGGTGTACACGTTACGACAGGTCTTTCGGTACTGTTCTACCGCATTCTGAGCATTCTTGAGTTGTACCCTTCGGATTTACTCTCGCCACTCTGCCACCAACCTCTTCCGCTTTGTAGCAGAGCATTGCGAGAAATTCCGACCAGGAGGCGTCAGAGATGTTTCTGGCAAAACGGTGGTTTTTACCATGCCCCTGATGTTCAGTTCATCCACGGCTATCAGGCTGTAGCTACTTGCAAGCTCTGCTCTGTTTGTGGAGAAAGTCCCGGCGCTGATTTCTGATTCTGGCATGAAGTTTTGCAAGTTTCAGTTTTTGTTTCCGGCAGTTGTTGGAGTTTTTTTGCTTACGGGACAGTGCTTTCTGGGCGTGTTTCAGTTTCTCTTCAGTCTTTTGTAAGTGCCTGGGATTGGTAACGGTTTTCCCATCTGAGCAGGCGGCAAATTTTTCAAAGATGAGCCTGGCAGATACCGATTTCAGAGAATTGATGAATTTTGAGAGCTGTACCTGCGGTCTGGAAGCAAAGATGATATGGATATGGTTCTATTAGACCAGGAGAACCAAAACAGAACAAAAGTTCGGATATGATTTTCCCGCCTTTCATCCCCGCCCTTCACTTCGTTCAGGACGGGGACTCCCCGGCGGGATAGTTTAAAATAAATCCTAATTAAATTGGGGCTGCATAACTGAGGATGTGTATGCTTCCATAAGAGTGGGACTTCTCCTTTTCGGTAGTGTTCTTTGGTCAATAACACTTTTCACCGAAAAGGAATCGGAGTCCTTTTTCGGTTTTTCAGCAGAAAAATTGTAGTTAAGCTATTAAACTCAATGTTTCAGGAATTTGTGTCGGGCCAACTTGCCTTATTCTGGTTGAATATTAGCAAAATTCTGCAGGGATTATTGTGAAAATATTGAATATTATATCAATTAATTTAACACAAGAGGTGAGAACAGGTGTTTGCCCGTGTTGTTATGACTTCGCCTTATCCTGGTTTTACCATAATGGCCAAGAGTATAGCAAAAGAACTTGATCTGGAAGTAATTATTGTGGAGGCAGTTTTGGAAGAGGCGGCGAGGAAGGTCAGAGAAATCTGTGAACAAAATGAGATTGATGTGATTGTCAGCCGGGGAGGAACTGCGGAGGCTATAAAAAAAGTTGTGGACACACCGGTGATACTGGCTGATTCCAACGACTTTGATATTCTCATGGGCCTGTGGGAGGCAAGAAAATATTCGGACAAAATAGGTTTTCTTGCATTTGATTACCCCAAGATGTCTTATGAAATCCAGAACTTGGTGGATATTATTGGAGTGGACATAAAGCAGTTTTTGTACAGGAATACCGAAGATATTATTCAACAAATTGAAAAAGCCGTACAAGACGATATAAAAGTAATGGTCGGGGGTGGCAGCTTTGGCGTTAACCTGGCCAAAGAACGGGGAATTCACGGTATCCTGATCCGGTCCAGCAGGCGGACGTTGGTACAGGCTTTGCAGCGGGCAAAATGGACGTTAAATATAAGGGATAGGGATAAGAAAGGGACAAAACAGCTTCAGACCATTGTGGATTTGTCCCGCGATGGTATAGTTTCTATAGACCAAAATGAAGTTGTAACCGTTTTTAATCCTATAGCTGAGAGAATATTTAATATTAACAGGAATGAGATACTAAACCAACCCCTGTCAAAATTTCAATGGAACCGGGATATTGCCAGGGTACTTGGTCCTGATGAAGAGACCAGCGGGGATGTGATTAATGTTGGTGGGACAAGCCTGCTGGTAAACCGGGCTTTAATCACCGTTGACAATCAAAATTACGGCAAGGTAATCACCTTTCAGGAAGTTTCCAAACTGCAGCAGTTGGAACACAGCGTTCGCCGGCGGATGCACGAGCGGGGCTTGGTGGCAAGGTTTGGTTTTGATGATATCAAGGGTAATTCGGAGGCTATCAGAAAGTGTATTCAGCGGGCCAAAAGGTTTGGGGTGACTGACAGCACCATCCTGATTACTGGGGAAAGCGGCACGGGTAAGGAAATGTTTGCCCAGAGCATTCACAATATTTCCGGCCGCAAGGACGGTCCTTTTGTGGCCGTAAACTGTGCGGCGTTGCCGGAAAACCTGTTGGAAAGTGAACTGTTTGGTTATGAGGAAGGAGCCTTTACCGGGGCCAAGAAAGGCGGCAAGCCGGGTTACTTTGAACTGGCTCACGGTGGTACTATTTTTCTGGACGAAATCGGCACCCTGCCGAAAAATGTCCAGGCACGTCTGTTGAGGGTGCTGCAGGAAAGGGAAGTGTTCAGATTAGGCGGCGACAAAGTTATACCCGTGGATGTGCGGGTTATTGCTGCGACCAATGAGGACTTAAGTGAGGCGGTAAATTCACTGGCATTTCGCGCAGACCTGTTTTACCGTTTAAACGTGCTTAACATAAAAATACCGCCTTTACGTGAAAGGGTGGTAGACATTCCCCTGCTGGTGAAACACTTTTTAAATGTCTATAACCAGCGATTTCAGAAATCCGTACAGGAGGTTACTCCAGAGTTGATGGAGTGGCTGTGTCAATATCCTTGGCCGGGAAACATCAGGGAACTTAGCAATGTTATTGAAAGACTGGTGATTCTGGCGGAAGGAAGTTTTATAGGTATGGAATTGCTTGACATGGAAAGTATTGCAGTGGAACGGGAGAACGGGGAGGCATCCAATACGGAGGAAAGGTTGACTATCAGTGCAGGTACTTTGGAGGAAATGGAAGACCAAATCATAGATATATATGTAACTAAATTTAGTGGTAACAAAACTGAAATTGCGAACCAACTGGGTATCAGCAGGACCACTTTATGGAAAAGATTAAAAAGGCTGGGGTATAGTTAGCATAAAGAAGTGCAGACAGTTGGTTCAGAATAGAGGGAAAGTGTTTAAAAAATAAAAATAATGTTAATTTTCGAAACAAGCTCATGTCTCGCTGCCGGGCAAATATGAGCTTGTTTCTTTATTTTTCAAGGGTTATCTAATAGGCACGATATTTGCTTAGTTTTAATATTCAAAAAATTTGCACTAATAGTGTGCCCGTGGGGCGAAGGGGGTGCCGAACAAGCAAAAGGTATAAGGTAGCTGATTGGTACGGAAATGAAATTCAGCAAACAATAAGGGGGTTTAAGGAATTAATGTCAAAAAGATTTTTAAATGTTTTGCTGGTAGGTTTACTGATTTTGGTTTTGGCTGTGGTGGTTACTGGATGCGGTCAGAGCAGTGGCGAAAAAGAAGTAAAGGATTCGGGTTCTAAAAAAGAAGCTCAAGGTCCCACCAAGGAAAACCCGATGGTGCTCAAGTTCTCCCACGTCAATACCGCGGACCATCCCAAAGGTGTTGCTGCTCAGAGGTTTGCCGACTTGGTTTATGAGCGTACTGACGGGAGGGTTAAGATAGAGGTTTATCCTTCTTCCCAGTTATACGATGATTTGCACGCGGTGGAAGCGCTGCAGGCCGGGAACATTCACTTTATTGCTCCTTTCAGCGGGAAGTTGACGGGATATGCTCCTTCCTTCCAGCTGCTGCAGTTTCCGTTTCTTTTCCCAACCCCTGAAGATTTTTACCGCTTCAGTGATGGGGAACTTGGTCAGCGTTTACTGGGCAACTTGGAAAAAATCGGTTTAAAAGGTCTGGCCTACTGGGACAACGGCTTCATGCACCTTTTAAACAGCAAGAGACCGATCAGAACTGTTGAAGACTTTAAGGGGCTTAAATTCCGTATCCCCGGCGGTAAGATTACCGAGGCCCAGTACAAGTTCTTCGGTGCATCTGCCATTACCCTGCCTTTCAGTGAGGTATACGCGGCGTTACAGCAGGGTACCGTTGATGGGCTGGAAAATTCGCTCACTAACATTGAGACCATGAAGTTTTATGAGGTGACCAAATACCTCACTCTCAGCAACCATTCTTACCTGGGCTATATCGTTATTACCAATGCCGACTGGTGGGAGGGACTGCCTGACGACATCCGCCAGATCATGAGTGATACTCTGAAGGAAGTGTCCCAGTGGCAGCGGGAGAAAGCAAGCAAGTCTGATCAGACCAGCCTGGAAAAACTGAAGCAGACTGACCTGGAGATTATTGAACTTACTTCAGATGAACTGGATAAGATGCGGGAGGCAGTGCTGCCGTTGTACCAGGAGTTTGAAGATGTGGTAGGCAAAGACCTCTTACAAGATACAATCGAAATGACCCAAAAGTAAATGAAAAAGAGTCCGCTTGAAATCAAGCGGACTTGAAACTTAATTAAAGAAAGGAGGAACATCTTTTTGTCCAGTTTCAACAAAATCTTGAGTTTGATAGAGGACTACACTGCGGGTGCTCTAATTTCACTGGCGACTTTGCTTACCTTTTACAACGTGTTTATGCGGTACGTGTTTCATACTCCGGTAAACTGGATCAGCGAGGTAGTCCGGTTCATGGTCATCTGGGGTGTTTTTATCGGGGCATCGGTAGCCCTGCGGGAGGACTCTCATATCAAGGTTGACCTGCTTTTCAACATTTTACCCCAGCGGTTAAAAAAAGTGGTGGCAGTGTTTGCCAATGCGGTGGGGTTACTGTTTTCAGTATTTTTAATTTATCAGGGCAGCAAGTTGGTCTTTTTTGTAATGGCAAGGGGTCAGGTGTCTTTTGATGTGGGAATACCCATGTATTTGGTTTATTTGGCAATACCAATTGGGGGTATATTGCTGGTGTTCCGGTTTGTTGAAAAGATATATAAGGTATTTGCAGCAACGCAGAAGAGAGTTATGGGGGAAGGTGACCGGTAATGGTATTGACACTATTTGGCATATTCATTGTATTACTGTTGTTCAATGTACCCATTGCTTTTGCTTTGGCAATAGCCACCACTTTGATCTTTGTCCAGCAAGGTAATTTTGCTCTCTTTATGGTGCCCCAGCGTATGTTTACCGCGCTTGACAGTTTTACCCTGATGGCCATACCGTTTTTTGTTTTTTCAGGTGTGATCATGTCCCGTGGTGGGGTATCCAAATACTTGATAAAATGGCTGCGCACCCTGCTCGGGCATACCACTGGCGGGCTAAGTGTGGTTGCCATCGGTGCATGTATGATTTTTGCTGCCATCTCCGGCTCCAGCCCCGCAACTGCCGCTGCCATTGGTTCCATAATTATTCCCGGTATGCTGGAGGCTGGCTACGACAAAAGGTATTCCATGGGTATTGTGGCCTCCGGCGGTACACTGGGTATACTTATTCCTCCCAGTATAACGCTGATTATCTTCGGGGTAGTGGCGGAGGAATCCATTGGGAAACTGTTTATGGCCGGCATGATACCGGGTATTTTGCTGGGGTTTATCCTCGTAGCCACGGCTATAATTATTGCCAAACAAAAAAACTTTGGCAGACAGCGCAAGGCGACTTGGGAAGAACGCTGGCAAGCTACCAAGCAGGCAATTTGGGGTGCCTTGTTGCCCGTTATTATCCTGGGCAGTATCTATACGGGAATCGCCACGCCCACAGAGTCAGCCGCAGTGGCCACTGCCTACGCCCTGTTTGTGTCCCTGTTTATCTACAGGGAAATTACCTGGAAGGATATCAGGCCTATTTTGGTGGAGACTGCTTCCATTACCTCCATGATTTTCATGATTATTGCCGGTGCCATGCTGTTTGCCCTGCTGCTGACCAATGAGCAGGTCCCCCAGGAAGTGGCGGCCTTTATTACCCAGACGTTTCATTCCCGCTGGGCATTCCTTATTGCGGTAAATATCATGTTTTTCATTATGGGTACTTTTTTGGAAGCTGTTTCCATCATGTTGATTACGCTGCCGATTTTACTGCCTGCCATTAAACAATTTGGTATAGACCCTATTCATTTTGCTATCATCATGACCATTAATATGGAACTGGCCATGATTACACCGCCGGTGGGGCTAAACCTGTTTGTAGTCAGCGGGGTAACTAAAGAAGCTCTGGGAGAAGTGGTCCGGGGCGTTTTACCGTTTCTCATCATGATGATTATTGGACTGGGGATTATCATGGCATTCCCCGGCTTATCGCTTTATTTGCCCAGCTTCATGAAGTAATCATTAGTGACTTGGAGGGAACGGATTGGCTGCTCATATGATAGATTCTTACCTGTTTAAAGAACAGTTTGGTACTGATGAGATGCGTGGTATTTTTGACGACCAAAACTTGATTCAAAAGTGGTTGGATGTGGAAGTAGCACTGGCACAAGCTGAAGCAAAGTTGGGAATCATTTCCCGGGCTGCGGCTGAAGAAATAGCCCGTAAGGGTAAGGTGGATAATTTGGATTTGGCAGAAATGAAACGCCAGCTTCAGCTAACCGGTCATCCTATTGTTCCCCTTATCAGGGTGTTTCGTGATGCCTGCAAGGATGGTGCAGGGGAATTTATTCACTGGGGAGCCACCACTCAAGACATTATGGACACTGCAAATATTCTCCAGTTACGGGATGCCTATGAGTTATTGGAAAAGCAGCTGGCCGGGGTTAACCAGGCAGCCAGGGCACTGGCCTTAAAATATAAGGATACCCCCATGGCGGGGCGAACTCACGGCCAGCATGCGCTGCCCATAACCTTTGGCTACAAGGTTTCCATCTGGGTCAGCGAGACCCGCAGGCACCTGGAAAGGCTGCGGGAGAGCCGTAAGAGGGCCCTGGTGGGCAATTTTGCCGGGGCAGTGGGGACTTTAGCCTCCTTGGGAGACCAGGGGCTGGAGGTCCAGCGGCTGATGATGCAGGACCTGGGACTGGCAGTCCCCGAGGTGGCCTGGCATGTTGCCCGGGACGGACTTGCCGAGTTTGTATGCATTGCGGGCTTAGTAGCTTCTACCCTTGGTAAGATTGCCAATGAGGTTGTCAATTTGCAAAAAACCGAGGTTGCTGAAGTGGAAGAACCCTTCATGATGGGCAAGGTGGGCAGCAGCACCATGCCGCATAAACGTAACCCGATGATTTGTGAAAACATCATTGCGCTGACCCGTATCGTCAGGGCCCAGGCCCCTTTGGCGTTGGAAACTACCTATCACCAGGAACATGAACGTGACATGAGTTCCTGGCAGTCCGAGTGGGAGTTTATTCCGGAGGTATGCATCCTGCTTTCCGGGGCACTAAAACAAACGGATTACGTATTGCGCAACCTTGCTGTCTACCCGGACAAAATGCTTGAAAACCTGAGGAAAACCAACGGTTTAATAATGTCCGAGGCAGCGATGCTGGAGCTGGGCCGGAAAATTGGCCGGCAGAAGGCTCATGACCTGGTATACCAGGTGAGCATGGAATGCTTTGAAAAGGACATTGCGCTGCTGGACGGTCTTTCTTCCCATCCTGAAGTGAGCAAAATTTTGTCCAGAGAGGAAATCGCATCCCTGCTGGACCCGGTTAATTATACCGGGCTTTCCGCTAAATTTGTTGACCTGGTTATCAGCCGGTCAGGAGGAACACGATAATGTTTTGGCGACATGCTGATTGGGGGGAACTAGAAAAATGGAAAAGAAGGTAATTGTGGTGGGAGGCGGGTTAGCCGGTCTGATGGCCGTTTTAAAGGCGGCGGAGATGGGTTTAAGTGTAGATTTGTTCTCTGTGGTGCCGGCACGACGCTCCCATTCGGTCTGTGCCCAGGGAGGGATTAACGCAGCGGTTAATAGCGCCGGTGAAGGTGATTCCCCTGAGAAACACTTCTACGAAACAATCTATGCCGGGGATTTCCTGGCGAACCAACCACCCGTAAAAGCCATGTGCGAACACGGCCCGGAAATCATCTACATGTTCGACCGCATGGGAGTAATGTTTAACCGCACTTCCGAGGGCTTCCTGCAGTTCAGGGGTGTGGGAGGTGCAAAGTATCGCCGTACTGCCTTTGCGGGCTCAACAACTGGCCAGCAGCTTCTCTATGCATTGGATGAACAGGTCCGGCGGTTTGAAGCGGAAGGAAAAGTACGCCGGTTTGAGGGATGGGAGTTTTTAAGAGCGGTTCTGGACGAAAACGGTACCTGCCGCGGGATTGTGGCTCAAAGTCTAGCAAATATGGAAATCAAAGCATTTCCGGCGGAGGCGGTTATCGCTGCCACCGGTGGGCCGGGTATGGTATTCGGACGGACTACTAATTCAGCCATCAATACGGGATTTGCAGCGGCCACGCTCTACCAGCAGGGAGTGTATTATGCCAACGGCGAGTTCATTCAAATCCATCCCACTGCCATTCCGGGCGGTGATAAGCGCAGGCTGATGTCCGAGACCATCCGCAGTGAGGGAGGACGGGTATGGACGTATAAAGACGGGAAAAAGTGGTACTTCCTGGAGGAATGGTATCCGGCTTATGGTAACCTGGTTCCCCGGGATGTGGCAGCCAGGGCTATTTTCAAAGTCTGTGTAGAAATGGGACTGGGCATTGACGGTGAAAATGCGGTTTACCTGGATATAACCCATAAAGATCCGCAGGAAATGGAGGTAAGGCTGGGCGGTGTACTGGATATTTACCGGAAATTTATCGGCGAGGACCCCTTAAAGGTACCCATGAAGGTTTTTCCTGCGGTTCATTATTCCATGGGAGGGCTGTGGGTTGATTATAACCAGATGACCAATATCCCGGGCCTTTTTGCTGCCGGGGAATGCGAGTACCAGTACCACGGTGCCAACCGGATGGGAGCCAATTCACTGCTGTCCGCCATTTACGGCGGCATGGTTGCCGGTTCCCGTGTCAGGGATTATATAGAAGGGTTGGATAAGGCCGGACAGGACGCGGGTTACCGGGTGTTTGACAGTGCGGTGAAACTGGAGGAAGAAAAATTAAGGCACATGTACAAAATGGACGGCAGTGAAAACCCGTGGCAGCTCCACCGGGAACTTTCGGAATGGATGAACAATAACGTGACGGTGGTGCGTTATAACCAAAAACTAAAAGAGACTGATAACAAAATTCAGGAGCTAATGGATAGATACAAAAATATCAATGTCTACAACCGGTCCGGACGGTATAACGGTGCTGTCACTTTCTCCAGGCATCTCTGGGGGATGCTGCAGCTGGCAAGAGTGATTACCCTTGGCGCCTTAAACCGCAATGAAAGCCGGGGCGGCCATTACAAACCGGAATATCCCCAGAGGGATGACGCCAACTGGTTGAAGACCACCAAGGCCAGGTACACGGAAAATGGGCCGGAATTCAGTTATGAAGAGGTGGACATTTCTTATTTCAAGCCAAAACCCCGCAGGTACGACGTGGTACTGGAGGAGGTGGCCGGAGGTAACGGGTAAAATTCAGCTTGAGATTAATAATGATACCTTCATGGAGGTGTACAACTTATGCGAAATATTGATGCCGGTGAAATTACTCGGGCTGTAGAAAAGCTCTGTATGGAGGCCAATTATGACCTGGGTGCCGATGTGAGAGAGAACATGAAGAAAGCCCTGGAGCAGGAAGATTCTCCGGTGGGGCGGGAAGTGCTGGAACAGCTTTTGAAAAATGCTGAGATTGCGCAGACCAACCGGGTGCCAATCTGCCAGGATACCGGGATGGCGATAGTGTTTTTGGAAGTAGGTTCGGAGGTCCATATCGACGGGGATCTGACTGAGGCCATAAATGAGGGTGTTAAAAATGGATATGAACAGGGGTACCTGCGGAAATCCGTGGTCAATGATCCGGTATTTGGCCGAATTAACACCGGCGACAATACGCCGCCAATAATCCATACGGAAATTGTTCCCGGGGACTCCCTGAAAATTACCCTGCTGCCCAAGGGCTTCGGCGGTGAAAACATGAGTGCAATCAAGATGATGGTGCCGGCAGATGGCCTGGCAGGGGTAAAAAATTTTATTTTGGAAACGGTGGATAAGGCGGGTCCCAACCCGTGTCCTCCCGTGACGGTGGGGGTTGGTATTGGCGGTTCTTTTGAAAAAGCTGCTTTTTTGGCCAAGAAAGCATTGTTGAGACCGGTGGGTTCCCATCACCCGCAGCCGGAAGTGGCCCGGTTGGAGGAAGAACTTCTGGCGGCCATAAATGGTCTTGGAATTGGGCCCCAGGGACTGGGTGGTCGTACCACTGCTTTGGCTGTTCATATAGAAACTTACCCTACCCATATCGGTTCAATGCCGGTGGCGGTCAATTTTAACTGCAATGCTGCCCGGCATAAAGAAGTTATTTTATAGGTAAGGGGGTGTACTGCATGTCGCAAATCCGGATTCAGGCGCCACTTAGCGATACAATGATTGAAAAGTTAACTGTCGGCCAGAAAGTCTTGATTTCCGGCCATATTTTCACTGCTCGCGATGCCGCCCACAAACTGATGGTGGAATTGCTGCAGAGGGGGGAAGAACTGCCGATTGATTTACAGGGGCAGATTATATATTATGTCGGGCCGACGCCGGCCAAGCCCGGTCAGGTTATTGGTTCCGCGGGACCTACCACCAGCGGTCGCATGGATGCATATACTCCCATGCTGCTGGAAAAAGGCCTGAAAGGGATAATCGGCAAGGGAAACAGGTCAGAAAAGGTGCGGCAGGCGCTTCAAAACCACAATGCCGTTTACTTTGCAGCTGTAGGTGGTTCGGCGGCACTGCTGGCCCAGTGCATTAAAAAAGCCGAAGTGGTGGCCTATGAACACCTGGGTACCGAGGCGATAAGAAAGCTTGAGGTTGAAGACTTTCCGGTAATAGTGGTCAATGATGCCCACGGCGGTGACCTGTACAGTGAGGGGAAAGCCAAGTACCGGCGAATCACGCTGCCTCTGGGAAGCTAGCAGGTAGTCATACTGAAAAAGTAGGAGGAAGGGACAATGATTTCCCAACGATTAGCAGGTTTTATCAATAATACTGAGTTCAGCCTCTTACCTGCTGAGGTGGTTGAGTTTACCAAGCTTTGTGTTCTGGATTGGTTGGGTTCTGCCCTGGCCGGTTCGGACAAGGTGCCGGGGAAAATAATTACGCAGGTGGTGGCGGAGCTGGGGGGTGCTCCACAGGCAACCGTTCTTGCCGATGGTAGCAAGAACAGCTGCCTTAATGCCGCTCTGGTCAACGGGGCCATTTCGCACATCGTGGAACTGGATGATGTCCACAAGGGCGCCATTATTCACCCGGCTGCGCCTGTTATCCCTGCAGCTCTGTCGGCAGCGGAAATGAGGGGGAAAAGCGGTAAGGAGCTTTTAACGGCAGTAGTTGTGGGTTATGACGTGGGTATCAGGGTTGGCGAGGCTGTTACTCCCTCCCATTATTATTACTGGCATACCACTGCAACCTGCGGCACCTTCGGTGCCAATGCCGCTGCCGGCAAAATACTGGGACTATCCCAGGACCAGCTGGTTAACTCCCTGGGAAATGCCGGCACCCAGGCTGCAGGATTATGGGAGTTTATTGAAGATGGTGCCATGAGCAAGCATCTACACCCGGGAAAGGCAGCTATGAATGGTTTGCTCGCTGCCCTGCTGGCGGAGAAAGGTTTTACAGGTGCCTCCAAAATTATCGAGGGAAAAAGGGGTTTCTGTGAGGCCACTGCGGATGATTATGACCTCGGAAAGATAACTGACGGCCTGGGTGAAAAATACAAGATTATGGAAAACAGTTTCAAGGTTCATGCCTCATGCCGTCACACTCACCAGAGTGTTGACATTGTTTTGGATTTGAAGAAAAAACACGGTTTGAACCTTGAAGACGTTGATAAAGTGGTGGTTAAGGGTTACCAGATTGCTTTAAATATCACAGACAACCCTAACCCGCAGACTCCTTATGCGGCCAAGTTCAGTACCCAGTTTTGCGTGGCGCTGGCCCTTAAATACGGGAGAGTGGGGCTGGAGGAGTTTTCCGAAGATAATTTGGCGGATCCCCAACTCAGGGCCTTTTTACCCCGGGTTGAGTTTGTGTTTGACAAACAACTGGATGCTGCTTCAGCCACCAAATGGCCGGGTGAAGTGGAGATTGTGCTAAAGGACGGAAGGGTAGTCACAGGCGCAACTGATTTTCCCAAGGGAGACCCCGAAAATCCGGTCAGCCGGGAAGAATTGATTGAAAAGTTTAAAGTACTTGCTGGTCCGTATCTTTCATCTTCTTCGTTGGAGAGGGCAATTGACGACATTTTGAACCTGGAACGCATTGCTGATGTACGGGAAATAATGAACCGTCTGGAAATTGGTAGCTAAGGGGGTTGCCATGAAATCTGGTTTTGAACAACTGGAAGACCTTGTGGTACGGCGAGGCTTGTGTACCGGCTGTGGCAGCTGCGTGGGAGTGTGTGCTTCTTCGGCCCTGACCATGACCAGGGATGCCGGTGAACCGGTCCCGGTATTGAGCGGTACCTGTTCTGCTTGCGGCATTTGTTCCCGCATCTGTCCCGGCAGGGAGATACCTTTACCGGAGCTGGAACGGTATGTCTTTGGCAAAAGCAGAAAGGAAGACAGGATTGACCTGGGAGTTTATAAGAGCTGTTATAACGGTTATGCTGCAAATACTTTAGTCCGCAAAAGGGGGGGCAGCGGTGGTGTGGTAACGGCCCTGCTGGTCCATGCTCTGGAAGAGGGGATAATCGACTGTGCCGTGGTGGCCGGCTTTGACCCGGAAACACCATGGCATACCCGGGTGCAGGTCGCCGCTGATACTGAAGAGATAGTTCGTGCTGCCCAGTCAAAATATGCTGTTGTGCCCATCAATGCGGGACTTAAGGAGGCTGTACAGCGGGGGTTTAAACGCATAGGGGTTGTGGGTTTGCCCTGCCACATTCACGCCCTGCGAAAAATCCAGTACCTGGGCCTGCCGGGAGGATTGGCAGCAAAAGTGAAACTGGCTGTGGGGCTGTTTTGCGCGTCCCAGTTTTACTTTGAGGGAACGCGTCATATCCTGGCCGAGTGGTGCGGCATAGAAGATATGGAAAGGATAGCCGAACTGGAATACCGCGGGGGGAGCTGGCCGGGACATTTTGTGGTAAAGCTCAAGGAGGGGGATACAATCACTGTGGATAGGCACCGTTATGTCTATCACATGCTGATGCCCAACTATAAACGGGACCGGTGTGAGATGTGTATAGATTGGGCCAGTGAACTGGCTGACATAGCTGTGGGAGATTACTGGGCTCCCCAAACCGCCGGGGAAGACTATGACGGGACGTCGGCACTTTTAGTAAGGACGGCGACAGGTGAAGGGCTGGTTGAAAGTGCCATGAAACATTACGCTGTGTGCCTGGAAAAGCTGGAACCGCAAAAGCTTACCAGCAGTGTGGGGTTTGAAATGAAAAAACACAGTGCGGCCTACCGGCTGAAGCAGCGGCAGCGTTTTGGGTGGCCCACGCCAAATTTCCACCTGGAAGTGGATTATTCACCGTTCTTTAGAGAATTTCATATGGCTCCGGAGAAAAAATAACCGGTTGGACCGGACTTATTTCATGCACATGAATTGTCAAGATAATGGGGGGAAACAAATGAAATGTGCCGCATGTGAGAAAAACAGCTGCTACCTTGAAGGTAAGGACTGCACCGGGGGAAAATTTGCTGTTGATGAGTACTACCGGAAGCCGGAAGATGATGCTGCCCACCGGGTATCAACCTGGCTTGAAGGCTCCTTCTACATGCAGCTTACCCGGCTGGAAGAGATAATTCGATTTGCAAAGGAAATGAATTACAAGAAACTGGGAATTGCCTTCTGCATTGGTTTTAGTCACGAAGCAAAACTGCTGAATAAATTGTTGGAGCGCGATTTTAAGGTAAGCTCGGTGTGCTGCAAAGTAACCGGCCATGATAAGGAAACGCGCCAGTTAAAAAAGATAATTCAGGAACGGTATGAGGCCATGTGCAACCCTATACTCCAAGCAGAGATTCTTAATAGGGACGAAACTGACCTGAATATTTTACTTGGCCTTTGTGTTGGCCATGACATCTTGTTTACCAAATATTCCAAAGCGCCGGTAACAACTTTTGCGGTTAAGGACAGGGTACTGGCGCACAACCCGCTGGGTGCGTTGTATTCCAACTATTACCTGTCCAAAAAGTTTAAGCTGAGGTAATTCCTTTTCTGCCGGGACAGCCCACGGAACTCTGGGGAAAATGTTTGCCTGCAGGACTGCTACCTGTTCAGATAGTTTACAGTTTCTGTTTTCATTCTTAACAAGGCTCAAACAATATTGCCTTGAATTACCTAAAAAAGCAGTTACTTATATTTGGCACAGAACTTGCTCCTTCGAAGGGACAAAAAACTCTGAAATTTAATTATTTTACGGCGCAGGAGGTGGTTTTGGTGTTCAGGACTATGCTGTTTGCCCCCGGCAATAATGAGAGGAGAATGCAGAAAGCCCTGAGTCTGCCGGCGGACGCAGTGATTTTTGACCTGGAGGACGCGGTGGCATTAAACGAAAAGAAAAATGCCAGGGAAATGGTTTGCAGTGTCTTGAGCCAGGCAAGACAGCGCAAGGTATTTATTCGCATTAATTCCCTGGATACACCCTATGCGGAGGAAGATTTGCAGAAAATTATTCCCATGAAGCCGGACGGCATTATGGTCCCCAAGGCCGAGCACGCTGAGGGAATCTGCCGGATAAGCGAAATCATTGATGAACTGGAGAAGCAGGAAAACATTGCTCTTGGCCACGTCAAGCTGATACCCTTGGTGGAAACGGCTGCGGGAGTATTGAATGCTTACCAGATTGCCGGCGCTTCGGGCCGGGTAATCTGCCTTGCTTTTGGAGCCATTGACTTTACCCTTGATATTGGTACCGGTTTGTCCGATGAGGGAAGTGAGCTGGCTTACGCCCGGTCGCACCTTGTGGTTGCTTCCCGCGCCGCGGGCATCGGTGCACCGGTAGACACCGTGTACCCCAACATTAAAGACCAGGAGGGGCTGCGACAGGATACTTTAAGGGCGAAACAGCTGGGAATGTTTGGTAAGTTGGTGATTCATCCCGACCAGATTCCGGTGGTAAACGAAATTTACACGCCTGATGATGCTGAAATTGCATTTGCCAAAAAGGTCGTCCGAGCGTTCCGGGAAGCCGAGGAGCAGGGCGTTGCGGCCATTCAGGTGGACGGCAAATTTGTGGATTATCCCGTTGCAGTGAGAGCAGAAAATATTCTCAAACTTGCTGCAATAATTGGGAAATAGGAGGGAAAAACAATGGCCAGACTGCTGGAAGATTTAAGTAAGAATCTGTTTAAACAATCCGGTATTCCAGTACCTCAAAACATTGTGATAACCGGCGCCGGGGAAGCTGAAGAAGCGTTTGCCCGGTTAAATGGGGCCGTGGTGCTGAAAGCGCTGGTGCCGGTGGGGAAAAGAGGTAAAGCCGGGGCAATCAAGTTTGCCCGCAGTGCCGCTGAGGCCAGGGAAATGGCAGAGCAGCTCTTTGGCATGACCGTTGGGTTTTACCGGGTTGAGCAGGTTTTGATGGAAGAAATGCTTGACATTAAAGAAGAATACTACCTTTCCATTACCATTGATAAGGCAAATAAAACTCCGGTAATTATTGCCAGCACCAAGGGAGGGATGGATGTAGAGGAAGTCAACCGCGAGCACCCGGAGCTTGTCGGAAAACTGTGGGTAGACCCCTTGCTGGGGCTCTGTGATTACCAGGCCCGGGAACTCTGGTCGGAACTGGGTGTGACCGGCCGCCTGCTGCAAAAACTGGGTTCCGTGACTTCCAAGCTTTACAGGATCTTTGAAGGCAATGACGCCTACCTCCTGGAAATTAACCCGCTGGTGCTGACATTGGACGACCAGGTGGTGGCGGCAGACGCAGTGATGAGTGTGGATGACAGTGCCTTATTCCGCCATCCCCAGCTATTAGCCAAGGTACAGATGGGCACCGAGCGGGCGTGGCGTCCGCTGACGGAATTGGAGAAGGAAGCTGTAGCTGTCAATGAAGCCGACCCCTACCGGGGTACAGCCCGCTACACCGAAATGGACGGCGGCGATATCGGTTTCATGTGCGGCGGTGGTGGCGGGAGCCTTTTGTTGTTTGACGCCCTGCGGTCCCAAGGGGGAGAACCTGCCAACTACTCGGAGTTCGGCGGAAACCCGCCGGAAGACAAGGTTTACGGCCTTACCAAGGTTATCCTGTCCAAACCCGGGGTCAAGGGTCTCTTTGTTGCCCAAAACATCACCAATAATACTCAAGTTGACGTGGTGGCCAGGGGTGTTATCAGGGCTGTCAAGGACTTGAACATTGACCCTGCGGTTTTCCCCATAGTGGTACGGGAGGCTGGCGTCAATGAAGCGGAAGCAAGGGAGCTGTTCAGTGAGGCGGGTATTGAATACTACGGTGATGAGATTACCCTTACTGAAGCGGCAAGAAAAATGGTGGAAAAGATGGCAACCGCCTACCGGCAGGAGATTGCCAGCGGTAAGGAGGGACGCTAAATGGCTATTTTACTCGACAGGAATTCAAAGATCGTTATACAGGGAATTACCGGTAGAGAGGCTTCCATGGTTACCAGACATACCCTCGACTACGGTACACCCATTGTTGCGGGTGTTACCCCCGGAAAGGGCGGCAGCGACGTGCATGGTGTCCCGGTTTACGATACCGTCAAGGCTGCGTGCGCCGAACATGAAATCAACACGGCAGTTGTCTATGTTCCCCCGGCATTTGTTTATGACGCGGTGCTGGAAGCAATCGGTTCCGGAATCAAATTTATCTTTATTGCCACTGAAAATGTTCCCCAACTGGATGCCGTAAAATTCCTGGCCCTGGCCCGTCGCGAAGGGGTGCGCATAGTAGGGCCGAATTCGGTAGGGATTATCAGTCCTGGCGAAAGGATGAAAGTGGGTGCTATTGGAGGGGATAATGTGGAACGGTGCTTTGTCCCCGGTCACGTGGGCGTTATTTCCCGCTCGGGAGGGATGACTGCGGAAACTTCGTGGATGGTTAAGAAAGCGGGCTTTGGCGTCAGCACCAGCATCAGTATTGGCGGTGACCCCTTGATTGGCTCAACCCCGGTGGACCTGCTGGAGTTATTTGAGAATGACCCCGATACCCACGCGGTGGTAACTTTCTCTGAGCCGGGAACCCGGTTTGAAGAAGATATGGCGGAATTTGTTGCCCGGGGGGGATTCACCAAACCCCTGATATCCTTTGTAGCCGGCCGCTTTACTGAAACCTTGCCCGAAGGAACGGTGTTCGGCCATGCCGGGGCAATGATATCAGGCGGCACCGGCAAACCGTCCCAGAAGATGAAAAAACTCAGGGAAGCAGGGGCATATGTTGCAGAGCAGTTTGATGACATTATCACTCTGTTACAGCAGGTATTGGGTTAGGGGGGATATGATGCTTGGAGACAACAGTTATGTACTGAGAAAACTTCACTCGCTCACCGGCATAATTCCCTTGGGCCTGTTCATTATGGAACACTTTTTTATCAATTCTTTTTTGCTCCAGGGCGAGGAGGAGTTTGAAGGTGCGGTCAATTTTCTGCACCGGATACCCTACCTCTGGGTGCTTGAGTTGTTAATTGCCGCTGCCTTTGTATTTCATGCAGGTTACGGCCTTTATATAGTTTTCACCGGCAAAAGCAATGTCGGCCGTTACGGTTACGTGAGAAACTGGTTGTTCTTGTTTCAGAGAATTACTGCAGTAGTAATTTTGGTTTTCCTGATTGTGCATGTATATACCTTGAGGTTTAGCGATTTGGAAATCACCTATGCGGCGCTTTCCCAGGCATTAAGCAGCGGTTTTATGGTGGCGATTTTAACCCTGGGAGTGCTAGCCACGGTGTTTCACCTGGCCAACGGAATTTCCACCTTTCTCATCTCCTGGGGAATTACTATTGGTTTAAGAGCCCAGCGTTTTTTCGGCTATGCTTCCCTATTTGTATTCTTCGTGTTATTACTGGTAGGTATTAATATCATCAGGTTGTTTGGCTAGGGGGATGAACAAATGGCTAAGGCAAAAATAATTGTCGTGGGTGGAGGATTGGCCGGGCTAATGACCACAGTAAAGGCTTTAGAGGCCGGGTTGGAAGTGGATTTATTTGCCTATGGGCCTTCAAAAAGGTCTCATTCAGCGTGTGCCCAGGGGGGGCTTAACGCCGCGGTGGACACCATGGGTGAAGGTGATACCCCCTGGGAACATTTTGATGACACCATCTACGGTGGGGACTTTCTTGCCAATCAAACCCCTGTTAAGGGCATGTGTGAGACTGCACCTGATATAGTCTACCTCTTTGACCGGATGGGCACCATGTTTAACCGCAGCAGCGAAGGTCGAATTTTGGTACGGCGGTTGGGTGGGGTAAAATACCACCGGACAGTGTTTGCCGGTGCCACCACAGGGCAGCAACTGCTGTATACCTTGGATGAGCAGGTCCGGCGCTGGGAAGATAAAGGACTTGTCAACAGGTATGAAGGCTGGGAGTTTCTGTCGGCAGTGCTGGATGAGAACGGTGTCTGCCGGGGAATTACCGCCCAGGACCTAACTTCCATGGAAATTTGTTCATTTAAAGGTGACGCGGTGGTTATTGCTACCGGCGGTCCCGGAATGATTTTTGGAGAGACCACCAATTCCACCTTAAACACCGGTTATGCTGCCGGCCAGCTCTATATGCAGGGAGTAAATTATGCAAACGGGGAGTTTATTCAAATCCACCCCACTGCTATACCGGGAGCAGATAAAAACCGCCTGATGTCGGAATCTGCTCGGGGTGAGGGGGGCAGGATTTGGACCTATAAGGACGGTAAACCATGGTACTTCCTGGAAGAGTGGTATCCTGCCTATGGAAACCTGGTGCCCCGGGATGTGGCCACCCGGGCCATTTTTAAGGTGTGTGTGGATATGGGTCTTGGTGTGGACGGTAAAAACATGGTTTACTTGGATTTGTCCCATAAAGACCCCGAAGAGCTGGATAACAAGCTTGGCGGTATTTTGGAAATATACGAAAAATTTGGTGGTGACGACCCCCGCAAGGTGCCTATGAAAATCTTCCCGGCAATGCATTATTCCATGGGGGGCCTTTGGGTGGATTTTAACCAGATGACAAATGTTACCGGGCTTTTTGCTGCCGGGGAATGTGAGTACCAGTATCACGGGGCCAACCGCCTGGGTGGTAACGGGATGCTGTCAGCCATTTACGGTGGACTGGTAGCAGGTCGTACGGTGGTTGAGTATATCTCCGGTCAAGAATCCGGGCATAAAGCCAAGTCCTCCATCTTTGAATTTGAGGTAAGCAGGCAAAAAGAAGAATTTAAGCAGATCTATAAAATGGAAGGTAAAGAAAATCCCTATGCCCTGCAGAAAGAACTGGGCGAGTGGATGACCAGGAACGTGACTGTGGTCAGGTACAATAACCGGCTGCAGGAAACTGACAATAAAATCCAGGAACTGATGGAACGGTATCATAATATCGGATTGGATAATCATAACTTCTGGTGCAACCAAAATGCTGTTTTTATCCGGCAGCTGTGGCGGCGCCTCCAACTGGCCCGGGTCATTACCCTGGGAGCCCTGGCCCGCAATGAAAGCCGCGGGGCCCACTACAAGCCGGAATTTCCTGATAGGGATGATGAAAATTGGCTGAAAACAACCATTGCCGAATATACCGCCGACGGCCCGAAACTGAGCTATGAAGAAGTGGACATCCAGTATATCAAGCCCCGGGTCAGAAAGTATGACGTTGATAAGGAGGTGACCATGAATGGCTGATACTATCAGGTTAAAGATTAAACGCCAGGAGAATGCAGAGTCCCAGCCGTACTGGGAAGAATTTGACGTCCCTTACCAGAAAAACATGAATGTGATTTCAGCCCTGATGGAAATCCAGCTGAACCCCGTAAACGCCAAGGGTCAAAAAACCACCCCGGTGGTATGGGACTGCAGCTGCCTGGAAGAAGTGTGCGGTGCCTGTACCATGATTATCAATAAAAAGGCCCGCCAGGCCTGCTCTGCACTGGTGGACCAACTGGACAAACCCATTGTCCTGGAACCTCTCACCAAGTTTCCGGTGGTCTGTGACTTGATGGTGGACCGTCAAATCATGTTTGAATATCTTAAAAAGGTAAAGGCATGGATTGATGTGGACGGCTATTATTTCGCCGGCCCGGGCCCCCGAGTTCCGGAGAAAGTGCGTCGCTTTGCCTATGACCTCTCCCGGTGCATGACCTGCGGATGCTGCATGGAGGCCTGCCCCAACGTCAATGACAAGTCAACATTTATGGGACCTGCCGTTATTGCCCAGACACGGCTTTTCACCTTACATCCCACGGGAGAAGCCAACAAAGAGGAAAGACTGGACGCTATCAGCGGCAAGGGTGGTGTGGCAGAGTGCGGCAATGCCCAAAACTGCATTCAGGTCTGTCCTAAAGGTTTACCATTACGCAGGGCTATCGGTGAAATGAACAGGTTGACCTTTAGCCACTCCCTGAAGAAGTGGTTGAAGGCCGAGTAGAAAGGAAGTGTATTATTTCACCGCCAAGTTGGCTAAAAGGCTGGTTTTTATGTAAAAGATATAGGATATTTTATTTAAAGCAGTGCTCGGTTCGCCGAAACCGTTCACTGCTTCTTTTATTTTTCTAAATAATCAATTGTAGTAGCACTACTGGTGCTGAATGGAACGGATTTTGCACTAGATGGGATAGTGGAATATTTTGACCTTGACGCTTCAGTGAGAATGTTTCTTCAAACTACTTTTTAGGCACTTGCAAAACTAACAAACTTTAAAAACTAAAAAAAGCCCTTAAGACCATGTTAAGGACTGTTGCTAACAAGTTTTAATTTTTTCTTGGAAACTTAATAACTCACCTAACTTTCTGGCTGAAATTATGCAACAAGCCAACGTAAAGACCTAATCTTTTCGTTAGATTTAGACCTTAACGATACTAGAGCAACAACATCGCCTGACGTGTATCTGCTTTTGCTCAAAATCTACATCCTCCCAACGCAGCCCCAAGAGCTTTGCTTGGTGCATACCAGTAAATAAAGCGACAGTGATTAAATCCTCATCCGGATGGCCTTCTGCAGCCTTTAAGAGCTTGTCTACACCAGCCTTAAACGGGGTCCAAAATACGATCCAGCAGTCCACCTCCCCTTTTTGTCTAATGTTATCTAATTTTGTCGAAACCCTATAAGAAAGCTAAAACTACTACCGGTTGTTGGTAGTAGTTTTAATAGTTGCTAGGATGAAATTATACATTTCTTGCATTTATTAACATTGTGCTATCAATTAAAGCTGAGTTTTCTGCCCCTTATTAATCCGCCAAACCCTGTTTTCGGATTTATTGGTATCGTTAAATGTGGCAAGATAAACTTCAATATCTTTGTTGTCAACTAACTTTAACACGTCGTCTGAGCTAAGCAATAGAGCAGAGGAAGGGGACTAGTCTCTTCTAGAGTTATTGTTGGAAAGCCGATAAAAGTGAACAATGAATTTATTTTGAACGTTAGAGTCTGGATGGCAAAGGCGTTCAATGTCGTCTATCAAATGTTTTTCGGGCTCATTCAAGCCAAACTCAACCACTGAGTTTTTAGATAGTCGTATGAAGGTTCCTTACCTGGCAAAGTGGAGGGCGGATTTTGAATTACCGCAATGTCCCAATTCTGTCTCCGTGGTTTGCCCAGCGTCCCCGCAGTTGGATACTCTTTCTGGATCACGCAAATCTTTTTTCCTTCCCAGTTGATGTATCGTGCAGCAGGAGGAAGAGCGTTATAAAGTGCGGAATAGAAGCGGGCATGCAGCCCGTGTTCGGTATAACAAAGATATGGGAATTTACTGAACTCTCTGCAAAAATCTTCGATAACATTTCGAACAATGTGTTCCACCATACTATCACCTCGTTTGGAAAGCCTGATGACAGCTTTTTAGTCAATTTGGCTAAAATCAAAATCATATTCGGCAAGCCTTTTTTCACAAATCGCCCTGTCAGCATCAGTAAATAGCTCTTTGTATTTCTTTTTCAAAACCAAGGCTTCTACGGACAAATCTAAGCGTTTCATTTCCCAAAGTTTTCGAAACCCTTCAGTTCCGCCTTCTTTATGTATTAACTGCTTCGCGGCTTCAACGCCACCCTTTTCAATTACCAGCTGTAGGAATCTTGTAGGGGTATATTTACATTCCTTTTTTGCTCTGAGATATATATTTATCATGTCTTCGTGAAATTGTTGTTTTAGGTCCATTGTAGACCCCTCCTTCTTTAACAATTTGATAGTCGAGAATATTCATTTTACCTTGTATCCAACTGGCTTTATCTTCTCATAAAGTTATTTGCAGGTGGGTCGTATTCTTCAATTGGGGGATCATAGCTTTCTTTCCCGCAGGCTGGCGCAGCTTTTTTGCTTCGCCTTAATTCATACCCCAGATATCGCAAAAAGCATGACAACCGAGGACAGGCAAAGTTGGGTCGGAGGCGTAGCCGGAGCCGTTTCCAGCGTTGTAAGCGATGTTTGCAAGACCCACAAAATCCTTTTTGAAACAATAATCCACCTGTTGAAGTGGTTCGTTAACAGCCTGCTTCCGGAGGTTTTAGTAAAACACGGTCCCTTTTAAAGAAAATCGTATTATTTTGGCACTGTCTGAGGATGAGTCGCTATCTTTTCTCTTATATCTATCAGTTACATAAACCGTTTGTCTTTTGATAAAAAATACATTATAACCAGTCCACTAATTCCTCCCAGAGTAAAAGGCAAAAACCTACGTAAAAAATTAATAATCGTAAATCCCTCTTTTGAAATAAATGCATTTACAATACTTACAATAGTTATCCCAATCATATAGGAAAAAAAGAACTTTTTTTGATAGTCTCTTGATACTAGTCTTTCTCTAGCTTTTTTGTCCCATTTCAAAATAAACAAATCCTTTCTGTTACAGAATAAGTTGTGGGGTTTAGAAATTTGTTTGTAAAAGAAAAGTAACCAATTTCTTTATATATTATTAACAAATAAGGTTGTTGTTTTCAGAAAATTAAAGACAATTTCCTTCCTGCTGGGGAGTGAGGGGCGAAGTTTTTGATATGGGGGTGGAACCTCCATTATTGTTTGTTCTTTCTACATAAATTGTTTCTGTAGTAAACTCAAATTAATTTAAAACCAGTGTTAATCTTCTTGTAATTTAGGTCTTATTTCTGAAGGGTAATTTCTGTTGTGGTACTTTATTGGAATTAATAAATTTATTTCTAATTATCTCCGAATTAATCTTTAATATTTTGTAAATTCAATAGACATTATTTATTTCCTCTTATATCAAACAATAGAATCAAAATCAAATTGTGGAAAAGGTTGGATGAATAGTTTATAATTTACACGAAGATTGATTGAAAGGAGTTTTAGTATGAAACAGTTTTTATGGTTTGCGGGCTTTATGATTTTACTGAGTATCATTGGTGGTTTCTTTTGCTACTGAGTATAACACTTATAGAATAAAAAAATCTAACATTGACTAGAAAATAAAATTTTGTAGCGGTTATTGGTGCGAATTACTTTACATATTTATTTTCGTTAGAGGATCAAAGCATATTATTTTATTAGTAGCAGCATTAATGCTAATTGGTTCTACTATCATGAACATTTTTGATGTTGATATAGTAAAAGGTTCAAGGAATAAGCGTAACGCTTTTATTGCTACTCTTATTCCTAATCATAGGAGTTAGTACTAAGGTCGCCTTACCACAATTTATCATACAGCTTTTTGTTATTAATTTTTTTGTTAATAGACAGCGTTAATGGGAGGTCAAAAATAATGAGTGAAAAAAGGATAGCCATAATTACCTGTTCTAATGCTACTCAGGAATTAGACTGTTGTTCTGTTTCTTGTTTGAGAGATTTATATAAAAGATTAGGGAGCTTTAAGCGATATCCTCCAGAAGAGCCCCTCCGTTTAATAGGCATAATTAGTTGTGCTGGCTGTCCAACCGTTGCTTATCCTGAAAAAATTTTACGGAAGATAAATTCTTTAGTTCAGTTTAGGGTTGGTTATATCCACTTTACCTATTGTATGGTGGCTCTCTGTCCATTTCTTAAAAAGTATACTGACGTTATTAAAAAAGCTTATCCAAATATAGAACTTGTAGAAGGCACTCATGAAGCTCATATAAGTCATGACGAATTTAGGGAAAAAGTTGTTTGCGCTTTCAAGAGCAATAAGAAAATGCCTGATGTTATTTTGGGCAGAGTTTAATAGATTCCACCCAACTTTGCTAAAGCGTTTGATATAATCCCCGACTGAATTACGGGTAACTGATAGCAGTTCTGCTACTTAGGAAGTTGAATGCCATTTTTCTCTTTTTATGCCAATCAAAGATACCCCTCCTTTCGGCAAAAAAGTAAAGGGCGGTAATTGCCCTCAAAAATTTCTTCTACTATATGGTGTGTTAGGGTAACAAAAAAAACAAGATAGTAAACGCACTTTTTATGCATAAAATGGGAGGTTTACCCACCTACTATATAGTCCGTTAGATAATCCAAAAAGCAAGGATAGTAACAGACTTTTTTGCCTGGACAGGAATTTATTATATAGTCCGTTAGAGAACCAAAAATACAAGGAGTCAAGTAGATTATGAGGACTTAATAAAAAACCTGGACGAAAGATATGCGGGGAAATCCGAATACAGGACAGTACAACCTCGTATTCCGTTTCAGGCCGAAGTGAAAATGTTGGTGCTTGGAGCGCAGGTATAGGAACAGCTAACGGATGGGCTTGGGTAAGAAAAAAGTTACTACAGCACTAACTGGAAGGCGTTGGGTACCATAAATTACTAGCGGAAAAGGGGCGTGATCGGCGTACGGTGTAATAGGATAATAGTAGGTGTTTATTTTTTATTGATGCTACTGGTAATTACATTGATTAATAGTATGTCTGATTCCCCCGAAACTATTGTTAAAGAAACTATTCAAGATATTCTTTTGGGGAATCAACCTACCATAGATATTATGGCAGATGACCTGGAAAAAATTGTTGAATTTAGAAATTATCTTAGACTAAACAATTTAAACTCTATAGATATATTGGTTCGCAGAGATAATCAGGAGCGATATCTTGCAAGAATCGAGGCGTTCAAGTATCATCCAAATGGTGACATAGCGAACATTTTTTATGGTTACCTATCGATGAATTTACTAAGAAAAAATGGGGAATGGGTAATAACTAATATAGAAATTTTAAAGCCACTAGGAGAGGCCGAATACGAGGATTAAAAATTTTCGAAAAGTCGGAGTATTGATGGGTTTTGAGTGAAGGCTCATGAGATGGCCTTCGTTTTTTATAAGGGGGTTCATCATGAGTAAGAAATTTATAATTAGGGGCTGCTAAACGACCCTAAAACCCTTATAAATACTGAGTTTATGCCATATTCATGATAAATAAATGCATGGAAAACAGCATTTTTCGTACAAAAACCTTGCACCTCGAGGCTGATTTCATGTATAAACACGACGAACGACAAATGATATTACCCCACGAGTTTTGCTTACCATTGCCCGCGTCAGGCATCTTAATCGGGCAGCATAATGTTGAATATTCGGTTTTTAAAGTTCTTAAGCTGCCAGCGAGGGCGGGATTTTGATCCGGCCCGTAGCTAGGCGGAACAGGTGAAGACCGTCTTTTTAAAAGGCTACGAACATTTGTACTGTCTTGACAGGCGAATGATATCCCCGCCTCCGGGCACCCTAAGCCTGGAGGTGAGAATGTTGTGGACGAAAAACACATAAAGGTAGTCCTCATGGCGATTGAGTTACTACGGGCCGAACTTGATCAATTAGTAGAAAGGTCACCGAATTTGACAGACGAAGAGATTGTTAAGAAGAGCCAGGAGTTGGACAGGTTGTTGACGGAGTATTATCAATTAATTAAAAAGAAGCAAAAGGAGCAGGGATAACCTGTTCTTTTAATTTGCCCCGGCTGCTGTTCGGGTAAATAAAAGGTAGGGTAAAAGCGATTGCCAGGAGAGGTAAAAAATGATTAAATATAAACGAGAGGTAACTTGAGCATTAGCTGCAGTAAAGGAGTATTGGTTATGACCTGGTTGCAGGCAGTGGTTGTTTTCCTGCCGTTTGCAGTTTTGTGGAATTACCTGCGGCGGCGGGGAGCACCGGGGTTTGACAGCATCAATACCGATATCAGCCGGCTGCCGGTTACGTTCGGGTTTGCCGGTTATGTTAAAGCTTTTATTGCCTGGCTTTTTCTTTTTATGCGAACCTTTGCTGTTCGTCCGGGCATTTATTACCTGGGCCGATATGAACCGGATGCACCTTTACTGGTAACGGGCAATTTCTACCTGACTCTCTTTTTGCTGGCAAAAAAAATACAGGGCCTACCTGTGCGGGTGCTGGTGATTGATACGGAGGGAATTAATGTCTGGTGTTCTTCGGGAAAAGGTAAGTTTTCCGCGCAGGAGATAATTGACAAGGCAAAGAAATGCAATCTTTTACGGGAAGGTAAAAAGCTGGAGCTGGTGCTGCCGAAATTTTCCCTGGCTGGAGTGAGATTATCCCAGTTGAGGCGTGCCGGGATTAAGCCGGTGATTGGGCCGCTTTATGCAGACGATGTGGCGGCATTTTTAAAAAGTGACAGGCTAACACACCGCCTTGACGACAGGGTACGGTTTGACCTCAAGCACCGGGTATTTACCGCCGTGCCTACGGCAGTGCAGTTTTTTTATAATTTCCTCGGTGTATATGTGATCGGGCTTGGTTGGCTGGAGCAAAGTGTTGTCTGGATAGCCACAGGACTTGCATTTTTATACCCGGTATTATTTCCGTACCTGCCGGGAAAGCTTTTTGCTACCAAGGGAATTTCCCTGGGGGTAACTGCCGCTTTGGTTTTGGCTTTGTGGCAGCTAGTTTTGGGACAGCTGGAAACTGGGCTGGTTCTTTTCCAGGCGGTTTTTACTGTTGCCACTGCCATGCTGGTGGGATTGAGTTATACAGGTAACAGTCCCATCAGCAACTATACCCTGGTCCGGCAGGAAATAGCACGGTTTTTGCCTGTGTTGGTGCTGCTATACCTGGTGGCGCTGTTGGTTTATATTCTGGTTTAGGGGGGATTGTATGATCGACATCAATGAAGCAAAGTGTACGGGCTGTGCCCTTTGCAGTTACGTCTGCCCGCACGGGGTGATTGCCGTGGAAAACGGTAAAGCCCGTTTGGCCAATGTTGAGAGGTGTATTGAGTGTGGCGCATGCCAGCTAAATTGCGACCAGGGGGCTATTTTTGTCACCAAAGGTACCGGTTGTTTGGTATCAATAATTAAAGAGGATATCCTGAAAATCAAGGAAAAGGGCTGCGGTTGAGACTCAGGCTGCTGCTAGGCGGGCCGGTGGCCTGCTTTTATTTTGACCTAAGTAACGGGTTGAAGCAGTCTTTGGATTTGCACTGGCGGAATGTTTTTAGAACAACTTATAAATAGTGGAGGTAGTTTGATGAGCAGGGACAAATTGCTTGTGTTATTATTGTTGTTAAACCTGATTTTTAACGTGATTATGGAATCCCGACTGCAGGCACTGCGAGATCTGCAGAATATGGTACGCAGTGAGATTTCGGGTATTCGCGCTGATATCCTTAAGCTGTGTGAGCAGGATAAGCTGGTGACTCCTGCTGTCGTGGAAGTGGGAGAAAAGGTCGGAGAAAAAATGGAAATAATTTTTACATTTCGTGTCAGGGAATACCAGGAAGAAAGCAAAGTCACTTTTTACTATAAGAAAATGAATGAGGCGGAATTTACCCCTGTTGCTGCAGAGCACCTGGGGGGCGGGCGTTTTGCAGCCAGAATTGTGGAGGAAATTTTGCCGTCCCCTGAAATTATTATTTCCAAAAGCAGCGTCGGCAAGGGAAGTACTGGGGTGGAAAAAAAAGTTAAAGTTGTGGAAGAGGCTCCTGATGCGGCAAGGTATGTCTATTATATAGCTGTACGGAGCGGGAATACTGTAAGGTCTACAGAAGAAATGTATGTGAACCTGGAAAAAGCTTTTGTATCACCGCTTTTAGTTCGCGTTGAAAAAGGAAAAGACGGCGTAAACGTGATTGTTATGCAGGTGGATAATGCTGTTTCCCGCTATGATATTAAGAGCGTCTCCATCCTGGGCCGGGGCAGTGACGGAAGTTTTAATGTGGATTTGGTCAGGCGAAATGACAGCTTCCATGCTTCATTTCAGCCGCTGGACTGGTATGAGAACCTGCGCCTGAAAGTCACCTTTTCTACCGGTAAAACGGTGGTAAAAGACCTGCCCACGGATATTTTCATGTGACAGGTTGGAGGATACAGCCAAGAATACGGATAAAGAAGTCTCGGTACGGGTGCTCATATTTTAAATATAGAGAGTTCTTCGAAAAATGACTGTCTCTGGTGCATTGAGCCGGAGCAAACAATACCCGTGGAATCGAATAACCCGCCAACATAACGGCGGGTTTCTCTTGATTCAGGAAGTCTTTTTCAATTCGATGGCCCCGTGCGGGCAGTACCTGGTGCAAATCCCGCAGCCGACACATTTGTCTTCATCTACCCAAACTTTTCCGCCCTGAAATAAACTGCCTTTTTCCTGCATGATGGCTCCGGTAGGACACATGCGCCGTGCCACACAGGCAGGGGCCCTGTCACATCGCTGTTGGTTAATTTGTGCTTTCATGAATGCTACCTCCTACAATATTACCCCCTAGGGGTATATTAACGGTTATTATATTAACCTGTTACGCCCAAAATGTCAATAGCGAAATATTAATTTATTGAAAAATATTAATATAACATCCTTAGTTACCTCATCAATGGGGACATTTCTTTTGCAAAGGCTGGATACTTACCGGTTTTACACAGCAGCCGAAAGAAGTTGCAAAAGTTGTTGGGGCAACATGAAAAATAAGGCTGTATACTTGATGTATACAGCCTTATTAATATCCTTGCCCGGTTAATATTTAAATTGTGCAACGGTTTGGTATAATTGTTCTGCCAGACTGGCCAGTGCTTGAGCTGAGCCGGCAATTTCCTGTGTAGAACTGACCTGCTCCTGGCTGTATGCAGACACCTGCTGGGAAGTTGCTGCAAAGTTCTGACTGCCGTCAGAGACCTCATCTATTGCCTGTTTGGCGTCTTCGCTATTTGTGTTCATCTGCCGAGTGTTATCTGTAACCACCTGAATGTATTTGGCCAGGTTATTATTTTGCGTTTCGATTTCTCTGAATGCCTTTCCGGTCTGCTCTGCAGTTTTCAAACCTTCATTAACCGCCTGGTTATTTTCTTCAATAGTAGTGATGGTTTGTGTTACTCTTTCCTGCATGTCTTTTATTAAATTTTCTATCTGGTTTGTCGCTTCCTTAGACTTTTCCGCCAGTTCTCTTACTTCACCGGCTACGACTGCAAAACCTTTTCCGTGTTCGCCGGCCCGGGCAGCTTCTATGGCCGCATTTAAGGCAAGAAGATTGGTCTGTTCGGCAATTTCGTTGATCAGGTCGATAATTTGCCCGATTTCAGTTGATTTATCTCCCAGCAATTTTACGTTGGTTACGGTTTCTTCCGTCTTGGTTTTTATATGCTGTATTTGCGCTATGGCTTGCCGCGCAGAATCTGTACCTTGGTTGATACTAGCCTGCACCAGGTCCTTGGCACGAGACATTTCCTTGGCTTTATCATTTAGCAGGGAAATTTGTTCGATTAAGTTTTTGATAGCCTCTGCAGCTTTTGCCGTGTTGTAGGCCTGGTTTTCCGCGCCGGCAGCCACCTGATCAATAGAGTGGCCTACTTCTTTGGCATTGGACCCCAGCTGCTCCGCGGAGGCGGACAGTTGCTGGCTGGATGCAGTTACCTGTTCGGCTACATTCATTATGCGGCTGATCATTTCTTTTAACCTGTCAATGTAGTTATTAAAATAATGACTGATAAAGCCCATTTCATCCACACTGTTTACCGACAGCTTCTTGTTTAGATTAATATTGCTGGCGTGGGCCATTTCGTATATTCTGGTGTACAATGTTTTCATTCGCTTTCCGAAAAACAAGTAAAGATAAAGAATGTAAAAGGCCGTCAGGAATAGACAAATGACAGCGACGAAGGGGATTCTTTTATAAAACAGTTCTGTTGCCAGCTGTACCTCAAGGTGGGCAACGATGACACCCCATACTACCGTGGCAATCCCCAGTCCCATTATTAAAGAACCTAGCCCTAATCTCAGCCACAGGGGCTCGGGCTTTTTAGTGATTTCATGCTTCAGACATTTATGGCTAAATTCCTTTTCCGCAAGTGTTATTATCAATCCCATTGTGGTTCCTGCCGTTAAACAGGCAGCTCCCATTCCCAGGGAGGTGATAGCCCACAAAGTCTGGCTGCTAAAATCAACCCCTTGTACCATAATCGGAATTCCGGTTGCCGGGTATAAAATGAGCCATACCAGGTACTGTACAGAAAACCTGCGTAAGTCACACGATTGTCTTGCTAACCGGTGCCACCCACGGTAGGCCCACAAAAACACCAGGCACATCAAAATGATGGTCCAGCCCACCAGCAAGAAATTTCCGAAAAAGATGCTGATAAGAGTATCAAGTGAAACAATATTACCCGTAGTGGCAAACAAAGCCCAGATAACTGGAGATACAAAGACGCCTGCGGTGGCAATAATCGCAAATGATAGCTGTTGTGAACCGTCTTTCTTTTGATTTTGCATAAGGCACCCACCCATTAAATTAATTTACTTTTTAAGTAATTATTACGCAGGTAATAAAATTCCTGCTAAATTAGGGCAAAAAATTAGTATTTTCGAAGTTTACGTAATGTATTTTTTAATTCCTCATTTTACCGTAAAACAAATACGGAATTATTTGGCGAGTGCGGCTAGTTTATGTAGAAACCAGCAGTATTTATGTGATGTTAAATTTTTTAGTACTTAGTAAAAATTTACAGGAAAAGGCAGGAATTTTATGGATAATGTAGAATTTTCCATGTAGATGGCAATAACTGGTTGGGTAAGGGGATTGATGGGATGAATGTTTTTGTGGCCAGGCAACCTATATTCAACCGGAGAAAAAAAGTAGTCGGATACGAGCTTTTATTCCGTTCTGGGAATGATAACTTCTACAATAAAGCCAAGGGAATGAATGACGACCAGGCTACGGCAGGGGTAATAATCAATAGTTACCTGTTAATTGGTTTTGATGAACTTACGGGGAACAAAAGAGCATTTATCAACTTTACGGAAAATTTGTTAAAGAAGGAAGTTGCCACTATTTTGCCAAAAGAACAGGTGGCGATAGAAATTTTGGAAAAAGTACAACCAAGCAAAGACCTGTTCAGTGTGTGTAAGAAGTTAAAAGAAATGGGGTATCTACTGGTTTTGGATGATTTTTTCTTACGACCTTATCTTGAGCCGTTTGTAAGATTGGTAGATATGGTGAAAGTGGATTTTCTAACTACGGGGCCGCAGGAACGAAAAGAAGTAGTGGAAAATTTAAGGGATGTCGATGTGTCCTTTCTTGCTGAAAAGGTGGAAACTGTTGAAGAATTTGAGGAAGCACTGGGGCTTGGCTTCTCATATTTTCAAGGGTATTTTTTCAGCAAGCCCGTGATTGTATCTGCCCAAAACGTACCAGGATACAAGCTAAATTACCTGCGGCTGTTACAGGAAGTCAACCAACTAGATATTGATTTTAATGAGATTGAACAAATTATAAAAAGAGACCTTTCTTTATCCTATAAAGTATTAACATATGTCAATTCGGCGGCATTTGGCTTTTGCAGGGAAATTTGTTCTGTCAAGCAGGCTGTCGTGATGCTGGGTGCCAACGAATTGAAAAAGCTGTTATCGGTGATTGCCCTGGGATATTTGGGAGAAGACAAGCCCGACGAACTGTACGGGCTATCCATGATCAGGGCACGGTTTGCAGAATTACTTGCTCCCAAGACCGGGAATGGTAATCTGGCTGGAGGGTTTTTCTTAACCGGTTTATTTTCATTGATTGATGCCATACTTGACCGTCCGCTGGAGGTAATTCTGGAAAAATTATGCCTCCCGAAGAAGGCAAAAGAAGCTCTGCTTGGAGAAAGTAACGACTTTCGCGCTGTTTTGGACCTGGTTATAGCTTATGAAAAAGGCAGCTGGGAGCAGGTGTCTCTACTGGCGGGTAAGTTGGGTATCAATGAATGCGAAATTCTTGATTGCTATTTAGAAGCTGTTACATGGACTGAACAATTGCGGCGGCAGGTTAACCAACATAAAAAACTTTTATAACCTCACCTGGTCAACTGGCCAGGTGTTTTTTAAAATTAACTTTTATTGTTTGGAAGAATGCGTCACAACTTTTAACGGTCCGTTTTTGTGTTATATTAATAGTTAAGTTATTAAGTTGCGGAGTGAGGATAGTGGAGTGCATTTTGTGTAGATACCCGGCAAAAGTTATTAAAGGTACCCAAAAAACTTACTATCACTGCAGCAACTGTGATTTAATATTTTTGGATGAGCGTTTTTTAGTGGATAGTGAAACAGAAAAAAGCAGGTACCTGGAACACGATAACACTCTGGAAAATGCCGGCTATGTGAATATGTTCAACAAGTTTATCGCCAATGCGGTTATTCCTTATACTTCCGGCCACCGCCATGTACTGGATTTTGGCAGCGGTCCCGGACCGGTTCTGAAGGTATTGCTGGAACGGCAGGGATTTACTGTGGAAATTTACGACCCGTATTTTGCACCGAGAAAATTTTCCGGAGCGGATAAATTTGACATCATCACATGTACGGAAGTTATCGAACACATCTACACGCCCCGGGAAACCTGGGAGTTTTTTTGCGTGCATTTAAAGCCGGGCGGCCTGCTTGCAATGATGACTTTATTTCACCGCTATCCCGAACAGTTTCAAAACTGGTGGTATAAGGAAGACATTACCCACGTGGCATTTTACAGTAAAAGGACGTTTTCCTGGATTACGGAACACTACCCATTGAAATTGTTTTACATTGACAGTAAAAATACCTTGACACTACAGCGCATTTGAGGCAGGAGGGTGTACATGGACAAACTATTGGATATTGTTTTTGCCGTTGCGGTTGGCGTTGGTATGATTATTGTATTCTGGGGTATTATTTACGGCTTTCTCCATAACGTCTATGCGGCAGGATACTTTATCCGTTTGAAAATGTTGCTTGGTAGCTTACAGCGGGACATTACTGAGGACAAGGTGAGGCGTTACCTGCACTTTATAAAGATGCTTAAACCGGCTGTAGTGCACAATTACAACAGCCTGCAGGAACTGCTCCACCAGGGGCACAGCCTGTTAACTGCCTCCGGTGCCGTAGAGGATAAGTACAAACGGCAGCTTGAGGAGATTTACGAACGGCTGCGAGTAGATCAGGATTAAGTTGCTACAACAATTACCAATGATGATAGGCAGTAATGATAAATACTATAGTTGCACTATTCAGTCTAAATGATAACGATTTACAATTAGATGCTGTTGTGTTAAGATATAGGCGTTGCGGTAACAAAATAATGTTGAAAAATGGAGCAGGTTACCATGTTCAATAATTTAGTGGTGAAGATTAGGAGCACCGCCAGTTTTTTATTGGCGGTACTTTATTTGGTACAACTGCTGGTGCAGTGGAACTGGTTGGACAATTTCATTAAACTTTTGCTGGTATTTGTCCTGGTATTGAGTTTGTTGGCAGTGCGGGGAACTTCCCGTATAATTGGTTACGTGTTATTTTTGGCAGGTGGTGCTATCCTGATTCTTTACCGGGCACCGCTTTCTGTTTGGGTGCAGGCATTGAACCGCAACCTGTACTTACTGGTGATGTTTACTCTAGTACCCCTGCTGGAAATTCCTATTCGTCGCGGCGGGTACATGGAGGCTTTGAGAGGTTTTTTCCGGCGGTACATCCGGCGTGACAACCAGTTTTATTTGCTGCTTAACACTTTAACTTTTTTTATTGCCGTAATGCTCAATGTGGCTGCAGTTCCGCTTATGTACCAAATTGGTCAGGCAAGTGAAAAAAGCAAAAACCACCGGTTGGTAAGTACGGCAATCATTAGAGGGTTTGCTGCTTCGGTGATGTGGTCTCCTAGTTATGCTGCTGTAGCGTTAATTATTGACTTGACCGATGCCGATTGGGTAGACTATTTTCCCTACGGCTTATTTATGGGGATTTTAGCACTGCTTTTGGGCTGGCTGATGACCGTGCGCGGGGAAAGGGAAGATGGTACCGTTTCCAAAGATGCCGGTACGGGTATGGCAGTGGAGTGGACAAAGATTGCGGAATTGATAACTTTCGGCGTGATTCTGATTGCCGGCATCGTCTTTATTTCGGTAAAGACGGGTATTAATACCGTGATCGTTGTAGCCATGATGTCGTTGTTTTTTCCCTTGCTCTGGCTGGCTGTTATCCGGCGGCTGCCTGTTTTAGTAGAAGAGTTTCGTACGGTATATTTCCAGGATAATTTACCTAAAGTAAAAAATTTGGTTGTGTTGTTCCTTGGTGCTGGTTTTTTGGCCACTGCCATCAATTTTTCCGACTTGGGATACTTGATACCGCAGTTGTTTTACGGGCTTATAGGTACTAACGCCGTGCTGTTTACTATTATGGTCATGGTCCTGGTGGCGTTATTTTCGGCTGCAGGTGTGCACCCGATTATTACCGTAACCATTATTGCGACTACCGTTGACCCGGCAACCTACGGCGTGACCAATACCTTTATGGCGTTACTGCTTGCTTCCAGCTGGTCGGTAGGTGTGGCCGTGTCCCCGTCCTCGGCCATGAATATTGCCATGGCCGGCCTGGTGGAACGCTCGCCGCTGGATGTTGGCCCCAGGTGGAACGGCGGGTATATTGTTGTATTGATGTTAATGATAGCGGTAATTGTCGATTTACTGCTAAGCATTGGTGTGTTTTAACGATCGCAAAATATTAAAGCTTCTACCCGATTAACCAGGATAGAAGCTTTAATTATTTAATGCTGATTTTCTTGGGATATGCAAAGCCCAAAACATTTTCCATAATCCACCGGATATTTTTCTCCTTGCGTTTGATGAGACTTTCAGTGTATTTGCTCATGTCCATCCACCTCCTCGATAATGGTTATCAATTATTATAATAATATCTTTGGGCTCCATGTCAAGAGTTTTTAATATTAATCCATATATTTTTTTCTACCAGTGTTCCTGGCGAAAAAACGGGCTCTGTAGCATTTTATCCCAAAACGTTATCCAAAAACATCATGATGACAAAACCCAGCAGTAAGGCGTGGGTGGCCGCTTTGGAAGCTGAATTTTTCTGTGCTTCCGGGATGATTTCGTGACTGATGACAAACAGCATGGCACCTGCGGCAAAAGCTAGTGCCCACGGCAGGAGCTGTGCTGTAATCTGTACCAAGCCGACGCCCAGCAGTCCTCCAATTGGTTCAACCAGACCGGTGGCCAAAGCTATTAAAAATACCTTCCAGGTGGAAAGACCTTCGCGAAGTAAAGGTAGTGCTACAGCCAAACCTTCAGGTATGTTCTGCAGGCCAATGGCTATTGCTAGGCTTAAACCGTTTGCAATATTGCCGATGCCGAAGCCGACACCGACTGCCAATCCTTCTGGAAAGTTGTGAATAGTGATGGCGGCAACGAATAACCAGGCTCTACGCAGATTATTATGATTGCGCCGAGGTCCTTTCATCAAGTTGGTATCGGGGAAATAGGTATCGACTTTGTCTAAGAAAACCCCTCCGATAAGAATTCCGCCCAGTACGATGGCCGCTGCTTTTACACCCCCACCTGCACCTTCCAGTGCCGGAATGATCAGGCTGAAAGAAGTGGCAGCAAGCATTACGCCGGCGGCAAATCCTAATAATACATCCAGCAAGTTTTTGGGGATATTTCTGGTAAAAAAAATGGGAGTTGCGCCAACTCCTGTAGCCAATCCTGCTGCAAGGCTGGCCAGTAAACCCAAGGCAATGATGTTATAGCTGTGCAGGAATTCAGCCACTGCAACTACCTCCTTTTTGTCAATATCAAAATATGTATGAGAAAATGTTTGGTGTTTGTCTCTAGGGAAACTTTTTTAGATTAGGACAGTTGTATAAGTAATAGCGAAGTTATTATTAAGTATTACTGTAATTTTTATCGTAAACCTATTGACAGCGAAAATACATATCAGTATACTAGAAAACACACGGATGATGTACCGGGTATGGGTAGTACACACAGGAGTAAAGGAGGGCTTACAGTGGGAGAAATCTCACGGAGAGAATTTATAAAACGTGGAATTGCCGCAGGAGTTGCCGGGGGGGTGGCGTTATCGGGAATCAAGACAGCTGAAGCAGCTACCGGCGAACCTATAGGAACATTAATTGACCTGACAAAATGTGATGGCTGTAAGGGACAGAAGGTGCCTGCATGCGTAACCGCATGCCGCGACGAAAACAAGGATAAGTTTCCTGAACCCATTGAAAATATCGGTGATTATTGGCCGCAAAAGAAGCACGAAGACTGGTCGGACAAAAGACATTTGACAAACCGTTTAACCCCTTATAACTGGACGTTTGTGCAGAACGTTAAGGTTCAGCATAACGGCAAAGAGGTAGAAGTCTCCATACCGCGGCGCTGTATGCACTGCGATAACCCGCCATGTGCCAACCTCTGCCCGTTTAGCGCGCAGGAGAAAAAACCGGAAGGCCCGGTGGTAATTGATCCTAACATCTGTTTTGGTGGGGCAAAGTGCCGCAGTGTCTGCCCGTGGGGTATTCCGGCAAGGCAGGCAGGAGTGGGACTTTACTTGAAAGTTGCCCCAAAATTTGCCGGGGGCGGCGTAATGTACAAGTGTGATCTTTGTTATGACCGGATTTCTCAGGGTAAACTGCCGGCTTGTGTGGAGGCATGTCCTAAGGGTGCCATTCAGTTTGGACCTAAAAAGAAAATGCTAAAGCAGGCAAAAGAGAAAGCCAAAGCAATAAATGGTTATATCTACGGTGAAAAAGAAAATGGCGGAACTTCCACTTTCTATGTTTCGCCGGTTCCGTTTGAAAAGATTCATAAGCATCTGATGGCGCAGAAAGCCAAGCAGAAAAATCCCAAGGCTCCCGGTTTTCCGGGAATGCCGGTAGGTGTGGGTAACTTCCTGGATACACCCAACGGAGTGGCTGCCGGAATGTTAATAGCACCTGTTGCCGGTGCCTTTGCAGCCGGGTATGCGGCTGTGAAAACCATGAAGGGGGAGAAAAAATAATGAGCAGCAGTAACAGGAAAATCAAACGCCATGGCTTTTCCGTCCGGTTTGTGCACTGGACGGTAGCGATTTCCACGTTTTTGCTGATATTTTCCGGCTTCGGGCAGTTGCCCCTGTATAAAAGATATATGGTTGACCAGTTACCGTTGCTGGGTTGGACGTCCAATTTTGGCGTGACGTTAATGATACATTATATAGCTGCTATTGCGCTGTCATTTGCCGTGGTTTACCACATTGTATTTCACGTCATACGCAAAGAATATGATATTCTCCCAAAACGGGGGGATTTCAAAGAATCAGTACAGATTATCATGGCCATGCTCGGTAAGGGTGAAGAACCAGAAAACGACAAGTACCTGGCGGAGCAGCGGTTGGCCTACGCATTTATCGGTGTAAGCCTGCTTTTGATCTTGGTAACGGGGCATATCAAGGTCTTGAAAAATCTGCAAACGGTTACTTTTCCCGACAGTATTCTCGGGCTGGCCACAACCTTGCATAATGTAGCCACGTTTATGGTCTTATTTGGTATTATCGGTCACCTGGCAGCGTTTATTTTCAAAGAAAACAGGGCATTACTTCCCGGTATCTTTACCGGTGAGATTGATGAGGAATACGCCAAAAAACGCCACAGCAAGTGGTACAACAGGTTGAACAAACAGGACAGGTTTAATATCAGCGGTTAACAAGTTTTGCCGCGGGAATAACCCTGCCAGCCTGACCAACCGGAGATAGCCGGTGATGCTGTAGTAGAGTTGCACCTCAAGTTTAATATACATTTATTACGAAATATTGGTCAGGTAAAGTCCCGCCGCCTTCACAGGTTATGACCGCGGCACTTTTCATACAGGCCCCAACCCCCATTATTTTATATAGATGAAGAGGCTCTCGTGTTTACTGCACGGGAGCTTCTTTAATATCTGCCCGGCGGCGTTGTCCAAGGGGGGATTTTTTGTTGGTCACTTGTAAGATTCTCCAATTTGGGGTGAAGTCCTTTCTTTTTGTCTTACATCCCTTGGTATATAAGAGTTATATATTATGCAAAATCCTTAATTAAAAACCGTGCTGAAGTTGTTGAATTGACAGGTTAGTGGTAACATAATAAAAAAAAAATAACCTGCAGGTGATTGTTAAATGGAACGGTATCAAAAAGTATTTAAGGCATTGGGAGAAAGGACCAGGTTAAAAATTATAAAACTGCTGGCCACGCAATCTTTCTGTGTCTGCGAGTTGGCGGCTGCTCTGGATATGCGGCAGCCGCGGATTTCCCAGCACCTGAAAATATTGAAGGAAGCCGGGCTTGTTAGCGAGCGGAAAGAGGCGTACTGGAATTACTATTCCTTGGAGAAGGAGTACTTGAACGAGGTAATGCAGGAATTTCAAAGCTTCCTGCAACAGCCCCTGGCGGAGACGCCGGGATTTGATGAAGTGGCGCAAAAAGTTGCCTGTTTGGATGAAGACCAGAGGGTGAAGGAAACCAAAAGAAAACTTAAAAGTTAGTGTTGGGGCAACTTCTCAGTCTGCAGTCTTATAAGGCTGCTACAACGACCTGCAGCGGACGGATGACAGCTTTAAACAGGGAGGCATTTCCGATATTATCGGCGGCGGTGCGTCACAGCTTGATACCAGAGTAGAGGTAGTTAAATTATAAGCAAAATCGGGGATATCACCCGGCAGGAAACCGGTGATATCCCCGATTTTTATCCTTGATTTATTGGCTGCTTCGGTAATATGACCGTGAAAACACTGCCGCCCTGCGGCTGGTTGGCGGCGGTAATGGTTCCACCATGTGCTTCTACAAATCCCTTGGCAATGGCCAGGCCCAGGCCCGTGCCGCCGGTGGACCGGGTGCGGGCCTTATCACTGCGGTAAAATCGTTCAAAAATGTACGGCAGGTCCTTTTCCGGTATGCCCGGCCCGGTGTCGGCTATGGAAATTTCCACGCTTCCATTGGTTTCAGTTACCCTGACGTTAATCTTCCCACCGTCCGGGGTGTAGCGGACAGCGTTGCCCACCAGGTTAAAGAGCACCTGCTTTATTCTTTTACTGTCAACGGTTACAGGCAAACTTTTTGTGGGAAAATCCGTTTTTATATCTAAGTGCTTGGCGGCAGCTTCAAATTCCAATGCGGAGACGACATCACTGGTTAATTTAATGATATCTTCATTTTCCAGATTTAAGTGCAGCTGTCCCGCGTCGGCCAGGCTTAACTCCTGCAGGTCCCGAACCAAATAGGTCATCCTCAGCACTTCGTCATGCAGCGAGGCTAAGGTTTCCTCGCTGGGTTTGGTGACGCCGGCCAAGAGCGATTCAAGGTTGCCTCTCAGCACTGCCAGGGGGGTGCGCAGTTCATGGGCGACGTCGGCAACCAGGGCCTGCCTGAGCTGCTCGGTTTCTGCCAAACTTTCCGCCATGCTGTTAAAAGTTTCAGCCAGGTCTGCCAGCTCATCACTGCCCGGAACAGCCACTTTTTGTTCCAGGTCGCCTTTTGCCAGACTGCGTGCGGCTGCTGTCAGGAGCTTTATTGGGCGGGATAACTTGTCGGCAAAAAATATTCCCAGGGCTGCGGCCAGTGCAATGGCAAGTAAACTGCTCCAGATAACCGAACGGTTTACCGAAGAAGAAAATATGTCTTCCATAGTTACCAGACCGGTTGGAGGCTCTACAGACACCAGTAACGTTCCCACGGTTTTTCCGTTTACTTTAATTTCCGTTCCCCGGGTTATTTCCTGGGGTGACAGCCGGGCACCCAGTTTATCGCCGTAGGAATCTACCACCACACTGCCGGAAGGGTCGGCCAGCAGTACCCGTTCCCTTGCCGCTACTGGACCGGGTCCCCGGTGGACCTGGGCACCTCTGCCCCGGCCCCGGCCAGCGGCTACCAGGCTTTGGGCGCCGGCCCAGGTTTGATTTTCCGAGTAATATCCGGAAAAAACGGTTACCCACTGCTTGAGACGCATGTTTTGATGACTGCTGACATAGGTTTGGAATGCGTTTTTCACTGCCAGGGTCACCATACCGCTGGCCAGGAGGGTGGCTACCAGGGCTATCACGGCAAAGGCAAGCGCCAGTTTGGTTTTGAGCTTCATCGGGTTTCTCCTCCAAATTTATAACCGACACCGTAAACGGTAAGGATGTAGGTGGGGTGTGCCGGGTCAGGCTCTATTTTTTTTCTGAGATTGCTCACATGAGTATCCAAAGACCTTTCGTAGCCGTAATACGGTTCTCCCAAAATATCCAACAACTGCAGCCGGGTAAAAACTCGGCCGGGATTGCGGGCCAGGGTTTCCAGAATCTTAAATTCTGTTGGCGTCAGCGACACCTGCTTGCCGCCCCGAAGAACTTCCCGACTGTCGCAGCGGATTTGCAAATCGCCGTGCTGGATATTCTGCGGCTGGTAGGTATTTCCCAAAACACGGCGCAGCACCACCTTGATGCGTGCTGCCAGCTCCCTCAGGCTAAACGGTTTGGTAATATAATCGTCAGCACCCAGCTCCAGCCCCAGCAGCTTGTCAACTTCCTCGGCTTTTGCCGTCAGCATGATGACAGGGATATCAGTGGTACGGCGCAGTTCTTTCAATACTTCCAGACCGTCTTTTTTGGGAAGCATAATATCCAAAACAACCAGGTCCGGCTGAAAACTGCGTACTTTTTGCAGTGCTTCCTCACCGTCGCAGGCAACGTCCACGATGAAGCTTTCCTTTACCAGGTATTCTTTAATCATCTTTACAATTTTTTGCTCGTCCTCCACCACCAGTATGCGCTGACCCAATGATATCCCTCCTAAAAATATTTATCTTTCCTTAAGCCATTCCCGCAAAGCCCGGGGTGAAAAATCCTCTCCCATACCCTCCATGTCCTTTAACTGCGTGTTGGGGTCAATATCTGCCGGCAGGTTAAAGTGATTACAGATTTCTTCTAATGGTATCTTATAGGCAGTTGCTACCTCTTGTAAAGTCATCCAGCCCTTTATTTCGTCTGGATCTGTTCCCGTGACAGTAATTCTTTCGCCGTCAGGGGTAAACTTGCCAGAAGTGGCCCACCAGCCAAAAGCCTGGGCCAGGTTTATGATGCCCAAAAATGTCACCAGTACCAGTGCGGCATAAACAAATTTATTGACGCGCATGCGGAATTTCCTCCTTTAAATGTTTTGCAGTGGCTGTTCCACCCAGGTACAAATCCAGTGCGCCCGGCCTGGGGCATTTTTCCAGACAGGTCAGGCAGCTAAAACACCTGTCACTGGAAATTTTGTCTGCTCGGGCGACATCGATGCCCGCCGGGCAGTTTTTTGAACAGATACTGCATTCCGAACAGGTGCCGGCGTCTCGCTTGATGTTGATTATACTCAGTTTTCCCAAAATGCTGACTACCGCCCCCAGCGGGCAGAAATAACGGCACCAGGGCCGTTCCAAGACCAGGGAGACGATGAGAACTATTACTAGAATGATAAATCCTGCGTTCATTTCTAATTCCGCAATCTTTAATAAACTGGCGTAAGGATCATAATCCCGGAAAACCATTTGGCCGGTTATGGCCGTACCTGCCAGAAGCCATCCCAAAATAACGTATTTCAGCAGCGGCAAATACTTATCCCACCTGCCCAGTTTTTTATACAGGGAACCGTTGGGGGCTATGTTGAGTTTTTTTCCCATGTTTCTCAGCCATTCCTGAATGGTACCAAAAGGACAGATCCAGCCGCAAAATGCGGTTTTGGCGATTAAAACCGTAGCCAGTAAAGCAATTAGGACTACCAAATTGGATAAGTGTGTGTGGGGAATGGTTTTGCCGCCTGTGGAAAGGAACCGGTATAAAGTTTCAATGCCTCCCAGAGGGCAATATGCTTCTGCCGAAGGGACGAAAACATCTTCGGGAAACAAACTGTGCTTGACAACTAGCTGTACGATAAATAATAAGAATGCGCCCTGTATCAAATAACGCAGCCATTTTAAAGTCACTGAACTCTTGTTTCCGGTCAAGGATATTCCTCCTCTGCTTAGATATGTACCAGTTTATAAAGAGGAAGGGAGGCATATCCACCTCCCTCGGTTCACTTTATTGGCTTGTTCCGGCCTGCCAGCCGAAGCGGCCACCTATACCGCGGCCAAAACCGCGACCGGGGCCCATACCTTGTCTCCGGCCCTGAGCCCACTGCGGGGGGCCAACGGTTGTTCTTTCGAGGTTGGCCTTAATTCTCTCATTCATTTGCTCAAGGCATAAATCGGCTTGTTCCTGAGTAATAACACCTTTTTGTACTGCATCTTGTAAGTTGGCCTTGCGGGTGCTGGTAATGGTTTCGATTAATTTTTCTTCTGTGATATCTTTTTCTTTAGCAATGTCAATAATGGATTTTCCTTCCCAGCGTGCCGCGCGGACCGCATCGGGTGTCATGCCCAGTAAGTCGGAGATTACGGTAATCATACTCCCGTACATGCGCCCCAGGCCAAGTCCGGGGCTAACTGCAACAGTGTCTTCAGCAGCAAACAGTGCCACCGGAGCACTGACAACCAGCAGTGCCGCCAGTACCAGGCCGATACCTGCCTTCTGCCATTTTCTTTGCATTGTATTACCTCCTTTTTAAAATTTGAGATCAGCCAGCCGGCTGTCCTGACAATGTTATTGTAGCCGGATAGTTTTTACTTATTGTCGAGAAAATGTCAAGAAAATCTTAAGATTACTATGGAACAGCAGTTAGCTATTAAGTCTTCCCAATCATCCGGGTTGTGTAACATGAAAAATGAGCTTACGGGTACTGCAACAGATAAATAAAAAGAATTTTCTGACAAAATATTGACGCAATTGCGGTTCTCTTGTATAATTGTTATACAACAATAGTACAATACTGCTAAATTGCCACCACACACGTCTTATGGATTGCAGAAACAACTATAGAAAGAAGGCAGCGGTTATGAAACATTTAAACATTGACCATTCCAGCGGGGTGCCCATTTATGTGCAGTTAAAACAGAAAATCAAATATGCCATCGCAGCCAACATCTTTCCCCCGGAAACCAAGTTGCCCACTGTGCGCAGCCTGGCGGTGGCCCTGAAAATTAATGTAAATACCGTCAGTAAAGTGTACTCTGAACTGGAACAGGAGGGTATTTTGGTAACAAAACAGGGGAAAGGGACCTTCGTCAAAAAGATACCAGCACCGGAGGAAAAATTGCGTCAGGAGCGATTGGAACAATTAGCGCGGTATATATTAGTAGAAGCATATGAAATGGGATTAAAGCCCGAGGAACTGCTTAATATGCTGCAGGAAACCATAAAAAAAAATTAAGGAGGGGAGAGGATTGAGTCCAACAACACCGAGGCCGGAACCCCCGGAAATACCAGGCGAAAAACCGGACAACAATTTAAAAGCAGCAGTAGTAATTGCCTTGCTCTTAGTAGGTGCTTTGGGTCTGTTTACCGGAGTGTATACCACAAATCTCACCTTGGTTTTGGTAACAGTTTTGCTGGTAGTACTGGCTCTGGCTTCTGTAAGAATCGCTGCCCAGTGGCAAAAGGCCATAGTGCTTCGATTGGGACGGTACCACCGTACGGCGGGGCCGGGACTGTTTTTCTTGGTTCCGTTTGTTGATTCCGTGGCTACCTGGATAGACCAGCGGGTAATGATTACGTCCTTTACTGCTGAGCAGACACTGACCAAAGATACGGTACCTGTCGATGTGGATGCTGTTATGTTTTGGGTGGTTTGGGACCCGGAAAAAGCGGCATTGGAAGTGGCGGATTACAAGTCGGCAGTATCATGGGTTGCACAAACTGCGCTGCGGGAAATAATAGGGCGCACGCCTCTGGCAGAGATGCTTGCTTCCCGCGAACACATTGATGAACAACTGGTGAAGCTAATCGACAAGCGCACGGAACCTTGGGGTGTTGCTGTGCAGGCGGTGGAAATTCGTGACATCGTCATTCCTACAAACTTGCAGAAGGCAATGTCCCGGGAAGCGCAGGCGGAAAGAGAACGCCGGGCCAGAATCATCCTGGGCAATGCTGAGAAAGAAATAGCGCAAAAATTTGCAGAAGCTTCTGAATCTTATGTTGATAACAGCATTGCACTGCAGTTGCGGGCCATGAACATTCTTTACGAGGGATTGAAGGAAAAGGGAGGCCTGGTAATTGTACCCAGCAGTATTGTGGAAACTATGGGACCGGGTTCCGTGATGGCCCTCAGTGCTTTGGCTCAAAGACAAAATTCTCCCCTAAATACGGTTGACAAGGAGGAAGGGGGATAGAAGATTGAAGTGATGTCTTTACTAAAAAGGAGTTTAAGCTTTGTCAAGCAGCGGGACAGTATTCAGTTTTCCAGGAAGTCATTACTGGTTTTAATGGTGTTGATTGGTTTGGGATTTTCAGCAACGGCGGCAGCTACCTGGGAAATCACCAACAGCTCCAGCTTTTGCGGCAATGTGTGCCACCTGATGCAGCCGCAGGCAATCTCTTTTCGACAATCTGCTCACGCAGAGGTGGACTGTACCAACTGCCACCTGGGTGTTGGTCTAACTCCTAATATGGTTGGCCGTAAGGCTAGGGAATTGACGCAAGTCTACAAGAATGTGGCCGGGCATTACGAAACGCCTTTAAGGATTAAGCATTTGCGGCCGGCAAGAGAAACCTGCGAACGGTGCCATTGGACCAAGGCATTTTACGACGACAAGGTAAAGGTAATCAAGCACTACAACACGGACAAAGATAACTCCCTGGTGAAAATCGCACTGATTATAAAAACCGGTGGCGGCACTTCCAGGGAGGGTAAAGGTTACGGCATTCACTGGCACGTGGAAAACAAAGTGCAGTACATTGCTACAGACCAACTGAAACAAAACATTCCGTGGGTGAAGGTAACGTACACCACGGGCAGGACGGTAACCTATATAAAAAAAGGGGTAGACATGACTGCTGCCGAAATCAAGAATGCCCCCGTAAGGACTATGGATTGTATTGACTGCCACAACAGGGTATCACATGATTTTAGAAACCCCGACCAGGCCCTAGATGAGGTAATTGGCGCCGGGTTGATAGACAGCAGTATTCCCTGGGTGAAAAAGAACTTTCTGAACGTACTGCAAAAATCGGAATTAAACGAACAGACCCTGGAAGAGGAAATAACCAGGCTGAAAGATTATTACAAAGACCAGTATCCGCTGGTCAGCCAGACCCAATTGAACCGGGCTTTTGCCACCCTAAGGCGAATCTACCGGGAAAATTTTAATTCCGACCTGGAAGTTGACTGGCGCACGTATCCCAATAACCTGGGGCACAAAGAATTTCCGGGATGTTTTCGCTGCCACGACGGTAAACATGTCGCCGTAGAAGAGACGGGCGACCCGGCACGAAAGGTAATTCGCAAGGAGTGCAATTTATGTCACTCCGTGCCGTTAAAAGTAAGTGATCGTGGCAATTTTGCAGCACGGGTATTGAAAAAAGCAGCCGATCCGCCACAAGAACCTGCCAGCCACCTGGTCGCCAACTGGGCGGAACGGCATGGCCAGGAAAAGGATGCGGGATGTCTCACCTGCCATGAGGAAACAACGGGTGGTGAATTTTGCAGCAATACCGGCTGCCATGGCAACCGCTGGGATTTACCCCGGGTGGAAAGGTTTTATGCCGGAAAAGGGATTTACTGTATCCAGTGTCATGAAATCACAGGTGCCGGTGCCCACGGTGTACAGGAACACAAGTTTGAGTGCATTAGCTGTCACCACCAGGTGACCTGGAAAGTTACGACTGAAACGTGTAAAAGATGCCATGTGGGGGTAGATCATGACCAGGCCAGACAATGCTGGCAGTGCCATAATTTCAGAAGCGAAAGAAAAAAAGGTTAAAGAAAATTATCTAAATTTTCAGAAAATATATTGACTTTCAAGCGGGGATATTGTATAATAATTGTAACAATATAATAGTACAATATTACAATTTGAAAATTGCAAGAGGCTTCCACCTGCAAGGTGTGAGCCCGGAAGCCAGAGTCCAGAGTCCAGAGTCCAGAGTCCAGAGGCCAGAGCTTGGAGACAGGAGTTCGGAGGCCGCAAGCCTTTTGCTTCGGTTACATAATAGTAGTGGCGGATACGCTCCAAAAGGAGAAGAGCCCGAGAGGCCTGTATTGCAGGCCACTACTATCTCTATTTCACACTACATATGCAGTGGTACAAATGAAAAACAGACAGATACCACTGCTAAAATCAAGAATATTCAAATATCTATCGAGGGGGTTACAAGCATGATGGAAACTGTTAAAAGGACTGTTGAGGTTTACCCGCATCCGGAGGCAAAAGTAGAGGTCGGTGGCATAAGAAAGCTGGGTAATGCCTTCAGCCAGGTGTTTGCCGGGATGTTTTGGACCGTACTGCTGCTGCAGGCCTTGGCCGGACTGGGCGTGGTGGCATTAATTGTTCTGGGCTTCTTTGGGGTATTCAACTAGTGCTGGAAAGCTTAAATTTTTTGCAGTGAAAAGTATACCGGATTACAGTGTATTTGGTTTGGTGCTATTCCTCAGGGAATCCAGCACTTTTTTTTATTTTTGGACCCAAAAGTTGAAAATTTTCAATTGCGAGTCATTTTTTTCGGGATTTATTTGTGATATATTTAAAAAAACGGGTTGGTATTTTGCGTATTATTGGAAAGACAAAAAGATTTAGAATAATTGGAGGGGTTAAATGATAGCAAGAGACGGCTTAACAGTGGTTTCAGGGTCTGAGCTGGCACAAAGGATACTTGCGGAAGGAAATGACAGCAGGTGCCTGGTGTTGGATACCGACCACGGTTTGAAAATTATTCCGCTGGTGCCGGATGCGAAAAAGTTGTACTTAGAGGTGACCACGGGGTGCAACTTTAACTGTACCACCTGCATCAGAAATTCCTGGCTGGACGGTACCGGTCAAATGAGTTGGGAAACTTTTGTCAGGTTGGCGGAACAGCTGGATGAGTTTCCCCAACTGGAAACAGTGCATTTCGGGGGCTTTGGCGAGCCTTTGAGCCACCCTAAAATATTGGATATGATGGAAGTGCTTGCTCACAAAGGACTTAAGTTAGAACTTATCACCAACGGTTCGCTGCTGTCCACCGAAGTGGCTTCCCGCCTGCTGGACCTGGGTCTGGAAAAGATTTACGTTTCTTTGGACGGTCCTGATGAAAAGGAATACAATCAAATTCGCCAGGGGGCAGACTTTCACCAGGTTTACGGCAATTTGAAAAAATTTTACCGCTTAAAACAGCAGCGTGGTTTAAAGTCTCCTTCAATTAATATCGAGTTTGTTGCCATGAAATCCAATTACCACCGGATTCCGGACCTGGCAAGGCTACTGCCGGAAATAGGAGCACAGGAACTATTAATAACCAATGTTTTACCCTACCACGAGTTGCTTGTTAAGGAAGTGTTGTATGACCGGGAGGAGACGGAACTGTTCAGCGGGCACCAAATAATTGCGGCCATGCGTGCTAAACTGCCGCAGATGAAACTGCGCTCGTTGCGTTATTGCAAATTTATTGAGGATAAGGCAGTGGTGGTTAACTGGAAGGGTAACGTCAATCCCTGCTATGCACTGATGCATACGTATTATTGCTATATCTACGGCAGGAAGAAAAAGTTTTACCAGCAGTCTTTCGGCAATGTTAACGAAAGTACTCTGGCGGAAATTTGGACGCGGCCCGACTATGCCCATTTTCGTAGCCAGGTGAAAGACTTTGAATTCCCGTCCTGTACTGACTGCCAGGCTCGAGACGGCTGCGCGCCGCCGGACAACTTAAATGACTGCTGGGGCAATACCCTGTCCTGCTCGGACTGTTTGTGGAGCCGGGGTATTATAGTTTGCCCGTGATGTTTAACAGAAAGATATTCTAGATACAAAAGTTTGCTACTGGAGACCCTAACCATAGGTGATTTTCTATGGAAAGGGTCTTCTACTATGAACGTGGTAGTTAAGAAGTTACTTTCCGGTTATGCTTATCTTTAGGCAGTGTTGTTTGCAGCGTCGCTGCTCACGCGTTTTTGTTGGGCATGTCCGTGATCGTGATACTTGTCATGGGCCTGGCGGGAATTTTCAGTTGATGGCTTGTTGTCTGGAATCTTTTGCTTTACAATTACAATAAAGAAAAAAATGGCTGGGGTTAATCAATCATGAAACACAAGTTGTTTAAAGTGTCAATAAATTTGGATAACGACATACCCGGAGACGTGCTGTTCAACCTGTTTTCCCAGATAAAGCGGTACGGCTCTATCAGACGCGCGGCGGAAGAAATCAATGTTTCCTACCGTTATGCCTGGGGACTTATCAAAAAAGCGGAAGAGACTCTGGGAGTGGATTTGGTCATCAGAAAAACTGGAGGTGCAGCCGGTGGCGGGGCGGTGCTAACCGGGGATGCTGAAGAACTGCTGGCTGACTACCGGTGGCTTGATAGGGAAATAACGCTGCAGCAGCGTAATTTTACCGGTGACGGTGCTGCAGGAGTAACAGGCTACCTGCTGCTGGCGACAACCCTGGAGCCGGTGGAAACCGGGTTGCTGGCTGTGTTGGTGGAAGCGTTTTTTAAGGAAACGGGAATCACGGTGCGGCATATTTCTGCCGGTAGCGGCCAGGCAATAGCAATGGCAGAACAGGGCAGGGTAGATATAGTATTTTCGCATGCTCCTGATTTGGAACGGGAATTTCTCCGATCGGGGAAAGGGGCCAGCCGGCAGGAAGTAATGTACAACCCATTTGTACTGGTGGGTCCGAAAGATGACCCCCTCCGGGTGAAAGAAGCTTCCGGTATTTTGGAAGCAATGGAAAGAATTGCACGGTCTGAAGCTGCTTTTATTTCCCGTGCCGACCACTCCGGTACATATTTGCAAGAACAACAATGCTGGCGTGAACTCAACATTACGCCGGGAGGCCAGTGGTATAAAAAGTCCCCCGCTTTAATGGGTAATATGGGGGTTCTCAGGCAGGCTGTGAAGCAGAAAGCTTATGCTCTGGTGGATAGGGCGACTTTCCTGGTATCGCGGTCAAACACCGAACTGGATATTCTGGCAGCCGGCGGTGACGGGTTTCAAAACCCCTTTTCCCTGATAACCCTTAACAAAGGCTATTACCCGCACCTGAATCATCAGGAGGCGGAAACCTTTTTAACTTGGATGACCGGGGAACAGGCGCAGGAGATTATAGGTAGTTTCGGCCGGAAAACCTTTCGGGTACCCGTATTTTATCCCGTAGGAAAAAAGTGTTGAAATTTGCAAACTTTTCAGCTAAACTAAATTTAGGTTATTTTATTTATAATATCGTTATGCATAATTGAACATAACGGTTCTCCGAGTCGCTGTACCTAAGGCAGTTGCTATGGGATACGGGCTCACTTCCTGAATTTGGGGTGAAAACAGAAAGCACAGCACTACGATTAATATCAAAACCGCACTGCCAATTTTTGTTTTTTTGTTGGTCACTTGTAAGTTTCTCCAGTAGGGTGAAGTCCTTTCTTTTTGTCTTACATCTCTTGGTATATAAGGGTTATACATTATGCAAAATCCTTTTTGATAAAGGGGGAGTCGAAATAATGGTTAAACCAGGGAATTTGGCAGTGAAAACGCTATTGTTTGTATTGTTACTGGCCCTGGGAACTGCACTGGTGGGCTGTACTCAAGGAACGGGGACAGATAATGCCAGTGCACAACAAGGTGCGGACAAGGAAGTGATCCTGGCAACCACGACCAGCACCTATGATTCCGGTTTGTTGGATGTGTTGGAACCGGATTTTGAAGCAAAAACCGGTTATGACTTGAAGATTCTCTCCAAGGGTACCGGTGCTTCGCTGAAACTGGGTCAGAACGGTGACGTGGACGTGCTGTTGGTTCATGCTAAAGAAAGGGAATTGCAGCTGGTGAACCAGGGGTTCTTTGTCAACCGGCATGATGTCATGTATAATGATTTTGTTATCCTGGGACCCGAGGACGATCCTGCTGGCATCCGGGGAATGAGCAATGCAGCCGGGGCTTTTAAGAAAATTGCCCGGGCAAAGGCTACCTTTGCTTCTCGCGGGGATAATTCCGGAACCAATATGAAAGAGCTGTCCATTTGGCAGAAAGCTTCCGTTAAGCCGTCGGGAGACTGGTATTTATCCTTGGGACAGGGTATGGGAGATACCTTAAGGGTGGCCAATGAAAAGAATGCCTACACGTTAGCAGACCGGGGAACATACCTGTCCATGAAGGAAAAGCTGAATTTAGCTGTTTTGGTTCAAGGGGACCCGATATTGTTTAACCAGTACGGTGTAATGGCTGTTAATCCGGACAAGCATGCAAATGTTAACTTTGAGGGTGCTCAGGCATTTATAGAATACATGTTATCTCCAGAGACCCAGGAGAAAATCGGTGCTTATAAAAAATATGGTGAGCAATTATTTGTTCCCAATGCTAAGTAGGGCTTGCGGGAACCGGCCCGGTTTTGCTGCCGGGTTGTTTTTTTAAACCAGGTTGGGAGTGTCGGCTGTGGCGGAAATTTGGACCGGCTTGTGGCAGGCATTTAACTTGATAATAAATTTGGATGCGGAACTGCTGGAGATAGTCTTTTTGTCGCTGCAGGTGTCGGGTGCGGCGGTATTAATTGCTGCCGTATTGGGTATTCCTGCAGGTGCTTATTTGGGAATGCGGCAGCCTCAACGGGTACGCTGGCTGGAAAAAGTGATTTATACCCTGATGGGACTGCCGCCGGTAGTAGCCGGCTTGTTGATCTACCTACTCCTGTCTAGCAGAGGCCCTTTGGGGCCTTTGGACCTGCTTTTTTCGGCACCGGCTATGATTATTGCCCAAACCGTGCTGGCTTTGCCTATTATTACAGGCCTAACCCTGGTGGCAGTACGTGAAAAAAATAAGGAAATCAGGGATACTGCCGTTACCCTGGGTGCCAGTCCGCCGATGGTTACCGCTACTGTTATTCGTGAAGCCAGACGGTCAATTATGGGAGCGGTTGTGGCCGGCTTTGGGCGAGTGATTGCGGAAGTGGGTGCGGTAATGATGGTGGGCGGAAACATCAAGGGGCATACCCGGGTGATGACCACGGCCATTGTCCTGGAGACGCGCAAGGGCAACTTTGAGCTGGCCGTGGGGTTGGGATTGATTTTACTGGGCATTGCCTTCATTATTAATTCGCTTTTATACCGTATCCAGGGGGAGGTGGGTCAGCATTAGTTCCCCTATATTTCTGCTGGAAAATATCATGAAACAATACGACGGAAAAACTGTCTTGAAAATAGACAACCTGGCATTTGCAGCGGGCAAAATATACGGCTTGATTGGCCCCAGCGGTGCGGGAAAGAGTACTTTATTGCGCATTTTAAATTTACTGGAACCGCCTACCGGTGGTAAAATTTACTTTAAGGGAATAGCGGTAGAAGGCAAAGCAAAGCACCTCTTAAACCTGCGCAGAAAAATGACCATGGTCTTTCAGCACCCGGTGTTGTTCGACACTTCGGTATACGAAAACGTGATGTACGGGTTGAAAGTCCGGGGTGTGTCTCAAAGAGAGGCCAAAAGGCTGGTTGAGCAGGCACTGGAGGATGTGGGGTTGGCAGAGTTTGCCCAGCGTAATGCCTGCTCGCTTTCCGGCGGCGAGGCACAGCGCATTGCTTTAGCCAGGGCCATGGTATTGAAACCGGAAGTTCTGCTGCTAGACGAGCCGACTTCCAATCTTGACCCGGCAAATGTAGCTGTGGTGGAAAGAAGCACCCGTCGGCTTAATGAAAAGCATGGCACTACAGTGATAATGGTGACCCATAATATTTTTCAGGCCCAGCGCATGGCGGAAGAGGTTTTATTTTTCTACAGGGGTAGACTGGTGGAAAAGGGCCCGACGCAACAAGTGTTTCACAATCCCGAGGATGAACGAACCAGGGCTTTTATTAAAGGAGAAATGGTTTATTAACGGAATTCAGGAGTGGTTTTTGATGCCGGAAATGCGGTGCGAGTTTGACTCTTGAATTCCGGTTTAGGAGGAGAACAGTATATATGGAAGTAGGTTCGGTGATTGTATTGGGGCTTATTGCAGGAACATTAAGTTCGCTACTGGGTATTGGCGGCGGTATTATACTGGTGCCTGGTATGATATTCTTGCTGGATTTACCGGTTCACAAGGCCATCGGTACTTCGCTGGCCATTATTATCCCGACTGCAATCATGGGCGTTTACCAGCATTCCATTTACGGCAATGTCAACTGGAAGTGGGTACTTTTCATTACTGTCGGCTCCGTGACCGGCGCTTACATTGGGGCTTACTTGAGCAGAATTATTCCCGCGGATATTTTAAAAAAGCTTTTTGCCGTGTTGTTGGTTCTAGTAGCAGTGAAATTATGGCGGGGATAAAGAGTGGATTCCTGTTGGGATTATTAATCACTGTTTCCGGGCAGCCTCAAGGCTGCCTTGTTGTTTTCGGGGTGTGAATAGCCAGTAAATAACCGCTTTTGACCTCTATTATTGCGCTTTCTTCAATAAATTCGTTGCTGACTCCTAGGGAAGCACCCAGTTTCATGGTGGCATTATCCAGGGGATACTTGAGCCCTCTAAGGGTGACACCGTGTACTGCGGGTGACAAAGGTAGCAAGGATAACATGTCGCCTTTATGACCTGAAAGCTGCAGCCGTTTATCTACTATTTGTGCCCTGCCTGTGCCCGTCACAATGATCAGGTGCAATCCCCACTCTTTGGCTTTCACACAGAGAAGAATGTTTGCCAGAGAATGGTCCAGCCGGCTGCCTAGTGCGCCGAACAGGTAAACCGTTTTTGCGCCGTGGTTGGCACAGTATTTCAGGGCCAGCTCTGTGTCAGTAAAGTCTTTTTCCGGGGGGTAGCTTTCCAGCATTACCCCGTGTTGTTCCAGTTCTTCTTTGGTCTCCGGCTCAATGGAGTCAAAATCACCGATGAGTACATCGGGAATAAGACCGCATTTTTTTAGAGAGTCGGCTGCACCGTCAACGCACACCAGTGCAGCTGTGCGGGCAGCTGTTTTTTTAAGCTCGGCTATTGCTTCCAGGTTACCGTTGGTCACTACTGTCATGGACTTATTCTGCACATGCATCACCCTAACCTGTTTTTTAGTATTTTTCCTAAATATTTTATTACACGTTTTCTATTGCTTTTTCCTGCTTGACCGCCCCTAATATAAAGTAATTGAATAATGTGAAACTGGTCAATACTATGTAGGGATATTTGAAAACTGTTTGGGGAAGTGGTCTGATGCGGGAGCAAAGGGTGGTTGCCTTTACCGGTGCGGGAATTTCTTTAAGTGCCGGCATACCCGGTTATGATATGTGCTGGCGGGGAATTCCCCTGCGGCAAATCATGACCCGCAAGTTTGCTAACAGGTACAAAGAAATATATAAGGATTTTTATCAGGAAATAATGGGGTGGCTGGATAAGGAACCCACCAGGGCACATTACGCGCTGGCCAAGGCCGGGGTGCCTGTTGTCACCGAAAATATAGATATGCTGCACCAGAAGGCAGGTTCTAAAAAGGTAATCGAACTGCACGGGAATTTAAAGGAAGGAATAGTACTGCTGGGCGACTCGGTAAGAAATTGGGAACGGGCAGAAGCCCTGGTTACCAGTGCTACCCACCTGCTGGTTGTGGGCTGCAGTCTTGAAGTCAAGCCGGCAGGAAACCTGCCGCGCATTGCGCAGGAAGCAGGTGCTGTTGTTTCCATTATCAACGAAGATGCCGATGAGCGGGTACCGAAATGGTTAGCAGATACTCTGAATTTGGAAAAACACGTGTCGGAGGTAAATTAAGGCAGGAATTTTTGTTTGGTTCATGAATGTTATAGACACAAGCGCAACGTTTTACAGGTTTTTGACAGACTTGCTAAATAATGTTAACTCAGTCTATCTTAGGGTCTACTTGTTTTTAGAGGGGGAAAGTCCAGTGATGTTGCAACCCAAAAAAAAGGTTATTATTTATACTGATGGAGCCTGTTCCGGCAATCCCGGCCCGGGCGGTTACGGCGTGGTATTGCTGTACAACGAACACCGCAAGGAATTATCCGGCGGGTATAGAAATACTACCAACAACCGCATGGAACTGATGGCGGTCATTAAGGGCCTGGAAGCCTTAAAAGAGCCGTGCCAGGTTGTGCTTTACAGCGATTCAAAGTATATTGTTGATGCCATGAACAACGGTTGGGCCAAAAGATGGCGTGCCAACGGCTGGATGCGCAACAAAAAAGAACGGGCGCTGAATGCGGATCTGTGGGAACGGGTGCTGGAACTGTGTGAAAAGCATGACGTGAGTTTTCACTGGGTAAAAGGCCATGCTGATGTTGAGGAAAACGAGCGCTGCGATTTTCTGGCCACCGAAGCATTAAAACAGCCGGATCTGCCGGAAGATGTGGTTGAAGAACCCATGGGGCTGTTTAAAACTACCTAGGGTACACACCGGTGTGAGGGAGAGGACTGCCATGGACAAGGGAGTTGTCTTTGTGTACGGAACCTTGATGGAAGGGTTTTGGAATTATGAAAAAATCCTAAAACCGTATGTATTGAAAATAGATAAGGCATGGGTAAGAGGAACGCTTTACCACCTACCCCAGGGTTATCCCGCGTTAACAGACGGGGACGGGAAGGTTGCCGGCCAGTTGATGGAATGTAAACAATTTGGTAAAGTCGTGGCACTGCTGGACGAGCTGGAGGATTATTACGGGCCGGGCAGAGACAACCTGTACGAGCGGGTGACCAAGGAAGTTTTCCTCTCTAACGGGGAAAAGAGGGAGGCTTTTGCCTATATTTACAGCCCCGCCCGTACCAAAGAGCTGGAGCGGTTCGGCATTCTGGTTGCCGGTGGTGATTGGCGGCAGTACATGAAGCAGAGAAGAAAGGAAACCTTGGGATAGGCTCTTTAATGCGCGGGCAAATCATTTAATGCAGTATTAAACGTAATAATTTAAGAAAACCCCAACTGACTTTCTGCAAAACCCCGTGAGACAAGGGGTTTTATTTTTTTTTTACCGGTTTATCACATTGGCATTTTATTTGCACGGGCTGTTGTATGACAGATTTGTTATCTTTCCGTGGTTGTTTTTTATTGGGATTGCTGCGTGAATTTACAAATAAATTTTATTCAAGAAAGGAGAGGGAAATGTGTCAAAAATTATCAGGGTAAATATGAACAGTTTAAGTGTTACTGCGGAAGAAGTTCCGCAGGAGTACCGCTGCTTGGGCGGCAGAGGACTGACTTCCACAATTATCAGCCGGGAGGTACTGGCAAACTGCCACCCGTTGGGGGCCGAAAACAAGGTGGTAATAGCACCGGGTTTGCTCACGGGCACCAAAGCCCCGTGTTCCGGACGTATGTCCATTGGTGCCAAGAGTCCGTTAACCGGTGGGATTAAGGAAAGTAATGTCGGCGGCACTGCGGGGCAGGCCCTGGCCAGGCTGGGAATTAAGGCGCTGGTAATAGAAGGCAAGCCCGAAGAAGGCCAACAGTATTTGTTGGAGATTGGGGAAAACCGGGTGAGGCTGCAAGAAGCCAGGGATTTGCAGGGAAAGACAAATTACGAGGTAGGTGAATATTTAACAGCCAGGTATGGCAAGGGTGCCGCCTACATTTCCATTGGCCCCGGTGGCGAAAAACAATTGAGTGTGGCCAGCGTGGCCGTGGGCGACCTTGAAGGAAGACCGACGCGGCACGCTGGTCGCGGCGGTATGGGTGCGGTACTGGGTTCCAAAGGAATTAAAGCTATTGTCATTACCAGACAGGGCCAAAGTTTAAAGCCTGCCAATGAAGCTAAATTCAATGAAGTGGTTAAAAGTTTTGCCGGCGAACTGGCAGACGGGAAAAAGGCCCTCACCAATTATGGGACTGCAGTACTGGTTAATGCCATAAACAAGGTGGGCGCACTGCCCGTAAATAATTTCCGTTACGGCACCTTGGAGGAGGCTGAAAAAATATCCGGCGAGACTTTGGCCCAAAACTGCGCAGAGCGCCGGGGGAAAACCGGGCATGGTTGCCACCGGGGCTGTGTTATTCGCTGTTCCAATATTTACCACGACGCCAATGGTAACTACATTACTGCGGCACTGGAGTACGAAACCATAGTGCTGTTAGGCAGTAACTGCGGGTTGACTGATTTGGACCGGATAGCCCAGTTGGATTATATGTGCGATAACTACGGTCTGGACACCATGGAGACAGGTGCTGCCCTGGCCGTTGCCATGGAAGCTGGTGTCCTGGAATTTGGCGACTTTAAAGGTATGCAGAGATTGATTGGTGAGATGGTCCAGGGAACACTGCTGGGTAAACTGCTTGGACAGGGGGCGTATGTTACCGGTAAGGTATTGAATGTAGACCGGATTCCCGCCGTGAAGGGGCAGTCCCTGTCAGCTTATGATCCCCGTGGCCTGAAGGGTACCGGAGTAACATATGCCACTTCACCTATGGGTGCGGACCATACTGCCGGCAATTGCCTTCCGGGCAGGACCGGTTTGGATGACAGGATTGCGGAAGGTCAGATAGCGGCATCCAGGGAAATTCAGGTCCTGTCAACCATTTGTGATAACCTGGGTTTATGCATCTTTGTCGGGCCCGTCAAAGGGAATTTGGAGACTATGACCAAATTATTTAACTACATGACCGGAAACGATTACTCCCCACAGAAACTGATGGAGCTGGGAGAAAGTATTATCAAGAAGGAAGTAGCTTTCAATGAAAAAGCGGGAATTTCCAAATATCAAAACAACCTGCCGGAATTCTTCAGAACTGAGGAACTGCATTCCGGCCTGGTCTTTGATGTGGATGAAGAAGAACTGGCGGCCATTTTTGCCTAATCACATAAATCCTTCACCTGTTAACATCAGTCTATTTTTGAGTTCAGCGGGTTTGTCAATAGCCTGAAGGCCTCTTAAAACAGGAGGGGTCTCTCTTTTTTTTTTTTTCGCCATTTTTTAGAAAATTTAGACTGACCCTTAAAGGAGATAACAGCTCGCTGTTGAATACAGATTCTTAAGAAATTCAAAAGGGGGACCGGACAATGAAAGTAGTTGCCATTAACGGGAGCCACCGCAAGGGCAAAAATACGGCGAAAATGCTGCAAACCGTGCTGGCGGAAGTAGAGGCCCTTGGCGGGGAGACTGAACTGCTGGAATTGAGTGATTATAATATAAAGTACTGCCTTTCCTGCAACAAGTGCCTGCGCCAGCCCAAATGTTCCATAGAGGATGATGATATCGGTGTCATCGGCGACAAGCTTTTGAAAGCCCAGGGGATAGTACTGGGGTCACCGGTGTACTGGCACAATGTAACAACGCTGATGAAGAATTTGATGGACCGCCTGCGCTGGATGCACCTGACGCAAAATATGCTGGCGGGCAAAGTAGGTGCGGCAGTTACCCATGCTGGCTTGCGCAACGGCGGTCAGGAAATGTGCCTGCACATCATGGAGCAGTATCTGAAGGCACAGGGATTAATTGTGGTAGATGACCGGAAACAGGATGCCGGTATTTTGACAGCAGGTGCTGCCGGCACCATGATCCGAGATTACCAGGAGGGTCGGGTTGCTTTTAGAAAAAGTGTGGAGGAAGATGAACTGGCCCTGGCAGCGTGCCGGCAGATAGGACGGAACATGGTAGAGATGATTAAAAAATTGGGACTCCAATAAACAGAAGCCGGTGGCACTACAAGGTGCCACCGGCTTCTTGCATGGAGGAGTAATGAACATTACTTCTCAAAATAATATTTTATCACCGACCAGAACTGCGGGTCTTCCATACCGATACGCCAAATACCGATGCCGGCAATACCGTATTGCGCAACCAGTTCCAGTTTGTGTGACAGGCTGGAGGCATTTTCAAACCAAACTTCATGTCGCCTGTTGTATTCGTCCCAGTAAGTAAAGTAAGGAACTTTGGCGGTGTTATCCCATTGAACTGCCTTTTGCTGCTGCCTGGCAATTTCCATAGCCAGTTGGTAGGAAAGATACTTGGGGTATCGGCCGCCTGCTGTCCAGTCAAATCCGTAGGCCGGAATGCCCAGCAGAATTTTTTTCGCCGGAATTTTTGTTGTTGCATAGTTCAGTACTGCCCTATCCCATTCGATAGAGGCAATGGGACCCGGACCGCTTACATAACCGTGTTCATCATAAGTCATGAGAAGGACCAGATCCGCGTATTTTCCCAGTGCTCCGTAGTCAAACGGGGCTGACCAGGAATTGGACCGGTCATCGCCGGTTTTGGCCGGAACAGAGATGGTGATAGTATATCCTTTAGGTTTAAGCGTGGTGTAGATTTCTTTCATAAGACTGGAAAACTTATCCCGGTCTTCCAGGGGAAAGTATTCCACATCCATGTTGATGCCGTCAAAGCCGTACTCTTCCAATAACTCTTGCAGGTCGTGCAGAAAGTTTGTGCGGCCCTGTTTCGTTGCTACCATTTCATGGGCCAGCTGCTTGCTCTTTGCCGTGCTGCCGTAAAGAAGGTTGTGAATAAGGGCCAGCACCTTGACGCCTTTAGCCTGTGCTTCCTTGATTACTTTTTTAGCTTCTTTGGGGCCAAAGTCGGTTTCTCCTTGAAACCTAAACAGTTCAATGTGCCCGTTTTTCTTTTCCGGGTCCAGGCGAAACCAGAAAGGAGCTACCCAGTCAATCTTGTCCGCATGCCGCATCAATGTAGGGTAGGAGCCGGGCAGGTATTTCTCCCGGTTGGTGTAAAAGGCCAGTACCTGCATGTTGGAAGCATGTCCATTCCTGTATCGCACACCGGTACTGTTATGTTCAACAGGTGTACCCCTGTTTGAAAGTTCCCAGTTTCGCTCACTACTGCCGGTTTTATCTTCCGGCTGCCCGGTTGGCACTGTTTCTTCCCGGGAGGTAGTCTTATCTGCTGCTGTACCTTCAGAAGTATTACCTGACGGAGTATCGCCTTTCTTTATCTCCGGTGTACCATCCGGGCTTTCTGTAGAGCTTTGAGTGTCGGGGTTATGTCTGTTTTCTTTTTTATCCCGGTTGCTGCCCGGCACGTCTTTGGCGGCGGCACCGTTTCCGGGTGCAGGATTAACTTGTCCCTCATTGGGGGGGTTCTGCTGTACATTTTGCCGGTTTTCTGAAAGATTGCTATTATCACCGGGCCGGGCAATTTTTTCGGCAGAGCAGCCTGCAATTAACAGTGCAACAATGAAAAGCACGACCAGTATTCCCTGCTTTTTCCGCATATAATCCTAACTCCTTACCTTTCTTGATGTCGCGTTTTCCATTGTAATGGATGGTGCCGGCATTTTCACGGCGTAATTCCTTCCTGTGCATGCAGGAAATGCTAATTGCAGGCCTTTGCATTTTTTTGGTAAGATAAAGGAAGGCTGGAAAGGGTGGTGGGCTGTATGAAGGTTGCCGGCATTCAAATGGATGTAGCCCTAGGACGGCCGGCAGTGAACAGGGAAAGAGTTGCTGAAAAGATCAGGGAAGCCGCCAGCAGGGGTGCGGAAGTGGTAATCCTGCCGGAAATGTGGAATACCGGCTATGCCTTGACGCGGCTGGAGGAAATAAGTGATGTTGACGCCGAACCAAGCAGTAGTTTTCTCAGCGGACTGGCCAAAGAGCTTGTTGTTAATATCATAGCCGGTTCCATTTCCAGTAAAAGAGGAGATAATTTTTACAATCATGCCTTTGTAGTGAACAAACATGGCGAAATAATCCATACTTACGATAAAATTCACCTGTTCCGGCTGATGGACGAGGAAAAGTACCTGCGGCGGGGTAACAAGGCGGAAACCTTTGCTTTGGCCGGAGTTACCTGGGGGTTAATTATCTGCTATGACCTGCGGTTTCCGGAACTGGCAAGGAAGCTGGCTTTAGAGGGGGCTGCGGTGCTGGTAGTTTCCGCTCAGTGGCCCAAGGTGAGACTTCATCACTGGCGGAGTTTACTTGTTGCCCGGGCCATAGAAAACCAGCAGTATGTTGTGGCCGTAAACCGCGTGGGCAAGGACGATAAAAATGTGTTTGCCGGGCATTCCCTGGTGATTGACCCACTGGGAGAGATACTGTATGAAGCTGGGGAAGATGAGGAAATATTTATCTGCGATTTGTCCGCCCGTAAAGTTCAAGAAGTGCGCCATACGATACCGGTGTTTCAGGACAGGATTCCTGACTGTTACAGGTAGATAGGTTTTTGCAAAATTTATAATCTTTTTAAATGAGAATGCCTGCCGGTCAACGGGCACTGCTGCGGCCCGTTGGCTGTTTTTTTTGTTTTCTGGTTGTACCCGGGACGGTAAAGGTGTCGGCAGGAATGCGGTAACGGCTCGAGAATAGTTTACCTTAAACGACATTTCATGCGGAAGATAAGGAGCGGTAACGGTGACAGTCAGTTTTATTTTGGGACGGGCGGGTGCCGGGAAGACCCGGCGCTGCTTGGATGAAATACGGGAAGAGTTACAAAAAGATGCGGGCGGAGCACCGCTGATATTTTTGGTGCCGGAACAGGCAACCTTCCAGTTGGAGCGAGAATTGATCAACTCACCGGGTTTGGAGGCCGTTTCCCGTGCTCAAGTAATGAGCTTCCGGCGGTTGGCCTGGCACGTTTTTCAGGAGACCGGGGGTTTGGTGCGCCCGCACATCTCCGATACGGGTAAGCGTATGCTTATCCGTTCCATATTATCGCAGAGAGCATCCCAATTAAGGATACTGCCGCAGACGGCAAACAAGATGGATATCAGTCACAAGCTTGCCAGCAACATTACCGAGTTAAAGCTGTATAATGTGCAACCCGGTGATTTGCTGGAGCAGGCAGCGCACCTGGAACGGGAGAAAGAGACACGGCAGCTGGCTGACAAGCTTCATGATTTGGCAATAATCTACCAGGATTTGGAAGATTGTCTGGCGGGGCGGTATACCGACCCCGATGATTATTTAAAGTTGCTGGGGGAAAAACTGCGTTTTTCCCGGAAAGTTGTTGGGGCAAAAATTTGGGTGGACGGTTTTTCCGGTTTTACACCGCAGGAGTACCGGGTTCTCGGAAATTTAATGGCAGTGGCGGACGAAATTAAGATTGCCCTCTGCATGCCGGCGGAGGCTGCGGATAAGAAGCTATCCGAAGTTGACGTTTTCTATATAACCTGGGAGACCTATCAAAAACTGGTGCAGCTGGCGCAGGAAAAAGGTGTGCCGGTTGACAAGGTCATAGACCTGGATAAACCGCATTTACCGCGTTTTAAAGATGAATACCTGGGCCACCTGGAAAGGGAGTACCCGGAATGGCCGGGGCTGCCGAAAGAGGGCAAGCCCGAATCCATAACCCTGGTCAGTGCTGCCAACCGACGTGCGGAAGTGGAAGCGGTGGCGCGTAAGATGGTACAACTGGCCCGGGAAAAAGGCTACCGCTGGCGCGAAATATCTGTTATGTGCCGTTCCCTGGAGCCTTATATCGATTTGCTGCGTACGGTATTTAAAGAATTTGGCATACCGGTATTTATTGACCAGAAGCAGGGTGTTGCCCACCATCCAATGGTGGAACTGGTGCGTTCCGGCCTGGAAATCATCAGCAGCAACTGGTCTTATGACCCGGTATTTCGTTATTTGAAAACCGATTTGGTGCCAATCGGCAGGCATGAGGTGGATTGGCTGGAAAATTACTGCCTTGCCAACGGAATCAAGGGGTATTCCTGGACCAGCGACGGAGACTGGTATTATGTTGAAGAACTGGATTTTGATACTGCAGACCGGAAGAGTACGGAACGCCGGAGCCGGAAGGCTGATCAACTGCGGCGGCAGGTAGTGGCTACTTTAGAGCCATTAATGCCTTTTACCGGTTACGGCAAGTATCCGGTTGCCTATATTTCCCGTGCCGTGTGGGAGCTGCTAAAAAAGCTGCAGGTAAAAAATAAACTGCAAAAATGGCAGCAGCAAGAGGAACAGGCCGGCAACTTAATTAAAGCCCAGGAACATTCCCAGGTCTGGGACCGGGTGATTGAACTGCTGGACCAGATGGTGGAAGTACTGGGCGAAGAGGAAGTGACCGTGAAGGAATACCTGGAGATTCTGGAAGCCGGACTGGAAGAACTGTGCATCGGGCTAATCCCGCCCGGCCTGGACCAGGCGCTGGTCGGCGGTATCGAACGTTCCCGCAACCCGGACATTAAAGCGCTATTTTTCCTGGGAGTTACTGAAGGTATTTTTCCCCTGTACAAGGCGGAGGACCAGTATTTTTCCGATGAAGAACGGGAATGGCTGGCGGAACAAGGTCTGGAGTTGGCGCCCACCAGCAGGCAGCGGCTGTTTCAGGAGCAGTATTTAATTTATATCAGCCTGACCCGCCCCAGTGAGTACCTGTGGTTGAGCTATCCGCTGGCCGATGCAGAAGGCAAGGCGTTAAGGCCTTCCAGTGTCGTCAGTAGGGTGCGGCAGCTGCTTCCGGATTTGGAAACGGAATACGTGGCTTTGAATCCGGAAAACCCGGAACAGGTGAGACAGTTCTTGACACCGGGTACGAAGGTTCTGGGTTTACTTATCAATGAACTGCGTGCGGTGCAGGAGGGCAAACAGCTGGACCCCGTTTGGCAGCAGGTTTTGCGGTATTATGCTGGGGAAGAAAAATACCGGCCCGTGTTGCGGCATTTGCTGAAAGCTTTTGACTTTTCCATTACTGAGGAAAATTTGCCTGCCGACCTGGTGTCGCAGCTGTACCCCAACCCGGTTAAGACCAGTGTTTCACAGTTGGAGCAGTATGCACGGTGCCCGTTCAGCCATTTTTCCCGTTATATCTTGAAACTACGGGAACGCCGGGAATTTTCCCTGGATGCCCTTAATTTAGGTAAAATTTACCATTGGGCCCTGGCTGAATTTGTACACCATTTACAGCGGCAGGGTTTGGACTGGGGCCAATTGCGGGCAGAGCAGCAACGACAGCTGGTGGATCGGGTAATTGCCGGTATTGAAGAGGTATTGCAGCAAAGCAGCGTGCTGCAGCAGGCACGGGCCAGGTACCAGCTGCAGCTGGTACGGGAAACCTTGCTGCATTCAGTGGCAATCCTCACTGAACATGCCAGCAGGGGTGATTTTTCACCCCTGCTGGTGGAAACCGCTTTTGATGAAGGCGCTCCATTGAAGCCGCTGAAAATTACGCTGGCTAATAATTGGAGCCTGGTTATCAGCGGCAGAATTGACCGGGTGGACACTCTGTCCGCGGGCGGCACCACGTATTTGCGGGTAATTGATTACAAGAGCAATGATACTGATATCAACTGGTGGCGGGTTTATCACGGTCTGCAGTTGCAACTGTTCACATATCTTTGGGCATGTATCAATTCCGCAGCGAAAGTATTAGGTGAGGAGGCTGACGCTGCCGGTGCCTTTTACTTCCCGGTAATTCGTCCGCTGGTGGACAATGCCGGTCCCATGGATGAGCAAGAAATCGAGGCCAAACTGAAAAAGAAAAACAGAATGCAGGGTGTCTTGCTGTGGGACACGGAGGTTGCCCGGTGCCTGGGTGTGGATGTTAGAGGCGACTATTCCGACCTGCTGCCTGTTTATGTGAAACGGGACGGTAATTTCGGCAGGGACACAAAAAATATCCTGAACCGGGAACGCATGCAGGCCCTGTTGGAGTTTACGCAAAACAAAATCAAGGAACTGGGGGAAAATCTTGTGGCAGGCAATATAGACGTTAAACCCTACCGTGTCCAGAAAAAGTCGCCCTGCAGTTACTGCGAGTACAAACCGGTCTGCCAGTTTGATGTCAATTTGGCCGGGGGAAATTACCGGTTCCTGCAACCGGCGGATAACGATACCGCCTGGCGCAGTATTTTTCAGGCCGGAGAAAGAGGTGACGGGTAATGAACTGGAATGACAGCCAAAAACAGGCCATTACGGTAAAAGGCAGCAATATTCTGGTTTCCGCAGCGGCGGGTTCCGGTAAAACGGCAGTTCTGGTGGAGAGAATCATCCGGCGGATTCTGGATCCCGGTGACCCGCTGGATTTGGAGAGCATTCTGGTGGTGACGTTTACTGAAGCAGCTGCCGGGGAAATGCGCCAGCGTATCGGCAGTGCCCTACAGAAGGAATTGGACAAGGACCCGGACAATGTGTTTTTGCGGCAGCAGCTGGCTCTGTTGAACCGGGCAGCAATTTCCACCATTCATTCTTTTTGCCTGGGATTGATACGAAAGTATTTCTTTGAACTGGACCTGGAACCGGGCTTCAGGGTGGGGGATAACAACGAAATAATTCTCCTGCGCTGGGAAATAATGGATGGTTTGTTTGAGGACAAGTATGCCGCAGGTGAGGAACGGTTCCTGCAGTTGGCGGACGCATACGGCGGTAAAAACGGCGAGGAGTTAAAGAAATTAATCCTCTCCCTTTACGATTATGCGCGCAGTCAGCCCTATCCCGAACGGTGGCTACGGGGACTGGCAAAAAGCTTTCCTGCAGACTGTGACTCCGTGGAAAATTTGCCCTGGGTAAAAGAGCTGAAACGGGATGTGGTTCTGACTCTGGAGGAAGCATCATGGCTGTTGGAGCAGGCCCGGGCAGTGTGCCATGTGAGCGGGGGCCCCTATCACTATACCGATACCATTGATGCCGAATTGGCTGCAGTTAAAGCTTTAACTGGTCAGATCACTAATGCTTCCTGGACACAGGTCCGTTCTCTTTTTCAAGCTGATCCCTTCAGGAGTCTGCCCCGAAAAAGAGCGGAAGGTGTGGATGAGGACTTAAAAGAAAAAGCCAAGAAACTGCGCAAGAAAGCAAGGGATAAAGTGAAGGGCCTGGCAGAAAAATATTTTTTCCGGAAGCTGGAGGAGCATGCGGAAGATATCCGGGTCTTAAGTCCGGTGGTGGAAGCCCTGGTCTCACTGGTCAACGAATTTGCGACCAGGTTTTGGCAGGCCAAAAGAGACCGGGGTTTGCTGGATTTTGCCGATTTGGAGCAACTGTCGCTGCGCCTGCTGGTTGATGAAAAGGGGGAACCTACGGAAATTGCCCGCGGTATCCAGGCGCGCTATGAAGAGGTTTTGGTGGACGAGTACCAGGACGTCAATGCAGTGCAGAATGCGATTTTGGAAGCGGTGGCCCGCCAGGATCAGGGCGGCTACATGTTTATGGTGGGTGATGTCAAGCAGAGCATCTACCGTTTTCGCCTGGCCGAACCCGGTCTATTTATGCAAAAAGAAGAGGACTTTTCTGGGGAAAGCGGCCGGGGCCAGTTGATTGCATTAAATACTAACTACCGCAGCCGCCGCAATATCATTGATGCGGTTAATTTGATCTTCCAGCAGTTATTTGACAGGCAGGTAGGAGAACTGGATTACAGCGACGCTTTCCTGCGTTACGGGCGTCTTTACCCCGAGGATACGGGCAGTACCGAACAGGATGCGCAAACTTTTTCCCGGGTGCCGGTAGAGCTGCACTTAATAGAGAGAACCGGTGACGAGGCTGAACTTTCCCCACAAGATGCGGATGACTGGGAAAGCATTGAAGAACTGGAGAAGGAAGCGATGGTTATGGCGCGGAGAATCAAGCAACTGGTGGCAGGGGATGAAGAGCATGACCCCGTAAAAGTCTGGGACAAAGATCTGGAAGCGTACCGGCCAATCAGCTACAGGGACATAGTAGTTCTGCTGCGGTCTACCCGGTACCGCGTCAACAAAATTGTGGAGATTTTCCGCCAGTGGGAAATACCCGTTTATGCCGATGTGGAAAGTGGCTACTTCAACGCTCCGGAAATTGAGGCAATGCTGTCGCTGCTGCAGGTTATCGATAATCCCCAGCAGGACATTCCACTGGCTGCCGTACTTCGTTCTCCCATAGTGGGCCTGTCCGGTGCGGACCTGGCGCGTATCAGGCTGGTGAACAGGCAGGGAGATTTTTACTCGGCTGTTTGCGAGGCTGCTGAAAAGCTTGAACCGGGGGAACTCAGAAACAAACTAAACAGATTTCTGGAGCAACTGGACCGGTGGCGGACCATGGCCAGAAGAGAGCCGTTAAGTACTTTGATATGGGCTATCTACCAGGAAACGAATTTTTTGGAATTTAATGCTGCCTTACCCGGCGGAAAACAGCGGCAGGCCAACTTACGTGCTCTCTATGACCGTGCTTGCCAGTTTGACCGGTTCGTGTTTCAGGGCCTGTTTAGATTCTTGCGCTTTATTGAAAAACTGCAGGAAAGTGAAGGCGATTTGGGAACGGCCAGAGCCCTGGGTGAGAATGAAGACGTGGTGCGTGTCATGAGCATTCACAAGAGCAAGGGTTTGGAGTTTCCTGTGGTTTTTGTGGCGGATATGGGTAAAAAATTTAACGACCAGGACACCAAAGGGGACATGTTGTTTCACCAGCAGGCGGGGTTGGGTCTGAAGCTGGTGGACAGCCAGCGGCGCCTGCGCTATCCCACCTTGTCCCACCTGGCCGTGAGGCAGCGTATCAGGATGGAAAACCTGGCCGAGGAAATGCGCGTGCTTTACGTGGCATTGACCCGTGCCCGGGAGCAGTTAATTCTTGTTGGTTCCAAACGGGAGCTGGACCAGTGGTGCCGGCAGCTGCAGCCGCTGGCAGGTTACCCGGATACCTTGCTACCCGGTTTCTTCCGTGCCGGAGCCGAGTGCTACCTGGACTGGGTTTGCGGTGCGCTTGTCAGGCATGCTCACGGGGAACCGCTACTTGGTGAGCAGCAGGTTTCCTGCAGAGTTTCGGACCTGTTCCGGCACCCGTCACGGTGGCAAGTCAAGCTTTGGTCGCCAGGGGATTTGCTGGCCCTGGAAAAATTGGCAGCATCAGGCAATAGTGGGATGCGGCAGATAAAGTGGGAGAAGCTGCTTGAGGACTGCAGTGATGCCGGGGATGCTGGCACTGATGCGGTGAAGCAAATTTTATCCTGGCAGTACCCGCTGCAGGATTTGGTGAACAAGGCTGCCAAGCTGTCGGTAAGTGACCTGAAGCGTGGGCAAATGGTAAATGATGAAGAAGACCCGGCGGCCAATTACTATCCAGGTTACTTTGGCAAACAGCCTCGCTTTGTCCAGGAAACCGGTGTCACCGCGGCAGAAAGAGGTTCTGCCGTGCATGCGGTAATGCAGCATTTGGACCTGTACCGCCCGGTTACCGAAGAGACGGTGGCAGAACAAATTGATGCCATGGTGGATAAGGAACTGCTTACTCCTGAACTGGCTGCAGCGGTGCCGGTAGCGAAAATTGTCAGGTTTTTCCGAACGGCCGTTGGCCGGAAGATGCTGGTTCACCCTGAAAAAGTACACCGGGAACTGCCTTTCAGCCTGGGTATTCCGGCAGGTGAAATATATCCGGAACTGGCCGGTCGTCCGGAAGTTACCGATAAGGTACTGGTGCAGGGAATTGTGGACTGCTGTATTCAAACTGAAGGCGGCTTGATCTTGGTAGATTACAAATCCGACGAACTGTCACCTGATGCATTGGAACAGGTTAAAGAGAAATACAGGCTGCAATTGGAACTGTATGCCAGGGCGCTGTCGGGAATTTTTCAACAGCCGGTGAGGGAGAAATACCTGTATTTCTTTGCAGTTGACAAATTGATAAGTTTGGATTAGCCGGTGTTGTTTCAGCACTGGCTATTTTTTTGAAATGAGATAGGAAGTATTTCTTTGCGGTCTTTTTGTAAACTATAAAAGGAGCAATGTGATAAAAAGGAGCTGTGAAGATGGATGAAGCCATGCTTACCAGGTGTTGGGTCAAAAGAAAATAAAAAACCAACTATCTGAAAGATAGTCGGTATTAGAGTAGTTATTACGCCTGCTGGAATTCCTTGATAAGATTGTTGAATATCTTATTAACTGGCAGGATTTCTTTTATCTGGTGCACCTTTTCGCCGGCAAAAACCAGCCCGTTTTGCAAGATACCCTTTTGCGCATTTTCCAAAGCAGCCTTAATACAAAATCGGCGGCTGCATTTTTTCAGGCATTTTTCACAGGTGGTAGCAGGTACATTTCCAGAGGCCAGCTTTTCGGTAAAGAGGGATTTCAGGGCCCTGCCAGGAAGGCCAACCGGACTGTCAATTAAAATGGAATCCTGCTCTTGAGCATTGAGATAGGCCTGCTTGAACTGTTGTGACGCGCCGGATTCCTCACTGGCCGCAAAACGAGTACCCATTTGCACACCGCTGGCGCCCTGTTCCAAAGCCCACTTAATGTCCTTGCCGGTGATAATGCCGCCGGCAGCAATAACGGGGATTTTTATCTGTCCCACTATTTCCGCAAGAATATCCTTCAAAGGGCGATCAGTACCCAGGTGACCGCCGGCTTCTTTGCCTTCCACGACCACCGCTGCTGCCCCCATTTTTTCTGCCAGCCTGGCTACCCGCAGGGAGGAAACCAGGCTCACCACCGGCACGTCATATTCTTTTCCCCACTGGAAAATATCCCGGGAAAAACCGGCCCCGGAAAATGCTATATCAATACCTGCCTTCATGGCGGTTTTAATCAAATTTACAAAGTTGGAAGCGGCAAAGAGCACGTTGACACCGATAGCTCCGGAACTGTTGCTGATCTCTCTTGCTTTTTCAATCTCCTCCACCAATTCCCGCTCGGACAAGGCTGTCCCCGCAATGACACCGATACCGCCGGCACGGGCTACCGCGCCTGCCAAATTACCGTTGGAAATACGAATTGCCATACCGCCTTGAATGATAGGGTACGGTACCCTGATTTTGCCAATTTGTAGTGGTGGTAAATTCACTGGATAATCCAACCTTTCTGGTGATATTGTCAATACTCTAATCTTACCACAGATACGAAATTGGTTAAAGGTGAATATTTCCAAGGGCTTATTTCAGGAAGATGTGTTTGCTGTTGTGTACTGAAAAAGTCACGGCAACCTTACAGGATTTTCTGCTCCAGTAAAGAAAAATGTGATAATATAAGCCTGTTACTATTATTTCCGTATAATTGAAAGGAGAAACATATATGCTGGCAATTGTTGGTGGGAAAATCTTTACCGGCAGACATATTATTGAAGAAGGAACGGTACTGATTAATGGCGATAAAATAGCAGCCGTTGGAAACAACATAACTATCCCCAGTGACTGCCGGCGTATTTCCGCGCGGGGCAAGCTGGTGACGCCGGGATTGATAGATGCCCATACGCACTTGGGTGTTATGCAGGAAGGAGTTAACTGGCAGGAAGCGGATATCAACGAAGCTACCGAGCCGGTAACCTCTCAAGTTCGGGTAATAGATGCCATTAATCCCAAGGACCCGGGGTTTCAGGATGCCGTACGCGGCGGTGTCACCTGCGTCCAGGTGCTGCCTGGGAGCAGCAATGTCATTTGTGGCGTGGGGTCGGTCATCAAGACCCATGGCAGGGTTGTGGAAGAAATGCTGATTTGTGAGCATTCCGGACTGAAGGTAGCTTTTGGCGAGAATCCCAAGCGGGAACACGGACAGAACAAAAGGCTTCCTTCTACCAGAATGGGTGCTGCTGCCCTGTTGCGCCAGACTATGGCAAAAGCACAGGATTATCTCAACAAGGATGCTGAGAAAAAAGAAAGAAATTTGCAGTTAGAGCCCATTGTTCGCGTGCTGCAGAAAAAGATGCCTTTAAGGGCTCACGCGCACCGGTCAGACGACATCATGACCGCTCTACGCATTGCCCGGGAATTTCAGGTTGACATCACCATAGAACACTGTACTGAAGGACACGAAATTGCGGATATACTTAAACAGGCGGGGGTTTCGGTGGCCGTAGGACCCACCCTCACCAGCCGCTCTAAATTTGAGCTGGCCAATCTAGGTTGGCATACAGTACGGGAGTTGGACAAAGCCGGGGTACCGCTGTGTTTGATTACGGACCACCCGGTAATTCCTATCGGGTACCTTTCTTTATGCGGAGCCCTGGCGGTGCGAGAAGGACTTGGCTGGGAGACCGCCCTGGCGGCGTTGACAATAAATGCTGCAAGACATATAGGGATTGCTGACCGGACCGGTTCCCTGGAACCGGGTAGGGATGCGGACCTGGTAATTTGGGATCATGAGGACCCGTTCCATTACAAGACCAAAGTAGAAAAAACGTTTATTAACGGAAAAGAGGTATATGCAGCGCAATCGGAATAGACTGTAGCAACTGAATGTTAAGGAGGTCTTTTTGTGACAGAGGAAAAATTTTACCACCTGGTGTGTGAAGCCATAGAAGCCTGTACCGGTATCGAAGCATTGATGGTGGATGACCGTACGATGTTTTTGGATTTCGGCCTGCTGCCCGGAGAAATGATGACCGTAATCTACCGGCTGCAGTCTTTGACTGGAATTTTTTTGCCGCCGACAATTCTCAAATCTGTACTGCGTGAAGATATGGAGTTTGGTGAGCTGTACCAGATTTTTTCCGCCGCGGCAGAGGAAAACGGATTGATGCGCCATTAAATTGGTGGCAAGGAGGTATTAAGCGTGAAACAGTACATTAGCGAATTAAAGCCAGGTGATAAGGTGAATTCCGTTTTTGCTTTGGCAAAGAAACAGCTGGTTCCCTTCCGTGACCCCAGCAAGGGAAAATTCATGTCTCTGGTACTGGGAGACAAAACCGGTCAGATGGAGGCCAAGGTGTGGGAAGGGGCGGAAGAAATAGCTGCTACCATAGCGGAAGAAGACCTGGTCCGTATAGAAGGTTCCGTATCCGAATACCGTGGTGTATACCAGATAACCGTAGAACGCATCTCCCAGGCGGAGAAGGGGCAGTGGCGCCCGGAAGATTTTCTACCTACCGGCAAGGATAGAGAAACACTGCTCTATGAATTGAGGGAAGTGGTTACTTCCATATCCAATCCCCACTTAAAAGAACTGCTTACACGGTGGTTTGGTGAGAAAGAGTTTTTGGACAACTATTTAACCTGCCCGGCGGCAAAAAAAGTACACCACGCCTGTATCGGGGGCCTGGCCGAGCATAGTTTGGAAATCTGCAGTTACGTCGACCAGGTAGCCAGGCTTTACCCCAAGCTCAATCGCGACCTGGTAATTACCGGTGCATTGCTGCATGATATCGGCAAACTCAAGGAATATCGCTACGAGACCAGCATAAAGGTAACTGATAAAGGTAAACTGTTCGGGCACTCCATACTGGGATGGGAAATGATAGCAGAACGCATCGCCATGCAGCCGGATTTTCCTGAAGACCTGGCGGATCATTTGAAGCATATTATTTTCACCCACCATGGGGAGTTGGAATGGGGAGCTACGGTTTATCCCCAGACTCCCGAGGCCATAGTCGTGTATTACTGTGATTTGTTGAGCGGGCGGGTCAGGCAGGTGTTTGATTTGCTGGAACAGGACAGCCAGGAGGAACTTTGGACCAATTACGATCGCCTGCTGGCCCGGGCTATTTTCAAAGGGTACCAGGAAGATTAAAGTGTTTCATATTGCGACCGGGTTGCCGGGCAACGGGTTTCAGTGCGGGGGGGGGTAACACCCGGTCTTTTTTTTATAAGCGGTTGAAATTTTTGCCGGAAAAAAGAGTAGCTGCCTCCCACAGGCAGGAATTTTTACTGAAAATGGGGAATTTTTTTTACATGATACGGAGGGTGGCGTGTTGGGAACTGTAATTAAACAGAGTGAAACATCCGTCAGTAAAAAAACTGTTTTTAGCTTAATAGCCGCACTGGCCGTATATATCAGCATAACAGCTTTTGTCCCAGCGCCCTGGTCTATCTGGGCTACTTTCGGTGCTATTGGCTTAGGTACGGTCTTTTGGGTCAGCCGGCCCGTACCGCTATCCATGACGGCAATTTTGGTGATTCTGGTGCTGGTGGTTTCCAGAGCTGTTGCCTTGTCGACAACTTTAAGCGGTTTTGCCACCGGGTCACTGTTTCTGGTACTTGCCGGGTTTATGATGGCCCAGGGGGTAAACCAGACCAACTTAGGACGCAGGATGGCCTTTACCATTTTGGCCAGGTTCGGTAGCTCCCCGGCATCAGCCTTATGGGGACTGTTTTTGGCTCTGGAAATTTTGGCTTTTGCCGTGCCGGCTACTGCCGTGCGCACTTTGCTGCTTTTGCCGGCAGTAGTAGCCTTGATAGAAAGTGTTGACCCGGGAAAGGGTTCTTCCAATGTAAAGAAACTTTTTTTATTTGCCCTTTGTTTCGGTGTCAATGTCACTGGTGCCGGGGTACTACCCGGTGCTCTGGCCAACGTCATGACCGCAGAGTTGGTGAGCGGTTTAACAGGCGAAAGTTTCGGCTACTACCGGTGGCTGCTCTATGCCTTTCCTATCAGCTTAGTGCTGATTCCCATGACCTGGTTTATTTTGTTGAAGGTGTTTCCCGTCAGTGTCAAGAATTTTGACAGCTGCACTTTCAAACAATACCTGGATGACTTGGGCCCCATGGACTGGAAGGAAAAAAGGTGTGCGGCAATTCTGACGCTGACTGTGGTACTGTGGATGGCGGAACCGCTTCATGGATGGCACCCGGCGGTACCGGCCATTATGGCCACGCTGCTGATGGGTTTTCCCGGTATTGGTATTGTTGCCTGGGAAAAGCTGCTGGAGATTAACTGGGGGACTATTTTATTATTGGGTACTTCCTTATCTCTGGGTAACGCTCTCAATGAAAGCGGCGGCGCCGACTTCATAGCCGGCATTTTTTTGAGCTGGGATTGGCTGAAACATATTTTTGCAATCCCCATTTTGGCAGCGGTAGTGGTGACTGCGCTGACCATTGTTTACCACCTGGCAGTGGGTCATGTGAGTACCGTGGTGGCAACTCTGATACCGGTTATTGTCCAGATTTCATATAAGCTGGGGGCTGACCCCTTGTTGTACGGCTTTCTGGTGGGTATTTCCAGTCTATTTGGTTTTATATTAGTCATTGAGACCATTCCCAGCATCATAGTATATAATTCAGGATATTTGCACCCGCTTGACTGGTTGAAACCGGGCATCTTGATTAGTTTGGCCGTGCTGGTTGCCGTGGCTTTGGTGGCCTGGTTGTGGTGGCCGGTAATCGGTTTGCTTTAATGGGGTGATAAAATGGCTGTACTTAAAAAAAGGTACGATGCTGTGATTGTCGGTGCCGGTGGGGCAGGTGTCAGTACTGCTATAAATCTGGCTAAAGAGGGCGTTGAGGTAGCCGTTATCGCCAAGCATCCCGCCGGGTACGGTGATACTCGAATTGCTGACGGTATCATGGTTAGTCCCGGTGTACTGCCCGGGGACAGCAGGGAAAAGTTTTTGGAGGATATTTTAGCTGCCGGTGAGGGTTTAAATGACCGGGAGCTGGTGAATCGCTTTGTGGACTATGCATTTCGCGTTACTGCGGAAGTGGAACGCATTGGCCACCTGTTCCGGAGAGATGAGCGGGGTGCATTTTCCGAGGAGGTAGTATCACAGTCGGGGGGACACCAGGTAGCCCGTTCGCTGTCCAGTCCCCCGGCAAATGCGCTGCTTCTGGCATGGGCTTTACGCAGTTCTCTGGTGAGGGAAAATATAGACTGTTTTGAAGATACCCTGGTTTTCCGCATCTTCAGCGGTGACGGTGCTGTTCATGGTGCAGCAGCAGTGTCGCTGGCCACGGGAGACATCTATGTATTTGAAAGTCCTGTAGTTGTGCTGGCAACAGGAGGCGGGGGTTGGCTTTATTACCCCAATACCGACTGCACGCGGGAAGAAACGGGAGATGGTTACGCTCTGGGCCTGCTTGCCGGAGCCGAAGCCATAGATATGGAGCAGGTGCAGTTTATCCCCTTTGCCCTGGCGGCACCGGCGAGTTACCGGGGTATTATGGTTGGTGAACCTTCCGTAGCCGGGGACAGGGGAGTACTTCTGGACCGCCACGGCAAGGTTATTCTGGACCGGATTAACAGGAAAACGCGTACCGAGGTGACCAGGGCTATGGGCGAAGCCATGCTGGCAGGCAGGGCGGGGGAAGATGGCTCTTTTTGGCTGGACTTGACCGCCAACAAACAAACTGGGGAAGGCAGGAAGTTATGGTTAAAACTGCGTCAAAGAGGCCGCCTTGCGCCCCTGAAGCGGGCCTATGGGGAAGCGGCATACAACTGGGAAAAGCCTTTCCCTGTCATACCCTCAGCGCATTATTTTATGGGAGGCCTGCGGGTAGACCACAACTGCGAAACCCGGGTAAGCGGCCTGTACGCTGTGGGGCAGGTACAGGGCGGCCTGCACGGGGGAGGACGTCTCGGGTCGCTTTCGCTGGCTGAGCTCTTTACCGGTGGGAAAATTGCCGCGGAACACATTTTGCAAACAAAAATCGGCCGAAAAGTGACCGGAAATGACCTGAATATTCCAGTGGAAATAGAAAGCCTGTTTGGTGCTGACGGGAAGTATTCGCCGGCCCAACTTACTGCCGAGCTGCAAAGTGTGATGAATGAAAGCGCGGGTATTCTCCGAAGTGAGGAAGGGCTCGCCAGGGGACTGGCCAGGTTACAGGAACTGAAAGAATGCAGTCAGGACCTGGCAATTCCGCACCACCGGCAGTTTAACCTGGCGCTGCAAGAGGCTTTGGAACTGCCGCTCATGCTGTTGACAGCAGAAGCAGTTTTGCAAAGTGCGCTGGCAAGAAAAGAGAGTCGTGGGGCGCACTTGCGCAGGGATTATCCGGAACAAAGCTCCGGCGCCAGACATGTGGTGACCCGGTTGGAGGAAAGTGTCATCAAATGCACCTGGGAGGGAGTTAACTAATGGGTGATATCAGAATCAGTATCTTGCGCGGCACTCCGGGAGAGCAGTACTGGCAGGAATTTACCATTCCGCCTACTTGTGAAACGGTTTTAGATGCCCTGCAGTGGATTTACCGGCACGAAGACAATTCTCTGGCTTTCCGGTATGACTGCCGTTTCAAACACTGCGGGTTGTGCGGTGTTACGGTAGACGGCAGGGCCAAATTGGCCTGTATGACACGGGTGAAAGACGGTATGGAAATAGGCCCGCTGCAAAACCTGCCGCTGGTTCGTGATTTGGTTATCGACCGTTCCTCACTGCCTCGCCTTACTGAACAACTGCAGCTTTACGTGGTGCCGGAAACGGGAGAAACTATAGCCGGTAAGGTGTCGGCGGATTATTTTTACTTTGCCCGGTGTAACGAATGTTTAATTTGTGCAACGGTATGTCCTGCAGGAAAGAATGAGGGTGAGATTTTTGGACCTTTTGTGTGGGTCCGCCTGGCCCAGCTTTATTTAGACCCCAGGGATAAAATGGACCGGTTGGCCCAGGCAGCCGAGCTGGGAATTAACGGCTGCAACGGCTGTGGGGAATGCAGCTGTGCTGCAGGTATCAATTTTAAGAAAGCTTTGCAACTGTTAAAGGGGGCAAAATAGCTGATGCGTGAGCAAATAGCAGGTGGCTTATTCGGTGTTGCCGTGGGAGACGCGTTGGGAGCAGCAGTGGAATTCCTCAGTCAAAGTGAAATAAGGGAGCGGTATGGGATTCTCACAGAAATCGTCGGTGGCGGCCGGTTTGATTTGGAACCGGGACAGGTAACCGACGATACGGAAATGATGCTGGCAGTAGGTGAAGGAATTCTTGTTAATCCGGAAAGCCCTGTAAAATCCATTGGCGACAGGTTTGTATCCTGGTATCAAAGCAACCCCAAAAGTATCGGCAACACGGTGCGCACTTCCATTGAAAATTACCTGCAGTTAAAAAACTGGGATGAGGCCGCCAAGCAAACTTACAAAAAACTGAAGGGAAGAACTGCGGGAAACGGAGCGCTGATGCGTACCCTCCCGGTAACCTTTGCCTACTATGGCGACCCGGAACAAATAGCCCAAAAATCCCGGAAAATCTGCCGCATGACTCACTGGGACATGATTGCGGAAATGGCGGGAGTTTTTTACAATGTCCTGGCAAACTGTTTGGTTAGTGAGGAAAAAAACCGGGCATGGGAAAAGACCTGGAAATGGTTTATATTTTATGCTTATCAGGAAGCGGATGCGGCTACAGTGGAGCTGATATCTTCACTGCGGTCTGCGGTAAACTGTGACTATGAAAAATTGCAGGCGACGGGATTTGTTTACGACACCCTGTTTAGTGCCTTATGGTGTTTTTATAATACGGATAGTGCTGAAGATGCCATAGTAAAGGCTGTTAATCTGGGGGATGACGCGGATACCGTTGGTGCCGTCACCGGCGGCCTGGCCGGCGTTTATTACGGATACGGGGCCTTGCCGAAGCGCTGGTTGGGCGTGCTGCAGAACAAGGAGCGCATCAATAACCTTGTAGAGGGGCTTGTCAAATTGCAGACAATCAGTTTGGAAAAATAAATCCTGTACCGTGCAGGATTTATTTTTTTGGCTGCTGAATTGACGGTAAGGGAAAGGAGATTTCTTATGGAACAGGAAATTAAACGCCTTATTAAACAAAACGGGCCAATCACTTTCAGGGACTTCATGGAGCAGGCGCTGTACAACCCGGAAAAGGGGTATTATACTGCCCACCGGGCGCAGCTTGGGCGGGAAGGTGATTTTTATACTAGTGTCCATGTATCGCCGCTTTTTGGCGGCATGCTGGGCAGGCAGGCTGCGGAGGTTTTTGCCATTCTGGATTATCCCCGGTCTTTCACCATAATTGAGTTTGGTGCCGGGGACGGGATGCTGGCCAAAGATATTCTCTCCTGGCTGGAAAAAGAACACAAGGACTGTTTTGCCGCGCTGGAATACCGGATAGTAGAAATCAGCCCCCGGTTAAGGGATAAACAGAAGGAAACTCTGGAAGGATACCTGTCCAAGGTAGATTGGGTTGACAGTGAGGCATTAGCCGCAGGCGAACCGGTTGAGGGTATGGTGTTAAGCAACGAGCTGGTGGATGCCTTTCCTGTTCACCTGGTGAGAAAGTGTTGGGGGCAGTGGCAGGAGTCTTGGGTAACGGTTGATGACCGGGGTGAATTGCAGCAGGTTTGGGATAGAGCTTCCAGAGATTTTAACGGTTATTTTGAGCTGCTGGACTGGTTTCCCCAGGAGGGCCAAACGGTAGAAGTTAATTTTGGGGCTTTGGACTGGTTGGAACTGGTGGCGTGCAGCCTCAAGCGCGGTGTTGTGATTACCATAGATTACGGTTATTTGGCGGAAGAACTGGAGGCCCCCCAGCGCTTTGACGGGACGCTGCTCTGTTATCACCGGCACCGGGTGGTTGAGGACCCGCTGCAGAATATCGGCAGGCAGGATATTACCAGCCACGCCAACTTTACAGCTTTGATGAAGCATGGAATCAAGCTCTCTTTAAAGACAGCAGGGTTTATGACTCAATCCAAATTTCTCTTGAATCTGGGGATCATGCAGGTTGTGGAAGAGATGTCCCGGACGGACCGGCAGGAAGCTTACAAGCAGGCACTGGCGGTGAAAAAGCTGGCCTTTCCTGAAGGGATGGGGGAGATATTTAAGGTGCTGGTGCAGTATAAAGGATTAACCAATCCCCGGTTGCGCTGTTTAGTACCGTTTTACAAGCAGCTACGGTAACAATTCCCTATCCGGCTAGGCTCTTCCTTATGTTATAATAATATCATCGCGGAAAGGGTGATAATAGTGGATCCGGTAACCCATGCTGTAGCGGGACTTGCCACAGCTGCACTCAGCGGCGAACCGGTGAGTTTTTCCAATCCAATTTACTTAAGCGCGATGCTGGGTGCCATGGCACCTGATTTAGATATAGTTTGGCAGCTAAAAGGAGATATGGCATATTTGAAGCACCACCGGGGTACAAGCCACGGATCCGTGGGACTGGTTCTGTTCAGTTTGGGCATTACAGCGTTGCTGCACGTGTTTTTCCCGGCAGCTTCCGTTTTGGGACTCTTTATGTGGAGCTTTCTCGGAGGCTTGTCGCATACGTTTTTAGACGTCTTAAACTCGTATGGGGCAAGATTGTTTGCTCCGTTTTGGCAGCGTAGCATTTCCCTGAACCTGCTGACCATTTTCGACCCCGTACTATTAGCTTTGTTTGGCGTGGTTATTGCAGGTTACGGTACAGCAGGCTGGACAGGTATGGGGCTGTACCTGCTGTTCCGGTTTGTTATGTCGCTGCGTGTTAAGACGTACCTGCAAAAGGAATTTCCCAATTATGAAAAAATTATTGTCATGCCGGCCATGACCAAAGTATTTGCCTGGAGTTTTTTGGTGGATACCGATGACTTGATGTTTACCGGGGAAATTTCGTTCTTCAACTACAGCTATAAAATATTTAAAAAGCTGGTAAAAAACTGCGACGATTCCCTGGTGAAAAAAGTACTGCAGACACCTATCGGAAAGCTTTTTACGGAATTTACCCCGTATTTTCATATTGACCTGAAGCAGCAGCGAGACCGTCATGTTGTTCGCTTTTTTGATCTTCGCTATTACACCAAACAGAATTTTTTGCACTCTGCTACGGCGGTGTTTGATAAAAATCTGGTGCTGCAAGAGGCAGTTTTCCAGCCTTACAACGAAAACAGGAAGATAAGTGTCTGCTAGTAAGCATATTTTTGGACGATAGGCATATGCTGCTCTGTGGGGAGAGTTATCTATGAGTGATGTGGCAAATAATAAGAAAAATTTAATACTGATAGTACTGTTCATACTTGCCCTGGGGCTAGCAGTTGCAGGGGGATTAAACCTTGCGAAACAGGCACTGGCGGCAAAACGGGAATCCGCCAGGTGGATGGAAAAAGTCAAGGAACTGGAAAAACAGCTGGCGGAGAAGCAAGAATTATTATCGGAAAAGGAAAAGGAAGTCAACGAGTTTGAAAAGGATGTTGACCAATTGCTGGCCCGGCTGGACACCACGGTCAGCGATAAAGTACAGCTTAAAGATATCCTGGATACCTGGAAACAACGGGCGAAAAAATACGAGCAGGAAGCTGCTCATTGGAAGGTACAGGCCCAGCAGTACCAGGAAGAGGCTAACTCGTGGCTGGAAAAGGCATCCCAGTTAGAAAAGAAACTGGCCGATGCCGAAGCACGGGTTGGCAACCTGGAGACAGAGGTAAAAATCTGGCAGGAACAGGTCAGTAACCTTGTCAAGGAAGTAGACAGGTGGAAACAAAAGGCCAGCGAGTACAGCAACGAAGCGGCCAAGTGGGAAGAGCAGGCCAAGGAGTGGGGACAGCAGGCGGACGTGTACCTGGAAAAGGCAACCACCTGGCAAAAGCAAGCCCAGCAGTACCAGCAGGACGCAGCCTACTGGAAGCAAAAAGCAGAAGAATACAAAGCACAGCTGGAGGCTTACCAGCAGCAAAATAATGCGCAAACTCAATAAAAAAACTTGCCCAACCAAACCGGTTGGGCTTTAAATTTAGGTACGATTTAAATTAAGGTTTTTGCTGTTTCAAAAATCAGGCTGTTGCCGGACATGGTTCCGGTTACCACCAGCGGCGGGCGAAACTGGTTGAAGATAAGGTGGCCGAACCGCTGGTACTGTTTTTCAAACATGGTGACGTCCAAAAGTCCGGTTTCATCTTCCAAAGAGAAAAAAACTACCGTTTTACCGCTTCTTGTGGGCGGGCGGTGGGGGGTAATGACCACGCCTGCCACTGTTATCGTGGATTGCGCCTCTACACCTTTCGCTTCAGCAGTGGTCAGGATGTTTTTCTGCTGCAGTTTTTTCCGCCAGCGGGCCATATGGTGCTGCCGCACATCCATTTTGAGAATCCAGCGTTCCCAGTCCAGTTTTTCTACCTCGCTGAAATCAGGAACTGGCTGCAGCCGGGGCAAGGTAGTAAAGAGGCCGTCATCTGTTTCTTTCAGCAAGTGCGGCAGCTGCCACAGTAGCTGCTTGCGGTTGGGATGTAATTGGTCAAAGGCGCCACAGAGGATGAGATTTTCGATAATGGGTCGCGGGGCTTTAACGCGGCGGCAGAAGTCAGCCAGGGAACGAAAGGGACCATGTTTTCTGGCTGTTAAAATATTTTCCATGACTTTTTGGTTCATCTGGCGTACCTGGGCCAGGGAGACCCGTATACTATTGTCTTCTACGGTAAATTTACCGGTGCTTTTATTGATATCCGGCAGTTTCAGTGCTATACCCCGGCGCCTGGCTTCCTGGGCAATGGTGTTAGGACTGTAGTATCCCATGGGCTGGTTGCTTAAAACCGCTGCAAAAAATTCTGCCGGGTAGTGCTTTGCCAGATATGCTGTCTTATAGGCGGTGGTGGCAAAAGCGGCGGCATGGGCTTCACAAAAACCATAGCTGGCATATCCCATGATGTAGGAATAAATGGTTTTTGCCGTGGCCGGGTCAACACCGTTGGCTTTCGCCTTGCGGATAAACTGCTGCCCGATTTTTTCCATTTCCGTATAGGAACGGGCATGACTCATGACGCGGCGCAGCCGGTCTGCTTCACCGGGGGTAAAACCGGCAATGGCCGTGGCAATTTCAATTACCTGCTCCTGAAAGAGAACTACGCCGTAGGTTTTTTCCAGTATCGGTTTTAGTTTCGGGTGCAGGTAGGATACCGGTTCTTTGCCCAGCCGGCGGGCCACAAACGGCTCCACCATGTTCCCTTTTATGGGACCGGGACGAATCAATGCCAGGCTGGCAACAATGTCCTCCATATTATCCGCCTGAAGTTTTTGCTGCAGCGCGCGCTGGGCCGGGCTTTCCAGCTGAAAGACGCCGATGGTTTCCCCGGAGTTGAGCAGGGAAAAGGTTTCCCTGTCATCCGGCGGAATTGCCTCGTAGTCAAAGTTTTTGTCCTTCTGTTTAATATTGACAGCCGTATCTTCCACGGCGGACATGGTTTTTAAGGAAAGCAGGTCCAGCTTAACCAACCCCAAATCCTCCACGCCTTCCTTATCAAACTGGGTGATAACCACTCCTTTGGCCGACCGCTGCAAGGGGGTAAGGTTGGTCAGCGGTTCCCGGCTGATGACCAGCCCGCCCGGATGTGTGCCGTAGTGTCGGGGAAATCCCGCCACCTGGTGGCAGAAGTGCAGCAGTTTTTTGAAAGGACGGGGGTCCAGTTCCCGCAATTCCGGCAGTTCCGGCCAAACCTGTTCTATCCGGTCGGCGTGAATATGGGGCAGGCGTTTTGCCAGCGTGTCCAGCATTTCTTCCGGTAATTCCATGGCTTTACCCAGTTCCCTGACGGCGGAACGGGCGCGGAAAGTGCTGAAGGTGCAGACGCTGGCCACATGTTCTTGACCGTAAGTGTCATAAACATACCGGGCTACCTTGTCCCGATGGCGGGAGTCTATGTCCAAATCAATATCCGGCTGCTTCGCCTGTTCCAGGCTCATAAACCGCTCGAAAAGCAGGTTGCGGTTGTAGGCGTCCACTTCGGTTAAGCCCAGACAGTAAGCGACTACGGAATCTGCCGCCGACCCCCGCCCCGCGTAGCGGATGCCTTCCTGCCTGGCATAGCGTGCCACATCCCAGGCCAGCAGAAAGTAATCGCAGAAACCCAGGTTGGTTATGATGGACAACTCATGTTCTATGCGGTCTGTCAAGTCCTGCGTCAGCTTACCGTATCGTTTTTTGGCTCCGGAAAAGGTGAGCCGACGCAGTACGGCTGCACTGTTTTCATTTTTTAGAAACGGTATTTGCGGAAAACGCGGTTTTTCCAGGTCAAAAACCGGCTGGCACCGGGAGGTGATGCTTTCCGTGTTGGCCAAAGCCTGCGGGTACTGGCAAAACAATGCCTTCATCTGTGCTGCAGATTTCAGGTAATATTCCCCGTTGAGATGGCGCTCGGGATGTACCGTGTTTAACGTGGTCAGGGTACGCACGCAGGTCAGCAGGTCCTGCAGCTGGTAACGTGCTTTTGAGTGGTAGTGAACGTTGTTGGTTGCTACCAGTTCTATGTTCAACTCCGTTGCCAGCTGGGCAAGATAGCGGTTTAAGCGATTGCTACCGGGAAAGAGCGGCGGTTCCAGTTCCAGAAAAAAATTTTCCCGGCCAAAAATTCTTATCAAGCGTCGGGCTGTAGTCAGGGCTTGTTGAAAGTTTCCTTGAAGAATTAACCGGGGTATTGCTCCGCGACGGCATCCAGAAAGGGCAATCACCTCCCTGCAGTTTTCCAGGGCGGGCCAGCTGACCCGGGGGTCTTCCCGGGGAGAGTTCAGGTATGCCCGGGTAAGCAACTGGCAGAGACTGGCGTATCCCCTGGGGTTTTTTGCCAACAGTACCAGGTGACAGCCGTCCTGCATGGTAATTTCTGCTCCCTGAATGGGTTTGATACCTGCAGCCTGTGCCTCGCGGTAGAAGGATACGGCAGCCGAAACGTTATTATGGTCGGTTAAGGCCAAAGCAGGCATGCCTGAAGCTGCCGCCTTTTGCACCAGTTCCTTAACGGTACTGGCTCCGTCCAAAAAGGAAAAATTGCTGTGGGTATGCAGGTGGATGAAAGCCATAAGCCGAGACCTCGCTAATCATAAATCTTATAGAGGTGCCACTGCCGCTGCTGGCGGTAAAGTTCTACCATGCTGTTATCCGCGGTGACAACCCTGAGGAAAAATTTCTCAATTTCCCCCTGCCACCAGCAGCCCGTATCCCACCACTGGTCTAAAATCTCTACAATGGTATACTGGCGTCCCTGCCAGTAAAATTGTTTTGGCAGGGACTCCCCTGTAACCTTAATTGGGTGGTTGACCAATTTAGACATGATTCTTTTCTCCTTTGCTGCGCAGTGGGTCCCAGAGGGCCAGCATTTTTTCCCGGCGGGTAGGAATAAAATTCCGGCCAAAACCGATGATACCTGGCTGATATTTTAATACCAGGGTGTCACAAACCCGGCTTAACCGGGCTGTTTTATCCCCGGTGCAGTCCGCTTTGGCAGGACTGAAAAGCAGCAACTGTTCCCGGGTGGGGACTGTTAAACCGCTTACTTTCAGCGCAATTTTTTCCACATTACAAGCATTTTGCTGCCAGAATAAAGCTTTTGCAGCAGTTACCAGGCTTGTCTGGCAGCTTTTTGGCTCGTTAAAACTGCGTTTTCCGGTAAAGGTACGATTGTTGACGGTGATGGTTAACGAAACCTGGGTGCAGCCCAGGTGCTGCTCCGCCAGCAGTTCAGCCAGGGTCCGGGCACCATGGGCAACCATGTTCAGTATGTTTGCTGGTGGTACATTCCGTATTTCCTGCTCCCAAGTCAGCTCCGGAGGAGGGAAAAGGGGGTGTACCTTTTCCGTATCCTGACCGAGGCTGAATTTATGCAGCAGGTAGCCCGTCGAACCGAACTGCTCCACCAGCACCGTCAGCGGCAGCCGGGCTATATCACTGAGGGTTTTGAGACCCAGTGCCTGCAATTTAATGATTGTTTTTTTCGGAACCGGCCAGAGAGCGGATACAGGCAGGTGGCCGGCAATGTTTTTTTCCTTACCGGCAGGAATCAGCAGACAGCTGTTTTCCCGTGTTGTTCCTTTTGCGGCAATGTATTTTAAGCCGAAGTTCTGTAGTAATTCCCAGTGTCCGGGGGACAGCAGGCAGACGGCTTTTGCTAAAAACTTGCTTTGGGAAAGCCCCAGGCAGGCTAAAGATGCCTTGGCAGTGATTTTTTTTACTATTGATAAGGGGTTGTGAGGACCCAGGTCTAAAAACAGCTCTTTGTCGTTGATTGGCTCCACAATGGGAGTCAGGGAATAACAAAAGGAAGACAAGTCACTGGTAACGGTTTGGGTTTTTAGGTAGCAGATCCATGTCATATTTTCACCACCACCAAACATGTGTTCGATTAAAATTATATTGGTGATGAAATCCTCAGTCAAGGCAAAGGGTGTGGTAAATATAGTAAAAGCCGTAAACTCCGGGCCGCTGCTTGAAGATTGGTATTTTTGTCGGGAATTGGCATGTGCTGGGGTGCGGCAATGTGTTATAATTTACTGTGAGCTTGTCTTCACAGGAGGTCGGTACTGGCAATGTATAAAAGAATCTTCACCGTACTTGTTGCTGTATTTTTACTAGTTATGTTTTCTGCTTCTGCTTGGGCTCAACCAAATGTCAGCGGCACAGCAGCCGTACTCATTGATGCCAAAACCGGGAGGGTACTGTACCAAAAAAACGCCCACAAGAAGTGGGAGCCGGCCAGTACGACGAAAATACTGTCCGTGCTAATAGCACTGGAAAAAGGAAATCTCAATGATATAGTTACCATATCGAAAAACGCCATGGATGTGGAAGGCACCGTGGTGTGGCTGCGGGCCGGGGAAAAACAGCCTTTGGAAAACCTGCTTTATGCCATGATGCTGAACTCCGCCAATGATGCCTCCATAGCGGTTGCCGAGCATGTTGGCGGCTCGGTAGCTGGATTTGTCAAAATGATGAACGAAAAAGCCGAGGAACTGGGGCTGAAAAATTCGCATTTCAGTAACCCCCACGGTCTGACGGCACCGGATCATTATTCCACCGCATATGATATGGCTATCATTGCCCGGGAAGCCATGAAAAATCCCAAATTTCGCGAAATCGTAGCCACTACGACCCGGGCGTGGCACGGTAAGGACTGGGACAGCAAGCTGGTTAATCTGAACAGGCTGTTGAGCACTTACCCGGGAGCTACCGGAGTAAAAACGGGCTATACCTCTTCTTCCGGTGACTGTATAGTTGCCTCGGCGGCCCGTGATGACGAAAGCTATATTGCCGTAGTTTTTGGCAGCAAGGATAAAAAAACCATGTGGCAGGATGCAGAAGCTTTATTGGACTACGGATTTGATAATTTCAGCTATGTTTCGCTGGTTACAGCTGGTGAGGAGATTGCTGATGTCACTGTAGGGGATGGCCAAAACCCACAGGATTTAAAGCTGGTGGCCGAGGAGGGTTTTTCCTATTTAATAGGAGGGCAGGATACTGTACTGCCGCAGCGGAAGCTGGTGCTGGAAAAAACTGCCCTGCCGATAAACAAAGGGGACGTGCTGGGCTATATTGCTTTCATGTTGAAGGGAGAAGAGGTAGGCAGGGTAACGGTACAGGCTGACCGAAACGTGGCCAGACCTACTACCTGGATTGACTGGTGGCTGCGTTTCACTTGGGTAGTTGCCGGCTTATTTGTTTTGCGCCTGTTTGTCAGATTTTTGCAGAAGCGGCGTAAAAGGAGAAATATATACGCCAGCTACCGCAGTAGCAGGAATTTCAGACACATGCGCTAGAATAAGAGCCTTCGGGCTCTTTTTTTATGCAATTAAGTTGGATATTTGTGGAACAATTGGCCTGCCTGGCGTCTATACAAATGTCTATACAACGAAGGAGGGGTTTATGTGCGCAGGGTGATAGGTTTGGCGCTGGTGGTCATATTTTTGATTCACATGTTTCCACTATGAATTTCAGCGGATTATTGGCGGGTTTCCGTTTAAAAATGACGGTTTCCGCATCAGTGTGGACAGCATGAATTAAAAGGTTGTCTCTTTTTTTTTGTTCAAATAATACCTAAAAATGACTGCCAAAAAAGGATTTTTGTTGAAAGTTATTGAAATAAATCGTAAATTAGAGAAACCTTATTTATAAAAAATTCTATGGAAAGGTGGTTGCCCATGCAAGAAGAGAAGAAAACTGTAATCGAAGAACAACTGGTAGTGTTTCAACTTTCCGGTGAAACCTATGGAATTGAAATTGCCAACGTGCATGAAATCATTCGCATGCAGGATATTACCGATATACCCAGGACTCCGGATTTTGTAGAGGGCGTTATTAATTTACGCGGCCGGATTATTCCGGTAATTGACCTGAGAAAGCGTTTTGACCTGGAAGTAAGCGAGTATACCCAGGCTTCCCGTATAATCGTGGTGGAAGTTGAAGGCGTAACCGTCGGTATGATTGTGGATTCCGTATCGGAGGTACTGCGCCTGCCTACTAACAACATTGAACCGCCACCGGCTATGGTTTCCAGTGTGGACGCAGCTTATTTACGCGGTGTTGGCAAGCTTGACGAGCAGCTGATAATTCTTTTGAACCTCAACAAAGTTCTGGAAAAAGATGAAAAGGAACAGCTTAAGGACGAAAGTTTGCAAGAGGTGGCAGCAGCACTAGAGGAGTAACGAGTTTTGCCTGCAGATAAGGAGGGATGATAAATGAGCTCCTTTGATATGTCCCAGTATCTCAATGTGTTTCTGGATGAAGCGGAAGAACAACTGGAGATTATGGATGAGGGGTTTATTAAGCTGGAACAAAACGGTGATGATGCTGACTTGTTAAACAAAGTATTCCGCGCCGCCCATACCCTGAAGGGAGCTTCCGCTTCCATGGGTTTTACCAATATGGCGGGGCTAACCCACGAAATGGAAAATGTCCTGGACAAGCTGCGGCAGGGTGAAATAGGTGTCAGCCAGCACCTGGTGGACGTGCTGCTGGAGTGCCTGGATGCGTTGGGGCAGATGAAACAGGAAATTATCAGCAGTGGTCAGGACCAGGGCATTCAGACAGATGACCTGGTAACCAAACTGAAACAGGCCATAACTCAGGAAGAGGGTAGCGGCGCTATACCAGAAAGCAAATCAGATGGTCGTTTGGAGCGGGAAAGGAAGGCGGGTTTTGCTTTAAGCGATTTGACTGAGGTGGAAAAAAACCTGATTAACTCAGCGGAAATTAAAGGTTATTACGTTTACCGCATAAAGGTAGAACTGTCCCCCGGCTGTCAGATGAAATCGGTGAGGGCCTACCTGGTCTTTAATAACTTGGAGGATGTGGGTGAAATAATAAAAACCATTCCTTCTACAGAAGATATTGAAGATGAGAAATTTGACAATTCCTTTGAAATTTTTCTTGTTACTAATGAAGATCAGAACAAAGTCAGCAATATCATTATGTCTATCTCTGAGATTGAAGCGGTCAGCATTATTCCCGTATCCTTAAGTAATAGGGATACCGATAGGGCTTCAAGTGAACTACATAACGAACAGAGACAGAAGACAGAGACTCAAGCCGGGCAGCAGGCACAGCAGAAACAAGGTAAAGCGGCACCGAAAATACAGGTTCAGCCCAAAAAGGTTAGTCAAACGATTCGTGTAGATGTGGAGCGGCTGGAGAACTTGATGAACCTGGTCGGAGAGCTGGTAATTGACCGTACCCGCTTGACCGATGTGGGGGAAACTATCAAGGGAAAATTGGGAGCAGATGACGTTGTGGAAAGCCTGGAGGAAATCACGGTACATGTGGGGCGGATCACCAGTGAACTGCAGGAGGAAATTTTGAAGGCCCGCATGCTGCCCATAGAGCAGGTTTTTAAGAGATTTCCCAGGATGGTTCGAGACCTGGCCAAAAAAGCTAATAAGGAAATTGACTTCATAGTCGAAGGTCAGGAGACGGAGCTGGACCGGACTGTTATCGAAGAAATTAGTGACCCGCTGATTCACCTGCTGCGCAACTCCATTGACCACGGTATAGAACCGCCCGACGAAAGGCGGCAAATTGGTAAGCCCGAAAAGGGTACGGTAAAACTCAATGCATTCCATGAAGAAAACCAAATTGTCATTACAGTTAGCGACGACGGACGCGGGATAGACCCGGCAAAGATCCGGCAGAAAGCACTGGAAAAAGGATTGATAACCGCCGAAGCAGCTTCCCGCATGTCCGAACAGGAGTGCATCAATTTGATATTTACTCCCGGGTTTTCCACTGCCAGCCAGGTAAGTGACGTTTCCGGCCGCGGCGTAGGCATGGATATTGTCCGGGCGCATATTGAAAAGATTAACGGTATCATTGATATCGACAGTGAAGTGGGTAGGGGTACGACCTTCACCATTAAGCTGCCGTTAACTTTGGCCATAAGCCGTTCGCTGCTGTTACGTGTACGGGAAAATGTGCTGGCCATCCCCCTGGTCAATGTAGTGGAGATTATCGACGTGGAAAGTGATAAAATTTACTCAATGCAAAACCAGGAGGTTACCGTGATACGCGGCAATGTTCTGCCCCTGTTTAAACTGGACGCCGTACTGGGCTGGCCGCCGCGTGAGGAGAAGACGGAAAGAACAAAACTGCCGGTTGTGGTGGCAGGTATTTCCGACAAGCGTGTCGGCTTTATCGTGGATACGCTGATTGGTGAGCAGGAAATAGTAATCAAACCGCTGGGTGACTATCTCGGCCAGATACCGGGGCTGGCAGGAGCGACCATACTGGGTGATGGTAGAGTAGCCCTGATATTGGATGTGCGTGGTTTGGTGGAGCACACGGGAGTGAGGAGTGGCTATGAGCAGGCCAATTAAGGTGCTGGTTGCAGATGATTCCGCGTTTATGAGGTTGATTATAACCAATATTTTGGAGCAAGAACCGGATATTGATGTGGTGGGTTTTGCCCGCAACGGTCAGGAGGCCTTAAAAAAAATTGAACGGCTGCATCCCGATGTAGTAACCATGGATGTGGAAATGCCCGTTTTGGACGGGCTGGCAGCCGTCAAAGAAATTATGAATACCAATCCCGTACCGGTGGTCATGCTCAGCAGTCACACTGTCGAGGGTGCGGAGACAACTATCAAAGCATTGGAAGCCGGGGCTGTGGATTTTGTAACCAAGCCGACGTTAGGGTCCGGTATGGAAGATTTGGCACCTGTATTGTTGGAAAAGATTAGAGCTGCAGCCACTGCCTCGGTATGCAGGGAGGATGAACCCTGCATACCGGGTGAAGAATTTACAGGTGCTTACTCCCTGCAGGGCCCTATTTCTGTAGTGGTCATCGGCACTTCCACCGGGGGACCGTCGGCACTGCAGAAGGTGCTGCCGAAACTTCCCGGGAATTTACCGGTGCCGGTCATCGTAATTCAGCATATGCCGAAAGGTTTTACGGCGCCGCTGGCACAGCGGCTGAACACTAGTTGCAGTTTAACGGTCAAGGAGGCGGAAGCAGGCGAGGAGGTAGTGCGGGGCAAGGTGTTGATTGCCCCCGCCGGCAAGCAACTGCTGCTGGAGCGTAAAGGAAGCGAGGTGAGGACGGTTTTAAGAGAAAAGGTTAATTACAAGACATTGTTTAAACCGTCGGTGGATGTAACCATGATGTCTGCTGCGGAAGTATTCGGCAGGGGGACACTGGGGGTTATCCTGACCGGTATGGGGCATGACGGCACCGAGGGTTTGCGGTTAATCAAGGAAAAACAGGGATTGACCATTGCTCAGGATAAAAACAGCTGCGTTGTTTACGGCATGCCCCGGTCTGCAGTGGAAGCAGGTGTTGTAGATAGGGTTGTGCCGCTGAATAAGATTGCCGCGGAAATTTCTCGCCTGGTTGCAAAATAATTGTTTAAATTGCCCTAAAGTTTTTTCAGAATCTGCCGATGTAAAGAATAGAAGAAGTCAGAAGTCAGGAGTCAGAATTCAGAAGCGAATTTACATATTCTGGCTTCGGTTTTTTACCATTGTCTTACAGAATACCGGCGGGGGGATAGAGTGTGAAGATTGACAAGCACTTGCAGACAAAACTGTCAGCAATATACCAAAACCAGCAGCAGGTCAAGCGGAACCAGGTGGCTGCGAGAAAGGCTGATGCAGACAGGGTGGAAATTTCCCGGACGGCAAAAGAGCTGCAGCGGCTGGTGGAGAAAGCCAAGAATTTACCGGATGTTCGCGCGGAAAAGGTGGCTGAGCTCAAAAAACGCATTGAAAACGGTACCTACCAGGTGCCTGTGGAAAAGCTGGCAGATAAAATGCTTCGAGAAATGAAACAGGGTGACTGATTTAGAAAGGTGATTGTCGGTATGGAGAGGTTATTTAAGCATCTCCGGGAACTGCTGGTGAAGCAGAACGAGATTATTGAAGAGCTGATTGCCCTGGGCGAGAGAGAGACCGAAGCTCTCAAGGAAAATGATATAAAAAATCTGGCGCAAATAGTGCGTGAGCAGGAACAGGTGGGTGTGCAGCTAGCGGAAATGGAAAAAGAACGCCTGGCTTTGCAGGAAGAGTTGGCTGCGAAACTGCCAGCTGCCAGGGATGCCGGCTTAAAGGATATCCTTCGGATGTCGGCACTGAGTCACACGGAAGAACTTGAGCAGCTGGCGGATAAACTGAAGGAGAATTACCGGCAGCTGCAGGTGCTCAATGAAACCAACAAGCTGCTGATCAGGCAGTCTTTAAGTTACGTAAACAAAATACTATCTGTTTTAACGCCGCAGGAAGAGAAAACCTATCATAGAAGCGGTATGGTGAAGCAAAAGACTGCGACGTCAACCATTGATAGAACTGTTTAGGTGGTGGGCTTATGAGTCTTTTTTCAACTTTACATATAGCGCTAAAGGGCCTCCAGGCCCAGCAGAAAGGGATGGCCGTCACCGGGCACAACATTGCCAATGCCAACACCGAGGGCTATTCTCGCCAGCAGGTGATACTGAAGCCGTCTCGTTCCATAGAAATCGGCGGTATGCGTTACGGAACCGGTGTGGATGTAGCTCAAGTACGTCGTATTCGTGACGAATTTCTGGACATGCAGCTTCGCTCTGTTAAATCCAAAATGGGCTACTGGAAAGCCAAGCAGGACGTGCTGGAACAGGTAGAAGTGATTTACATGGAGCCTTCGGAAAACGGCATTTCCACTTTACTCACCAGGTTTTGGGACAGCTGGCAGGAAGTCAGTAAAAACCCGGAAAATTCCGCAATTCGCGTTAACTTAATAGAAAATGCCTCTGCACTAACCGATGCTATTAATGCAACCTACCGTGATCTTGACGAATTGAAAATTGATATCAACCGGACGCTGCAGACGACAGTTCAGGAAATTAATAATACGGCGCAGCGTATTGCCGAACTCAATGACCTGATTAACAAGACCCAGGTCAGGGGTCAAGCTCCCAATGACTTGCTGGACGAGCGAACCATTCTTTTGGAAGAACTGGCGCAAATGGTGGATATCCAGGCCTATTCTACCGACAGCAATATGGTGGACGTTTACCTGGGCGGCAGGCCGCTGGTTGCCGGGGGGAAATACCTGGAATTAGACCTGAATGATAACTATGAACTGGTCTGGAAAAATACACCGGGCACACCGGTTGACATAAATGGCGGTAAGGTACGGGGATTGATTGATGCGCGAGAGGAAATTGAAAACAACTATATGGCAGACCTGAATAAGTTTGCTGAAAAACTGGTTGAAGAAGTAAACAAACTTCACAGGTACGACGATACGGTTTCACCACCTAATAAAGTTTACGGCATGGCAGCTTACGATGAAGCTACCGGGACATGGAACAACATCCAGGGGGGCGACTTTTTTGAAGATGTCTCCGGTTCTTCTGCACCGGCCCGTGATATAAAAGTGCATGCGGATATTATTGCTGATTCCAATAAGATTGCTGCGGCTACCAGTCCCGACAGTCCCGGGGACGGTAGCAACGCACTGCGGATTGCCCAGTTAAAGGACAAACTTGTGCTTAACGAAGATGCCGGTGGCAATCCTACTGCCACTTTTCACAGTTTCTTTACCGATAGTATTTCCCGCCTGGGTGTTCAGGCGCAGCAGGCGAATAATATGGTAGACAATACCAGTGTTATGGAGGACCAGCTGGCTCGCCGGCAGGAGAGCATGGCGGGCGTGTCCCTGGATGAAGAAGTGACCAACCTGGTGCAGTACCAGCACGCTTTTGCTGCTGCGGCCAAAGTGTCGGCAGCCATAGATGAAATGCTGGCTACGCTGATTAACCGTCTCGGTTAAATTTGGTAGGGGGATTTAACCATGCGTATTACCAACAAGATGATTAAAATGAGCTCTTTAAACAGTTTAACGGCCAATTTAAAAAGACTCAATGATTTACAGGAGAAGCTGAGTTCCGGAAAAAACGTTGTGCGTCCTTCAGATAATCCTGTTCTCACTACCAGGGCAATGGATTTGACAAGATCCCTTAAGGAAATGGAACAGTATACCAGAAACGTTGAGGATAGCATTTCCTGGCTTAACCTTACGGATTCCGCGCTGGATGACTTGACCGCCATTTTCCACCGGGTCCGGGAGCTGGCCACCCGCGGGGCCAGCGAAAGTGTACCCGAATACTCTCGGAAAGCTATTGCCAAGGAGGTGGACCAGCTCATAGACCAGGTAATTGCTATCGGCAATACAACTTACGGCGGTCGTTACATTTTTGCCGGTTATAAGACAGTTGGCGGTGAAAAACCTTTTGTAAGAGGTAAACCCCATAATGGAGACGGCGGGTTGATTAAACGGGAAATATCACCGGGTGTGGAGATAGCAGTAAATGTCACCGGTAAAGAGGTATTTACGGTAAGCGGTATTTTCGATGAAACTAATATCGGTGCCGGAGTGCTTAATGATTTGAAAGTTGCCCTGGAAACCGGGGATACGGATACAATTTCCAAACAGATACTCGGCAGGCTGGATCAGGCCCTGGACAAGGTACTTGAAGTACGTGCCAGAGTGGGAGCAAGAGTCAACCGTTTGGAATTGATGAAAAACCGGTGGGCGGAGGGTAAGATTAACTATACCCAGCTCCTGTCCGAATTTCAGGATATCGATGTCGCGGAAGTGGTGACGCAGTTAAAGACGGAAGAAAACGTCTATCAAACGGCCTTAGCTGCTATTGCCCGCACTATACAACCAAGCTTAATTAATTACTTACAATAAAGATTTTTTAAATTGAAGATGAGGTGTCGGCATGGAACTGGAAACAAAAAGGTTTGGCAAAATACAGGTTGCCGAGGAAAAAATCTTGCACTTTCAAAATGGCCTGCTGGGATTTGAGGGCTTAAGTAAGTTTGTACTTTTAGATATAGATGAAAACCCGGCTTTTAAGTGGTTGCAGTCAGCGGAAGACATGGGGTTATCCTTTCTCCTGGTTGACCCCTTTTTAGTGGCAAAAGATTATTCAGTAGAACTGGATGATGACCTGTTGGCAGAACTGGAAATCGAAAGACAGGAAGATGTTTTAGTATATACCATAGTCACCGTTCCGCCAAGCGGTTTCAAGGATGCCACCACCAACCTGGTGGGGCCGCTGGTGATCAACTGGCGGAAGAACAGAGCCAAGCAGGTGGTTCTGGAAGATGAGAGCTTGGCCATAAAATATCCTTTGTTTCCAGAGCAGGATAATAAAAAAGTTGCCAGTAGTGGGAGATAACTATGCTGATTCTTACGCGAAAAGTGGATGATGGAATTGTCATCGGCGATAACATCAAAATATCGGTAATAGCCATTGAAGGCAGCCGGGTAAAGCTGGGCATCTCGGCTCCCAAGAATATGCCCATTTTACGTGAAGAAATAGTAGAGGCGGTAAAGCAGGAAAACATGTCGGCAAAAGAAATCGATATTTTCCGAATAGATTTCGGATTATTAAAGCCTTTCGGGGAAGAAGGGAACAAGGAGGTGGAATAATGCAGGTCTCTACAGCGGTACAGCTGCAGCTGCCGGAACAGGTCAGGCACAACACCGGTCGGTTTCATGAGGCAGCCGGGCAAAAAGAAAAACCACAGGTCAATGCTGAGCAGCAAAATAATAACGACAAGCGAAACATAGGTGAAGAACAGATTATTGCCGCTGTTGAAAGGGTCAACGAGGCCTTCGATATGCACCTGACGCGCTTTGAGTTTTCCATACATGAAGCTACCAGGGAAATCGTGGTGAAGGTGAAGGATGCCGAAACCGGTGAAGTCATTCGCGAAATACCTCCGGAAAAAATACTGGATATGGTAGCCAAAATGTGGGAACTGGCAGGCCTGATTGTGGACGAAAAGGTATAACTTGGGGAGGAATGCCAGATGGTATTGAGAGTTAGCGGTCTTGCCACAGGTATGGACATTGAGTCCATTGTCAAGGACCTGATGAAAGCGGAACGAATTCCCCTGGATAAACTGCAGCAGGAAAAGCAGCTTCTGGAGTGGAAGCAGGAAGATTACCGGGAAATAAATAAGTCCCTGTTTGAGCTGCGAGATGTCGTTTTTGACATGAAACTGCAGGGCACGTTCAATACCAAAAATGCGGCTTCTTCCAATGAAAGTGTATTGGAAGCAGCTGCCGGCGGCAGTGCAACGGAAGGTATCTATACCGTCACGGTAAACAGCCTGGCAGAAGGCGTATCCAAGGCCAGTACCGCAGGGCTGGCAGATGAGACGGACAACGGCAATACCAAAACTCTTTACCAGCAGTTTCAAGCAGAGTTTGACGCCCGCGGGATAACTTCTACTGACAATATTTCTTTTACTCTAAACGGCACCACGATTACCGTGGACCTGGACCAGGATAATATTTATACGCTGGTATCAAAAATAAATGATGCCGATTTAGGAGTTAAGGCCAGTTATGATGCTGACTTAAACCGCTTTTTTTTGACTACGGAAACTACTGGCAGCAGTGCCCAAATTACCGTATCTGCCGACAGTGCCAACTTACTCTCCACGGGAACTAATAACAGTATATTAAAGCTGAATCTGGATACTGGTACGACCTACACTGGAAAAGACGCTTCCTATGATTTTGGTGATGCCAAGGGATTGACCTCCTCCACCAACAGCGCCACAATTAACGGGCTTACCCTGTATTTTAAAGGTACCGGTACAGCTACCGTGACCGTTACCAGGGATACAGATGCTCTTTTTGAAAAAATTAAAGACTTCGTAGAAAAATACAACGAAACTCTGGAAAAAATCACCGAAAAACTGCAGGAAAAACGATACCGCGACTACCCGCCGCTGACGGAAGCGCAGAAAGAAGAGATGACCGATAAACAGGTCGAGCTGTGGGAAGAAAAGGCCCGCAGCGGGCTGCTGAGAAACGACTGGATTTTAAATGATTTGGTGTCTAACATGCGCATGGCTGTCAACAGTATTGTGGAAAATATCAGCAGCCAGTACAAATCACTGGCCGAAATCGGTATTTCCACAAGCAATTGGTACGAGATGGGTAAGCTGCACATAAATGAAGACAAGCTGAAAGAAGCTTTAAATAAGGACCCCGAAGGAATAAAAAAGTTGTTTACCAATGCCAGTGACATAGATTCCGAAAAAGGTATCGCTTACAAACTTTACGACGTGGTGGTAAACGGAACGGAACGGATTACGGATAAAGCGGGAAGGGACTCCAGCTTTAGCCTGGTGGACAACAGCTATATCGGTGAGAAGCTGCGGCAGATGAACGAGGAAATTGACCAGTGGGAAGAGAGACTTAACGAGATAGAGGACCGCTACTGGCGGGAATTCACCCGCATGGAACGGGCCATCAACCAGATGAACGCCCAGAGCATGTGGCTGGCCCAGCAGTTTGGCGGCGGCATGTAGAGGGTGACGCCGTGTGGATATGAGAGATAAGTTTGAGCAAAAAAAGAAGCTTTTAGAGAAATTTTTGGAATTCACCAATGAACAAACGCGGGTCATTGAAAACAGAAACTACGAGCAGCTGTTTTATATCTTAAATGAAAAACAGAGTATCATTGAACAGGTAAACCTGATTGATGCGGAAATAAAAGCTTTTGGGGAAACGGAAGTACCCCGTGATTTGGAGGAAGACATCAAGAATATTTTATCGGAGGCCATTGCCCGCGACGAGCAAAACAAGGAACTGATTCAGCAAAACAAAGCGGAAATTGTCGAGAAAATTAGAAACATAAGTAAAAAGAAAAAGACCCACTCCCTGTATCGCGGAAAGCATGTGGCAATTGAAGGCGTACTGCTGGATAAAAAGGGCTAGTGGCTGCAGGGGGTGGCGTCTGTGCTGAAAATTCCCGGTATTGACCCTTTAATAATGCAGCGCATCAAGGAGAGGACAAGCAAGCAGGTAATATATGATGCAGAGAAAACCAAAATTACCGAAGACAGGTACCGCGACGAGAAAAAGCAGCAGCAACAGTACGACCAGCAGGAGCTTGCAGAACTTCTGGAAAGGCTCAACCGGATGATGGAAGAGGAAGGGTTTCCGGTCCGGTTCCGGCTCGTAAATGATGAAGGGAAACCCGGTGTGCAGGTGGTGGATGCTGACAGGGAAAAAGTACTTGCGGTGGTACCGCCCCGGCGAGTGTGGCAGTTAATCAGGCAAACGGGAGAAGCAGCGGGATTTATCGTGGATATATCCATTTAGGTATCTTGAGGAGGGATAGCATGAACAACCCGTACAGTGCATACCAGAAAAACCAGGTCCAGACCCTGTCCCAGGAAAAACTGGTGCTGATGCTGTATGACGGCGCTGTCAGGTTTATTACCAAAGGTATCAAAGCCATAGAGGAAAGAAATATTGAGGAGGCAAACAATAACCTTCTTCGCTCCCAGAACATCATGGCGGAACTCATGTCCGGTATCAACTGGGAGGCTGGTCAAATAGCCGGGCAGTTTTTCCAGCTGTATGAATACATGCACCGCAGGCTGGTGGAAGCAAATGTTAAGAAAAACGTGGAACCTGCCAAAGAAGTACTGGAAATGGTAAAGGAACTGCGCGACACCTGGGCGCAGATGCTGAAAGAAAACAAGGGCAGCAAGGATTACAGTATCCCAAAACAGTCGGTCAGCGTTAGCGGCTAAAAAAAGCATAACGGTTTACATAACCGGCGGGGAACTTCTATCCTGCCCGTTTTACTCCAGGAAAGTAAAAATTTCTTTCTCAAGGTCTAAAGTTTTGCAGAAGTTTGCCGATATATAATGTCAGGCGGTAACATTTCCCACGGGGCCCCGGGAAAGTTATCAAATAAATGGCGGCAGGGAGGCTGCCAAATAAAAAAACAGGGAGGTTTTACCACATGATTATCAATCACAATATTGCCGCGCTCAATACTTACCGTCAGTTGAGTATTAACAACGCAATGACACAAAAATCGCTTGAGAAGTTATCTTCTGGTCTTCGCATCAACCGTGCCGGCGATGACGCTGCCGGCTTGGCCATCTCCGAAAAAATGCGCGCTCAGATTCGCGGCTTGGAAATGGCCTCCAAAAACGCACAGGACGGCATATCCCTTATTCAGACTGCCGAGGGCGCATTGAATGAAACACATAGTATTCTGCAGAGGATGCGCGAACTGGCGGTTCAAGCGGCCAGTGATACCAATACGGCTGCTGACCGTGCCGAGCTTCAGAAAGAAGTCGACCAGCTAGCTCAGGAAATCGCCCGAATCGGTGATACTACCGAGTTTAACACCCAAAAGCTCCTTAATGGTTTTTACTCGGGCGTTCTTCATATAGGAGCAAACGGAGGTCAGAACCTTACAGTTAATATTGCTGATATGCGCGCTTATAATTTGGGAGTAGTAGGCGATGCAAAAATAACAATAACAGCAAGCGTAAATGATGGTGGTGACTTGAATACCGATATTGCTGATGGGAGTTACACAGTTCAATTAAACAGCAGTAGCGGAAATTATGAATTAATCGATGCAAATGGCAATGTAACTGCAACAAGTGCTGATGGTAAAAGTTGGAACGCAACTTCTGGAGATGATACTATAAACTTTACTGATGCTGTTATTTCTGGTACCGTATCGATTAGTGGCGGAACTGCAACCGCGACAGCAACTGTTACTAATAAAGGATTGCAAGCCGGGGAGTATACTTACGATGCAGCCAGTAGCGCACTAAAAGATATTAATGGAAATGTAGTAGCAACTACTTCAGATGCTGGCGTAACCTTTGTAGATGCCCAAGGGACTACAGTGCTTACTTTTGGTGCGGCAATTGCTGATGGCGATAAAGTTGCTATTGGTGGTGTAGATATTTCCAACCAGAATGCTGCCAATACTGCAATAACAACAATCAATAATGCCATTCAAGCCGTTTCTTCCGAGCGCTCTAAGTTGGGTGCCTACCAAAACCGTCTGGAGCACACTATTAACAACCTGGGGACATCTGCTGAAAACTTAACAGCAGCTGAATCCCGAATCCGTGACGTGGATATGGCCCAGGAAATGATGAAGTTCACCAAGCTGAACATCCTGCAGCAGGCCGCCCAGGTCATGCTGGCCCAGGCCAACCAGCTGCCCCAGGGAGTGCTCCAGCTCCTGCGGTAGTATCGCGACTTCAGGAAGCCAGCCAAACAGGTTGGCTTCCTGATTATATTTAAAGCTATTGGAGGTAAATGTAATGCCGTCTACTAGACTTAACGAGAAACAATTGCCGGAATCCTTGCTAACAACAGGGGCGGTTTGACCCGGGCGTTATAAATTAAAATACTGAACAAGGCGGCGGAGGGACCAACTTTAATATATAAGCCAATTAATGTGCAGGAAAATGCCGGGCTTTCAAAGAATAACTATTCCAACAGATAACATTATTAGGAGGAATAACATGCCGGCCAAACACTACCTGGTTCCAGATTACATAATTAACTTCAAGTGCGCCTGCTGCACCGAATGCTGTAAGCGCTGGAGGATTATCATAGACAAACAGACGGTGGAGAAATACGACCAATTGGCCGACGAAGACGAGGAGCTTTCCGCCATGCTGGCTAAAAGCCTAAAAAAGGATAAAACCGGGAAGGCAACAGTGCGGCTGAAGAATATAGTGAAGAAAGTAACCGTGGAAGAGGACGGGGAACAAAAGGAAATTATCACTGTCGACAGGAATGTTTGCCCTTTCCTGGACAGCGAAGGCCTGTGCGCTATCCAGAGGAAACACGGCATCGATGCCCTTTCAGATACCTGCAAGATTTTCCCCCGCATTATCTTCCTAACCGAGCGGGGATACGAGATGGCCCTTACCTATGCCTGCAAAACCGCAGCGCAAACCCTGAAAACCAAGAACATGATAGAGTTCTACCAGGATCCTCAGGGGTTTGAATTCCCCGACCTGCACGGGCAGTACGGCAAGATAGGTGACGTATTAGAAAGGAAAAAGCGGGGCAAAACCAATTACTTTTTTGTGGAAGAACTGCTTATTGATATTATGCAGTTCCGGGAACCAAACATTGACATAAGACTCATCCTGACCGGTATTGTCGTCGATAAACTTAAAGACGGGGACATCCAGAGTATCAGAAAGTACCTACAAAACCTTGACGCTGACTTAATAAGCCAGTTAATGTCCATTCCCTCCCAACCTGTGTTTATGATGAAGTTGGTGAAAGAAGCAGTAGATAAGAGGCTGTTCTCTCGAATTACCGAAAAGGACATGACCCAGCTAATTAACAGGGCTTATGTAGAACTAAAGCTCCTGGATAAGCCGGTCATTGCCGATGAGAAGGTACAGAAGTTCCTGGATGGGTACAACAAGTACTACAAGCCCTATATAGACAACATTAGCCACATCTACGAGAACTACTTCGTAAACTTCATCTTCTCCAAGAAATACTACACCCACAAGTACATGGACGCCTATTTCCTGATGGTATTCTTCTACATCCTCATCCGTTTCTTTACCGTATGCATTTGCATAGCCGGGGAGCGAAACGTCGACGAGGACATGGTTGTGGCGGTCATCAGCGCTATTGAACGGTCAGTAGGCCACAACGTCACCTACTACCAGGACGTACTGCGCCTCATCAAAAAGGGTGGCTACCACCGCCTGCCCTACGTGATTTCCCTGATCAACCTGTAGAGGGCGGAGAAAACGTGATCCACCAGCTTAAGGAATTGGTAGACCATATTATTGCCTGTATAGAGATAGAAGACCATAAATCCGCCATGCAAGCCATAGCCCATTTCACCGTGCAGTTCGAGGAGTTCATCCAGGAAAACAAGGACTATATCTTTGACCAGGAAATTGCTAATCTGAACCGCTGTCTGGTGCAGATGATGGACTGCATGGAGCAAAATGACTTGCAAGGCCTGAGGGAAATCATCAATTCCACCCTCAAGTGTTTCCTGGATGACTGGGACTTCTACGATGACGCGTTTATTAACTGAGTAAGTATTGGGTACTGTTAACTTAAGATGAAAAAAAGTTATAACAGGCAATAAACCAAGAGATCTCGGGATTTTCCGGGGTCTCTTTTCACATTTGGGGACGGTTCTGAATGTGAATTGTGTTGACATTGCTTTTTCCAGTGATGAGGCACCTGCCCCTGACAAATTACTGCCAAAAATTGCCGCTTAAGGTATAAAGTTTCCGGTCATTAATCCGATAGATATAAATGGGATAGTTTACATGTATTTCCATTTAATTAATCAGGGGAGGTGTTACGGTCAAATGATCATCAATCATAACATCATTTCCCTCTATCTTTACGGCAGGGTCAGGAGAGCCAACAATATTATATATAAGTCTTTTGAAAAGCTTAGTTCCGGTTCGCGAATCAACCGGGCGGCAGATGATGCCGCCGGGCTGGCCATTTCGGAGAAAATGCGGGCGCAGAGTCGCGGACTGCGGCGGACACAAAGAAACGTGCAGGAGGGTATCTCCCTGGTTCAGACTGTGGAAGGTGCCCTGCAGGAGATACACAATGCCCTGCAGCGACTGCGGGAACTGGCAGTGCAGGCAGCTAATGATACCTATACTGGGGCAGACCGGCTGGAAATTGAGGCAGAAGTGCAGCAACTGAAAGCAAAAATTGACGATATTGCAGCGAGTACTGAATTTAACGGCAGGAAATTGCTGGGGATTGGGGAATACGGAGCAGGCTTGGCCACGGGCAAACAGGTACTGATGGATGTTACCCATATTATTACCGGAGTTAATGACCGGCTTTATATAAATGTAGATAATCAAGGTAATGAACTAATTACAATAGCGCAGGGCATTTACAGCCGTTCCGAACTGGTCAGTGCCGTAAATGCGGCTATTGCTGGTAACGAGAATTTGACGGGCCGGGTTGCGGCGGAATTGACTGCAGATGGAAAATTAAGACTGATTTCCGCTTCTCCAGGTGACGGCAGCAGTGTAGTGGTGGATACCAAAGTCGCGGGCAGGGATGCCGGGCATGCACTGGGTTTTTATGAGGGAAACACGTACCGGCCGCAGGAACTGCAATATCAGGAGATATACGCTCAAATTGTAAGTGATTACGATGACCTGCTGCATACTGATATTGACAACTACTTTACAGTTAGATTGGGTTCTTCTGGCTGGAAGCAAATAACTTTAAGAGAGGCGGGTTTTAAGGAGGGAGATATTTTTGACGACAGTGCCGAAAGTGTAGCCAAGATTCAAAGAGCATTTGACCGTTACTTTGGTGCGGGTGCTGTAACCCTTAAAGGTGTTGGTTCCAAAGTATATCTCAGCAGCATGTACGGTACGGCAGGAATCGGCCCGGGCAATACCGGCGCTATCATAACAGAAATTACCGGTGGGCAGGCTTATGTGGGCCATACACTTGCTGCTGATGTTGAAAGCGGGTATGCCCTGGAGAAAACTAATACTTTTTCCATTTCTACCAGTACTAATGGTTTGCACAATATTGACCTGGTTATTCATGAACTAAGTACATATTCACTGGGTCTGAATTCTTTTTCGGTGGCTAATATAAATGCAGCTGAAAGTTCTATCAGTGCTTTGGATGACGCAATTAAAAAGGTTTCCAGCGAGCGGGCAAAACTTGGTGTGATACATAATAGACTGGAACATGCTCTTAGAAATATTTTAACATATGCAGACAATTTGACTGCTGCTGAATTAAGGATTCGTGACGCGGACATGGCGAGGGAAATAATGCGCTTTGTCAGGAGTAATATGATCCGCTGGACAGCCACAAGGATAATGGTACATGCAGGACACCTCCCCGAGCGCGTGCTGTTTTTATTGAAAAATGACTGAATTAACCACAGGTTTCCGGGGTTTGTTTAGTTTACAGCAGAAGGAGAATTGAAACCTGTCACGAATACTTGTGTAAACAAAACTACTCGGGTGGAGGATAGTATGAAGGATAAGCCTGTTCACCTGGCTGCAGCTCTGAGATACGAGGAGGAAAAAGATAATGCCCCTGTGGTTGTGGCCTCGGGAAAGGGAGAAGTGGCCCGAAAAATTGTAGAGGCGGCGCAGAAAGCCGGTGTACCCACTTATAGTGATGCTGGTCTGGCGGCAGTGCTGGCCTCGCTGGACGTGGGTTCGGAGATACCACTGGAACTGTACGAAGCCGTGGCCCGGGTGCTGGTATTTGTCTGGCAGCTGGACCACAAGTACGGCGGGGAGCACGGTGAACGTCCATGAGGGCCGGTGGTATACGGATTGGCGGTAACAGTCTCAACCGGATGCAGCAGAGTCTTTCCTTAAGAAAGGGACAGGTGGTCAAGGCGCAGGTAATGGACGTACATGGCAGCAAAATAGTTCTTAAAATTGGCACCGTCTTACTGAATGGTGAAAGCCAGGTGCCGCTGCAGCAGGGCGAGACGCTTAGATTGACGGTGGAGGGTGTTGCGGATAAACTGGTTAAACTGAAAATTAGCCCGGAAGAAGATAGGATGAAGCCGGAAAGCATCATGCTGGCCCGGCTGGGGATAAAACCGCGGCAGGATTTGGAGAACATGGTACAGCAGCTTTTGCGGTTTAGAATGCCCGTTGATGCCGAGCTGCTTAACAGTTTAAGTACCATGGCAAGACTGTATGATTTACCGCAGGAAACATTGCTGCTTGTGGTCTGGTTGAAAAGCCTGGGTGTTGCTGTGACTTCTGAAGAGGATGTTCGCGAGTTAAAGAATTTGGCCCGATTCTTCAAGGGAGAGCTCTCCGAAACAGAGGAAGAGCGTTTTTTCAGTTTTCTCAACAGAAGCGAGACTACCGTTTTGGGCGGGTACAACCTTTACGGCTGGCCTCTTGACAGGCACCATTTGTACCTGTTGACTTCTCGGTCAAAAAAGGAAAGACTTGCGCCGGAAAACTGTACGTTAATTTTGAAGGTTGCGTCACGGGTGCTGGGTGATTTGTGGTTTAAGATTAATTATCTGGACAGCAGCTTGCGCGTTTCCGTGACTTGTGTAGCGAAGGAGTGCCGGGATGTGTTACAGCGTGAAATTGGTTTGCTGCAGCAGGGATTGCAGGCGGCGGGGTATCAAGTTGGACAGGTTGACGTCAAAGTTCGTGATGTCCAGACGGTATTTGATTTTATCCCCGGTCCTGACAGGGAAATCGCTGGGGTTAACTTCAAGGTGTAATTTTTAGCATGGATTCTTTATGAGAATGACGGGTACTGTAAGTTTGTTTTATGACTTATGGTTAACGCCTGGCGTGGTCCGGGCTTTTTTCTATGGGTTGAAAAAATTCACATTGAGAACCGTCCCCAATGTGAATTGGAAGAAAAAGGATAGCAGATACCGGTAAAAAAAATGTTGAGAAATGCAGGAGTTGCCTGTTTTTTGTTGAATTTTTCGTTAGGCGGTTAGTGTCTATTTTTGGGGAAACTGGCAAGCGGCCCGTTTTTATAGGAGGTGGCTTTGTGAATAGTATATTTAGTGACGTTACAATCCAGCTGTTGGAAAAAGCCCTGGATGTTGCCGTTCTGAGACAAAGAGTAATCAGTAATAATATTGCCAATATCAATACACCGGGTTTCAAGCGCTCTTACGTGACGTTTGAAGAAGAACTGCAGAAAGCGCTGCGCGATAATAAAGGAGAGAATCTGCAGACGGGCATCGCACATCTTCAGCCTGAGGTGCATAAGGATACAGCTTCTTCCATGCGCAGTGACGGTAATAACGTGGATATGGATCAGGAAATGACCAAGCTTGCCATGAATGCCATCAATTACAACACAGCGGTAAAGCAGTTGAACAAGAAATTTGCTATGCTGCGCTACGTTATCAGTGAAGGGAGGAGATAGCAATGAAGCTGCTTCAGTCAATGGCCATTAGTGCCAGCGCGCTGACGGCGGAAAGGCTGCGGATGGACTTGATTGCCAGCAATATTGCCAACATAAATACCACCCGTACGGAAGACGGCGGGCCGTACCGGAGAAAAGTGGCCGTGTTTGAGGAAGTGCTGCAAAAGAACATGCAGGGACAGGTTGAAGGAGCCGGTGTACGTGTGGTGGCCATTAAAGAAGACCCGTCACCTTTCCAGATGAAGTACGACCCGACACATCCCGATGCCAACGAAGAAGGCTACGTGGCTATGCCGAACGTGAACATAGTGAAAGAAATGGTGGACCTGATTGCCACCACCAGGGCCTATGAGGCCAATGTTACCGTGCTAAATGCCAGTAAAAACATGGCTGTCCAGGCTCTCAAAATCGGCAGTTAGGGGGATTAACCGATGAAAGTGGATTTGACCAAACCAATCCCTCAGGTTACTAAGGATTTGGATACCGGGAAGAAGACTGACCGGAAACAGGAGGGGCCCAGCTTTGCTGAGCAGGTGAAAAACGCCCTTGAAGTGGTTAATGACCTGCAGGTTGAAGCGGACAGGATTACGCAGCAATATTTTGCAGGCCAAGTACAGGATTTGCACCAGGTGATGATAGCTGCGGAAAAGGCAGATTTGGCGCTGCAGTTGACGGTACAGATACGCAACAAAATCATAGAGGCGTACAAAGAAATTTCCCGGATGCAGATATGATTTTATAGCCTGCTGGGGGGAGTGGGGATATGGATTTGAATAAATTGGTGCGACAGATATCAGAAAAGTGGTCTTCGCTATCGACGGCAAAAAAGTCGGCGGCACTAGTTATGGGTATTGCCTTCGTTTTATCCTTAATAATGCTCTCCCGGTGGGTGAGTGACACCAGCTACGCACCATTGTTCACTGATTTGGATGCCAGGGATGCCTCGGCGGTGGTTGAAAAATTAAAGGAAGCGGGTGTTGCCTATAAACTGGCGGATCAGGGCAGTACCGTGCTGGTTCCAGAAGACCGGGTTTATGAATTGAGATTACAGCTGGCCAGTGCCGGAATTATGCCCATCGGCGGCATGGGGTTTGAGCTGTTTGATGAAACAAAGCTGGGCATGACGGACTTTGAGCTCCGCTTGAATTACCAGCGTGCATTGCAGGAAGAATTGCGGCGCACCATCGTGGCTATGGAAGAGGTGGAGCAGGCCAGGGTGCACCTGGTAATTCCCGAGCCAAGCGTTTTTATTGAAGAACAGGCGGAAGCCTCGGCGTCAGTGGTGATAAAACTGCATCCTTTGGCTAAATTGAAACCGGAGCAGGTCAAAGGAATTATTTTTTTAGTGGCCAACAGCGTGGAGAACTTGAAGCCGGAAAATGTCAATGTTATTGACATGTCCGGTAATATTCTCTCCGAAGAGGTGGCACTGGAGGGCGACACCGGGCTGGCTATAAGCCGGCTGAAACAGCAGGAATTGAAGCGCGAGTTTGAAAAGAACCTGGAAAGCCGGGTGCAGCGGATGCTGGAACGCATTTTTGGTCCGGGTAAAGTGGTGACCATGATAACAGCAGATTTAAACTTTGATACGCGCCAGGTCACCAGGATTGAGTACGGAAACGACGGCGTGGTTAAAAGTGAACAAATTGTGAGAGAGGAATCAGTCTCCAACAGCAATTCAGCCGGGGGTAGTGCAGGGACTGATTCTAATCTTACTACATACCCCGGGTTGGACCGGGCGGGAGAGAGCAGTAACCACTCCAGTGAAAGTATCCAACGGCAGTATGAATTGGATAAGGCGCAGGAAACGGTGATTTACGCTCCGGGCGAGGTGGAACGGCTGTCCACGGCGGTGACTGTGGACGGACAGCTGACAGACCAGCAGATAGCCCAGATAAAGGAACTGGTAACGGCGGCTATCGGCTACTATCCGGACCGGGGCGACCAGATTACCGTAATGAGCATGGCTTTTGACAGGAGTTTTGCCGAGGAAGCCAGGGCCGAAATGGAGCAACAGGCAGCCAGGGAGGCGGAACAGAAACGCGTGCGCCAGTACATATATGCGGCCCTGACGGCTTTTGCCTTGCTTCTGGCATTTATCCTTATTCTTACTGCCCGGCGCCGGGCCGGGAGACTAGATGTTGCTATTGAGGATGTCGTTCCCGTCCAGGATGTCAGTGCAGTTCCCATTGAGGAAGAGGAAGGACCGCAGTTAGACCCAGAAAAAGAAAGAAAGATTAAGATGAGAGAGAAGAAGCGTCAGGACGTCAGGAAAATAGTAGAAGAAAATCCCAAAGAGGCGGCGGAATTGATAAGAACCTGGCTCAGCGAAAGTTAGGGGGAGTGGGTTAATTGCGAGAGACAAGCAGGTATTCTGGGATAAAGAAGGCGGCCATATTTATGGTTGCCCTGGGTTCAGACCTGTCATCCAAATTATTAAAACAGCTGTCCAATGAGGAAATTGAAAAGATAACATATGAAATTGCCAATATGGGTAAAATTGACCAGTCAATGCAGCAGAAAGTTATTGAAGATTTCCTGCAGCTGCACGAAGCCAGGGAATACCTGATGCACGGGGGTATCAAGTACGCGCGGGAAGTTCTGGAAAAGTCGCTGGGGGCGCACAAAGCCAATGAAATCATCAAAAAACTGGTGGCGAATACCAAGAGCCGGCCTTTTTCCATGATCCGCAAGACAGACCCCAAACACCTGGTTAACTTTATCCAGAACGAGCATCCCCAGACCATTGCGCTGATTCTCTCGTATATTGAGCCGGAGCAGGCAGCGGTGGTACTGAACAGCCTACCGGAAGAAAAACGTAGTGATATTGCCAAACGCATCGCCATGATGGACCGTACGCCGCCTGAGGTTATCAGGGAGATTGAAAGCGTATTGGAGAAGAAACTGTCTTCCATAGCGGAGCATGATTTTGCCGAAGCCGGCGGCATCAACACGCTGGTGGAAATTTTAAACCGGGTGGACCGGAGCACGGAAAAAGTAATCCTGGAAGATTTGGAAGCAGAAGACGTGGAACTGGCGGAAGAAGTGCGCAAGCGGCTGTTTGTCTTTGAAGATATCATCACCCTGGATGACGCGTCCATTCGCAGGTTGCTGCAGGAAATTGACATGAAAGATTTGCCGCTGGCACTCAAGGGTGCCAGCGATGAGGTTACCGCACGCATCTTCAAGAATCTATCCAAACGCGCCGGCGAAATGCTCAGGGAAGATATTGAGTTTTTGGGGCCGGTACGGCTGCGTGACGTGGAAGAAGCACAACAGCGTATTGTCAATGTTATCCGGCAGCTTGAAGAGTCCGGGGAAATCATCATTTCGCGCGGTGGGGAGGATACCATAGTTGTCTAAAATTCTGCGCAAGTCCAACATTGGTGACCAGAGTCAGGAGATAACCGTTCGCCGTCACTTTCAGACCGTAACGGGGGTCCGGAGAAAAAACGCGGACGGGGACGATATGGTCAAATTACAACAAAAGAAGCAGCAGCTGCAGGCTGAAATTGAAGTGATGCTGGCGGAGGCGAAAAAACAGGCCGAGCAGATTGTTGCTGAAGCCCGGGCGGAAAAAGAGGCGGTACTGGCGGAAGCCAGGGAGTATGGCTTTCAGCAGGGGTACGAAGAAGGCCTGGCAGCGGGAAAAGAAGAAGCTCAGAAACTTCGCCGGGAGGCGGAGGAAGTGCTGCAACAGGCTCGCACGTGGTACAGGCAGACGGTGGCGGAAAACGAAGAGAAAATTATTGACCTGGCTGTTGCCATAGCCAGCAAGCTGCTGCACGTTCAACTGGAGTTGTCTCCCCAGCAGATAAATATTATCGCGCAGGAAGCGCTGCAGAAGGTGCGCGGGGGCAAAAATTACGTTATTTATGCTCACCCCCGGGATGCTGAAATATTGCGGTCGCACAAGGATATGCTGCTGCAGGACCTGCCTGAGGAAATATCACTACGCGTGATAGCGGATAAGGGATTGACTCCCGGTGGTTGCGTGGTAGATACGGAAGAGGGTCAAATAGAAGTTACTATTGAGGGACAGCTGGACCGGGTAAAACAGGTTTTGCTGGGAAGGGAGCAAAGTGACAGTTAGTTTACCGTGGGACTGGTACCTTGAAAAACTGGAAGTAGCAGACCTAGCCCAACCCCGCGGCAAAGTTACCCGGGTGGTGGGTTTGACCGTGGAAGTTCGCGGGATTGATGCTTCCATCGGTGAGGTGTGCCATATCTACCCGCCGGGTAACGGTGTGGTGCGTGCGGAGGTTGTGGGTTTTCGCGAGGGCGTGTCTCTCCTGATGCCCCTGGGGCCTTTGGAAGGAATTGCTCCCGGGTGTTTGGTTGTGCCTATGGGGCAGCCTCTCCAGGTGAGTGTTGGTCCCCACCTGCTGGGGCAGGTTCTGGACGGTTTGGGGCGTCCCATGGAACAACGGCAGGAGTTTACTGAAAGCGGCCGCAAATACCCGGTGGACAATGCGCCGCCCAATCCCCTGACCCGCAGGCGAATTTCCCAGGTTGTGGAGACGGGTATCAAAGCCATTGACGGGCTGCTGACCTGCGGTATGGGACAGAGGGTAGGTATCTTTGCCGGCAGCGGCGTGGGAAAAAGTACGCTGCTGGGGATGATAGCCCGCAAGAGCAATGCCGACATCAACGTTATAGCCCTGATAGGCGAGCGGGGCAGGGAAGTGCTGGAGTTTTTGGAAAAGGACCTGGGGCCCGAGGGGCTGCGGCGGTCGGTGGTGGTGGTGGCTACTTCCGACCAGCCGGCGCTGGTTAGAATTAAAGGTGCCATGGTGGCTATGGCAATTGCCGAGTATTTTCGGGACCAGGGAAAACAGGTCATGCTAATGATGGATTCCTTGACCCGGTTTGCTATGGCACAGCGTGAGGTCGGGCTGGCTATTGGTGAGCCCCCGGCTACCAGGGGTTACACACCGTCGGTGTTTGCCGTGCTGCCCCGGCTGTTGGAGAGAGCAGGAAATGCGGCTGCAGGTTCCATTACGGGGCTTTATACCGTGCTGGTGGACGCCGACGACATGAACGAGCCCATAGCTGACGCCGTGCGCGGGATTTTGGACGGGCACATTGTCCTGTCCCGCAGGCTGGCTGCGAAAAACCATTTTCCGGCCATAGATGTTTTGGAAAGCGTTAGCAGGTTGATGCCAGACCTGGCCAGCCGGGAACACCAGCAACTGGCAGCCCGGGCGAAGCATCTGCTGGCCACATACCGGCAGTCAGAGGACCTCATCAGTGTCGGGGCTTACGAAAAAGGGTCCAACCCTGGTGTTGATGAGGCGATTAAATATTACGACCGTATCAACCAGTTTTTACAGCAGGGTATAGATGAAAGTTTTTCCCTGGAGGAGACCCTAAAGCTGTTGCAAGAGGCTATATTTTAAGGAGTGAGGGCGGTGTTTAGGTTCAGATTACAGAAGGTGCTGGACTACAAGCAGTCAATAGAGGAGGAAAAAAAGCTGGAACTGGGATATGCTTACCGGCTGCGGCAGCAGGAGGCAGCCCGGCTGAAGCGATACCAGCAGCAGAAGGAACGGGCCCTTGTTTCCAGCCGGACTGGTAAGCTGGACCTGGTTTCCTTGCGACAGCGGCAGCAGTATCTGGATGTCATGGACAAAAAGATAGCCAGCCAGGTTGAACGTCTTGAGGCGGCTGAGAAACGTGTCAGCGAAAAACAAGTTGAACTGCGGCAGGCTATGCAGGAACGCAAGGCGTTTGACAGGCTGAAAGAGCGCCAGAAACAACAATTTGCTTATGAGTTTAACAGACAGCAGCAGAAACTGCTGGATGAGGTGGCAACTGCTTCCTTCGTGAGAAGGGAGAGTTTATAAATATTGCAGTAACCATACTGGAAAGGAGGTGACAGGGTGAATGCAGCAGGCTTCGTAATGGGCCAGGTGGCGCAGGGTGTCGGCCTGCGGAATTCTGCTGAACCGGCTGGTAGCATTAATCAAGGTGCGAAGCCGCAGGGTGATTTTGCCGGCTTGCTGGCCATGGCGCTCAAGGCGGCCGGGGGAGAGTGGCAGCCGGGCCAAGGTATAAAAGACCTTACAGGTGACGTGCAGGACTTGCCAGGTAAAAAACTGCAGCAGATGTTACAGCGAATCAGGCAAATGCAGGGCGAGGTTGGCAGCCAGGAAGTGCAGGAGCTGCTACAATCGCTAGCGACGCTGGTCAGCTTCATTTTCAACGGCCTGCAGCCGGAAAAACTGGTGGCCAGTGGGGAAAGCCAACGGCAGGCAGCAGCACAGAACCTGGTGAGCCGGTGGCCTTATGCAACCGTCATGACCGGAACCGCTACTGCCAAAACGGTTAACTATGGCAGGACTTACAGTAATTTTAGCGCACATACAACCGTCATAACTGAAACCGTTACTGCCAAAATGCGCCAGGCACTGCAAGTGTTAAATTCATTGGGGTTTACGGCAGCAGAGAAAACCGAATTGATGCAGTTTTTGGAGCAGGTCCAGCGGGCAGATGACATGGACGTGGCCAAAGTTTTGACAATGGCGGAAAAAGTCATTAAACAAGCTGTGCAGGTGCAGCAACTCCAGGAAACAGGTGTGCCCGCAGCAAAGGCCGGTTATTTGAGCGGCAGCCACCAGATTAAAGAACTGGAACAGCCGGGCCAGACCGTAACTGCCGCTGGCTACCGGGGTGAACAGGTCACGGTTATTCGGGTAATGGATGATTCTGACAACGGGGACGGTGCTCAAACCGGAACCCGGGAAAACAACAACCACCATGTTCAGTTCAAAGAACAGCCCGTAACAGCCAACCTGTACAGCAGGGCAGACAATGCTGCCATTTCCCGGGTATTCCAGCAGGTTAGCCACAGTAGAACTGGAGAGCAGATTTTCCAGCAACTGGTACAGAAGACTCACCTGCTGGTAGCTGAGGGAAAGCAGGAAATTCATGTGCAGCTGAAACCGGATTATCTCGGCAGGCTGTCCTTTAAAGTGGAGCATGCAGATAGCGGTATTGTTGCCAGGCTGGTGGTGGAAAGTCAGAAAGTGCAGGAAATGATCAGACAACATTTGCCCCAGTTGCAGCAAGCACTGCAGGAACAGGGTATTAAAGTTGACCAAATGGAAGTCGCCGTACAGGAACATGGTGCCCAGGGACAGCAATTTTTCCAGTCCATGAACCGGCAGGGTTCGGGACGGCGCGGGTCTTACGGCTACAACTCCGGAAGGTTTGGCGCGGAAAACGGTGGCGAGAATTTGGCTGCAAGCTTGCAGTCAGCCGGCAGCAATCAACTGGTGGATTACCTGGCATAGGAGGTGAAGCAGGGTGAAGGTGGATAGCAGCAATTCAGCCGGCCAAGGAATACAAAACACCGGCAATGCGGGAAGAAGGCAGCAGTTGCTGGGAAAGGATGAGTTTCTGCAGCTACTGGTAACGCAGCTGCGCTACCAGGACCCGATGGAACCGATGAAGGATAACGAATTTATTGCCCAGTTGGCCCAGTTCAGCACCCTGGAACAGATGAAAAACGTGGCGCAGGGTATCGAGCAATTAAACGATAACTTCTCCGGCTATGATGACAGGTTTAGCCAGTTTAGCAGCAGTTTTACCCAGTATCTTAACGAACAACGCAGTGATTACAGCAGCAAGTTTTTCGGGGCGTTATCCCTGCTGGGCAAGGAGGTGTCCGGAACTGGCGGCTCCGGAGAATTGATTACGGGCGTCGTGACCAGTGTGAAGATGAGTGACGGGGAACCGACAATTTTTGTGGGCGATGTGGCCCTCAGCTGGCGGGACATTGTGGAAGTCAACCTGCCGCTGGAACCGGAACCCACTTCTGCAGCAGGTGATACCGGAGGTGACAGTAATGACGGGCAAGATCAACCTGTACCAACCGCTGACACTGCAGGTTCAGCCGGGGAAACAGGTACAACAGGTTAAAGATAAGCAGCCTGCGAAAGGCACAGCTTTTCAGGACGTATTTCAGGAAGTCCTTGAGTCCCAAAGTATTAAGTTTTCCAAGCATGCCAAGCAGCGGCTGAGCAGCAGGAACATTTCCCTGGGACCGCAGCAGGTTGCGAAACTCAATGAGGCCGTGGAAAAGGCCAGCAAAAAAGGCGCAAAAGAATCCTTGATACTGATGAACGATGTGGCGTTTATTGTCAGTGTCAGGAACCGCACCGTTGTCACGGCAGTTGACGGACAGAGCTTGAAGGAAAATGTGTTTACCAACATTGACAGTGCGGTTATCTTGTAAACAAGGGCTGGACCTCTAGGAGGAAGCCCGCGGCCGCTGACCGACAGAGGCGGCTGCACAGTGAAATCTTTTAATGGAGGTCGATTGTTATGTTGCGTTCCTTGTATTCCGGAGTATTGGGATTGAAGGCACATCAGGTGCGTATGGACATAATTGGCAACAATATTGCCAATGTAAATACACTGGGTTTCAAAAAGAGCCGCGTCACTTTCAAGGATGCGTTTTACCAGATGCTCAAGAGCGGCAACCGGTCCGAGGGGGACCAGGGTGGTGTCAACCCGTCCCAGGTCGGCCTGGGTGTTACCCTGGGCAGTGTGGAGACTATGCACACTCAGGGAAACTTGCAAAATACGGGCAAGAGTACCGACCTGGCTATTGACGGTGAAGGGATGTTTATCCTGAAAGACCCCCGTGGCGGCTGGGTTTACACGCGGGTAGGCAATTTTGACTTTGATGCCAAGGGTTTTCTGGTAAATGACCAGGGCTTTAAGGTGCAGGGTTATAATGCTGTAAACGGTTCCTTGAGCAGTACCTTGGGAGATATTGTAATTTCCGAATACCTGCAGCCCAAGGCTACTACGGAAATAAAATTCAAAAATAACCTGGACGCCGATGCTTCTCCTGGAACTACCGTAACGCTTTCCAAAGAAATATTTGACTCCGTGGGTCATTCCCATGTGATTGACATAACACTGGTGAAAGAGAACACTGCAAATACATGGAAATACACTATTTCACATGCGGACGGGCTGGGCATTACCAATCTCGACGGATATCTCGTGTTTGATACAAACGGCAAAATAGACCAAACCCAAACCAGTCTAGCCAACGGCACGACACTACCTCAATTATTTAAAAATTTCAGCTTTGATCCAGCGGACCCAGATGCGGATGTGGTTAGTGTTTACCCCGACTTCAGTGAAGTTACTCAGTTTGGTTCGGATTCGACCATAATTGCTTTTTCTCAAGACGGTAATGCATCGGGTACTCTCAACGAAATAACAGTCCAGACCGATGGTACCATCATCGGTGATTTTGAAGGCGGGGTTCGCCGGATAATCGGTCAAATAGCTCTTGCTTCTTTTACCAACCCGGCAGGCTTGCAGAAAGTGGGCAACAGCCTGTACCGGGAGACGGAAAACTCCGGTGAAGGTATTCCCGGATCGCCGCAGACTTTGGGACGCGGTACCATAGTTGCCAATGCCCTGGAGATGTCCAACGTTGATCTGGCGCAGGAGTTTACAGATATGGTGGTTACTCAGCGGGGTTTCCAGGCAAATTCGCGGACCATCACTATTTCTGATGAGCTGCTGCAGGAACTGGTAAACTTGAAGCGGTAGTAAACGGCACTGCTTAGGTTGGTTAGTGCAGGAGGCGGTGGGGGCGGCTGCCCCTGCTGCTTTCCGGTATACATAATTTTCGCTGCAGTTCCAAACTGGTGTTTGAAAAAGACTTTTGCAAGTGCCATGGCACAGAGGTGAGAATACATGCGTTTAGATATGATGACAATTATCGGTATAGTTGCAGGACTGGCCGTAATCATTATCGCCATTGTCTTAGGTGGAAATATTGGACTATTTATCAATATCCAGGGAATTTTGATTACGCTATTTGGATCATTTGCCGCGCTGCTGATAAACTTTAACTTCAATCAGATAAGCAAGGTATTTGCCACTGTTAAGCAGGTGTTTATCGCCGAACCTTCACAACCGCTGGATATAGTGGAAAGGTTTTCCGAGCTGGCCAAGCGGGCTCGACGTGAGGGACTGCTGGCGCTGGAAGATGAGATTGATGAGGAAGCAGACCCCTTTTTTGCCAAAAGTATACAACTGATGGTAGATGGGCTGGAACCGGAATTGATACGGGAAATCATGGAAAACAATATGGAGAATATGCGCAAGCGGCACGAGCTGGGACAGCGTGTTATCAATACCTGGGCCGAGTTGGCACCGGCGTTTGGTATGATTGGTACCTTGATAGGACTTATTCAAATGCTGTCCAAACTTGATGACCCCAGCGCCCTGGGCCCAAGCATGTCAGTAGCTTTACTGACAACTTTTTACGGTGCACTGCTGGCTAATCTGATATTGATTCCTATTGCCGGGAAGTTGGCTTTGAAAAACGAGGAAGAGATGCTGGAAAAACGCATTATTTTGGAGGGTGTTTTGGGGATTCAGTCCGGCATGAACCCGCGCATTCTGGAAGAAAAGCTGAAAGTGTTTATCCCTCCCTCGGAGAGGGAAAAGGAACAGTCCCTGGAAGGGGAGGAGTTAGAAGATGTCACAAGATAAAAAAGGTGCACCGGCCTGGATGGTTACTTATTCGGACCTGGTGACGCTGCTTTTGGTGTTTTTTGTACTGCTCTATTCCTTCTCCGTGCTGGATGTGCAGAAATTTAAAGCCTTCCTGATATCTTTTCAGGGGGTGGGTATTTTGGAGAAAGGCTCCAGTATTTTAGAAAACATTGAGGCAAACAGGGACCAGATGGAAGAGTTGAGTGAAGGAATGGACGAAATCAGTGAAAACGCCAGACTGCTGGAAGTGTACACCGTCATCAAGGCGTTTTTAAAGAATAACGGGTTAGAGGACGATATTTCCGTGAGGTATGAAGAACGGGGCGTGGTCTTAACCATCAAGGAAAAGATTCTTTTTGATTCGGGTAAGGCTGACTTAAAACCGCATGCAAAAAAAATTCTTGCGCAGCTGGGTAACCTGTTTAAGCAGCTGCCAAATCAAATTTCAGTGGAAGGGCATACGGACAACAGGCCCATTAATACTATCGAGTTTCCTTCTAACTGGGAGTTGTCGGCGGCGCGTTCCGCCCGGGTGGTACGTTATTTAACCAGGGAGCACAACCTGGACCCCAGGAGGTTTGTTGCCGTGGGGTTTGGTGAATATTATCCGGTGGCTTCCAATGATACTCCCGAGGGACGTGCCCGAAACCGTCGTGTTGTGATAGTAATAAATTCAAAAAATATTTATGAAAGTGGAGGAAACATCGGTGAGGAGACAGGAACAAAAAGCGGAACAAACTGAAACAGGCAAGAAAGGCGGACACATGAAAAGAATCTTAATATGGGGTTTGCTGGTGGTTCTGCTGCTGGCCAGTGCAGTGGGAGCTACCTATTACATAGCCACAGGGAAAAACGGCGACGGGAGTAAGAAAGACAAGCCGGAAAACATATATAAATTTGAGTTGATGCCGTTTACGGTCAATTTGGCAGATATGGGTTACCGCCGTTTCCTGCGGGTGCAGATTACGCTGGAGTATACCAATAAAAGCCTGGGTCGGGAACTGGAAGAAAAACGGCACCGTATTCGCGATGAAATCATTAATATTTTGCGCAGCAAGCGGGTTTCCGATTTGGACAGCCTGGAGAAGACCACCCGGCTTCGCCAGGAATTGCTGACCGGTATCAACCAATTGCTGTCGGATAAGATACAGGGCATTTATTTTAAAGACTTTATAATCCAGTAAACACCAGAAAGAAAGTTGCCTGCGGCTTGGTATTTCTTAAAGAAGGGTTTTGATTTTTTTAAGGCCAGAAGGGGAGATTGCGGTATGGGTTTTAGCAATATATCCGAAGAGGAAATCAAGTCCATGCTTGAAGGAGTGGCAAGAGACAGCTCCGTGGTTAAAAAAGCCAAGTTTGTCCCGTTACAGGAAGTAGATACGGAAGATGCTGAACACGACATTGGCTTTTTGGGAGATATTAACGTTGAGCTGACCGTGGAACTGGGTGAAACCACGAAAACTGTCAGGGAAGTGCTGGAGCTGGAAAAAGGTAGCGTGTTTCCCATTAACCGCCTGGCTGGCGAGCATGCAGATATTATCATCAACGGTGTGCCGTTTGCTTCAGGAGAGGTGGTCGTTATTAACGAGGTATTGGGAGTACGGATTAACACGTTGATTGACCCGGAGGAATACAATGAGTGAATTGACCGCAGCAGTAATCAGATTGCTTATTACCCTACCCCTGGTACTGGTGCTGCTGTATTTTTTTCTGAAGTACGGTTTGGGGAAAAAAGGATTTATCCCGGGTGGCGCTTTAAAGATTGTAGACCAAATACCTTTGGGGGGAAAAAATTTTCTGGTGGTGGTGAAGGTCAAGGAACAGTACATGCTGCTGGGTGTAAGTGAGAAAGGAATCCAGCTCTTGGAGCGATACGACGACTACCCCGAACGTGACAGCAATGTTTCCCGCATGTTTAATCACAACATGCAGCGCTGGTTAAAAGCTTTTTTGCGGGGTTCAGTCGGGCAGAATGAAGGTGACCGGGATGAGAAATAGATGGGTGCTTGTGGGTGTACTGGTTGTGGTGGCGGTTGTGGCATGGGGTAGTCCCGGTTATGCGCAGCCGGTGCCCGTGCCCGATGTCAACATCAATATCGGTCAAAGTGAAGACCCGAAGCAGGTAGTCGATAGTCTGCGCATTTTGGTAGTACTGACCATTTTAGCACTGGTACCGGCTATTCTGGTGATGATGACTTCTTTTACCCGGATTGTAGTGGTGCTGTCCTTCGTGCGCAATGCACTTTCGACGCAGCAAACTCCGCCCAACCAGGTGCTAATCGGGTTGGCATTATTCCTGACCTTTTTCACCATGATGCCGGTATACCGGGATATCAAGGCAAATGCCATTGACCCGTACCTGGCAGAAGAAATCAGCCAGGAAGATGCCATTGAGGCGGGAACCAGGCCGTTGCGTGAATTCATGCTGAAACAGACCAGGGATAAAGACCTGGCTTTGTTTATCAATATTGCCGGGCAGCAGCGACCGGTCAGCAAAGAGGACGTTCCGCTGTCCACCTTGATACCGGCATTTATAATCAGTGAGTTAAAAACAGCGTTTCAAATGGGTTTTATCATCTTTATTCCCTTTCTGATTATAGATATGGTGGTGGCTAGTACTTTGATGTCCATGGGGATGTTCATGCTACCGCCGGTAATGATTTCGCTGCCGTTCAAATTGCTGCTTTTTGTCATGGTGGACGGCTGGTATCTGGTGGTTAAGAGCCTGATTGAAAGTTTCTAGGGGGGAGGACCCTTGACCCAGGAATACATCATCCATCTGGCCAGGGAGGCGCTGACTACGGCCTTACTGCTATCGGCGCCTACTCTCGGCTTCGGGCTGGTAGTGGGTTTAACCGTAGCGGTGCTGCAGGCCACAACGCAGATACAGGAGCAAACCCTGACGTTTGTTCCTAAAATTGTTGCCGTAATGCTGGCATTGCTGGTTTTTGGCTCCTGGATGCTCAATGTCATGGTGGGCTTTACTCAGAACCTGTTTGGTGACCTGAGCAATATTATGCGCTAGGAGTGCTGTTATGCTGGATTTTCAACTATGGCTTGTTGGACTGCTGGTGTTTGCCAGGATTTCCTCCTTTACGGTTGCTGCCCCGTTTTTTGATATCAGGGGAATTCCTACACTGGCCAAAATAGGTTTTGCGGCAGTTTTAACAATTCTGGTTGTCCCTTTTGTGCCGGGTCCTACCGGTTTCAATGGCCTGTTGGCCTACATGCTTCATGTGATTAATGAAGTGTTGACAGGCCTGCTGCTAGGTTTTGCGGCTTCGCTGATTTTTCATTTTGTCAGGGTTGGTGGTGAGCTTATAGATCTGCAGATGGGTTTTGCCATGGCTAGAGTGATGGATCCACAGGGTGAGGCCCAGGTAACACTGATGGGTAACCTGCAGTACATATTTGCCATACTGTTATTTTTCACGTTAAACGGCCATCACACATTGATAGCAGCCCTGATAAAGAGTTTCCAATTGGTGCCTTTGGCAACAGGTTCTTTGACCGGCGGGCTGGTTGAGCAGCTGGTAAACATTTTTGTCAGCATGTTTGCACTGGCGTTTAAAATTGCCGCTCCGGTGCTGGCAGTCCTGCTGATTAGTGATTTGTCCCTGGGACTGGTAGCGCGGACGGTTCCCCAGCTCAATGTGTTTATGCTGGGGTTTCCGTTAAAGGCCGGTTTGGGCATGCTGGTTGTGGCATTGATTCTTCCCATGTTGTCGGGAATTGTCAGCGACATGCTGCTGCAGATGAAAAAAGACCTGTTGCTCATAATGAGGAGTCTGGGTTAAAATGCTTGATTTGTCCTTAAAACCTTCCAGGCAGATACACCTGCAGCTGTTTAGCGAAGAAAAGACGGAGAAGCCGACGCCAAAACGAAAGCGGGAGGCCCGGGAAAAAGGACAGGTTGCTAAGAGTACTGATGTGAATGCAGCATTTGTACTGCTGGTGGTGCTGCTGGTTTTATACCTGATGCGGCAGCACTACCTGTGGGAATTCAACAGGATGGTTTCCTTCTTTTTGAGCAGTCGCCTGGCATGGGAACTGTCCCAGGCAAATCTCATGGTGCTGGTACAGGAAATCATGTACAGCTTTGTCAAACTGATGGCACCGATCCTTGCAGCAGCCACTGCCGCTGCCCTGATAAGCAATTTTGCCCAGGTAGGTTTCCTGGTAGCACCTGAAGCCATCAAGCCCAAATTGGAAAATATTAATCCCGTACAGGGCTTCAAGCGCATAGTTTCCAAAAAAGCGTTGGTTGAGCTGGTTAAGGCTCTGGTTAAAATCATTGTTGTCGGTGTTGTGACTTACTACCTGGTACTGGGACGTGTTACCGACCTGTTGCTGGTGATGCAGGCAGGAGCCTTGGAGACTTACAGTGTGGTATCTTCTGTGGTGTTTCGTGTGGCCGGCGGGGCTGTCGGCATTTTTGCCGGTATCGCCATTTTGGATTACATCTTTCAGCGATACGAACATGAACAGCGGTTGAAGATGAGCAGGCAGGAAGTTAAGGAGGAATATAAACAAACGGAAGGTGATCCGCAGGTAAAATCCAGGTTAAAAGAGAGACAGCGTGAGCTGGCTACCAGCCGGATGATGCAGGCAGTACCTGAAAGTACTGTGGTTATCACCAACCCGACTCATTTGGCAGTCGCTTTGAAGTATGACCCCAATGAACAAAATGCCCCGGTTGTGGTGGCCAAGGGGGCTGATTATATAGCGCAGAAGATTGTGGAAGTGGCCAGGGAACATGAAATACCGGTAGTTGAAAATAGGGAAGTGGCATGGTTTCTGCATGATAACGTAGAAATCGGTGAGGAAATACCCGAGGAACTTTACCAGGCAGTGGCAGAGATACTGGTCATGCTGTATCGTTTGGGAAAAAAGCACTAGCTTGATGATTCAACTACTTAATTGTAAGGGGTATCTTTATGGCAACAGAACCCGGAAGACTGAACATAATACTGAAACAAGCGATAAAAAACAATGATTTACTGATTGCTGCACTGGTGATTGCAGTAGTCGTAATCATTGTGATGCCTGTTCCTTCTGGGCTGCTGGATATCCTTCTGGTAATCAGCCTCACGGTCAGTGCTGTTATTTTGCTGACCACCATGTTTACCACGGGCCCCCTGCAGTTTTCGGTGTTTCCATCACTGCTTCTGGTGGTTACGCTGTTTCGGCTGTCGCTAAATATTAGTTCCACCAAATTAATTTTAAACCATGCTCAGGCAGGAAAGGTGATACAGGCTTTTGGCGACTTTGTCGTAGGTGGCAACTATGTTGTGGGTTTTATCATATTTATTATCATTACCGTGATTCAATTTGTGGTGATTACCAACGGTGCAGGCCGGGTTGCCGAAGTGGCTGCCCGGTTTACGCTGGATGCCATGCCCGGCAAGCAGATGAGTATTGACGCGGACCTTAATTCTGGTTTGATTACCGAACAGGAGGCCAAAGAGAGACGACAGCAGTTGCAGCGAGAGGCGGATTTTTTTGGTGCCATGGACGGTGCCAGCAAGTTTGTGAAAGGTGATGCTATTGCCGGCGTTGTTATAGCCGTTGTCAATATCCTGGGCGGTTTTATCATTGGAGTGTGGCAATTAGGTATGCCCTTTAAGGATGCCTTACAGACCTACACGCTGTTGACCGTCGGTGACGGGCTGGTATCTCAGATACCGGCCCTGCTGGTATCCACCGCTACCGGTATTTTGGTGACCAGGGTAAGCGGCGGCCAGAGCTTCGGTAAGGATTTATCCTCCCAGATAACCAGGTTTCCCAAGGTGATTGCCCTGGCTGCCGGGCTGTTGCTGGCCCTGGCGTTGATTCCCGGGCTGCCGTCACTGCCTTTTATGGTACTGGCGGCAGGTGCCGGTTATGCGGCCTACTTACTGATTAAGGAAGAAAAGGAACGGGAAATCCTGGAACAGGAGCAGGAACTGCAGGAAGCAAAAAAAAGTGCCAGACAGCCTGAGAACGTGTTGTCCCTGCTGCAGGTGGATCCTTTGGAGGTGGAGATTGGCTACCAGTTGATTCCCCTTACCGATGAAAACCAGGGCGGGGACCTGCTGGAACGGTTGGCGGCGGTACGGCGGCAGTGCGCCACGGAACTGGGAATCTACGTGCGCCCCATTCGTATCAGAGATAATTTGCAACTGGGGCCCACTGAATACGTCTTTAAGATTCGCGGCAATGAGGTGGCCAAGGGGGAAATCCAGCCGGATTACTACCTGGCCATGAACCCCGGCGATGAGGAGTTTGATTTGCCGGGAACGCCAACGACGGAACCTACTTTTGGACTGCCGGCATGGTGGATTAGCCAGGATATCAAGGAAGAAGCGGAAATTAGGGGCTTTACCGTTGTTGATGCTGAGACTGTCTTGATTACGCATTTGACTGAGTTCATTAAATCTCATGCCCACGAATTACTGGGGCGTCAGGAAGTAAAAGAACTACTGGATGTGGTCAAAGAAAGCAATCCGGCTCTAATAGAAGATTTGGTTCCTGATATTTTGAGCACCGGTCAAATACAGAAGGTGCTCCAGAATTTACTGAAAGAGCAAATTCCCATCAGGGATATGGTTGGGATTTTGGAATGTCTGGCCGACCATGCCACTCGCAGTAAGGATATTGATTATTTGACCGAAGTGGTACGGCAGTCCATGGCCCGGACCATATCGCGTTTATTTGCTCCTAACGGTAAATTGAACGTGCTGACAATACATCCTCACCTGGAGGAAATACTGGTGAACTCACTGCAGCAAACCCAGGAAGGGTCGTACCCGGTACTGGACCCCGAGACGACGCAGAAAATATTTGATAATCTGTCGGAACAAATTCAACAGGCCAACTTTGGGGACAACCCACCGATGGTCCTGTGCAGTGCCAGGTCGCGGTTGGCATTTAAGAGACTTACCGAGAGGTATTTGACAAACCTGGTGGTGCTGTCAATAAATGAACTAACGCCGAATTTGGATGTGGAAGCTGTTGGGGTGGTGAGTATCGATGAAAATTAAACGGTATGTAGTTCGTAATATGCAGGAGGCGCTTAGCTTAATACGCCGTGACCTGGGTCCCGATGCAGTCATTATCAGCACCCGGAAGGTACGGGAACGCGGTCTGAGAGGGTATTTCACGCCCAAAAAACTGGAAGTTACCGCAGCAGTAGACAGCAAGACCGGCCACGTGGAAAAAAAACAGGAAACGCTGCAGAATAAGTTGGAACAAGAAGTGGCGGAAATGAAGGAGATGCTGCACAAACTCACAACGGGTTCGCAGCAGGAAACGCCGTCTGCGCGTCGCTGGCGTGAACTGTTATTGGAAGCGGAAATCAGCGAGGAAGTCACCAATTACCTGTTGCGGCATGTGGCCGCAGGTGAAGGGGACGATTCTCAACAGCAGCAAAAACTGGTGGAAGAGATGACTGCATTGCTGGAAAAGAAGCTGCCTACCAGGAGCAACATCATTACTTTTGTTGGTCCCACCGGTGTGGGTAAGACAACTACCATGGCAAAGCTGGCGGCACAGTTTGCACTGTATCAAAATAAAAACGTGGCCATGGTCACTATCGATACATACCGTATAGGCGCCGTGGAACAGTTAAAAACTTATGGTGAAATCATGGGGATTCCCATCGATGTTGTGATGACTCCCAGGGAACTTAAGCAGACAGTGGATAAGCATAACGATAAAGATGTCATCCTCATAGACACTGCTGGTAGGCCATCAAAAAATCACATGCAGATTCGGGAATTGCGAGGCTTTTTGGACCAGATTGAGCCGGTGGAAACCTGTCTGGTGCTGAGTTGTACTACGCGCGGTAAGGACCTGCTGCGTATCGCGGAAGATTTTAAAGAGACCAACTACAAAAGCCTGATTTTTACCAAATTGGATGAAACGGATATTTTGGGTCCCATTGTTGATGTGGTATACAGGACAAGTGCACCTGTCCGCTACATCACGAGCGGGCAAAACGTTCCCGATGACATTGAGGAGGCAACACCGGAAAAATTGGCAAAAATGATTTTAGGGGCTGCTAGCAATGCGTGATCAAGCGTACCGGTTAAGAGAACTGGCAGGGAAAAAAATTATCAAGAAAAAGCCGTCAGGTGATAAAGAATTAAGAATAATTGCTGTGACCAGTGGCAAAGGCGGGGTGGGCAAAACAAATATTGTTGTAAACCTGGCTCTCAGCCTTGCCCAGACTGGCAAAAGGGTTATGATATTGGATGCAGACCTGGGGCTGGCAAATATTGATGTTCTCATGGGGCTGGTGCCCAAGTATACCCTGTACGAGGTTCTAAGAGGGGAAAAATTGCTGGACGAAATTATTTTAACCGGTCCATATGACTTGAAGGTGTTGCCAGGAGGCTCGGGGATTCTGGAGTTGGCCAATTTGGACTACTATCAAAGAGAAAGATTGATTTCCGGCTTGCGTACGTTTGAAGATGTAGTGGACTTTCTCATAATTGATACCGGTGCTGGAATTTCTCGCAATGTGCTGGCATTTATCACAGCAGCGGATGAAGTGGTAGTAGTGTTAACACCAGAGCCCACTTCTATTACCGATGCATACGGTTTGATTAAAATACTGTCCAAATTTAATCTGCACGATGAGGTCAGCCTGATTGTCAATATGGTTTCCGGTGGTAATGAGGCCAAACACACAGCGAAAAAAATTCAGACAGTGGCGGACAGTTTTCTGCAAATTAAAGTGAAGCACCTGGGATATGTTAGTGCCGACCCTGCGGTGGGCAAGGCGGTGCGCAGGCAGCAGCCGTTTACCCTGCTCTATCCAAAGACAAGAGCAACCAGTGATATAAACCAGATTGCGCAGCGTGTTATGGGTAAACGGGTAACGGAAAGCAGGGGGATGGACGGATTCGTTAACAAGCTGATGCGAATTTTTGACACTAAGAAGAAACACTGAAACTAACGTGTTTATCATACGGAAGGAGAGACGGCCAGTTGGGTGTGGACGTCAGATTAAACGTAAATCAACAGATAGAGGTACGTGCTTTAAAAGATAATAGTTCTGCAGTGTATAAAAGTATGGTTCAGGGAGTGGAAGACAACACATTTACCATTCACGTGCCTACCAAAGGACGTGATAGACTGCTTCTGGATTCCGGTGAGCGGGTAAAAGTATCTTATTATGAAGAAGGAGCCAGTATTGTCTTTGAATCTACCGTCATATCAAGAACACTGGAAGGTAGTATCCCGCTGTACAGGCTGGCGCTGCCGGCGGAGGCCGAGCGGGTACAGCGGCGTGAACATGTGCGCCTGGATATTTCGTTAAACATTCGGTACCAAAAGGCAGAAATGGATGAAGATAATAACCCCGTTCCTGTGGAGCGCCCGCAAAAGGCGGTTACCCGTGATCTCAGCGGCGGTGGACTGCAGCTGGTATCCAGGGAACGCCTGGAGGTAAATGATCTGATATTGGTATATTTGGATTTAAAAGATTGGAAAGGTAGGGACAGGCACCTGCAGGTGCTGGCAGTAGTTAAGCGGGTAGAAATGCTTAACCAGCGCGGCCAGCAGTGCTGGGTCGCCGGAGTGGCGTTTAAGGAAATTAATCCCAGAGACCAGGATGTTATCGTCAGTTTTATCTTTCGAAAAATGCTGGAACGCCGCCGCATGACTGACAGGTAGGAGGGTGTTTCATGGCACTATCCCGACAAAAGTTATGGGATGCTTATTTGCGGGGGGAAGAAGTAAGAAATGAGCTGTTGGAGAGCTACCTGCCTCTGGTAAAAAAAGTAGTGGGCAGTCTGCAGGTGCGGCTGCCTGACGGCATGGAAGAAGAAGACCTGATTGGATACGGTGTATTGGGTTTGCTTGAAGCCATAAAGCGGTTTGACAGCTCGCGCGGTACAAAATTCGAAACGTACGCCAGCTCCAGAATTCGCGGTACCATTCTTGATGAACTGCGCCGCCAGGGCTGGGTACCGCGGTCGGTTATGGAACAAGTCAAACAGGTGCAAGAAACGGCTGAAAAGCTGGAGCAGGAACTCCAGCGGGAAGTCACGTGTGCAGATATTGCCAGTGCATTAAACATACCTGTAAAACAGGTGGCCGAAATTTTGGAGCAGGTGAACTTTATGTCAATCATTCATTTGGAAGAATTACTGACCGCTGAAGACAGCAAGCTGCAGGTACTGGATACCGTGCAGTCCAGGGAGCCTTTTCCTGAACAGCAAGTAATAGAAAAGGACTTGGAGGAACGCCTGAAAGAGGCGTTGGCACAGCTGCCGGAAAGAGAACGACTATTATTGTCCCTGTATTATTACGAGGAACTGACTTTAAAAGAAATCGGGGAGGTAATGGGGATAAGCGAATCCAGAGTGTCCCAAATTCATTCGCGAGCACTGCTGAGGCTTCGGAAAATATTGGCGGGAGTTGACAGTTGATGGCGTGGGTATTTCTTTTGGTGGGAATTTTTCTCCTGCTGCTTACTGTCCCACAGCTAATTAAGGAACAAAAAGCAGATACCGGCGAGTCGTTGTCTTACTTACAGCGCCAGCTTAAGGAACTGAGCAGGGAAAAACAGCAACTGGAAGAACAGCTGGCAAAACAGCAGGAAACAGCCGTTGCTTTGGCGGCGGGCGTGGAAGAGCAGCTGGCGCTGGTGGTTGACAGTATTAACGCCCTGCAGGATAGAATGAAACGGTGGGAAAATGTGTTGCACAACCTCAACAGCCCGCCGGAAAATTCCTTTCGCAATGTTATGGATGAAGTTTCCAAACAGTTGACGCTGTTTGAAGAAATATATCGGGATTATGACCTGGGAAAAAGTGTCACGGAAATTGCCCAAAAGTATAACCGTGGAAAGGGGGAGATAGAATTAATTCTCTCTCTAAGAAAACAAGATGTTGGGTAATAAAATATAATCAGGTGTTGTTTGGTCTGGGTTTGGGCTTTTTCCTCACAGGACTGGTCTGGGCATTGCTGCCTGGCCCGCATCTCGCTGAGGAGGAAATCATTGCCGAGGCCCGTAAGCTGGGTATGGTGTTTCGGGAGGAAGTAGTTTTTCTCCCGGATGGTGACAGCAGTACCAATAGCCGAAATGAGGTTGGAGAACAGCAAAAGGTTTCCGCGCAAGAGAAGACTGAAGAAAAAACTGCGGGCAAGACGAATGTGTCCAATGAGGAAACCACCGTGGTAATCCCGGCGGGCAGTACACTGCTGGAAACAGCACAAATCCTGAGCGATGCCGGAATAGTTGATTATGAAGAGTTTCTGGCGGAAGCAAAAGCACAGGACATAGCACGTAGGATTATCGCCGGGGAATACCGGATTCCTGCCGGGATAGGCACGGCAGAGGTTATTGACATGATAACAAGATAAAGGGGAAGCGGTTTTGCGTTTCTAAAATAAACGGTGACAAAGGAGGGGTGCTGTGATGCTTCGCGGGTTGTATACTGCGGCCTCGGGGATGGTGACACAGCAATTGAAGGAAGAAAACATTGCCAACAATTTGGTCAATGCCAATACCCCGGGTTATAAGCGCCATGAAACAGTGCTGAAGAGTTTTCCTGAGGTTTTGCTGTGGCGTCTCGGCAACGGTGACCGGGAAAAAATAGGCAAGGTGGCCAACGGTACGCTGATAGACGAGACCGTTACCATCCACCAGCCAGGACCGGTAGAGGAGACCGGGCGTGCTTTAGATTTTGCTCTCATCGGCAAGGGATATTTTAGAATTGAAACCCCGCAGGGGATACGGTACACTAAAAATGGTCACTTCCGGCTCAACAGTGAGGGATACCTGGTAACGGAAGCGGGGTGTTTTGTACTGGGACGCAAAGGGCGGATAAAGCTAGGGACCGAGGACATCAAGGTAAATGAGCAGGGCAACATTGTGGTAGACGGCAGAACGGTGGACCGGTTGGATATAGCCCGACTGCATAATCCTGGTTCACTTGTTAAAGAAGGAAACTCTTTGTTCAGGGCAACGGCAGACACCGTAGAAGATGCGGATGTTCCCGTAACAGTGAGGCAGCATATGCTGGAAAAGTCCAATGTCAACCTCATTAAGGAAATGGTTGATATGATGGCTGTACTCAGGTCTTTTGAGGCAAACCAAAAGGTTGTCCAGGCATATGACCAGGTCCTGGAAATGAGCGCCCGGGATATCGGCAGTTTACGATAAGGGGGTGATTAGATGCTGAAGAACATGTGGATTGGTGCCGCCGGTATGAATGCTCAAATGCAGAAAATTGAAACCATTGCCAGTAATCTTGCCAACATTAATACTAATGGTTATAAAAAAAGCCGGGTTTCCTTTGCCGACCTTGTCTACCAGCAGCAGAACAAACAAGTTATGCCGGTGGCTAATTCTCAGCCGGGACCACAGTTTGGCACCGGGGTCAGGTTGAGTTCGGTGACGAAGGTGTTTCTGCAGGGCAGCCTGATACAGACCAACAGGGAACTGGACCTGGCTATCAAAGGAAAGGGTTTGTTTGCCGTTCGTCTAGCAGACGGCAGGCTCGCTTATACCAGGGATGGAGTTTTTAACGTTGTTTTTGATGATGACGGAGAGGGACAGTTGGTTAACCAGGACGGGCTGCCGCTGGTGCTGGATGATGCCGAACCTGTTCCGGAAGATACGGAAAAAATAGTTGTTTCGCCCGAGGGAAGAGTTATTGCTGTAGATGGTCAAGGGAATGAAAAAGAGATAGGCACTATACGGCTCTATCTGGTGCGAAATTTAGCCGGTTTGAAAACAATTGGCCGTAATCTCTTCCAGACCACCGAGGCCAGTGGCGAAGCTGAAGTATTAATCCCGGGCGAAGACGGAACGGGTGTTATCAGGCAAGGCTACTTGGAGGCTTCCAATGTTGACCTGGCGGAAGAGATGACCAGCATGATAATGGCACAAAGGGCCTATGAAATTAATTCCCGGGTCATCAGGACCGCTGATGAAATGTGGGGAATGGCAAACAATCTTAAACGGTAATAAATAGTAGTATTATTTTTCCATTTTTCTACTGCGGAGACTGTGCAGCTTGGTCAAAGCCGTTTGCGCCTGCGTGTTGCCCGGGTCCAACTGCAGTAAATCTCGTAATTCTTTAACTGCAGCATCCAGTTTCTTCTGCCTGGCCAGACAGGCTGCCAGGTTAAGACGGGAAGGGATATGATAGGGATTTAGCTGTTTGGCTGCCAGCAGGCAGACGGCGGCTTTATCCAGTAACCCGTCCTTCAAATAGATAGTACCCAGGTTATACCAGGATAAATGGTGAGCGGGATTGTGCTGTACCACTGCTTCAAAATGCTGCCTGGCAAGGGTTATGTTGCCGCTATTATAATGCCGGCATCCCTGGTTGTAAATTGATGTCCAGGAAACGGTAACGTCCATCAGAGGGTAGCTGATTAGCTGACCGCAGTGGGTACAGAAACGCAGTTTGTCAGGCACCTGATTGTAGCAGGACGTGCAAATCATCTTGATTACTCCTTAAGGAAAAAGGTTTGCTCTTACATTAGTATAGTACAGGTCATGGTAAATTATTCCGGTTTGAAGCACTTTAATTGAATGAAGATGGAGGATTTATAGGTGAAACAGTTAGATTTGACTGAAGAAGTTAAAGTAGGTATTGCGGATTGTAAAATAGCTCGAAGTCCCCAAAGAATTGTAACTTTAGGGTTGGGGTCATGTGTGGGTATTACCCTGTTTGACCCCATAGCGAAAATCGGTGGCATGGCGCATATCATGCTTCCGGACAGCACGCAATTTACTACTGTTACAAATCCATTCAAGTTTGCCGATTTGGCTATTCCTATTTTGATATCTCAATTGAAAGACACGGGGGCGGCTGTATCCCGCCTGAAAGCGAAAATTGCCGGCGGGGCGCAGATGTTTTCTTTTGGTGACCCCAAAAAGACTATGTTAAATATTGGAGAAAGGAATGTTTGCAAGGTACGGGAAGTACTGAAAAAAGAGGGAATTCCCATTGTGGGAGAAGATGTGGGCGGCAACATCGGGCGTACTATGATCTTGGAAACGGAAACGGGAAAGGTGTTTATCCGCAGTACTGGTAAGTCTATCAAAGAAATCTAGAAAAAAAAACTTGGGAGGAACCATGGATTTCAATCAATTTAAAGATAGGATAAATAAAAGATTTAACATCAATCTCAACGGGTATAAGGAACGTCAGTTGAAGCGGCGTATAGACAGCCTCATGCAGTCTCAGGGTTTTACCGACTATGCGAAATATTTCCGCGCCCTGGAGGCAGACGAAAAACTGTGGGCGCAATTTATGGACAAAGTAACTATCAACGTTTCGGAATTTTTCCGCAATCCGGATATATTTAAGGTGCTGGAAGAGAAAGTGATACCGTACCTCTTGAGTAAATTTACAAATCTCAAAGTTTGGAGTGCAGCCTGTTCTAACGGAGCGGAACCCTATTCTATTGCCATGATACTGGCAGAAGCTGGTGGTAAGCACCAGATACATGCTACCGACATGGATGAAAAGATACTGGCTGTTGCCAAAACCGGACGGTATCCGGAGAATATGGTGAAAAACGTCTCTGAGCGTCGTAAGCAAAAATATTTTTACAGGGAAAATGGTGAGTACCAGCTGCTGGACCCTATTCGTTCAATGGTCAGGTTTCGCAGGCACGATTTGCTGATGCAAGAATATGATACCGGCTACCACTTGATAGTGTGCCGTAACGTAACAATTTATTTTACGCGGGAAGCACAAACGGAACTTTACCGGAAATTTCACAACTCACTGGTTGAAGGTGGAATTTTGTTTATCGGCGCTACAGAAAACATTATCAACTATCAGGAACTGGGTTACGAAAAATTCTTATCCTGGTTTTACCAGAAGGTGTCTAAATAAAATTGTCGGATATAATATTTGGGTTATATATATTTGCTTCAGGTGTGTTTGATTTTTAAAATACGACCCAAAATACAAGGATTTTTGTGAGATTTATTGAAATATGAACTAATAATACTTGGTAAAGGAAGGATAAAACGGTATGACAACAAGTTGGGATGACCTGCAGACCATTCATTTGAGTGCGTTACAGGAAATAGGGAATATCGGTGCCGGTAATGCTGCCACTGCCCTCGCACAGATGCTGAATACTACCATTAACATGTCTGTGCCCAAATCCGGTGTGCTGCCTATTGAGGATATGTTAAAGCTGGTAGGAAAGGAAGAGGATATTGTCGCCTGTACTTACTGTCAGATAATGGGAGATGTAAAAGGAAGCATTTTCTTTCTTCTAACGGAAGAGAGTGCCTACAAGCTGGTCAGGCTGCTGGCAGGCGATGCTATCCTGGACAATCAGGAGATGACTATGTCAGCTTTACAGGAAATCGGAAATATTCTTGCCGGCAATTTCCTTACTGCCTTTACTCAGTTTACCAATCTGAGCCTGACTCAATCTGTGCCGGCCCTGGCTTTTGACATGCTGGGTGCTGTTTTGAGTGGAGCCCTGCTGGAAGGAGGGCACTGGGCTGATAAAGTTTTAATCATAGAAACCGAATTTTTCGCTCAAGGTGATGCTCTCAACGGGCATTTCTTTTTGGTACCGACTATGGATTCTCTGAAAAAAATTCTTAATGCGCTAGGTTTGGAAATATAACATTGATACCAATATTAGGGGGAGGTATAACCAATGGGTAAAAGAGTATTGATAGTGGATGACGCAGCTTTTATGCGCATGATGATTAAGGATATTTTGACAAAAAACGGGTATGAAGTGGTTGCGGAAGCGGAAAACGGTGCTGTGGCGGTAGAACTTTACAAAGAACATAAACCGGATGTAGTGACCATGGATATCACCATGCCGGAAATGGATGGAATTCAGGCGGTGAAAGCCATTAGAGCATTTGACCCGTCTGCCAATATTATCATGTGCAGTGCCATGGGACAGCAGGCCATGGTAATGGAAGCCATTCAGGCGGGGGCCAAGGACTTTGTAGTCAAGCCGTTCCAGCAGGATAGGGTGCTTCAGGCTGTGGCGAGAGCTACCGGGAGCTAAAGAAAATTTAACCTTTTTCCAAACCTTGTAATGGTATTCTGCTAAGGAGAAAGGTGGTGGCGTCACCGTGGAGGAAGTTCTCTCACAAGCAGAAATAGATATGCTTTTAAATGCAATGTCGTCAGGAGAGATGGACGCGGAAGAAATAAGAAAAGAGTTTAGCCAGGAAAAAGTACGTACGTACGATTTTAGACGACCTAATAAATTTTCCAAGGACCAGTTGCGAACGTTGCACATGATTCATGACCATTTTGCCCGGCTGTTGTCCAACTTCTTATCAGCATATTTACGTACGAGTATTCAGATAAAAATCGCTTCCGTAGACCAGCTGACCTATGAGGATTTTATCCTGTCAGTTCCGACGCCTACGCTGATGACCATTTTTTCCATGGAGCCGTTGAACGGAACTGCCATTTTGGAAACAAATCCGGCATTTTTTTTTCCGACCATAGACCTCTTGTTCGGCGGTAGGGGCACCATGATTGACGAGAAAGACGAGCGAGAGTTAACCGACATAGAGCGGACTGTCTTGCGTAAGTTAAATGCCAAAATACTGGATAACCTGGCTATTGCATGGTCGGATATATTTGAGTTTACGCCGAAGATTGAGTCGCTAGAGACCAACCCGCAGTTTAACCAGATTATTTCACCAAGCGAGACTGTGGCCCTGGTGACACTGACCAGCAACATAGGCAGTGCCGAGGGTTACATGAATATTTGCCTACCGTATATAACCCTGGAGGCTGTTATTTCTAAACTGTCCGCTCAATACTGGTTTTCCAATACTGCAAGTAAGCAGCAGGAAAACTATGTTAAATTGGCCAGGAAAAACCTGAGTAACGTACCAGTGGAAGTTACTGCCGTTTGCGGAGAAACATACATCACGGTCAGGGATTTTCTGCAACTGCAGAAAGGGGATAGCCTGATACTGGACCAGCCGGTCAATGAGGATTTAGATATTTTGATAGAAGGTCGTAAAAAGATGAAGGCACAGCCCGGGTTGAAGGGAAATAATTTGGCTGTACAGATTACTGCTGTAGAAATTGAGGGAGTTGTTGCTGATGAATGATTCGTTTTTATCACAGGAAGAAATTGATGCTTTGCTCAGGCAAACCAATGAAGACGACGAGCAGTACAAACAAGAACAAACAGGTGATACGGGTAATAACGGTGGGCAAGATGAAGGTGCGGCTGAATTGACAACCATTGAAGAAGATGCCCTTGGTGAGATCGGTAATATTTCCATGGGTTCGGCAGCAACTACCTTATCACAACTGCTCAACCAGAAAGTCACCATTACTACTCCCAGGGTGTCGTTAAGTAACACTAGGGACTTATGTAAGAACTTCAGCAGGCCCTTCCTGTTGATTGAGATTAAATTTACACAGGGTTTAGAAGGCTCAAATGTCCTGATAATGCACTCCAAAGACGCTGCCATTATTGCCGATTTGATGATGGGCGGTGACGGTACCAACGTTTCCGAGGAATTATCCGAATTTCATACCAGTGCCGTGGCCGAGGCCATGAATCAAATGATGGGATCGGCCGCCACTTCCATGTCTACCATGTTTAACAAGTCCATCAATATTACGCCGCCCGAGGTGACCCCGGTGGATTTTTCGCAGGACGTGGGAAATCCCTTTAAGTATCCTGACGACTTGCCGCTGGTAGTGGTTTCCTTTGAACTGGTAATTGGTGACCTTGTAAACAGTGAAATTATGCAGATTATTCCCGTAGAAATTGCCAAGCAGCAGACGCAGTTGCTGTTATCCTCGTCAGGCGGTAATGCTGAGGAGCAAACCGCAGAGCCGCAGGAAACAGTTGAGGAACCGGGAAACGTACAAAACAGGCAGGATTCGGCGCAATCCTTTTCCGAGGGGTTCGACAATCGAGAGGACTCCTGGCGTTACGGCGGAGAGGAGCAGCCGCGAAATCTGGATTTAATTTTGGATGTACCGCTGCGGATTTCCGTGGTGCTGGGAAAAACCAGAAAACCTATTAAAGAGGTTTTGAAGATGATGCCCGGGGCTATAGTTGAGCTGGACAAGTTGGTCAACGAACCGGTGGAGATTTATGTAAATGGAAAGTTGATTGCCGAAGGAGAGGTAGTGGTTATTAACGAGAATTTTGGTGTCCGGCTGACCCATATTATCAGCCCGAGAGAACGTTTGGAAAACCTGGCAAAAGAGTAAAAAAAGCCCCAAACGGGGCTTTAATTGGTTACAGGGCCAGCTGTCCGTTATCGTTGGTTATTATCTGAAAGATCTGTTCTTCGTTGCCGTTTAAGGCATTGATGTAGATAAAGAACGTATCTCCACCGTAGGCTCCCCGTAATTCCCAGGCCAGAACTTCTTTTCCGGATCTTAAAGGAATAACTGCCAGATTGACAGCCTGGACCTTAAACTTTTCGTTGACCAGCTTCCGTGCTTCGTCCCTGGTAACCTTCGGTTCCGGCAAATCTCGTTTGTGGTGTGCCATCAAAAAGCCCAGGGCTTCGTATCCCACCACCTGCCCGTTGTCCAGGGCAACTTCCACCTTGACCTGATCGGGATAGAGCACCACGTCGTCTTGCAGGGGTACCAGGACCACCGTTACGGTGTACTGGTTAATTTTCATGAAGGAGGTCTTGACACGGAAAAATCCTTTCTTTTTCATGAAGGCAACAGCCTTTTCCCTGGCTGTCTCCGGTTTTAATTTTGGCTTGCCAAAAGGCCTGTTTATTGCCATCCACACTATATGCCCGCCTTTTTTACTCACGTCTGCAATTATTTCCGCTTTTCCATTGGTAGCCTGCAGTTTCAAGGAGTAAGCCGGGATTTTTCCGCCGGGATTACTTTGGGTATTGGTTCGCATCTTCCAATTTTTGTCTTCTGGTGATATATCCAGGAAGTCATAGAGAATGGACTTGGCTTCATCCGGGCTGACATTTTTTTCAGCCAGCCCTTTTGGCTGTACCATCTCCAGGTGGTCGGAAAATGGGCCGTCGTAGATGAGAACCGGCTGGTCCTGCATTATTTCCTGGTCTATATCGCGAAAGGTTTTTTCCCCGGGCGGAATCTCACCTTTTGGGAGCTTATCCTTACCGTGCTCTTTTATTTCCACCCAGGATACTTTGCCGTCCGTGACCAGACTGCGAATTGCCTGCAGCTTTTTGGTTAAGGCCAGCATCTGGTTGTGTAGAGACGTTATTTGGTCCAACTGCTTATCTGTTAGGGGTTTACCCAAATCAAACTGTCTTAACAGGGAATAACTGTAATCGCCTACCTGCGTTAAAAACTTGGCAGTATGTCCCAGAATGGGTTGTGATATGGGCAACTGGTTGAGGTTTTCCTGGGCCGCATTGGCTTCGTACCACACGTCGCTTAAAAGAGCTGTCCGCTGCTTGGGAGAACTGGTCAGTAAGATTTTGGCGAGCAGCACTTGATTCTGTTCCACGTGTTCTAGAAGATTCAAAAACGCCTGCTGGTACCTGGAATTCAAAAGGTTTTCCAGGCGCTGCCGCTGCGTGTACTGCTGGTATCCCCCAAATAATGATCCTACTACCACCAAGCCGGCAAGTACAATCCATAATTTGTTGCGCATTAACCTAACCTCCTATTTTGCAAAAACATGGTTGCCGATTCGTCTTACTATGGTTCTTCGCCAAACCCAGGGGTTTCTGGCTGTGGCCGGGTTCCAAAAATACAGGCAGCCATACGTTGGATCCCAACCGCTTAAAGCCAGGTTAGCCGCCCGGATAGCTTCGGGTACCGGTGGATTGTAGATAGTGCCGTTCATGACCGGTTCAAAAGCCAGAGGTTGGTAAATGACTCCGGCCAGCGTGTTGGGGAAAGCGGCGCTTTCCACCCTGTTTAAAATGACCGCTCCCACCGCAACCATGCCTTCAAAAGGTTCTCCCCTGGCTTCAGCACTAATCAGTTGGGCCAGCAGATAAGTGTTCTGCCCGGTGGCACGGGCGCGGCCCTGGTAGGAAACGGGTTTTACCGGTTCACCCAGTGCCTGCCACGTCTGCCTGCCCACAATGCCGTCTACTTTTAAACCGTTTTTTTGCTGGAACAGGCGCACCGCTTGAAAGGTCTTGCCGCCGTAATAACCGTCAATGGGACCATCGTAGTATCCCCAATTTCTCAGCTTTTGCTGCACCACCCGGACATCCTCGCCCGTAGAGCCGTAATAAAGGGTGGAGCGGTAGCGCGCTTCAGCAAATAAGGAATAAAAGCCCACGACTAAGAGCAAAATAGACATGATTGTTGCCGCAATCAATAATTTTTTCCGCAATGTTCCTACCTCCTTCGAACAGTAGTCTGTTCAAAAAACAAAAAAAATATTACCTGAACGAGCAGATTTTACAAAGATGTTTGCAAAAAAATACCGGGGTGTAAACCCCGGAGTTACCTGTGTAGTATTATTGTTTCCGGTTTTGGGCCATGGCCTGCTCAGCTTTTTCAATGGCCAATCTTACAAGGTTACCGCAATCTCTAGACGGCACGCCTCCCCACCCTTCATTAGCCAGAATGCCGTCTACACCAAGCTCTTTAGCCAGCTCATACTTAAGCTCTTCGGACATGATGCCCCGTCTTTTAGCCATGAAAAAACCTCCTTTGATTTTGCGCTGGTTACTACACAGGTACTATTAATAGTTTGTGAACTAAAGAGTTATTAATGCTATTGAAAGAATAGCAGTCAAGAGATATCTTAACAAATATGCAAAATGGAGTGATGGTTATGCGTACCATGTGGAAGGGAGCTATTTCCTTCGGGTTGGTTAATATTCCCATCAAGATGTATACTGCTACCGAAATTAAGAGTATCAGGTTTAATTACCTTCATGCCGAATGTAAGACACCGATCAAGTATGAAAAAGTATGCCCGGCTTGCGGCCGTGAGGTAGCCAACGATGAGATTGTGCGCGGTTTTGAATATGAAAAAGGCAAGTATGTCGTATTAATGGACGAAGATTTAGAACATTTGCCCTTGAATACTTTGAAAACTATTGATATATTGGATTTTGTGGACCTGGAGGAAATAGACCCAATTTATTTCATAAAATCGTACTTTTTGGTGCCAGAGAATTTTGGGCAAAAAGCTTACAAATTGCTTTACAGGGCACTGGCAGAAACCGGAAAAATTGCTGTTGCCAAGGTATTTTTAAGGTCCAAAGAGAGCCTGGCGGCTTTACGCATATATGAAAACGTCATTTTACTGCATACCATGTTTTTTCCCAACGAAATTCGGGCTGCCGGAGAGTTGCCGGACCTGGAGAACGTGGAATTACACGATAATGAGATAAAAATGGCTATCAGCCTGGTAAAAAACTTATCTGCCTCCTTTGAACCGGAGAAATACACCAGCGAGTACCGTCAGGCTTTAATGGAATTAATCCAAGCGAAAATTGACAGGGAGGAAATTTCCATTCCAGAACGGACTGAAGTTCCCAAAGTTGTTGACTTGATGGAAGCTTTAAAGAAAAGTGTTGAGGCAGCCAGGCAGGAAAATCAGGCTAAAGGTATAACTCAAAAGAAAGTAGCGAAAAAAAAGAAAACAAAACGTAAAAGAGCCACAAGCTAGGTGAAAAAATAACATATATCCAGACAGCTTGGCAAACTTAAAATGTTTGTAACTGAGGGGGAGAAACTGTATCTATGGTTAAAGAGTGCTTCTCGGTAAAACAGGTAACCGATGGGAAATTGCAGGAAAAGGATTATTTTGTAGCTCAGGAAGTTCCTGTAACTATCTGTATCAATCAAACCCAGGTTGTTACGTTCTTATGTACGCCGCAGCATTTGGACGAATTGGCCCTTGGTTATTTGCTGGGGGAAGGCATTGTCAAAAAGATAGATGATATAGAGGAAATTCAACAGGATGTAAAATCGGGAATGATTTACGTGGCTGCAAAAGAATATAACAAGACGGCTGTGCAAACATTGGGCAAGCGTTATTTGACTACCGGTTGCGGCGGGGGCACCAGCTTTTACTCGCTGATGGACCGGAAACAAACCAGCCGTGTTTCTGTTGACCATGTGTTTCCGTTAAGTCAACTACAGGAAGCTATGCGGTATGTTAGCAGTAATTCTGAATTGTATGCCAGCACCGGTGGCGTGCACACCTGTGCCCTCTTTTCCGGCAAAAAGTTGCTGGTAATGCGTGAGGATGTGGGCAGGCATAACGCCGCAGATAAAGTACTGGGATGGTTTTACCGCCGGCAGTTAAACCCTGCCCGAACTTATTTTGTGACCACGGGGCGCATTTCTTCCGAAATTTTGTTGAAAGTTACCAAGGCACAGATACCCTTGGTGCTCTCGAGAACTGCTCCCACTTCGCTGGCAGTGAAGCTGGCAAGAGAGCTAAACGTTACTGTGATCGGTTATATGCGGGGGTCCAGAGCCAATATTTATGCCGCAGCAGAGAGAATAAAGGTAGATTGTTAAGGCAAAAGTCAGGGAAGCAAGCCCTGACTTTTGCCGTATTACTGGTTTTCACCGTGCACCTGAATGTTTTCGCCTTCATATTGACGGAGCAGGTTGACGGCTTCATCTTTCTTTTGGTTGGTTGTCTCAATGGCAACCAGAGTTTTACCCTGTCTGACATCTTCCTCATATTGTCGTCCCGCGGCTTCAGGGATTCCCCAGTCAACCAGGCCGCCTGCAATACCCCCGGTTGCGGCACCGGAAAGCAGACCGGCAATGGGACCGGCAGCTATTAAGGGTCCAAGACCGGGTACTGTGATAGCACCTGCGCCTAGAGCCAGGCCTGCTAGACCGCCCAGCACGCCGCCGGCAGTGACGCCATCTCCCACTGAATCGGTATCAGCAGTCATGGTGGCTTGTCCGATATCCTCGGTTTCGCCCTGTTGTTCCGCGTTTTTAGTCAAGACAGATATTTCTCTGTCAAATCCGGCGTCACGCAGCGCCTTCACCGCCTCTTCTGCCTGACCTCTGTCACTGAAAACAGCTAACACTTTTACCATTTTTGTTACCTCCTTTCTATGATTCTTTAATATTATTTGGTTAATTTTAATTTTTATAAGCACCAAAGCTTTTCAGGAAAAACACAATTTGTAATTGTTAACACCAATTTAATAGTGTAACTAGCATTGTGCGGGAAACATTAAATAATGACAAAGCAAAAAAACAGCTTTCCTTACTACAAGGAAAGCTTTCAGATAAATCAAATTGGGATCCGCTGCCGGATCCCAATTTAAATTGCTTTATTTTATGTTTCCCAAAGGCAGGTTAGCCTTAAGCAAGCTTTTAATAAGATTAGTGTAGTTTTCCGCTCCGTAAACCACTTCCACCAGCATTCTTGCCAAACTGCTGTTTTTTGCAATTAAATTATGGATGGTGCCCGGGAGAGTATAAACAATTCTGGCTACTCGCTTTGCCTGGCGCAGTTCGGGTAGTACCTGGCCATTGACAGCCTGTGAATAAGCGCTCAGGTTTTCCTGCAGTAAACTGTGGCAGGCCAGGTCCGCGCTTTTTAGCGCATAGTAGATTCCTTCCCCGGTCATGGGATCGGCTAGGCCTGCCGCATCACTCACCAGCAGCATACGGTCATTGTGTAACTTTACTTTCCGCTGTGCCGGGGTGGGAATAATATGTCCCCTGGTTATTCTTGGAGTGTGCGGGATATTTAACCCGTTTAAAAATTGATCCAGGTGCTCCCGGTACTTTCTTACCGCCGGGGAAAAGGAACCGATGCCTATTGACAAGTGGTTGCGCTTGGGAAACACCCACCCGTAACCTTCATTAATGTGCCCGTGGTCCAGCTGGACCATTCCTTTAAACCGACCGGTATCTGGTGAGTCCAGCTCACATTCAACGGCAAAACCCAGGCGCTTTTTAACCGGCTGTCCCATGGCTTTGGCTACCATACTGCTTGCTCCATCGGCACCAACCAGGTATTTTGCTTTAAAGTTACCCTGAGAAGTTTTTATGTCGACTTTATCGCTCAGGTCAACTATCTCCTGAAACTTGCATTTCGGGTAAAATTCTGCTCCTGTTTCCTGCGCGTAGCGGCGCAGCAAGTCGTCAAACTCATCCCGCATGACCATGTCAATTACCGTATCGTCAAAGTCCACTGTAACAGGCTGTGCGCATTGTTTGGTAAAGACTACTCTTGTTACCCGGTCTTGAACCACCGGCGCAAAATCTATTCCCGAACCTTGAAGCAGTTTTGCTGTTTTGGCCGAGATACCGCCGCCGCAGGGCTTGTATCGGGGAAAGGACTGCCGGTCAATTAATGCCACGGGACGTCCCTCGCTAGCCAACCTGTATGCCAAAAATGCCCCTGCGGGACCTGCTCCCACGATGACGGCAAAGTATTCTTTTGACATGCAACTCACCTCGGTCTTAGCTTATATGACAGAAGAGCTCTTGTCAAATGGTGGCAGCTTGTGTAGGATTTTGGTTACTACCTGCCGGAGAGCAGCCACCATTTTTCCTCCCATACTGCAGACAGACTGTGCCTGATAAGCCACCTACCGGAAAAGAAAAGCACAGGCCCTGCCGGTAGGAGAAGCATTTGCCACATGCCCGTATCCTCCTTAGTGTTTCCTTAGATTATTATGTAATATACCGGTAAATGGAAGGCACAGAAAAGATTTAATTTTTTTTATAAATTGAAAAAACTACCTTGAGGGTAAACAGTTCTTAACTGTCAAGATGGTGAATATAATGGTCTTGTTCGGTACTTAAGAATTTTGGAAATTATTAACTTGATTACTAAGAATTTTTAGAGAATTTTGCAGGATTTTAAGGGCGGTTAACGAATTATATTTCTGATGTGGGTTTTTTTTTTGGGGACAGACTTGTGTTCAACCTTGTATTAGATAGTGCATTTTATTTTTGTGAAGAGGGGGATAGTATGGAGCGGTTGAATTTAAGTGCGGCCTTTACTGAAGGTCAGGATTTTCGGGACAAAATCAAGGCTTTCAGTGGGGTGGATGTTAAAGATTGCTACCAGTGTGGAAAATGTACTGCCGGGTGCCCGGTGGCCTTTGCCATGGACTACACACCGCGGCAGGTAATGCGCCTGCTACAATTGGGGCTGAAGGAAGAAGCCTTGAAATGCCGGAGCATTTGGCTATGTGCTCACTGTGAAACATGTTATGCCCGTTGTCCCAAAGAGATAGACCTGGCCAAAGTTATGGAAGCTTTAAGAATTGAGGCTAAAGGTCTGGGTTATGTACCGGAAAAGAATATCAACTTATTTAACGACCTGTTTCTTGAGTCCGTGGAAAAGTACGGGCGTGTTCATGAAATGGGCTTAATTTTAAACTTCAATTTGAGAAGCGGTCAGCCGTTTAAGGATGCCGGATTGGGACCCAAGCTGCTTTCCAACGGCAAAATACACATAACGGCAGAAAAAATAGAGGATAACGGTGCGGTCAAACGTATTTTTGAAAATGTGCGGCGCATGGGAGGTGAGGTTGAATGAAGTTTGCATATTATCCCGGGTGTTCTCTCAATTCCACCGGTGTTGAATACAATATTTCTGCCAAAGCGGTAGCGAAACACCTGGGACTGGAATTGTGGGAAATACCGGAATGGAACTGCTGCGGCGCTTCGGCGGCGCACAATACGGACCACCTGCTGGCTCTGGCTTTGCCTGCCAGGAACCTGGCCCTAGCGGAACAACAGGAACTGGACGTGGCGGTTCCCTGTGCAGCCTGTTTCAACCGGCTAAAAGCTACGGAGCAGGCGGTACGCGAATCCGCCGCTACAAGGGAAAAAGTCAACAAGGTAATTGAGATGGATTACCAGGCAAATAACAGCGTACGCCCGCTGCTGGACGTCATGGCCAATGCCCTGGGAATGAATGCGGTTAAGGAAAAGGTGGTTCGACCCTTGGATGATTTGCAGGTCGCTGCCTACTACGGCTGCCTGCTGGTGAGACCGCCGGCGGTAACCCGGTTTGATGACCCCGAGGACCCGCAGACAATGGACCGGTTGATGGGTACCATCGGTGCTATCCCTGTGGAGTGGTCCTTTAAGGTGGAATGCTGCGGGGCCGGACACTCCACAACCACACCGCAGGTAGGCCTGCCTATGATAGACAGCATCCTAGCCAATGCCAGGGAAAACGGTGCGGACTGCATTGTGACGGCTTGCCCGTTATGCTTCCTCAACCTGGATATGCGGCAAAAAGAAATTGAGCAGAAATATAACCGGTCCTACAACCTGCCCATCTTCTACTTTACGGAACTGATGGGACTGGCATTTGGATATTCACCCAAGGACATGGGCATTACCAAGCATTTTGTAGACCCCATGCCGCTGCTGGAAGGTAAAGACTTGTTAAAACATCCGGCCACAAGGAGGGATGAAGCATGAAACGAATAGGTGTTTTTGTTTGCCACTGCGGAACCAATATCGCAGCTGCTGTGGACGTGGCTCGTGTTGCTGAAGTAGCGCGCACTTTCCCCGGTGTGGTTTTTGCAACCGATTACAAGTACATGTGCTCCGAACCGGGGCAGGGAGAAATTCGCAAGGCTATCAAGGAACATAAACTGACTGGCGTGGTAGTTGCTTCCTGTACACCGCGGCTGCACGAACCTACCTTCCGTAAGACCGTGGAAAGCGCCGGGTTGAACCCCTACATGCTGGAAATAGCAAACATCCGCGAGCAGTGCGCCTGGGTGCACTCCAAGGAAAAGGAAGCAGCCACCCGGAAGGCAATCGATCTGGTGCGGATGGCTGTTGCCAAGGCTTTGAAGAATGAAGAGCTGCATGCCGCCAGCATTCCCATTACCAAGAGGGCGCTGGTAATAGGAGCCGGAATTGCCGGTATGCAGGCGGCTTTGGACATAGCCGATGCCGGTTACGAAGTGGTGCTGGTGGAAAGAGAAAGCACCATTGGCGGCAAGATGGCCATGCTGGATAAGACTTTCCCGACTTTGGACTGCTCGGCCTGAATTAGTACACCGAAAATGGTTGCTGCGGCGCAGCACCCCAATATTACTCTGATGACTTATTCCGAAGTGGAGAAGGTAGACGGTTATGTCGGCAATTTTGAAGTCACCATCCGGCAGAAGGCCAAGTATGTGGATTATGACAAATGTACCGGCTGTGGTGTTTGCGAGACCAAGTGTCCCAAGAAGGTAATCAGCGAGTACAACCTGGGTTTGGGCAAACGGAAGGCCATTTACAAGCCCTTTGCCCAGGCGGTGCCCAACAAACCGATCATTGACGACAAGAACTGCCGTAAGATTAACGAAGACAAGTGCGGCGTCTGTGCCAAGGTTTGTCCTGTTGGTGCTATTAACTACGAGGATGAGGATAAACTGGTTACGGAAAAGTTTGGCGCCATTGTTATGGCTACCGGTTATGACCTGTTTGAATGGGAAAAGGTTTACGGCGAGTATGGTTATGGCAAGTACCCTGATGTCATAACCGGGTTGCAGTTTGAACGTATGTCCAATGCTTCTGGTCCAACGGACGGTAAGATTATACGGCCCTCCGACGGTAAAGAACCCAAGTCCGTGGTCTTTATCAAGTGTGTGGGGTCTCGTGATGAGGCCAAGGGCAAAAGTTACTGCTCAAGGACTTGCTGTATGTACACTGCCAAGCACGCACACCAGGTGCTGGATAAGATTGAAGACTCCCAGGCGTATGTTTTCTACATGGACGTACGTACACCCGGTAAAGCCTATGAGGAATTTTACCAGCGTTCGCTGGATGACGGCGCAGTCTATATCCGCGGCCGGGTATCAAAAATTTACCCGAAGGGTGACAGGTTAATCGTTTGTGGAGAAGACTCCTTAATCGGCAGGCCGGTAGAGGTGGAGGCAGACCTGGTTGTGCTGGCCACTGCAATGGTACCGGCTGTGGGTTCAGAAAAAATTGCCAACATCGTTGGTTTCCAAACTGACAAGGACGGTTTCTTCCAGGAAGCTCACCCCAAGCTGGGGCCGGTAGAAACTCATACTGCCGGTGTATTCCTGGCCGGTGCCTGCCAGGGACCGAAAGACATCCCCGATACCGTGGCGCAGGCCAGTGCGGCGGCAGTTAAGGTCTGCAGCCTGTTTTCCAAGGATGAGCTGGCAACCGCCCCGATGATCAGTGCTGTTAATGAGAGTATCTGCTCGGGCTGCGGCTTGTGTAAGCCCATTTGCCCGTACGGTGCTATTGAAATGAAGACCATTGAGGAACGTGCCCACGGCAAGACCATTGAAAGACAGGTTGCTTCGGTAAATAAAGGCCTATGCCAGGGTTGTGGAGCTTGTACGGTAGCATGTCGCTCCGGAGCAATTAACCTGAAAGGCTTCACCAACGAACAAATACTCGCGGAGGTGGATGCAGTATGTCTGTAGAACAAACAGCTCAGGCCACCCGGGAACAGGAATGGACACCGAAGATTGTGGCTTTTTGCTGCAACTGGTGTGCCTATGCTGGAGCGGATTTGGCTGGATTGAACCGTATGCAGTACCCGCCTAATGTGCGGGTTATCAGGGTTCCTTGTTCCGGGCGGACAAACCCCCAGTTTGTGCTTCGTGCATTCCAGCGGGGAGCTGATGCCGTACTGGTGGCAGGTTGACACCCGGGTGACTGCCACTATGTTAGTGGCAATTACTTTACACGCAGGCGTTACCTGTTAATGCAGCGCTTGCTGGAGTTTGTCGGTATTGATCCCCAGCGTTTTCAGGCACGGTGGATTTCCGGTTCTGAGGCGGCTAAATTTGCAGAAACTATTACCAATCTGACCGAACAGATTAAGCCTTTAGGACCAAATAGGAAGTTGAGGGATGATGTATGATGGATTTGACACAAAAAATGCGTGATAAGGCCAGGGAGTTGTTGGAGAAGGAAGAAGTGAAGTATGTCATTGGGTGGGAAAAGGGTACCTTCTGGTACCAGTCGCCGCCGGTATTTATCAGCAGACCGGAAGATGTGGACAAATTGGTATGGGACCAGTTTTGCATAAACAATTTAAGCAAGTACCTGCTTGATTTCAAGCACCTGGAAGGTAAGATTGCCCTATTTGTCAAGGGATGTGATTCCCGCGGCATCAACCGTTTGCTGCAGGACCAGCAGGTGCAGCGTGATGCGTTTATAGTCATCGGTGTTCCCTGTCCGGGAATGAAGGATCCTGAAAAAGCTAAAGGGCTATCTGAAGATAAAGCTGACCAGCTGCAGCTGGCGGAAAAGTGTGCTACCTGTACGACGCCCAATCCCGTGATTTACGATGAATTGCTCGGTGATGAGGTGGCCGCTGCCCAGGTGGATGACGTTGAGCGGTTTGCCAGGGTTAACGAGCTGGAACAGAAGGATCCCGATGAAAAATATGATTTCTGGAAGAGACAGTACGATAAGTGCATTCGCTGTTTTGCTTGCCGCAACGTGTGCCCGGCATGCAACTGCCGCGAGTGTGTCTTTGACCAGGCGGAACCTGAGTGGTTGGGCAAACGGGTGGTTTCTTCGGAAAACCAGTTTTTTGCCTTGACCAGAGCCATGCATGTGGCCGGACGTTGTATTGAGTGCGGCGAGTGCGAGCGGGTTTGTCCCATGGGCATTCCCATCATGAGCCTAAACAGAAAGATTATTAAGGATATAAATAACCTGTTTGGCAGTTATGACGCCGGTATGAACCTTGAGGATCAGCCTCCTCTTGGTAAGTATGATGTAAACGATCCAGAGGAATTTATGTAGGTAAGGAGGAGGTGCGGCCATGAAAATTTTGAACAAACAAAAGCTAAAAGACCTGTTGAATAGTCTTGCTGCTGACGCAACAGTTTATGCTCCGGTGAAGCAAGACGGTGTAATCAGGTTTCAAGCCTGGAACGGCGACCAGGAAATAGATTTAACTGACAACGCGTTGCTCCCGCCGAAAGATTTGCTGTTTCCACAGACTGAGGTGATGTACAAATATACGGCCAACGGCATGCGGGCGGAAATCACGGAAGTTGCGGCTACGGCAGAAAAGCAGGTAATTTTCGGCATGCGTCCCTGTGACGTTAAAAGTCTTTCCATGATGGATGACGTATTCCTTACTAAAGGTTACGAGGATGACTATTATAAAAGCAAGCGGGAAAATACGGTGATCATTTCTTTGGGCTGTAACGAGCCGGCACCAACCTGCTTTTGCTCCTCCATGGGTGTCGACATGACCGAGGCAGAGGGTGCCGACGTGATGATGTTTGACCTGGGTGATAAACTGGCCCTGGAAGCCAAAACTGAGATAGGTGAAAACCTGCTGGCCAGCGCATCCGGCCTGGAAGACGGGTCGGCGGATAAGCCGGCAGGAGGCCAGTGCCAGCTTAAGGTGGAACCGGACGGGTTGGCGGAGAAACTGGCCAAAATGTTTGAACATCCCTACTGGGAAGAGTTATGCCGCAAGTGTCTGGGCTGCGGGGCATGTACCTATCTCTGTCCTACCTGTCACTGTTTTGATATTCGCAGGAAAAACATTGGTGAGAAGGGCTTCCAGTTTCGTTGCTGGGATTCCTGCATGTTTTCCGAATATACGAGAATGGCCGGAGGCCACAACCCCAGACCGTCCAAAAAAGAACGGGTGCGCAACCGTTTCCTGCACAAGTTGCAGTATTTCCCCGAGCGTTACGGCAAGGTTGCTTGTGTAGGCTGCGGTCGGTGCCTGGCCAAGTGTCCGGTTAATATGGACATAACCCGTATTATCAAGGAATTAGGGGAGGTGGCTATCAATGAGTGATCCGGTCAGAAAGCAGCTGGAGGCACACCCGCTGGTTCCGGTGGTTGGTGAAATAATCAAAATAGTGGAAGAAACTCCCGATGTTAAGACGTTTCACGTGACCACCGAACACGGGAAACCATTTACTCCCATGCCCGGGCAGCTCGCCATGCTGTCGCTCCTCCCCGTGGGTGAAGCCATGTTTTCTATTACTACCCAGGGTGAGGACCACCTGGAGTTCAGTATTAAGAAAACCGGTATGCTTACCGATGCTCTGCACGAAGCAGAAGTAGGGCAGAAAGTGGGTATTCGCGGTCCCTACGGTAATGGTTTTCCGGTGGATTTCTGCAAGGGTAAGAATATGCTGTTTATCGGCGGTGGTATCGGGTTGGCACCGGTTCGTTCCATGATCTATCACTGCATCAACAACCGTGATGAATACGGCAAGATGCAGATTATTTACGGTGCTCGCTCACCGCAGGACTTAGTGTTTAAAGAAGATTTGTTTGAAAACTGGCCCAAAGTCTCTGACTGTGAAGTAAATGTCACGGTGGACAGGGGAGATGACCGATGGGACGGTCACGTTGGTTTTGTTCCTCAGTTTATAGAAGAATTGGGGCCGAAACCGGAAAACACGGTGGCAATCATCTGCGGCCCGCCGATTATGATTAAATTCACGCTGCCAATCATGGAAAAACTAGGCTTTACCGACGAACAGATCATTACCACATTGGAGATGCGCATGAAATGCGGTATCGGCAAGTGTGGTCGCTGCAATATCGGTAGCTGTTACGTTTGCCTGGATGGGCCGGTATTCAGCTTGGCGCAGTTGAAAAATATGCCTAATGAATATTAATTGGCACAGCAACCCCGGGGTATCCGGGGTTTTTTCTGGTGTTAATAACAGTTAAATATTGCGATAATTAACTACGGCTTTTTAGCTATTTCAAGTCGCATAAAAAGTAATGCGCTAGAGACAATAATTCTACGAGGTACGTTAACAGAGCAAATAAAGAATAATAAAAAGTGGGGTTAAAGGTTATGCTGGATATCGCATTATTACTTATCAGTCTGGGTATTATTTTGCTCGGTGCCGAAGTATTTACCAACGGTATTGAATGGTTGGGAAAAAAACTGAACCTTTCTGAAGGTGCCGTGGGGAGTATTTTGGCTGCCGTGGGAACGGCGCTGCCGGAAACCATGATTCCTGTTATAGCTATCCTCTTCGGGCCCGGTGATGCCGGGCACGAAATAGGCATCGGTGCTATATTGGGCGCCCCGTTCATGCTGTCTACCCTGGCCTTTTTTCTAGTAGGACTGGCGGCAATGCTTTACAAAAATCGCCGCTGCAATATCTTCAAGATGAAAGTTGACGTCACTACCATGAACCGGGATTTGAGTTTTTTCCTGATTGTTTATACGGTGGCGATGCTGACTGCCTTATTACCGAGCCATGGCCTGAAATTGCTGGTTATTATCTTTCTTGTGGGTGCTTACGCGTATTACGTGTGGAGCACCCTGCGTGAAGAGGGCGATTTGGGTGAAGACCATGACTTGAGCCCGTTATTTTTCAGCCATAAAAGTCCTGACCCGGATTTGAAAATTGTTGTCTTACAGGTGCTGGTAGCACTGGGGTTAATCATTTTTGGTGCCCATGAATTTGTGGCCAGCATTGAGCACCTGGCGGAAATGCTGGGCGTACCCCGGTTTATTCTGGCGTTAATCATCGCTCCCGTTGCTACGGAGCTGCCTGAAAAATTTAACAGTATTATTTGGGTTAGCAAAGGAAAAGATACTTTGGCACTGGGGAATATTACTGGGGCTATGGTCTTTCAAAGCTCCCTGATTCCGGCGCTGGGCATCGGGCTCACCGAGTGGAAACTAACTTTTCCCGCCATGATCAGTGCGGTACTGGCGCTGGCGTCCGCTTTTATCGTCTACCTACAGCTGCGCCAGCGGAAATATCTTACCCCGTATTCCCTGATGATCGGAGGAGCTTTTTACCTGGTCTTCGTTGTTCTGGTTGTAACCGGCGTCATCCGCTGATGGCGGTACTAAATTGTCTGTACCAGCTTCGCGCTGGTTTTTTTTATTTTTGGGAGAAAATGCTGCCGGGTTGTTACATAAACCATGTTTTTCGTTTTCATACTAACAAACACATAGTAACTAAAGAGTTTAAGTTTAAAGGCTGGAAGGGAGCTGTTTGGAGAAAGGAGGGAATTTATGAGTGCAATTGACCCTTACCAGGCCGGCATGTTCAAAAGTAATCCGTATGCCAAAAAAAGAGATATCCTTGGTTCACTGGTAGTGGTGCTGGACGGTCGTTTGGAGGAACGCAACCTCCAGTTGATTGCCCCCATTTCACGGGCGGTATTACAGGGCGAGATCCACGAGCTGATTTTAACTGATGAACCTGAGGTGGGGCCAAAGAAAAAAGTTAACAAAATTGCCTACCTGGGCTTTTTTGAGGTCAGCCAGGGTGGAGTCATGGTTGTTGGCGACGAACTGTCTGTGGCCGAGAAAAAAGTGGGGACCGTTGCCGGTTTTGATGAGACCCATATGCCCAATCATTTGAACATTATTATTGCTACCGATCAGCGAGTCAGCGGACTGGAAAGAGGACTGGAACTGGGCATGAAAATATGTTGCAGTAAAGCCAACGCATAATGTTGCCAGCAAAGAAAATAATAAACCAGGAAGATTATAAAAAAATTCAATATTTAAGTCAACAAGACCAGTGAAAGGAGGACGGACATGTCTTTTGAACAAAAAGTGCAGGAGTTGGGATTGACCGTCCCGGAGGCTCCCAAGCCCGTGGCAGCGTACGTGCCTGCTGTTAAAGTGGATAACTATGTGTACACAGCGGGTCAAATTCCGTTTGTCAACGGGGAATTAAAATACAAGGGTAAGGTAGGAAAAGACCTAACTTTGGAACAGGGATACGAAGCAGCAAAAATCTGCGCGCTAAACTGTCTGGCGGCAATTAAGGGTCAGATTGGCAGTCTGGACAATATTGAAAAGATAGTAAAAATTACTGGTTTTGTCAGCAGTGCTCCGGGTTTTAACGACCAGCCGAAAGTAATCAATGGCGCTTCAGAACTAATCGGCCAGATATTTGGCGAACAGGGCCAGCATGCCCGGGCGGCTGTTGGTGTCAATGAATTACCTGTGGATGCAGCAGTTGAAGTGGAAATGATAGTAAAAGTTAAATAAGGAGGTTCAATCAATGGCTCACAAATATAAGTTTCAAATGTACAAAGACCTGCATGCCAATATAGCCAATATTTATGCTGATTTACGGAAAGCGGCCGATGATATCGGTATTCCCCAGGATATACGCGGCAAGTTTGGTTTGACCGGTGCCATTTCCGGATGCCCGGCACCGCTGCGCAAGGACATCCTGGAAGCCAGTGAAAAGGGAGCCAAGGAAGTTATTCCTCTAGCTATACTGATGGACCAGATTCGGGAACTGGTAAAGGAAGTATATGGCGACGAGTATGATGCAGCGGCTACCAGCACCTGTGAAGCGGCATTATGGGTAACTTTCGATGCACTGTTCACTCCGCCCATGCAGGGGCGCGGGGACAGTTACCGTGCGCGTTACATTGCGCCCTACGAAAAGCACCTGCATCACCAGGGCAGTTACGGGCGGCCATTCCCGGGAAGGTTTAAGGATATTTTTGCGGACAGGGGTTCAACACCAGGTGAGTTAGGCTTTTATGGCAAGAGACAGAATAACACCGACACGGTAATAGTACCGCTGGAAGGTGCTGACTACAGCGTTCACGGTATCAAGTATCACCCCGTACCGTTGCTGACTGGCGTGGACCCGGAAGCTTCCATTGAAAAGATGGCGCTCCATGCTGAAATTCACGAATCTATGCTTACCGGATTCACCTCTTTGGGATATGAGACTCCGGGTTACGGTTACGGAGCTAAGGACGAAGACGGTACTCCGCTGCTTCAGAAATTTATTGCTGACCTGGCTCATTCCTACGACCTGCCGTACGTTGTGGACAATGCATGGGGATTGCCCTTTGTTGGTCATGACCCGAGAAAAAGCGGAGCAGATGTCATTGTCTACAGTATGGATAAGGCGGCGGGTGCTGCCACCAGCGGTTTGATTATCGGTAAGGAAGAGTTTATGGTACTCATTCGCCGGGCGCTGGGTATGCACGGAGACCGCTGGGGAACTCCTGCCAGCTACGGTAAGGCAGCTTATGTAACCTTTGACCCGGGTAAAGAGGCACTGTTAACTCAGGTGCAAACGCTGAAAGTGCTGAAAGACAATCCGGAAGTATTTACAAAACCGGTAGATGATTTGGAGCGGATTATCAAGGAAGAGTTTGAAGCTCTGGATCCCAAGCTCAGAGAAGGTATCATTATCAGCAAGTCTTATAACTCCAAGGCAGTGGAAATCAACTACGAAGGCACCTGGAAGGACGGTAAAATGGGCATCCCAATCTTCTCCATCGAAGATATGTATGCCGGTACCAACCTGATTCAGACCGGCCTCAAGCAGATGGGTGTCATCCCGACGGTAGCCTATGACGGAAACATCTATATCTCACCTGACTTGGGAACTACTGACGAAAACGGGCAGTTAAAAGAAGACATTATGCGTTATGGTATCAAGGCACTGGTTAAGCTGATTGAAATTCTCTGCAAGTATGCCGGTGTTCTCTAGGCAAAAGGAGGATTAGCATGAAAATTGTTGTAGTTGGCGGTGGCTGGGCTGGTTGTGCAGCCAGCATTACGGCTAAAAAAGCCGGAGCTGACGATGTTACGCTGCTGGAACGTACCGATATGCTGTTGGGAACAGGACTGGTAGGCGGCATTATGCGTAATAACGGCCGGTTTACTGCCACGGAAGAAATGATAGCCATGGGTGGTAGCGACATGTTTGCGGCTACTGATGAAAAAGCACGCCACACCAACGTGGAGTTTCCCGGCCACAAGCATGCCAGCCTCTATGACGTGGCGGAAATAGAACCGGCAGTGAAGAAAAGACTGCTGGATGCCGGTGTCAACGTCAAAACCAAAACCAGGGTAAAAAATGTGGAAACTGACGGCAAGCGCATCACGGCAGTGATAACGGATAACGGGGAACGCTACGAAGCAGATGTTTTTGTAGAAACTACCGGTACTTCCGGGCCGCAGGGCAACTGTTCCAAATACGGCAACGGCTGTGCCATGTGCATTTACCGCTGCCCCACTTTTGGACCGCGGATTAGTCTCGCTGCTAAAGCTGGTGCCGAAGAATTCATGGGTAGAAAAGGAGACGGCTCCATTGGCGCCATGAGCGGTTCTTGCAAGCTGCATAAGGAATCGCTTGCGGAGGACATTGTGCACCAGTTAAATGAAACCGGCGTAGCCTTAGTACCCATTCCCGAACATTTACGAAAAGGTGAAGAGGCTTTGGCTACCAAGGCGTGCCAGCAGTATGCCCTGAAGGAGTTTGATGAAAACGTGATACTTCTGGATACCGGCCATGCCAAATTAATGGCGCCATTCTACCCGCTGGATACCCTGAGACAGATTCCCGGGTTTGAAAATGCCAGGTTTGAGGACCCCTATGCCGGCGGCATAGGTAACTCCATACGTTACCTGGCCATTTCCTATCGGGATAATACTCTCAAAGTGGAAGGACTGGAGAACCTGTTTTGCGGCGGTGAAAAAGCAGGGCTGTTGGTTGGCCACACGGAAGCGATCTGTACCGGTACTCTGGCCGGTCACAATGCCGTACGTTATGCTGCCAACAAGGATCTCCTGACGCTGCCTGACAGTTTGGCAGTGGGAGATGCCATCAATTACGTGGGCCAGCAGATGCGTACGGAAGAGGGTATTACCAAGAAATACACGTTCTCCGGTTCCGTATATTTCAACAGGATGAAGGAGAAAAACCTGTACACTACCGATATCGATGCAATAAAACAACGGGTTGAAAGTGCCGGGCTGACCAACGTCTTCAGCCAGCCCGTAGTTTGATAGGGAAACTACCTGACCCGGTACTCGAAAGCGAGTACCGGTTTTTTGGACAAAATTCGCTAAAATTCGAGGAATTTTTAACTTAAAGGGCCTGTTAGAAAAGTATTACGTCGGTTTACGAAAACATTCACTCGCTGGCCGCAATAGCACAGGAAAACGGTGCGGCCACGGAGAAAATGAGTGCCATGGTTACGGAATCTCGGATAGGGTCAAGGAATGAGCGGATACATCGAGCGGCTTGAGGACCTGTCCGGCGAATTCGAGGAAGACCGGCAGTATTAAAGCTGCCGGTTCTTTTATTTAGGTAAACAGATTTGTGTTTAACATGGCAATTTGTAAGGACTGTTTGGAACTGACCTGCTTCAGCAGCTGCCTGTGCTGGGTGTGATTTCCCAGACTGACCAGCTGTCTAAAATTCCTTGGGGCTACTTTTTCAGCAGTAACTTGCCATTTGTTCAGGCGTTGCTCTAGCAGGGACGGTAACTGCAGGCAGGAAATTGTCACTGCACTTCTGGCAAACCGTTTTGCCACCGGTTCTACTAGCAGTTTGCCAAAGTTGGATGCTACAATCAGGGTATTATGGGCGGGGGTTAATTTGTTCAAACTCAGGACTGAGGGTTGATTGGAAAGTCTGATTGTCAAGCGCTTGTTCTGCTCGAGGAAATATTTTTCCCGTACCGAGTATACGTTCAAGGCCAAAATTACTAGGTTCTGACCGGGGAAACAATCCACTACCACGCCGGGAATGCTGACGTACTGCGGCTGCTGGTAGTGTACCAGGTGAACTGTGGTCATGGGGGATAGAGAATTTATTAATGAAGAAGCGGTAAAAGCAAAATACAACATGCCGGTGCCCGGAAAATGAAAGCTTTTAACATGTTGCACGCAGGTTTCTTTTAGGTGCGGCGGCTGTACCGGGTTCTGAAACTTGAAATCCATGTAGACGCACCTTCCTGCCCAGTTGCAGTCGTTGCAGTCAGCGGAATTTCCCAAATAACTGCAAATTGGGCAGTAATTAACCTGCGCCAAGACGCACGGACATTTATTGGTTTCAAAGTCGGCACAAAGTTCCCGGGTAAATGACCTTTTTACCCGCATTATCTGTCAACTCCTTGCTGCTAATCATATTTTGTGAGATGTTACACATTATGCAGCAAGTGTCAGAATGTGAGCGTGTTTGCATAAATGTAAGGAATGGAATTCATAATAAATAAAGTAGTCACGATACAGGAGCCAGAAGTCAGAATACAAAATTGGTTTCGTACCAAGTTTTGAATTCTGAATCCTGACTGCTACCCTGAAAATACGTTACAACAAACAATCCGGACAGATTTCTAATGGCTAATGGTACCAAGATGGAACCATCGGGCCGACCCGTCATCAGTCATATGTAACGCAGCATCTTTTTCGTGCCCTGTACATACGGTGGCAAGAAAATTGCCTGGATATGCTTGTTGGCTGAATGCCGGGCGGAAGCCGAGTGGGGAGCCTGTTACTGCTCCGCGCAGGTCTCCGGTGATGAGTGGTACCGTTAGCCTGGCGTTAAATTTTCATATACATTTGTGCCGACTTGCGGCATAGGAATCTAACTTCTAAGTTCTGTCTTTTGCCTTCTGATTTCTGTATTCTCACTTCCAGAAAGGAGGAGAAAAAAGTGAGCAAGTTGTTGGACTATGTCATGGACGCCTTGGACGTGGAGACGTTCCTGATATGCGATACGGAAGAGGAAGGACGCACCCTGGTGCTGGAACTGATGAAAGAAATGGGATTTAGCGATATAGATGTTATCAACCTGGATTTTCAGGGGGTAGGAGCCCGTGTGAGAGTGCGGGCTTACATTCACCGCTCCGGGGATGAGTACGGTTGGCTGCAGTTGGATGGGGAGGCGAATGCCAATGGGTGAGAAGAAAAAAGTATTGCTGGCACCGTTTGATCCGGTTCATGACATCGGACTGAAGATGATCCGGCGTGGTTTGGAGGAAGCGGGTCATGAAACATACCTCCTGCCTCCTGACCTGCCTGCGGAGGAAATTGTCCAGGCAATCATGGATAAAGAAGTGGATATGGTACTTATCAGTAGAACGCTGGGCTATGGTGTTGCCGAGCTCCTGTCCCGCTTTGCAGACCTGGTGGATGCCGCCGGTTTGCGTGACAAGGTGACTTTGGGAATAGGCGGTATGGCTATACGGCCCGAGCTGGCCGCAGAACTGGGCTTTGACGCCGGCTTCGGACCCGGCACAACCGTGGAAGAAGCCGTGGCTTTTGTTGAGGGGCGGGAATATAAAAAAGACGATGCCGGAGTCAAAAAGGAAAAACAGGATATCACCAGCGGCTATTCGTACAAGTTTGTCAATGAGAGACTGGGTGAAAAACTGGAACGGGTTGTCGATTTAATAGAACAATGGGTTAAGGATAAAACCAGCCCCGGGGTAAGAAGGGCGGTTGCCAGGGAAGAACTGTGGGATGTGGACCGCTGGCGCAACCGTGAAGGTAATCCCGAGTTTGACAAGGAGTATCCGCAGCTGTGCGGTGAGCAGCCGAAAAACTTTTATTTGAAGGGTGAACTGCACCCCAAAACCAGGCGCTTTACCAGAGAGGAAGTTAGGGCGCTGGAGGAATTCTTGGAGGAAACCAAGCAGCGGATAGTATTAAATAAAGTACAGCACACCAGGGAGCGTCCCGTAGTTTTCAACCAGTACGGGACCGGCTGTCCCTTTATGGATATCGGGCATATCAAGGTCAGTGAAGCCTGGGGCGCCGACGGGGTGGTGCATTTTGACCCGTCCTGGGGAGCCAGAACTGAAGGGTTCTTTGACGGCTTCCTAACCCACCAGGAGGACGGTACGGTTATTACTCCGGCAAATCTCAACCGGATTCATGCGGCACTGGAACCGTCAACCCTGTGGCAGGTACGGGCGCACCGGGGTTTAAATACTCCGGAGACCGTGGTGCTGGCCGGGAAAATTGGCGCTGACATGACCAAAATCAACATCTCTTACGGTTCCCTGAGTGCGGGGACGGATCCGGAACGGCTAACTGTGGACGGCTACTATGCCATGCGGTACGCGGCCAAATACAATATGCCCTTTGACGTGGTTACCAATGAAGAACTAGCAGGGGTTCCGGCTCATAAGGCCTTTGCCGGCATGTTAATCGTGGCCACCCTTGGTATTCGACTGGGAGGCAGGCCCATACTGCAGCCGCTTTTTGCCTATTCTCCCGAGGCCATGATTGGTGAACAGATGGAAGACAACTACGTGGACTTTAATGCGGCAAAAATCTATGCCCTGAAAAGCATCATTGACGCGCCCATTTGGCCGGGAGCACCTATCGGCTTTCTAACACAGACGGAAGACCGGGTGCAGTCTTCCATGACTACGGGACTGCATGCGTGCCTTGCTGCTTCCCTGGGTGTTGACGCCATTTCCATAGCGTCCTCCGATGAGGCGTATTCCGGCGGGCCTATTGCTGTGCCTTCACGCACGGACACCTTACAGGCAGTTCAGGAAGGCTTTCGTTTTTTCGGTTCTACGGGTATCAGCCCGTCGGATAACGCCAGGAAGTGGGGCGAAGAAATGGTAGTGCAAATTGAGCGGGTAGTTGATGATGTCATCAAAATGGGAGATTTTGTCCAGGCTCTGTATGAAGGCGTGTTGGGTACTCGTGAAGAGGGTGCTTACCCCGGAAGAACCGGCAGAGGAACAGTGGAAACCTCGGTGGATTAGCCATGGCACTGCGTTACCAGGTTATTGGTATTGCCGGCACTGCCAAAAACACGGGGAAAACTACCACCACCAACTTTTTGCTGGAACAATTAAAGGAAAGGGGATTGGTCCCCGGGTTGACCAGTATCGGGTATGATGGTGAACGGCTGGACAACGTCACCGGTTTGCCGAAGCCGCGCATTCCGGTCGATCCCGGTACCGTGGTGGCGGTTGCTTGCCGGTGCCTGCCCGTCAGTACGGCCCAGGTTGAAGTAATGGAGGAGACGGATATCGGTACTCCGCTGGGCAGCGTCGTGTTGGGAAAGGTTACCGGGGCGGGACAGGTGGTGGTGGCAGGCCCCAACAAGAGCAGCGGGCTGCGAGAGGTGCTGGAGAAACTGAAAAAGCTGGGGCCGGATCTGATCCTGGTGGATGGGGCATTAAACCGGCTGGCCCCCATGATTGAAACCCAGGGCTTCATTCTTGCAACCGGTGCTGCACGTACTGCGGACATCACCCGTCTGGCCTATGAGACGCACAGTCTGAATTACCTTTTTAACTTCCCGCCAGCGTCAGATAACAACAGGTATTCTTCAGTGACTCTGGTCACTGGCGAAAAAAGGCACCAGTTTAACTTCAGTTCCATCTTTACTTCCGGCCAGCTGGGCGAAGTGATAGAAAGGCTGTCTGTGGAAACGCAAAAAATTATCATACCCGGTGTGGTGCGGGAGGAACTGTGGAAACAGCTGGGAAAGGAGTTAATGACGGCCGGCATTAGTCCCGTAATTTGTGTATCCGATCCCATCAAACTGGCTCTGGCGGGTAGTGTGGGCAACCTGCACCGGTTGTTTGAGGAACTGGAAGAGAAGGGTATTAGGATTGAGGTAAACCGGCCCCTGCCGCTGCTGGCTATTACCGTAAATCCTTTTTACCCGAAATACCGTTTTGAGGTTGAAGACTATGAACCGGCCTATATCGATGCCGGGCAGCTGCTCAGTGCTATTAGAAAGGTAGTAACCGTTCCTGCTGTTGATGTTAAACAAAACGGGAGGGACTTGATGAAAGTGCTGCTGTAAATTGAAGTAAAAAAGTGCTGTGCGATGGTCAGGTGCGGCAGCATCGGAACATTGCACACTTGTTTTTAAATGATTGGACAGTCTGGGTTCACATGAGGGTCTGAACTGTCCGTTTCTTCTGTTTCTGTTTCGGTATCGGGATTGAAGGCGGCAAGTTCTTCCTCGGTGGCATCTAGGGGCCCGGCAAATTCATAATGCGGGTCAAAGGCTTCGTTTTTAATCCAGGGGATTTTTTTAGGCATGGACTTCCTCCTCTGCATTGTTTTATTTATAGTGTGTGGTAGGAGGAATAAATTTATTCCCGGTATTATGCCGTTTTATAAGGAGGACTTTTTTGATGAAACTAGAATATCATGGTATTGAAATATCCTGAGAGGCCATTTACTTATATTTTGCAGTAAACTACAAGTTTAGCAGTACAAGGAGGTATCGGTTTTATGGAAACCTATGACTTGGCGCATAAACTTGCAAGAGCCCTGGCGGAAAGCGATGAATATAAAGAGTTTGTTAAGGCGAAAGCTAAAGTGGAAGAAGATGACAATAACGTGAAGATGCTCAGGGATTTTCGTACCAAACAGCTGGAGGTCCAAATGGCCCAGGCTACCGGTCAGATGGTTCCCGAAGAACAGGTAGAACAATTGGAAAGAATGTACCAGATGCTTTCGTTAAATAACAATATCAACGAGTATTTAACCGCCGAGTACCGGTTATCCCGGTTAATGGCTGACATCCAAAAAATTCTGGGAGATGCCGTTAAGGAGTGGTTTGACCTGGGCGAGGGAGAAACCAATCTCAATTAGATTGAAAAACCTGTTAAGCGGCGGCAGGGTTTGCTCCGGGTAAATTATATTTTGCCTGACATTTGCGTATTTCCCGGGAATAAGATATAATAATTGTAACAATTATCAATAAGGAGCATCATATGTCCAAACACCGCATGACCAAACAAAAGAAATTAATATTGGATATAGTCAAAGGTACCAAGTGTCATCCCACTGCCGATTGGGTGTATCAAGAGGCCAGAAAAGTTATGCCCAAGATTAGCCTGGGCACTGTTTACCGGAACTTGCGCCTGCTGGTGGAAATGGGCGAAATTATGGAACTGAATTATGGCAGTTCTTACAGCAGGTTTGACGGCAATCCAGAGAATCATTATCATTTTGTGTGTGTTAAGTGCGGTGAGGTTTCCGATATAGATATGACCGATATGCCGGCTCTGAACTCTCTGGTCAGGGACCAGGGATTGGATGTTCTGTACCACAGGTTGGAATTTTACGGATACTGCAGCAAATGCAAAAGTGAATAGACCGGGGGGTATCCCCGGTTTTTCTTTTAACATTGGAGCTTTTCCTTACCAGCAAATCTTTTGGTTTTTAAGGAGAGACGCTTAATGTACAGCAAACGTGTTCTACCCTTGACGGGGACAGCCATTGTGCATGATTATTACTTTAACTGGCAAAAATTGCAGAGCCGGTTTGCTGAAGAACCCGGCCTAAGCGGATGTCTAAGACAGGCACCCCGGGTCAACAAGAGCCTGCACCACCGACAAAAGCTGTCTAGCTGTCTGGTTACATACAACCGGCAGCTGGGTGCGGGAGAAAAAGCCCTTGCCAATGCACAGTTGTTGGAAAGGGAAAATTGCCTGGCGGTGGTGACAGGACAGCAGACAGGTTTGTTTACCGGTCCGGCACTGACTGTTTACAAGGCCATGACTGCGGTTGCGCTGGCACAACAATTGACTGAGGAATTGTCCCAGCCGGTGGTGCCGGTTTTTTGGATGGCCAGCGAAGACCATGATTACCCCGAGGTAAACCGTTTGTACGTAATAACGGCCAAGAGAAGGCGCAGGCTGTTATCCCTGAACCATGTGCCCCGGGGACGTCCCTCGGTGGGCTGTATTTCCTTGACCGGTATTGATGAATTTCTTAACCGGGTGGCTGCTGCAGTGCCGGATGACGACTTTAACAAAAAGCTGCTGGCGGAACACCGGTCCATGATGCATGAGTCCCGGAGTATCTGCCAGTGGTTTGCCCGGTGTATGCTGAAACTGTTTGATGATTACGGGCTGGTAATGCTGGATCCCATGCTGCCGGAACTGCGACAGTTGGCGGCGCCGGTTATCCGGAGAGCTATCGTGGAAAGCCCGAAAGTTCAGGAAGAAGTTGCCGCCGGTGGGCAGAAGCTGGCGGCTTTAGGATATGAGCCGGTTATCATCAAAGAACCCGGGCACATGCACCTGTTTTACTACCACGGGGGTGACCGGCTGCCCCTGCACCTGAATGACTGTCAGGTGACCACCCGCCGGGGCCTGGCGTCCTGGAGCATCTCTTTAAAAGAACTTGCCGCGCTGAATGAAACTGCTCCCGAAAAGTTCAGCCCGGGCGTGGCCCTGCGCCCGGTGGTCCAGGACTACCTGTTACCTACGGTGGCTTTTGTGGCCGGGCCTGGCGAAATCAACTATCTTGCCCAGTTAAAAGAGGTTTACCGGGGATGCGGCGTACCCATGCCGCCAGTTTACCCGCGGGCTCAGCTAACGGTCTTGGGCAGCAGGGAACGGGAAGTATTGGACATGCTGCAGGCAGATGAAAACTGGCTGCACCGGGGCCTGGACGGTTACCTGGCCAGTTATTTAAATGAACGGGATCACTTGGGTGTCAGAGATCTGGTTGCAGGCACGCGACAGGAAATGTACAGCCAATACCAGAATTTACTGGAACAGTTGCGGCAGGTGGACGCCAAGCTGGAAACAACAGGCATGAACCGGTGGAACCGGATCGCTGGCCACCTGGAATACCTGCAGAAAAAGGCCTGGCAGAGTTTTAAAAAGCAGCATCAGGGTTTTATCCGGGAAGTTAAGGCCGTACAGGACGTGTTACTGCCGGGCGGAAACAGCCAGGAATCCACTTATAGTTTTTATTCACTGCTGTTTTATTATGGTGAAGACCTGTTACGGGTGTTTGACAGGGTAGATTTTACCGATGCATGGGTTCACCAGCTGTTTTACGTGGACTGAGGCTAAAAATTATAAAGGGGAGTAGTGGCATGACAAAAGAAACTGTTTATGAGACGGATTTACTGGTCTTTGGTGCGCATCCTGACGATATAGAGATTGGTGCCGGTGGTTTGGTGGCGAAACAAGCTGCCCAAGGCCGGCGGGTAGTTTTAGTGGACTTGACCAAGGGGGAAATGGCCTCCAACGGAACCGTGGAGGAAAGAAGCAAGGAAGCGGAAAAGGCGGCGGCCATTCTGGGGGTTGCGGACAGGGTTAACCTGGGGTTACCGGACAGCCGCATTGAAGTGAAGGAGGAATTTTTGGAACCCGTTGTGCGGGTGATCAGGCGTTTTAAACCCAGAATTATTCTGGCGCCGGACAGCCGCGACCGGCACCCGGACCATATTGCCACCAGTAATCTGGTTACCCAGGCCATGTTTATTGCCGGCCTGTGGAAAAGATATCCCGACCAGCCGCCCCACCGGCCGCAGAAGCTCTTCTACTATTTTCTGCACTATACCCGGGAACCTTCTTTTGTGGTCGATATTACCGACGTGTACCGGAAAAAACAGGAGGCTATCATGGCTCATGTATCCCAGTTCGGTACCTGGCCGGATCAGAATCCCACCGAATTGCCACACTTATTGAAGCGGGTAGAGGCCAGAAATGGTTATTTTGGCAGTTTGATTAAGGTGGAATATGGAGAAGGTTTTTACTCGGCGGAGCCGTTGAAAATAGATGATGTATTGACTCTGGTTTGATGTGTGAGAAATGGGGGAATAATCTTGTTAGCCTACCAGTGGCTGAAGCAGTTGGTTCCAGCCCGATTTATACAGCGGGATAATCGTTTTGTTGCTCAGGTTGAAGTGAACGGCAGGAGAGAGCTGGCCCACGTGCCAAATTCCGGCAGGATGCGGGAACTGCTGGTTGAGGGTAGCCGGGTATACTTGCTGCCTACTCCGGGGAAAAACAGGGCTACCCGGTATCAGCTGGCGCTGGTCCGGTATGGCGACCACTTGGTAGCCATTAACTCACAACTACCCAACAAGCTGGTTGAGCAGCAACTACAACACAATGCCTTTCCCTGGCTAAACTATAAGGAGTACCGGCGTGAGGTGATGTACAAGGATAGCCGGTTTGATTTTCTGGTAACGGGAGATGATGTCCGGACTTACCTGGAAGTGAAATCCGTGACACTGGTTGAGGGCAAAACGGCCATGTTTCCCGATGCGCCGACGGAAAGGGGACGCAAACATTTGCAGCACTTGATAGACGCTGTGAACAATGGTTACGGCGCTGCTGTGATCTTTATTGTTCAGCGGGCCGATGCTGAAAAATTTGCGCCCAATAAGGCAACTGATCCCGCCTTTGCCGTGACCTTTGCTGCCGCTGTCAGATCAGGAGTTACGGCAAAAGCATATCGATATCAGGTAGATACTAACGGGATAACTTTTGCAGGAGAAATTCCCGTTACCATGGACAGTTAAGCTGCTGGTGGCAACATATTGCATGCAGTCCAGGGAGGTCACACGCGGCTATTTTTTTCAAAAAATATTAATGTGAGCTGGAACACACTTATTCACGGATGGCTGTGATATAATTTAATCAAAGGAGGGATCAAGGTTGGAAATAAAAAACATGGTGGTACTGGAAACCTGCCGTGCGGCCCAGGGCTGTCCCAACAGTTGTTTTGAGATGACGGAAGTAGTCAAACAATTAAAGGAGTTGACCGCTAAGCGGGAAATAAACGAGCAGTTGCGGCAAAAGGCGCCGGGTAAGGCCTTGTACCACCATATCTTTCGTGTGTCCGTATCCGGCTGTCCCAACAGCTGCTCCCAGCCCCAGATAAAAGATATCGGCTTGCAGGGGCAGCAGGTGGTAGCGGTGCAGCGTGACAGGTGCACAGCCTGCCGTGGTTGTATCCGGGTATGTCCCGATAAGGCAATTCGAATATCTGATGGAACAGCGGTAATAGATAGAAGCAGGTGTTTAAACTGCGGTATCTGTGCCAGAGCCTGTCCGGCAAAAGCCATGGTTGTGGAGGATACCGGATTTAGAGTTTTGGTTGGGGGTAAGCTAGGAAGGAGACCCCATTTGGCCGATGAAATCTATCCCCTGGTAAAAAAGGAAGAGGTGGTACCGCTGGTTGACTCGTTATTACAAATATATCTAAAAGAGGCCCATCCGGGCGAAAAGTTTGCTGGTTTGGTAAATCGGCTGGGTTTGGAGTACTTACGAAAGCGGGAAGGTGAACTGAATGCTAGTTGATAAGGATTGGTTGTGGAAGGAGTTCGCTGCTCAAGGGTACATTTGTGACCGGCAGTTGATCACTACAGTTTACCTGGCACTCCGTTTGGAAAAACCGCTGCTCATTACCGGTGCCCCCGGCGTGGGGAAAACGGAAATTGCCAAAGTGCTCAGCCGCTGTTTTCGGACCAACTTAATCCGGTTGCAGTGTTACGAGGGACTGGATGAAAATAAGGCGCTGTATGAATGGAACTACCAAAAACAGTTGCTGCGCATTCAGTTGAGTGAAAATTCGGAAAAAGAACAGCTTGACGAAGACACCCTGTTTTCCTCCGATTACTTGCTGGAGCGGCCTTTACTGCAGGCTATTCGCGGGGATAAAAAGCAGGTGCTGTTGATTGACGAGATTGATAAAACTGATGAGGAGTTTGAAGCGTTTCTCTTTGAAGTATTGTCCGATTTCCAGGTGTCCATCCCGGAAATGGGAACTATTACGGCAAAGGAGATTCCCATAGTTGTGCTGACCAGTAACGGTGAGCGGGAATTGTCTGACGGTCTCAAGCGGCGGTGTATCTTCCTGTACATTGATTACCCGTCGGTGGAAAAAGAGTTGCAGATTATTAACAGCCGGGTTCCTGAAGCCGGCGAAAAACTGTCTCAAGAAGTTGCGTTGGCCATGTCCTTTATCCGCAGGGAGGTAGAGCTGAAAAAGACTCCTGCCATAGCGGAGACCATTGACTGGGTGCGGGCTTTGATGGCTCTTGATGCAGACCGGTTATCCCCGGAGGTCATTGCTGATACCGAGACGGTCATTTTCAAAGATCAGGACGATGTGGTGAATTTCGAAAAACAGGTTGGTCCGGAGGGACTGTATCGTTATGTACGGCAATGTTCGGAATTATAGCCAAATAACTGATAAAAGCTATATCGAGGTCAACCTGCTCCGGTTTGTACACCTGCTACGCCACAGCGGTTTGCGCATTAGTTCCGCTGAGAGTGTGGAAGCGCTGCAGGCACTAACTGCAGTGGATATCAAGGACAGGGCGGAGGTAAAAGCCGCCCTGCAGGGTACCCTGGTAAAGGACAGAGAATATATCAGTACTTTTGAACGGCTTTTTGACAGCTTTTTTGTTCCGGAAACAGCCAAACAGGACATCATGCAAAAACACCGGCAGCGGTTGGACAAACGACAGGAGCAACTGGAAAAAGCCAAAGAAGACCTGCAGTTTCAAGAGGAAAGTTTGGATTTGACGGAGGAGGAACAGCTGGCCTACAGCGAAATGTCGCCGGAAGAACAGGAGCGCCTGAAAAACTTTTTACACGAAACCAGCCAGGGAAAAAATGTAACGGAGAAATTCAAACCGCTTGTGGAAAGCCTGGTAAAGGGGCATCTACAGCGCTGGCAGCAAAACCGGGGTTTCAAAGCCGTGCAGTTGGAAAGCATCGGCGATGAATATTTGGATGCCTTACTGGCTGAGCTGAACTTTAATGGCCCGCAGGAGAAAAATCTGCTACGTCAGGACATGGGAAGTATTGAGGAAAAAGACATACCGCATATGAACCAGGTGATCCGTAAGCTGTCCCGCAACCTGGCCACAAGGATTTCCCGGCGGTACGAAAACTCGAAAAAAGTAAAACAAATTGATATCCGCAGAACCATTCGTTCAAATTTGCGTTATGGTGGAATCCCCCTGGACTTAAGGTACCGGGAAAAACGGGTTAGGAAACCGGATTTACTATTGATCTGTGATGTGTCTGGTTCCATGGCTCGCTATTCCACTTTTGCCATGCTGTTTGTGGCCGGACTGGTTTCCACGGTGCGGAAATTGCAGGTTTTCCTGTTTTCTGAAGACCTGGAACAGGTACAGCTTTCCCGACATGCAGCCGGCAAGGATATGGAGAAATTTGCCAGAAAAATGCAAACAGACAGCAGTGTTTGGGGTGAAGGAACCAACCTCAATTTGTCGTTGCACCGCCTGCTGACACAATACTTTTCAGCCCTGGGAAGCAATACCTTAGTGATAATCATCAGTGACACCAAAACCCTGCAGCCTTTAAAAGCAGCTGAAAAGCTGAGACGTGTCAAAAACGTGGTCAGGGAGGTCTTGTGGTTAAACCCAATGCCCGCGGAACAATGGGAAAAACACCAAACGGTGGCGATTTTTCAAAGACACTGTAAAATGTATCTCTGCAATACCCTGGGGCAACTGGAAAGAATAATTGGAAGAAAACTGCTTAAATGATTAGTTAGCACCGGTAATGGTCATCCTTACTATTGACAAGCCTTGTTATTTAGTGTACGATTAGCTTGTATATACACCCTATGGGTATGTATAGGGGGCGTTGATTATGATAATTTTAGGTGAGAAAATCCGAGAGTTAAGAGAGGAAAGAAATTATACATTAAGTGATCTCGCGGAACGAGCAGGTCTGTCTGTTTCGTATCTCAGCGAGATTGAGCGGGGCGCCAAGCGGCCTTCAATAAAGACCCTGGACAAGATTTCCAACGCTCTCAATGTGTCTCGCAACATGCTGATTGATCTAGGAGGAAATGAATTGAAGGTATCCATGGGTGATAAAATTCGCATGTTACGGGAAGATAAGGGGCTTACCCTGGGAGCGCTGGCAGAAAAGGTTGGTATTTCACCCAGTTATCTCAGTGAAATAGAGCGGGAAAGTGTTCACCCATCGGTCAATACTATCAAGATGATTGCCAAGGCGCTGGAGGTGCCTGTTTCCACGCTGATGCACAGTCACGAAAACACTATTGGGTTGAAGCTTCGTTCCATCCGTGAAGAACAGGGGCTAACCCAGGCAGACCTGGCAAAAAAAGCAGGGATTTCTGCCGGCCTGGTAGGTCAGATTGAGAACGGCAGGGTACAGCCTTCCCTAAAGACATTGGAAAGTGTTGCGGAAGTCTTGGGTGTATCTCCGTGTTATTTTGTCTTGGATAATGACAGCATCGAGGAGATGCTTCCCAGCTTTTCGCCTGAGCTAAGGAAGTTGCTGGCGGATGAAAACGTGCAGTCCGTACTGCGGTTGATTTGCAACCTTAATGAAGAGGAACTGCGTTTTGTGTTGAATTTCATTCAGCTCTTCAAAAAAGCCAAAATTACGGATTTTAGACGAGATTAAGGGGATGGGGCACCATCCTTTTTCAATTTTTTTGGTAAAAGAGGTGGCGTATAGTGGGTATAAAGGTGCTTTTTGCCGATGATGAACAGAAGATGCGTAACCTAGTGAAAATGTACCTGGAAAAGGAAGGCTTTGAGGTAGAAGAAGCGGCAGACGGGGAAACCGCCATATCCATGGCGCGCGAAAACGATTATGACCTTATTATTTTGGATATTATGATGCCCGAACAGGACGGCTTAAGTGTCTGTCGTTCCATCCGTCAGTTTTCTCACGTGCCCATAATCATGCTCACGGCCCGTGGTGAGGAAATTGACCGGGTACTGGGCTTTGAGCTGGGTGCCGATGATTATGTCGTTAAGCCTTTCAGCCCGCGGGAACTGGTGGCAAGAGTGAGGGCGCTGCTACGGCGAACCAGGGAGTTCGGTAGCAAGCAGACTCAGGAAGAAAATGTTCTCCGGTTCAAGGGATTATCCATTGATGTCGCAGCGCGTAAGGTACTTTACGAAGGAGAAGAAATTGCCCTGACGCCAAAAGAATATGATTTGCTCCTGTTTCTCGCCAAGAATCAAGGAAAGGTCTTTACCCGTGAGGCAATTTTGGAACGAGTATGGGGTTACGATTATTTCGGGGATTTACGGACTGTGGATACGCATATCAAAAAGCTGCGGGAGAAGTTAAGCAAGGGGCCGGATAAATTTATTCATACCGTGTGGGGTGTAGGCTATAAGTTTGAGGTGACGTAACCATGTACTTAATGCGCAGTGTAGTGGGCAAAATGTGGTTGGGCGTGGTAGCTTTGGTGCTGGTAACGCTTTTGGTATTGGGTATCTTTTTGACTCAGATGCTGGAAGATTTTTACTACGATCACAAAGAACAGGAAATGGTGCGCAACGGCATGCGTATTGCCAATGCCATTGCCCGCGGGGATGAATATGCCATTAGCCATTTGGATTTGCTTGAAGAATTTCTCGGGTCTTCGGTGATGGTTGTTAACAATAATGGGCTGGTTCGCTCCTGTAGCGGCATGATGGGTATGCAGCCCGGCACACGCTTTTACAGCAGTGAGGTGGAGCGGGTACTGCGTGGAGAAATTGTCACTTCGCGCGGCTATCACGAGCGGTTTGACATGGCGATGCTTAATGCTGCGGTGCCCATTAAACGGAGCGGACAGGTTATCGGTGCCGTTTTGATTTACATGCCGGTGGAACCTATTAGTCAGACCATTGCTGATATACGGCGGATAGTCATTTTTACCGGTTTTGGAGCGGTGCTCTTGGCCACAGTTTTGGGCTTTTTTACAACTAGGAGATTGTCGCTACCGCTGCTGCAGATGAAGAATATTGCTCACCGTATGGCCAACGGTGATTTTAAGGGACGCGTGAAGGTGGAAACAGAAGACGAAATCGGGCTGCTGGGTAAATCTCTTAATTATATGGCAGCGCAATTGGAAAGTTATACCCAGGCCCTATCGGAGGAAAAGGAAAAGCTTGCCAACGTGGTGGGTAGTATGTCAGACGGTATTATAACTTTTGAAGCTTCCGGTAACATTATGTTCCTTAACGAACAGGCGAAACGTCTGTTGGACTGGCAGGAAACTGCTTCACAGGAGAAATTGAAGGGTGAATTTAGTGATTGGGTTCAAAAAGTGCTGGAAAATGGTGCTGCCTTAAAAGAAGAGCTGGCTACGGGAAACAGGGTTATTGCAGTACGCATGTCGCCGCTGGGTGCCCATGACAAACCCAGCGGGGTAGTGGCTATTCTGCAGGATGTGACCAAAGAAAGAGAACTGGAAAGACTGCGGAAAGAATTTTTAGCTAGTGTGTCCCATGAACTGCGTACCCCGCTGACGTACCTGCAGGGTTATGCCGAAGCCATGCAGGACGGTTTGGCGGACAGCCCGGAAGAACGAGAGCAGATTATCAAAATTTTTCTGGACGAAACTCTGCGACTGCGGCGGCTGGTAAATGATCTGATGGATTTGACGCAAATGGAAAACGGCCGGTTAAATATGAATATGGATGTCATTGACCTCTGTGCCATTGCCGGACAGGTCAGGGAAAAAATGCAGCCGCTGGCGAGGGAAAAGGGTATCCGGCTGGAGACGGAAGTGCCCCAGGAGAAAGTCTGGATTGTGGGTGATGCGGACAGGATGCAACAGGTTCTGGTCAATCTGGTGGACAACGCCCTGCGGCATACCCCTGCTGGCGGTAGTGTTACGGTAACCGTGTCCAAGGATGAGCAGGCCAGGGTGAGTGTCAGGGATACGGGCTCCGGTATTCCCAAAGAGGAACTGGAGTATATTTGGGAGCGCTTTTACAAAGTTGACAAAGCGCGTACCCGTCAACACGAGCACAGCGGTACGGGACTGGGCCTGGCCATTGTGAAAAATATTGTTCAGGCCCACGGTGGTACGGTATCCGTTACCAGTGAACTGGGCCAAGGAACGGAATTTTCCTTCAGCATTCCGCTGGCAGAACGGGAAATGCAGGTCAGCTAGCTTTTACGGTGTGTGCTGATATTGACAGCGTAATTTTTTATTAGTATAATAAAAAGAAAGCTTTAAGAGGAGTTACTGGTAATGAAGGAAAAATTGGCGAGTATCGGAGCAGTCGTTGCCGCATTCTTTTCGTGTATAACCTGACTTTTGCCGCTTGTGTTTGCTGCCCTCGGGTTGAGTGGCGCCGGATTGGGTTCGCTGGCCGTGTTTGCAAAGTACAAGATTGTCTTTGTGGTCTTGACTGTGGTTTTGCTTGGTGTAGCTTATTATTTAATTTATTATAAGTCCAAGACCAGCAGGCTTAATAAGATGGTTTTTTGGGCATCGGTAATATTAGTTATACTGATGCAGCTTTACGTAAACCGCTATTCGTTCCTGTGGCTGTTTAGCTAGCGATTGTAAGACAAAGGGTGAGCTGGATGCGAAAGTTTTTCGGCAAGTTAACGGTACTGGCTACCTTGCTGCTTCTGATCCTGATGGTGGCTGCCTGTGCGGGAAATGGCTACCGTAACGTCACTGTGGAAGAAGCAAGAGAGCTGATACAGCAAGGTGCCAAAATCATCGATGTTCGTTCAGAAATAGAGTTCAAGCAGGGGCATATACCCGGGTCCATGCATATCCCGTTCAGCGAACTGGCGGAAACTGCCAAGCAGTGGCCCAAAGACCAGAAGATTCTGGTTGTCTGTGCCTCGGGTTCACGCAGCGTCCATGCAGCTCAGCTGCTGGTTGAGAAAGGTTATACGGAGGTATACAACTTGGCCGGCGGTGTTTACCAATGGCCTTATGGATTGGTGAAATAAGCTGGTCTATAATAGGAGGTGAAGCAGATGCCAAACTACGATTTCAAATGCAAGGATTGTGGAGAACTATTTACCAAGCGTGTGTCCTGGCAGGACAAGGATAAAGTAAGATGCCCCAAATGTAACGGTGAGACCGAGCAGAGATTTACGGGTTTTGGATTGTTAAAAGGCGGTGCTGCCGGCGGTGGCAGCAGCTGCGGACCTGCAGGTAGTCCGTTTGGTTGAGCTTAAAAATTAAGAAAGCAGTTTGCTTTTCGTAACTTTTTCCATGTCAAGGTGGCACTAAAAGTGCCACCTTTTTTGCCTAAATTAACAAAAAATTTACTAAATCTTCCTGTGCCAATGTCAGTGCTTTTATTGACAGGCCTGGTGAACTTGTAATATCATAACGCTGTAGGCGAATCTGGTAACGGAGAGGGGATTTTTCCTATGATGAAATTTTTCCGCAAAAACAATAAAACCATCTTCCTGATTTTTACACCTCTTTTAGCAGTAGGTCTTGTGTTATCCTTCACTATCTGGTCCAGCCCTCAGCCGGCAAATAACCAGGGTGGGACTAGCGGTAACACGGCTAGCAGGACTGCTTCGGCACAGCAGAATATTATCCAAAAGATGCTCACTGACATTCGCCAGTACGAGCAGGCACTGAAAGCTAATCCCGATAATACTACTATATTGGTTGATCTGGGAAATAAAGCATATGATCTTGGGGCGGAATACTTATTTGAACTGCAAAATGTGGAGAAAGGTACCAAGTATTTTAAAAAAGCTACCGAAGCCTATCAAAAGGTTGTGGAACTGGGCGCCGCAGACGCCAATGTCATGACGGACCTGGCCACTGCCGCTATGTACAGCGGGCAGAACGAGTTGGCGGAGGAGTTTTTTAAGAAAGCCATCGAAACCGATGCCGAGCATATCAATTCCAAAGTGAATTACGGGTACTTTCTGGCTTTCGTCAAACAGGAGTATGACAAGGCTCTTGAACAATGGGAAGCTGCCCTGGCGTTAAATCCGGACCCGGACACTAAAAATAGAATTAACTCCTGGAAACAGGAAATTAAAAACCGTCAACAGAGTAATGAATAAGTTACAACCAGGCCCACGCAGGTGGGCTTCTTTTTTGTGGTTAAGTTATTGGTTCCACGGGTAGCGGGGAATATTTCGTACAGTTTTATTATGGGATTTTTACTGCAACTCTATGATTCAAGAAGGGAAATGCATATTTATAGCGAAATGTTTAAACATTAGAGGTTAAACAAGGGGGACGTTGCGTGTGAAAAAGGGTATTGTGGTTCTAACTTTATTATTAAGCATGCTTGGTTTTAGTACCGCGGCACTGGCCGGGAGTTCCTTTACCGTGGAGGAAGCTTACGGCTGGTTTAAGTCACCGGACTTTTGCGGGAAGGCACTGGTTGATTGCCCCGAGCCGGAATCCGTTGAAATGCAGGAAGAAATTGCCGCCATGGTGAAGGCGGGGAAAACCAAAGACGAAATTATTGACCGTTTTGTTGATATTTACGGTTATCAAATTCTGGCAGCGCCTCCGAAAAAGGGATTCTTTCTTGCGGCCTGGATCATGCCCGTTATCGGCATAATTGTCGGCAGCGGGATTATGGTTGGTTACCTCCAGAAAACCAGGCGGAAATACACGGAAGAACATGGTGACGGTGATGGCGAAGAGTATACAGATAGCCTGTATGATGAGGAACTGGATGAGGAAATGAAAAAATACTTCTAGCGTAAAGGCAGGAGGCTGTTAGGAGTTATCTTAACGGCCTCACTTTTTTTATTGACAGTGAAAAACAACTCTAGTATAATAATACACAGATACCCCGTTTGGGTATGCTTGGGAGGAAGATAAAGTGGATATTGAAGAAAAAATTAAGGAAGTTACGGTTCAGCTGGAGGACTTAAAAAAGCGCCTGCCGGCGCATTCTCTGAAACCCAGTATGTGGGCTCAGTTGGAAGAGTTAGAAGAAGAATTGGAATGCTTGCAACAATTAGCCCGCCAAAAGGAGGATCAGTAGTGGCTACACTTCGTGCTGTCATTGATGGTGACAAGTGCCAGCAGGAGAAAAATTGTCCCCCGATGGAAAACTGCCCGGCAAATGCTATTATCGAAGACGAAGGTTTTCGTTTCGTCACCAATGATTGCCGCGGCTGTAAAAAGTGTGTTACCCTATGCAAGTACAATGCAATTACAATGGTTTGACAGGCTAGATGGTCAGCTTGTCTTTGATAACACAAAAAATTTAAAGGAGGAAGATTGTAATGGCAGGTATTGTGGAGTTGACTGATGCCAATTTTGATGAGTTTGTGAAGAACGGAAAAGTTCTGGTGGATTTTTGGGCTCCTTGGTGTGGCCCGTGCCGGATGATGGCCCCGGTATTGGAAGAGCTGGCTCAAGAGACGGATGAAGTGACCATTGCCAAAGTGAACGTGGACGAAAACCCGCAGGTTGCTGCTCGTTTCGGTATTATGAGCATTCCCACGCTGGCGCTGTTAGCCGATGGCCGGGAGCAGGACAGAATTATTGGGTTTACCGACAAGGAAACCCTTAAAGCCAAATTAAATCTTGCCTAGGAAATTGTCAACAAGCATTTGTTAAACCCCGGGAACCCGGGGTTTTTGTTTTAAGTAAATTGGTTAATATTATGCTGTTTTTCTGCTAAAATAGCTAGTAAAGTTTTTGATTTTGGAGAAAAATGTTAGTAGATGGCATAAGTGTATTTTTTAAAAGGTGTTGATTGTAAATGGCTGTTGTAGCTGCTGTGGATTTGGGCGGAACCAGCATAAAAGGTGCTCTGTTTTCCAAGGACGGCAAGCTGCTTGTCAAAACTTCGCGGCCGACCGAGCGGGACAAGGGATACCGCCACGTGTTGCAGAACATTAAGGAAACGGTGGACAATCTCTGCAGGGAGATGGATATTCCTTTGGACCGGGTCCGCAGCGTGGGAATTGGTGTGCCGGCGCTGATGTCGGACGGCGGAAACTTTGTGGTTTTGGCGCCAAATCTCCACTGGCGGGATAGGGAATTTGTCCGGGACTTTGCTGGCCTCGTCAACAAGCCGGTCTACTGCCACAATGATGCCAATCTGGCAGCTTTAGGTGAATGGTGGCAGGGCAGTGGCAGAGAGATGCAGAACTTGTTAATGGTCACCATTGGTACGGGCATTGGTTCCGGGTTAATTCTTGATGGGAAGCTCTACACGGGCCTCAGCGGCATGGCGGTGGAAATTGGCCACATGGTGGTTAAGGCCAATGACGGGCTGGTGTGTTCTTGCGGGCGTTCGGGCTGTGTGGAAACGCTGACTGCCGCTCCGGGAATTGTACGCGAAGCCAAGCGCCTGGCAGCCCAGCACGAAACCGTTCTCAACAGGAAACAGGAAATTGAAGCCAAAGACGTGTATCAAGCAGCAGCTGTTGGTGACCGGGTGGCACGGCAGGTGGTAGACCGGGCAGCATATTACCTGGGAGTGGCCGTTGCCAACGTGCTCACCGTCCTGGACCTGGAGGGAGTTATTATTGGCGGCGGAGTAGCCAGTGCTGGTGATACGCTTTTAACACCTTTACGCCGGGTAATTCGTGAGCAACTGCTGTTTTATGACCGGCGTCCGGTAAAGGTTGTGTTAAGCCAACTGGGTAATGAAGCTGGTTTTTACGGAGCGGCAAGATGGGCAATGACGAAGGGAGGTAAAACACCTTGAGGGTAAAGGTAAAACTATTTGCCAATTTTCGGGACCTTGCGCCACCTGAGGCTGATAAAGGACAGTGGGAGGCAGAATTGCCCGAAGGTGCCACGCTGGATGATTTGGTGGCGCAGCTTGGGCTGTCCGGTGAAAAACAAACGGCAATTATCATGATTAACGGCAGGGTGGTCAATGAAGATTACCAGCTCTGCGAGGGCGATGAAGTTAGCTTTTTCCCGCCGCTGGCGGGAGGTTAAGGAGGGTCAGCATGCTTGCCAATTTTCAGCAGGTAGGAAGGGACTTGTTTATCTCCGGTTTAATCAGTTCCCACGGTGGGAATTTGAGCGTCATCCGCAAGGACCGCATTTTTATCACGCGTTCCGGGGCTATGCTGGGGCGCTTGCAGGAAGGTGATGTGGTGGAAACAGGCCTGGCGGTTGATGACGGTGATTACGCCCTGGCATCTTCCGAGCTGATTGTGCACCGGGCAATTTACAAACATACCGGGGCCGGGGCGGTACTGCATGCCCATCCGCCCTATACAGTGGCCTTATCTTTTCAAAACAATGCCATACAGCCGGTGGACTCGGAAGCAAAATACTTGTTGGACAGTGTTCCTGTAATTAGTGCGCGGGAAACCATTGGTTCGCCGGAAGTGGCCCGCAAGATTCCCGCAGTGCTTAAAGAGTGTCCGGTAGCCGTTCTCAGGGGCCACGGGACCTTTGCCATTGGTGACACGCTGGAGCAGGCCCTGCAGTATACCACTTCTTTGGAGCTTGCGTCCAAGATTATCTGGCTGCAGCAGCTCGGGGGTAAATGCGGTAACTGAGTGGTATTGGGAACGGGCTTTGCGGATTAACGCTTTAAGATTGCGCATAAACTATGAATGTCAGGGGTTAACTACTGGTAAGTACATTGTTTTTACACGGGCCGGTGTTTTGCATTTTGGAGGGGATAAAATTGTATGATGTGGTTGTTTTGGGCGGTGGTCCCGGCGGCTATACCGCCGCCATTCATGCTGCCCACCTGGGTGGTAAGGTAGCCATAGTGGAAAAGGATAACCTGGGCGGTACCTGCTTAAACTGGGGCTGCATCCCGACCAAAGCCCTGGTTAAATGTGCCGAGGTATGGCGGTCAGTACCGGATATGGAACGGTTTGGCGTGAAAGTGGAAAATGCCCAACTTAATTATGAACGTGTCATTAATCACAAGGAACAGGTAGTTGCCGACCTTTTAAACGGCCTGAAACACTTGATGCGGTCCAACAAAATAGACGTTTACTATGGAAAGGGAGAAGTAAAGGATATTCACTCGATTGTGGTGAAAAAGGAAAGCGGTGAGCAGGTCGTAAAGGGCAAAAAGATTATCATTGCCACCGGTTCTACCCCCATGAAAATTCCCATTCCCGGTGCTGAGCTGGATGGAGTGATAACCTCTAACCAGGTGTTAGAGTTGACGGAAGTGCCCGACAGCATGCTGGTGGTGGGCGGCGGTGTCGTAGGCCTGGAAATGGCCAGTATTTTTAATACCTTCGGTAGTAAGGTCACCGTGGTGGAAATGGAAAGATACATTTTGCCGTCGGTGGACCAGGAAATATCGCGGCGCCTGACCCCGCTGTTGAAAAAGCAGGGTATTACCATATATACCAAGGCCATGGTGGAACGTATCCGGCGGAAGGACAAGTTAATCGTCACGTTACAGGATCGGGAGGAAGAAATAGCAGTGGATCTGGTATTGCTGGCCACGGGGAGAGTGCCCAACCTGGAAGGGGTGCCCCTGGACAGCTTGGGCCTGCACCATGACGGGCGGCGCCTGGTTGTGAATGAGCGCATGGAAACCAACGTGCCCGGCATCTACGCCGTAGGTGATGTGGTGGGCGGGACCATGCTGGCGCATGTGGCGGCAGCCGAAGGGATGGTTGCTGCAGAAAACTGTATGGACCAGCCCAGAGAGTTTGATTTTCGCGCTGTTCCGGCCTGTATTTTTACTTTCCCGGAAGTGGCTACGGTTGGGATGACGGAAGAAGAGGCAAGAAAAGAATTTGGCGATATCAAAGTGAGCAAATTCTCTTTTGCGGTGAACGGTAAGGCGTTAACCTTGGGTGAAGGACACGGCTTAATCAAAATGATTGCCCATAGCAGTACCGGGCTAATACTGGGGGTGCACATTATCGGTCCCCAGGCAACGGAGCTGATTGCAGAGGCGGCACTGGCCATAAACGCCCGCTTAACCGCAGAAGAGGTTGCCGATACCATTCATGCGCATCCCACGCTGGCGGAGGTAATTGGTGAAGCGGCACATGGTGTGGACGGTTATCCCATTCATGCCATCCGTTGCTGACGGTATGGTTAAAAATTAAACTTGTGAGCCAAAAGGTCAGCAGCAGTCCATTTCTGCAGGCAGAAAGGCAAGTGATGGAGAAGTGAGTCAAAAATTCAGGGAGGGGAAACATTATGGATGTAAAAGCATATACCGCTACAGCTATTGGCAGTTTGCCTTACCAGGAACCGGAAAAGGCGCTGCAATTGATTTGGCAATATTTACCTGACATTCCCCACTGGCCGCAGCTGCCCCAGCGGGGTAACCAGGAGCATTTTGTCTACCAGTACCTGTACCCTTTGGTAGAACTGGACATTTTAGAACAATCCTCCAACGGTAAAATGCGTCTCAACAGCGGTTCCCCAAAATGGGAGGAGCAGTTAACCTGGTTTTACTCTCGCTATTTGGAAGCCGAGGAAACTGACGACCTGCAGGTATTTGCCACACCGCGGGAGTCGGCTGCGGGGTTTTACGCCTTTTTAGAGGATATTGACAGCAAGGGTACCCGGCAGGCAAAAATGCTAAAAGGACAGATAAGCGGCCCGCTGACAGTTTCCTTGTATCTTTTTGACCAGGACGGCAAACCGGCATACTACCAACCGCAGATGCGTGATGTTTTGGTGAAGACCCTGACCATGCAGGCCCGCTGGCAGGCCAGGGAACTGTCCGCCAGGGGATTACCGGCAGTGATATTTGTGGATGACCCCGGAGTTTATGCGGTGGGGTCGTCAGCCTTTGTCGCGGTCAACAGGCAGGACGTTATTGACGTATTTACGGAGATGGTCGCAGAAATTAAAAAAGATGCCCGGATGGTCGGGGTGCATTCCTGTGCAGGAGTTGACTGGTCTATTTTTACCGAAGCTGGATTTGACATTATCAGCTTTGACGCCGATCTTTATTTTGATTCTTTACTGGTTAACGCCGCCGACATCAAGAAATTTCTGGAACAAGGCGGCTACCTGGCTTGGGGCGGGATACCTACTACGGATAAAGTATTCACCACGGACAAGTACAGGCTGGCAGACCTTTGGGAAGAACAAAAGCGGAAGCTGGTGAAGCAGGGCATTTCCGAGGACTTGCTGAAGCAGGTCCTGGTTACTCCCAGTTGCGGTGCCGGTACTTTGTCTTACGAGGCGGCGGAAAGGATTTATGCTTTAAATTACGATTTATCCGGCTATTTGCAAGAGAGCAACTAGGAAGTGCCAAGTCCCTGACGGAACGAGTGCGGCTGGCCAAGCACTTCTCATTTTCGTACCAGAAGTAAGGGGGAGAGGTTGTGACAGAGTGGTTAATTGAGAGCGTCCGGGGCATACCGGTAACCTGGCAGGTATTTTTTTTATCCATGCTGCCCGTTACCGAACTGAGAGCTGCCGTGCCCATTGGCCTGGCCCAGGGCCTGGCGCCGCTGCCTGCTTTGCTCTTTGGAGTGCTGGGTAATTTAGTGCCGGTGGTGCTGTTGTTGACTTTGTTAGAGCCGGTGAGCCGCTGGTTAAGTCGTTTCCGGCTGTTCAAAATAGTCTTGGACAGCATTTTTCAGCGCACACGAGCAAAGAGCGATAAAGTAGAGAAATACGGTGCTGTGGGCCTGCTGCTTTTTGTCGGTATTCCCGCTCCGGGAACTGGTGTTTGGACCGGCAGTCTTCTGGCGTTTTTGCTGGGCATCCCTTTTTGGCGTGCGCTGTGGCCCATCTGCGCCGGGACGTTTTTGGCAGGCATTCTGGTGACTTTAGTTAGCCTGGGTATAATAGAACTGGTTGTCAGCGGTTTTGGTGTCTTGCTTTTGGTTTTATTGGTAGTTTTTGTGTTCTTTATGTACTGGCTTAGGCAGGGGGCGTAGACTTTGTTGGATTACGAATATGTGGGAAACTTGCATGTTCACTCAACATATTCCGATGGTACGGGGGACATAGCTGATATTGTAAAGGCTGCCCGCAAAGCATCAGTAGATTTTATCGGCCTTAACGACCACCATACTCTGGGAGCGTTAAAAGACGGGTATGAAGGATGGCATGACGGCGTACTGTTGCTGGTGGGTATGGAAAACAATCACAATTACCATCACTACCTTTCCTACGGGGTAACTGAGGAAGTGCCGGACAATACCGAAAACCCCCAGGAGGTTATAGATCACGTCAATGGCCAGGGAGGCATCGGATTTATCGCTCACCCGTTTGAGAAAGGCAGCAGGCTGGTGTTTGGCGGACATGCCTACACCTGGAATAATTGGGCCGTAAAGGGTTTTACCGGAATTTGCGTCTGGAATTACAGTTCCCAGTGGCGGGACGGGGCCACCAGTTTCCTAAAAGCCCTGTACCAGATATATCTCAACCCCCACTACGCCATAACGGGAGCTTGTCCCCGGGCGCTGGCCAAACTGGATGAGATTGCCCGGGAGCGCAAGGTTGTGGCCATTGGTGGTACCGATGCCCATGCGGTCAATGTCAAATATGGTCCGTTTACCGCCTGCATCTTTCCCTACGAGTTTTTGTTCCGCACGGTTAACACGCATGTTTTGCTGGCTGCACCGCTTTCAGGTGACCTGAATAGCGACAAGATAGGTATTTACGGGGCACTGCGCCACGGACATTGCTTTGTGGCTTTTGATTATTATTTTTCGGCTAACGGATTTCGCTTTTGGGCGGAAAATGGCCGTGAACTTCTGAACATGGGTGATGAGACCCGGTTTACCACTGGGTGGCAGCTCAGGGCCAAGCTGCCCGGTGCAGGTGAAATCAGTGTAATACACAATGGGCAGCGGATTCACTCGGAAAAAACCGCAGAACTGACCTTTGCGGTAAGAGACCCCGGTGTTTATCGTCTGGAAGTGCGCCGGCGTAAGGGAGGTAAAATGATTCCCTGGATTTACAGCAATTTTATTTATTTTCGATAAAGGTCTCACCTCCGGCCTGTCCGCCGCATATAATACCGAAAAAGGCCGGAGGTGTATGTTAATGTTTGGAGATAAGCCTTATTTTTTGGGAGTTTTTGTGAGCCTGCTGGTTTTTGCCGCAGCAGTTTTCCTTGGTGTGGGCGTGCAGGTAACAATGGGTAGTGTCATCCTGGGGCGGTCGGTTTTTTTAATTATTTACCTCCTGGCTGTGCCGGGACTGATTTATTTTTGGTCCGGCAAGCTGCGTCAGGATTACACGAGTAAAATTTTGGTCGGGTATCTGGGTTTGGCTGTGCCCGTTACTTTTCTGTCGCTGGTAAATCTGCTATTTTAAGGTTTGGTTCCTAAAGGAGGAAGTAAAACTACTGCTTTGGGCATACTAACCGTAACGGTTGTTAGTGATAACTACTTAACAAAGGAGGAGTTTTGCATGCTGAACAGGCGAGCGACCAGGATCAACCGCCGCCAGCCCGTTGGCAACAAGATTTCACAGGTTGCCCAAAGCAAGCGCAGGTCTATGGAAATGGCACATGCCATTACCACCAATTTAGAAAAAATAAACCGCCCGGATTTCAAATTTACCGAGGGCGGGGATGATAAGTACTTCGGCGGTATTTAATGCAGCGGGCTCAGTGCCTGCTTTCAGCCTGTTGAAGAACCCCGACCGATGTTAACACGTGTCGTTATGAGAACTGTGCAAAGCAGAAACGGACTCTCGCTCGGCTTACGGCAGGTACGAGGCATATGCGACGTCCTGTCGCGGATGCCGCCTCGCGACCTCCTGTCGCTCACCTCGCCACCAGCCTCGTGGTCGTCTTGTTCTGCTATATTGCTCGGTTAAAATCCGCCACTGTGTTAACATCGGTCTTTCTTTCATAGTCAGATAGTTTGTCAACAACCTCGAAGCAGGCTAAGTGCCTGTGTTTTTTTTTAATCGTAGTACTTTGATTTCCGATGTTTTTCTCTTGCCTCCGCCTTTTTTTCCACTTCCGTAAGAATTTCCGCTTCCGTCTCATCCATCACTTCAAACAGGGTGGGTTTGGGCAGGGTGGGACTTTTTGCCCAAAAATACAGCCCCCCGAAAAAGATGGCGGCCAAAATACCCACAACCCACCAGACTACCTGCATTTCCTGGGACATTGCTGCATCCCTCCCCTTCAAGCATTTCGTTTAGTGACTGCTGTTCTATTGTTAGAGTGAACATTTCGTAGCAGAAGTATGCCCTCATAGACGCCACAAGATGTAAAAAAAAAAAAAACAAAAATCTCCAATTAGTTAGCAGGAATCTGGTGGTGGGGACAGAATATAGGGTGGTAGTAGGTGGTGAAAAGTGGAGGGAATTACCCACAAAGTGGAGTGAAGTGCGATGTTCATGGGGGAATATTTACATACAATTGACAGTAAAGGCCGTCTCATTATTCCCGCCAAGTTTCGTGACGGCCTGGGCGACCACTTTGTGGTAACCAAAGGGCTGGATAACTGCCTGTTTGTCTATCCCTCTGAAGAATGGAAAGTACTGGAACAGAAATTGAAGGCACTGCCGTTTACCAATAAGGATGCCAGGGCATTTGTAAGATTTTTCTTTTCTGGGGCTACGGAATGCGAACTGGACAAGCAGGGAAGAGTTGTGCTTCCTGCTACACTGCGCAACTACGCGAAACTGGAAAAAGAAGTGGTTGTCATAGGCGTGTCCTCCCGGGTGGAGATTTGGAGCAAGGCAATTTGGGAAGAATACTGTCAGGAAGCGGAAAACGACTATGAGGAAATTGCTGAAAAAATTGTGGATTTGAATATTGACCTGTAGCCTGAAATCCAGAAAAGGACGTGTCTTACCGTGGAATTTGTGCATAAACCCATAATGCTTGAAGAATGCATGGAGCTTTTGCAGATAAAGCCTGATGGCACCTATGTTGACTGCACTTTGGGCGGGGGGGGTCACAGTGTTGCTATTGCTCGGCGGTTGGGCAACAAAGGCAGGCTCATTGGACTGGACCAGGACCCCCAGGCCATAGAGGCTGCGGGCAAAAGGCTGCAGCCCTACAAAGATAAGGTTACGCTTATCAGAAGTAATTTTGTCCACCTAAGTGAAGTGTTGCACAATTTAGATATTGTCGGTGTTGACGGTGTATTGTTTGATTTGGGCATTTCCTCGCCACAAGTGGATCGGGCCGAACGCGGTTTTAGTTACCAGCAGGATGCCGAGCTGGATATGCGTATGGACCCGGAGCAAAAGGTGTCAGCTAAAGATTTGGTCAACCAACTGGATGAAAAGGAATTGGCCCGAATTATTAAAAACTATGGTGAGGAAAAATGGGCCGCCCGTATTGCGCGTTTTATAGTAGAAGCAAGGCGCCGGGAGGAAATCAGAACTACCGGCCAGCTGGTTGACATCATTAAGCAGGCAATACCCGCAGGGGCTCGGAAAGCCGGTCCCCATCCCGCCAAACGGACTTTCCAAGCCCTGCGGATTGCTGTTAATAGAGAACTGGAGGTTTTGCCTGAGGCGTTGAACCAGGCAGTAGATTTATTAAACAGCGGCGGGAGAATTGTAGTAATTTCCTTTCATTCTCTGGAAGATCGGATAGTCAAGCAGACTTTTAAAGAGAGGGCTCAGGATTGTGCCTGTCCACCGGGACTTCCGGTGTGTACATGCAATGCGCGAAAGGAACTGAACATTCTCACGAAAAAACCGCTGGAGCCCTCCAGGGAGGAAATAGACGCCAATCCTCGTGCCCGCAGCGCCAAGGTAAGGGCAGCGGAAAAGGTTTAATAATAGAATCAGAATACAGAAGACAGAAGTTAGAAGTAAGAAGTAAGACACCCTTGCCGCAATACGGCTCAAAAATGTATGAAGATTTGATGCTAAGCTAATGGTACCACTTGTCACCGGAGACTTGCGCGGAGCAACAACGAGCTCCCACTCGGTATCCGCTCGGACTTTTTAAACTTATTTTCAGCCTAGAAAATATTCATTCTGACTTCTGAATTCTACCGAGATGTTCTAAACCTGAGAGAAGGTGAATACTCTTGATACTGGCTCCGAAACAAGTGGAATATCAACAAACAACCATACATAAACATAATGCAAGCCGTAATTTTGCCAAACAGGAAAAACCTGTGCCCAAGGTGATGCTGGTATTGATGGTCCTGGTGGCGTTTGTTCTGGGTTTGTTTATGACGGCAAAGCATGCCCAGTTATCCATGCTGGGCAATGAAGTTAACCAATTACAGAAGGAAATTCATTCTTTAAAAAGAGAAAATGAACGATTACAATTGAAAATAGCCCAGTTAAGTTCTCCGGAACGAGTTGAAATTATCGCTACTACCAAGCTGGGTATGCAAAAACCGAACCTGCAGCAATTTGAACTGGTAGCGCCGTTCCCTGAATCTATTAACGACATTGAGGCATACGCTGTAGCTGCCAACACCGACAGGATGGAAGAGCTGGAGGGAAAAAATACCGAGGCAGGCTTTATAGAAATGATTGCACGTATGGTAGGCCGTTGGGTTGGCGGCATGCGCCAGGTAGAGGCGTCTCAATTTTAATGGAGTACTCGCCTCTGGTTTAAAACATAAAGTCCCTGGGGTGAGATGTGTCATGAACACAAGGCTGGTAATTCGAAAGCGCACAACGCAGCTTTTTATCGGATTTGCTTGTGTGCTTTTTTTATTGGTATTGCGGCTGGCATGGATTCAATTCATTAAGGGAGATGACCTGCGGCAAATGGCTCTGGAAGCTCGCCTGCGAGAAATACCGGTGGAAGCCAAACGTGGTACCATTTACGACCGGAACGGCAACAAGCTGGCCATAAGTGTTTCCGCCGAATCGGTGTATGCCCTCCCATCCGAAGTGAAACGGGCGGGTAATCCAAGGGAAACAGCACGGAAACTTGCTCAAATACTTGGCATGTCGGAGGATAAGGTTTATGGCATTATTACTAAAGACAGGGCGTTTATGTGGGTAAAACGAAAGGTATCCTTTGAACAGGCTGCGAAAATAAAGGAGGCTGATTTGCCCGGAATAAAAACGGTTGAAGAAAGTCAGCGCTTTTATCCCAAGGGTAGTCTGGCTGCGCACTTGCTGGGATTTGCCGGTATTGACAACCAGGGTTTGGAAGGGCTGGAGGTGATGTATGACAAGGAACTAAGCGGGACACCGGGAAGGATAGTGATTGAATACGATGCCGGTGGAAGGCAGATACCCCAGGCGTTACACAAATACTACCCGCCGGAAGACGGCTTGAGCTTGCAGCTGACAATTGACCAAACCATTCAGTACATTGCTGAAAGAGAACTGGACGCATTAATGGCTAGTCCAACCAATCCCAAAAGTGCTACAATAATTGTAATGGACCCGAATACTGGATACATTATGGCGCTGGCCAGCAGACCCAATTACGACCCCAATTCCTTCAGGGAATATCCTCCTGAAAACTGGCGTAATATTGCTGTATCAAACGCCTATGAACCTGGCTCCACTTTCAAGATTATTACTGCGGCTACTGCTTTGGAGGAGGGTGTGGTGTCGCCGGAGGACCGGTTCTATGACCCTGGATATGTCAAGGTGGGCTCGGAGCGAATCAAGTGCTGGCGTTCCTACCGCCCTCACGGCAGCCAATCTTTTGTGGAAGGAGTGCAAAACTCCTGCAACCCGGTTTTTGTGGAAGTGGGCCTGAAGGTGGAGGAAAAGCGGGAAGGACTTTTTTACCAGTATATAAAGGGTTTCGGCTTTGGCCAGCGTACGGGAATTGACCTGCCGGGAGAGGCAAAAGGTATCATGATTCCCGAAGATAAATTAAAGAAAATTAACGTGGCTACCATTTCTATCGGTCAGTCCATTGCAGTTACGCCCATTCAACTGATTACTGCCGTTTCTGCTGTGGCTAACGGTGGCAAGTTAATGAAACCGCAGCTGGTGCAGGCTATTTTGGACCAGGAAGTCCGTGTGGTCAAAAAGTTTGAACCGAAAGTAATCCGAAAGGTTATTTCCGAAGAGACTGCCAAAAAACTGGCGTTGATACTGGAAACGGTGGTCAGTCAGGGAACCGGTAAAAATGCTTATATAGAGGGGTACCGGGTTGCCGGAAAAACGGGTACCGCGCAAAAGGCGGGCCCCGGCGGTTACCAGAAGGGCAAGTACATAGCTTCTTTTATCGGCTTTGCCCCGGCTAATGACCCCAAGTTAGTGGTACTGGTGGTTGTAGACGAACCGCAGGGCTACCCGTATTATGGCGGTACGGTGGCGGCGCCCATTTTTAAACGAGTGATGGAGGACAGCTTGCGCTACTTGGGAGTACCGCGTCAGTATCAAGCGGATAAACAGCAAGAGGACGACAGGGAAGAGGATATACATGTGCCTGATGTAACCTATCTCAGCGCCGAGAAGGCTGTTAGGGTATTGAAGGCCGCAGGATTAACACCAAAAATTTCTGGAGAAGGCAGCGTGGTTGTGGAGCAAATGCCTGCTGCTCATAGTAACGTTAGGCGCGGCAGTCAGGTGCTGCTGAAGCTGGGAGAGAAAGGTAAGGATGCTCTGGAAACGGCAACAGTAATAGTACCTGATGTTACCGGAAAGAGAATTCCGGAAGCAGCAAGACTGCTTGAAGCGCTGGGCTTGCTGTTAAAACCGCAGGGAAGCGGTGTTGCTGTGGAACAGCGGCCGATACCCGGAACTGCAGTAGAACCCGGTACTTCGGTGTACGTTACTTTTAGGGAGGAGACATCTCCTGCTAATGCTGCGCCTTAAGGGAATACGACCGGGAATAAAAGGAAAAAATATAAAAATAGCAATTTGCTGTGGAAAGGAGAAAAACGGTGCGGTTGGCTGAACTGACCAAGGGACTGGATGTTTCTGTTGATGATAACTGGCGGGATATGGAAGTACAGGGCATTGCCTATGATTCGCGCCAAGTCAAGCCGGGATACTTGTTTGTAGCTATTCCCGGGTTTAAAGTGGACGGTCATGATTATATCAGCCAGGCGGTTGCCAATGGTGCCGTGGCGGTTGTTGCGAGCAAACCTACTAACCTCGGAGAACAGGTAGCTGTTATTCAGGTGGAAAACAGCCGCCGGGCCCTAGCACAGCTGGCAGCCAATTTTTACAATCACCCGACGAGAAGACTAAAGGTTTTCGGTGTTACCGGCACCAACGGCAAGACGACTACCTGTCACTTACTTGCGGCTATTTTTCGCAGGCAGGGCCATAAAGTGGGTGTGATTGGAACTATTGGTAACTGGATTGGTGATGAACAGCTGGCAGCTGCCCGGACTACTCCTGAATCTTTGGACTTACAGAGGATTTTCCATCAAATGCTGGAAGCAGGGGTTACCCATGTGGTGATGGAAGTTTCCTCTCATGCTTTGGAGCTGCACCGTGTGGATGCAACCAGTTTCACCGGAGCTGTGTTCACTAATCTCAGTCAGGATCACCTGGATTTTCATAATTCTTTGGAGGAATACCTGCAGGCAAAGGGAAAACTATTTGAGCAGCTGGATGCTTCGCATGCTGCAGCCTACGGTGTTGCCAACATGGATGACAAGCGTAGCTTCCAGTATTTGCAGCAGGTGACGCAGGTACCACTGATAGCTTACGGTCAGGATCAAGGCGCGGCAGTACGCGCAGATGATATTTCTCTTTGTGCTGACGGAGTGACTTTCAGAATCTGGCACAAGGACACAAGTTTTTTGCTGTCACTAAAAATCCCCGGGATATTTACTGTTTACAATGCCACGGCGGCTGCTGCAGTGGCATTGCAAGAAGGGATAGAGCCGCAAACCATTACTGCAGCCCTGGAAAACGTGCCAGGGGTGGCGGGCCGCTTTGAACGGGTGGACTGCGGGCAGGATTTTACCGTGATTGTGGACTATGCCCACACTCCAGACAGTTTGGAAAATATCTTGCAGGCTGCCCGGCAGTTTGTGAAGGGGCGGTTAATTACGGTTTTTGGTTGCGGTGGTGACCGGGACCGCAGCAAGCGTCCGTTGATGGGGGCGGTAGCAGGGAAACTCAGCGATTATACCGTGGTTACGTCCGATAACCCCCGCAGTGAAGAACCGGACGAAATAATCAATGATATCTTGCCGGGGATCGAAAGACATACGAAAAATTACCGGGTACTGGTTGACCGCGGGGAAGCCATTGCCCATGCCCTGCATTATGCCCGGCCGGGCGATACGGTTATCATTGCCGGTAAAGGGCATGAAACTTACCAGGAAGTCAAGGGGAAAACGCTACCCTTTGATGACCGGGAAGTGGCAAGAGAAATTTTACGGAGGCTTAAGTGATGAGACTTGCTGACATAGCTAGATACGTTAACGGCAGGCTGTACGGTAAGGAGGACGTTCACGTCGGCGGCATCTCCATTGACACCCGCACGCTTAATGCAGGGGACCTGTTTTTTGCCCTCAGGGGAGAACGGGATGGACATGATTTTTTGTCCAATGCCTATGAAAAAGGCGCCAGCGGGGCGGTGGTCAGCCGCCTGCACCAGGACCTGCCCTTACCGCAGATTGTTGTTGCCGATACCTTGGCGGCACTGCAGATCCTGGCCAAAAAACACCGGTTGAAATTTAACATTCCTGTTGTTGCCATAACGGGTAGTAACGGCAAGACGACGACAAAGGATATGGTTGCTGCGGTGCTGAGTACACAGTACCAAACATTGAAGAATTACGGCAACTTCAATAATGAAATAGGTTTGCCGTTAACACTGCTAAAACTAAACCACAGCCACCAGGCTGTCGTGGTGGAAATGGCCATGCGGGGAAGAGGCCAAATTGCACAACTGGTGGAAATTGCCCGGCCGGATTTTGGTATTATCACCAATATTGGTTCCACACATATTGAGCTGTTGGGTTCGATAAAAAACATTGCGGAGGCCAAGGGAGAACTGCTGGAAGGCTTGCCCTATACGGGAGTTGCCATTTTAAACGGCGACGACAGCTGGTGCCGCAGGCTGGGCAAGAAATTTACAGGCGAGACCATTTATTACGGTCTGGAAGCAGGGAATGACGTCAGGGCAGTGAATATTGAGCAGAAAGGCTGGGAAACTCACTTTACGGTGCACGGCCTGGGTGATAACAGCCTGCGCTACGAACTGCCACTGCCCGGCCTGCATAACGTGCAAAATGCCCTGGCAGCGCTAACGGTGGGGTACCGGCTGGGGATTAGCCCGGTTTTGCTGCGGCAGGGACTACAAAATGTTTCCCTTTCCGCTATGCGGCTGGAAGTTGGTACGGGTATTAACGGCAGCAGGATTATTAATGATGCGTATAATGCTAACCCGGCTTCCATGGCCGCCTCGCTGCAGATTCTCAAGGAAATTGCTGCCGGGAGGGCCATTGCCGTATTAGGTGACATGTTTGAACTTGGCGATTATGCCGAGCAGGGCCACAGGGAAATTGGACGCAAGGTGGCGGACCTGGGGGTCGATTATCTGGTAACAGTCGGAGATTTGGCCAGTTTAATCGGCAAGGAGGCAGTTGTGCGCGGCATGGCGGACTGGCGGGTGTGGCATTATGAAAACATGGAGGAAGCGGCAAAAGCTCTCAAAGAACTGCTTCGGGAAAATGATACGGTGCTGATAAAAGGATCCCGGGGTATGGAAATGGAAAAAATAGCTGACAGGCTGATGCAGGCGGAGGATTAGCATGAGTAGTAGTCATATACTGTTATGGTCTTTTACAATTTCTCTCGTGGTTACAGTTTTATCCGGCCTAGTGTTGATTCCGGTATTTTGCAGGCTGAAATTTGGGCAAACAATCCGTGAGGATGGTCCCAGGGCACACCTGCGTAAAGCCGGTACGCCTACCATGGGGGGAGTTTTATTTTTAACCGGCATTACTGCGGCGGCTGTCCTGGTGCTACCGTTAAATCTGGAAATAATTGCAGTACTGTTAGTTACACTGGGGCATGGCCTGCTTGGTTTTGCCGATGATTTTATCAAAATTGTAAGGCGCCGCTCCCTGGGTCTGCGGGCAAGAGACAAGTTGTTGGCCCAGGTTGTCATGAGTTTGTTTTTAGGTTTCACGGCTGTTAATTTGCTCGGCCAGGATACCAGTTTAACTGTTCCCTTGACCGGGATGCAGTTAAATTTGGGTTTTTGGTATTACATATTTACCGTCCTGGTGGTGACCGGTACCACAAATGCCGTTAACTTAACCGATGGGCTGGATGGATTGGCTGCCGGTTCCATGGCTTTCGGCAGTGCGGCCTATGCTGTTATTGCCCTGATGATGGATAAGGTTAATCTGGCTGCCTTTGCCCTTGCCGTCGCCGGGGGATGCCTAGGCTTTTTGTTTTACAACAGGCACCCGGCAAAAATATTCATGGGCGATACCGGCTCGTTGGCTTTGGGAGCCGGACTGGCGTCTTTGGCCGTGTTGACCGGAACGGAGCTGGTGCTGCCCGTAGTTGGTGGACTGTTTGTCATGGAAACACTTTCGGTAATTATTCAGGTTATTTCGTTCCGGCTTACAGGCAAGCGTATTTTTCGCATGAGTCCCCTGCACCATCACTTTGAACTGAAAGGTTGGTCGGAGCGGAAGGTAGTGCATGTTTTTTGGCTGGCTGCAATGGTGGCAGCGGTTGTGGGTATTGGGCTGATGTATAACTTTGCTTAAAAGCATGTTTTTCATTTTTGGCTGGTTGAAGGAGTGTTAATTTATGAACTGGCAGGAACAGAGAGTGTTGGTAGTGGGTATGGCACGCAGTGGTGTGGCAGCAGCTTTGGAACTGGCGGAAAGAGGTGCCGTAGTTACTGCTTGCGATTTAAAAAGGGAAGCTGAGCTGACGGAAGCAGTCGCCAGATTAAGAACAGCCGGTGTCCGGGTGCATGCCGGCGGGTACCCCCGGGTGGCCGGTAACTTCGATTTGGTAATCCCCAGCCCGGGAGTACCGGCAACGACAGAGCCATTAAGAGAAGCGGTTGCGCACGGTATTCCGGTGTGGAGCGAGCTGGAAGTAGCATACCGTTTCTCCCGGGGGAAAGTGGTGGCGGTGACAGGTACCAACGGCAAGACAACTACCACTGCGCTTATCGGTCGGATGTTTTCTGACGCCGGGCTTCCAGTTGTCGTGGCGGGAAATATTGGTGTTCCCCTCATCAGTGAAGTAAAAAAAACTACTCCGCAACACACGCTGGTTGTGGAAGTCAGCAGTTTCCAGCTGGAGTGGGTGCATAAGTTTCAACCGCGAGTTGCAGTGATATTGAATATTACTCCCGATCATTTGGACCGGCACGGTACCATTGAAAATTATACGGCGGCCAAAGCAAAGATATTCCAACAGCAGACATCTCTGGATTATACTGTCCTCAATTACGATGACGAGCGGGTGAAAAAACTTGCTGCCGCTACACCGGGACAGGTGATATTTTTTAGCCGGCAGCATAAGTTAGAAGCAGGGGTTTTTGTCCGTGACGGTGTGATTACCATCAAGCAGGAACAGGAATTGCCCGTTGTGGCGGCGAAAGAAGTTGCCATTAAGGGCGGGCATAATTTGGAAAATGCCCTGGCAGCTACTGCAGCGGGCTGGACCATGGGGTTGTCTCCTGAAGAAATCAGGCAGACCCTAAAAACTTTTCCGGGTGTTGAGCACCGGTTGGAGCACGTGCGGACACTTGACGGAGTTAAGTATATCAATGATTCTAAAGGGACTAACCCCGATGCTTCCATTAAGGCCCTGGAGGCATATCCCAACCCCGTTATCCTGATTGCCGGCGGTAAAAATAAAGGCAGTGATTTTGGCGAATTTGCCAAAATGGTCAAGCAAAAGGCACGGGAAGTAATCCTTTTGGGAGAGGCGGCAGGAGAACTGGATGCTGCCCTGCAAAAGGAACAGTTTACCAACATTCACCACGTGGACAATTATCGGGAGGCAGTCTCCCTGGCCCGAAAATTGGCACGCCCGGGAGACATTGTTTTGCTCTCTCCTGCCTGCGCCAGCTGGGACATGTTTAACAGTTATGAAGAACGGGGAGAATTGTTTAAGCAGCTAGTAAATGAACTTACCTGATGCCATTTGGTAACTTCTTATCATCCTACAAGGCGTACTCGGAAGTCTGCTTCATACACGGCGTTGCATTGCAGGGGGGTAACTGCTTTTGGTGAAAAAACAAAAATCACCGGATTTTCTTATCTTTTTTACCACAATTTTATTATTGAGTATTGGTATTATCATGGTTTTCAGCGCCAGTGCCTACTCTTCCTATTTGACCTATGGTGATGCCTACTACTATTTGAAAAAGCAGTTGCTCTGGGCGTTACTGGGCGTAATTGCCATGATTGTTACCATGAATATAGATTACCGGCGTCTGAAAAGGTATGTGGGGGTTATTTTTCTCATTTCCCTAATTCTGCTGGTTTTAGTGCTGGTGGTTGGGCAGGTAAGCCATGGTTCCCGACGCTGGATTGGCCTGGGAATGATAGGATTTCAGCCTTCGGAAGTCATGAAATTGGCTATCGTGATGTACATGGCAAAAAGTCTTTCGCAATACGGCAAACGTATTCAGGATTTTCGCCAGGGTCTGCTGCCCCACTTGTTAATTTTGGCTGTGGTGTGTCTTCTAATTTTAGCGCAGCCTGATTTGGGTACTGCAGTGGCCATTGCCGGAACGGTTTATTTCTTACTGCTGGTATCGGGGGCGCGCTACAGCCACCTGGGGGTTTTGGCACTACTGGGCATAGCGCTGGTGGGACTGGCTATTTGGCTGGAGCCTTATCGCATGGAACGGTTTACAGCTTTTCTTTTTCCCTTTAAAAATCCCAGCGATTCCGGATGGCAGATCATCCAGTCCCTGCTGGCACTGGGTTCTGGCGGTTTTTTCGGCATGGGTTTGGGACGCAGTCGCCAGAAACTTTTTTACCTGCCAGAGCGCCACACGGACTTCATTTTCGCCATTTTGGGGGAGGAACTGGGGTTTATCGGGGCCTTTATAGTACTGTTGCTGTTTTTTATCTTTATCTGGCGGGGGTTCCGCATTGCGGTCACTGTAAAGGATAATTACGGGAGCCTGCTGGTTGCCGGGATTACTTTGATGGTTACCCTGCAGGCGGTGATCAATATTGGCGTGGTTACCGGGTCGCTGCCGGTAACCGGTATTACCCTGCCGTTTATCAGTTACGGCGGTTCTTCGTTGTTGTTGAGTCTGGTCGGCGTGGGAATGGTGTTAAACGTGTCGCGGTATGTGTGACAAGGTTTAAACAGGCCGTGCCTGACCGAAATATGACGTGTTGAGGTGTGATTTGCCAATGCGAGTTATCTTATCCGGAGGGGGTACTGGAGGGCACATTTATCCCGCTTTGGCTATTATCGGCGGTTTAAAGGAAACCTTTCCCGGTGTTGAGGTTCTCTATATTGGGACAAGCCGTGGTTTGGAAGCGGAAATCGTACCGCGAGAGGACATACCTTTTGCAACCGTGGATGTATCTGGCATGCGGCGCAGATTGTCCCTGGAAACTTTTTTATGGGCAGGAAAGACCGGTGCGGCGGTGTTGCGAGCCTTAAGCATTGTCCGGCGTTTTCGCCCGTCTCTGGTTGTGGGTACCGGTGGCTATGTGTGCGCCCCGGTTGTCTTGGCGGCGCACCTGCTGCGCATTCCCATCCTGCTCCACGAACAAAACGCTTTTCCGGGTAAGACAAACCGCTGGCTGTCACCCTGGGCCGAGCGGGTAATGGTTACCTTTCCGGAATCTGCAAGATATTTTAAACACAAAGACCGGGTGGTACATACGGGGCTGCCAGTGCGGCGGGAAATTTTCGAAACGTCTCGTGCTACCGGCGCGGGGATTTTAGGCGTGTCTCCCGACAAACGCACCTTGCTGGTAGTTGGGGGCAGTCAGGGGGCCCACAGTATCAACCAGGCGGTTGTCCCTGTTGCGGAGTATATCAGGGACGATCCCCGGTACCAGCTAATTTGGGTAACCGGGACGAAAGACTATGACTGGGTAATGGCACAGTTGGACCGCCGGGGAATAAAACCGGATTCGCTGGGGAATATTACCATCAAACCGTATTTACATGAAATGGCTGCCGCGTTGGCCGTTGCGGATTTGGTTATTTCCAGGGCAGGAGCGACGTTTCTAGCGGAAATCATGGCCAGAGGTGTGGCTTCCATTCTTATTCCTTATCCTTATGCCACTGACAACCACCAGGAATACAATGCCAAAAGCCTGACCCAAAAGGGAGCTGCCCTGATGCTTGCCAATGACGAATTGGCTTCCGGTATTCTGCTGGCAAAAACTCGGCAGTTGTTGAACAATCCCAAAGCATTGTCCGATATGGCCAGGGCTGCCAAAACTTTGGGCAGGCCGGAAGCGTTAGACAATATTTTAGAGCAGATAAAGAACTGCATTTTCTAGGTCAGTAACACATTTGTAACAGGTGCATAATATGTGGATGTACCAGTAAGATGTGTCCTTTCTCGAGAAAGGAGTTGGCAGGATTGACAGCGGAAAAATTTGGCCCGACACATTTTATCGGCATCGGCGGGGCCGGAATGAGCGGTTTAGCTACTATTTTACTGCAGTTAGGCTATCCGGTATCCGGTTCCGATATCAAAGCGTCGCCCACAACAGCCCGTCTGCAGAGTATGGGCGCTAAGGTATATATTGGTCATAAAAAAGAACATGTATCTATCGACACGGAGTTGGTGGTGGTTTCAACGGCTATCGCGGAGGATAACCCGGAAGTGCTGGCGGCAAAGGAACTGAGTATTCCGGTTATTCACCGCGGTGAAATGCTCAGCCGCCTGATGCGCAGGCAGAAAGGCATCGCTGTTTCCGGAGCCCACGGTAAAACTACCACCACCGGCATGATTAGTGTTGTGTTAAGTGAACTGGGATTGGACCCTACTGTATACATCGGTGGTTACATGGCTACCTTTGGCAGCAATGCCAGGCTGGGCCATGGTGACTACTTTGTGGCGGAAGCGGATGAAAGCGATGCTTCCTTTTTAAAACTATACCCGCACATTGCCGTGGTAACCAATGTGGAAAATGATCATTTGGACCATTACGGGTCTATGGGGAAAATTCAAATGGCTTTCCGCCAGTTTGTGCGGCAGGTGCCGCAGGAAGGACTGGTGGTACTGTGTAACGATGACCCGTTTTTACACCAACTGAAACAGGATTTAAGGACACCGGTTGTCACTTACGGCATTGATACTGATGCTGACGTAACTGCACGCAACATCACCACCAATAGCGGCGGTAAGGCGGATATCTGGTACAAAAATTCTCTCCTTGGCACCTTAAAGCTATCCGTTCCCGGAAAGCATAACCTGTTAAACGCGCTGGCAGCAATTTGCGTGGCGCTGGAACTGAAGTTGCCCTTTAAGGAAGTTGCGGCGGCTTTGGAAACTTACCGGGGAGTTAACAGGCGTTTTCAAACCATCGGGCGCGGTAAGGGAATTTGGGTGGTGGATGATTACGCGCACCACCCGACTGAGATAAGGGCAACTATTGCTGCTGCACGCAATACCGGTGCCCAAAGAATAATGATAGTTTTCCAGCCCCACCGGTACACCAGAACGAAGCAGCTTTACAAGGAGTTCAGCCAGGCTATTCAGGAGGCAGACCTGGTAGTTCTAGATGAAGTATATTCAGCCGGGGAGAAACCTATACCTGGAGTATCCAGCCAACTGATTTATCAGGAAGTGACCGATAAGCAAAAGGTTCGCCTGATACGGGGAAAGGAAGCAATAGTGGACTTTTTGACGAAAAATGTTGCACCCGGTGATTTGGTTTTGACACTGGGGGCAGGAAACGTGTGGGAAGTGGCGGAACTGCTTGTCAAACGCATGGGGCTCAATGAGGATTGATTAAAGCCTCGATGCTTACGGCAAGGTTGATAGTGCTATTATCATAAACTGCCGTTTTATTACGATTTAGGTCTGTCAGTTAATGGAGGAGCGCAATGATTGACCAGTTATACAGAAACCTGTCAGCCAAAATTACGGGTAAATGTTTACGTAATGTCTCTTTGGCGCCTTATACCACTTGGAAAGTGGGGGGGCCTGCTGACCTGTTGGCAGAACCAATAGATGAAAGGGATTTGGCAATTTGCCTGGAATTTGCCTCGCGACATCATTTGCCGGTTACGGTTCTGGGCAACGGTTCCAATTTACTGGTGCTGGATGGTGGTATCAGGGGCCTGGTGCTGCGCCTGGCCGGCAAGTTTAAGGAAATTCACGTATCAGGGACCACGATTTCAGCCGGCGCGGCAGTATTGCTGCCAAGGTTGAGCCGCACGGCAGCGGAACATGGCCTGACGGGACTGGAGTTTGCCGTGGGTATTCCAGCCAGCGTCGGTGGTGCCGTGGTCATGAACGCCGGGGTGCCGGAAGCTGCCATTGGTGACGTCGTCTCAAAAGTCCAGGTAATGGATCGGCGTGCCCGCAGCCGGTGTCTGGATGCCGGACAGTTGAGATTCCGTTACCGCGGTTCCGGTATTAAACCAGAACGGGAAATAGTCCTTTGGGTGGAAATGCACCTGGCCAAAGGTGACCCCAAAAAAATTAAACAGCTAATGGAGGAGCAGTTGCAGAAACGCAAAGCCAGACAACCGCTCAATATGCCCAATGCTGGAAGTGTGTTTAAAAACCCGCCGGAATTTGCGGCGGGTTACCTTATCGACAAAGCAGGGCTGAAAGGTATTTCCTGTGGTGGTGCCAAGGTATCTGAAAAACACGCCAATTTCATTGTCAATACCGGTACTGCCACAGCCAAAGATATTCTATCATTAATCAGGTTGGTACAAAAGGAGGTAGCGGAAATCTTTGACGTTAAGTTGGATACGGAAATAAATATTGTCGGAGAGGAGCTTTGACGGCTGGGAGGTAGAGTGATGTGGAAAAACTGGTTGTTGTAGGGGGAACGAAGCTTGAAGGAGAGGTAACTGTAAGCGGCTCCAAAAATAGTATTTTACCGATTATGGCAGCGACGCTATTATGTGACGGTGAGGCGGTGATTCACCGGGTACCCCGGTTAAAAGACGTGCTGGTGATGCAGCAGTTGCTGGAATTTTTGGGCGCCAAAACCAAGATGGAAGATAAAACCATGATAATTGATGCGCGCGGGGTAAAGCCGGAAAAGGTCACCGAAATACTGATGCGGAAACTACGGGCTTCAAATTTGGTTATCGGGCCGCTGTTGGCCAGGTTCGGCGAGGTCCAGGCTGCTTATCCCGGCGGCTGTGCCATTGGGTCCAGACCCATGGATTTACATGTCAGAGGATTTCAAAAACTGGGAGTTCAGGTGAAGGAAAAGTACGGCTACATTGAAGCAAAGGCAAAAAAGATTGTGGGAGCGGACATCCACCTGGACTTTCCCAGCGTTGGGGCAACGGAAAATTTGATGATGGCAGCGGCCCTGGGTTCGGGAACGACTATCCTGCGCAATGTTGCCCGGGAACCGGAGATTCTGGACTTGCAGAACTTTCTCAATTTAATGGGCGCCAAAGTCTCCGGAGCAGGCCTGGACGTAATAAAAATTACGGGCGTCTCCAAACTGCATTCTGCAGAACATGAAGTAATACCCGACCGGATTGAGACCGGAACGCATATGGTGGCTGCCGCCCTTTCCAGGGGACGAGTAACCGTTGCCAAAACTATTCCCGAACATGTAGAACCGGTTATGGCCAAACTGAGAGAAGCGGGGGTTACAGTTAATCAGGGCAATGATTATGTGGAGGTTATTGCCAAAGAGCGGCCGCGCCCGATTGATGTCAAAACTATGCCGTACCCGGGATTTCCCACTGATATGCAGCCGCAGATAATGGTATTGATGTCTATTGCCCGGGGAACAAGTATCGTGTCCGAAAGTATTTTTGAAAATCGTTTTAAACATGTTGACGAGTTGCGCCGTCTGGGTGCCCGGATTAAAATAGAGGGCAAGATAGCAGTTATTAACGGAGTGCCCAAACTAAACGGCGCACTGGTAGAAGCAACGGATTTACGGGCGGGGGCAGCGCTGTTGCTGGCAGGGTTGGTGGCAGAGGATATCACTGTGATTGAAAACGTGCACCACCTGGATCGCGGGTATGAAAGCATAGAGCAAAAGTATACGCAACTGGGGGCGCGGGTCGTGCGTGTTAATAATGGTGTGCGCAGCTGAAAACAGGCTGTGTTTTTTTAATGCTTTTTTGGACAGGTTATCGAGATGTTTGCTATAATGAAGTGGGTGGAGGCGACCGTATATGAGCGTAGTGGTAACGAAGAAAATGAATAAGACGAGACGTCCGATACTGCTCCAAGGTATTTTGTTTTTGATGTTATTGCTGGTGGCAGTATATTTTTTTATGAATTCTTCGTTTTTTAGCATCAGGGAAATCCAAATCAGCGGGTTGCAGAAGCTGAAAAGAGAAACGGTGCTGGAGTTGGCCGGCGTCAATGTCGGTGCTAATCTCATCAAGCTTGACATTGAGCAGGTAAAGAACAATATCGAACTGAGTTCCCTGGTGGAGAGTGTCAGGGTGGAGAGAAGATTTCCCGACCGGCTGTTGATACATGTTACCGAAAGAAGACCGGCGGCCCTGGCTGCTTACCGGGACGGTTTTATCCTGCTGGATGAAGCGGGATATTACCTGCAGCTGGTACAGAGAATTACCGAGTACTCTCTGCCGCTAATCGATGGGGTGCAGATACCGGAAACGGCAGTTCCCGGGGAAAAAATCTCTGTTCCAGGACTTGCGGAAGGACTAAAGGTTGTATCCCGGCTGTCGCCGCAGCAGCTGGCGCTTTTTTCGGAAATTAACGTTCAGCCGGGAGACAGGCTGGAGTTATATACTATTGATGGTATTAAAGTAATCGTTGGTGACAGCAGTGACCTGGCAAGAAAAATCCAGTGGTTTTTAGAAATATACCGCCAGTGGCAGGCGGGAGATAAAGCCCGGCAAATACAGTATGTTGACGTGAGTTTTGACGGCCATCCCATAGTAAAATATAAAAACTAGCAACTGGTCTGATTTTCAGCCAATATCCGGTAAAAAAACAGGAAAAAAGCATTTGCAAAAAAAAGGGAAACAATAGACTTTTGTTGAATTGTCACCATTATAACGGCAGTTGTCTAGAAGTGCGTTGGTAACTGGAGGTGCAACTTTTGGCCAGGGATAACGTCATTGTTGGCCTTGACCTAGGAACATCCAAGGTAATAGTCACAGTAGCGGAAGTGGACGAGTACGGTCAAATTAACCTGGTAGGCATGGGTGAGACCGCTTCTACTGGTTTGCGCAAAGGAATAATTGTGGACATAGACCGTACGGTTAGGGATATTAGAGCGGCGGTAGAAAAAGCTGAACGCATGAGCGGGGTGGGTATTTCCGGTGTTTGCGTGGGTATCGGCGGGCAGCACATTCAGTCCTTACATAGCAGAGGGGTTGTGGCGGTAGCCAACGCGCAGAAGGAAATTTCCGTGGAAGATGTGCAGCGGGTACTTCAGGCGTCTAAGGTGATTACGCTGCCTTCCGACCGGAGAATTATCCACTGTCTACCCCGTCAGTATATAGTAGATGGTAATGACGGCATTGTGGATCCCGTAGGAATGTCCGGTGAACGGTTGGAGGTAGAGACCGGCATTGTTACCGGCCTGGCTACATCCATCCAAAATACACTGAAAAGTGTGGAGCTGGCGGGTCTGGAAGTGGTACAGTTGGTTCTAAACCCGTTGGCTTCAGCATATGCTGTCCTGCAGCCGGCAGAAAAAGAACTGGGTTGTGTGGTGATTGATATTGGTGGCGGCACAACGGAGATAGCGATTTTTGATGCTGGAAGTCTCTGGTGGGCCAGTATCCTGCCTGTAGGTGGCCACCACATTACCAGCGACTTGGCTGTTGGTTTGCGTGCACCTATAGAAATAGCCGAGAGAATCAAAATAGAACACGGCTGCGTCTTGCCGGACTTGTTGCCTGATAATGAGTACGTGTCTGTATCCGGGGTGGGTAGTCAGGAGGAACAGCAGGTTTCCAAGAAATTTATCGGCTCCATTATAGAACCCAGAGTACAGGAGATTCTCGCTCTGGTACGAGAAAGGATTAAGAGTTCCGGTTATCAAGGGATGCTTCCCGGCGGCGTTATTATTACCGGTGGTGTAGCCGGTTTATCGGGACTAAAGCAGCTAGCGTCTCAAGAACTGGATTTACCCGTACGCATCGGGCAGCCACAGGGAGTTGGCGGTTTGTCCGATATGACAAAGGATACCAGTTATGCCACGGCTGTTGGTTTAATCATATACGGTGCTCAGCAGTTATCGCACCAGGAAGCTGCTGCAAGCAGAGAACCGTTGTTGGGTGGTATTTGGCTCAAGATTTCCGATTGGTTTAAAGAAATTTTTGGATTTTAAGAGGAGGTTCTGTCATGCTGGAATTTGAGGAAATGGAAAATACACTGGCAAAAATCAAGGTAATTGGTGTCGGTGGTGGCGGTAGCAACGCCGTAAACCGCATGATTGTTGCCGGTCTGCAAGGAGTAGAATTTATCGCGGTAAATACTGATTTTCAGGCGTTAAAACTATCCAAGGCCGAACAAAAGCTGCAAATTGGGGCCAAACTTACCAAAGGACTTGGTGCCGGCGCCGACCCGGAAATAGGCAAAAAAGCTGCTGAAGAGAGTAAGGAGGAGATTGTGCAGGCAGTTCAGGGAGCGGATATGGTCTTTGTAACTGCCGGTATGGGTGGCGGTACCGGTACCGGTGCGGCCCCGGTAGTTGCAGAGATTGCCCGTCAGTCAGGCGCTCTAACCGTAGGTGTTGTGACTCGCCCGTTTACGTTTGAGGGCCGCAAGCGACAGCGGCAGGCGGATGAAGGTATCGAGGAGTTACGAGCCCAGGTGGATACCCTAATTACTATTCCCAATGATAAGCTGCTGCAGGTTGTAGACAAGAAAACCTCAATTACCGAAGCGTTTCGTGTAGCAGACGATGTGCTCCGTCAGGGTGTTCAGGGCATTTCCGACTTGATTGCCGTCCCGGGCTTGATTAATTTGGATTTTGCCGATGTGAAAACAATTATGGTTAATACCGGATCCGCATTAATGGGTATTGGCCGGGCTTCCGGGGATAAGAGGGCTACTGAGGCTGCCAAAATGGCTATTTCCAGCCCGCTGCTGGAAACTTCCATTGAAGGAGCCAAAGGTGTGCTTATGAATATTACCGGTGGCAATAATTTGGGATTATTTGAAGTGAATGAAGCTGCAGAAATTATAGCCAATGCTGCCGACCCGGATGCCAATATTATCTTTGGTGCCGTCATTGACGAAAACCTGGAGGATGAAATCCGGATTACCGTAATTGCCACAGGATTTAACCAGGAAAGTGATAAGGATAAGATACTGGACGATCTTACTACAGTAAGGCCTTTCAGTGACGAAGACCTGGAGATACCTGCATTTTTACGGCGTAAGTAAACATTTTTACCTGTTTCGTGCATAAGTGTTTTATTATAAACTGTTGCTAGATTGACCGGGGGTTACGGTATTATCCAATGGGTTTGCACAGGGAAGCATGGTACCCATTGGGGCGCGTAGGGGGTTATCCTATGGCTTGGTTATTTGGTATTGGTCTGGTACTGGTCCTTATATTCAGTATTAGTGTCAGTCTTTATATCATTAATTATAAACTATCCGTAAAAGGTAACTTTACGAAGACCTTGCTGTTTCTCATATTCAGTACCGTTACATTTGGTGTGGTGTCCGGCCTGGTTATTTTCCTGGTATGGCCACCGCATATCTGGGACCTAATTTCTTTTTAAAACGTGAATACTTTTTCAGGGTATCTGCAAAATTTCCCTTAAGCTAAATCAATGTACAAAATTCACATGGGTTGTTGCTTTTTCCGGGTAACAACCTTTTTTCTTTTTCCAGCATCAAATACCTTTTGGAATGCATTCTCTTTGTACGGTATTATGCCTTTATTTTTTCATCTGGCTGATAACCCGTAAAAAAACTGATCTTAATTACTATTAGATTTAAGCCCTGCTTTGATACTTTATGGCGTACTGGAGTTATCGCTGGTACTCTCAACAGAAAAGACTTTGAAAAATGAATTAAACGAAAGCATGGAAGCATTGCGGCTTATCTGGAGCCGCCCTGCCGGTGGCATCTATTTCTTGGATGGGCTTTGGGAAAAGCTTGGTATCAAAGACGTCCTGCAAAAACTTTTAATGAACCGGAAATTTGGTACTCTCGTAGAAAGGACTATCTTTGCCATGGTGGCAAACCGGGCTTTAAATCCCAAAAACAAACTGGCTGTTGAGTATTGGGTCAAGACAAAAGACCGGACCTTCCGCAAGCAGTGATTGGCCTGGCGGTTACCCGTGAAGGGATACCCGTATGCTGCCTGGTGCGGCCGGGTAACAGCTCGGATATGTCCGTGGTGGACCAGGTGAAAAAATACCTGACCGGCTGGAAGTTGGGAGGGGTAATCTCTGTAGTAGACCGTGGTTTTGTCAGCGAAGACAACTTAAGGATACTGCAGCATGCCGGCGGGCATTACATTGCCGGGGAAAAACTCCTCGCTTGATTTTTACTTTGCCGTCTTGTTCCTATATGTCTATATCCTGGGAGATGATTTGAGCCAAAAGGTTTTTCAGTTTTGTTCTTCGCATGTTAATTCCGGAGAGGCTGTGTAGTTTGTTTAACAGTCTCCTAGTGGCAGGTAATTATGGCTTGAGATCGTTGAGTTCCATATTGTGGTTCACCGTTTGACTAATAAAAAAGTGCAGAGTTAATTCACAAAAATTTTGACTTTTTTACTAACCGATTTGGCTTTCCCTCCGTCTAAATTAATGAAGTGACCTAAGCGTCACCGGATTTTTACGATAGAAAGGGGGGATTACAAGGATGCCTGAAGGTACTATGCTCAAAAAGCTCTTCCGGGTTTCTTCCCAGCAGGCCGACCTCATTTTGCGGATTGCGCTAGGTATCGTATTTTTTGCCCATGGAGCGCAAAAGCTTCTAGGCTGGTTCGGTGGTTTCGGTTGGAAGGGAACCATTGGCTATTTCGTCCAGGCTTTAAATATACCTGCGCCCGTAGCAGCGCTGGTGATACTGGTTGAATTCTTCGGTGGCCTCGCCATTATTTTAGGTCTTTTGACCCGCCCTGCCGCTCTGGGATTAGCTTTAACTATGCTGGGGGCTGCTTTCAAGGTCCATTTGGCTAACGGCTTCTTCCTGGATTTGCAAGGACCTGCAGATGGTGTGGAATATGTTTTCGTTCTATCTCTTCTTTCTTTATATTTCGTAGTAAAAGGAGCAGGTGTCGTTTCCGTAGATAAAATTATTTTCGATAAATTAAACGGGAAACAAGCGGAATAGTAATTCATCTTTTTCATCATGATATAACAAAATTAACTTGTTCCCAAGGAGGATGTTAAATGAAGGTTTTAACGATTTTTGCTCACCCTAACCCTAAAAGTTTTAACAGGGCCGTGTTGGATACGGTCACCGGGGAGTTGCGAAAGAAAAATGCTGAGGTGCGGGTTAAAGATTTATATGCTATGAACTTTAACCCCATCTTAAGTGGCAGTGATTTTGAACAACTCCTGGCGGGGAAAGTTCCGGAAGATATCGCAGCAGAACAAGCTGACGTAACGTGGGCCGACGTGCTAATTTTCATTTATCCTATTTGGTGGATAGGACAACCGGCTATACTGAAAGGTTGGCTGGACCGGGTTTTCTGCCACGGTTTTGCATACAAAACTACCGATGAGGGTGTTGTCGGTTTGCTCAAGGGTAAGAAGGCTCTGCTAATTACTACTTCTGGATCAGACGAAGCCGCCTGGAAACAGATCGGGGTAATGGAAGCTATCAAAACAGTCATGGTTACCGGTACCCTCAATTTCAGTGGTATTACTGATGTGACTTATAAAAATCTATATGGTGTGCCTTACGTATCCGACGCTCAGCGCAAGGGCATGCTGGAAGAAGTGAAAAAAATAATCAGTGACTTATAAGATAAGCCCCAGTAACTGGGGTTTATCTTATAAACAAAAAAATTTATAATTTCTTGCTTGCTATAGTCACCTAAAAAATGAATAATATAAAAAAGAGGGTGATATGATGCACATAAGAGGAAATCTATATGGTCCTGATGCCTTTGAAAATGATTCTTCTTTCGAGGAAGCATTTGCCCAGAATGAGAAAAAAATATTAAATTTAATCTACGGGATGTTGGGTGATTATCACCTGGCTCAAGATCTCACCCAAGAAACCTTTATGAAAGCCTTTATGGCCAGAAAAAGTTTTAACGGTAAATCGAAATTTTCCACCTGGCTGTATCGCATCGCGGTCAATGTTGCCATTGACCATCAGCGAAAAAGCAGCGTTCGCAGAGAAGTTACCACAGAGAAGATCAAATCTGATCTTCCCGGTGGCAGCACCTGTTCAGACCCTGACCATGTGTGAAAAGGGCTATTAAGGATATTTTATTTAATGCTATCGCCCGCCTGCCTGAACAACAGCGGGAAGTTTTCATCCTCAGGGAAATTAATGGTTGTTCCACTAAAGAAGTTGCCGAAATTCTGGGATGCTCTACGGAGCTAGTAAAGTGGCGATTGCATAAAGCCCGTTCTTCTCTGCGTAAAATTTTGCAGGGCAATAACCAGTACAAGAATACGGGTACGTATACCTTAAGCGGGTTTGGAATAGAGTGATGTCCCAAGTACGGTCGGAACGGTTGTGGCCAGGGATGAAATTGCTGCCAGCCTGTGTATGTAGTTATTCGGGATGGCAGGAATTTGTTGGTACTTTATCGAAAAGGAGTAAACTAACAGCGCTAATATCCGGAGATGAAAGTATATATATGAAAAACCCCTCCATCCTGATAGCAGGACAGTTAAGCATTTTAATGATGATGACTTGGGACCCGAAACCTGAAACCCTTGACCTCGTTGGATATATTTTGATAGCCCACCTGATGAGTGGTGGGTATTTTTTTATGCGGTACAGAAAATGACAAGTTTTTGGTGGTGCAAAGAATATAATTATACTTGGAAACAACTTGTCATTAAGGGTGATGTTGTTTCATATACTTTTAAGGGTGATGTTGATACATATACTTTAAGAGGTGTTGGGACAATCGATATCAGGGGGGGAGCCGGTGGGTCGGGGAGAAATTGTTTATTTGGACATAGTTTTCATTATCAATTTTCTCATGGATTACGTAATACTTTGGACTACGGCAAAATTTGCTCAGGCAAAGTCCGTTGCTACCAGGCTTTTGGCAGGGGCTGTCACCGGCGCCTTATTTTCAATGCTGATTTTTTACCTGCTGTACATGGTTCCCGGTTCCTTGGATACGATTAAGCTTTTTGTCTTGAAAGTTGTGGTCTCAGTAATAATGGTGATGGTGGCTTTTCCCTGGCAGGGTGTCAAAAAATTTCTCAATATAATGATGAATCTGTATTTGGTTGCCTTTGCCATGGGCGGGGCCATGCTTGGCTCCATTTACCTGTTTCAGAATAACCCTGCTGCTTATACTACCATGAACGGGCTGGTTATCTTTTTGGTCAACGTTCGCTACACCTGGCTGGTTGCTGCCCTGGCGGTGGCGGTACTGGTGGGCAGGTGGGGCAGGACTTTTGTGCGCAGGAATATTCTGCGTTCCATGCTGCGGGTGCCGGTAGTAGTGAGGTTTGGCAACCGCCGTCTGGCGTTGAACGCACTGGTGGATACGGGTAATAATCTTCGGGACCCGCTGACGTACAAACCGGTTATCATTGCCGAATACAAGGCGCTGCAAAAAGTATTGCCGGAGAGTTTGCGTGCCGCTTTTGAGACCGAAAACAGTAGTTTGGACGAAATAGTCAAAGCTTTGGAGAAGGATGCCAGTTGGGGTTTTAGAGTCAGGCTCATACCGTTTTCCTCAATAGGTAAAAGCAGGGGAATGTTGCTGGGATTGCGTCCGGACGATGTGATTGTAGTTACTGACGAAAGGCTGATAAAGGTGAAAGACGTAGTCGTGGCAATTTGTGACCGCAGGCTTTCTCCCAAAGGGGAATATAAAGCACTGCTGCATCCTGATCTATTAGAGGTGGCTTAAAGTCAATTCATGCCAACCATAACGGTAAAACTGCCCTTTAAGCTAACGTGACCCAACATGATTTTAAAATCCCATGGGATTAGAGGTGATAGTTTGTTGTTACGCCTGAAAGATTTGCGGGTCAGGTTGCTGGTTTTAAAAAGAAAATTGGCATTTTTAATCAAGCATACGGGTTCTATTTATTATGTTGGCAGCAGTGAAGCATTGCCCCCACCGTTATCCAGCGAGGAAGAAAAACGACTGCTGGAGAGACTTGAACAAAACGATACGGCAGCAAAAAGTATTCTCATAGAACGCAACTTACGGTTAGTGGTGTATATTGCACGCAAGTTTGAAAATACAAACGTCGGTATTGAGGACCTAGTATCCATCGGCACCATCGGCCTGATAAAGGCAGTGGATACCTTTAAACCGCAGAAAAAGATCAAGCTGGCCACCTATGCTAGCCGCTGTATCGAAAACGAGATACTGATGCACCTGCGGCGCAACAGTAAAACCAGAATAGAAGTATCTTTTGATGAACCGCTCAATGTTGACTGGGATGGTAATGAATTGCTGTTGTCCGATGTCCTAGGCACCGATGAAGATATTATCTACAAGGAAATTGAAGAAGAGGTGGACAAAAAACTGCTCCGGGCGGCAATTAAGAAACTGACGCCGCGGGAGAAAAAAATTATGGAGTCCCGGTTTGGGCTGTCCGAAGACGGGCAGGAAAAAACCCAGAAGGAGGTAGCGGACCAGTTAGGGATTTCCCAATCGTATATTTCCCGCCTGGAAAAGCGCATCATTAAACGGCTACGCAAGGAAATCAGCCGCATGGAATAATAGCATACTTTATCTTTGGTCACAAAAAAATTGAGGAAAACTTCGGCTAAAATTGCCGAAGTTTTTTCTTTTTTTGCATGTTAAAACGTGACTTCCCCAACGGATAATTTCCAGCATCGACTTGCGGCATGCCGGTATAAAAGCACAGGTGCTTGGTAATACTTTGAAATGAAGTCAAGCCTGTTGCAAAAAAAGGAGGGTCTCTTGGTGAAGGCCAACAAGGTAGAAATCTGCGGTGTCAACACTTCTAAGCTGCCTGTGCTATCCAATGAAGAAATGCGCAGGTTATTTAAGGCCATGCAGAACGGCGACGAAAAATCACGCGAGAAACTGGTCAACGGCAATTTGCGCTTGGTCTTAAGCGTTATCCAGCGGTTTACCAATAGAGGTGAATATGTTGATGACCTGTTTCAGGTAGGGTGTATCGGTTTGCTGAAGGCCATCGATAACTTTGATTTGGACCAGAATGTCAAGTTTTCTACCTATGCTGTTCCCATGATTATTGGCGAAATCAGGAGATACCTTAGAGATAACAACCCCATTCGCGTCAGCCGGTCCCTGCGGGATATTGCCTACAAGGCACTGCAGGTAAGAGATACCTTGGTTAACAAGCACTCTCGCGAGCCGACCATCAGTGAAATAGCCAAGGAGTTAGATATGCAGCAGGAAGACATTATTTTTGCTTTGGATGCCATCCAAGAGCCCATCTCCTTGTTTGAACCCATCTACCACGATGGCGGTGACCCTATTTTTGTCATGGACCAGATAGGTGATGAAAAGCACTTGGACACAAACTGGCTGGAGGATATTTCCGTACGCGAAGCACTGCGTAAGTTAAATGACAGGGAAAAGCTTATTTTAACCCTGCGGTTCTTCGAAGGGAAAACGCAGATGGAAGTGGCTGATGAGATCGGCATCTCCCAGGCACAGGTTTCGCGGCTGGAAAAGGCGGCGCTGATGCACATGAGAAAGTACGTTTGAGTTGCAGACGGGGAGGGATATGATGAAGCGCTATTTAATGCTTTTGGTTATTTTAGCGGCAGTATTCAGTTTGTTTGTGACTGGATATTTTAACCTGGGCCGGCCGCTGCCGCAATATGACAATTTGCTGCGCTTTCATGTGATTGCCAACAGTGATACGGAGGCGGACCAGGCATTAAAACGTGATGTCAGGGATAGAATCCTGGTGGAATTCGGAGACATGCTGGCTACTGCGGACAGTTTTGCCAAATCAAAAGAACTGGTGGCACGGAATTTATCACGGATTGAAGCGGTGGCCAGGGATGAGGTCAGGCAACAGGGGTTTGACTACCCGGTTAAGGCTATGCTGGGCAGATTTGAATTTCCTATTAAATCGTACGGCAATATGACCTTGCCTGCCGGAAATTACGAGGCTTTGCGGGTGGTTATTGGTTCCGGCAAGGGGCAGAACTGGTGGTGTGTACTGTTTCCACCGCTCTGTTTTGTGGATATATCTAACAGCATTGCAAGCGATACCGCTAACCCTGCGGTGCCCACGCTTACAGGAAAGAAACCGGAACAGAAGGTTAAGGTAGGGTTTAAAATAATTGAACTGCTGGCGAGAAACCGCAACCATAGATTGAGCCAGTACGAACGGCTGAAAAAATAGACCATTCATTAAAGGTAGGCCATCTAGGCCTGCCTCAATTTTTGGTAAGGATGGTACGTGTGGCTAAACCTGGCACTCAGTTATCAAGATAGCAGGTACGCTTTTTGCGCCAAAATTCAATTACTAAAATTTTTTCCCGGTATATCTATGGCTGAGTGCCGGGTAATTTTTTATGCACAAAAAGCGAGAAAAAACATATAAATATGGTATAGGGACGAGGAGGTGACTGTATGGTTAAAGTTTCCGATTTGAAGGTCCGGGATGTGATTAATATAGCGGACGGCAAGAGTTTGGGGTTTATCAAGGATATCGAGCTTGATTTGGAAAACGGTCGGGTAAAAGCTTTGGTACTGCCCGGTACGGGAAAGCTTAGAGCCTTTTTCCGCCGGAACGAAGATATGGTCATTGGCTGGGAAAACATCGTTAAAATAGGTGTGGATGTGATTTTGGTGGAGGTGCAGAGTTTTACCAGCCCCAAACATGAAGAGAAGGGTTACTAGTAAGTAAAATTTGAGAAGAAACAGAAAACAAAACAATTCGACACAAACGGGAAATTTTTTGCGGGCGCAGGCTGGCGGGTTGAAAGGACAATCAAAAAGCGGGCTGAATAGTACCTTGGGAAAAGGTGCTATTTTTTATTGACAACTCTACATATTGTGCCATATAATTACCTATAGTACAAGATATAGTATTTGAAGATGATTTTAGCAAATTGTTAAGTGCCAGGCTTTTTACTATTCAATATACCGGGTTAAATTTCCTGCTTCTGCTGTGTCATTTTTGGTAAAAAATTTGTCTAAAAGTTGCCAGAAAGTGACAAAAAATAACATATCCTGACAGGAAAAACTGGGTGGGATAAGAAAATAGTTGGGGGGGTTGTCGGTGCAATGCCCTTATTGCGGCTACGCGGATACGAAAGTGCTGGATTCCCGGCCGGCGGAAGAAGGTAGTGCCATCAGGCGCCGCAGGGAATGTCTGGACTGCAGCAGGCGTTTTACTACGTACGAGCGCGTAGAGGCCGTGCCACTGGTAGTGGTAAAGAAGGATGGCCGCCGGGAAATGTTTGACCGGGGGAAGCTGTTGGGTGGTATTATCAAGGCTTGTGAAAAGAGGTCGATACCTACCAAGGAGCTGGAGAAGGCCGTAGATGATATTGAGCGCCAGCTGGTTAACAATATGGAGCGGGAAGTATCCAGCAAAATAATTGGCGAGCTGGTTATGGACAAGCTTAAGGAACTGGACGAGGTGGCTTACGTTCGCTTTGCTTCCGTATACAGGCAGTTTAAGGACATACAGACGTTTATGAAAGAATTGGAAGCACTGCTTAAAAACAAATAATTTCCGGGAGGGGTATTATGTTTGACAGGATTATGAAAAGGGATGGCAGGATAGTAGATTTTGATGAAGGGAAGATTACCGATGCCATCTTTAAAGCGGCCAAGGCAGTTGGTGGCGAAGACCGGGAACTGGCCATGGAGCTAACCTTAAAAGTACTCAAACTTTTGAAACAAAAGTTTAACGGGGATATTTTTACGGTGGAAGATGTTCAGGACGCAGTGGAAAAGGTGCTGATTGAAGAGGGACATGCCAAAACTGCCAAGGCTTATATTCTTTACCGGGACAAGCGTACCCGCATCAGGGATGCCAAGTCCGAATTAATGGACGCCGTGGAGGAAATTTTACGGGAAACCAGCAGGGAAAACGCCAACATCAGTAACTCTCCATCGGCTAAAATGCTGCAGATAGCCAGTGCTGCCAGCAAGACCTATTATCTCAGCCGCTTGATACCGGAAGAATTTTCTTCTGCCCATATACGTGGCGATATACATATTCACGATTTGGACTTTTACGGTAAGACACTGACCTGTGTGCAAATTCCTCTGGGCGAGCTGCTGAGAAACGGGTTTAACAACGGGCACGGCTACATTCGCCCGCCGAAGCGCCCGTCATCGGCTACGGCATTGGCGGCCATTATTTTGCAAAGCTCGCAGAATGACATGCACGGTGGCCAGTCCTTCCCGTATTTTGACCGGGATATGGCACCGTTTGTAGCCGATGCTACTGAGGATGAGACTTACCAGGCTATGGAAGCACTGATTTATAATTTAAACTCCATGCACAGTCGGGCAGGGGCCCAGGTTCCGTTCAGCAGCATCAACTTGGGTTGTGATACCTCGGAAGCAGGACGTAAGGTCACCAGGAACTTGCTGCTGGCATATGAAAGGGGTTTGGGTCGCGGGGAAAACCCCATATTTCCCAACATAATCTTTAGATTGAAAAAGGGAGTAAACTTTGACAAGGGTGACCCCAATTATGACCTGTTCCAGTTAGCCATCAGGGTTGCTTCCAAGAGGATGAATCCTACTTTCAGTTTTATGGACTCTTCATTCAACAGTCCTTACGGCGACCAGGCAAGTTATATGGGCTGCCGCACGCGGGTACAGTCCAACCTGGTTGGACCGGAAATTGCTGAAAAGAGAGGAAATTTGTCCTTTACCTCCATCAACCTGCCGCGGCTAGCTATCAAGGCGAAAGGGAATATCGACAAGTTTTACCAGGGTCTAGATAAAATGATTGACCTGGCTGTACGTCAGCTTTACCAGCGGTACCGGGTACAGGCCAATTTAAGGGTGAAGGACATGCCTTTCCTGATGGGGCAAAATCTGTACCTGGATTCGGAAAATTTAGGTCCCGAAGATACCATCGAACCGGCTATTAAGCACGGTACTTTATCCGTCGGATTTATCGGCCTGGCAGAAACTCTGACCAGTCTCATAGGAGAGCATCACGGTCAGTCTGATGAGGCGCAAAAATTGGGTCTGGAAATTGTCAAACACATGCGCCAGCGGGTGGATGAAGCGGCAGAAAGCTACCAGTTGAACTACAGCCTGCTGGCCACGCCGGCTGAAGGACTGTCGGGGCGGTTTGTTGCGATTGACAGGGAAGAGTACGGTGTGATTCCGGGGGTAACGGATAAGGAGTACTATACCAATTCATTCCATATTCCAGTTTCCTTCCCCATAAGCATGTACGACAAGGTTGCCAAAGAGGGGCCTTATCACAAGTATACCACCGCGGGACATATCAGCTATGTGGAAATGGAAGCGCCGCCCGTGCACAACCCGGAAGCAGTGGAGTCAATTATCAGGCACATGGCTGCCTGTGATATGGGTTATGCCGGCATCAATTTCCCCATCGATTTCTGTATGGGCTGCAATCATCTTGGTGTTATTAATGAAGATAATTGCCCGATGTGCGGTTCCTCGGCCATCAAGCGTGTCAGACGCATCACCGGATATCTCAGCGTTGACGAAAACTTTAACGATGCCAAACGTGCTGAACTGCGCGATAGAGTGGTACACGTCTAGGGGGCTTTGCCGGTGGAAGTCAGAATAGCAGGAGTGGTACGTGAAAGTGTGGTGGACGGCCCGGGCATCAGGTTGGTTATTTTTGCCCAAGGCTGTCCTCACCGGTGTCCTGACTGTCATAACCCCGAGACCCATGACCCGGATGGTGGCAAACTGGAAACCGTTGATAACCTGCTGGAAATGGTGAAGTCCACCTTATTAATCAAGGGTGTCACTTTCTCCGGCGGCGAACCTTTTTATCAGGCCAAGGCTTTTGCCGCTTTAGGTGAACGAATCAAGGCTCTGGGCAAGGGATATGATATCGTTACGTATACCGGTTATATCTTTGAGGAACTGCTGGCACTAAGCGAGATTAACGAGGATTATTACCGGCTGCTGCAGGTTACTGACCTGCTGGTGGATGGGCCCTTTATCAGGGAAGAAAAGGATTTAAGCCTGGCGTTTCGCGGGTCACGCAACCAGAGACTGATAGACGTTTCCAAGTCTTTACAGGCAGGAAAGGCAGTACTTATCTCCTGATGAGTACTGTCTTTTTTCTGCTGCCAATTCTAAATATTCTGTAATTTAGGACTAAAGTCACTGTATTTTGGGACATTTGTCCTGTGTTATTTTGTTACGGCACAAGATATAATGTAATAGGAATTGAGGAACCCAAAGGCAAAGCCCTGTGAGGCTTCAGGCCTGGAGAGTAAGCTGGAGGACATAACCCCAGGAGGTAGGATCCCCGAGCTTAATTTCGCTAACAAAGGCTGCGTCCATGGCGTAGCTATTTATTTTTTTTACTGGAAAGATTACTGACAAACAGGACTGCTTCGGCCCGGTTTTTCAGGTTCAATTTGCGGTAAATATTACTGACATAGTTGCGGACGGTTTTTTCGCTTAAGTAAAGTTGCTCTGCAATTTCACGGTTGGTTTTGGCCTCGGCCAACAGGTGTAAAACCTTTTTTTCCTGGTCTGTCAGCTGGTCCAGCCCGCCGGCTGAGTTTTCCTTTGTCTTGGCTATGGATTTAAACTTTGCTAGTACCCTGGTTGTTACTTCCGAGTCTAGCAGTGATTCTCCTTGAGCTACCTTACGGATGGAGGTAACCAGGTCATCGCTCCAAATCTTTTTCAGCACGTACCCTTCAGCACCGGCCATGATTGACCCGAACAGAGCTTCATCATCGGCAAAGGAAGTCAGCATCACCACTTTTATATCGGGATTATCCTGGCGAATCTGCCGGCAGGCATCAATGCCCGTTCCGTCAGGCAGGCGGACGTCCATAATGATGATATCGGGAGCCAGTGTTTTTGCCTTGGAAATAGCTTCCGCTACGGTTCCGGCTTCGCCCACCACCTGGAAGAAGTCCGAATGACTGTCAAACAATGTTTTCAGGCCCAGACGCACCACCTGGTGGTCATCCACTATTAACAAACGACTTACTGTCACTTTCCTTACCTCCCCACGGGATAGTTACTTTTATTGTCGTACCCCGGTTTTTCTTGCTATCGATTTTCAAAGTACCTCCCAGTTGGTCTGCCCGTTCTTTAATGTTTTTCAGCCCCCGTTGCATGTTGCTTATTTTTGCTTGAGGCTGCATACCGATGCCGTCATCGACAATGGAAAAGACTAGCTGCTCGGGTCGGGCATCAAAGATTAATTTAAGCTCGGAAGCCCGGGCATGTTTTGCCGCGTTGGACAGTGTCTCCTGGACGATGTGATAAATATTGTCAATCTGGTAGGGAGTAAGCCGGTGTTCGTAATCTCCCCGCCAAACCACGTTTACTGCCAGGTTCGTGTGCGAAGCCAAATCCTGGCTGAGAGCGCTGATGGCCTCGCGTAAGGTGTATGTATGCTTTTCTACCGGGCTCAGGCCCTGGATATACTGCCTGATAGCTTCAATGGTTTCTTGAAGTTTTTCCATCACCGGCTTTACCTGGGAATTTATTTGTGCTGTGGTCAAATTGGGTTTTTTGAGAGTGGTTTCCAGGCTGAGGCCAATACCGTATAATGATTGGATGACGCCGTCATGCAGGTCTCTACTGATACGGTTTCGTTCTTCCAGAATGGCCTGAGTGATCCTGGCCAGTTCCAGTTTTTTGTTGTTCTCAAAATTAAATATCTGCATAATTCTCAGTATGAAGAAAGCCATACCGATGCCGCAGACGGCGCGAAAAAACTGCAATAACGGGGGGTCGGTAAAAATGGGGGTATTGGTAGTAATACCTACCAATAATTTATTCCAGCTGGGCAGCAGTGCACCGGCGGAGATGGCGTAACAGAAGAATGACCCGGTTGCCCCGTAAACGGCGTAGAAAAGTTTGGAAATGTTCAGTTTGGCAAAATCCTTGATTTGCGTGACCAGTGCCAGGGATACTAATATTGCACCGGGAAAGGCTAATATAATGTATAACCACATTCTTCCTTCATACAGCCACAATTGCTGTCCCCGCGGGTAAGACAGCAGAAAAATAACAACCCACAGCAGGAATATGACTGGAGCGGTGTATCGTAAGCGATAATAGCGCTTAAAAGTGCTTACCAATAGTTCTACCCCGAACAGGTAGAGGAAAATAAAGGAGACCGCAGAAATGATAACGGAAAACAAGTGCCCCAAAAACAGGGTTTCCTGCGGTAAGTTGTCAAAAACAAATAACAGGAAAAAATTCAGCCACTTGGTTATGCCAAAAAATAACCCGAACAGAGACAGCAGCCAGACGGAGGAAACTATCTTCAGGCTACTACTTTGATAATACTGTAAGTACTGTAATAAAATAACAAAACCCATTAAAAAAAAGATAAGGCCGCCTAAAAAGTCAATACAGGGCAGGTAATATTTTGAAAAGATGTTTTCAAACATAATAACCATCCTAAAAATTGTTTCCGGTTTGCCTGGTTGTATTTTCCTTAAATTTACTTAAATATCAACAGTACTTTCCGTCAAGTCTGTTTAGGAGGGATGATGTATTGTTACAATACCGGATTGAGGAAGCAGGCGGTGTGAAATACATTGCTTATAAAGGATTTCAAAAGGTGCGTGCAGTATTTTCTACAAGGATAGGCGGGGTTAGCAGTTCGCCATTTGCTTCATTAAATCTGGGCCTGCACACTGGTGATGACCGTCAGGCAGTGTTGCAAAACAGGACATTGTTTGCAGGTGCTGTGGGCACAGCGGTTTCACGCTGGGTGACGGCGCAACAAGTTCATGGCTCGCACGTAATGTCTGTACATAACGAGCATGCCGGCAGGGGACACAGGGAACAAGCAGATGCCATACCATGTAGTGACGGAATGGTAACCGGTGAACGCCAGCTTCCTTTGGTAACATTTTATGCAGATTGTGTACCAGTATATCTTGTAGATGAAACTAAACCTGCGGTAGCCCTGGTACATGCGGGGTGGAAGGGTACCGTAGCCCGCATTGCGGCCAACGGGGTGCAAAAAATGATTGAAGAATACGGCTGTAGTGCAGATAGGATCAAAGCCATCATTGGTCCATCCATAGGCCCATGCTGTTATCAAGTGGATCGGCCGGTGATAGATAAGTTTACTGCTGTGTTTGGGGACACTGGTGATTTATTGTCTCCCCAGGGAGAGGGTTACGCGCTGCTGGATTTGTGGCAGGCAAACAGCAGGGTACTGCAGGAAGCCGGTATCAGTCTTGAGAATATATATATTACCGGGTTGTGTACTTGCTGTCATAAAGAATTGTTTTACTCCTACCGCAGGGACCGGGGCAAAACCGGTCGCATGGCCGCTTTAATAATGATTTTGAGCTGAAGGGGTTGCAGCTGTTTTGTTTTTGGGGAGTGGTGGGCTTGCAGTATACTTTACAACATGTTTTTTTAATGAGTTGGTTGATTTTGTTTCCCCATTTGAACCGGGAGCAGCAGCTGCATAATTTGCTTTTCTTGCTGGAAACGGCAGCGCTGGCGAAACTTGACAAAATAACAGCTGCGGGTTTTACAGATTTTGTACGCGAGGGCAAGGGAGTGTACAGCGCGTCTCTGGATAAAGTGTTGCGGGATCTGCGCAAACACAACCTTGTCCAGGGATTTTCGCTGACCGAACAGGGCAAGGAAGTTTTTCGCAACATATCCTCCCTGCTGTTATACGATGGGCTGTACCAAAACTGCCTTGCCGTTTCCGAACGCTTCGAGCGGGACTTATCTTTAATCGACAAGGATATTGCTGACAATCTGCTGGTGAGGCGCAGCAAGCCGGGCGAAAGGATTAAGTTGGAGCTATAGACCGGGGGTGGGTGTGAAAATTGTATTGGGACAAGCCAGTGACCAGGCACAAAAAACCCAAAACCAGAGTGAAGTCGAGAGTGTTTTTGACCTTTATCATCTTCGTGGCGGTAGTTAGCTACGCGGCAACCAGTGTTATCGAGAAACACTTGCTTCACGTGGAGCCGGTTACTGCAGGAGTGCTGGAGGAAAGCATTTACGTGCCGGCAAAGATTTTTGTCAACGGCGAAAAAATAGTTGCGCCCGTTTCGGGAGAAGTTGAGTATCTGGTGGAAGATGGGAAACGGATACCCGTAGGCCGGGTAATAGCCAGGGTGAATGCAGTCGGTACTGATAATGACGGCAACCGGGTGACCTGGGAAATCAAATCACCGGTGGCAGGTATAGTGGACTTATCTTCTCCGGAAGCTGCAATTCCGCTGAATACGGAAGTTGTATTCCAAATGGACCTGCGGGAACTGTATTCCTTGGGCGCGGAAGCGCGGCAGGTTTCCGGTGTAGTGCGTCAGGGACAAACCATCGCCAGAATTATTAATAATCTGCAGCCGGCGCTAGTTGTTGTTAAGCTAACCCCCGAATTTTATCCCGGTTTAAAACAAGGGGACAAAATAATAGTCATTCACCGGGGAATCCAAGATTTTGCCGTTGTCAAAAGAATGCAAACCGTCCAGGGTGAGCGATTGGCTCTGTTACAGGTTCCGGCCAGTTTGGTCAGCGGCGATGTCAACACGTCGCTGGTTCTTAAGGGCAGGAATTTCCGGGGATTTATTATTCCCAAAACGGCTTTGGGTAGAAAGAACGGTGGTGCCGGTGTCTATGTGGTCCATGAGGGTACCCTGCGCTGGCACCCGGTGGAGATTGTCGGTGAGCTGGACAGTAAGGTTGCTGTTACCGGTTTGGAGGAAAAAATGGAAGTTGTGCAGGATATTACACTGGTCGATGGTAAGAATTAAGCAATTTGCAGGGAAAAGTTGGTGCGACATAGAAACTTTAAATGGAGGGAGGAAGCATATGTCACTTGCCGACAGGTTGCAGCAAGTACTGGAAAACATTGCCCGGGCGGCAGAGAAGTCCGGCCGTAGGCCCGAGGATGTGCAACTGGTTGCAGTTACAAAAACCATGCCGGTACCGGTTATCAAAGAAGCTATCGGTCTGGGTGTTACCCGGATTGGTGAAAATAAGGTCCAGGAGATCAGGGAAAAGTATGACCAAATTGATGAAGACGTAGAATGGCATATGATAGGCCATCTCCAGTCCAATAAGGTAAAGTATATTCTGGATAAGGTAGCACTGATTCATTCTCTGGACAGGATGTCCCTGGCCTGGGAACTGGAAAAAAAAGCAGCAAAAAAAGGTGTGCAGGTGCCGGTTCTAGTACAGGTAAATGTGGCTGAAGAAGAAAGCAAGTTCGGGCTGCGTGTGCCCGAGGTGCTGCCGTTTCTTGAAAAACTGGCAGACTTCCCGCACATTGCAGTCAAGGGATTGATGACCATGGCACCTTATGTGTCTGATCCGGAGCAGACCAGACCGGTATTCAGCGGTCTAAGGGAACTGCGGGATAAGATTGCGGCACAAAAATACGAGCACGTGAGGATGGAAATACTATCCATGGGGATGACCAACGATTACCAGGTGGCCATTGAGGAAGGGGCTACCATGGTCCGCATCGGCAGTGCAATTTTTGGTGAGCGCCGCTATACATAAGGAGGATGTCTAATGGGTAAAAGAATGGTGGACAAGATATTGTCTTTTCTGGGGTTTGAGGTGGAGGAAATTGAGGATTACCCCGATGCAGAAATGGAGAATGTGGCCCAGGATTGGCATGAGGTGAAGCGCAATCCCAAGTCCAATATTATCAGCCTCCAGAGTGCTCAGAGGACCACAAAGATGGTCCTGTTAAGACCGGAGACTTTTGAGCAGGTGCAGGAAGTGGCCGATCACCTGAAAAACAGGCGGCCGGTTATCATCAACCTGGAGCAGACGGAAAAAGAGGTGGCGCGGAGAATTATTGATTTTCTCAGCGGTTCCACATATGCTCTGGGCGGCAGCATGCAGAAGATATCAGCGGCCATTTTCCTATTTGTACCCAGCAATGTGGATGTTATGGGCCAGCTTAGCGAAGAAATGACAGGTAAAGGAACCTTTGACTTTATCAAAAACCTGTAACGGGTTGCTCATATATTGAGACTTGGAAAAGGGGGGGGACTTGTTGTCTTATTCTATCGGTTTTATTGGCGGCGGGAAAATGGCCGAAGCTATTATTAGTGGTTTGGTTTCCAGTGAACTGGTACCGCGGGGGAAAATTCAGGTTAGCGATATCGACGACAGCAGGCTGAATTACCTGCGGGATAAATATGGTGTCGGGGTTGTAAAGGGAAATGAAAAGGTGGTGGCTGGTTCGGACGTTGTGGTGTTAGCGGTGAAACCCCAGGTGTTACAAGAGGTGGTCCTGCCGTTAAGAGAGGTTTTTACCGCCGGCCAGCTGGTAATTTCCATTGCTGCCGGAATCACCATCAACAAGTTGAGCAGCTGGCTGCCTGACGGCCAACCCATAGTGCGGGTTATGCCCAATACCCCTTGCTTGATTGGTGAGGGAATTTCCGCCATTGCATGCGGAAAGGCGGTGTCGGAGGACCAGGCGGAAAGGGCCCGGGAAATTCTTGCCTCGGTGGGTGAGGTTATTGTCATTGAGGAAAAATATTTAAATGCGGTGACCGGTTTAAGCGGAAGCGGCCCGGCGTATATATACTTAATAATAGAAGCCCTGGCAGATGCCGGTGTCATGGTCGGGCTGGACCGAGCTACGGCGTTGAAACTGGCGGTACAGACAGTAATTGGTAGTGCACGGATGGTGCAGGAGACCGGCCAGCACCCGGCGCAGTTGAGGGAAGCTGTTACTTCACCGGGCGGGACAACTATTGCAGCTCTGCACACGCTGGAACATGGACGCCTGCGCGGCGTATTAATGGATGCGGTGCTGGTTGCCACGAGCAGGGCTGTCGAACTAAGTGGGGAGTGATGAATATTGCTGCTGAGAGAAGTTATTGATATAGCCTTTGACGTACTGGAGTGGCTGATAATTGCCCGGGTATTGCTTTCCTGGTTTCGCCTGGATCCTTATCATCCTATTGTGCGGTTCATTTATGAAACCACCGAACCCATTTTGGCCCCTTTTAGGCGGATGATGCCCAGGGGAACCATGCCTCTGGATTTTTCTCCTATTGTTGCTATTTTAGCCTTGTATTTTATTAAAGCTATCATTTTACAGCTGCTGTAAAAGTGACGAAATTTTTGACGCAGCATTGACAGCTTGTGGGTGATACGGTGTTGGACAAGGACTTTCTCCTATCACATGTCAATGACAAAGAGGCGCGGGAAGTACTGACCCACCTGTTGGATTTGGTTGATATCAGTTTGGAACAGCATAGAGAACAGGTTTCAGATTTCTTAGACCCCTATCATGCCAGTTTGGCTGAAGGGGTTTTAAGAGGTATTGGCGGTATTACGTACCTGTTTTCCGGCGGTTATCCCGGTGCTGAACGGAAACGGCTGGTGGTGGCGCCGGACTACCTTACGCAGGAACAGTTGGACCCGGAAATAGTTTATCTTTGGATTACCGGAAATTTCACTTTTAGGTCCCTGAGCCACCGTGATTATTTGGGTGCCATAATGAGCCTGGGCATTAAGCGGGAAAAGGTGGGAGATTTACTGGTTCTCAATGAAGGCTGCCAGGCCATTATGGACCGGAATATTGCCCAGTATGCCCAGCTGCACCTGACAAAAATCAACCAGGTTTCCGTAACTGTGGAAGTACGGGAACTGGACAGCCTGTGTATCCCCCCGGTCAGGACCAAAGTGGTTCAGGCTACTGTCGCTTCACTGCGTTTGGACAGCGTGGCTGCAGCCGGTTTTGGGGTGTCCCGCAACAAGATGAGCAGCGAAATCAAGGCGCAGCGGCTGCGGGTAAACTGGAAACCGGAAACCAATGCTGCTGCTGCTGTAACCGAGGGTGATATTATTTCCTGTAGAGGAAGGGGACGAGTAATTGTGAAAAAGATCGGCGGTAAAAGCAAAAAGGGCCGTTATCATGTTCTCCTGGAGCGTTTGATATAATTTTGAAAGGCGGAAGGCTGTGCACCATGGGGGAAATTTTAATATACATTAAAGGAAATTTTGATTAAATGTCGAAAAGTATGGAAAAGAATATATGGGAGGAAACATTATGTTAACCCCGCTAGATATCAGCGATAAGGAGTTTGGGCGGGCTCTTCGCGGATATAATCCCGATGAAGTGGATGAATTTTTGGACCAGGTAATAAAGGATTACGAACGCCTTTACAAGGAAAACATGCAGTTGAAGGAACAGTTGCAGGAATTGGGAAACAGGCTGCAGCAGTACCGGAACCTGGAGGAAACGTTGAATAAAACCCTGGTTACAGCTCAGGAAGCGGCCGAGCAAGTCCGCAAGAATGCCGAGAAAGAAGCGGAAATGGTGTATCGCGAGGCAAAAATTCAAGGAGAAAAGCTGATAGCCGAAGCCAAGGAGGAAGTAAAGCGGCTGCAGGAGCAAAAAAGGGAGCTGGAGCGTCAGGTAAAAGAATTTACCGCAAGACTGCGGGCCCAGTTAATGAGCCAACTGCAGCTTTTGGAAGAAGAACACCTGGCAGAAGGCGGAGAACAAGGGAATTTGGAGGAATAACTTTGTTTGCTGTTGAAGAGATTGGTTCCGGGGTGAGGTTTAAGATCCGCGTGCAGCCGCGAGCGGCAAAAAATGAAATATCCGGCATTTACCAGGATGCGTTAAAGGTAAGGCTGACGGCTCCGCCGGTAGAGGGTGAGGCCAACAAGGAGTGTGTTAAGTTTTTTGCTAAAGTCCTGGGCGTACCCAAAAGTAACGTGCGCATTGTCAGCGGTGAAAAAGGACGAAATAAAACGCTGGAAGTAGTAGGGGTGACCGCTCAGCAGGTGCGCCAGTTGGCTGAGTGATTTGACTTCTATTTTTTTTGCATGTATAATGAAAATTAATTTTGACAGGGAAACAGCCAAATATGGAAAAAAGCAATGAAAGAGACGAGTACCCGGCATCACTGTTTTTAGCGAGTTCGGGATGGTGGGAGCCGAGCACATATGCCAGGGGAAAATCACTCTGGAGCTGGACCCTGAAATAGTGATAAAGTAGGGGTTTTCGGTTGGCACCGTTATCAGCCTGCAAGCGACAGGTATATTACCTGTAATTAAGGTGGTACCGCGGGAATCTCTCGTCCTTTACGACGGGAGTTTTTTATTTATATATATAAGGGTGTTCGTGAAATTTTCATAGACCGGTAAATTTAAAGATTTACATGAGGGGTGATGGCTAATGGGCTACAATGAAACCTTAAACCTGCCGCAAACGGACTTTCCCATGAGAGCAAAGCTGCCCAAACGGGAACCGGAGATCTTGAGCTTTTGGGAAAAAGAAAACATTTACCAAAAGGTGCAGGAGAAATCTCAGGGAAAACCCAAATTTATCTTGCATGATGGTCCACCGTATGCCAACGGCGATATTCACCTGGGGCATACTTTAAACAAAGTGTTAAAGGATATGGTGGTTAAATACCGCTCCATGAAAGGGTACGATGCACCCTACGTTCCCGGGTGGGATACGCACGGTCTGCCTATTGAACAGCAGGCCATAAAAAATTTGGGACTGGATCGGGAAAAGACCAATATTGTGGAGTTTCGCAACCAGTGTGCCGAGTATGCCATGAAATACGTGGAGATTCAAAAAGAACAGTTCAAGCGGTTAGGTGTGCGCGGCGATTGGGATAATCCTTACGTGACCCTGGCGCCGGAATTTGAAGCGGTACAAATCGGTGTTTTTGGCGAAATGGCTAAAAAAGGCTTCATCTACAAAGGTCTGAAACCCGTTTACTGGTGTGCGGACTGCGGTACGGCCCTGGCTGAGGCGGAAGTGGAATACCAGGATAAAAAGTCGCCTTCAATTTATGTTAAGTTTAAGGTGAAAGATGCTAAAGGACTGTTTGATGAGGAAAATGCCTACGTGGTTATTTGGACCACCACTCCCTGGACCATTCCGGCCAACCTGGCCATTGCGGTGCACCCGCAATTTGAGTACGTGCTGCTGGACACCGGGGAAGGCAAACTGCTGGTAGCCAGGGAGTTGCAAAAGCAGGTTATGGAGCAGATCGGTATTGATGATTATTCTGAAGTGGCCAGCTTTACCGGTAGTGAACTGGAACACGTAATATGCAGGCATCCCTTGTACGACCGGGATTCTGTGGTGATTCTCGGTGACCACGTAACACTGGAACAGGGTACCGGTTGTGTGCATACTGCCCCCGGTCACGGTTTGGAAGACTTCGAGGTGGGCAGAAAGTATGACCTGGATGTTTTGTCTCCGTTGGATGATGCGGGACGGTTCACCGAGGAGGCCGGTGAGCGGTTTGCCGGTTTAAAATATGACGAAGGCAACAAAGCGGTTACCCAGGCGCTGGATGAAGTTGGTGCCTTGCTGGATTTTTCTTTCATTCAGCACCAGTATCCTCACTGCTGGCGTTGCAAGCACCCGGTAATTTTCCGCGCGACCGAGCAGTGGTTTGCCTCCATTGACGGGTTCCGTCAGGAAGCCTTAAAAGAAATAGAAAATGTCCGGTGGATTCCTGCCTGGGGTAAAGACCGTATTTACAACATGGTAGCCGAGCGGGGAGACTGGTGTATCTCCCGCCAGCGCACCTGGGGCGTACCCATTCCCATCTTCTACTGCGACCAGTGCGGTAAGGAAATCATCAACGATGAAACCATCAGGCACATTCAGGAATTGTTCCGGAAACACGGGTCCAATATTTGGTTTGCCAAAGAGGCTGACGAACTGGTTCCAGAAGGACTTGCCTGTGAGGAATGCGGTCACCGGAAATTTCGTAAGGAAACGGACATTATGGACGTCTGGTTTGACTCCGGTTCCAGCCACTTTGCCGTACTAGAGCAGCGGCCGGAATTGTCCTGGCCGGCTGACCTGTACCTGGAAGGCAGCGACCAGCACCGCGGGTGGTTTAATTCTTCTCTGTCCACTGCCGTCGCTGTCAAAGGAAAGGCACCATATAAGGCCGTGCTGACTCACGGTTTTCTGGTGGATGAACAGGGCAGGAAAATGTCTAAATCACTGGGAAACGGCATTGACCCCATGGAAGTTATCGAACAGATGGGTGCAGACATCCTGCGCCTGTGGGTGAGCTCCGCCGATTATAAGCGGGATGTTGCGGCATCGCCCAACATCATGAAGCAGATGACGGAAGCTTACCGGAAAATCCGCAACACCTGCCGTTTCATTTTAGGCAACCTGTATGATTTTAAACCAGAGAAAGATATGGTGGCAGACGGCCAGCTCACCGAGCTGGACCGCTGGGCGTTGATGCGCCTCAATAAGCTGGTGCGCCGTGTTACCGATGCTTACGAGAACTACGAGTTCCACATCGTGTATCACGCGATTCATAACTTCTGTGTTGTCGATATGAGTGCCTTTTACCTGGATATCATCAAAGATCGTCTTTACTGTTCTGAGCCCGACGACACCGCCAGAAGGGCGGCACAGACGGTAATCTACAAGATCATTGACGCGCTGGTGAGAATGCTGACGCCGATTTTGGCGTTTACCAGCGAGGAAATTTGGCAGCACATGCCCAAGACGGAGGAACTGGTCAGTGTACAGCTGGCTTCCTGGCCGGAAGTGGAAGAAAAGTACCTGGATGAGGCACTGGAAGAAAAGTGGGCCCGCATCATAGATGTACGTGAAGAAGTGGCGAAAGCTCTGGAACTGGCCCGCCAGCAGAAAGTAATCGGGCATTCTCTTAATGCCCAGGTGGTGATTTATGCCGACGAGAAGCTCTATGAATTCTTGGAGCCTTTGAAAAACCAGCTGGCTGCTATTTTCATCGTCTCCGACGTTCAACTCAGGAAAGCAGCCGAGGCACCGGAAGACGCTTATGCCAGTGAAGAAATTGACGGCTTGTTCATTAAAGCCGCTCAAGCACCGGGCGAAAAATGCGAGCGCTGCTGGCAGTTCAGCGAGTACGTGGGCCAGGATGCCGATCATCCCACACTGTGCCGGCGCTGCGCCACCGTGGTCAAAAACCTCTAATTCACATTGGGGACGGTTCTAAATGTGAATTGGAGCCCTATCAGATTACTGGTAGGGCTCATTTATTAAAAACTGGCTAAAAATTTTGCAACAAGACAAAATAATAATAAGTTGAATTTGAGAATATGTTAGTAAAAACTGCTGCCAACGCTCGCGTTGAATTACAAGTAAGGGAGGACGGCCTAATGTATCCTGAGGACCTTAAATATTCCAAAGATCACGAGTGGGTAAAACTGGACGGTAATATTGCCACGGTTGGGATTACCCATTATGCCCAGGACCAGTTGGGTGATGTGGTATTTGTGGAACTGCCCATGGAAGGTGACAGCTTTGAAGCGGGAAACGGCTTTGGTGTGGTAGAGTCGGTAAAAGCGGTTTCCGACGTATATGCGCCGGTTAGCGGCACCGTCATAGAGGTCAACGAAAAATTGCTGGAATCACCGGAACTTGTCAACGAAGACCCGTACGGTGATGGATGGATGATCAAGCTGGAAGTAGCGGGTGAAAGTGAGGTTGACCGGTTAATGGACGCCAGGGAGTACGAGGCATTTATTGAAGAAGAGAACTGAGGATAGCCCACGAAAATTTTTCAAAAATGTTGTATTGCAGGTAAATCTAAAGCTGTCAACCATCATTTATACAACATGTGGCTACTTAACTTCAGGCATAATAACTGTAAAGATGCTGTCAAACAGGAGGTAAAAAAATTATGCCTGAATTGGGGCCGCAGTATGATCCTGTTGAAACGTGCTATAACTATGTGGATGTACCCATTCCCGTCGGTGTATCCAATCGTCATATACATCTCATGCAGGAAGACCTGGAAATGCTGTTTGGTGAAGGTTACGAGTTAACCAATATTAAGGACCTGGGACAGCCTGGTGAGTTTGCAGCCAAAGAGGTGCTAACCGTTGTTGGCCCCAGGGGAGTAATTGAGGGAGTAAGAATTCTTGGGCCGCCGCGGAAAGTTACCCAGGTTGAAATATCCATGACTGATGCCTACCGGTTAGGCTTACGGCCACCGGTACGGGACTCCGGAAACATTAAAGGTACTCCCGGCATAGCGGTGGTCGGGCCCAAAGGAGTTGTTGCCCTGGAAGAGGGTGTGATTCTGGCTGCCAGACACATTCATATGCACCCGGATGATGCAGCAAAAATTGGCGTCAAGGATAAGGACCGGGTAAGAGTGCACGTGCCGGGAGAACGGGCTCAGGTGATGGAGAACGTGCTGGTGAGGGTTAGTCCCAAGTACCGGTTGGAAATGCATGTGGATACCGATGAAGCCAATGCTGCATTGTTAAAAAACGGCGATACGGTTAAGATAATACATTAGCGTCAAAACCCCGGGTAACGTCGGGGTTTTTTGCCTGCCTGGACAAATGGGTTAAAATATGATAAAGAATGAATAAGATATCATCTAGTGGAGGTTTGGAATATGAACTGGCTTGGCCGAGTTTTTACTCTGTTGCTGGACCCGCGAGTACCCTACCAGAAAAAACTGTTATTCCTATTCCTGGTGATTTTCTACTGGCTGGCGTTGGACCTGATGCCCTTTGTGCCGCTGGACGATTTGCTGGTAACGCTGTTAGGCGGGTGGCTCTTTGTCCAATCGGCCAGTAAGGATGTGGCAGGTCACCGTCCAGGCGCTTCTTCCTGGAATTCGGACACGCAGGGTGCTATCGATGTGGAGGGCAGGTTTGTTGATGAGGACTAGCATATTCAGAATATTTCTTCGGAGGATTTTATCAATTCGTTGCGAATAAGTATCACTATTTAGCAACGGGGCTTACGGCGATAGCACCGATGTTAATTATTGGGAAAGGAGATTGAACATGGACAATGAAAATCGCATTATCATCACAGTTTTAGGAAAGGATAAAGTGGGAATAATTGCCGGAGTTACTGCAGTGCTTGCGGAAGCCAATGCTAATATTTTAGACATCAGCCAAACGGTACTGCAGGAGTTTCTCACCATGATTTTAGTGGTGGATCTATCGGAATGCAAAATAGAGTTTGACGAACTGTGCGAACGGTTAAATGAAGCGGGTAAGAAAATCGGCGTACAGATTAATGCCCAGCATGAATCAGTATTTAAATATATGCATCGCATATAGGAGGAAGCAACTATGCCAATTACTATTCACCCGGATGAGATACTGGAGACAATCAGAATGGTAGAATTGGAAAATCTGGATATCCGCACAATTACTATGGGCATCAGTCTCAGGGACTGTGCCGATAGCGACGGTAAAAAAATTGCCGACAAAGTATACGACAAGATTACTACTAAAGCCCGGCGGCTGGTATCGGTGGGTGAAGAAATTCAAAGAGAACTGGGCTTACCCATTATTAACAAGCGCATTTCCGTTACTCCCGTATCACTTATTGGTGGCTTAAAATCCGAGGAGGATTTTTACCAGGTTGCCAAAAGTCTGGATAAGGCTGCCAAAGAAGTAGGGGTGGACTTTTTAGGCGGTTTTTCTGCGTTGGTACATAAAGGTATTACCCCTGAAGAGGAAAATTTAATGGCTGTCATCCCCGGGGCACTGGCAGATACGGAACGGGTTTGCTCTTCGGTGAATGTAGCCAGCACCAAGGCCGGAATTAATATGGATGCGGTTCTGACCATGGGTAAGGCAATCAAGGAAGCGGCCCGTCTCACCCAAGACCAGGACAGTATTGCCTGTGCCAAACTGGTGGTTTTTTGCAATGTGCCGGAAGACAATCCCTTCATGGCAGGAGCTTTTCACGGCGTGGGCGAGCCGGACACTGTTATCAACATTGGGGTCAGCGGTCCCGGGGTGGTCTTAAACGCGGTGAAAAAGCATCCTGATGTTGATTTCGGTACGCTGGCGGAAATTGTTAAGAAAACCGCCTTTAAGATAACACGCATGGGGGAACTGGTAGGACGGGTAGCCTCCAGGAAACTAAACGTTCCTTTCGGTATTGTAGACCTGTCCCTGGCACCAACACCGGCGGCCGGCGACAGTGTGGCGGAAATTCTGGAAGCCTTCGGTTTGGAGCGGTGCGGTACTCACGGGACTACGGCAGCATTGGCGCTACTTAATGATGCTGTCAAGAAAGGCGGCTCTATGGCTTCTTCCTATGTGGGCGGTCTGAGCGGTGCTTTTATTCCCGTCAGTGAAGATGCCGGCATGATTCGGGCTGTTGAGGAAGGAGCACTTACTATTGAAAAATTGGAGGCCATGACCTGCGTCTGCTCCGTAGGCCTGGACATGATAGCGGTACCGGGAGACACGCCCGAAGAAACCATAGCGGCTATCATTGCCGATGAAATGGCTATTGGCATGATAAATAACAAGACAACCGCCGTGAGAATTATACCTGCCTGGGGTAAAAAAGCAGGTGACCACGTATATTTTGGCGGTTTATTGGGCAGCGCACCGGTGATGGATCTTAACAAATACGGCAGTAAAAAATTCGTTTCCCGCGGCGGCAGAATCCCGGCCCCCATTCAAGCATTGACTAACTGATTTTTCAGTTAGTCTTTTTTGACATTATCTTGAAGTCATTGACCGCTTTATTTCTTAAAAAAACACGGTATATTCGTTAGTTATTTCTTAGTGTGTTAAAGGAGCTGAATTTGGGAAGATTAATTAATGCAATGCCTTTAGGAGGAAACCGCATGCGGGAAAATGAGGAAAAAATGGCCGAGCATCTGCAGGAGCTGGTGGTTCATCTGGAAAGGATGAACATCGGGGAATACGTGCAGATGCTGCAGGATAGCAAAAAAGTGATTTATATTAATTTTATTGCCGGCCTGGCCCGGGGGATCGGAATGGCTGTAGGTTTTACCATTTTAGGTGCGCTTGTGGTTTACATGCTCAAGCAGATAGTATTATTGAACCTTCCCATTATTAGTGAATTTATTGCCAATATAGTACGGATGGTTACAGAACGTTATTACTAGCGGGCATGCAGTGCAGGTATGCCTTTAATACATATTTTGAAGAGGTGGTAGTCATGACCAAGGATGTAATTGCCGCAATTCTTGAGAGAAGAACGGTACGTAAGTTTACGGACCGGGCAGTACCCGAGGCGACCATTGGTCGCCTGCTGGATGCGGCCAGGATGGCGCCGTCTGCGGGTAACGTGCAGCCCTGGCACTTTTATGTTGTGCTAAACAAAAAGCGTATGCAGGAATTAAAGCAGGCCAGCCTGGGGCAACCGTCGGTGGGCCGGGCGGCAGCAGCCATAGTGGTCTGTGCTATCCCGTCCTTGGCCCGGGAAAGATATGGCGACCGCGGTGAACAGCTGTACTGTATTCAGGATACGGCGGCTGCGGTACAGAATATTCTCCTGGCGGCCACGGGGTACGGCCTGGCCAGTTGCTGGATTGGTGCCTTTGACGAAGCTGCCGTCAGGCAGGCGGTGGATATTCCGGAAGAACACCGGCCTGTGGCCATTGTACTTCTAGGTTATGCTGAAACCGAAGCCAAAACACCACCCAAAAAGTCTATCGAAGAAATTTTTACTATCGTGCGCTAAGGAGGACTGTTATCAATGCAGCAAGGGACAGAGTATTACAGACGGAAGTTGCTGGCGAAAAAGGCGGATTTACTGGAACAGGTTGCGGATATTGAGGAGACGGGTTTATCCTACCCTTTGCAGGATACCATCAGTGAACTATCCAGTTACGACAACCATCCCGCGGACATTGGTTCGGAGGTTTTTGAGCGCAGCAAAGACCTGGCTCTGAAAGATAACGCCATGGTCGGTTTGACTAAGATTGACCGGGCGCTGGAGAAAATTGAAGAGGGAACCTACGGAACATGCGATTGGTGCGGTACATCTATCAGCGAGGAGCGACTGCAGGTTGAACCGGAAACCAACCTGTGTATGGTGTGTCGCAAAGAGTTTGAGGGCCGAGGTAACCGGCACGTCCGTCCGATTGAAGAACAGGTAGTGACCATGCCTTACGGGGAGCCGCCGGGGCAACATATTTACCGGGAAGACCGGGTAGAATACGACGGCGAAGACGCCTGGCAGGATGCGGCACAAAATACCGACCATGCCGAGCATGCCAGGGCTGGTTCTTATTACGGCGGCATCAATAAAGACGAAGACCTTATCAGTGAAGTCTCTGATTTGGACGAAATTCCCTATTTTCGGGGTGCTGACGGGATGTTGTATAAAGACGTCTACGGCGAAGATGATGAAGAAGCCCCGGGAGAGACCGTTCGCGGCGACCGGGGTTGGGATGAGAAAAATTAGCGCTGAGGTTTGTTGACTAATACCTGTCCGGGGTGTCGTCGGGTTTGCCGAAGGAAAACACCAGGGTAGTATCATCTTCAGCCAGCTGGCGGTAGAAGTCACCGCAGTCGGTGTTCAGCCCGCGCTGGGTAATGGTGATTTCCTCAAGACTGCATTCACCGTCGTCGTTATAAACGCAGCTTAGTGCTTCGCAGTTAACTTTGTCCACGGGTTACACCTCCTTACCAGTAGTATGCACGTCAAGCGGAAAAAGATTACTACCCCAGTACCGTTTATTTACTTGTAGTTGACGAAATGGTATTATAAAAAAGAGTAGTTTCGCCGTAACAGTCCTGTTGCGGCGTTTACTATAAAATTTACAGGTGGAGGAAGGGAATGTATTTATTTTTAATTGTAGCTGCGGTTTTATTGCTGGATCAGATTACCAAATACGTCGTCAGTATCAACTTCGAGCAGGGACAAACACTTCCGGTAATTAAAAATATTTTTCATCTTACATACGTGCAGAACCCCGGTGCCGCTTTTGGCATGCTGGCCTACTGGACCACTTTTTTTATCGCCGTTACCCTGGTAGTTATCTTGATTATTTTATTTGTCTACCGCAAGGTGCCTGCCAGCAGGTATTTGCTGCGTATCGGGCTCAGCCTGCAGCTGGCCGGAGCACTGGGCAATCTCATTGACCGGCTGCGTTTCGGCTATGTCGTTGACTTTTTGGATTTTCGCATTTGGCCAGTATTTAACTTTGCCGATGTTGCCATTGTTGTCGGGGTGGGCCTGCTGGCTCTGGATATTATAAGAACGCCGGAGGAAAGAAAGGAAGTTTGAATGGTGACGGAACAAGTGGAAGTATTTGTGGTTGAGCCTGAATACCAGGGAAAAAGAATAGATGTTTATTTAAGTGGGAAAATAAATGACCTGTCCCGTAGCCGGATTCAGGGCTTGATTAAAGAGGGCGAGGTTACGGTTAACGGGGAAGAGGTCAAGCCAAATTACCGGCTGCAGGTGGATGATGAGGTGGAGATTGTGATTCCTCCGCCGGAGGAACTGCAGGTGGAGCCGGAAAATATACCGCTGGATATAGTGTATGAAGACGCACACCTGCTGGTAGTCAATAAACCGCAGGGTATGGTAGTTCACCCGGCGGCGGGAAACTATCACGGCACGCTGGTTAATGCACTGCTGTATCACTGTAAGGATTTATCCGGTATTAATGGCGTGCTGCGACCCGGGATAGTTCACCGCATAGATAAAGATACCTCGGGTCTGCTGGTGGTGGCAAAAGATGACAAAACTCACCGGGGGTTGGCGGAGCAGATCAAGGAGCACAGCATTACCAGGGTTTATAAAACCCTAGTACACGGCAGCGTGCCTGAACCAAGAGGAATTATCCGTGCCGCTATTGGCAGGGATCCTAAGAACAGAAAACGCATGGCCGTGGTGGCCAGGGGAAAAATGGCCGTAACCCATTATCAGGTAATTGAGAGATTTGGAGAGTTTACCTTAATAGAAGCCCGGCTGGAAACCGGACGGACTCATCAAATCAGGGTGCACATGGCATACCTGGGGTACCCGGTGGTCGGAGACCCCAAGTACGGGCCGCGAAAGAATCCCTTTGACTTGCAGGGACAGGCATTACACGCGGCAGTGCTGGGTTTTAAACATCCCGTTACCGGTGAGTACCTGGAATTTGAGGCTCCCTTGCCGGAATATTTTCGGGAAATCCTCCATGAGCTGCGGCGGCGTGAAGGGAGAAACTAGCATGAACAGGGAACGGTGGAAGAAACTCTATCAAACGGGGAATCCGTTGGAAAGGGAAGTTATTATCAGCCTGCTGCGTAGTGAAAATGTTCCTGTCAAAGAGCGGGGGGAGGCTCTGGGAAAGATTTACGTCTTTAACGCCGGTCCCCTGGCCCAGGTGACTCTATACGTGCCTGAAAGCCAGTGGGAACGGGCAAGAGAATTAATTGACGCTGCAATTGAAAATCTTTAGGCAATGGGAGGAGAAACAGTGAAGGCGCTGTTATTGGATTTGGATGGTACGCTGTCTCACATGGATGTGGACCGGTTTTTGCAGACTTACCTGGCTGCACTGGCGCAAAAATTTACCAGGTGGCTGGAACCGAAGGTATTTATCAAGCAGGTGATGGCGTCAACTGTGGTAATGGTAAATAACAACCAGCCGGAGAAAACTAATAAGGACGTATTTCTGGATGACTTTTTCCGGGCTACCGGGTTGGAACGGGATTTTCTCTGGCAGGAATTTTACAAATTTTATGCGGAGGAATTCAGCCAGTTCCGCAGGCTGGTAACCACCAATCCCCTGGGAAAAGAATTGGTTGCCACAGCCAGAGAAAAAGGATGGAAAGTAGTTATTGCCAGTAACCCGGTACAGCCCAAAGTTGCCATGGAGGAAAGAATTCGCTGGGGCGGATTGGACCCGGAAGAGGTGGATTTCATACCCTCCCTTGAAGAGATGCATTTCTGTAAGCCCAACCCCAGGTACTTTTTGGAACTGGCGGAAAGAGCGGGTGTGCATCCGCAGGACTGCCTCATGGTGGGAAATGATGAAAGGGAGGACCTGGCTGCGGCAAAAGCGGGCATGCGTACTTTCCTGATAACCGAAGAGCCGGATAAAAATACTGAAGCGGACTACTGTGGTCAGTTGGAAGACTTACTGGCAATGATAAAAACGGGAGAAATTTAAGATTATTTTTAACCAAAAGGAGGAGATGGGATGGCAAGCTTGTTATCCCCCATAACCATCAACGGCCTGACATTGAAGAACCGTATTGTCATGCCGCCCATGGCAACCAACAGTTCCACTCTTGAAGGGGAACTTACCGAGGAAGGCATCAAGCATTACCTGGATAGAACCGAGGGGGTAGGCCTGGTAATAGCCGAACATGCCTACATAACACTGCAGGGCCGTTTTACCGAAAGACAGCTGGGGATTTATGACGACAGCCTGCTGCCGCCGCTGACTGAACTTGTGGAAAAAGTACACCAGAAAGGAGCGAAAATCGGCATTCAAATTACCCATGCTGGCAGCAGGGCAAAATCGGAAATTATCGGGGAAAGACCGGTTGCCCCTTCCCCCGTGGTACATCCCATGGGAGGGGAACCGCCTGTGGAGTTATCAGAAGATGATTTAAACAGGCTGCAGGAGTTATTTGTCCGGGCAGCGGTTCGGGCGAAAAAAGCAGGTTTTGATATGGTGGAAATTCACGGGGCCCACGGGTATTTGCTGGGCCAGTTTATATCACCTTTGACCAACAAGCGTCAGGACCGGTACGGTGGCGACCTGGACGGCCGCTGCCGCTTTCCGGTGGCCGTGGTGCAAGCTGTGCGGCAGGCGTTGGGGGAAGATTTCCCTCTCTTTTACCGCTTAGGTGCCGATGACCGTATGGAGGGTGGACTGACACCCGCGGAGGCTGCAGAGGTAGCGGTCAGGTTGGTCCAGGCGGGAGTTGACTGCATCGACCTATCCGGCAATCATTGTGGCTATCTGGTAGATGGTGAGCAGGGTTATTTCGTCTATCTGGCGGAAGCAGTCAAGCCAAAGGTAAGTGTCCCGGTTCTGGTGACCGGGGGTATTTATGACCCGTATTTTGCCGATGAGCTTGTGCGGCAGGGAAAAACCGATTTGGTAGGAGTGGGCAGAACCATGCTGCGGGAGCCCAACTGGGCCCAGCAGGCGGTTTCCAAACTGGCAGGTGACAGCGATGGGTGACCATTTGCTGCGCGCTACGGCCCAGGGTCAAATTAGAATGCTGGCGGCGGTGACCACTGACCTGGTTAATGAGGCCCAGCGGCGCCACAAAACATTACCCACGGCCACTGCTGCTCTGGGTAGGGTGCTGACGGCGGCAGTGATGATGGGGGCCACCTTAAAAGGAGAGGAAACGCTGACCCTGCGCGTCATGGGTGACGGGCCCCTGGGAACTCTGGTGGCTGTGGCTAATGCCCGTGGCAGGGTGAAGGGATATGTGCAGAATCCCCGGGTTCACCTGCCCCTGCGGGAAACGGACGGGAAATTGGATGTGGGCCGGGCAGTGGGTAAAAACGGCATGCTGCATGTTGCCAAGGATTTATCTCTGAAAGAGCCGTATACCGGCAGCGTGCCCCTGGTAAGCGGGGAAATAGGTGAGGACCTGGCCCGTTATTACCTGGACTCGGAGCAGACACCGTCAGCTGTAGCCCTGGGCGTCTTGGTGGATACGGACAATTCCGTAAAAGCCGCCGGGGGCTATATTGTACAGCTGCTGCCCGGTACCGACGAGGATATTATTAGCCGGTTGGAGGAAAACATAAAGTCTGCGCAAAATGTCAGCCGTCTCATTGATGGCGGTAAGGATGCCCGCCAGTTGATAGAAGAGGTTTTGAAAGGTTTTGCAATTAAAATTCATGAACGGTTGGATCTGCAATTTGCCTGTGATTGTTCCTTTGAGAGGTTGGAGGAATTGCTGGTTTCGCTGGGTTCTGAGGAAATAAAAAGTATGATTGAGGAGGAGCAGGGAGCGGAAGTACGCTGTCACTTCTGCAATGAGGAATATCATTTCTCAAAAACGGATCTGGAACGTCTGTTAAGGGAAATGAAGGAATAGATTTTGCCACTACATGCAGCGCGTCCTGCCGGGGCGCGCTAAGTTTCTGCAATGGCAAAGATTTTCAGAATATACCTCCACCGAGAACTTCATGGTGTTTCTCCCCTTAAGCAAATATCAGTTTATGATATTCACTTAACGGGGTTTTGTGACAGGGATTTTATTCCTGGTCTTGTTTGCGTTCCCAGCGTAAACGAGCGTACATGCCTGTTAATGAAAACAGCGTCACAATGATAAAGTCTCCTGTTAACTGCAGGTAGGGTGGGAGTTTTGCTCCCATACCCAAACTGAGCAGGTAAGTAACCAGGTTGAATGATAAGGTAGCCGAAAGCACGTGCATAATGATATGAAAGCGGTCGCGGACCAGCATGGTGATCAGCCAGCCGCCGCTGAAAAACGTGAGAAAGTTCATCACAACGTTGGCAAACAGGGTTGGAGCACCGCCGGTTAGGTAAATACTAATAATAAATAATCCAAATAGCATACCCTGGATTACCAAAAACTGCTTTAAAGGCATGAAAACCGTCCTTTCCTGTCGAAACTAATACATATTCTATCTTAAAATACCCCGGTTTGTCCAACGTTTCTCTGTTGCCAGACAGGTGCTGCTGGGATATAATAAATTTCGTGCATTCAAAGTAGAAAGGGTGTCACTGATGGCTCTATCCTGTGGCATAGTAGGACTTCCTTCGGTGGGCAAATCTACGTTTTTCAAACTGCTAACCGGTGCAGATGTTGCCCTGGGAACATATGCCGAGCAGGCCAATATCAAAACGGCCGACATTCCTGACTGGCGGATTGACTGGTTTCAAAAGCTCTACCAACCCAAGAAGACGACCTACGCGCAGCTGGAACTGATTGACATTCCGGGATTACAGCCGGAAGGCGGCAGCCGTGAGTTTTTATCCCATGTGGCTAAAACTGATGCACTGGTCCACGTGGTACGCGCTTTTGCTGATCCTCAGGTATTTCACGTGGAAGGGAGCATCAATCCCATGCGCGACCTGGAAAAGGTCAACTCCGAACTATTGCTTTCCGACCTGCAGCTGGTTGAAACACGCATTGACAGGATAACTTCCGGGAAAAAGCGTACCCCGGAAATGAACCGGGAACTGGCTGTCATGGAAAAACTGAGAGCTGTTTTGGAAGAAGCAAGGATGCTGACCACCGTCAACCTGCAGCCGGAGGAAGAGGAAGTAATTCAGCACATGAGTTTTTTAACAGACAAGCCAATGATTGTGGTGGTTAACGTTGATGAAAACCAGCTGGCAGAAGGTTACGTGCAGCAGGAAGCGGTGCAGCAATACTGCCGGGAAAACGACCTGGCTTTGCTGGAAATCTGTGCCCAGGTGGAAATGGAGATTAACGAGCTGCCTCAGGAGGAAAGAGAGGAGTTCATGGAGGATCTGGGGATTAAAGAACCGGGGATTTCCCGGCTGGCGAGAACCGTTTACGATACCCTGGGACTGATTTCCTTCATTACGGTGGGTAAGGATGAAGTGCGGGCCTGGCCCATTAAGAAAGGCTCAACAGCCAGAGAAGCCGCAGGAAAAATACATTCTGATATCGCCAGGGGTTTCATTCGTGCGGAAGTAGTTGGTTTTGAAGATTTCTACCGTGCCGGTTCCATGGAGGCAGTCAAGGAGCAGGATCTGTTGCGACTGGAAAACAAGGATTACATCGTTGAAGACGGGGATGTGATGAGTTTCCGGTTTAATGTTTAAACCCCATAAAGCAACCCCTTAAAGTTTTCTTTAAGGGGTTTTTCTTATGTCGTTCGTATATATTAGAAGATGAGAATACGCGTGAAATGGGGGTGGCTTTATTTCTTGTATTCTGCAATTGCCGTCTCTTCGTCGGCCAGCAGTGCCTTAATGGCGCTTTCCGTCTTTTTAGCCGTTTCTGTTTCCTTAAGCTCGGCGATGGCTTCCAAAGCTTCCACCATCCGCAATCCCCGGGAACCCAAAAAGGGTTTCAAGCTCTGGATTAAATTCAGTAAATCGGTATTGACGTGAGCCACCTAGTCCACCTCCTTAAAGTCGCATATTTTCATAAACAAATTGGTTCGACCCGAAAATTGGTGAGTTCTACTTTACATTATGTAATGCCGGTAAAATTGGTGAAGGTCAATTGTCCCGATTGCCAAGCACGTAAAAAAAGGAAAAACGGTATTATTCGCGAAACAGTTTGTTGGGGTGAAAAAAATGCATGATATTCTGTGGGTGCTGAGTAAAGTACGCAACATGGCCGAGCAGCAGAATTTGGAGGTTTTTCTGGTTGGCGGCTTTGTGCGCGATCTTTATCTTAACGAATACAGCAGGGATATTGACCTGCTGTTAAACGGCCCCTGTTTGGAGTTCAGCCAGCAGTTGGCCAGGGAAACGGAAGGCAGTTTTGTACCGTTGTCGCCTGAACACAACGTGTACCGGGTGATGGTCAAACGCCTGGGAATTCAAATAGATATTACTAGCCCCGTGGATGGGCAGTTTACCAGAGATTTATTTGCCAGGGACTTTACCTGCAATGCCATTGCCTTAAATGTGAAAGATTATTTGGAGGAAAGAACCTGGTGGGAAAAGGCCCTGGACCCGACCAAAGGGTTGGAGGATCTAGGCAGGAGAAAACTGAGGCCTGTTACCAGGGACAGTTTTGTCAAGGATCCAGTGCGCATATTCCGCGGGTTGCGCCTGGCGGCGGAGCTGGGGTTGGACCTTGTTCCGGAATACGAAACATTGGCGAAAAAGGCGGCACCGCTTTTGCAAAAGGTTGCCGGGGAACGTATCAAGCAGGAATTATGGCTACTGTTTAAGCAGGAAGAAGCGTACCGTTACGTCAGGCTGCTGGACCAGTGGCGCGTTCTGGACCAGGTATTTCCGGAGTTGACGAAGCTGCGGGAGACGGAACAGAATTTTCACCATGGCGAAAACGCCTGGGCGCACAGCCTGCGAGTGCTGGAGACAATGGAAAAGGAGGACCTCGGGTATTTGCCTGGCCGTATCCGGGACGCTGCCAGGGAATACCTGTCCCAACAGCTGACTGTTGCCGGGACGCGCTGGCAGTTGCTGAAATTTGCCGCCTTGTTTCACGATATTGGCAAGATAGATACCTCCAGGAAAATGGAGAATGGCAGGATAACCTTTCATGGCCACGACCGGGCCGGCGTGAAATATGGGGAACGATATGCCGGGTATCTTGGCTTCAGCAGGCGGGAGCGAAACAGTCTGGTCAATGTTATTAAACTGCACATGCGCCCGCTGGCATTGTTTGTGGACGACAATGTGACGGACAGAGCGGTTTACCGCTTGCTCAAAGATGCGGGAGAAGAAATGGGAATGCTGCTGCTGCTTTCCTATGCTGACATCATGGCCACCCGGCAGGCAACTGGTAGAAATTTGGAGCAGTCCTTTAGGGAATTTTTGCTTACGTTATGGAAGCGGTACCTGGAGTTTCGCAGCGAGGAAAAACCGCTGGTCACCGGTCAGGAACTGCTGGTGGAGCTGGGGCTGCAGCCCGGCCCCATAATCGGTGAACTGCTGGACGGTATTGAAGAGGCCAGGTTGAGCGGTCGAGTGAAAAACAAACGGCAGGCTTTTGCGCGGGCCAAGGAGCTGTTGCAGGAATACGGTTACAATAATGGAAGCGGAGAGGAGTAATTATTTATGAAACAACTGCAGCCGTGCCTGGGTACAGGATTATACCACCATGTGCTGTGCTGCTCTCAGCGAGTTTTTAGTGACCGTAGCTCTGGAAAATAGGGATACGTTGTTTGCAGAGAAGCGGTCACAGGCGGAAGAAAATATCAGGTGTTTTAAGCGGTTTGCAGAAGAATTTGCCGATATGCAAACCCAGCCGGCTGCAAAACTCAGTTGAATCCGCGGCGTTCTGCAACCTGAAAAGCCACAAATTGTGTGTTGCCGGAATTGTTTGCTGAGGCGGATACCGGCATACCGGCAATAACAGTACATCTTCTTCCGCTACCGTTGGAAGATTTCTAACTAGTTTGAGGAGGTAAGCCCGGTGAAGGAAAAGTCCAAAGAACGGCAGTGCGCTAACTGTTTTGTCTGCGTGCGCAACACGGAACTGTGCCCGTTAAATGAAAACTACCAAGAACTGCCTTTAGACCAATGGCTCAAGCGAGTTCAAGAAATTAAAAAAGAAGAACAGAACGGAGACTAAACTACAGGTTCTGTTCTTCCGGCAAATTGAGTTCTTTTTTCACTTTGGCAAGTCTTTTGCGGTGGGCGTCCTTGCTGATAACGTGCCCGTGAAGGTAGCAGTCAATGATATCACTGTCCTTGACAATTTCTTCCAGTGGTGTGCCTACTTCTTCCTTGGAACTGTGGTTTTTACATGCCAGGGCAATTGTTTCAATTTCTTCCTCGCTAAACAGCCCCGTTTCGGCCAGCCATTTTTTTACCGGCTCATATCCTGCCTCGGCGTGATTTTCCTGAACTCCGGTGACAATGCGGCCAAAGTCATGTACTGCTGTGGCAATGGCAGCCAATTCCGGATCCACGCCCCGCTTCTCCGCCAGCAAGCGGGCAAACTGGGGAGCACTGGCAATGTGAACTATCTCCCAACTAAGCGGGTAAGCACGGTTGTTTTTTGTTTCCACCTCTTCAGTAATGTATTTTATCAGCATGTCCTGTAATTTAGCCAACCGGTTCATTTGACCACCTCCAACTTTATTTTCCACTATATCGCTCCCAATTAAAAATGTCAATAACAGCAATTGTTTTGTAAATACTAATGTTGGGAGGTGATATTTTGCAGGACGACCATAAAAAATGGCGGGAACTGGTCCGGCAGCAGCAAGAAGAACTGGAAGCCGTTCGCGAACAGTTTGTGCGCAATGCCGCAAAAAGGGTGGACGGAATCAATGCCGATAGTGAAAAGTTTGCTGACGGCTACCATACCTTTAGTCCCAAAGTGCTCCCTCCGAATAAAGAAGAGTAGTATTTACTCAGACCCTCTGGGGTCTAATTTTTTTAATTCAATTTTTAAAAGGATGCCAAATACTTATATTGTCTATTTTAAAAGAATATAAGTTTGTTTAATATTATTGACTTGGTAAAATGAGGGACCTATAATAGGAATGAACATTCATTCAGCAAGGGCTTGTTGTATATGATGCACGGGACTGAAGAAATGTGTAAAGAAATGCAGACATAATAAGCGAAACTGTAAAGGGTTGTTTACAACACCCTCATTACTGCATTGCCGCAGGGAAAAGTGATTTTGCAAAAATGCAGTACTACATGATAAGCTGCATTTGTTTAGTTTAATATTTCTTAATTTTTCAAAGAGTAAAAAAACCGCTGTTGTTTGGTTTGTAGCCATTTTGGTTTCAGAGCAGTGTTGGTGGCATTAAAATTGCATTAATGTCAGTTGAAATCCAATCATGGGAGGGGTATGGATGCAAATCAACACAATTATGGTTATTGGGGCCGGCCAAATGGGCAGCGGTATTGCTCAGGTTGCTGCTCAAAGCGGGTATTCGGTCCTGTTAAATGATTTGGAACAAAAATTCATTGATAGAGGGATGTCTGTTATTGAGAAAAATTTATCCCGTCTGGTGAAGAAAGAACGGCTCAGCGAGGCGGACAAGGAAGATATTATGGATCGCCTTCAGGGAACTACCAGCATGGAAGATGCTGCAAAGGCGGACCTGGTAATAGAAGCTGCAGTGGAAAACCTGGAGGTCAAGACCAATATTTTTAGACAGCTGGACGAAATCTGCGCACCAGAGACGATTTTAGCGACCAACACCTCTTCGTTGTCCATCACGCAAATTGCCGCAGCGACCAAGAGACCGGACAGGGTTATCGGCATGCACTTTATGAATCCGGTTCCGGTCATGAAGCTTGTAGAGGTAATTCGCGGCCTGGCTACTGCGGATGAAGTTTTTGAAGTTATTAAGGAAACCAGTGAGAAAATGGGTAAGACTCCTGTTGAGGTTAACGATTTTCCGGGTTTTGCCTTAAATCGCATTTTGATTCCCATGATAAACGAGGCAATCTATGCCGTGTATGAAGGGGTGGCGACTCCCGAAGCGGTGGACAAAGTGATGACTCTGGGAGCCAACCAGCCAATGGGACCCCTGGCTTTGGCGGACTTGATCGGTCTCGATACCTGCCTGGCAATCATGGAAGTATTGCATGAAGGTTTTGGAGATTCTAAATACCGCCCGTGCCCGCTGCTGCGGCAGTATGTTCAGAGCGGACGTTTGGGCCGCAAGACCGGACAGGGCTTTTATAACTACGAGTAATAAGGGAGGGGAGTTTGGTGTACGAAAATCTGTTATGGGAAATCAAGGAAGGTATTGGATACCTGACGCTTAACCGGCCGCAATCCCTAAATGCATTAAATAATGCAGTTTTGCAAGAATTGAGCGGCCTGTTGGATGAAATTGCGGAAAACAATGAAGTTGAAGTTGTTGTGGTGACCGGTGCCGGCAAGGCGTTCATTGCCGGGGCTGATATCAAGGAAATGGCGGAAAAAACTGCTTTGGAAGCCAGGGAGTTTTCCGCTTTAGGACATGAGGTCATGTTAAAACTGGAAAACCTGCCCCAGCCTACCATTGCTGCCGTTAACGGCTATGCTTTGGGCGGCGGTTTGGAATTGGCCATGGCATGCGACATGCGCGTTGCCTCAAAGAAGGCCAAGTTTGGGCAGCCGGAAGTGGGGCTGGGAGTTATTCCGGGATTTGGCGGTACACAGAGACTGCCAAGACTTATTGGCAAGGCTTTTGCAAGTGAAATGCTGTATACTGGCGGTATGTATGATGCCGAACAGGCTTATCAAATGGGGCTGGTCAACAGGGTAGTGGAGCCGGAAGAACTGATGGACAGCGTGGAAGAACTGGCCAGGCAAATCATGTCCAAAGGGAAGATTGCGGTACAGCTTGCCAAGAGCGCCGTGGTTAACGGCCTGGACATGGACCTGGATAGCGCGTTGGCTTACGAAAAAGAAATTTTCGCCCTTTGTTTCGCAACAGAAGATCAAAAGGAAGGAATGCGGGCATTCATAAATAAAGAAAAGCCGCAATTTAAGGGGAAATAGTTTAAGACCAAAGAGGTGAACCGGATGAGCAAAGCAGCTGATGACTTGCACCAGAGTACGGCAAGGCCGCTGGGGACAGAGAGAAGAGAGTTTCCCACAACTGCCAAGGCAGTAAAGGAACTTTACCGCCAGAAGTTGGTATCTCCTGAAGAAGCGGTGAAAGCAGTCAAGTCGGGAGATAGGGTGGCTTTGCCGTTGGGATGTGGGGAGCCGGCAGGTTTGCTGAGGGCGCTATTTGCAAGACGCGAAGAACTATCTGGTGTAATAATAGACCAGATGCTGCCCTTCAGACAAGCCGAGTACTTAAAAAGCCCGGAATATGCCAGGCATATCCGGCACAACTCCTGGTTTACCAGCGCACATAACAGGCAGGGTGTTAATGAAGGTTGGGCGGATTACACGCCGGGATACTTTCACGAGTATCCCAAGTACTTTCAAAAGTATGTAGACGTAGCGGTGTTTATGGGTACGGTTTCACCAATGGATGAACGGGGCTACTTTAGTTTTGGCACGTCAGTGGACTATACAAGTACTGCAGCGGCTGAAGCAAAAATTGTCATTCTCGAAGTAAATGAAACTATGCCGTACACCCACGGCAACAGTCTCATTCACGTCTCCGAAGTGGACTATATAGTAGAAAACAACGAGCCCATACCTGAACTGCCCAACCCGCCTCTTACCGAGACTGACATTAAGATCGGCCAGCTGATTGCAGAAAGAATAGAAGATGGCTCTACTATTCAGTTAGGTATTGGCGCCATGCCCAATGCGGTGGCCCAATTACTGCTGGACAAAAAGGACTTGGGCATTCATTCGGAGATGATTACGGACGGCATGGTGGACCTGGTAGAAAGCGGTGCCGTGACGGGCCGCAAGAAAACCATCAACCGGGGTAAGATTATCGGGACTTTTGCCGGCGGTTCCAGGAGGCTTTACGATTTTCTCCACGACAATCCGATGGTGGAGATGCACCCGGTTTCCTACGTTAATGACCCTTATGTTATCGGCCAGAATTACAAAATGATATCTATTAACTCTTCTATTGAAGTAGACCTGTTTGGACAGTGTGCTTCCGAAACCATAGGAACCTACCAGTTCAGCGGTACGGGAGGGCAGACGGATTTTGCTCGGGGCTGTGTGCGTTCCCCGGGAGGGAAGGGCTTCATTGCTCTCCATTCAACAGCCAAGAACGGAACTATATCTAAGATAGTGCCTACGTTGAAACCGGGAGCGATTGTCACAACTACCAAAAATGACGTAGACCACGTGGTGACGGAGTACGGGGTGGCGGAACTACGAGGTAAAACAGCAAGAGAACGGGCGTTGGCGCTAATTAACATAGCACATCCCGATTTCCGTGATGAACTCCGGTATCACGCTAGGAAAATGAATTTAATTTAACTTATTAAAAATAAAATTCAGAAGGAGGTAATTTTGTTGAACATTTTAGTATGTCTTAAGCAAACTTTTGATACTGAAGCCAAGATCGAACTGAAAGATGGCGAAATTTCCACCCAGGGGATTAAGTACATTGTCAATCCCTACGATGAATTTGCAGTTGAGGAAGCGCTGAAATTGAAAGAAGCTCACGGTGGAGAAGTGACAGTAATCAGTGTCGGTCCCGAGCGTGTTCAGGAAGCACTGCGTCAAGCGCTGGCAATGGGTGCTGACAAGGCTGTTTTGATTGAGACTGAACAGGACGATGCTTATGCTACGGCAAAATTACTGGCCAAAGCTATTGAAGGTATGGATTACGACCTGATACTCGGCGGGCAGGTAGCTATTGACGATAATTCCAGTCAGGTGGCTACCAGGTTGGCGGAGGAACTGGATTTACCGCAGGTTACTATCGTGACCAAGTTGGACATTGACGGTGACAAGGCTATTTGTACCAGGGAAATTGAAGGCGGCAGCCAGATTGTAGAAACTTCACTCCCCGCCGTGATCACGGCACAAAAAGGTTTGAACGAACCGAGATATCCCAGTCTGAAGGGTATCATGCAGGCGAAGAAAAAGGAACTGAAGAAAATTACTCCGGAAGAACTGGGCGTAGAGGTGGAAAGCAAGGTAGAGACTTTGGAAGTATTCTTACCGCCCAAGAAGGAAGCTGGCAAGATAATTGAAGGTGAAGCTGAGGAGGCGGCTAGAGAGTTAGTAAGATTACTGAAGGAAGAAGCTAAAGTGGTTTAAAGCCTGAGTACTCGTTTTTCCCAGGGGAAACTGCTTACCAATTCAAATTAATACAACCAATTGGAGGGGAGATAACTATGGCCATATGGGTAGTTGCTGAACAGCAAGATGGTGAAATTAAAAAGGTTAGCCTGGAGATATTGAGCAAAGGGCAAGAACTGGCGGAAGAGTTAGGCGTGGAATTAGAGGCGGTACTTCTGGGGGAGGGCGTGGCAGATTTAGCCGATACCCTGGCTGCTTACGGAGCAAGCAAGGTGTACCTGGCAGATGATGAGCAACTGGCTGACTATAGCACCGAGGCCTACAGCCAGGTAATTGCTGAACTGATTGAAGATAAAGAGCCGGACGCCGTGTTCTTCGGTCATACTGCGTTTGGTAAAGACCTGGCGCCCCGGGTAGCACAAAAGGTGGAAACGGGTATGCTCAGTGATATCACTGCTGTGGAAGTTGATGGTGACGAGTTGATATTTACCCGTCCTATTTATGCAGGCAAGGCCTTTACCAAGAGTAAGGTTCTCTCCAGTCCTGTGATGGCTACATTCAGACCCAACGTTCAGGAATTGGCCGAGCCGCAAGAAGCCTCCGCCAGTGTAGAGGAAGTGGATGTAGACATAGATGAAGTTCGGGCCAAAGTTACTGACGTGAGGAAACAAAGCGGCGGCCGCGTGCTGTTGACTGAAGCGGATATTATCGTCAGCGGCGGTCGCGGCATGAAAGGACCGGAAAACTATAAAATACTAGAAGAACTGGCTGACGTCCTGGGTGCAGCAGTAGGGGCTTCCCGTGCTGCCGTAGATGCCGGCTGGCGGCCGCATTCGGACCAGGTAGGCCAGACAGGAAAAACCGTCTCGCCCAACCTATACATTGCCTGCGGTATCAGCGGTGCAATCCAGCACCTGGCCGGCATGAGTTCTTCCAAGTATATCGTTGCCATTAACAAAGATGAAGAGGCAAACATCTTCAACGTGGCTGACTACGGAATTGTTAATGATTTGTTCAAGGTAGTTCCGGTAATGACTGAAGAGTTTAAAAAAGTACTGGATAAATAGTGTGGCATTGTAGTGGCGCGGGTTCCCGGTAACCCGTGCCTTCCACTAAATTAAAACTTTTTCGGGAGCAGCGCCTAGCTGTGAACTTCCAAAATGATTTAGGGGGCTGAGTATTATGACCGCAAGTCGCGAAATTTACTGGAACATTCATGGTCATAGCCTGATGTACCTGCTATTTATCGTGGCCCTGGTTATCTTCGGTTACGGTTTTTACGGCAAGTATAAACTGTGGCGGATCGGTTTGCCCGAAAAACGGACGGATGATATTCCCACCCGTATTTATAACGTTCTCTATCATACTTTTGCTCACCGCCGCATTTTCCGGGAAGGCTATCCCGGCAGCATGCACGGATTCATTTTTTACGGCTTTGTGATTTTTGTAATCGGCACGGCTGTAGTTGCCATCCAGGCAGACCTGGGACTGCAGATCTTTCACGGTAACTTCTACCTGTGGCTTTCCTTATTAATGGATTTAGGTGGTTTGGCTGCCATAATTGGCATTTTAATGGCATATTACCGTAGGTATGTGTTGAAACCCGAGCGTCTGGACAACCAGCGCGATGACGCTTACAGCCTGCATTTATTACTTTTAATAGTGGTAACCGGTTTTATTATCGAGGGATTGCGCATTGCGGCAACACAGGACCCGTGGGCAGCCTGGTCACCGGTAGGTATGGTAGTGGGCAGTATTCTGGGCGGCTTGTCTCCGGAGACAATCAAAGGCATTCACAAGGTATTCTGGTGGGGACATTTGCTGCTGGCTTTTGGTTTCATTGCCTACCTGCCTTATGCCAAACTGTTCCACATTATCACTACGCCGCTGAACCAGTTTTTCAGCAGCCTGAAGCCCGCAGGAGCCTTACAAACCATTAATTTTGAAGATGAGGATTTGGAGCACTACGGTATTTCCGAGCTGGAGCACTTTACCTGGAAGCAACTCTTTGATACCGATGCCTGCACCCGCTGCGGCAGGTGTCAGGACAACTGCCCGGCGTACCTGACGGAAAAGCCTTTGTCTCCCAAGCAGATGACTCAGGACTTAAAAGCCTATCTGGCAAGCAGGGGGACTGCAGCATCCGGGGTTTCTGCCGGTGAAGGAGAAGCAGCGGAAGTGGCAGCTGCGGCAGAACAACAGCCTTTGGTCGGGGGATTATTTAGTGAGGATACTATCTGGAGCTGCACCACGTGCAGGTCCTGCCAGGAACAATGCCCCGCAATGATTGAGCATATAGACAAGACCATTGGCATGCGGCGCTATCTGGTCCTGGAAGAGAGTAAGTTCCCGTCCGAAGTACAGACAACATTCCGTAACGTGGAAAACAACGGCAACCCCTGGGGTGTTGGTTTTGCCGACAGGGCCAAGTGGGCCGAAGGTCTGGGTGTGAAAATTCTTTCCGAAGACGGTGACGTGGACATTCTTTACTGGCCTGGCTGTGCGGGCGCATTTGACGACCGTAACAAGAAAGTTGCTACAGCAGTGGTTAAGGTGTTGCAGGCGGCAGGCGTTAATTTTGGTATTCTCGGTACGGAGGAAAAATGCTGCGGCGATTCCATCCGCAGGATCGGAAACGAGTACTTGTTCCAAATGACTGCTGAAGAAAATATTGAGACCATTAAGTCTTACGGCATCAAGAAGGTTGTAACCCAATGTCCGCACTGCTACAACACCTTAAAGAATGAATACCCTGAGTTCGGTGCCGATTTTGAAGTGGTACACCACACGCAGTTCATTCAGGAATTAATCGATACGGGCAAACTTTACATCGAGAAACCGGAAGCACTGGATGTAACCTATCACGATTCCTGCTACCTGGGGCGTTACAATAACGAGTACAGGGCACCGCGGAACGTGCTGCAGCGTATCGGGGCTAGTATCAGGGAAATGGAGAGGAACCTGGAAAAGAGCTTCTGCTGTGGTGCCGGCGGTGGCCGCATGTGGATGGAGGAAACCCTGGGTACCAGGATTAACGAGGAACGCACCAAGCAGGCTGTTGCCACGGGTGCCTCCACCGTAGTAACCAACTGCCCGTTCTGCCTGACCATGATTGAAGACGGCCTGAAGGAGTATGAAGAGAAAGGTATTAAGGCCTATGATATTGCGGAACTGGTAGCAAAGACGCTCTAGGGACATCCGGTTACTAATATCAAATTTAGAAAGGAATGGTTATCATGACTGAAGCTGTTATAGTGAGCGCTGTGCGTACGGCTGTCGGTAGTTACGGGAAGAGTTTGGCCAACTACCCGGCTGTTGACCTGGGCGCTGTGGTCATAAAGGAAGCCTTGAACAGGATTAATTTGAATCCTGAAGAGGTTGACGAAGTAATTATGGGTAACGTTCTCCAGGCCGGACTGGGCCAAAACCCGGCCCGGCAGGCTGCCGTTAAGGCGGGAATACCCGTGGAAGTACCGGCTTACACGCTGAATAAGGTCTGCGGTTCCGGTTTGAAAACCGTCGGGCAGGCAGCCCAGGCTATCAAAGCCGGCGATGCTGACGTTATAGTGGCAGGCGGTATGGAAAACATGAGTATGGCTCCGTATCTTATTGATAAGGCACGCTGGGGCTACCGCATGGGCGACGGCAAATTAATGGACACAATGATTAAAGACGGGCTTTGGTGCGCATTTAACGACTACCACATGGGTATTACGGCGGAAAATGTAGCCGAAAAATATGGCATTAGCCGTGAAGAACAGGACGAATTTGCTTTGGAAAGTCAGACACGTGCTGCCAGGGCCATTGTCGAGGGCAAATTTAAAGATGAGATTGTGCCTCTGTCCATCCCCCAGCGGAAGGGTGACCCGATCATATTTGATACTGACGAACACCCGCGGGAAACTTCAATGGAAAAGCTGGCCGCACTAAAACCGGCATTTAAGAAAGATGGTACCGTTACGGCGGGCAATGCCTCCGGTATCAATGACGGTGCTGCTGCGGTGGTGGTCATGAGCAAAGAAAAGGCGGACAGTTTGGGTTTGACGCCCATGGCCTACATTAGAAGTGCTGCTACTGCCGGTGTGGACCCGTCCATTATGGGCATGGGCCCGGTACCGGCCTCCCGTAAAGCCCTGGAAAAGGCCGGGTTGACTGCTCGGGACATGGACCTGGTGGAAGCCAACGAAGCATTTGCTTCCCAGGCTATTGCCGTGTGCCGTGAACTGGAACTGGATCGAGAAAAGGTAAACGTCAACGGTGGTGCCATTGCTCTCGGTCACCCCATTGGCGCCAGCGGCACCCGCATTTTAATTACCCTGCTTTATGAAATGATTAAGCGAGACAGCGAACTGGGCCTGGCAACTCTCTGCATCGGCGGTGGCCAGGGAGCGGCCATGGTAATACAGCGGAAATAACTATTAATACTAGGGGCACCCGCCAGGGTGCCTTTTCTGATTTTCTGAATATTAGTTTTGACTAGTGGAATCCGGTCAGTGTAGAAACATGAAAATTTATCAGGTATTTTGACAACAATTAAAAAAAGGACTCTCCCCCGGTGCTGTCGAATACAAATTAAAATTGCTGAGTTTGTTATGAATGTCACAAGAAGCGTATCTTTTTTGTTTTCCCAAAGCATAGTTTAAAATTTAGGGGGGCGACTTTATGCAAAATGATGTATTTTTAAGGGCGTGCCGGCGTGAGGAAGTAGAATACACGCCTGTTTGGTTGATGAGGCAAGCCGGTCGTTATATGGAAGAGTACATGGCTATACGCAGAAAATACTCGTTTTTAGAAATGTGTAAAACCCCGGAATTGGCTGCTGAAGTTACCTTGCAGCCGGTCAACCGGTTAGGCGTAGATGCGGCGATACTGTTTGCAGACATTCTCTTGCCGCTGGAAGGTATGGGTATTGATTTGGAATTTGCTAAAGGGGAAGGACCGGTAATTCATAACCCGGTGTGTTCGGAAGAGGATGTTAAGAGGCTGAGATTGATAGAACCGGAAGAAGATGTTCCGTATGTGCTGGAGGCAGTAAGACTTGTACGGAAAGAGCTGGATGGAAGGGTTCCGCTCATTGGTTTTTCCGGTGCACCGTTTACGCTGGCCAGCTACATGATTGAAGGCGGCGGTTCCAGGAACTATGTTAACTGTAAGCGCATGATGTGGCAGGCTCCGGAAGTATGGCATGCATTAATGGAAAAAATATCAAAGGTAGTTGTCAGCTACCTGAAGGCACAGGTTGCCGCTGGTGCCCAGGCCGTACAGGTATTTGATTCCTGGGTTGGGACACTGGCGCCCGAGGATTACCGCGATTACGTCCTACCCCATTCCCGCTATGTCATGGAACAGCTGAAAGATGTGGGCGTACCGGTCATTCACTTTGCCAATAATGCCTCCACGTTGCTGGAACTGGTCAGAGAAGCGGGCGGCGATGTTATAGGGGTTGACTGGCGGATTGATCTAGACGAAGCCTGGAGGCGCATCGGGTATGACGTGGCTATTCAGGGCAACCTGGATCCTATTGCCCTGATGGCACCGCCGAAGGTTATAGAGGAGAAGGTGAAGAGCATTTTGGAAAAGGCCGGTAATCGTCCGGGTCACATTTTTAACCTGGGTCACGGTATCAACAAGGAAACACCTGTAGAGCATGTTATCGCTCTGGTAGAGGCTGTGCACAAGTACAGCAAAAGATAATGTCTGAAAATAAAAAAACAGCAAAATAGTACTACTGCCTTCGCTTTGTTGCTTGGCTTTTTGGTGGTACTATTTTGCTTAAATTTTGAGGAGGCAATTTATGCAGGATAAATATGGTGTGATGTTAATGGCGTTTGGCGGCCCGGCTTCTCCGCAAGCTGTAGAGCCGTTTGTGACCAGGCTGTTGGGAGGCAAAAAAGTGCCGCAGCCGGTAATGGAAAGCATAAAAGCCCGTTACCGGAAGATTGGCGGCAGTTCGCCACTGGTGGATATAACCAGGTCCCAGGCAGGGGTGCTACAAAATATTTTAGGAGAGGAAGCCGCTGTAGTTGTGGGTATGTGTTACTCGGAGCCCACCATTGCCCAAGCGGTTAAACAGCTGGTGGACAGCGGAATCACGGAAATTATTGCTGTAAGTATGTCGCCTCACTATTCCCGAGTTTCCACCGGGGCGTACCGGAAGGAAGCCCGGCGGGTGGTGGAAAGGTTGGGATACCCGGTAAAACTTCGGTTTGCCGGGGATTGGTATGACCATCCATTGTATCTGGAAGCTGTTTTTGATAAAGTAAATGAAGCCATGGCCAAGTTTTCTGATCAAGAAAGAGAAGACGTGGAAATTATCTTTAGTGCTCATAGCTTACCCCTATCTTATATTGAAGAAGGTGAGCCCTATTTAGATCAGCTTAAGGAGACGGTGAGCGGTGTTGCGGCCAAATTGACCCAGTCCTGGCAACTGGCATTTCAAAGCAAGGGAAGAGGTCAAGGTGAGTGGCTGGGTCCCCAGGTGGAAAATGTTCTAGATCAACTAGCGGAGCAGGGAAGAACCAGTGTTTTGGTGGTTCCCGTAAGTTTTGTTGCAGAACACGTGGAAACCTTATATGATATTGATATTGAGATTAAGGAGCACGCGCAAAAGCTTGGACTGAACTTTCACCGGTCAGCGGCTTTAAATGATAACCTAAAGTTTATGCAAGCGCTGGCAGAAAAGGTACAGGAAACTGTCCGTACATTTTCGTAGGAGTGGTGGCAATGAAGAATGTTACCATAATTGGCGGCGGTATTGCCGGTTTATCGGCAGCCTATTATTTGGAACAACATAAAACAGAGGATTTATCTGTCACTGTGGTGGAAGCAGCTGAAAAGACAGGGGGGAAATTGCAGACTGCCTATGAAAACGGCTTTACCATTGAAGGGGGGCCGGATTGTTTTCTTTCGCAAAAGCCCGCTGTTGCCAGGCTCAGCAGGCAGCTAGGAATTTATGACCGGTTAATTGGAACCAGTGAGGGAAATAATGGGACGTACATTCTTTCAGGGGGCAGGCTGCACGAGCTGCCCGAAGGTCTGATGCTGATGGTTCCCACCAAAATACTGCCTTTTGCCATGAGCTCACTGATTTCCTGGCCCGGAAAGCTGCGTATGGGATTGGACCTGGTCCTGCCGCGGAGAAATAGCAGCGGTGATGAGAGCCTGGCCAGTTTTGTCACCAGGCGCCTGGGAAAAGAGGCCCTGGATAAGATTGCCGAACCTTTAATTGGTGGTATTCATGCCGGTGATCCGGAAACCATGAGTCTCAAGGCCAGTTTTCCCAGGTTTTTGGAGATGGAGCGCAAACACCGCAGTCTTATTAAAGCCATGCTGGCGGCCAAAAAAAAGGTGCCGGCTACTGCCCAAAAAGATAACAAGACCACGTATTTCATGTCCTTTGTGGGCGGTATGGGTGAACTGGCGCAAACGGTTACCGATAGGCTGCAGGATACGGAGATTAAAACCGGAACCTGTGTTAAAAGTATTGATTATCATGGTGACAAATATACAGTAGTTACGGCTACCGGGGAACAGTGGGAAACGGATGCGGTAATTCTAGCAGTGCCGGCTTATGCTGCGGCCGATATCATACAGGAGATGGACAAGCAGATAGCCCAGACCTTGCGGGGCATAAATTTTGTCAATTCAGCTACCGTTTCCCTTGCTTATGACCGGCAGGACTTGAACCGGTCTATGGCCGGATTTGGTTTCGTAATTCCCTCCAAAGAAAAGCGGGACATCATGGCGGTAACTTACAGCTCGCAAAAGTGGAAGCACCGGGTACCTGATGATCGTTACCTGCTTATTCGCTGCTTTGTCGGCGGTCCCAAAAATCAGGAAATGGTATTGTTGAATGACCGCGAGATGCTGGACAAAGTGCATGCGGAGCTGGAAGATATCCTGGGAATTACGACGCAGCCGGTGCTGACAAAAATATTCCGTTGGGTTAACGGCATGCCCCAGTATTCATTAGGGCATCTGGAAAGGGTGGAAAGTATCGAGCAACGCCTGGAACGTTTCCCCGGCTTTGCCATTGCCGGCAACTCCTACCGCGGGATAGGAGTGCCCGATTGCATCGAATCCGGGGAAAGAGCCGCGCAAAAAATACTGGACGTGATAAAATAAAACGGCGCCTCCTGGTACTGCCAGCAGATTTTTGGGAAGTGGTGATAGTTATGGCTTATTTGGAGCAAAAGATACTGCGCAAAATCTGGCGAGCATGCATGGAGTTCGACCTAGTGCTGCCCGGGGACCGGATACTGGTAGGACTGTCCGGGGGGAAGGATAGCAGTTTTTTGCTTTATGCCCTGGCAACCATGCAAAAATTTGCGCCCTTTAAGTTTGCGGTGGGCGCGGTGACAATAGATTTGGGTTTTGAAACTCCCATGGATGAGAAATATCTAAAGAATTTCTGTAATGCTTTAAACGTACCTTTTTACTTTAAAAATACCAATATTGCTCAAAAAGCCTTCAATCATAAAAAACAGAACCCTTGCCCGCTATGTGCCTACTTTCGCCGGGGTGCCGTTGCCAACATTGCCGTAGCTCATGGATATAATAAGATAGCGTTTGCCCACCACCTGGATGATGCCGTGGAGACTTTTCTCATGAGCCAGATATATTCCGGGCAGGTGCGGACCTTTGCTCCCAAAACTCCCTGGGAAAACAATAACCTGGAGGTAATTCGCCCGCTGGTTTACTTGAGAGAAAAGGAGATTAAGGGTGCCGTGAAAAAGTTACCCGTTAAAGTGCTGGAAAGCAGCTGCCCGTTAAATGGTAAAACCAAGCGGGAGGAAGTAAAACAGCTGATAAGAGAATTGACCGGACGCAACCGCCAGGTCTTCGACAACCTGGTGGCAGCCATGAGGGACAACCATCCGGAGATGTGGCCGCAGCCCATGGGTAAGGAGGAGCTGCGGGAAAAATACCGGGCGTTGGGATTTATTAATTAGAATACAGAAGCCAGAAGACAGGTGCCCATGCCGCATTGTGGCATGGGTGTCTAACTACTTATTGTTCAATAGTTCTTTGATATGGTCCATTCGCTGCTGGATTACTTTCAGCTGCTGTTCGTATTTGGCCCGGGTGTTGCCGGGAAGGTGGCAGTTGGAATACTTCAGCACAAAATGCATTTCCTCTTCAATTTCTTCGTACAGTTCCTTTTGTTCTTCATAAAGTTTTTGTAGTTCTTCTTTTGAAAGTTCCTCCCATGGTCTTGCGGGTTCCATAATTTACCCACCCCCTGCGAATTCTCTATTATTTGCGAACTTTTTAGAAATTATCTATGTAAAATTATAATATGGATTGGAATTATTTTAAAGGGGAGATATGGTATGCGCATAGGTGTGGATATTGATGGGGTAATCAACGATATTCTTTCAATTTGTGTAGATAGATTGAATACGTTTTTTGGGGCCAACTTGACTACTGATGATATCACTGATTATGAGTTTGCCCAATCATATAACGTATCACGAGAAAAAATAGTAGAATTTTTTATTAAGGAGGAAAACAATATTTTGCGAGAAGTACAGCCGCAACAGGAAGCGGCAGCAGTTCTTGGACGGTTGACGGCAAGGCACGAGGTAATACTGATCACTGCCCGGACGGCAGCTCAGCGTTTAATAACCGAGGAATGGCTCAAGGAACACCACATTTCCTATGACAGACTGGTGACTGTGGGCTCCAATGACAAAAGAGAGGCCTGTCTCCGGGAGGGTATCGACATTTTGATTGAAGACCGGTTGGAAAACGCTTTAATGATTAATTCTCTTGGAATACCGGTATTGCTGATGGATGCACCTTATAACCAGGGGGAACTGCCGGACGGTATTGTCAGGGTGACTGGCTGGCAGGATATTGCGGCAAAATTACAAAGTGACATTGGCATGGTACTATAGGACCACCGCTGGTGGCCTTTTTATTTTGCCTCGGGTACATATCCGGCAAAAAAGCCGGGGACTATATGTTTATGGGGGATGAACTTGAAACCAAGAAACCCCGGTGGACTTTAACGTTGCTGTGAATGCCACTATAGAAAGGACAGGGGTTTTAAGATAAAATAAAACTGCATATAACCTGTGTTTTTCTTGTTGACAAATTGTTTTTCCTTGGATAAACTATATGTGGCAGTAAAAGTATTCCTTTAAAATAGTCCTGTGAGGCTAGTAAGGAAGTTATAAGTTTCGACCTGTGTATTTGTCCAGGGGGAAGGTATAACTGCTTGCCGGTCTCACGGTGAGCAGTTTTTTTGTTGAAAGGTGGGGCATCATGCAACTGAAAGAAAAAGTGCAGTTGATGGATGCAGACAAAATACGGCGTACTTTAACACGGATTGCCCACGAAATAATTGAAAAGAATAAAGGTGTAGAAAATTTGGCTTTGATCGGTATTCGTCGTCGCGGCGTTCCTCTTGCGCAGCGGATTGCAGCAAAAATTGCAGAGATTGAAGGAAAGTCGGTAGATATCGGTATTTTGGACATTACTCTTTATCGTGATGACCTTTCCACATTGGCCCAGCAGCCGGTAGTGCATAAGACGGAAATACCTTTTTCCGTCAAGGGGAAAAAACTAGTTTTGGTAGACGATGTGTTATTTACCGGCAGGACGGTTCGGGCGGCGCTGGATGCCATTATTGACTTGGGTCGCCCGGCTTGCATCCAACTGGCGGTGCTGGTGGATAGAGGACACCGGGAACTGCCTATCAGGGCCGACTTTGTCGGCAAAAACGTTCCCACTTCCAGAAAAGAAATTATTTCCGTCAAGCTCGCAGAGATTGACGGTGAGGATAGGGTGATAATTGAAGAATTTACAGATTGACCATAAGTTTGTCCTTTAAATCGGTCCCGTGAGGCTGATAAGGACGGTAACGGACGGTTGACTTATGCCTGTCTGCAACCTCCTGAGCCTTAAGGGCCGGGAGGTTTTTGTTTATAGATTTGGGAAAGGAGTGACACCAGAAAACTTTAGGAGTTACAGGAATTTTTAAAGAGATTTTTTGCCACTATAGTTAATGAACTGTTAGATGGTTTGTGTTCAACGGAGATTATAAATGCCAAAGGGGGACTTATTCATGCGTAATTTTATTCTGGCTTTACAACATGTGCTGGCGATGTTCGGTGCTACCGTACTGGTTCCTTTAATTACCGGGCTTAATCCCGCTGTCGCCCTGTTTACGGCCGGTGCCGGTACGTTGACGTTCCACTTGATTACCGGCGGTCAGGTTCCCGTATTCCTGGGTTCTTCTTTTGCCTTTATTGCCGGAATTTTAGCTGTTGACGCCATTCCCGGCTTGAGTTTGGCCCATGCAACCGGGGCGTTTTTGGGAGTGGGTGTTGTCTACCTGCTTATGGCTATTCTGGTGTACTTTGTGGGACCCGATCGGGTGAAAAAGGTGTTTCCGCCGATAGTTACCGGACCCATTATTATTGTCATTGGTTTGATTCTGGCTCCTGTTGCCATCGATATGGCCTCCAATCACTGGCCGGTAGCATTGATTACCATGGCGGCAATAATCCTGGTTGGCATTGTTTCCAAAGGTTTCTTCCGCTTTATCCCTATTCTCAGTGGAGTCATTATCGGCTATATTGCCGCCGCGGTTTTCGGCCTGGTGGATTTGACTCCCGTATACGAAACTGCCTGGTTACGTTTTCCGGATTTCATGGCTCCCAAGTTCTCCCTGGAGGCTTTCAGCATCATTGTACCTATTGCCCTGGTGACCATGATTGAGCATATTGGTGACATTACCACCAACGGTGCGGTTGTGGGCAAGAACTTTTTTGAAAGACCAGGCCTGCACCGTACCTTGCTTGGTGACGGTGTGGCAACTGCTTTGGCTGGCTTACTTGGCGGCCCCGCAAATACCACTTACGGCGAAAACACCGGTGTGCTGGCTGTCACCAAGAACTATAACCCGGCTATTTTGCGATATGCAGCCGTAATTGCTATTATCCTCAGTTTTATCGGTAAATTTGGCGCCTTAATTCAAACCATCCCTGTTGCTGTCATGGGCGGTGTCAGTTTCATCCTCTTTGGTATGATTGCCAGTATCGGTGTGAAGACCCTGATTGACAGCGGTCCGGACTTGGCCAACCTGCGTAATTCCAGCGTGGTCTTTATCATCCTTATTACTGGTATCCTGGGTATTTTGGACCAGGGAGTACTGGGTTTGGACAAGGTACAGAATCCGCTTACTATCAGCATTACTTCCCAGGCCAGTCTATCCGGGTTGAGTCTGGCGGCTCTGTTGGGCGTGATTCTGAACTGGGTACTTGGGTTAATACCCGACCGGGTAGGTGAGGAAGCTGCTGCTCACAATTACTCGGGCAGCCCGGCAGCAGCGAAAAAAATAAAGGAAGAATAGTTACTTGGCTCCTCCGGTTGGCTATTAATAGCTGGGGGAGATGGTTAACCTCCCTAACTTTGAATGGTTGGGAGGTTTTTTTCAAAGCACTTTTAAGGCTTTAAAAGGGGTGAGAGCATGAACTGGTGGCGTAAAGACCTGTTGGGTTTAGAACAGCTGTCGCGCGAAGAGATTAATCTGATTTTGGATACTGCCATTCCCATGAAGGATATTGTCCAAAGAGATATTAAAAAGGTGCCTACCTTACGCGGGCGTACCGTGGTAAACCTCTTTTACGAGCCCAGCACCCGTACCAGGACCTCTTTTGAACTGGCAGGCAAGTACATGGGGGCAAACACCGTAAATATTTCCACCGGCAGCAGCAGTGTTGTCAAGGGAGAAAGTCTCAAGGACACGGCCAAAATCCTGGAAGTAATGGGTGCGGATGTGGTGGTGATACGCCATAGTATGGCCGGCGCGGCGCAGATACTGGCGGAAACAGTATCTGCCAGTGTCATTAACGCCGGTGACGGCATCCATGAGCATCCTACCCAGGCCTTGCTGGACATGTTTACCATCCGGGAGGAAAAAGGAAATATCAGCGGCCTCACGGTTACCATCGTTGGCGACATCCTGCACAGCCGTGTGGTGCGCTCAAATATTTGGGGATTGACTAAGCTGGGGGCCCGTGTGCGGGTAGTGGGTCCGCCGACGCTGATACCCTGCGGTATAGAAAACCTGGGAGTGGAAGTGTACTATTCACTGGAGGAGGCTCTTGTTGGAAGTGACGTGGTTATGGCCCTGCGCATCCAGAAGGAAAGGCAGAAAAAGGGTCTGTTCCCGAGTTTGCGGGAATATGCCAGGCTGTACGGCATAACCCGGGAAAGGTTGGCACTGGCCAAGCCCGACTGCCTGCTGCTGCACCCGGGCCCGGTTAACCGGGGCGTGGAGTTGAGCAGTGAAGTGGCGGACGGAGCCCAATCCATGATTAACAGGCAGGTAACCAACGGAGTTGCAGTGAGAATGGCACTGCTGTTCCTGTTAACGGGAGGTGCTAAAGGTGAAGCTATTGATACGGGGCGGTAGAATTGTGGACCCGGCCCAGGATATGGACCGGGTTGGCGATGTTTTGGTGGACCATGGAAAAATAGCTGCGGTGGGGGATGTTATTGAACCCGCAGGTGATATGCAGGTTATTGATGCCAAGGGTATGGTTGTTACACCCGGTTTGATCGATATGCACGTCCACCTGCGCGAACCAGGGCAGGAACACAAGGAAACCATTGAGACCGGAACCAGGGCTGCGGCAGCCGGCGGTTTCACTGCTGTTTGTGCTATGCCCAACACCGAACCGGTAATGGATAACTATTCAGTGGTGCATTACGTCCGGGAAAAGGGAAGGCAGGCGGGATACGCGCGAGTTTACCCCGTGGGGGCCATTACCAAGGGTTTACAGGGAAAGGAATTGACGGAACTGGCTGACTTGATATCTGCAGGTGTCGTGGCCGTATCGGACGACGGCCGGCCCGTAAGTAATGCGGCAGTGATGCGCCGTGCATTGGAATATGCGAAACCGTTTAAATTACCGATTGTGTCACATGCTGAAGACAGGGACCTGTCCGGTGACGGTGTCATGCACGAGGGTACCGTATCTACAAAACTGGGCTTGAATGGCATTCCCGCGGCGGCAGAAAATGTGGCGGTCGCTCGGGATATTCTCCTGGCTGAGGCCACCGGGGGGAAATTGCACCTGGCGCATATCAGCACGGCCCGGGCGGTGGAACTGGTACGGCAGGCGAAGCAAAGAGGGGTACCTGTGACAGCGGAAGCGACACCACACCACTTTACGTTAACCCATGAAGCTGTAGTTGGCTACGATACCAGCACAAAAGTGAACCCTCCCCTGCGTTCCCAGGAGGATGTGGAAGCTGTGATTGCAGGACTGAAAGACGGTACCATAGATGCCATTGCCACGGACCACGCGCCCCATGCGGAGGAAGAAAAGGATGTGGAGTATGACCTGGCTCCTTTTGGATTGATTGGCCTGGAAACGGCGCTGCCGCTGGTGGTAACCAAACTTATTGAACCGGGCATTTTAAGCTGGAAGCAGGCCGTGAGTTTGATGAGTACCAATCCGGCACGTATTCTAAACCTGCCGGGAGGTACGCTAAAAGTAGGCAGTCCTGCAGATATAACGGTGATTAACCCGGAACTGCGGCAGGTGGTAAGCAGGGACAAACTGGTGTCAAAAGCGAAAAACACGCCGTTTGCAGGTTGGAGTTTGCAAGGTTGGACCGAATATACCATTGTTGGTGGTAGTATTGTGTACCGGCGCCAGAGAAAGGAGGATTAGCATGGAAGCTTACCTGGTTTTGGAAGACGGCACCGTGTTTCAAGGTAAGGGTTTTGGCGCTGAGGGAATGCGCCATGGTGAGGTGGTGTTTAATACCAGCATGACGGGGTACCAGGAAATTTTGACTGATCCGTCTTACTGCGGGCAGATCGTCACCATGACCTACCCGTTGATCGGTAACTACGGTTTAAATAAAGAGGACTTTGAAGCAGCGCGCCCGTACGTCATGGGATACGTGGTTAGGGAACGATGCCGGGTACCCAGCAACTGGCGCTCCCTGGAAACTTTAGAGGAGTTTTTGAAACGTTATGATATCTGTGGCATGGAAAATATCGATACGCGGGCGCTTACCAGGAGACTGCGCACTAGGGGAACTATGCGTGGCGTACTTGCGGTAGGCGACTGGGATGTCGGCGAATTGCGGAAGATTGCCAGTGAGGAACCGGAACTTTCCGGGGACCGGCTGGTTCCCCACGTCACGACAAAGGAAAGATATACTGTTGAGGGTGATAAGTATCACGTGGTGCTGATAGATTTCGGTGTCAAACACAATATTATTCGCTGGTTGTCCAAAATAGGCTGTACGGTTACCGTGGTGCCGGCAAATACAACTGGGGAAGAAGTGCTAGCGCTTCAGCCCGATGGCATCATGCTTTCCAACGGTCCGGGAGATCCCAAAGACGTTCCCTACGGTGTGGAAACTGTAAGGGCCCTGCTGGGGAAAGTGCCCATATTTGGCATCTGCCTGGGCCACCAACTGCTGGGCCTGGCATTAGGGGCCGATACCTATAAACTGCCGTTCGGACACCGGGGTGCCAATCACCCGGTAAAGGATTTGCAAAGCGGCAGAGTTTACATTACCTCGCAGAATCACGGTTATGCCATTGACCCGGATACGGTTGACGAGCGTGTGGCTAAAGTTACTCACCTCAATTTAAATGATGAAACGGTAGAAGGCCTCCGGGTACTGGATTGCCCGGCATTCAGCGTGCAGTACCACCCGGAGTCTTCTCCCGGTCCTACGGATAATGAGTACCTGTTTTACCAGTTTTTCGATTTGATCGAGCAGCATAAAGGGGGGAGAACATGAAAATTCAGGGGTTGAAAAAAGTACTGGTAATCGGTTCCGGACCCATTATTATCGGTCAGGCGGCAGAGTTCGATTATGCCGGGACCCAGGCCTGCCGGGCTTTAAAGGAGGAAGGCCTGGAGGTGGTGCTGGTCAACAGCAATCCGGCCACTATTATGACCGATGCCAATATTGCCGACAGGGTGTATATCGAGCCGCTGACAGCAGAGTTTGTGGCCAAAATCATCAGAAAGGAAAAACCACAGGGATTACTGCCTACTTTAGGCGGGCAGATTGGGCTGAACATTGCGTCCGAGCTGGCCCGGCAGGGGGTACTGGAAGAGGAAGGAGTGACCTTGCTGGGAACCCCGCTGGAGGCAATTGAAAAAGCGGAAGACCGGGAAAAATTTAAGCAGATGATGCAGGAAATAGGGGAACCCATACCCGAAAGCCGTATCGTTTCTTCCGTGGAGGACGCCTTGGATTTTGCCCGGGAAATCGGTTACCCGGTGATAGTGCGCCCGGCCTATACCCTGGGAGGTACCGGCGGTGGCGTGGCTTACAACCCCGAGCAATTGAGAGATATTGCCGCGCGTGGGCTGAAGCACAGCTTGATAAAACAGATTTTGGTTGAGTTTTCTGTCAAAGGATGGAAGGAAATAGAGTACGAAGTGGTCAGGGACAGCAACGACAACTGTATCACTGTCTGCAATATGGAGAATATCGACCCGGTAGGAATTCATACGGGAGACAGTATTGTGGTGGCACCTTCCCAGACGCTGTCGGACAGGGAATACCACATGCTGCGCCGGGCATCCCTGAAAATAATTCGTGCTCTGGGTATTGAGGGCGGCTGTAACATTCAGTTTGCCCTGGATCCCAACAGTTTTCGCTATTATGTAATAGAAGTTAACCCGCGGGTGAGCCGCTCCAGTGCTCTGGCTTCCAAGGCCACCGGTTACCCTATTGCCAAGGTGGCGGCGAAAATTGCCATCGGCCTGACTTTGGACGAAATCCCCAATGCCGTGACGCAAAAGACGTATGCCTGCTTTGAACCGGCGCTGGACTACGTAGTGGTTAAAATTCCGCGGTTTCCTTTTGACAAATTTGCCCTGGCAGACCGCACTTTAAACACGCAGATGAAAGCCACCGGTGAAGTAATGGCCATTGACCGTACCTTTGAAGGCGCCTTGTTAAAAGCGGTCCGCTCCCTGGAAATTGATATTACCGGCTTGTGGAATGAACGGTTTGCCGGAATCAGTGATGACCGGCTGCGGGAAGCGCTTGTCAATCCCGATGATCAGCGTCTGTTTGTGGTGTCTGAAGCGTTGAGGCGCGGCTTTTCCGTAGCAGCCATCAATGAACTGACCGGAATTGACCCGTTTTTCCTGGAAAAAATTCGCTTTATTATGGAAAAACTTCAGGAACTGTCCTGTACTGGTTTGAACGAACTAACCCGGGAACAGCTTCTGGAGGCCAAGAAGCTGGGCATCGGCGATAAAGACCTGGCAGAGCTGCTGGGTACTACCGAGTCATACATCCGGAAAAAGAGGCAGGAACTGGGCGTCAGGCCGGTGTTTAAAATGGTTGATACCTGTGCTGCCGAGTTTGAAGCGGAAACTCCATACTTTTACTCCAGCTATGACAGTGAGGATGAGGCCCGTCCCGAAAAGCGGCCGAAAGTCGTCGTTCTGGGTTCCGGCCCCATTCGCATCGGCCAGGGTATCGAATTTGATTACTGTTCCGTGCATTCCGTATGGGCTCTAGCCGAGGCCGGTATTGAGTCAATTATTATCAACAACAACCCGGAAACGGTCAGCACCGACTTTGATACCGCCGACCGGCTGTATTTTGAGCCCCTGGTGCCGGAAGAAGTGTTAAATATCCTGGAACACGAGCAGCCGGACGGTGTCATTGTTCAGTTTGGCGGTCAGACAGCCATAAACCTGGCGGAAACCGTGGCCAATGCCGGGTGGAAGATACTGGGGACATCAGTGGAGGATATTGACCGGGCGGAAGATCGGGACAAGTTCGAGCGGCTTTTGAACCGGCTGGATATTCCGCGGCCGCGAGGAAAAACGGCAACTTCGGTTGAGGAGGCTGTGGACATTGCTAGGGATTTGGGATTTCCGGTTCTGGTACGCCCCTCGTATGTACTTGGTGGGCGGGCCATGGAAATCGTGTACAGCCGGGAGGAATTGCTGCAGTACATGAATTCAGCCGTGGAAGTATCCCCAAACCACCCGGTACTGATTGATCAGTATTTGCTGGGAACGGAAATGGAAGTGGATGCCATCGCCGATGGTACGGACGTGTTAATTCCGGGGGTCATGGAGCATGTGGAGAGAGCCGGGGTGCATTCCGGCGACAGTATTGCGGTGTATCCCGCCCACAGCATTAGCCGGTATGTCCGTGAGCAAATAGTGGATTACACTACCCGCCTGGCCAAGGCTTTAAACGTGAAGGGTCTGCTCAATATTCAATACGTGGTGCACGAAGGACAGGTTTACGTGCTGGAGGTCAACCCCCGGTCCAGCAGGACAGTACCGTATCTCAGTAAAGTGACCGGTGTGCCCATGATCAAACTGGCGACCAAAGTTATTCTGGGTGCCAAACTCAGGGACCTGGGTTTCGGTACGGGGCTGGTGGACCCACCGGAACACGTGGCGGTGAAGGTGCCGGTCTTTTCCTTTGCCAAACTGCTGAAAGTAGATACTTCCCTGGGACCGGAAATGAAGTCCACCGGTGAAGTGATGGGAATTGATTACAATTTTGCCCGGGCCCTCTATAAAGGCCTGGTGGCTGCCGGCTGTGAAATACCCCGGGAAGGCATTATTTTGGCTACCATAGCTGACAAGGATAAAGAGGAAGCATTGCCCCTGTTCCAGGCATTTACCGCCCTGGGCTACAGCCTGGTAGCCACGGAGGGAACGGCCAGATACCTACGGGAACACGGCGGCTTGAAGGTGGAAGCTGTAAAGAAAATCCGTGAGGGGTCTCCCAATATTGTGGACCTGATACGTGACGGGGCAATTCATTTCGTGGTTAATACCTTGACCAAAGGGAAAATGCCGGAACGGGACGGTTTCAAAATCCGGAGGGCAGCTGTGGAGCACGGCATTCCCTGCCTGACCTCTTTGGATACGGTTAAAGTCCTGCTGCACGTGCTGACAGCATTCCAACGCGGCGAACGGCTTGAGCTGAAGGCCATGCAGGATTACGTTCCGCTGAAGGAGGAAGACTGATGCAGCGGCAGTACGTGGAAATAAAGAACCTCAAACAGCTAACCGGGCGCTACTACCTGCTAACCCTGGCTGCGCCCCTGGTGGCACGAAGCGTGAAACCAGGCCAGTTTGTGCAGCTTAAGGTCAGCGCGCAGCTGGACCCGCTGCTCAGGCGTCCGTTCAGCATTCATGACTGGTGTGATGCGCAGGGGAATGTTGAGATTTTATTTCAGGTTAGAGGCAAAGGAACCAGGCTGCTGGCTGACCGGAAACAGGGTGATTACCTGGATATGTTGGGTCCGTTGGGAAACGGTTTTTCCATTCCCCGGGCCCCGGGTAAGGCGCTGTTAATCGGCGGCGGCATCGGTGCAGCACCGCTCTGGGGACTGGCAAAAAGCTTGCATGCCCGCAACTGGCAGGTGACGGTTTTACTGGGCGGTGCCGGCGAGCAATTTTTGGTCCGGCCTGAGGAATTTTCCCGGTGGGGCAGGACGATTATTACTACCGATGACGGTTCCCGGGGTATTAGCGGCCGGGTGACCGAAGCGCTGCCGCTGGTAGCGGCACAGGAGTTTGACCAGATTTACGCCTGCGGGCCCAAACCCATGCTGGCGGCAATATATGATTGGGCACGTATAACGGGGTTACCGTTGCAGGTTTCGCTGGACGAGGTAATGGCCTGCGGCATGGGAGTGTGCCTGGGCTGTGCGCACCCGGTGCGGAAAGGAAAGGAAACGGTCTATGCCAAGGTATGCAGCCAGGGACCCGTGTTTGACGCCCGGGAGGTGGTATGGCATGACCAGGCCTGATCTCACCACGCACATCGGTCCACTGACCTTAAAAAATCCCGTCATGACTGCATCGGGAACCTTTGGCTATGGGTTGGAATTTGCGCCCCTGCTGGATTTACATGCTCTGGGTGCTGTTGTTGTCAAGGGACTGACCCTGGCTCCCCGCCGGGGCAACCCGCCGCCGCGGGTGGTGGAGACTGCTTCGGGATTGTTAAATGCCATCGGTCTGGAAAACCCCGGGGTGGAAAGCTTCCTCAAAGAGATTCTGCCGCAACTGGAAAAATACGCAGTACCTGTGATTGTCAATATTTCCGGTAACACACTGGACGAGTATGCGCTGCTGGCGGCGCGGTTGAACGATACAGCCGTGAGTGCCGTTGAGGTTAACATTTCTTGTCCCAATGTCAAACAGGGAGGACTGGTCTTTGGAACGGTACCCGAACAGGCTGCCGAGGTGGTGGCGGCGGTCCGTGCCAATACCAGTTTGCCGGTGATAGTGAAGCTGTCGCCCAATGTTACAGACATTGTTGGCATTGCCAGAAGCGTGGCGGCAGCTGGAGCTGATGCCCTGTCGCTGATAAATACATTGCTGGGTATGGCTATAGATATTAAACGGCGCAGGCCCGTCCTGGGCAATGTTTTCGGGGGCCTGTCTGGACCTGCCGTCAAACCCGTGGCTATACGCATGGTGTGGCAGGTTTCCCAGGCGGTGGATATTCCGGTCATTGGGATGGGTGGTATTGTATCCACTGAGGACGCACTGGAGTTTATCATGGCCGGAGCCACTGCGGTGGCGGTGGGGACGGGTAATTTTATCAATCCCCAGGCTACGGTGGAAATAATCAAAGGTCTGGAGGAATACTGCATTAAGGAAAATATTGCAAAAATTGACGATTTGGTCGGTATTGCTTGGAAGGATGGTCAGAATGGAAAATAAGAAAACCGGTTTAATAGTTGCGCTGGATACCAGTGACAGGCAGCAGGTGGAGAGTTTGGTTACGGCATTGCGGGATAAAGTGGCTTACTTCAAGGTCGGTTTGCAGTTATTTAGCACCTTCGGGCCGGAAATTGTTACATGGATCAAGAGCACGGGAGGTAAAGTATTTGCTGACTTGAAATTACACGATATTCCCAATACTGTTGCCCGGGCCGCGGTTGCTTTGACCGGGCACCGTGTCGATATGTTAAACGTGCACCTGTCCGGCGGTCCTACCATGGTGGAAACAATGGTGACCGAAGTCAGAAAATACGCTGCCGCCCATGACCTTCCGGTGCCCGTTCTGCTGGGAGTAACGGTGCTTACCAGTACGTCCGAAACGGAATATTTACAGCTGGGTTACAATGAGTCGCTGAATGAAAGGGTGGTACGCCTAGCCAAAATGGGCAGGGAATGCGGCCTGGACGGAGTGGTGGCTTCACCCAGAGAGGCCGTACTGATTAGAGAAGCCTGTGGTTCCGAATTTATCATTGTCACACCTGGCATTCGCCCCCGGTGGGCTGCCAAGAACGACCAGCGGCGGATAACCACTCCCGGGGAAGCACTGAACCTCGGGGCGAATTACCTGGTTGTCGGCAGGCCAATAGTTCAAGCCGGCGACCCTGCGGCTGCTGCCGATAAAATACTGGCGGAAATGGAGGGAGATTGCGATGCAGCCTCTTGATATGTTTAAAGAGAGCGGAGCTTTGTTGGAAGGCCATTTTATATTGACTTCAGGTAAACATTCCGACAGGTACATTCAGTGTGCCAAAGTGCTGCAGTATCCCTGGTACGCTGAAGAACTGGCTGAACAGTTGGTAAGTAAGATTAAGGAAACTGATATTTCCCAGGTTATTGGTCCGGCCATGGGTGGTGTGGTGCTGGCTCAGGAAGTGGCACGAATTTTAAAGGTACCTGCCGTTTTCAGCGAACGCGAGCAGGGTGTAATGACATTGCGGCGCGGGTTTGCCATTAAACCCGGCAGTCGGGTACTGGTGGTGGAAGACGTAATTACTACCGGTGGTTCTGTTCAGGAGGTAATAGATTTGGTGAGGAATGCCGGAGGCCACCCGGCAGCAGTTGCCGTGCTGGTCAACCGCAGCAGGGGCAAGGCCCGTTTTTCCGTTCCGCTTTATCAACTGCTGACCATTGAGGCCAACGCATATGAACCTGCCGCATGCCCGCTGTGCCGGAAAGGCATTCCGGCGGAAAAACCGGGTAGCCGAAATTTATCACGCTAGTGCTTGTGGAAAGGGGCTCGGTTTGTATAAAATAGGTACAGGTGATTAATATGTCTAAAAAAATAATTTTATGCGTGATAGATTCCCTACATCCGCAAGCGTTAAGTGATTGCTTCAGCCGGGGCTGGATACCAGCTTTAAACTTTTTACGAAATCGTGGATTTTATCACAAGGATTGCGTGTCCGTCTTTCCCACCATGACGCCTACGGCTGCTGCTGCTATTACCACGGGAACACACCCGGATGCCCATGGTGTCCGGGGATTTATTTGGTATGACGAAAGGGAACGGCGCATCGTCAATTACGGCGCGACGCCAATGGCTATCTACAGCATAGGCGTTAAAACTGTTTTGGAGGAACTGGTTTATAATTTGAACGGCAAACACCTTAATCCCCAGGTGCCTACCATTTATGAAATACTGTCAGCGGCTGGAATCAGTTCAGCCTGTATCAACTTTTTTATTCACCGGGGCAAGAAACAGTACCGGCCGGCACTGCCCTTTACGCTGCGGCTATTTTCCAGATTTAAATGGACTGACAGGTTAATTCAGGGGCCGGACGAACTGGTGCTGGGGAGAGTGGTTTGTCCCTCTTGGTTGGACCCGGCAGGTGCCCCAGCCACCCCCTGGAGCAAATTTGGGATAAATGACCTGTTTACTGGGTATGCCTTGCGGCAGATGATACGTCAGGGTAGATTACCCCAGTTTACCCTGGCATACTTTCCCGACACCGATGCCATGGCTCATGACCACGGTCCCCTGCGCACGCAGAAAAGCCTCCGCAGGGTGGATAAGCAGCTGGCTTCCATACTGGATTTGTATCCCAGCTGGGACAAGGCGCTGGAGGAACTAACATTTATCATTGTGGGGGACCATTCCCAGACACTGGTCGGCCGCAGCCGCCGTTATCTTATAGATTTACAGAACATATTAAGTGATTTTACGCAGCTAAGCCTGGGTGCGACTCACAGCAACGAACTGGTGGCAATCAGTCCTAACGAGAGAATGGCGGTTTTAAATTTCCCGCAGGACCTGGCGGTGCGTGACAAGGTTATTAAAAGGCTGGCCCGTGACTACCGGATCACGCAGATCATGTGGAAGCAGGGTGAAGAGTACCGGGTGGTCCAGGGCGGCAGGCAGGCTGAACTGGTATTTAAGCTGGGAGGCCCGTACTGGGACCGCTACGGCAACAGCTGGTCATGGGACGGGGACCTGCGTGTTGTGGACATGCGGCTTCAGGGTACACAGCTGGTTGACGGTGATTATCCCGATGCACTTTACCGTATCAAAACTGCTTTGGACGGCAACCCCGGTGCAGTACTGCTGTCAGCCATGCCGGGTTACGAGTTTCAGGGGGAACATGCCCCGTTGCACCCCGGCGGCGGCAGCCATGGTTCGCTGCATAAAGAGGATTCCCTGGTGCCGCTGATAATTGCCGGTGCGGACAGGGATATTCCCAATCCTAGAATTACCTCCTTTGTACCTTACCTGGAGGAATATTTTAATATTAATACAATCTTCCGGCCCAAAGCGGTGAATAGCAAATAAATATAAAACCTAGCCCGGTTTTTACCAGGCTAGTTTTTTTTCAGGTCTTGGATTAAGGTTTCATCCGGGGTTACAAAAACCGTTTTTTGATGGTCGTAGATTACCATGCCCGGTTTGGCACCCCTGGGCTTACGGACGTGTTTAACCAACGTGTAATCAACGGGTACGTTGGCGGAATTCCTGGCTTTGCTGTAATAGGCTGCCAGGACTGCCGCCTCTTCAAGGGTTTTTTGCGAAAAGTCCTCTGCCAGGATAACCACGTGTGAACCGGGAATGTCCTTGACGTGTAACCAGGTATGGTCCTGCTTTGCCGTTTTTAAAGTAATCTGGTCGTTTTGCCTGTTATTTTTGCCCACCAGAATGGTGATGCCTTCGCTGGAGAGGAAACACCGCGGTTCCGACTGCGGTTGTTTATCTTTTTTCCTCTTATCCTGCTGTTTTTGTTCCAGGATACCGGCAGAAATCAACTCCTGCCAGATTTCCTCCAGGTCGGACAGGCTGTCGGCGCTAGTCACGGACTGCTGCACGCTTTCCAGGTAATGCAGCTGGTTTTGTGTCTGTTCCAGAAACTGTTCCGCCAGCTTGCCCCCTTTTTTTATCTTCTGGTAGCGCTTGAAATAGTGCTGGGCGTTTTCTGCCGGTGTCAGTTCTGGTTTGAGAGGTATGGTTACCGTCTCGCCAGTGTAGAAATTTTCCGTGGTTAACTCCTTTTGTCCCTGTTTGAGGCGGTAGATGTTGGCCGTGATCAGTTCGCCGAAAATTCGCAGTTCCTGGGCGTCAGCCGCCTGCTGCAGTTTTTGGTGGTTGATGGCTATTTTTTTCTTCAGGCGTTCTATTTCATTGATTAATTTCGTATTTAACCGGCTGCGCAGTTCCTGCACGCGCTGCTCGTTGCGCTTGGCGGTAAAAAACTTATCCAGTGCTTCATTTAACGTGGGGTAATGTTCTTTTGGCAAGCCGGTGGTCAGGTCAAACACGCTGAACTGTTTATAGCGCTCGCCGGCTTTTACCAGGGTAGGCTGGTAGGTTGCCTGCTCAATTTCGGCGAGCATTTCTTTTAGGGTTTGCCACAGCCGGGTGAAATCGTACTGACCGCACTGTTCAATTTTTAAACTGGGTGAGAATCCGGCTCTTAAAACAACTTCCGTACAGCTCTGGGGACTGAAGCCGCTGAGAATTGCCAGCAGCGCCCGGTCTATCTTTTTGTTTAATGGCTGGTCTAACAACAGGGCTACAAAGTTATCTTCCGTCAACGTAAAGGGATTGACCTTGTCCTGGGCCGGTGGGGGGGTATAAGGTAGTCCGGGTAGGATTTCGCGGTACTCGTTGACAGCTCCCCCGAAACGTTTCAAGGCATCAATTATCTTCATATTTTCTGTGAGCAGTAGCACGTTGCTGTGTTTTCCCATCAGCTCGCAGAGCAGCTTTCTCGTGGTGGGTTCTCCCAGTTCATCGTAAGTTTCAATTTCCAGCGAGACAATACGGTCCAAACCCTGCTGGCGCAATCCGGCGATACGCCCGCCTTCCAGGTGCTTGCGCAGTGCCATGCAGAAAGAAGGCGGATGCAGTGGGTTGCTAAAATTATCATTTGTTAAATGCAGGCGTGCTGCATCGGGTTTGGTGGTGATTAACAACTTATGATTGTGCCGGTTGTTACGAATGTGCAGGATTAGCAGTTCCTTTTCCGGCTGGTAAACCCGGTCGATGCGGCCACCGGCCAGCTCATTGTTTAATTCAGTTGTCAGTGCATGTAATAGCAAGCCGTCAAATGCCATTATTTTCCCTCGCAAACTTTTATTTGATTTGTTTCTGTGCTTAAGTATAGCTGTTTTTTTGGTGCCGTGCAATTTTGCCCGGTGTCATTTTTCTGTCAAGCCTTGAATATCAATGTGTAAGGGAAAAAACATGTGGAGGGAACCTGATGGCAGACAAATGGTATAACTACACGGCTGAAGAATGCTTGAAGCGGCTCAATTCGCGACCGGAAGGTCTTACGGAAAAAGAAGCAAAAAAACGCCTGGAAAGGTACGGTTTTAATAAACTACAAGAGCAGAAAAAGAAATCTTCCTGGAAAATGTTTATCAGCCAATTTACGGATTTTATGGTACTGGTGCTCATTGGCGCCACCGTTATTTCTTTTTTTCTGGGGGAAATCGCCGATGCTATTACTATTCTGGCCATTATCGTTCTCAACGCGATTCTCGGGTTCGTCCAGGAGTTTCGGGCAGAAAAATCACTGGAAGCCTTAAAAAAACTCACAGCCCCCGAAGCAACCGTAATGCGCCAGGGGCGGGAGAAAAAGGTGCCGGCGGACCGGTTGGTGCCGGGGGACGTGGTCTTGTTGGATACGGGAGATAAGGTGCCGGCAGACTGCCGTTTGCTGGAAGCTGCAAGCCTGAATGTGGAGGAAGCCGCCTTAACCGGTGAATCCGTTCCGGTGAAGAAAAACGTGGAAGCAATTGGGAAAGCCCGGGTTTCCCTGGGAGACAGAAAAAACATGGTCTTTATGGGAACCAGTGTCACCCGGGGACGCGGCAGGGCGGTGGTGGTAGCTACCGGAATGAACACCGAAATGGGTAATATTGCCGGAATGATGCAGGAAGTAGGTGATACGGAAACACCGCTCCAGCGGCGCCTGGCAGGATTGGGCCGTTGGCTGGTAATTTTCTGCCTGCTTATCTGTGCCCTGGTGGTGGTTACCGGGGTGATGCGGGGTGAGGCACCGTACCGCATGTTTCTAGCCGGCGTCAGCCTGGCGGTGGCAGCTATTCCCGAAGGGTTACCGGCTATTGTAACGGTGGCTCTGGCTATCGGTGTGCAGAAAATGATTCGCCGACAGGCGGTAATCAAAAGGCTGCCGGCTGTAGAAACCCTGGGGTGTGCAACGGTCATCTGCTCAGATAAAACCGGCACGCTGACACAGAACCAGATGACCGTGCGCCAATTATGGTTGGGCAAGACTGTCAGTGTTAGCGGCGAGGGATACACGCCTCACGGCGACTTCACTGAAGATGGGAAAAAGGTAAAGGTTTCCGGTCAACTGGAGCAGGCCTTAAAAATAGCGGCCGTGTGCAACAATGCCAAGCTGTACAGGAATGACATCAAAATAGGCGGGTTGCTGCGGAAAAAAGAATCCTCCTGGCATATTTCCGGCGATCCCACGGAAGGTGCCCTGTTGGTATTGGCATCCAAGGGAGGAATCTGGAGGGAAAATGTAGAAAAGAAAGAGCAACGTGTCTATGAACTGCCCTTTGACTCCGACAGGAAACGCATGACCGTAGTCGGCAGGGATGAAACAGGGAAACTGACAGCATATACCAAGGGTGCTCCAGATGTCATATTAAAACTGTGCAGTTATTATATGGAACAGGGAGAGATAAAACCGCTGACGCCGGAAATGCGTTTGCGTATCAGTGCAGAGAACCGGGCCATGGCAGAACAGGCGCTGCGTGTCCTGGCCCTAGCTTACCGCCCGGTGGATGTTATCAATGAGGAAAAATTGGAGACCGATTTAATTTTTGTTGGTTTGGTGGGTATGATAGACCCGCCCCGGCCTGCAGCTGTGAAGGCAATCAAGACTTGCAGGCAGGCAGGAATTATGCCAGTTATGATTACGGGGGACCACCAGGCAACCGCCGAGGCTATTGCCCGGGAAATGGGGTTGCTCTCCGCTGGTAAGAAAGTCATGACCGGTACGCAGTTGGATATGTTATCCGATAAGGAACTGGCAGAGGCAGTAGAGCGTGTGGCAGTATATGCCCGGGTGTCTCCCCAGCACAAGCTGCGCATCGTGCGCGCGCTAAAAGCCAGGGGACACGTGGTGGCTATGACCGGTGACGGCGTCAACGATGCACCGGCTGTTAAAGAGGCGGATATCGGGGTGGCCATGGGTAAAACCGGTACCGATGTCACCAAAGAGGCTTCGGCCATGATACTTGCGGATGACAATTTTGCCACCATAGTGGCAGCCGTTGAAGAGGGCCGGGCTATTTACGATAATATCCGCAAGTTTATCAGGTACTTGCTGTCCTGCAACGTCGGCGAAGTGCTGACCATGTTTTTGGCTGCCCTGGCCGGCCTGCCGCTGCCGTTACTGCCTATACAGATTCTATGGGTTAACCTGGTAACCGACGGTTTGCCGGCCATGGCGCTGGGCGTTGACAATGCCGATAAGGATGTTATGCTGCGGCCGCCGCGCCACCCAAAGGAAAGTGTTTTTTCTCACGGTCTGGCAAGAAAGATTTTGTCCCGAGGCTTTCAAATCGGCTTGGGGACGTTATTGGTATTTACCCTGGGTGTCTGGCTTGGTGACGGACAGCTTGCCACTGCCAGAACCATGGCTTTTTCCACTTTGGTATTTTCCCAGCTGTTTCACGTATTTGACTGCAAGTCCGAGCGGTACTCTTTGTTTGAAGTAGGGTTGTTTTCCAACCCGTTTTTGGTGGCTGCCGTCACTATGTCCACAATTATGCAGTTATCGGTCATCTACTTGCCCTTTTTCCAGCCCGTATTTAAAACGGTACCGCTGAACGCATTTCACTGGGCAGTTGTCTTTCTCGTCGCAGGTTGGCGTACCTTTGGCCTGGCAGTTTATCATTATGGCTGGCGGCCCATTGCCAGACGTTTGGTATACTTGAGGGCATAAATATATTTGTTTGATAAAGGTAATAATGATTGTGATGGAGTATTTCTCTAGAAATAATATCAAGGAGGTTAAATATGTGTTGGACTTTGTAAAAATGCATGGCCTGGGAAATGATTTTATTATGGTAAAGGATATGGACGAAAAACTGCCCGAAGACCAGCTGCCGGGTTTGGCGCTGCAGCTTTGTGACCGCAAATTCGGCATTGGGGCTGACGGGCTGGTTTTGATGCTTCCTTCGGCAAAAGCGGATATCCGCATGCGCATCTTTAATCCCGATGGTTCAGAACCGGAGATGTGCGGCAATGCTATCCGCTGTTTTGCTAAGCTTGCCTGGGAAGAAGGAGTGGTGAAGAAGGAAAGCATAGCCGTGGAAACTTTAGCGGGCATCATTAAGCCGCAGCTGATTATCAAGGATGGTGCCATTGAAGCGGTGAAGGTGGACATGGGAGAACCCATACTGGAGAGGGAGAAAATCCCCATGTCCGGTGCCGGGACAAGCCCGGTGGTTAATGAGACCATTCAACTAGATACGGGGGAGAGCTTTCAGTTTACCGCGGTGTCCATGGGCAACCCGCACTGTGTGATTTTTGTCGATGCTGTGGATAAGGTACCTTTATCCCAGTGGGGCCCCGCGCTGGAGAAACATCCGTTATTTCCCCGCAAGACCAACGTGGAGTTTGTGGAAGTGATATCTTCGGACCATGTGAAAATGCGGGTGTGGGAGAGAGGTGCCGGAGAGACTTTGGCCTGTGGTACCGGCGCGTGCGCTACGGCTGTGGCATGCGTGCTTAACCGGAAAACTGATCGTGCGGTGACGGTATCTCTAGCCGGCGGCGATTTGCATATTCAGTGGTCTGAAGAGAACAACAGGGTTTATATGACCGGCCCGGCAACTAAAGTTTTTGTGGGCCAGGTAGACATATAAAGGAGGCGAATAAAGAAATGCAAGAAGCAAAAAGATTACGCTCATTACCACCGTACTTATTTGCGCGTATTGAAAAAAAGATTGAGGAAAAGAAGGCACAAGGGGTGGACATTATTAGCCTGGGTATTGGTGACCCGGACAGACCCACTCCGGAGCACATTATTGACAAGTTGGTGGAACAGGCGCACAATCCGGAAAACCACCGTTATCCCACTTCGGTTGGTATGCTTGAATACCGCCGGGCAGTAGCCGACTGGTATAAGAAGCGGTTTAACGTTGACCTGGACCCGGCGGAAGAAATTGTGACGCTTATCGGTTCCAAGGAGGGAATTGGTCACATTTCCTTCTGCTATGTTGACCCGGGAGACATAAACCTGGTGCCTGACCCGGGATACCCGGTATACGGCATCGGCACTCTTTTGGCTGGCGGCGAACCTTACTACATGCCGCTGAAGGAAGAAAACGGTTTCTTGCCTGATTTGGATGCCATACCGGAAGAAGTGGCTGACAGGGCGAAAATCATGTTTATCAACTATCCCAACAACCCCACTGGTGCTTTGGCTGATGTAGACTTCTTCAACAAGGTGGTTGCCTTTGCCAAGAAACATGACATAATTGTCTGCCACGATGCAGCCTACAGTGAGATTGCTTTTGACGGTTATCAGCCGCCCAGTTTCCTGGAAGCGGAAGGGGCGAAGGATGTTGGTATTGAGTTCAACTCGCTTTCCAAGCCCTTTAACATGACCGGCTGGCGTATCGGTTGGGCTGCGGGTAACAGGAAAGTTATCGAAGCACTGGGAAGAATTAAATCCAACTTGGATTCCGGTGTTTTCCAGGCGATTCAGTATGCCGGTATTGCCGGCTTAACGGGACCGCAGGACGCGGTGAAGGAAATGCAGCAGGTTTACAAAGAGCGGCGGGATGCGGTTATTAACGGGCTGAACAGCATGGGCTGGCAGCTTGAACCGCCTAAGGCCACATTCTATGTGTGGGCTCCGGTACCCAAAGGGTATACTTCCAGTGAGTTTGCCGAACTGGTTCTGGAAAAGGCGGGTGTCATCATCACTCCCGGTATTGGTTACGGCGAAAACGGTGAGGGGTATTTCCGGATTGCCCTGACGGTAGAAAAGGAGCGCATCGAAGAGGCATTGCAGCGCATGAAAGATGCTATCGGTAAAGTAGAATTTTAAAGAGATATGTGGTATAAAATAGCAAGAAGCACAAATTTTGTGCTTCTTGCTATTTTTCTTTGTATAGAAGAGGATTTCTTCAATTTTCGGGAAGGATTTTATTAAATCGGGTAGAAGTTATGTTTGTTAAAAAAGATGTTAATAATAAGTAAATGGAAGTATTTGCGAGTTAGTAGCAGTATGGAGGCTTTAATATGGCAAAAAGCATGACAGGTTACGGACAGGGCCAGGGCAGCAGTGCGGGCAAAGCAATCACTGTGGAACTGAAGTCAGTTAACCATCGCTTTTTGGATATTTCTGTGCGATTGCCGCGCCAGTACTCTATTTTGGAGGAGCGTTTCCGGCGCCAGGTAAAAGAGAAGGTTGCCCGGGGCAGAATAGATATTTACGTAAAGATGGAAGATGAATTGGAAGCGGAAAAGGAAATCATTGTGGACAAGGCGCTGGCGGAGGCGTATCTCAAGTCGCTTCGGGAACTGGCTGATGCCCTGGAAATTGACGGAACCGTTTCCGCCTATGAGTTAAGCCGGTTGGATGACGTGCTTCGTCTAAACGAAGAGGAGGACCTGGATGCAATCTGGGTCGGTATGGAGGAAGCGTTGACACAGGCGTTGGACCAGTTAATAGAGATGCGGCACCTGGAAGGGGAAAAATTAAAGGCGGATGTGATGCGGCGTAAACACACTATTGAACGGTTAACCGGGGAGATAGCAGGTAGGACTTCCCTGGTAGTGGCCCAGTACCAAAAGAAACTGACCGAACGGGTTAAGGAGCTGCTGGGGGATACGCCGGTTGATGAGGAGCGTATCGCTCAGGAAGTAGCCATAATGGCGGAAAAAAGCGATATCAGCGAGGAACTGGTACGCCTGAAAAGCCATTTGGAGCAGTTGGAAGAAACGCTGCTGCTCGACCAGCCCATTGGGCGTAAGCTGGATTTTATCGTGCAGGAGATGCACCGGGAGATTAATACTATTGGATCTAAAAATATAGATGTCACCATTGGCCGCTTGGTGGTGGAAATTAAAAGTGAAATAGAAAAAATTCGCGAACAGGTGCAAAATATCGAATAGGAGGTGCCTGAAAAAGTATTTTTTTAATGCCCGATATTAATTATGTGCATATTATTTACTTTGGGAAATTAACAAGGAGGAAAACAGCATGTCCATAAAATTGATTAACATCGGTTTCGGCAACATAGTATCTGCCAACAGGATTGTTGCCATTGTCAGTCCTGAGTCTGCGCCGATAAAGAGAACTATTCAGGAAACCAGGGACAAGGGTATGCTGATAGACGCTACATACGGCCGGCGCACCCGGGCGGTGATTATCACTGATAGTGACCACATTATTTTATCAGCGGTACAACCGGAGACTGTGGCTCATAGACTTTCCAGTAAGGACAGCACTAAAGAAGAAAAAGACGAATAGTGAGGGGGAGCGAGATAACTTTGGCTAAAAAAGGACTATTGATTGTTATTTCGGGTCCTTCCGGAGCGGGTAAAGGCACTATTTGCAAACAACTGCTAGCAGAAGAATCCCAGCTGCGTTATTCCATATCCGCAACTACCCGGCCGCCGCGCAAAGGCGAAACCAACGGGAAAGACTATATTTTTTTGGATGAAGAACAATTCATGAAGATGCGTGACCGGGGTGAGTTTCTCGAATGGGCCGAAGTTTACGGCAACTTTTACGGTACCCCCAAAAAAAATGTTGAAGAACAGCTTAATCAGGGGTATGATGTTATTTTAGAAATTGATATTCAAGGAGCCTTGCAAATTAAACGCAAGTTTCCGGAAGGGGTATTTATTTTTATTGTACCGCCCTCCCTGGAAGAATTGGAATCGCGCATCACCAAGCGCGGTACGGATTCTCAAGAAGTTATTGCCAGGCGATTGAATTCTGCAGCAAAAGAGTTAGAATATGTATGTGAGTACGATTATGTGGTGGTCAATGACGAGGTGGACAAAGCGGTACAGCGGGTTAAAGCCATTATCACGGCGGAAAAATGTCGCCCGCATCGAAGAGAAATCAATATACAATAGCAAGTTGAGGTGAGGGAAACATGAACCAACCGCCATTGGATAAATTGACTGAGAGGATAGACAGCAAGTACACACTGGTAGTGCTGGCGGCGAAAAGAGCCCGGATGTTAACGGAAAGCGGGAAACTGGACAGCGAAAATCTTATCAAACCGGTAAGTCAGGCATTACACGAAATTGCTGCCGGTAAAATTACATATGAGCGGCCCAAAACGAATGGCATCAAGTAGTAAGCCCATGCTAAAAGATAAAACTATCATAGTGGGAGTAAGCGGAGGGATTGCTGCTTATAAAGTTGCGGATTTGGTCAGCCGCCTGCGCAAGCAGGAAGCGCGCATCCACGTCATTATGACCGAGGCCGCCAAGCAGTTTATCACTCCTATTACCATGAGTACGCTTTCCGGTAATCCCGTGCTCGATGATATGTTTTCCAATCAGGGAATAGTGAATCATATTGACCTGGCCTTAAAGGCTGACGCTATGGTGGTGGCGCCGGCAACTGCCAATATCATCGGCAAAATGGCTCACGGGATAGCCGATGATTTTTTGAGCACTACCGTGCTGGCCATGCGCTGTCCTATTATCCTGGCACCGGCTATGAATGACAGGATGTATTTGAACTCCGTGGTGCAGGAAAATCTGGCACTACTGCAGCGACGGGGCTTTGTCATTGTTCAGCCGGAAAGTGGCGCTTTGGCTTGCGGTACGGAGGGCCCCGGCCGGCTGGCACCGGTGGAGCAGATACTGAAGGTTTTATGGACAAGCCTCCAGCGGCAGCAGGACTTAAAAGGGAAAAAAGTACTGGTTACCGCCGGTGGTACCAGAGAACCTTTAGACCCGGTACGTTTTCTAGGTAATCGCAGTTCCGGGAAAATGGGGTTTGCCGTGGCTAAGGTGGCAGCAGAAAGAGGTGCAGAGGTGGTTCTGGTTCATGCCAATACACACTTGCCGTTGCCGCCACAAGTAAGGGCGGTACCCGTGACAACGGCAGAAGAAATGTACCATGCGGTTATCAAGGAATTTTCTGATTGTGACGTGGTGGTGAAGGCTGCTGCCGTTGCCGATTTCCGTCCGAAAATGCATGCCGAGAAGTTGAAAAAGCAGGGTAATCAGCTCACTATTACTCTTGAGCCGACGGTGGATATTTTGGCTCAACTGGGGCGCAAGAAGAAAAAACAAGTGCTGGTCGGGTTTGCTGCCGAGACAAACGACCTGCTGGCCAATGCCAGGGACAAGATAGAAAAGAAAAATTTGGATTTAATCGTGGCAAATGACGTGAGCCGTCCTGATATAGGATTTGCCAGTGATGACAACCAGGTAACCTTTTTGTATCCCGACGGCAGGCATGAGCCATTGGGTAAGATGACCAAGGAAGCAGTGGCCCAAGAAATTTTGGACCGCGTTGTCCATATATTGAACAATAAACTGTCAACGGAAAATGAGGAGTGATTGAGATTGGTTAGAAAGCTGTTTACTTCCGAATCTGTAACAGAAGGACACCCGGATAAAATAGCAGACCAGATTTCCGATGCTATCCTGGATGCCATTTACGCTCAGGACCCTATGGCTAGGGTGGCCTGTGAAACTGCTATTACTACCGGGTTGGTACTGGTGACCGGTGAGATTACCACCGCTTGCTACGTAGATATCCCCAAAGTTGTGCGTGAAACAATCAGGGAAATCGGTTACACCCGGGCTAAATTTGGTTTTGACTGCGACACCTGTGCGGTGCTGACTGCCATAGACGAGCAGTCGCCTGACATCGCTATGGGCGTAAATCAGGCTTTGGAAGCGAGAGAAGGAAATATAACCGAGGAAGAACTTGACGCCATTGGGGCTGGAGACCAGGGAATGATGTTTGGCTATGCCAGCAATGAAACCGATGAATTTATGCCGCTTCCCATATCCCTGGCTCACAAGTTGGCCCGGCGCCTGGCCGAAGTACGCAAAAACAGAGAAGTGCCTTATTTAAGGCCGGATGGAAAATCCCAGGTGACTGTGGAGTATGAAGATGACCGTCCGGTACGAGTGGATACGGTGGTTATTTCCAGCCAGCACAGGCCGGATGTATCTTTGGAAACATTAAAAGAAGATATTATCGAGCATGTCATCAAACCAGTTATCCCCGAACATCTAATGGATGAGAACACCAAATACTTTATCAACCCGACAGGTCGCTTCGTCATCGGCGGCCCGCAGGGAGATGCGGGATTAACCGGAAGAAAAATTATTGTTGATACATACGGTGGTATGGCCCGCCACGGTGGCGGTGCGTTTAGCGGTAAGGATCCCACAAAAGTGGACCGTTCGGCGGCTTATGCTGCACGTTATGTGGCGAAAAATATAGTTGCCGCGCAGCTTGCCGACCGCTGCGAAGTACAGCTGGCGTATGCCATCGGTGTTGCCCGACCGGTATCCATTAGAGTGGATACCTTTGGCACCGGTAGGGTAGACGACGAGACACTGGTAAAACTGATTAAGAAGCACTTTGACCTGCGTCCCGCAGGCATCATTAAGGAACTTGACCTGCGGAGACCAATTTACAAGCAAACTGCTGCTTACGGTCATTTTGGTCGCAATGACCTGGACCTGCCTTGGGAGCGCACGGATAAGGCCGATATTCTCAAAAAGGAAGCAGGAGTATAAGTACGAAAGACACCTTGGCCGGGTGTCTTTTCATTTATTACCTGATAAACGCATAATTATGCTTACTGGAAATAATACCGGAAAGGAAGAGGGTGAAGCAGGTAATGACAAACGTACTGATAAATGTAAAATTAAAATCCAAGTACCTGGAACCGCTACGGGAAGCTTTTCCCAATGTTAATTTTGTTGTGCAGGAGGAACTGGGCTCGGAACCGGAAATTTTGGAACAGGCCGAGGTTCTTGTGACTTTTGGGTGGACATTTACTCCGGAGCTGGCACGTCAGGCGAAGAATCTGAAATGGGTTCAAGCTTTACGGGCGGGTGTGGACAATTTTCCCATTAAGGAGCTAAAAAAACGTGGTATTATCATCACCACGGTTAAAGGAATTCACGGCACTCCCATGGCGGAACATGCCATGGGTATGATACTGGCTTTCAGCCGCGGCTTGATGGCATTTCGCAAAAATCAGTTTAACAGGGTTTGGGACCGGAGCATCAAAGTTTATGAAATATACGATCAGACCATGGGGATAGTCGGTGTGGGAAACATCGGCCGGGAAATTGCCAAAAGAGCTAAGGCATTTGGCATGAAAACGCTGGGAATTAATACCAGCGGCAGTCCGGTTACAGGTGTGGAACGAATGATGACGCTGAATGACCTGCCGGAACTGCTCAGGGAAAGTGATTACGTAATTGTCACGCTACCGTTAACCGACAGGACCAATCATCTTTTCAAGGACAAGGAATTTCAGCAGATGAAATCTTCTGCATATTTTATTAACCTGGCCAGGGGGGATGTAGTGGACGAAACGGCCCTGATCCGTGCGTTGCGGAATAAGGAAATTGCCGGCGCGGCGCTGGATGTATTTTCTACCGAACCGCTGCCGGAAGACAGCCCGCTGTGGGAGATGGAAAACGTCATTATTACGCCTCACCTGGCAGCCCTGTCACCTCGCTACATGGAACGGGCAATGAAAGTTTTCCGGAAGAACCTGGAGGCATACCTGCAGGGTCAGACCTTAAATAACGTAATGGACTGGGAGAAAGGATATTAGAAACAAAAAACATTTACCAGGTCATCTTGACAGCGAAAAAGATAGGTAGTATCCTAGAATATAGTAAATTGGAGGAGGCACCAATCATGGAACAAAAAATACACATTCAAGTTTTCGGTTCCCGAGCATACGATGCTTGCAATACCGGCGGCTGAGGCCCCAGGCAGACCCAGGAGGAGCTCACCGGTTTGGTGAGAAAAATGATTATCGACAAGTATGACAACGTGGAAATCACCTACATTGATATATCCGACCCTGAAGTAAAGGATTATCCCAAGGTGCAGCCGCACATCAAGCATCCGGGTACACCGCTGCCCATTGTGGCTTTCAATGGTGAACCCAAATGGGCCGGCTCCATTTCCTTTCACCACATCATTCAAGAACTCCAACGGCTGGGAGTAGTTTAAAAACTGTACCTGTGGATTATACTTTCTTTATATTGGGACCGTCAAACATGGACGGTCCCTTTAATTTTTAGAAAACATTGATCAAATACCTATACCTAAAAAACATAAACATGGTATAAAAATTGAAGACCAGGCTATTGCAGTGTATTTTCAGGTCAGGGTTTTCCCGGTGAAAAAAGTTTGGCATGCGGTTTGCCTTGAGCAGGCGGTTGTATTATACTGTGATAGGAAAGCGGAACAAGCTTTGTCATGAACTGATGAGGTGATTGAATGCCGGGTTATTCGATGGAAAAACCTGTTACATATAAAATAATTACTCTGGGTTGTCCGGTAAATCAGGCGGAGAGTGCCGCCATGGAGGGAGCGTTACAGGAAGCCGGCTTTCAACCTGCGGAAGAAACAGCTGATATCTATATCATTAACAGCTGTGCCGTAACCAAAGTGGCTGCCCGAAAATCCCGCAAGGAAGCCCGCCAGGCACGCCGGGAGAACCCACATGCCCTGGTAATCTTAGTCGGCTGTTACGGTCAGGTAGAACATGAGGAGATAAAGGAACTGGTTCCCGAGGTGGATGTTATCATCGGTACCACAGGCAGGTCGCGGCTCCCGCAAATTATTGACGAATACCTAAAGACAGGTACCAGACAGAGAGAAGTGCGCGTGCAAAAACATTTTCGTGTTGAACAGTACGAAGAAATGGGACTATCCCGTTACTCCCGCCAGCGGCCGGTGGTCAAAATCCAGGAAGGGTGTGATGAATTCTGTACTTACTGCGTTGTGGTGCTTGCCCGGGGCACTCCCCGCAGCAGGGATCCCGAGCTGGTGGAAAAAGAAGTGGCGCAACTGGTAGCTGCCGGTCACAGGGAAATTATCCTGGCGGGAACCCACCTGGGAATTTACGGCCGGGACCTGGGCGATACCAGCTTGGCTCAGCTGTTAAAACGCTTGAGTAATCTGGAGTATCCTTTTCGCATCCGGCTTAGTTCCTTGGAACCCATGGGTGTAACGGACGAGTTACTGGAGGTTATGGCGGAAAGCCCCCGCATCTGCCCCCACCTGTACTTGCCGTTGCAGAGCGGCTGTAACCGTACTTTGAAAAGGATGGGTAGGCGTTATACTATAGAGGAGTTTTCAGCCATAGTGGAAAAAGCTCGTGCTTTAATGCCCGAGGTGTCTGTCATTTCCGACATAATAGTAGGCTTCCCCGGGGAAACGGAGGAAGACCACCGGGAAAGCATGGAGGCAGTTCGCCGTCTCAGGCTGAGCGGCCTGCATGTGTTTCCCTATTCTCCCCGGCCCAAAACACCGGCAGCACGCTATCCCAATCAAGTGCGTCCGGATATTAAAAAGCGCCGGGTGGAAGAAATGAAAGCTTTGGGGGAAGAGCTTGCTTTTCAATTTTACCAGGAACAGATGGGTAAGGAACTGCAGGTGCTGGTGGAAAAGGTCAAGCAGCAAGACGGCGTTGCCCGGGGTGAAGGATTCTCCGAAAATTATACTTTGGTACGTTTTCTCATGGACAGACGGGAAGCTGCTAAAGGAAGCTTTGTTCCGGTAAAGGCCGAAAAGGCGTACCGCTGGGGAGTGGAAGGAAGCATAAAGCGAGTAGGGCAATGAAGGAGACCAAATTTGCCCTTGACTAAAGCGGGTTAAAGGAGTAAAATATCATTTGCAAAACGCTGATGTGGCTCAGTGGTAGAGCAGCGCACTCGTAATGCGCAGGTCGCCGGTTCGAATCCGGCCATCAGCTCCAGTAATATCAAGGGTTTCAGCGATTGGCTGAAACCCTTATTCTTCGAAAGTAATGCAACGGTAATGCAACCGGGTTGCAAAAAAATTTAAGACATCTTTTTCCCTAAAATGCTGTCCATTCGGTGGGCAGCTTTTTTCTTCTTTTTCGCTGTTACATGAGAATAAATGTTTGCGGTAGTTCTTATGTCAGAGTGGCGAAGTAATTCTTGAATGGTTCTCAGGTCTTCTCCGTCTTCCAGGAGCCTGGTTGCAAAAGTATGCCGAAGACCATGCAAGTTCACACTCTCATCCACTCCGGCCTTCTTACGCAATGAATAATATTTTCTTTCGAAGTTTCTGGGATAAATATAGGTTCCTACATCTGTAGCAAATACTATATTTTTATTCTTATATTTCGGGCCCTGGAGCATGATAATTTCTAATTGGCTTTTTCGATGCTGCCTAATAGCCTGTGAAACTATTTCTGGCATAGGCACAACACTTTTGGATTTTTCCGTTTTAGGTTCCTCAGTAATAAGTCCTTTTGCCTTTGCTTTAGATAAAGTTCTACGAACATGTATTAAGTCATTTTCAAAGTCTATATCATCCCACTCAAGGGCCAGGAGCTCCCCAATCCTTAAGCCGGTCCCGAGTAGAGTTAAAAAAGCAGCCCTCCACTTGTCGCTCTCTTTATTGATCACCTTTAGGAACTTGTCCATATCTTCCTCACTAAGTACTTTAGCTTCCTTTGGTTTTAGGGAAGGCCTTTCGGTAGCTTTGCTGGGGTTCCAGGCAATTAACCTTTTTTCAACGGCCTTTTCAAGACATGAGTGAATAATGCAGTGAATTTTATGAATGGTAGCAGGTGCCTTCCCGTCATCTTTAAGCTTATTGTAAAGTGTCTGAATATGATCACTATTCAACTCACTGAGAAGGATATCCCCTAAAGCAGGGTAAATGTGATGTCGTGAATACATATAATAATTTTCAAGTGTTGATAACCGTAACTTTTGGGCTTCCCTGTTTCCGGGTCTTTTCCAATAGTTATTTGCCCAACCCATTTACCCTTGTGTTTTCCGCTTTTGACCTGATAGATAGTACCTTCACCATTAGCGTTTTTCCGCTTTTTTGGCATTATTCTCCCCCTTTCATAGAATATATGTTCGGTGAGAATTGAAAAAAGAAGAAAATTTTTAAGTAGTAACTTTTATTCTTTTCTTTCTTTATCAGATTTTATATTAGTCATTCTCATAAAGGGTTATAATTTCCCAGCATTTTTTAGGAATATGAATAACTGCATTTTTATTCACAGATTTATCATAACGACTTAATAGTGAACGTAATTTTTGTAAAAGATACTCACTTACTTTTGATTCTGAGGGAAGCTCAACAAACCATTTTTGTAAAGTATTTACTGCATATCCTCCATTTTTATTCATTCCTCGAGCATATTTTGAAGTGTCCATATTGGAGTATCCAATAAATTTTGCAGGCCCGAAATAATTTAAGGTAGGAATATAGTACCAGTGTCTAAATTGAGATAACTGATCAACAATTTCCGTTTCTTCTTCTAAGTCTTTATTAAATTGAATTACATTATTTATCACTTCATAAATATTGTTCACTAACCCATAATTAAACATAATTATACACCTCTTTTTAATTATTAAAGCGATGCTAAGATTGTGTCATTTTTAATTTTTTGGCCATTTAATTTCTCACCGATAAGCTGATTTTACCTAACGTTTTGCGGATAAAAGAAGTTGCCGAAGGCAATTGGGGGGAATTTTTGATTTCCCTTTTATCAGCTGTTATCTGCTGTTGCGGCGACTTTTTCTCTAGATGATTCATTTTTTGTATTTATCCAGTATTCTACAATGGGCCATAAGTCAAAACCCATTCTGAAGGAGAAGGGCCGGATCACTCTGCGCACTTGTAATAAAGCGCTGTCTTCTACTATTTTTGTAATGCCCTTCCGAATGTTTTCAGGTCCTTCCAGGTATTGTATCCGATTCTTTCGACGACGGTTTTCCTCTTCAAAAAATTTTTTAGCATCAGTTGAAACTTTATCCATTGTCATAACTATTCCAAGTTTTCCTCCATACCTAGTTATCCTAAAAACAAAAGGATAAGCATCTCCCAATCCAAATTCTCTGTCCTTGAGTTCGAGGAAAAAACGGGAACCAAAATCTTCCACCATTATGTCAAGCTCCTCTCCGCTCGCCTCAATATTCCATTTTATATTTTCTTTTTTCACTCCACTCTCTTTAAGAAGCTCTGTAATCCAAATATGCATCCATAAACTTCCATCAATTAGTCTCTTTCCTTTGTCAGTTAGGGTATAGATTACTTGGAGATTTTCTTCGGGAAATGAACGCTCACAAGTATTACAACGGAGAGAAGCCATAGGCTCTTGGGTGAGATGATCTTTAGAAGGAACAATACAGATAGTGTGCTGATCTTGTTTACATGTTAGCAAATACTCTTCTGCTATTAAATCCAATGCGAGAAGGCGTTCAAGAGTGTCTGGTTCTTTCGCAAGGTTAGTAGCATCTCTACTTGTCATCTTTCTTACCTGAGCTAGTTTCAAAACAAATTGCCTTATATTAACATCTACCAGGAGATTGGCTGCTTTAATGTCCTCATAGCTGTAATTTGGCTCGCTGAGCCCGCTGACTTGAAGATCCGTTACCTCCTGTGCAGGTTCCTCCTCAATTAACACACCAAAAGGAGTAGTGTATCTTAAAGGAAGAAAACTTAATGGTTTCCAGTCAAAATCCATTTCTTTTACTCTTTTACCGTCAAATTTAGTTTTGATGCCTTCTTGCACATCTGTACAAAACTTCTGCAAAGCTTCTTTCTGTTTGCCATACCCAATGGCCGAAGCCTGCAATACTCCTTTTTCGGTTGTATTCAAAACATAAATTATATCATTGGTGATAAAGAGGTCACCCAGGAAATCTTCTCTTTCTGTCATAAATCGGTATTTAGGAGTTACAGTGATCATATTTGTGATTAGCTGCTCATCTGGCTCTGGCAATTTAGCTTGCCTGAACATACCTGTGAACATACCACGTATCACAGCCAAATATCCCTTGTTTCTCAAATATGATATGAGATTCTCCATTTCGGTCTGGTCACGAATAGCTGTTTTTGCTTCAAAAGTAAGAACCCGAAGCATTCTATCCCTCCTCTAAGGTCACATGTTCGCAATTTTCAATTTTCCTATTGTCCGTTTTTCCTTGCTCATTGGGGACATCCCCACATCCCCTTCCACTTTTCCCGAATAAACCGATCTTCATACCCTTGGTCCTGATTTTTTCGAATATGACAATCATGCCAAGTATAGATGTTTCATAAATCCCCTCAGTGGTGTTCACATTCCTTATGAACCAAATTACAAGTCTATCCCAATTACATAAATAGGCACCTGTATCGCGCTCTTAAAATGTGGAAGATATCTTACAACTTTTTCAAAGGTTAAAGAACCTTCCCAATTTTTGTTATAATCTGCTTTTATCTTTCGCTGGAAATTTCGTGTGGTGACAATATAAACACCTACGTCAATTTTATCCAAGCCGGAGTAAGAGGCAACTTGAAATTTGAGTAGATCTATTCCTAGGAATGAAGAATGCCCGAATTCGACTTCTATTCCAATTCTTTCTTTTAGGAAATCCATTTTAGCAGAAGGATCGCCGGGTTCATTAAAGATGGAAGGTTGGCTCTCCCATCCTTTCGCAACGAATAATTGTTCAAGTATGCGATTAAATTCAGGGCGTGATAAAGTAGAGACTTCAATATTAGGGTCCATAAGAATGGTTTCTATCTCTTCTTTAAGAGATAATTTACTGTTAAGGACTTGCTCGGCAAAACGATATGAAAATTTAAGCAGTCGGAACGACATTCTGCTTTTTCACCTCACTTATTTTTTAGGACATTAATTTCCATAGCCTTATTTTCTCGAGAATTTCTTGACATATTTATCGCTGAAATGCTGTTTCAATTCTTCTATATCGAGCTTTGAATATCTCTTGAGGCTTCTATCCGTTTTTTCGTCTCGAGGTATCTTCGATACCATTTCAAGAACTTTCTTAAACCTTTTGACAGGAAAACTGTAATCTAAGCGGCCAATAACGGTGAGATCGTTATCGAGAATTTCAACCAAAGCTGATAAGTTAGATGAGTTCCATTTTTGAATCATTTTTTCGTTATATTCGGCTGCTTCCCAAGAATGACCGAATTGATTACCAATATAGGACAGAAAAACTGCCCGAGTACAGCTAGGTATGGCTGATGAAGGAATTCTACTTCCCAGTTCATAAAGTTCTTTAGCTGGTGTTACTTCATTAAAGAAATTATTTGCGGATCGACAAGCCTCATAAAGTTTATTAGCAGTACTAGTAAACATTGCTACCCGGATTGATTCAGGAACGTACTTCATACCATCAACTTTTTTAATGAAAGTCATAGCTTTTACATTAGTGTCAGCATTAGCTTCCATTCTGAGCTTGCCAATCCTGTTACCAATTCTCTCTTTGACACTAGTTTCGGCCATTGACCAAAGGATAGGAGCTACAGCAAGAATATTACTTAAATAAGTATTATTATCTTCTTCTGCTACGAAGTCGTCGAAAAGCCGATTCAGTGTAATATTAACAATTTTAGCAGCTTGGTCACGATAAATAGCTTCAAACTCTGCTAATTGATCTGTAATATCTTCTGATTTAAGCTTTTGAAGTAATTCTTTAAGGCTAATCCCTGGAGCGGGGGTTTGATGGGCGAGGACATATTTTATGCAATTCTTAATAATATTGAAGGCTTCAAAAGGGTCAATCGGTGCATCGAATTGATGAGCTAATGAGTAATGATTACGAACGTCTCGTGCTTTGTGTAGGAAAAACCAAGCTTCCTCGGAAATTATACCAAGCTCGAAGCAGTGATCAATTAACTCCTTGTCAGTTAGCAGATGAACCAGGTCGCGTTCACCTTTTATTTCTCGTTTTATTATTGCTTCAAGATGTTCCTTTCCATAGGCCATTATTTTGGTTCTAAGGTCGGCCATGGCCCGGTTCCAAAAATATAAACATGATGCGTCGTAAGCTCCGATTTTCCAAACATTCAAAGCTTTTGTCATCCAATCTCCATGACACTCCGGACGTATAGCAGCCTTGATTTTTGAAAGGTTTTGCTGCTGGGGAGTTAATTGTTCTAATACTAATAGACGGTCTTTTTGCTCTGGGTCATCTATAGGTATAGCAGGTAAAACTTTACCAACCATCATATATCCCTCTTTTCTTTAAATTAGGTGCTTTTTATTAAACAACAGTTCAGAGGAATTTAGGCCAATAGTCCCCACACCCTCACCAGCTCCACCGGCACTTGCTCATCAACCATATTACACCCCCTCTTCCGCCACAAATCCGTATGGCACCATCTGCACGTTAAACAACTCTCATCCCTTGACCTTCAGCCCTTTCCGCCCGAAACACGCCTTCAAAAACTCCAACTTCTTTGCGCTTGTCCCAGGCTATGACAGCCGAGGGCAGGCAAAGTTGGGTCGGAGTGTAGCGGAGCCGTTTAGCCTGTTGTTAGGTGTTGTTGGGTCTCCTACGTAAGTTTTGTGATTAAGGGTTGTTAAGATGATGCTTTGGTTATAGCTACTGGGTCAAGTTCAAACCCAGCCTGACGAAGCCTGTCTACTAAACGGGGGACACACTCTTTCACGTGGTCGTTAAATGGTATGTATATAATTCCTTGAGCATCAGAAGGAACTTCAATATGCCCTTTCTTTAAAATAGCAACATTTGGCCTTTTTAGTGCAGCAATCAACATCCCCATTTCTAATACAACGTTCTGACGTGCCCGAGGCTCTGCTTTCTCAGGCCCATCTACTTTGGAATATCCAACATCATCTGGTGTCATTAGAACAATACCAAACCGCGCTCTACCTGGTCCAGGGCCAACTTCTGCCTCCAATGCCTCGATGAGTGTCATGCCTCCACCACCAGTGTTGGCAAGAACAAATGGTTCCAAACCAAGTCTATGAAGGATAAGCTCTAACTGCTCACGTGCTACAGTATCATGCCCGTGTACTACAAAAACCTTTTCCTTATCTGCTGGTCGTTTACCAACCGCCATGTTAGTATCCTGGTGTTGTATTTGATAAGTCCCAGAAGATAGACGTGTCTCAACTGCTTGTTCCAGTGTAGCTTTGATTTCAGCTTTTCCTTGATACCAAATCCGCCCTGTTCCTGGGGACCAGTTTAAAATTGCACCATCAGGAGTTTTAAACTGAAACCCAGTTGTAGTTTTTCTCCATGTTCCTGTGAAACCTATTTCTGTAACCATTAACTTAAGTTCCTCAATTGACCCTTTAAAATATCCCATTATTATTCCTCCTTTTCTGATGCACAATTAATCTATCTCCATGTCCTCAAAAACGAGAGACCCAATGGCACCTAACACAGACCTAAACGAACACTAACCTCAAACCACCAGTATAGAACATTCCGATGTCTTTCCCGCTCTTTGTTTTCGCATGAAGCGTAACAAGGGAGTAGGGTAAAGCAGCCGGAGCCGTTTCTCCCGTTGTTAGGCGATGTTGCGCGCCGGACCTTAAGTTACTTCACCTTATAAATATTATTGTCAATAAAATCTACGGGATCAGTATTCTTTACTAAAAGGTAAACCTCGTTTGCCTTGAATTGAAGTTGCCTGAGCTCCCCAATTAATCGTTCAATAAAACTCTTACTGTCGCGTCCCCAAAAGTCTAGTATTTCAAAAGTACTTATTATAAAAATGAGTGTAACGCCTAGATAGTCTTTTTGACTTTTGTTCTTTGCATTCGACACAACCTTACTCAAGTAATCATCACACTTTTGATCCAAGTCTCTGATGTCGCCACAACGAATAACGCCATAACCTCTTTCATTTAGCTTAATGGCGTCCTGATATTCTTCTTGTCCGTAAATGTATTCAGTAAACTCAAGTTTCTTTTCATCGCCATTGGCAAACCGAATAATCGCATCGTAACCCTGATTACCAATGACAACCCGCATCATAGCATCGTCAGGGCAATAGCAAGACTGACTAAAGCAATAAAGTGGATAGAATTCTGCAAGAAATTTTCTAGCTATGCCCTTCTTGAGTCTAACCAGCTTCGTTAAATTTTCGTCGGCGACAATCGCTTCTTTCTTACTCTCAAAATAATCTTTCATTTGAGAAGGAGTTCTAAATTCACCCAAGTCGTGTAACAAATCATCTATTGCTTTTTCAATGTTTTTTTATTAGCCATTTCATTCAACCTCCATCCTGAAATTGAAAGATTGACTTTCTTTAACCCATATCCTTAATAACTCCACCGGCACCTCCTTCCGCTTCGCATAATCTTCAATGCTTTCCCCGTAGGCAGGCTTGTCCGCCGCCAGAAGCAGTTCCGCCGCAAACTGATGGGCCTGGCGCTCATATTTGCCGTTGACAAAAAACGTTTCCTTGATCATGAAAAAGTATCCCATCCCCTGGGGGTGTAGCTGGTTGTGGCCAATTTCATGGGCTACTATGACCCGCTGGAACTGCTCCGGAAGCCGGCTGTTGAGGCCTATTATCTTGTGGCCGAAGAGGCTTATCGCCAGGCCTTTTATCTTTTTAAACGGAAAGCGAATGATGGTAATGCCAAGGTGATCTGCAAGTTCAAAAGGGTCACGGGTGCCGTATTGCTCTACCAGGTTATTGACGGCAGTTTTGATGAAACTCATACTGCTTACACCACCACTGCTCCTTTGTCTAAGGTTGTCTATTTTTGTCGAAACTCCATAATAAAGCAAAAACTACTACCGGTTGTTGGTAGTAGTTTTTATTTCCGCTTTTTCTTCCGTATCGTTTTCCATGCCACTTTCAGGAACTCTATGATGTCTTGCTTGTCTTCTTCGTCTAAGGGCTCGCCGTTGAACTTGATGTTGGAGTGTTTGAGGAGTTCTTCCAACTCCATGTCCGAAGGAGGCTCGTCCGAATAGCCTTTGGGGTTGTCGGTTAAGCCTAACAAATAATCCGTCGTTACATCGAAATATTTGGCTATTTTTTGGAGCGTTTCGTAGTCTGGCTGACGCTTGCCAAGTTCATAAAGAGACAAGGCAGAACGTGATATTTTGAGACGTTCAGCTAGTTCATTTTGAGTTAAACCTTTTTCTTGTCGAAGCGCTATAATTCGCTGAGGAAGTATCATGTTTAATCACCTAGCTTTATTCTACTCTACAGTTCGTAGCATAAACAATATACTGCTACGAAATGTAGATTTTTTTTATAAATTAGGGGTTGACGGCTTCATAATGTAGCATTATAATTAAAAATGAAAATGCTACAAGATGAAGCGAAAGGGGGTGGATTAATTGAGGGAGAAACTAATTAAGCTTAGAGAAAAGGCAAATCTTACTCAAGAAGAAGTAGCAAGGCAGCTTGGAATTTCTAGAAGTTTTTATGGACATATTGAAACTGGTCAACGAAACCCAACTTATGGATTGGCTAAGAAAATAGCTAAGCTATTTAACGTGGAGGTAGAGAACATTTTTTTTGATGCAGAAAGCTACAGAATGAAGCAATTAGACGAATTATCCAACAAAGAAAACCCCGACCGCGCCGCCAGTTAATATTCTTCCCCGGGAGCGGGGTTGTAAGTCAGGAAAGTGGAGGGAGGTGAGGAGGGTGGAAACAACAGCAAAAGAGGAAATTATCGAAATCGTTAAAGGACAGATAAAGATATTATCAGATTGGAACGAGAGTCATAAAGACGATAATGATGTTGATATTGCTTGTTACTTAAGTGGGGCCTGATAACGTCTGCCCGGGAGAAGGTTACGGAGCACGGCGGCAAGTTCGACCTGAGCGGGCTGACCATAGAGGAACTGGAGATGCTGCGGAGGGAGGGGACGGAGTGAGAATGGTATCGGTTGACATGGCCCGAAGGTTAAAAGGAGCGGGGTTGCGGTGGGAACCGAAACTTGGTGATTGGGCAGTGTGGCAAAAAGATATAGGATTAGTTGACATCGAATTGTCAAATGGCATAGTACGGATTAATCATGGCAGTGGGTACACTTATGAAACAGTGGAAAAATGCCTTTGGTTCCCCACCCTCTCCGACCTGCTGGGGTGGTTGGAGGGGCGAGTAAACAGACTGACAGGTGGAAATGGGTACTAGTGGAATGCTTATCAAGACGCAAATAACAAATGGCGGTATTCTTTATCTCTTAGCGAAGGCCCCCAGTTTCATGCCGAAACCCCCGAAGATGCCGCCGCCAAAGCGGTGCTTTGGGTGCTGGAGAACGAAAAGCGGAGGAATGGTCATGGAGAATAGGTGAGTAGGGAGGGGACGGAGTGATGGGGACATCTGCTTGACCTGTTTCCGGGTGTGCAAGCAGGAGCTGGAACAGTGCCGGTACTACGAGCCAATGAGTGTTAAATGTGGGGTGGTTATCTTTTGGGAAAAAGCGAAAGAAAAAGCGTCAGCGAGAGACAAGGCCAGAAATAAACGAACGGCATATTGTCGAAGTTCCCGAAGCACATAAAGAACCGGCCGCCGAGGCCCAGCCGGCCCAGGAGACTACAAAAAATTATAAGAGTTGGCTGGACGCGATACTCAGGAGGGCACGGGAAAAGACATTGCAGCAATGAGGGAACAGGATAGGGCTGGGATAGTGGAGGTATAAACATGGCCCTGGTGGACATCTTGAAAGAGGTTGTACTTAACCAGACAGAGGATAAATGGGACAAGTTATGCCCTCACCACTATGGGCTGTCTGAACCATCCAACGGGAGGTGCCTTGCAATGTTACTTGTCGGGAGCTGGTAATTGTTGCTGAATAGTAAAGTTGTAAACTGGATAATAAAGTTGTGCAGTTGGGTTGACAAAGATATGGGCGAGGAACAATTGGATTGGCCTCACCCTTTTGTTTTTGCAGGTGTGTTCGGTAATAGAAAAGTTGACTAGTTAAACTGATCTGAAAATTCTCGGAACACCAGCAAAGGGAAAGTTTTTTCAAAAGTTTGGTCCAACCACTTGACAGGGTTTAGACTGGGGGATATTATTAGACCAGGTGGTCTAGACCGCATGGTCTAGACCGGGCAGTTTGCTCTGCTCCCAATATATTCTCGAGGAGGAGTTCGATGGTCAAACAAGGGTTTCTTAATCTCCCCGATGAGGAAAAGCAGCGGATTATCGACGCGGCTTTGGATGAGTTTGCCGAGAACGATTTCTTTTCGGCTTCGTTGAACCGGATCATTCAAAAGGCTGGCATTTCCAAGGGCAGTATGTACCACTATTTTCACGATAAAGAAGATCTTTACCTTTACGTACTTCAGCTGGGAATGGAGAAAAAAAGGAAATTCCTCACCGCTGCCCTGGCCCAACTGGACAAACCGGTGGAGGAAATGGGGTTCTTCGAATCTCTGGAGTTTCAGTTAAAGGTGAGCATTGACTTCGCCCTGGAGAATCTTCGACTGCACATGTTGATCGAAAACCTCGAGCATTGTGATAACAGGCAATTCCGCGCGAAAATCATGGAGCGGCTGGGTGGAGAATTGGAAAATTACATGGGTGCACTGGTCGATAGGGCTATTGAATCGGGTGAATTGCGGAATGACCTGGACAGAGATTTCATCATGCACCTGTTTAGACTCATCTTCATTAGCTACACCCAGCTCTTCCCGGACGCCCGCCATCCCGAAAAGGTCGGGCGGGATAGGCTGGAGCAGGAAATGACACAGTTGGTAAGCTTCTTGAAGACGGGGCTGCAGGCTAGAGAGCAAAACCAGCGTAAGGGGAAAAATGTAATGCGAGGGGTTGAGCAGCTACCGGACGTGAGTCAGCGTGGATCAGCGGAAACAGGTGCGAACCGAGAGGTGTGGATCTCGCGCGAGCTAAACGAATAAGGGGGATCGTGCAATGTATCGATCACATGAAGAGGTAGTTGCCAGGGAAAAGTTCCTCAAACTGAACAGCCGGGGAGAATTCGTTATCGACTATCCCGAACGTTTGAAGGTCATCGATTTCCATACACACTTATGTAATGTGCTTCCCCTGCGGGTGGGGGACCCGGAAAGAACGGGACAACGGTTAACGTATCCAACGCTGCCACCGCTTGAGAGATTTAACCTTCATGTACCCTACTGGACGGAGTACCCGGATGGCTTCAAGATGAAGGGAGTAATCGCACTTTGCAAATTCTCCATCAACGGGCTCAACATCTTTAAAGATATTATCCGGGGTGGCACTTTCGAAAACTGCTTCCGTTCCCAGGATGAGAACATGATCAGCCGGAACGTGCTTTTGCCGCTCAGCACGCCCAGAGCAGACCGGACGCCAGAGGCCCTGAAGGTTGCCCGGGAGTACCCCGACAGGTTCATAGCTTTTTGTTCCGTTCACCCCCGGGACAAAGGTGTGGCAACTAAGATTTTTAGGTACAAGGAACTGGGAGCCAAAGGATTCAAACTGAAAATAACGGATATGGAGCTAAAAAACGACTTCAAACCTCTGATCGAGGTCTTCAAGCTGTGTCACGAAGCAAAACTCCCTGTTCTGCTCCATACTGGAGCCATCACCGCCATAAAGCGGGAAAACGTATCCCCCACCCTTTGGGAGCTCCTGCAATCTACCAGGGTCGAACTCTTCGGAGAGCTGTTGCCGAAACTTCCCCGGGACTTCGTCTTCATCTTCGGACACAGCGGAATCCAGGAGTTCGAACGGGTCGCCGAATACATGAAGGAATACCCGGCGACTTACGCCGAGATTTCCTGTCAGTCCGCGGAAAGCATCAAATACCTGATACGGGAGGTAGGTTCCGAGCGACTCCTTTTTGGCAGTGACTGGCCTGCCCTGCCGCAGGCTCTTACCCTATCTAGAGTTCTCCTGGCTACCGAGGGTGACCCAGAGGCCAGAGACAACATTCTGTACCGAAACGCTGAACGGATTTTACGGTGACCGGGCCCGAGACTCAGAGATGTTTATTTTTAGGGGTGTGAAGGATCCAAGAACAGTAATTAACCAGGGCGAGTATGACCCATACGTTTAATGCAAGGAAAGGATGCGCGATTATTGCTCCGTAGGCAGGTCAAAAAAGTTCGCTGGTTATCTTTCGAATGGAGAAAGCGGGTATATGTTTACTGCTATCCTGAAAACCATATTTTGACAAAGTAATACCCTCCTAGAACCTCGACTTGGCTTTTAAACGAGGCCTTTTAAAGTTAAGGTGTGAGATTATGAAAATTAATTTATGCCACCACCTCTTCCAAGCTTACTTTATACCCTAAAGACTCGAGTTTTTTCACTGCTTGCTTGACTGTCCTGTCTTTTTTCCGACGGTCAAAATAATCGGCACCAAGGTCCTGATAAGGTTGGCGTGTTTTTAAAATGTGATAAGCTATTACCAATATTGTGTGACCAACTGCTACTGCAGCACGGTTCGCACCTCGACGTGCAGCAATTCGGTGGTACTGGGCAGAAAGATAACTGTTTTTCGTACGGGCGGCAGCGCGGGCAGCTTCTACGAGTGTGGCGCGTAAGTGCTTGTTTCCTTTTGTAGTTTTTCCAGATTTACGTTTACCTGCGCTCTCGTTATTACAACAAGCACTGGATTTTGATTGGTTAGACCTAATTTTTTCAAAATTGGATTCATAAAACTACCTCCTATTTGCGCATTTACTGATGTATATTTTACCGTTTTGAATAATTCTATCAATTATTTTGATAATTATTGCGTAGTAAACAGAGACTGCGCAGGAGATGTCTGAATACAAGGAGGTTATGTGATGGGACACCCCTGGCCTTTCTCAGTTTCCAAAGCTGGTGGAAGCATGCGTGATAAATATAAGATATCTACTGTACAAAATAATTTTGCTTTAATAGTTGCAGATGAATATAATGATGCGACTTGGACTATAACTGCCTTCGATAAAGAGGGCAAGCTAGTAGCAGACAAACTCCCCGGCGCAGAAGAAAGAATAATTACCCAAAATGAATGACATAACTGCAAATTTTCTTTAAAATGCAAAGGAGGTTAAAGATTTTAAAGAAAATGTTAAGGTGCAGAATTTGTGCAGAAATCATGCAGTTTTGGCCGTTATTTTCGTGGTAATATGGTACTGAGCAAAACTATATGCTGGGGCGTAGCCGAGGGGTAAGGCAGTGGGCTTTGGATTCTCTATTTCGCTGGTTCGAATCCGGCTGCCCCAGCCAGGAAAAGAGCACCTTGAAAGAGTTGCTTTGTCGTTATCTGTCGAAATTTTTGCCAAGGATTTTGCCCCTTTCTGCCGAATTTTGGAGGTGGAAGGGGGGGATTCTTATGTCTGATGTAATATCTGCAAAATATTGTTTTTATAATGAAATACCCATTCCTGAACATCTAACTAAAATGTTAACAGAAAAAGAAAAACCTTATTTGGTTTCTTTATCAAAGAACAACCCAAGGGAATTCCGCTCAAACGTAATGCAAAAGGCAAAAAGGCAATCTTGGTAACTGCTTGTAGCACGCCTTGGCCATTTAATTGGATTTTTAACCAGTCCCGATCTTGTCTTGGTCGAATGCGTGAGATATGCAAATACAGTGGGCAGGAGATAGTTAGCACCTTCGTATTGCCAGGCACCTTAATAATGAAAGAAATACCGGATAAATATCTCATAAAAGCAAGAGAGATTGGTAGGAGGATTAAATAATGACGTGACATTGCCTAACACGGGCTTCGCGGCTTCGCTACGCTTCGACTAAACCGTCTCTGTGGCGGCTTCGCAAAGCTCGAAAATGTTATACGCCATCACTAAATAGGAGGGAAAATGAAGATTAGAAGGATATTAAAAGGCTTATCCATTTTTCTGGTGGTAATTGTTTTCTTGTTTGCTATATTGGTTTTGGTAGCAATCCGCTCCGAACACGGTAAAATACTCCTTCCCGTAAAGCATACAAGCCGATTTGAAAGTGACAACATCTCCTTTTTCCCAACCAGGCTACAAGCTCAAGGCAATCAAATCATTAACGCTGTAGGCACACCTGTCTTGCTTAAGGGTCTTATGCCGCCTGACCCCGCAAAACTGCACAGCAAAAATAGATTCAATCATGACTTTTTTATCAAGATAAGCGAAACCGGCGCTAATGTGATTAGAATTCCCGTACATCCAGAGAATTGGGTGCGTGATCGGGACTACCTCTGGCGTTATCTAGACCCCATTGTGGCCTGGGCAGGTGAACTGGGTATGTATGTGATTATTGATTGGCACTACATAGGGAACGTGGCCACAGGCGCAGGGCCGCAAATGCCTGACCTTGATGTCCGGCCTAAAGAACTAACTCTGGAATTTTGGCAGCGGACCGCAAATTACTTCCAAGATACTCCAAACGTTATCTTTGAAATCTTCAACGAACCGCAAAACATTACGGCCAGGGACTGGCATAGTAACGCCATGGAGATTGTCCAAGTTATTCGGGACCAGGGAGCAGACCAATTGGTGATTGTGGGCGGTATAGACTATGGCAAAGATCTTTCCTGGGTCATGGAAAATCCGATAGCAGATGACAATATCGCTTACGCCGCGCACATATACCCAGCCCATCCGAGCTACCTCTGGTCGCACCTCTTCGGTGAAGTCGCTGAAATATACCCGGTTCTAATAACAGAATGGGGTTTCATGGATGAAAACCGTAATACAACTCAACTCTACCTGGCAGGTGACCGGGCCACCTATGGAGAACCCCTCCTAGAATACCTCGATGCCCATCATATCGGGTGGGTAGCCTGCTGGTATGACAATGATTGGCGGCCCCCTATTTTTACGCAAGATTGGCGGGACTATACTCGATACGGAGAATTTGTAATAAATAAATTGAAAACATCAAGAAAATGAAGGAATGCACATTTCAGGAGTCTGATGACAGCGTATAACACGGGCTTTGCGGCTCACTTCGTTCACCAAAAAATACTTCGCACTTCGCAAAGCCCGGAAATAATAAGCTGCCATTCGGCGGCCTATCTGCCGGATTTCCGGCAGAAGCCCAAATATCCCTGCCGGACACTTCGGGAACTCGGGCACTCCATTAGACGAAATTGGGGCGTAGAAAGGAAAGGAAATTGAAATTCATGCACTTGTTTCATTACTACCAGAACCATTTTTACACAGAAACTGAAAGGGTTTGGAAATATTTGAAAGATAAACATAACCTTTTTCCTGGGAAATTGCAGAACATTACGATTTTAAGAACTTGAAAAATTTATCAAAAAAATTTCTCTATATCTTAACCTTTTACTGTTAAAACAGATGGTTTCTCATTTTTTCCTAAAGATTTTTCTGTTATATTCATTAATGTTGAATGTAATGGGGGGGAGAATTATTAATCCTTATTTTTCATTATTTGGTTTTTTGGTAATAGTAGTACCTGTAGTAATATTAGATTATTATCTACGAAAGAGGAAGTAAAAATGTATGCGGGACATTTAGGCATTGCATTATTTGCAAAAGGAATTAGAAGGAATGAATCGCTGTTATTATTGATTATAGCTTCAATTTTTATTGATCTTACCACAATATTTATTGATATATTTAAAATTTCATTGCCTAGTTGGTTTATGCTACATACAATTCCTTCTACAATTATTTTAGCAGTTTGTTTTGGACTTGTTATTTTCATAAAAAATAGAAATTGGAGACAATGTATATTTTTCGGTGTGGTAATTATTTCTCATCTATTAGTTGATTATTTGACAAGTAGACTATCCATATGGGCAAAAGGACCTGTTATAGGTTTAGGTTTATATAAGTATCCTTTAATAGATTTTATATTGGAAGGTACTTTTATTGTATTTGGTTGGTTAGTATATCAAAGAATATTTAAAAATCAAAAGAATAAATTGTGGGCCTTATGGCTTATGTTATTCATACTTATTGGTCTTCAAGCATGTTTTAGTTTTTTAATTTGTAATTGATTGTTTATAGATACTACTCCGTATAACAAGGTGTTCCCGTGATGTCAAAAACTAGCCTATCCTTACGGGACATGACCTTTGGCACGCCATTTGCACTTATAACGTTAGGATTAGATGAGCAAATGACGTACCAACCCTAATGGGACGGTTACGTCGGGAACATCGAGGACGTTATGTGAAATACGGCATTCTGCTTACTATTCGTTTTGCATTAAGAGCAAGGTGATTTTTAATGGGTAAAAGAGAAAAAATATTTGTCACGTGGATTATATTAGCATTAGTTGTATTAATGTATGTAACCAATTCATTTAAGGGTTCATTCCCGTTGTTTACTATTGTATGGCTATGTTTACCACTTATAGTTGTTTTTTGTACAAAGGATGCAACAATGGTTGGATTCAAATTAATACCATTAAAAGAGTTTTTTAAAGTAACATTAATTAATTTTTGGTTATCGGTATCTATCATTGGAATATTTGAACCCTGGTCACATACATACCAACTATTAATTAAGTTAGCGACAGATAGTACGAGCCCGGATGCAACCTTTGCCTGGTTAATCAGATATAGTGGACTAGCGTCTCTTATTGGAATGTTTTTATTTAGTGGATTTATTACGATGTTTGGGGAGGAGTTATTTTTCCGTGGATGGTTATTACAGTATCTAAAAACTAAAATGAATAATGTTTGGGCAATTATACTTCAGGCAGCTTTTTTTGCATTGCCAAATATCATTGTTGCTTTATTTATGCCCATACTTCAAGGAATAATTTATACTGTAGTATATGCCTGGGTGGCAATAGGTATTGTTGGTGGTTGGTCGGCTAACCGTACTAACAGTATTTGGCCTAGTTTGATTTCTGCAAATATAATTAATCTCATTGCGGTAATGTTGTATTATTAAGAGTTGAGATACAGAGGTGCCGCTGGAGGGCTTGGCAGTCAATGTTTAGGAGTTTCCGGAAATATTCATAAATAAAGAGGGGGGGTAATGATTTAGTGACAAACAAAGTTGGGTATGGAAGTTTTTCATTATTGATTTTTATATTAGCTATGGTATTTTCCTTTAGTTTCGGAACGAATTTTTGTTTAGGTGACTCTATCTTAAATTTACTGGGATTAAAAGCTTGGTCAAATGGAGATTCAGGATTTCATTATACTATTCTATATTCAATAGTTTTTCTCATGCTCGGATGGCTTCTAGGAATAAAGTTTCCAAATAATTTAGGTTCCACATTGGGAAGAAAATTATCTATCTTTTTCGCTATTCTTTTAACAATAATACTTTTTTGGAGTTTCTAAAAATTACTCAAATATACCTCTGGACTAGGTAGGTATTAGCTCAAATATATTAACAGCTATATGGGCGCTCGTCAGGCTCCGGATCCTTTGTCGCAAAAAGCATCACAGCCGAGGACAGGCAAAGTTGGGTCGAAGCATAGCGGAGCCGTTTCCACCGTTGTTAGCCGATGTCACTAGTAGCTTTTGAACTTTGAAATAGCTCCCGCGGAGAATTATGATGTCTATTAAATAGCCAAACAACAATCCAACCAAAAAGAAAGTTGGAAGACGTTACTTCTACAAAATGAGCTATTCGTATTTTGTCGGGCATAAACTGTGTTGGAATTAAGAGAAGTGTGCCCATTAATATTGAAAATAGTAGGGCTACTGCCAAACCAGCCTCCCACCAGTCTCCCTTCATCATTCGGATTACTGGCAATGCAAGAGCAGTCCATATCATTGCTCTCAACGCTTGAAACGGAAGTATCCATCCAGGCAATTGTAGGTTCCCGTAGTACTGTTGGAATGCCTCTCCTGCTAATGGTAAAAAAACAAATCTACCAAACGACATATAAATAACTATGTAAATGACCGAAATCAATATTAGCTTCCATACCCATTCCTTCCAGGGCATAATCAGTCGATTGTTGATTTCATGAGGTTGTTCTGTTCTCTTTAACCCTCTGTGAACCAGAACAGCTATTGGTGAAAACAAAGCTGCAGTGATTGCCCCTTGCATAAATAACTTCGGAATCACCTCAACGGGCACAATGTCTACTAAGTAATTTAGAAATACAATAGTTTCTATCTGTGATAAAAATGTTGTTACTCCATAAAATACTAAGAAAATCGTTAAAACCAATCGCAAACCGCTCCATCTTGAACGGATGATTGGATAGCTTAGAACAAGGGTGTCAAGAGCACATACAATAAGTAGAGCAACCGTCATACTCTTTAGATCAGCATTCTGTGAGGAATTGCTCAACCCAGATACTACTGAGGAAATTGAATAGCAAACGAAAAGTAGTAAAGTCAGGAGGACCAATTTTAGTCCAAGAATAAATGTTGTCTTTAAGTTCATGTAAATTTCTCCCCCCTTTGTGATTTTGGCTAACGTTGGATTAGCGAACTCGTAAGATTATAATACATACATAACGACGATTTCCAAAGAAGACCCATATTGACCTATTTCATCCGCTTATAACATAATCTGACATCACTTAACAAAAAAAATAATAAGATTTCTTCATATGCAGTAATAGTTGATCGAGACAAATTTAATTTATCAGCAAGCTCTTTTTGATATAGGCCCGCATTTTCTCTTAATTCTCTAAGATGTTTTGGGAAGCTCAATTGTTAATACCTCATTATAATAATAACACAATTTGTGTAGCAAATAGTTAGAAATATTGATAAAAATGCTACTGTAAGAGTCTAAAATACTATGAAATTGGAAAGGACCTCATTTTTGAGGAAAAAAGGAGAAGCTCACTGAGCATCATAAAAAGATTGTCATAGAAAGGAAATGATGATATGCCCAAAGCTGCGCTTTTAATACTAAGTATTCTGGTAATTCTCGTTTTCTTGGTACTTACAGTTTCATTTATTGCGAATACCCTGTTCAACCAAAAAGTAAGAAAAGAAGTGAAAGAGCTTTTTAATAATAACGTCCAGAATAAAAAAGACATAATTAGTAAAGCAGATTTGGAAGGGTTACCGATCTGCGTTCAAAAATGGCTGGAAAACTCCCAAGTGATTGGGAAAGAAAGAATCAGAACAGTTCGCTTAAAACAAAAGGGATTAATGAGGATGAAAGAAGGGCAACCATGGATGCCTGCTGAAGCGGAACAATACTTTACGATAGACGAACCGGGATTTATTTGGAAAGCCAAAATCAAAGTTGCTCCACTTTTATATTTTGTAGGAAGAGACAAGTATTATAATGGTAAAGGAAATATGCTGATTAAGATTCTTTCATTGGTAACGGTTGCGGATGCCAGAGGAAAGGAATTGGATCAGGGCACGCTGTTACGATATCTCGCTGAGATAGTGTGGTTTCCAACTGCGGCTTTAAGTAGCTACATAAAATGGGAAGGAATCGATTCGAATTCAGCTAGGGCTACCATGAGCTACAAAGGTGTAACCGCATCAGGGGTATTTATATTTAACGAGATGGGCGAGGTTATTAACTTTGTTGCTAAAAGATACATGGAATCAAGCGGCCAGTATGTTATGGAAACCTGGTCAACTCCCATGAAGGATTATAAAGATTTAAATGGTATAAGGATTCCTACTAAAGGGGAAGTCATCTGGAACTTAAAAACAGGAGATTTCAGTTGGTATCAGGTCGAGATTACGGAAATTGAATATAACAAACCGATTGTTTATTAGATATTGGGCTGAGGACTATAAAACACCAGATTGCCGTGAAGCCTCATGGGGCGGAACATCTGAGGTCAGTTTGGCGCACCCTGACTTTTTTTATTTTTAGGGGTTTTGAAAAAGATCCCTTTCTCCGGCGTATAAGCCAATGACCTGCGTACTGTCAATGTTCCCGCTTACAGGTTTACATCCTTCCACTGGAGCCATAGTAATTCTCCTCGACGGAGGCCTGTACTCCTGCTGAAGAGAAATAACTATATTTTTAAATACTGCCTTTTCTTTTTATTTCACTTATGTGCTGCTCTCTAATGTTTTCATCTTTTATATTTGCGCTTGAAAGAATATCAAAGATTTTTGCAATGTCCTCACTGGAAATGTTAGGCTTGGCGTTCCGTGCTAAAATAAAGTTCGCTCTTTTTAAAATTGAGTCCGTTAGTTCTGTGTCATAAATGACCATTATTGGGGACTTTGTAGTTCTCAAGTCCCAATCTACCTTTAATTTACAGCGTCTAGTAAATGAGATTACTGAATGAAATTCCACCTGGCTATAACCCTTTAAAATAGCCTTTAGTGATTGAATATGCCCATAGTTTTGCCTTATAGGGTTGTAAAATGGCTGTTTTCGATTATTATAGACTTGTGTCCAGGTTTTATCGTATTGTTTTCCGTAAATTGCTCCTGAGTAATTCTTAGTTTCTACAACAAAAATACCAGCGGGGGATATGATAACATGATCTATTTGAGTGAGCCCATGGTCAGTTTTAATCAAGAGATCACTTAAATGTTTATAGTCTTTGGGCAGTCGTTTTAGTTGAATGTTAATTTTATATTCACCTAGCTCTCCTTTGCGGTGAGCTTTTCTGATGTGGTCTTGGTTTTTGTTCGGGGGCTGAGTTGGCTTTGGGGACGCAGATTTTGTTTTGCTTCTTTGTGAGCCTTGCATGGCTTGTCCTTTTTTACTTGAATGAGAGAATAAAAAGATAATAGCAACTATACAAATGAAACTAATTACTATTGCAAAAATAAACATTTCAGTAACCTCCTGTAAATATTGAGTCTATGTTCTTATTAGACAAACTCTGATATGTAAATAAACGCTGGTACGGCTAATCGCAAAAGGCGTGACAAGAGTCGGGTCGAAGCAAAGAAACCCTTTGTCTAAGGTTGTCTAATTTTGTCGAAACTCCATAATAAATCAAAACTACTACCTTATCCTGGTAGTAGTCTTATTTTCAATCTGGACGTTTCTTATGACGTTTTATTTCTTAGGAATATTATTCAAATCTTATCAGATTTCCTGCTTCCAGGAAAAACTTTTGGTTTAAGACTTTCGCTAATTTCTTATTCGCCCCCGCAAGATGGTACATGTCCAATTCCTTTGGCAAGACCTAGACATGTGCTATCAATTAAAACTGACCCGGTTAAAAGCAGTTATTTCAGATAAAACTTGCTATTTTCCCCAAACTGTGTTATTGTAATTATACGTGTTAAAGAGCTGAGAACGCAAACCTGTTTGGGCCTCTTGTTTTCAAGATTGGGCGAAAGGTTTTGGGTTTTGGCTTTTTGACCAGTCTTGTTTAAAAGGAGGTTCCAAAATGGAAGGTAAAGTCAAATGGTTCAACGCAGAAAAAGGCT
>JACDOG010000003.1 GCA_017656305.1 Thermoanaerobacteraceae bacterium
AGCATAAACACTGGGGTTCTACGATTGCAAATATGATTTAAGTTAACAGAACTATAAAATTTTAGGGGAGGATTCATATGATTTCTACAAACGACTTTCGTACCGGACTGACAATTGAGGTGGACGGGGCTATTTACCAGGTAATAGATTTCCAGCACGTAAAACCGGGTAAAGGTGCCGCGTTTGTCCGTTCCAAGTTGAAAAATTTGATGACGGGTGCTATCGTGGAAAAAACTTTCCGTGCCGGCGAAAAGGTTGCCAGGGCTCATGTTGATAAGAAGCAGATGCAGTACCTGTATAATGACGGGGATACCTATTATTTTATGGACACCGAAACCTATGAGCAGCTGCAAATCGGTCAGGATATTATTGCTGACAAGACCAAGTTTTTAACGGACAACATGATTATTGACGTGGCCATGCACGGCAACACCATTATCGATGTGGAACTTCCCAATTTTGTGGAACTGAAGGTAGTGGAGACGGAGCCCGGCGTTAAGGGTGATACGGCAACCGGAGCTACCAAGTCAGCAACGCTGGAAACGGGAGCCAAGGTCCAGGTGCCGCTGTTTGTTAACGTGGGGGACGTGCTGCGCATTGATACACGTACGGGAGAATACATTGAGCGAGTTTAAAAGTACGACCGGAAGGTAATACTAATAGTCGGTAGTTTAAAAAGGGAGGCAAAAACATGGATGAGTTAAAGAAAAAAGTGGCGTACTTACAGGGTTTAATCTCAGGTATGGAACTGGATACCAGTACCAAGGAAGGACGCCTGTTTCAGGGAATCATTGACGTGCTGGAAGAGATTGCCGATAACCTGGAAGACCTGTGGACGGAACAGGGTGAACTGGAGTACTACCTGGAAAGCCTGGATCATGACCTGGGCGAGTTGGAAGATGATTTCTACCTGGATGATGACGACTTTGAATTTGATGATGAAGACGAGGATTTGGTTGACGGGGATGGCTACGATGTGGACGACGATGACCAGGCCTATGTGGAGGTTGAATGTCCCAAGTGCGGGGATATAGTTTACTTTGAGGCCGATGTCCTGGATGACGATGATTACGTGGAAGTAACCTGCCCGCACTGTGAAACCGTGGTATTTGTAAACGACGAAGAATATGAGCTGTACCCGGCTGATGAGGATGATGACCGGCATGATGAGGATAAATCGCAGCCGGTCGGGCCGGAAACTGAAGACATCTAGTTGCTACTCCTCTTATTGAGGAGTATTTTTTTTTGCCCAAATAATTTACAGCCGGGTGGCATAAAGTTGGACGAACCCTAATATCTATAGTTAGGGACAAAGTTTTTCGTTGAGTTTGTGTTACAGGTGTCCAGATACACGGGAAAGAAAAGGAAGGGAAGGGGGTAGCGTTGGTTCGGATTGAGCTGAAACCTGCGGAAAAACAAGTAAGGCATTCAAGCGACGAAATTGCCGGGCTTCCGGAGAAGATTGTAGAATTATTCTCCGGCCGGTTAAAGCAGTCTGTGCTTAATATTCCGGAGCAGGTTCAGGTGCAGGTGGAAGAAATACGGTTGCGGGCTGCCCGGCCGGTAATTATAAGGACGTGGGGGAAGGAATGGCTGCTTGGTGAAAGCGGTGTTACCGACGACCTGCAGCATGCCTATACATGCCAGCAGAGGGATATCCAGGTGCTGGTCAACCAAATTAGCGGTGGTGCTTTATACAGCCTGCAGGAAGAATTGCGGCACGGATTTGTCACCATACCCGGAGGACACCGCCTGGGTTTTACCGGGCAGGTGGTGCTGGAACAGGGAGCGGTCAAAACCATCACCAACTTGACGTCTGTCAATATCCGCCTGGCGCGGCAGGTTAAGGGGTGTGCCCGGGCGGTGGTGCCGTATCTAAAACAGCATGACGGCCTGCCGTGGAATACGCTGATCATTTCGCCGCCCCAGTGCGGGAAGACTACCCTGCTGCGAGATATCATCCGCATTTTCAGCAGCGGCAGGCAGGGAGTCCAGGTAGGGGTGGTTGACGAGCGGTCGGAGATTGCCGGCTGTTACAGGGGTGTGCCGCAGCTGGATCTGGGTATAAGGGTAGATGTGCTGGACCGCTGTCCCAAAGCCCAGGGAATGATTATGCTGGTGCGCTCTATGTCACCGCAGGTGATTGCCACCGATGAAATAGGCAGACCGGAAGATGCCACTGCCATCTGGGAAATGCTCAATGCTGGTGTCCGGGTAATTACCACCGTTCACGGCAGCAGCTTGGGCGAGGTAATCAACAGGCCGCAGGTCGGGCATCTGATCAAACAGCGCATTTTTGACCGCTATATTGTGCTGGGACGCAGTTTGGGAGTGGGAACGGTGGAGCAAATTCTGGACCGGTTTGAAAAAAAATTGCTTTCTATGCCCCTGCGGTTAAGCAGTCGGGAGGTGGGCAGCAGTGGTTAAACTGGTTGGCGCGGTGTTGGTACTTGGTAGTTGCTCTTATGCCGGGATTTCTTTTGGCCGGAAATACACGGGTCGCGTGGAGCAACTGCGCCAGTTGATTTCGGCGTTGCAGCTGCTGCAGTCAGAGATTGACTATACTTCCACGCCAATTCTCGAAGTTTTGCCTGTGCTGGCGCAACATACTGCACGACCTGTGGCGTGTATCTTTTTGAAGATGGAAACAAGACTGAAAAACGGCAGCGGCTATACTGCCGGAGAAGCCTGGCAGGAGGCACTTGATACCGTCAAGCCGCAGCTTAGTCTTACCAAGTTCGACCTGGAGATACTCTACCGCCTGGGAACCAGCATGGGTTCCAGCGGTAAGGAGGAACAGGTAAAGAACTTGCAGCTGGCCAAGCAGCAGCTGTCCTACCAGGAGCGTGAGGCTGCCGCGGAACGTATCAGGTACGAGCGATTATACAAAACTATGGGTTTCCTGGTGGGGCTGGCTTTAGTGTTAGCATTTGTATGAAAAAGGAGGCAGAAACATGGGTGGTTACCTGAATAACGGGGTTAATTTGATCTTTCAGCTGGCAGCATTGGGAATTGTGGTGTCAATTCTGTATTCATATTTGAAACAGACCGGACGAGATGAAATTGCTTACCTGACTTTGCTGGCAGGTTTGGCGGTAGCTGTGATAACGGTGCTGCCCGTTATTAACCGCCTGTTTTTAGAGGTTAAATCGGTATTTCAACTGTACTAGAGGGTGTCGCTATGGAAATTTTCCAATTTGTAGGCCTGGCACTGGTTACCACGGTACTGATTGTTACTGTCAAACAGCTTCAGGGTTTGCACGTAGGCGTACTGGTCAGCGTTGTCTTTGGCGCCATTATTTTTCTGCTGCTCATAGGCAAGATAGGTAACATACTGGACATCCTGGAGCAGCTGGCGGTACGGGCCAACATTAACCAATTTTACCTGGCCACCATTCTTAAAGTCATCGGAATTGCCTACATTGCCGAATTTGGGGCTCAGGTCTGCCGGGACGCCGGAGAGAACGCCATTGCCCAGAAGGTGGAATTTGCCGGGAAGGTACTTGTCATGGTGCTGGCACTGCCAATTATCGCGGCTATTCTGGAAACGGTTTTAAAATTGCTTCCTTAAGGTGGTTTTCCTGATGTGGAAACGGGTTATTTCACTTGCCATAGTGTTTGTTCTGCTGCTGGTACCTGCTGCCGGCGCACAGGCCATAGATGATATAAATCAAGTGGTTGAAGAACAGCTGGATAAATTAAACCTGGAGGAGATTCAGAAATTTGCAGACCAGGTAGACAGAGAAATGCAAGGTTTTCTGCCGCAGTTAAGTGTGCGCCAGGTAGTTGCTGACCTGCGCCAGGGGAAGCTCAACTTGAACATGGACCAGTTTATGACCGGGCTGGCGAAGTTTTTGTTCAGCGAGGTGTTGGCGCACTCCTATTTGCTGAGCCAGCTTTTGGTACTGGCCGTGCTGTGTGCCGTTCTCAACAATATCCAGGAGGCTTTCTCCGGCCAGGGTGCCGGAAAGGTGGCCTACATGGTGGCCTACCTGGCCCTGGTGACTTTGGCCCTTACTTCCTTTACCAAAGCCATGGATACCGGACGTGATGCCATCCGGGAGATGGTAAACTTTGTCCATGCCATCCTGCCTATCCTGCTGAGCCTGCTGGCGGCCATGGGGGGGCTCATTTCCACGTCGGTAATTCATCCATTGGTGTTGGTCGCGCTGGGGGTGATCAGTACCGTTATCAATAATATCGTCTTACCCTTAATTCTCTTTGCGGCAATTTTAACCCTGGTGAGCCAGATTTCCGACCGGTTTAAGGTGGATAATCTTGCCGGCTTGTTCAAAGATGTGAGCAAAACTCTTTTGGGTACGCTGTTAACTTTTTTTACGGGCTTTATGGCTCTGCAGGGGATTGCCGGTACTGTGGCGGACAGCGTTACGTTACGTACTGCCAAATTCATGACCGGGGCCTTTGTACCGGTCGTGGGCGGTATGCTGGCAGATGCGGCGGAGGCGCTGGTGGGTACCTCCATGCTGCTAAAAAACGCGGTAGGTATTGTAGGGCTGCTCCTGATTATTGGCCTGGCAGTTTATCCCATGATTAAAATTCTGTCCCTGGTTATCATTTACCGCCTGGTTGGGGCTTTAGCCCAGCCTATCGGTGATGAAAAAATGGCCAAAGTGTTAAGCAGCCTGGGGAACATGCTGCTCATGATCTTTGCTGCTGTAGCCGGCGTGGGGTTGGCATTTTTTATGGCCATTGCTTTTATCGTTGGCCTGGGCAATGTCACTGTCATGATGAGGTAGGTGAAGGTACGTGGAGCTGCTGCGTGAACTGGTGCGCAACGTGGCACTGATAATCCTGATAGCGTCGTTTATCGATTTGTTCTTACCGGGTAAAAACATGGAGCGGTATTTGAAGCTGATCATCGGTCTTTTTGTGGTGGTATCTGTTTTAAATCCCATCATGGCTTTTCTGGGTAAGAGCCAGGCTGTTGAGATTACGGCATGGCAGTACCAGCCGGCGGATGAGAGAGAACTGGAGAGCATTTTCCGTCAGGGCGAGGAAATTGCCAAGGTAACCCGGGATGCTGCCTGGGAGGAATACAAGAAACGGGTGGAACGGCAGATTGTTTCCCTGGTAAAGCTGGTGCCCCGGGTAAAGGAGGTGCAGGTGGATGTAAGGTTTGAAAAGCGGGACAAGGCTTACTACGGTTCTATTCGCAGGGTGGTCATGGTTGCAGCTGTGGGGACAAAAGAAACCGCCGGTGTTTCCAATAAAAATACAGGTATGCAGATAGCACCGGTGGAAAACGTGGAAATAGGTTCCCAGGCCGGACCCGGTGAACTGGAAGATAGCCGGCAGGAGCTGTTAACCATGGATGAGAGAAAAGCCATCGAAACACGTATCAAGGAAGTGGTCTGTGATTTTTACGGCCTGCAGCCCTCACAGGTAACAGTGACGGCTGTTGTGCGAGAGGTTAACGGGAGGTGACAGACTCATGGAAAAAAATAAGAACAGGTGGCTGGTCATTGGTCTGACGCTGGCCGTGGGACTGCTGCTGATGTCTCAACTGTACTTTACCGGTCAGGAACAAACTGTAACGGTTCAGGAAGGCAAAGAGCAAGATACCGCAGCGGAACCCATCAGCGTGTCTTCCGAGATAATCCGCCTGGAACGGGTTACGGAGCAGCGGTTGGAGCAAATACTCAGCGAGATTGAAGGAGCCGGGAAAGTGTCCGTGACCTTATTTCTGGTAGCCGGGCCGGAATACAATTATGCCAGCAATGTCAACAGCAGCAAGAGGACTATTGAGGAACAGGACCAGGCTGGCGGAACTCGCATCACCACCGAAGTGGACGAAGAAACCCAGCTGGTGATGTCCCAGGCGGCTTCTGCAGCTGGAGACCGTCCGGTGGTGGTAAAGGAGATTAAACCTGACGTTCAGGGTGTCCTGGTGGTTGCTGAAGGGGCTTCCAGCCCCTATATTAAGGAAACTCTCAGCAGGGCGGTACAGACGCTGCTGGGCATACCGGCCCATCAAGTAACCGTATTACCGAGAAGGTAGGTGATTAAATTGGCAAAAATAAATCTGGTGATTAACAGAAAACAGCTTTTGTGGACTGTTGTGGGATTGTTGGTTTTGGTATTGGCCGTATCCGTGGTCAGTGAGGGCTTTAAGCTGGCTTTATCCTGGTTGGATAGCAAGGAACAGGAGAAAAACGCTGCGGTCAGCACCACCGATGCCAATGCCAAAGTGGCCCCTCTGGAAAAAAACCTGGACCTGTTGACTCAGACTGAAAAACTTGCTAAAGAGGATAGAAACTTCTTTGTGGAGTACCGGCTGGAGCGCGACCGGGTGCGCAGCCAGCAGATTCAGCTATTGAAGGACATAGTACAAAACCCCAATTCTGTGTCCGAAACCAGACAGGAAGCCCAGGCGGTACTGCTAGAAATTACCAAGCGCATGGAAAAGGAACTGCAGCTGGAAAACCTGATTACTGCCAAAGGTTACGAGGACGCGGTGCTCTTTATCCAGCCTTCCGGGGTCACGGTAATTGTAAAAAGCGAACAACTGTCCCAGGAGGACGTTACCCGCATTTGTGATATTGTATCCCGCTCTACCGGCCACGATTTGAAGGACATAGTCGTTATTCCCAAAAAATAAGCTTTTCTCCAAAGTTTACTTATTGTTTGTTTAATTAACGAGCATTTGGTATAATATAGAAGATAAGCCTTGGGAAAAGCTTTGGGAGGTGTAAACATTGGCGGAAACAAAAAAGGTTGACAACACAGTAACAGGAAAGGGTTCAATTCGCATTGCCGACGAAGTAGTGGCCATTATTGCCGGTCTGGCTGCCACGGAAATTGAAGGTGTGGCTGGCATGAGCGGTGGCGTGGTTGGTGGTATTGCGGAAATGCTGGGCCGCAAGAATCTCTCCAAGGGTGTGAAGGTGGAAGTTGGCGAAAAAGAAGCGGCCGTAGACTTGTACATTATCGTGGAGTTTGGCGTGCGCATACCTGACGTGGCCCTGAAAATACAGGAAAACGTCAAGCAGGCTATTGAAACCATGACCGGCCTGTCCGTGGTGGAAACCAACGTGCACGTTCAGGGAGTGGCTTTCCCGGAAGCGGAGCATACTAAAGAAGAAGAGCAGCGTGTCAAATAAGGAGGCGTTAAGCCATGAAGCTTTTTGAGCGGGTGCTTTTGGCGGTGTATGCACTGGTGCTGGTGGCCCTGTCGCTGCTGGCACTTATAATGGCTGCCGGATGGACAACCCCTATTGATTACATGCAGTACGCCTTTAACAATACAAACACCCGGTGGATTATTGGCGTGGTTTCAGCCCTATTGTTACTAATAGGGCTCAACCTGTTTTTTTCCAACTTTCACCGCAAGTCGGTACTGCCGTCAGTCGTACACCATACCAGGCTGGGCGAGGTGCGCGTTAGTCTCACTGCCCTGGAAAATCTGGTGCACCGGGCTTCGCGTCAAGTATCCGGAGTGAAGGAAATAAAGCCCCGTATTAGGCCCAGTGAAGAGGGGATTATTGTGCTGATACAGGCTGTCCTCCTACCTGACCAAAACATACCGGAAACCAGCCAGCAGTTGCAGCAGCAGGTAAAGGACTACTTGCAGCAGGCGGCCGGGCTGGATGTTGTAGAAGTTAAGGTAATGGTGCAAAATGTCAGTCACGAGGCCAAGGTCAGAGTAGAGTAATGGGGGGATCACAGTGGACTGGAATGAATTGATCAACGAGATCTGGCGTCATCACCGCGGTAAGCTGCTGGGGGCCGTCATCGGCTTGACTTTTGGCCTGCTTACGGCTATTGTCGGCTTCTGGCAGACTCTGTTCATAAGCATTTGCATTGTTATTGGCTACGTTGTTGGAAAAAGAATGGATGAACACGAAAGTTTTCGTGATTTACTGGAGAGAATCTTTAAATAATTAATTTCGGGTTAAAATTCCATGGCAATACATATTATTAACAGAGGGGTTACTTATGAGCAGGAGAGTTGCAAGAGAAAAGGCACTACAGGCTATCTTCCAAATTGACCTGGTAAATGCCAAACCGGAAAAAGCGGTACAGTATGTCATTGAAGAATCAGAGTTGGACAGTGAAGACAAGCAGTTTGCCCGGGACCTGGTCTACGGAACGCTGGAACACATGGCGGAGTTTGACCGCTATATCAGCCAATATGCGGAACAGTGGGAGCTGGACCGCATGGCCAACGTGGACCGCAATATTCTTCGGTTGGCCTTATTTGAAATGAAATACCGTGATGAAATCCCCTACAAGGTTTCCATAAATGAAGCCATTGAACTGGCAAAAGTCTTCAGCAGTGAGCAGTCGGGAAAATTTGTCAACGGGCTGTTGGACAACATCAGGAAAAACGAACTACAGGATGTAACGGAATAGAGGGAGTTGACAGTGCTTTATTTGGGTATTGATACCAGTGCGTATACCACGTCCGTTGCCGTGGTAAACAGTGACGGCAAGTTAATATATGAAAACCGCCGGTTGCTGGACGTGCCTTCGGGTGAGCGGGGGCTGCTGCAGTCACAGGCGGTTTTTCAGCATGTGCAGAATCTGCCCGGGCTGTTAAAAGAAGCATTTGGTAGGATTGACAGCGCCAGGGTAGCGGCGGTTGCCGCCAGCACGGCACCCAGGCCCGTGGAGGGCTCATACATGCCTGTTTTTACGGTGAGCAGGGGACAGGGTGAAGCGCTGGCCGCGGCCTTGAACTGCCCTTTTGTTGCCACCACGCACCAGGAGGGGCATATTGCGGCAGCTGCGTGGTCTGCCGGAGTGGAACTGCCCCAGCGGTTTCTGGCAGTTCACCTGTCAGGTGGTACTTCCGAGCTGCTCCTGGTTACTGTCAGACCGGGTGGTTACCATGTTCAGCTGCTAGGAGGCACGGAAGACTTGCATGCCGGGCAGTTTGTGGACCGGGTAGGTGTTGCCCTGGGGTTGGATTTTCCCGCCGGTCCGGTACTGGAGAAATTGGCTGCGGGCTCCACGGAACGGCTGGGCATTCCCTCGGCGGTTGACGGCTACAAGTTCAGCTTTTCCGGACCAGAAACCCATGCCCAGCGACTGATAAAACAGGGAGCAAAGGCAGCCGACGTGGCCCGGGCAGTGGAGCAGTGCATTGCCACTACCCTGGAAAAAGTGCTGCGCCGGGCGGTCCAACAGGAAGGTATCAAAGAAGTGCTGCTGGCAGGCGGTGTGGCAGCAAACTCCTATATCAGGGGCCGCCTGAAAAAACGCCTGGAACACCGGGCCGTAGGCGCAAGACTGGTATTTGCCCAACCGCAGTACAGTACCGACAACGCCGTGGGCATCGCCCTGCTAGGCCTGCATTCACATCGGGGACGGTTCTGAATGTGAATTTTTTTCACATCTGGGACGGTTCTCGATGTGAATTTTTTCAAATAAATCACAGTAAAGGTTGTTGTATAATATACATTGTGATGTTATAATATACATTATTCAAATACTGGGAGCAGGAGTTGTTATAGTGTATGATTATTAGAAAGGCAATTATGTCTGACGTGGAGGCCATGCACAGCTTAGTGAATAAATATGCAGAAAAGGGTTTGATGCTGGCCCGGTCACGCAGTGCGTTCTACGAATCGTTACGTGATTACACAGTGGTGGAAGAAAACGGTGAAGTTATCGGGGTAGGGGGTCTGCACATTCTCTGGTCAGACCTGGCGGAAATACGTTCCCTGGCGATTGCGCCGGGTTACGTGAAACAGGGTATCGGTCGCAAACTAGTGGAGGTTTTGGTGGAAGAAGCAAAGGAATTGGAAATACCTCAGGTATTTGCCCTAACGTATCAGCCTGTTTTTTTTATTAAATGCGGTTTCAAGGAGATTGCCAATAAAGATTTGCCGCACAAAGTATGGAAGGAATGTATCAATTGTCCCAAGTTTCCTGACTGTGACGAGTATGCGGTCATTAAAGAACTATAAATAAGTATGTACCAACCCGGTTGCTGCCGGGTGTTTTTTGTGTGGAAAAGAAGATAAATTCTGTTAAAAATCGTCTCAGGTTAGTTAAAATAATATTTGACACTGTAGGAAATAGGTGGAATTTACAGAAATGTGGAAGTAAATGGTATGTAATTGGAGATAATACTTGTTACTTTGTATGAAGAGTATATCAGGAAGCTGTACACCTATACACAAATCTGATACGCTTGAGGCACTGAATTCCGTACCGCAAAGTTCTTCGGTTATCCTGGCCGCTTTACGGGTGGATACGCCGTTAACTACCGTTTCCCTCAAAGCAGAACCAAAGCCTGTTCATACCACTTACCAATTTACCAGAGGAGGGCGATGGTCCTTTAAATGCTTTTTAAGCCTTTTTTACAGAAAATATCATACGTAACTGGGCCGTAACTATGTAACCGTTAAAGAAAGGTATTTTTTTTGTATGGAGAAATATTTTAAATAGAATATAGCTGTTTATTTCATGAAAAGTTAGAATTTTTTTCATTTATGAAGGCAGGAAAAGGAATGTTAATGTGAGAATATTTTTATGATGTATACAATTATTATCAACAAGGAGGGGAAGTTAGGGTGTACCGGATTGTTGCAAAAAAGGTCTTAGCTCCAACCATTAAACTCTTTGAAGTCAAAGCACCAAAGGTTGCAGCCAAAGCGCAAGCAGGGCAGTTTATCATCCTGCGCGTGGATGAAAAAGGCGAGCGCATTCCCTTGACAATTGCAGACTTCAACCGTGAAGCAGGAACCATAACAACGATTTTCCAGGAGGTTGGCTACACTACAAAACAGCTGGGTTGCCTGGAAGAAGGGGATAGCATTTTGGACTTTGTCGGCCCTCTGGGCAAACCTACGGAAATTGAAAACTACGGGCGAGTAGTTTGTGTCGGCGGTGGTGTGGGTATTGCCCCGCTGTATCCCATTACCAGAGCGCTTAAGGAAGCGGGTAATGAAATAATTTCCATTATTGGTGCCCGTTCCAAAGATTTATTGATACTGGAAGAAGAAATGGAGGCGGTTAGTGATAAACTGCTGGTGGCTACCGATGACGGTTCTTACGGCCACAAAGGATTTGTTACCGACCTGCTGAAACAGGTGCTTGACGAGCAGGAAGTTCAGCATATTTGGGCCATTGGGCCGGGAATCATGATGAAGGTAGTTTCGGAAACTACCAGACCTTATAAGGTTCCCACTATCGTCAGTATGAACCCCATCATGGTGGACGGTACCGGCATGTGCGGCGCCTGCCGGGTTTCCGTAGGCGATGAGACCAAGTTTGCCTGCGTGGACGGGCCGGAATTTGACGGTCATTTGATAGACTGGGATTTAGCGCTGAGACGGATGAACATTTACAAGGATGAAGAAAAAAGAGCCGAGGCAGCAGGCAGTTGTGGAGGTGGATGCGGATGTCACTAGTACTGGAAAAAACCCCAATGCCGTCACAGGATCCCAAGGAAAGAATCAAAAACTTTGATGAAGTTGCTACCGGCTATACCAAAGAGATGGCACTCAAGGAAGCTGACCGCTGTATTCAGTGCAAGAAGGAACCCTGCCGCCAGGGCTGTCCGGTAGAAGTGGACATTCCGGCTTTTATTGCGAAAATCAAGGAAGAAGACTTTGAAGGGGCTATCAAGAAAATCAAGGAAAAGAACAACCTTCCTGCCATTTGTGGCCGGGTGTGCCCCCAGGAAAACCAGTGTGAAAAGTACTGTACATTAGGTAAGAAAGGTGAACCGGTGGGCATCGGCAGGCTGGAACGCTTTGTCGCTGACTGGCAACTGGAAACCGGTAGGATTGAAGAGCCGCAAATTCCCGAAAGCACTGGTAAGAAAGTGGCAGTGGTAGGTGCTGGTCCTGCAGGACTGACTGCAGCAGCCGACCTGGCACGCATGGGCCACCAGGTCACGGTTTTTGAGGCACTGCACGTGGCCGGCGGTGTGTTGATGTACGGTATTCCCGAGTTTCGTCTGCCTAAGGAAATAGTACAGCGGGAAATTGACTACATCCGCAAACTGGGTGTGGATATTCAGACCAACTCCGTTATTGGCAAGATAGATACGGTTGATGACCTGCTGGAGCAGGGCTATGACGCCGTTTTCATCGGTACGGGAGCAGGCCTGCCGTACTTCATGAACATTCCCGGCGAGAACTACAACGGGGTTTACTCTGCCAACGAGTTCCTAACCCGGACCAACTTGATGAAGGCCTACAAGTTCCCCGAATACATCACGCCGATTAAAGTGGGCAAGAGAGTGGCGGTTATCGGTGCCGGTAACGTGGCAATGGACGCTGCGCGGACAGCGCTGCGCCTGGGTGCCGAGGAATCCTACATTGTTTACCGCCGTGCAGCCGAACAGATGCCGGCACGGAAGGAAGAAATTGAACATGCCGAAGAAGAGGGCGTACAGTTTAAGCTTCTTACCAGTCCTATTGAAATTCACGGTACGGAAGACGGCTGGGTCAAAGGTATGACCTGTATCAAGTATGAGCTTGGTGAACCCGATGAATCTGGTCGCCGCCGTCCCATTCCTATTGAAGGCTCTGAATTTTTCATGGAAGTGGATACCATAGTTATGGCCATCGGTCAGGGGCCCAACCCGTTGGTTCCTTCCACCACTCCCGGTCTGGAGCTCAAGCCCAAGGGAACCATTGTGGCGGAAGAAGGGACCGGTAAGACTACCAAGGAAGGTGTATTTGCCGGCGGTGATATTGTGACCGGTGCTGCCACGGTTATCCTGGCCATGGGTGCAGGCAAAAATGCCGCCAAGGCAATTGACGAGTATTTAAGAAATAAAAAATAAAGAGACTCCAGGGACGGGTATTAAGGGAAACAATAATTAATTTGGGGAGGTTTTAAGCATGGCTGCTAAAATTATTGACGGCAAGCAGATTGCCAAAGAAGTGCGTGAACAGATTAAAAAGGAAGTAGCTGAACTGGGATTTAAACCTGGCTTGGCCGTAATTCTCGTTGGCGATGACCCGGCTTCTCAGGTTTACGTGCGCAACAAGCACAAGTCCTGCGGTGAGGTGGGTATGTACTCGGAAGTACACCGCCTGCCTGCTGAGACCAGCCAGGAAGAACTGCTCCAGCTAATTGACAAGCTGAACAATGATGATAAGATTCACGGTATTCTGGTGCAGTTGCCCCTGCCCGATCATATTGATGAGAAAATGGTCATTGATGCCATTGCGCTGGAAAAGGACGTGGACGGTTTTCACCCGGCAAATGTGGGCAACCTGGTAATTGGCGATGACTGCTATTATCCTTGCACTCCGCACGGATGTATGGTAATGTTAGAGAAGTGCGGCATTGATCCCAAAGGGAAAAAAGCGGTGGTTGTAGGCCGTTCCAATATTGTTGGTAAGCCTGTTGCCATGATGCTGCTGGCCAAGCATGCTACCGTCACTATCTGCCATTCCCGCACGCAGAACCTGGCGGAAGAGTGCCGTCAGGCAGACATTCTGGTAGCGGCAGTAGGCCGTCCAGAAATGATTACCGGAGACATGATTAAGGAAGGTGCTGTGGTCATTGACGTCGGTATCAACCGCACCGAAGACGGCAAGCTGGTTGGTGACGTGCACTTTGAAAGTGCCAAGGAAAAGGCCAGTTGGATTACTCCGGTGCCCGGCGGTGTGGGACCCATGACCATCACCATGCTGTTACAGAATACACTGGAGGCTGCTAAACGGAGTGCAAAGAAATAGGCGGATTTTTACCGTGGGGCAACTGAATAACTATGTAAAAAACTTGCTGGATGCCGACCCCAACCTGACCAACCTCTGGCTGAAGGGTGAAATTTCTAATTTCAAGCACCATAATTCCGGTCACATGTACTTTACATTAAAAGATGAGACCGGCAGTGTGCGCTGCGTGATGTTTCGCAGCCGCAGCAGCAAGCTGCGGTTTCGACCGGAGGACGGCATGCAGATATTGGCCAACGGTTACGTGTCTGTCTATACCCAGGGCGGCCAGTACCAGTTTTACGTGGAAACACTGGAGCCTCACGGGTATGGCAGTCTGCATGCTGCCTTTGAGCAACTGAAAGAAAAACTGGAACGAGAAGGCTTATTTCGTGACGAGAACAAACAGGCGATACCGGTTTTGCCCCGCAAAATCGGTATCGTCACTTCTATTTCCGGGGCGGCACTGCGGGATATAATCACGGTTATCCGTAGGCGGTTTCCCCGGGTAGAATTAGTGCTTGCTCCGGCTTCCGTTCAAGGAGCCGAAGCCCCGGAGGAAATTGTCCGGGCCCTGGACAGGTTAAACAGGTATGGTGAGGTAGATGTAATCATTGTCGGGCGCGGCGGCGGGTCACTGGAGGAATTATGGGCTTTCAATACCGAGCCCGTGGCCCGTGCCATTCACGCTTCGCGGATACCAGTGATTTCAGCAGTGGGCCACGAAACAGATTTCACCATAGCGGATATTGTGGCGGACCGACGTGCTCCGACACCGTCTGCCGCTGCGGAAATAGCTGTGCCTAACCTGATTGATTTGCAGGCGGAACTGGCGCATGTTTACCAGAGACTGGTCAGAGCCCTGGCCAAAAAAATACAGGCAGAGCGGCAGCGGTTAGCTTATTTGGGTGAAAGGAAAGTGTTTCAATCACCCCAGTCACTGTTTCAGGATCACCAGCAAAAGGTTGACCTGCTGACAAAGGATTTACAGAAAGCAATGGAGAAAATATTTACCGACAGGAAAAATCATGTGGCCCAGCTGTCCGCCCGCCTTGATGCCTACAGTCCTTTAAAAGTACTGGGGAGAGGCTATGCCGTGTGCCGGCGGGAGGACGGCACGGTGATTAGACAGGCGGATGCCGTGAAAGTTGGGCAGCAGCTTGAGGTGCTCCTGGCCAGGGGCATGCTTTACTGCCGAGTGGAGGACTTAAAGGAGGAACTGTCGTGGCAGAAAAAGAACTGAGCTTTGAAGCCGCTGTAGAAAAACTGGAGGCCATAGTGAAAAAACTGGAAGAAGGAGACGTTACCCTGGAGGAAGCCCTGGAAAGCTTTCAGGAAGGGGTGGCCATGTTGCAGCACTGCAACAAGCGTCTGGCAGAGGTTGAAGCCAAAATGAACGTACTGCTTGACGAGTCTGGCGAACTGAAACTGGTACCATTTGCAGAACAGGATGGAGTGAAATAAGTGGAATTGATTAAGTATTTGCAGGAAAGAAAAAAATTAATAGATGAAGAACTGGACCGTTACCTGCCGCAACCCGATGAAGCTCCGGAAACGCTGTGTGAGGCCATGCGGTACAGCGTCTTTGCCGGCGGCAAGCGATTGCGGCCCATTTTAGTTATGGCTGCAGCAGAAGCGGTGGGTAAAGACAAGGAACTGGTACTGCCTACGGCGTGTGCTTTGGAATTTATTCACACTTATTCTCTGATACACGATGACCTGCCGGCAATGGATGATGACGACCTGCGCAGAGGAAAGCCAACCTGCCATAAGGTGTACGGGGAAGCCATGGCGATTCTGGCTGGTGATGCCCTGCTTACCAGAGCTTTTGAAGTGATCAGTAAAAACCGGGAAGTGCCGGGGGTAGACGATGCTGCAGTGGTACGGGTGATTCAGATTGTGGCCCATGGTGCCGGCTGTTCCGGTATGGTTGGCGGTCAGGTAGCGGATTTGGAAGCAGAGGGCAAGACGGCGGATAAGGATACCATGCTCTATATTCATGCCAACAAGACCGGTGCGCTGTTCAAGGCGGCTTTATGTGCCGGTGCGGTGCTGGCGGGAGCGGATGAAGAGGCCATAGCAGCGCTGGAGCGGTACGGTGAACAGTTTGGTTTGGCTTTTCAGATAACTGATGATATACTAGATGTAGAGGGAAAAACTGAGCTCATCGGCAAGCCCGTTGGTAGCGATACCAAAAATCAAAAGGCCACTTACCCGAGTATTTACGGTTTGGAGAAATCCTACCGCATGGCGGAGGAAAGTGTGGCGCAGGCTGTGGATGCTTTAAGAAACTTTTCTCATAAAGCAGAGCCGCTGCGGCAGATAGCCAGGTACCTGCTGACAAGAAGTTACTAAAATGGTGTGAAACAGGAGTGAAAATGGCTAAGAGAAGCAATTTTGGTGAGAAATTCTTCTTGAGGCCATTTTTGTTTGTTGATGGTTGGGGATATGCATGTTATAATATATTTTCCTGTAATAATACTATAATAAGAAAAATATTGCGCGAACTATTGTCATAGATAACATAAGAAGTGTGATACTCAGGCTATCACGCTTCCAAATAGTAATACGGTGGCGCAGTATTCTAGTCAGGATACCGGTTTCGAAGGCGGGCCTAAAAATCCGTCAAGGGCACAACGATGAAGTTCCTGGTGCTGGCTGCCGACGCCCCGTCGGGGGTCGGTGCTGGGAGTTAAGGGGGATGGGGCGATCTACAAGGGCATGTAGGCGTTGACCCCGCCCCCGCGGAGACCTAAGTGCGTGGCGTCTTTCCAACGAGAAAACGCTACGGCTTAGGGTGTAAACCTGCATGCGGTACGAAGAGTGCTGTGTGCAGTGTAGCCTGCCTTGAGTGGTGGTGGTGGATAAACGCAAAGGCACCACGGTCAAGTGGCCATAGACCATGGTTGCCTGTTTTGAAACCTCCACTGCAAAAGAGGCTAGAAACCGGTTTACTGTCGAGGAAAACTCCTAGACTGTTTGCCGTTAGGGCAAGGCTAGATAGGGATTAAAGTGCGTGCTAAGTGGTAATCCAGCCCTGACTCCGGCGACGGGTCAGAATCAATCTTAAAGGGAAACCGCCTGGGCGGCGACGCCGGGTGATTGATTGGGAAAACCTGCTGGACCTAAGCCGCAGCGTTTACCTATTTAGCCGCCACCGTATTATACATAACATTTTTGTGGCCATATTGGTCAAGTGTTTGCCGTTGAATGGAGTGAATGGTGTTTGGGAAAAAATAATAGAAATAATAATCGTAACCTGCTGGTCCGCAGTCTTTTAATTGCGGTTAGCACCTTTATTTTGGCAATTATAGCTAGTTTTACGTCCCAGGTGATACTGAAAAACATTACATCGTTAATATTAGCTTTTATAATTTTGGCTGTTATTATTCTGGTGGGAATTATTTTTGATATAATAGGAGTTGCGGCAACTGTTGCCAGCGAAACGCCTTTTCATGCCAAGGCTGCCAAGAAAATTTCCGGATCCCGCCAATCGCTTTACATCATCAAGAACGCTGATGCGGTGGCCAGCTTTGCCAACGACGTTATTGGCGACATTTCGGGAACATTGAGCGGTGCCGTGGGCGCGGTTATTGTTCTGCGGCTGGTGGCGGGGCAACCCAGCAGTGTTCAGGTGGCTGCCGGGACGGTTATGACCGCCTTGATTGCCGCGATTATTGTTGGCGGTAAGGCATTTGGCAAATTTGTTGCCATTAATAAGGCTGAGGAGATAATTTTTCAAGTTGGCAGGTTGCTGGCATGGTGGGAACAAATATTTAAGGTGGAGTTTTTTGCAAATGGAAAAAGAAGGTGATTCTTTTGGCTAAACTGTTACCCCACATCAAGGGACCGCAGGACCTGAAAGGATTGAATATCAAGCAGTTGGAACAGCTGGCGGAAGAGATTCGCATTACCATGATCAATACTGTATCGGAAACCGGGGGGCATTTGGCGCCAAATCTCGGGATGGTGGAACTGACCATAGCTTTGCATCAAGTATTTGATTCTCCCGTGGACAAGTTCGTCTTTGATGTGGGGCACCAGTCATATGTACACAAACTGCTGACGGGGAGACAGGACAGGTTTGATACGCTGCGGCAGTACGGTGGCCTGAGCGGCTTTCCCAAGTACCAGGAAAGCGAGCACGATGTCTTTAATACGGGACACAGCAGTACTTCCATTTCTGCCGCGTTGGGACTGGCCCTGGCAAGAGACAAGAAAAAAGAAGATTATCATGTGGTGGGTATTATTGGTGATGGTGCTCTGACCGGCGGTATGGCCTTTGAGGCATTGAACCATGCCGGTCATCTGGGCACCAACCTTATCATCATTCTTAACGACAACGAAATGTCCATTGCCAGCAACGTGGGGGCCCTATCTTCATACTTGACGCGGATGCGGTCCGACCCTATGTATTATAAGGGAAAAGAAGAAATTGAGCACCTGCTCAAGCGGCTGCCTGCCGGCGGCAAGGTGCTTAAGGTCATGGACCGTTTGAAGGATTCCTTGAAATATTTGGTTGTCCCGGGGATGCTGTTTGAAGAGCTCGGTTTCACGTATTTTGGCCCGGTGGATGGCCATAATTTTAGCAGTCTCAAGTCAGTACTCCAGAGTGCAAAAAAGAGCAAGGGACCGGTTTTGGTTCACGTTCTTACCACCAAAGGCAAGGGATACAAACCTGCCGAGGAAAATCCCGACCTGTTTCACGGTATCGGCCCGTTTGATGTCAAAACCGGTACACCGAAGAAATCGGCCGGGCCGCCGAAATATACCCAGGTTTTCAGCGATACCTTACGTGAAATTGCCCGGCAAAATGAGAAAATTGTGGCGGTTACCGCTGCTATGCCCGGTGGAACGGGGATAGATAAGTTTGCTGAGGAATTTCCTGACCGCGCGTATGATGTGGGTATAGCCGAACAGCATGCTGTTACCATGAGTGCCGGTTTGGCTGCCGGTGGCTTTAAACCCGTAGTGGCCGTTTACTCTACCTTTTTGCAGCGTGCCTATGACCAGATACTACACGATGTCTGCCTGCAGAACTTACCGGTGGTCTTTGCCTTGGACCGGGCGGGTATTGTCGGTGACGACGGGGAAACCCACCAGGGGCTATTTGATTTTGCTTATTTACGCAACATACCGCGCATGGTGATCATGGCTCCCAAAGATGAAAACGAACTGCGGCACATGTTGTATACCGCCGTGGAATATGATGGCCCCATCGCCCTGCGGTACCCCCGGGGTCAGGGTGTCGGTGTGCCCATGGAGGATTCGCTGCACAGGCTACCCATTGGACAGGGAGAAGTACTGCGCGAGGGTAAGGATATGTCCATTATTGCCGTCGGCAACAGGGTGTATCCCAGTTTGGAGGCTGCCGAGCTTCTGGCCGCAGAGGGAATAGATGCTGCCGTTATCAACGCCAGGTTTGTCAAGCCGCTTGATGCGGAACTGATAATTTCCCAGGCGGAAAAGACCGGAAGAGTGCTCACTGTAGAGGAGCATGTGCTGGCAGGCGGTTTTGGCAGTGCGGTGTTGGAACTACTTGCGCTTAAAGGTATCTCCGTGGAGATTTACAACCTGGCAGTGCCCGATGAATTTGTCCAGCATGGTCAGGCTGACATTTTCCGCAGGAAATACAGACTGGATGCGGCGGGCATTGCGGAAACCGTGAAGCAGCGTTTTTTTTCGCAGTCCAAGGTTAAGCATATCTGGCAGAGAGGTTAGTCATGAGTAAAGTCAGGTTGGACCAGTTGTTGGTGGAAAGAGGTTTATTCCCCAGCAGGGAAAAAGCCAAGGCAAATATTATGGCAGGTCAGGTGCTGGTGAATGACCAAAAGGTGGAGAAGGCCGGCACCAAGGTTGACAGGGATGTGGATATTCGCGTCATAGGCGAAGCCATACCCTATGTCAGCCGCGGCGGCCTGAAGCTGGCCGGAGCCATTGAAGTCTTTGACTTAGATCTGACGGGAAAAGTGGTGCTGGACATTGGTGCTTCTACCGGTGGGTTTACAGACTGTGCTCTGCAGAACGGCGCGCGAAAAGTATTTGCCGTGGACGTGGGTTACGGTCAGTTAGCCTGGAAGTTGCGACAGGACCCGCGTGTCGTTTGCCTGGAACGCACCAATGCCAGGTACTTAACTTTGGATCAACTGGGGGAAATAGTCGACTTTGTAACTATTGACGTGGCTTTTATTTCTCTGGAAAGGATTCTTCCTGTGATTCCGCCGCTGTTGGCGGAACGGGGAGAGGTCGTTGCCCTGGTAAAGCCACAGTTTGAGGCAGGAAAGGATAAGGTCGGAAAAAAAGGTGTTGTACGTGACCCCGGTGTGCACCGGGAAGTAATAGAAAACGTCATAGGCTGTGCTGAAAAGTTGGAATTTGGCGTTAAGGGCTTATATTTTTCGCCAATCCGGGGCCCGGAAGGAAATATCGAGTACCTGCTGTACCTGGAGAAAAACGTGCCGTCTGAAAGAGTGGATGTTTACCAGGTGGTTTCTGCTGCACACCGGCAGCTGTGCTGAGTTGCCCGTCGTGCAGTTTTTTGTTATTAATAATTGCTATTATTTTTTTCGACAGCAGGAAAATTTCCTGGGATTTGCGAATACGTAAATTGACGCGTTTTTTAAAATGTGGTTTTTGCTGCCGAAAGGAGTGAGACTGTGTTAGACCGGTACGAAACAGTAGCTTCTGCGTGGTATCAGTATGTAAATAAAGGGGAAGTGTCGGATAAGCTGTCATCTATTGTCGCCAAGTCGTGGAAACGCAATGCGGGTAATCACAACCCGTTTGGCAGGGCGGAGATTGTCAAGCTGGAGGAACACCGGCTGCGGGAACAGCTGGAGAAAAACAGTCTGCTCTTAGAGGTAGCAGTACCCACCATGCAGGATATTTACGAGCATATCAAGGGCAGCGGTTCGCTGGTTATTCTCACAGATGCCAGCGGGTATATTTTAAAAGTCATAGGTGATAACCGTTTTTACGACAGGGCCAAGCAGGTTAACCTGTCGGAAGGTGTCAACTGGGCGGAAAGATTTAAAGGTACCAACGCTATTGGGACCGCTCTGGTGGAAAAAGTACCGTTGACAATTTTTGCTCACGAACATTTTTACCAGGAAAATCATTTTTTAACCTGTGCTGCCGCGCCCATTTTTGATTTAAACGGCAATCTCATGGGAGTACTGGACATTTCCGGTGATTACCGAACTGCCCATCCGCACAGCCTGGGCCTGGTAGTTGCCGGCAGCAAGGCCATTCAGAGCCGCCTGCTGGTGCGGCAGATACAGCAGCGGCAGCATGGCAGAAAATACCGTTTGGGGTATGAAGCCCGCTATACTTTCGAACGGATTATCTCGCGTAGTGAGATTATGAAGAATCTGGTCAACCAGGCGCGAAAGGTTGCGCGCAGCAATTCACCGGCCCTGCTTTTGGGTGAAAGTGGTACCGGCAAGGAACTGGTAGCCCAGGCTATACACAATGCCAGCTCCCGTGCAGACGGCCCGTTCATTGCTGTAAATTGCGGGGCGGTGCCGCGGGACTTGATTGAAGCGGAACTGTTCGGTTACGAAGAAGGGGCATTTACCGGAGCACGCAAGGGCGGCGCTGCCGGGAAATTTGAACTGGCTCAGGGCGGCACCTTGTTTTTAGACGAAATCGGCGATATGCCCCTGGAAGTACAGGCCGTCTTGCTGCGGGTGCTGCAGGAGAAGCAGTTTACCCGCGTGGGCGGCCACCGCATGATACCTTTGGACGTGCGTATTATTGCGGCAACCAACAAGGACCTGTTTCAGCTGGTCCAGGAAGGTAAATTCCGGTTGGACTTGTATTACCGTATTAACGTACTGAGCTTGAAACTGCCGCCATTGCGGGAGCGCTTGGAGGATATCGAACCGTTGGTACACCATTTTTTGGCCCAGTTTAAAGCAGGCGCCCAGCGGCAGGACGTTAAACTGTCTCCGGCGGTAATGGAAATCTTCAAAAAGTATACCTGGCCCGGAAATATCAGGGAACTCATTAACGTTATCGAACGGGCCGTGACCATGGTAGATGAAGATATTATCATGCCCTATCATTTGCCTGAAGAAATACTGAAGCAATGCAGAGCAGACGGTGCTGGCAACGGTGACCTGAAGACTATAAACATTTCCGGCGGGCGAAACCTGCGGGATATAGAAAGGGAGTCCATTGAAAAGGCTTTGGCGGCCTGTGCGGGCAACGTGTCGCAGGCAGCCAAAAAACTGGGTATCGGTAGAACCACTCTCTACCGCAAGATGAAAAAATACGGGCTGAAAGCATAGGGAAAACGGGTAGCGCTCTTGGTGGAGCCACTACCCGTTTTCTGGTGTTTGGTGAATGGTTGAAACCTACCCGCCGCCCACAGGAGGGAATATTCCAACACGGTCACCGTCTTGAAGGACATGGTTTTCCGGTTCACGTCTACCGTTAACCATGATAATCAGCGGCAGGTCCCGAGGAATATTAAGATGTTTGATAAGGTCGGCGGCGGTACTGCCTTCCGGCAGTTCCACCTTCACCTGACCTTTGCTATCTTTGGGAAGATAGTCACGCAAGTTTGCAAATAAACGGACTTCAAGCTGCATGTGGTATCACCTGTTAAAAGTTAAATACTTCGTCCAATTCCTCACCGGTAAAGTCGAACGTTGTTCCGTGCGGATCCAGTTCTTCGTTGAAGAATTCCGGCAGCCGGTCATGTGAATTGGTAAACCCGGCTTTGGCGTTAAATTCTCTTTCGGTTTTCAGGATGGACTTGCCCAGCTCGGTTACATCGTCTACAGTAAGGCTCAAGCCGTACTGAGCATTGATCATGTCTACTATGCGCGGCAGTGCTTTGGGCTCATCCAGAACGGCAAATGCTACAAAGAGGCATAAACCGGTGCTGTCTATTGCGGCAGTGGCAATCTGCAGGTTGCGGGACAGGTCAACCTGGCCATCTTTCTTTAACGGGTCAACCTGGCCGCCAACTTTCAGGATATTGGCGGTTACGCTGTACCCTGCAGTATGGTCGGCGCCCATGGTACTGGTAGCATAGGTCACGCCGACACCCTTAACTGCACGCGGGTCATATGCCGGGATACTTTGTCCCTTAACAGTGGGCACACGGCTTACGCCATAGGCCTTGGCAGTAAACTCGGCACCGTTACCCAGGATGCGGCCCAGCGGCTTGCCTTCACCGACCTGCTGCAGCAAGTCGATAGCGCCATCTGCGTCACCGAACGGTATAATACCGGCTTCCATGGCTACACCGATAGTAACTCCCATTTCAATGGTGTCCACACCGATGTCGTCGCAGAGACGGTCCAACGTGGCAATAGCGTCCAAGTCGTCAATGGTGCAGTGAGCACCAAAGGCCCAGATGGTCTCGTATTCAAATCCGGCAGTCAGGTAATTGCCGTCCTTGTCGTGATAAACCTGGGAACACCTCATGACGCAACCTGGGTGACAGCCGTGTGTTGGCTTGCCGTTGCGCTCATTGATGACGTCGTACATGGCCTCGCCGCTGATCTTGTCTGCGCCGTCGAAGCGACCGAAGCGGAAGTTCTTAGTCGGTAAACCGCCGGCTTCATTTAATATGTTAATTAAAACAGCGGTTCCGTATGTGGGTAGCCCCTGACCGCATACGGGGTGGTTGAGCAGCATCTTGCTGAAATCTTTGGCTGCCTCTTTAAACTTTTCCTTATCTTTGATAGAAACACCTGGAGCATCGGTATCATCGATAACAATAGCCTTGACTCCTTTGCTGCCCATAACAGCGCCGGTACCACCGCGACCACAGTGACGAACCGGGCGTCCATCGCCGTCGGTTACTGCGATTGAAGCAGCACTGAGTTTGTACTCGCCTGCAGGACCAATGGATACGACACAAACATTTTCACCGTGTTCGCTACGAAGTTGCTTGCCCACGTCGTAGTTTCTCTGGCCTACCAGAGCGGTGCCGTCCAGCAGTTCCACACCATCCTTGGTGACCTTGAGAGTATAGAACTTGCCGTCCTGCGGCTGCCCTTCAATGATAATTGCCTTGATACCCAGTTTGGCCAGCTTCTGAGCTGCCGTGCCGCCGGCATTAGACTCCTTGATTGTTCTGGTAAGAGGACTTTTGGTACCTATGGACAGACGGCCGGAACTGGGAGCATTGGTACCTGACAGCAGGCCCGGAGCCAGGACCAGCTTGTTGTTTGGTCCCAGCGGGTGGCAGGTGGGGTCTACCTCGTCGGCGATAATTTGTGAGGTAAGTCCCCTGCCGCCCAGGGTAGCGTATTTTTCCTTTACTTCTTCTGCCCTGACTGTTCCTTCAGTCATGTTGACACGATAGATTTTCATTAAAGCATGCACCTCCGTTGTTTAATAGATGTTTTAACTTGAAAACACGAAACAACCAAGTGTTTCAATTTGAAACAGTGCACAGGTTTTTTAGTGACGAATTTTGCTAGTATTACAGGGGGTTAAACACCTCCTACAAATGTATTTTACTTGTATAAAGACGCAAGAATCGTGCCAGAATAGTGAGAATGTTTTTTATCAATGCACAATTTGCACTTGGTATTGTATTTAAAAAATTACAAAGGAGAATGGCGGGCATTCTCCTTTGTAAAGTTTGTTTTGTTTTGGCCTGAAATTACATGGCTGCCTTGTAAATGTTGATAACGTCTTCCAGAGTAGCCTTGCGCGGGTTGGTTAACATGCAAGCGTCCTTCATGGCGTTCTTGGCCATGGTTTCCAGGTCTTCTTCCTTGACACCCAATTCCTTGAGGCCGGAAGGAATACCAATGTCACGGGACAATTGTTCAATTGCTTCCAGGGCCACTTCTGCTGCTTCTCTTACGGACAGTCCCTCAATGTTTTCACCCATGGCTTCGGCAATGTCAGCAAAGCGTTTAGGATTGGCGATTAGGTTGAAACGTTCCACGTGAGGCAGCAGGATGGCGTTGCAGACACCGTGCGGCAAGTTGTAGAAGCCGCCTAACTGGTGTGCCATGGCGTGTACATATCCCAGACTGGCGTTGTTGAATGCCATTCCAGCCAGGAATTCCGCGTAAGCCATGGCATCACGGGCCTGGAAGTTGTCCCCGTTGGCTACCGCGTTGCGCAGGTTTTCTGAAATCAGCTTAATTGCCATTAAAGCGGCGGAGTCGGTTACTGGTGTAGCAGCTGTTGATACATAAGCCTCAATAGCGTGAGTGAGAGCGTCCATACCGGTAGCTGCAGTCAGTGCCGGGGGTTTTTTCATCATCAGCAGCGGGTCATTGATAGCTACGGTCGGTGTGCAGCGCCAGTCAACAATGGCCATTTTTACTTTGCGATCAGTGTCGGTAATGATACAGAAACGAGTCATTTCCGAAGCGGTACCTGCCGTGGTGTTGACGGCGATCATCGGAATGGACGCATTATTGGACTTGTCCACACCTTCGTAATCCCTGATGTTTCCGCCGTTGGAAGCTACGATGCGGATTCCTTTGGCGCAGTCGTGGCTGCTGCCGCCGCCCAGGGAAACAATAACATCACAGTTGTTTTCCTTAAATACTTTGAGACCATCTTCCACGTTTTTATCAGTGGGGTTGGGCTCGGCACCGTCGAAAACAACAACATCGCAGCCGGCTTCCTTGATAATGCCAGCTATTTCATCGGCCATACCCATTTCGTTCAAGCCTTTGTCTGTAACCAGCAGTGCCTTCTTAACTCCTAAAACATTCATCTGTTCACCGACCCGTTTTGCAGAGCCGGCGCCCATCAGGTTAACTGTTGGCATGTAGTAACCAAATACTTGTTCACCAATTGACATGGTTGAATACCTCCTTTGATATTTTTAATTTAGCTGTTAGTTGCAAGTAATGAAACTTGACAGAATGCGGTTGTTTCAATGCTCACCTCCTTATCTGTTAAATTAGGTTTATAGCCAGAAGAAACCCCTCTTCTTACCACTGTATATATACCTGCTTATTCTGCACGAAATGCAAATCAAGCTTACCATGAAGACCGAATTGCCTGCTGTAAAGCTTCGTATGAAAAAACATTGACTACTTTACCTTTCTGCTTCACTACCAGCCGTTCGCTTTTTTTCCAAAATCATGAAACAACCAAGTGTTTCAATTTGAATCAGCGCAAAGGTTTTTTAGTGACGAATTTTGTTAGTATTACAAGGGGTTAAACACCTCTTATAAATGTACTTCACTTATAAAAATGCAAGAAACATGCCAGAATAGCGAGAATATTTTTTATTAATACATAATTTACACTTGTTATTGTATTTAAAAAATTACAAAGGCGAATTGAAGGACTGTCCGTAAGAGAAGCAGCAGAAGTGGTCCTGGAAGCAATTGAACAATTGTCCCGTGACATTGGTATTCCTTCCGGCCTCAAGGAATTGGGTGTCAAGGAAGAAGGCCTGGAAACTGCACGATATGCAAATCAAGCTTATTATGAAGACCGAATTGCCTGCTGTAAAGCTCCGTATGAAAAATCATTGACCACTTTACTTTTCTGCTTCACTACCAGCCGTTCGCTTTTTTTCCCGAGAAACATACCATAATCAGAAACTACCAAGTCTTTCTGTTTTCACCACCATAGGCTTCTATAAAAATTATTGCCAAACAAGAGGAAATATATTAAAGCGACAGCTGGTAATTTCCAATTAAACAATTTGATACTTCCCAAGCCCAAAGACCGTACCCTTACCTGCGTGATTTATTTCTTTATAGCCCTCTAAAACTTTTGGAGAAAATGCATGTATATGTTAACATTACAGCTAGAGGGTAAATGTAGGCTGTCTTTGATATTAGTAAGGACATCCATATTATTGACGAAGAATTACGCCAGTGGTTTTTGAGGAAAGAGATTGAGGGCTTATGAAAAAAAGTATATTTTCTGTCTTACGGGGGAGTTACTTATGTCTATTAAATTAAGAGGGCACCATCTTATCTGCCTGCAGTTTTTTCAAGGCAAAGGGTATGACAGGAAGTTTACGGATAATTTGCAGGAACTGCTGCAAAGGATAGAGGCAGGCGAAGAAACTATACTGGTAAACGGTCCGGATGACGTTTGCCTGTCCTGCCCGCATTTACAGGCGGCTAAATGTATGCGGAAAGCGGATGCTGCTGATGAGATTAAAAGAATGGATGAGCAGGCGTGTGTCTATTTTGGTTTGACAGAGGGAGATATTGTCAAATGGCAGGAACTCCGGGACAGGGTAAACAGGATACCTTCCGCGTGGTATGCACGTTTTTGTAAGGAGTGTGACTGGCTGGATATTTGCAATCAACTGAGAGAGCGGGACAGGTCAATTTAAAAATAAATACAAGACAGCTGCACTTCCAAATAACAGCCGTCTTTTTTGCTGGCAGCTCAGGACTCAGGAAATCAAGTTAAAGTCTCAGCGCGAATATCTGCGTGTTGTCTCGGGAGTTTGAGTAGTGGGGATTTCAGAAATGCAGATACAACATCCGGGTCAAACTGTGTGCCGCTGCATCTTTTCAGTTCTTCACAGGCCTCCTCGATTGACCTGGCATCGCTGTATGGACGCTTGGAAGTCATGGCATCAAAGGCATCGGCAACGGCAATAATTCTTGCGCCCAGCGGGATGTCATCTTTTCGGGGCCCGTCCGGGTAGCCCTTGCCGTTGTAATATAAATGGTGGTATTTGATAATATCGGTGATTTCCCTTAATGTGGGAATATTTTTTAATATTTTGGCACCAACCTCCGGATGAGTCTTTATCAAGTCCCATTCACTGTCCGTCAGGCGCCCGGCTTTATCCAAAATGGTTTCACTGATGCCGATTTTGCCGATGTCGTGAAATAATCCGGCCAGGCATACTTTTTTGCATTCCTCTGGAGGTAACTGCATTTGTTCGGCGATTTGTCTAGCGTAAAAAGAAACATTGAGAGAATGACTGCACAAGTATTTGTTTTTCGCTTCCATGGTGTTGACAAAGGCCAGGATTAAATCCTTATTTAGTTCAGTAATTTTTTTGTGGTGCTTTGTTAACTGTTGAATATATTTCTTTACTTGACTGCCCGTATAAGCAGCAAAAATAAACATCAGTGCCAGGGTTGTTTCCTGAATGATGAACTGCGAGCGGGGAACATTGTACACCAGATTGCTTACCAGTGAAAAAATATAAACTGTTCCGGCAAGAAAATAGGTCAGTTTAGCAGAGTAGATTAACCCGGTAAGCAGTATAGCGATTATGAAGAAACCGCCGGCCAAAAAACCTGTGGTTAGTTTGAAAGTTGCGCCAACGGCCAGAAGTACCGCAATAATAAGACAGCTCAAAGCTTTGTTGTTGTATATAAAAGAGAACATGCTGCCATCCCCTGGAAAAATATGACCCGTTTAGCCTAAAATTCGATACCAAATATAAATTTTCCTTTTTTTTTCTTGACTAAAAATAGGCTGAAAATTTTGATGATGAATGAGAAAATTGCAGGTTAACAAATATGTCCTGGTAACTTTAACGTGTTTTTTTCCTCGCTTTTTCGGCCATACGTTGTTTGTGGTCCTTAAACTTTTTATGCATGGCTTCCACACGCCTGTTTTTCAAAGCTTTGGCCTTGCTGCTGCCGGACTGAAAATTTTTTGTACGTTTTTTCCCCGGATTGGAGTTGCTGCTAAGCGGCAGGAATCGTCCGGCACGGCCGGGACGCCTGCCGGTGACCTCCGTTACTTCTTCGGTTACCTCTGTTTCCAGTTCTTCAACGGGGCTTATCTCCTGCTGAATTTCCAGAACAGGTGTCCTGGGCAGCAGGTTTCTGGGGTCGCGCGGTTCCGGGTTGTTTTCAGCCAACTGCTGTATGGCCTCGACGAACAATTCCAAGGGGATACCCGTGTCATCCAAAACGTCGGCAGTAAATTCAAGTTTGATGAAGAGTGTGAAAATTACGATATCAATTAATGTGCCCGTGTTATCCGCCCTGTCTATGGCCAGGTTAATTGTTCGCTGCCCGACGCCGGGGGTTCTGGTTAATTCTTCTGCGGCACCTACCAGGAGACGGTAGTTATCGGTTAGCTGGTTCATGACATTTAATAAAGCATTTATATCGCTGAACAGTAATTCTAGGACATCTATACTGTCTTTAGCTGCCATGACCATTCCCCCTAACGATCTGACTACCTACTTTTAATATATTTTTTCCGGGAGAGTTAGTGCTTATTTTGCTGGACAGCGGAACAAAAATCTTCAATTACTCTATTAAATTATTTATAATTTTGTTAGGTATAACAAAATTTTGAAGGGAAATATTGCAAAAGAGAGAAATAACTATGAGTTATAGATAGTTTGCTCTTGCTGGGGGGTGATGGGTATAGAAGATACCAAGCAATTAAAAATATTATCTGCCATTGCCCGCATACATCACAGCGTTGGTGCCAGTTTGGAAGTGGAAGAAATTGCCCAGATTATTATAGACGAGCTCGTGGAGATCGTGGGTTGTGATGCGGCAGCGATAATGCTGATTAGAGGTCAAACTGTGGACGTGATTGCGGAAAAGGGATTCAAAAAGACTTTTGCCAACGGAGTATGCCATGTTGACCTGCCGGTGATACAGCATATTATTAATACCAAAGAAGGTATTTACACCAATGATATAGCTAGCAGTCCCGCTGCTGCCTGTGTTCCCAGCGGGTGTACCATGAACTCATTAATTTTTACCCCCATTACCATAGATGGTGAAGTCGCGGGTATGATATTTTTAGCTTCCGGGCAGCATGACATCATTACTGATGAGGACTTGCAATTTGTCCAGCGGCTGGTAAAGGAAATCTCCATAATTTTCAAGAGGAGTTTTCAGTTCAGCAAGGTCAAGTTTTTATCCATTAGAGACGTTTTGACAGGAAGTTTCAACCGGAGAAAGTTTGACGAGGATATAGTTGTGGAACTTGACCGCGCCAAACGCTACGGCAGGGACTTATCCCTGCTGATGCTGGATATCGACTGGTTTAAACGGTATAATGACCTGTACGGGCACCAGAAGGGTGACGCCGTGCTGAAACAACTGGTACACGTACTGACGTGTAACTTGCGGAGCAGTGATAGGATTTACCGCTACGGCGGCGAGGAGTTTGCTATTCTGGCTCCGGAAACAAATAAAGAAGAAGGCCAAAAACTGGCGTGTAAATTGCAGAAAATTATTGAACAAGAAAGGTTTGTGGATGAAGAGCAGAGTCAACCTGGGCAAAAACTAACCATTAGTGTCGGTGTTGCCGGTTTTCCCATTGATGCGGAAGAGCCGGAAGCCCTGGTTGCTGCTGCGGACAGGGCTTTATATGAGGCCAAACAAACCGGAAAGAACAAAGTGTGTGTCTATAATGCTGAATATAACAGCTAGAGTATTGATCCACTACGGTAGTAGTGGATGTTTTTTATATTACGGGTGGTTACTGTGAAGAAAACGAATTTACTGCCGGTTTCGCCAGAAAAAAATTATTTCAGCTTCTTTTTACCCCGTTCACTGACGATGTGCGTTAAACCTGGTGCATTATCTGAGATGAATTTTCTTAAGGATATAAAAAAAGCAGCAAGGTGGAACCTTGCTGCTTTAAAAAAGGTTTTATGCAGTGACGGATTCTGACTGTGCCTTTTGTGTTTTCTTTGCTGCTTTTGTCAGGAACAGTACCAGTGCCGCTATTGCGCTAACAATACCTACCGGGTAGGAAATGCTGGTGGATAAACCCAAACCTTCCGGAGCCTGCAAGATATAAGTGATGCTGACGCCGGTCATAAATGTTGCCGGTATGGTGGCAATCCAGTGTAGTCTTTCTTCCTTTGCCAGGAAGGCTGCAGCGGTCCACAGAACCATCATTGCCAGTGTCTGGTTGGACCAGGCAAAGTATCTCCAAACAATACCGAAGTCAATTTGCGAAATCAGGAAACCAATGGTCATTACTGGTATCGCAATTGATAAACGCTTGGCTACCGGTTTTTGTTCAAACTTCAAGGCATCTGCTATGGTCAAACGGGCGCTTCTGAAAGCGGTGTCACCAGATGTGATCGGGCATGCAATAACCCCGAGAATTGCCAGCAAGCCGCCCACTTTACCCAACAGGGTGGTGGATAAGGTGTGAACCACTCCACCCGGACCGCCTTCAGCCAGAGCTGCCTGCAGGCCTTCGGTGCCGTTAAAGAAAGTCATGGCAGCTGCTGCCCAAATGAGAGCAATGATACCCTCTGAAATCATGGCGCCGTAAAATACCTTGCGACCGTGGGTTTGATTTTTAACACAGCGAGCCATCAGTGGTGATTGTGTAGCATGGAAACCGCTGATAGCACCGCAGGCAATAGTTACGAAAAGCAGCGGCCATATCGGTAATCCTTTAGGATGCAGGTTCTGCAGAGTTAACTCGGGAATTTGATAGCCGCCAACAATCAGTCCTCCGGCTATGCCGACAGCCATAATCAGTAATGCCGCACCAAACAGCGGGTAAATACGACCGATGATTTTGTCAACCGGTAAAATGGTTGCCAGGAAGTAATATGCCAGAATGATTCCCAACCATACGGTAACTGTTATTCCTGAAGTCAATGCTGCCAGCAACTTTGCCGGGCCTAGCATAAATACTGTTCCCACCAGTATCAGCAGTACCACGGTAAAGACGCGCATGACCTGTCTTGCCGTGTTACCCAAGTACATTCCTACCAGTTCGGATATGCTGGCGCCGTTGTGTTTGATGGAAAGCATCCCGGAAAAGTAATCATGTACCGCTCCCGCAAAAATCGCTCCAAAAACAATCCACAGAAATGCTACCGGCCCCCACAGAGCACCCGCTATGGCTCCGTAAATAGGCCCCAGACCGGCAATGTTCAAAAACTGGATGAGAAAGATTTTCTTCCAGTCCATGGGCACATAATCCACACCGTCATTGTTGACAACTGCCGGTGTTTGTGCCTGCGGGTCAATTCCTAGAACTTTTTCCACGAATTTTCCATAAACAAAATAGCCACAAATTAAAGCGGCAAGCGCTATGAAAAAGGTTACCATGTGTAGAGCCCCCCCTGATGTTTTGTACAAGTAAATTACACCATATACCGGGGGAGGTGTCAGTATATTGTTCTTAAAATGCAAATAATCAGGCCTGAAGTGCCTGATTATTCACCTGAATTGTATAATAAATTTATAAATTCAATAATTCTTTTAATTTATTGATATGCTTTCGGCTGACTGGGATGGGTTCGTCATAACCCTGCATTTTTACCTGGTAGGTGTTGTGGAACCAGGGAATGATCTCTTTAATTTTCTCCAGGTTGACAATATAGCTGCGGTGGATACGGAAAAAGGGCAATCCTTCCAAACGCTGCTCCAGTTCGGTCAGATTGTAACTGGATGTATAGCTGTTATCTTCGGTATGAATAATTGTATTTTTGCCTTCAGTTTCAATGAACGAGACGTCTTGTACCGGAATGATGATAATCTTTCCGTCCTTGTTCGCGGGAATACGGTGCAGGTTGCCGCTTTTAGTTTCCGACTGCAGCAGGTTGATGATTTTTTTTACCTGGTCGTCACTAGAAAACTGCATGAAGCGGGCCAGCGAGCTGCTCAGCCGCTTTTCCGTGACCGGTTTCAAGAGGTAATCCACTGCGTTGATTTCAAAGGCTTTGACGGCATATTCGTCGTAGGCGGTGACAAAGATAATTTTCGGCGTGTTGGAAAGGTTTATCAGTTCCCGGGCCACCGAGAAACCATCCATATCAGGCATCTTGATGTCAAGCAGGACCAGGTCGGGGTTTAACTCTGTAACTTTCTTAATGGTTTCGGCCCCGGTGGCGGCTTCACCGACAACTTCAAAGTGTTTGAATTTATCTAACAAAAACCTCAGTTCCTCTCTTGCTGGTTTTTCATCGTCAACTACGAGGACTTTATACATGTCAGTCTGTCACCTCTTTTGGCAGCATGATCCTAACTTTGGTGCCACAATTGGGTTTGCTGGATATGTCCAGCCCATATTCTTTTCCGTACCGGGATTTAATCCGGTTATTCACATTACTGATACCGATGTGTTTGGCTGTTTCCGGTCCCTCAAGATATTTTTTAATGTCTTCCCGTCTCATTCCCACTCCGTTGTCTTCTACAATCAGTATAATTTTATCTCTAGTTTCCTTCAGGCGAATATAAATATTCCCCAATCCGGCTTTGGGATATAAACCGTGCTTGATGGCGTTTTCCACGATGGGCTGGAGTATAAAGGGCGGAAGTTTCACCTCTGTGTACTCATCAATATCCCAATGTACCTTGAGCCTGTCGCCGAAGCGTGCTTCTTCAATAGCTAGATAAGATTTGACGTGCTGGATTTCCTCGTGTAAGTCGACCAAGTCTGCCTTGTGCTGCAGGTTGGTTCGGAAGTAGTCGGCCAAATGGGCCAGCAGGTCCCTGGCTTTTTCCGGGTCGGTCCGTACCAGAGACCGGATGGTGTTTAAAGCGTTAAAAAGAAAATGGGGGTTTACCTGAGCCTGCAGGGCTCTCAGTTCCGCTTTGTTCAGCAGTTTTGCCTGGTGCTCTGCTTTGGCCAACTCCAGCTGGGTGGAAAACATTTGTGCTAACCCCAGTGCCAGTTCGATTTCCACGGATGTAATAGCGTTTTCGCTGGTTTGATAAATTTTTAAGGTGCCGATGACCTTATCTTTTTCCTTCAGCGGCACAACCACTGCTGAAGCCAGCTGGCACGTCGGATTGCTGCAGTTAATGGCCTTTCTATTTTGGGCTACATAATATTTGCCGGTGGCCATAACTTTACTCGTTCCGCCGGTTAAGTAGGATAGTCCCGGCCGGTGATGGTCCTCGCCTACTCCCACGTGGGCCAGGATTTTATTTCTATCCGTTATTGCTACTGCTGCGGCGTTAATGTACTTGTAGATAATTTTAGCTGTTTCAGCTGCGGTTTTTTCATTGAGTCCCTGCCGCAGGATGGATAACGTCTGGTCGGCAATGGTCAGCGCCAATTGGGCCTGGTGGGCACCGATACGGGCTTTTTCCAGAAAAATGTTTTGAATAATACCCATCATGGCGGCGGTTCCCAGACTGTTGACCAGTACCATGGGCAGCCAGATGATGCGCACCAGCGCCAGTGCATCGGAAAAGGGCTTGGCTACAGCCAGGATGATCAGCATTTGAATTAATTCCGCTCCGGCACAGATAAAGAACGCCGGCAGCCATTTATTTTTCTTTTTTATGATATAGCGGTGAAGCACGCCCCCCATGGTACCTTCCACAAAGGTAGACAGGGCGCAGGCCAGAGCCGTAAACCCGTTGATATCAATTGCCCACCTGTGAAATCCGGCGATAAAACCGGAACCCATTCCCACTACCGGGCCGCCCAGCAATCCCCCAATGAGAACGCCGACAACACGGGAGTTTGCTATGGCACCCCGAACGGGAATGCCGAAGTACGTGCCTAAAATGCCTATTAGGCCAAAGACTCCGGCCAGGGTCAGCTTCTCTTTCAGGCCGATATGCTTTTTTATGATCAATCTTTTAAAGGGAGCAAACCTGCTTAACAAATAGGCAACAACTATGATGATACCTAGCCGGCTTACCAAGCTCTCGAAAAGGGCAGGCATTGGACATCCTCCTTTCTCAAAGATAATAACATATATTTAGGGCAAAACCATAGTGAAGATTGTTGGAATAAAAAAAGGCTATATTTCCGTACAAGAAATATAACCGCTGTAAGTTGCGTTTTGGTTATTTTTGTTCCTGCTTTTTTTTGCCGCCGTAGTCCCCCAAAAATCTTTCCAGGCGTCCGATGGCTATAGGTTTACCGGTTTTTGCCAGAACACATCGGGATTCGCACTGTTTTTCCTGCGGACAAACGCGACCGCAGACGGCAGGCAGGGTATTGCTTTTTTCGATTGTCTCCAGAGCTTTATCAAAGTTCCCTTCGTGCAGGTGTTTAATAAACCCCTTGATGTTAATGCCTACCGGGCATCCCTGTTCGCAGGTGGGAGTCTTGCATTGCAGGCAGCGGTTGGCTTCTTCTATTGCCATTTCCCTGGTGTACCCCCGGGCTACTTCCGCAAAATCCTTGCTGCGCTCTGCTGGGTCACGTGTCGGCATGGGCGTGCGCTTTTTTCGCTGTGCCATAATGACAACCCTCCTATTATTGATAGTGTTACCGGTAGAGAGAAATTTTATTTTTTGTCTGCCGGCATTAAACTTATTTACAAATTTTTAAAGAACATGTTGAGAAGCGGCAAAGGGAAAGTCGACCGGTTATAGAATTATTACATAGATACTTTTTTTGGAAATATTTCCGTGGATGTGAGGCTGCTTATGGTTGCAGATGATATGTGGAAAGGCAGGTTCTCCGCAAAACAATTCAAACTTTACCAGTTGGAAATGCTGAACCGGTATGTTATTGAGCTCAATTCCGCACATGATGTTGCAGCAATATTGGAAAATAGTGCCCGAATGATAGCGGACATGCTGGACAGTCAGGGGTGTTTTATTTTCATGAGCCGGCAGGTGAGAAATCAACTGCGGCTGGAAACTGCTTATTATTTTGACCGCAGCAACAAGCGGCTGCCCGAAGGTGTTGATGAAACCAAAGGTATAACCGGTCTGGCATTCACCACCGGTGAACCTTTTGTGGTCGGAGATACTTACCGGGACCCGCGCGCAACGAAAGAGATTGTGGAACATTTTGGTCACCGGTCGGTTTTAGCCGTGCCCATGGTCGTGAAAGAACAGCAAATGGGTGTTGTAACCATTTACGCCATGGAAAAAAACAAGTACGGTGAATTTGAAGTTGAGTTCTTGATGATGCTGGCCAGCCAACTGGGACTGGCGGTAGAAAACGCACGGCTGATGACCGAATTAAAAATTGCGGCCATCACGGATGCCCTGACGGGAGTTTACAACCACGGCTATTTTCGTACCTTGCTCAACGCGCAAATGGATTCCTCCTGTAAAAACAAGGACAAATTGTCTTTAATCATGCTGGATATCAACAACTTTAAGGATTTTAACGATACCTACGGGCATACCTTTGGCGACTGTATTCTCAAAGAAGTGGCCGGCGTAATAAAACAGGTCGTCCGGGAGGTAGATGCGGTAGCTCGTTACGGTGGGGACGAGTTTGCAGTGATCCTGCCCGGTACCGATGAAGATACTGCCAAAAATGTTGCGGAGCGTATTGTCAAGGCTGTCCGGGAGTATAACTTCTGCTATCAAGATCGGGATTTTACGGGGGAAATATCGCTCTGCTACGGCATTGCCACTTATCAGGGCGGTAACAGTACGGTGGATAAATTTATTGATGCGGCGGATTTACGCCTGTATGAAATGAAGAAGTGTGCCAAAAAAGAGGCCTGAGACCTGAAATCGTTAGGTCTCTTTTTTTAGCTTGTCGTTAAAATAGAGGATATGTAGTATTTGTGTAGAATAGCTCTGTGAGGTGGCTTTATGCGTATGTCTGACTTGATTATTCTCGGACTTATAATGGCGACTGTTTTGTTTTATAATATCGGTAACCGCTGGCGCCGGCGGCGTGTATCTCTGCGCATTGCCGCGGCTCGCAAGGCGGTACAAAAAGCAGTTGAAATTCTGGCGGAGCAGGGATTTAAAATAATAGATGTGGAGAAAGCAGTCCACGTGACCACCGGTATTGACGGTAGACTGTACCGGTACACTGTAACGGCGGACGTTATTTGTAAAAAACGCGGCAAGACTTACTTGGTGGAAGTGAGGTCGGGTAAAAAAGGCAGCCGGGTTACCAGTGTGCGTGCTCAGCGGGAATTATTGGGGCACTACCTGTTGTTTGGCCCCGCGGGAATAATTATTCTGGATGTAGACAGTGACAAAATGCGGGAGATACGGATTGCTGTGGACGGTACTGCCGCCAGGTGGCGCAGGGTAGCAGCGAGTTTGGGATACATGCTGATTGGAGCCTTATTACTGTGGGTTACCATAAATATTTTGAGGTTCAGGTGGGGGATATGAAAAATATCGGGCTGATTGTTAATATCAAGAAACCAAAAGCCATTGAGGTGGCGACTGAATTGATTGAATGGCTGGAGAAACAGGACATGAAGCTGTTCCTGCCTACGTCCAATGCCCAGGTTTTGGACCGTGTGGACCTGCAGATGCCCGAAGAGGAGCTGGCGAGCAGTGCGGACTGCATCCTGGTGCTGGGGGGCGACGGTACCCTGCTGAACACTGCTCGTTCCCTGGCCCACACGGGAACGCCGCTGTTGGGAATTAACCTGGGACAGCTGGGTTTTCTGACGGAAATAGAGCTGTCGGACCTCTACCAGGAACTGGAGAAATTATTGGCCGGCCAGTACACGGTGGAGGAGCGCATGATGCTAGAAGCCAGGGTACTGCGGGACGGACTAGTAATAGACAAGTTTTACGGGCTCAATGACATTGTGGTTACCAAAGGCGCTTTTTCGCGGATGATTTCTCTGAAAACATATGTAGGTGAACATTACAACGCCACGTATCCTGCTGATGGTATCATTGTTTCCTCGCCAACGGGTTCCACTGCATACTCGCTGTCAGCCGGTGGGCCCTTGGTTAGCCCTGATGTGGAGGTAATGGTATTGACCCCCATCTGTCCGCATACGCTGTCTGCCCGGCCTCTGGTGCTGTCACCCAAGGAAATCGTCCGGGTGGTAGTGTGTTCTGCCGTGTCGGAGGTAATGCTCACTGTAGACGGGCAGCACGGGTTTAAACTGGAAGAAGATGATGAAATCACTATTTTAAAAGCTCCGTTCAATGCCAAGTTGCTGCGGCTGCAGGGAAGGAGTTTTTACGAAATCTTGCGGGAAAAATTAAAAGGAGAGGATGGGCGCTATGCCCGTGGTTAGGTTGTTTCCCAACGCTGTTAAGGAGGCAAAGAAATTAATGGCCCGGGCTGTGTCGGCAGGAGATATCTGCATAGACGCAACGTGCGGTAACGGCCACGATACGGTGTTCCTGGCTCAGTTGGTGGGCGAAACGGGCAAGGTTTACGCTTTTGACATCCAGCAGGAAGCGCTGGCTTGTACCCGTTCACGCCTGGCAGCGGAAAATTTGGCTCGAAGGGTCGAGCTGATTGAGGCCGGGCACGAAGAACTGTTAGCCCACGTACATGAGGAAGTTTCCGGTGTCATGTTTAACCTGGGTTATTTACCCGGCGGCGATAAAGAGGTAATTACGCAGCCCGAGACCACGGTGAGAGCGCTGGAGGCTGCGCGCAGCCTGCTGCGGCCCCTGGGCCTTATCACTGTAGTGATTTATACCGGCCACCCGGGCGGCCGGGAGGAGGCAGCTGCCGTGGAACAGTGGGCCGCGGGTTTGCCGCAGGGTGGATGGGATGTAGCCCGGCTGACGTTTCCCAACCGGCAGCACCATCCCCCGTACCTGCTGGCCATACAGAGACGTGAGGTGGACTAAAGTGAAGGCAAAACGGCAACGGAAAATTCTGGAGTTAATTGACAAATATGATATAGAGACCCAGGATGAGCTGGTGACTGCTTTAAGAAAGGAAGGCTTTGAAGTGACCCAGGCTACCGTATCCCGGGATATCAAGGAACTGGGTTTGGTGAAAATACCTGCCGGTAACAACGCCTATCACTACGGCCGTCCCCAGGAACAGCGGGGAACAAACTATGAACGGCGTTTGCGGCGAATGTTCCGGGATTCCGTGGTATCCATTGACCACAGTGAAAATCTTATTTTAGTGCGTACATTGCCGGGTACGGCCAATGCAGTGGCTTCGTGCATAGACAATGTGGTCTGGGAAGAAGTTATTGGTACCGTTGCGGGTGACGATACCATACTAGTAATTGTCAAGCCGAAAGAAGCTGTACCGGCAGTGCTGGAGCGAATGAACAATTTGTTAGCATAGGAGGCGCAAGATGCTTAAAGAGCTAACAATTGACAACTTTGCACTGATTGAACACCTGGAACTGGAATTTTCTTCCGGACTCAACGTGCTGACGGGAGAAACCGGGGCGGGCAAATCCATCATCATCGATGCCGTCGGTTTGCTACTGGGTCAAAGGGCCAAACAGGAATACATTCGCCAGGGAGCCCAAAAGGCCGTGGTTTCCGGTTTATTTGCAGTACATGATAAGCCGGCGGTTAGGAGTTTGCTGGCGGAAATGGGATTGCCCGAGGATGAAGAGGGAAATTTAGTGCTCTCGCGGCAGATTTCTGCCAGCGGTAACAATACCTGCCGGGTTAACGGGCAGCCTGTGACACTGGCCATGTATCAAAAATTTGGGTCACTGCTGGTGGATATTCACGGGCAGCATGACCACCAGTCGCTGCTTTCTGAAGATATGCAGCGGCAGCTTCTGGATGAATATTGCGGTTCCGAGGCAGACAAATTAAAAGCAAAGCTTCGGGATTTGTATCACGACTGGCAGCAAACGGAGCGGCAGCTTCAGGACCTGCTGCGAAACGCAGAGGAGATAGCGCGGGAAGAAGATTATTATAAATTTCAGCTGGAGGAAATAGATAAAGCAGGCTTGACTCCCGGTGAGGAAGAGGAGTTGGAACGGGAAAAGCAGCGGCTGGACGGTGCGGAGACCCTGGCTACAGGCGCTGATAAAATCCGGGTGCTGCTGTATGACGGGGGACCGGGAGAATTAAGTGCCTATGATGCCATCAGCCAGGCAATAAACGAACTGCAGCGAATGCTGCATTATGACAAGGAACTGCAGCCCCTGGTGGAAAGCCTGGAACAGGCCCTGTACCAGGTGGAGGAATGTGCCGGTGAAGTGCGCCGGTATGCGGACGGCTTATCTTTTGACCCGCAGCGGATAGACCAGGTGGAAAGCCGGCTGCATTTATTAAGGCAGCTAAAACGGAAGTATGGTGGCACGGTGGCAGATATCCTGGCCTACCGCGACCAGATAGCAGCTTCACTGGAAGAATTGAGCCACAGGGAAGAAAACCAGGAACAGCTTCAGCAAGCCATTGCCCGGCTGAAAAAACAGTACTATGAATATGCGGAGCAGTTGACCGAGGTGCGCCGTCAAGGTGCACGGAAATTGATTGACAGGTTGAGCGGGCTGTGGAAGGATCTGGCCATGGAGGCAACTAGGTTTTGCGTTGCTATCAGAGAGGTGTCGCCGCAGCCCCACGGGAAGGATGAAGTCGAGTTTTTGATTTCCCCAAACCCTGGTGAGGATTTGAAGTCTCTTGCAAAAATTGCGTCCGGCGGGGAATTGTCCAGGGTGATGCTGGCTTTGAAAACCGTGCTGGCGGAACTGGACCATATTCCTACCATGATTTTTGACGAGATAGATACCGGCATTGGCGGGGAAACCATTCGTAAAGTTGCGGAAAAATTGGCAACAATTGCCGAGCACCGGCAGGTGCTTTGCGTCACGCACAGTGCGGCTATTGCCGCCAAAGCCCACAGGCATTTTGCAATCAGCAAGGAAGTTGTCGGCGGCCGGACGGTCACATATTGCAAACCACTGGAACCGGAGCAGCGCGTCCGGGAACTGGCGCGTATGCTGGGTGGGACCAATCAGGTAGCAATCGAGCATGCCAAGGAATTGTTAAAAGCGTAAATTTAAAAATTTGCCTTGCATAGCGGTGAAAATTTTTGCCCATGCTTGAAATAGGCTGGGCATTTTTTATTTATAAAAAATGGAAAAAAGTTTTTTGGTATTCGCAACAAAAATAACATGCAGATTGTAAACAATTGTCTTGCTTAGCCTGTCACAAATTGGTGCGCCAAACCTTTGATTTACCAGTGCTTCAAGGGCATAAAAGAAATTAAGAAAGGTTAACTTAACATTAGAAACTCGAGTTTAGTTTTCTGCGGAAGATCTTTCCAAAGGTTGAAACGTTCGAACGTTCTTTTAAAAGAGAAGAAAAAGGAGGCTTGAGCTGTTTTGCCAGGGCGAAGGGTAAATTAGGAGGGTGATTCTCTTGCAATGCTCCAAGCGAAGCACATTTTTTGGGCTGTGTGTTATTATTTTACTGACCACATTGTGCCTGACCTCCCAGGTCAGAAGTTATCTAGCCCTCCCCACCCACCAAAAGATTCCGGTTGGAGAACAGGTCCGGTTGGAACTGGATTTTCCCCAAGAGGTACTACAAAAGCTAAGCGTGTATGTAAAGGCGGAATCGCAGGATATTCTGCGTCTTAAGAATGCTTCCTTTAAGGAACGTGTGCTGGGTTTTAGCAGGGACTGGCCGGTGGCTGTACAGCCGGGAAAAGTTAACCTGCAGTTGAAGCTGTTTGGTATCATTCCCTTGCGGCAAGTGACAGTGAACGTTGTGCCCAGGGTGGAAGTATACCCCGGTGGGCAGTCAATCGGAGTAATGCTTCAATCCCAGGGTGTCATGGTTATCGGTTATTCTCCCGTGGTGGGTAAAAACGGTAACCGGAGTTACCCCGCCAAAGAGGCTGGAGTGAAAGTTGGCGACAAAATTATCAGCATCAACGGAGTAAAAGTTACTAGTGATAAGCAGGCGGCGCAAATTATTGATAAAGCCGGCGCCAGCGATTTGCCCGTAAACATGGTAGTAGAGAGAAATAAACAGCAATATCATATTGCCATTAATCCGGAATTTTGCCCTGAAACCAACCGTTACCGCATCGGTCTGTTTATTCGCGACAGTGCAGCCGGTGTCGGCACCCTGACCTTCTATGAACCGACAACACGTATTTACGGTGCGTTAGGACACCTGATTATGGATGCGGAAACACACCAGCAAATAGATTTAGGCCGTGGAAGCATAGTATCTGCTGTAATACAGGGTATCCAGCAGGGCAAAAGAGGACAGCCCGGTGAAAAAATAGGAATCTTTGAACAGGATGGCATCAAAGGGGACATTCAAAAAAATACTACTGTAGGTATCTTTGGGAAACTAAACCAGCTGCCTAAAAACAACTGGTTTCATGAACCACTGCCGGTGGCTTACGTCAGTGAAATCAAACCGGGCCCGGCCAAAATTTATACAGTCGTGGACGGAAACAAAATCGAACAATTTGATATCGAAATAGAACGTGTACTGCCGCAGAAGCAGTATGAAGGAAAAGGGCTTATAATTCATGTTACGGACCCGAAACTGCTCTCCATTACCGGAGGCATCATTCAGGGTATGAGCGGCAGTCCTATCGTGCAAGGCGGGAAACTAGTAGGAGCCATCACCCACGTTTTTGTTAACGACCCAACTCGTGGCTATGGCGTTCCGGTGGAATGGATGTTATTGAAAACTGATATAATCAAAAATATTAAAGCCAGAGCATTAAGTTTTTTCAATGCTGCTGGCTTTTTTCATTAATTCATGCTGAAAAAAGTAAAAATATACAGAAATATACATAAAAATAACAATTTAGCACTTTTTACCATGTATAGCAGGATTATCTGATTTCATCGTCGAAAAGCAAAAATAATTATAAATATTTTTACAGGAGGCGGGATGGAAATAATGGCGGACCGAGTAAATGTACTGATTGCCGATGACAACAAGGAGTTTTGCAGCATTTTGGAAAATTACTTTATGGAGGAAGAGGATTTAAATCTTATAGGCATAGCGCATAACGGAGCCGAGGCACTGGAACTCATCGAAGAACACGAGCCGGACGTAGTGATACTGGACATAATTATGCCTCATTTGGATGGAATTGGCGTTTTGGAAAAATTAAGCACTTTTGATGGGAAAATGCCAAAAATTATTGTACTTACAGCGTTGGGACAGGAAACAATGACCCAACGTTCCATACAATTAGGTGCTGATTATTATATTTTAAAGCCCTTTGATTTGGAAGTGCTGGGTTCCCGGATACGTCAACTGGCCAACGGTATGCCCAGTTTGTCTACCGACAACAGGGGCGGAGTCATCAAAACTCGTAATTTGGATGTGGAAGTTACCAAAATTATCCATCAAATGGGGGTTCCGGCGCATATTAAAGGCTACCAGTATTTACGCGATGCTATCTTACTCGTTATTGACGAAGTGAACTTGCTGGGCGCTGTTACCAAAGAATTGTATCCCATGATTGCCAAGAAGTACAACACCACTCCCAGCCGGGTGGAGCGAGCTATTCGTCATGCCATTGAGTTGGCCTGGGACCGCGGAAACGTGGAAATGATGAACAAATTTTTTGGATATACTATCAATGTTGAACGCGGTAAGCCGACTAACTCCGAATTTATAGCCATGGTAGCAGATAAACTGCGGATTGGCAAAGTAAGTTAAATTTATAACAAGTGAACAGCAATAATCGTGTCAAACAATTTCAACGGGCAGTTTCTGCCCGTTTTTTACATTTTTCCGGGAAATAACTTGTAGAAAAGAAAGGAAAACTGTAGTTATTTATCGAACTCCCTTTTGAGAGATAAAGAAAGGGAGTTCGGTAATGAAAAAGATGGTCTTACTGTTGCTGTTACTATTTGCGATATTTTTTTCTACCTTTTACGCGGGAGCTGTGGAAATAATAAACCTCAGTTCCTGGCAGTGGTTAGGGGTGCAGGAGACAAGTGCCGACACCGGTGGCAGCATCCAAGAGGAGCTTATGGCTGGCGGTGATACGACAGAACAAATTCCGCAAGCTGGCCCAGACGCAAATGAGGAACAGGAGTCTTACCTGGAACGAACGGTGGATACCGACCCGGATGGGAAGAAAATCGTCAATAATCCCGGCGATATTCTTGTACTGGTCAATAAAGAGCGCAACCTGCCGGCTGATTACATACCGGAAAACTTGGTAAAGCCCGACATTCCCTTTCCGTTTCGGGAAGATCTGCCGAAAAAGTTGTTGAGAGAAGAGGCGGCCCGGGCCATAGAGGTTTTGTTTGCCAAAGCGGCAGCCGATGGTCTGCACCTTTACGGGTTGTCGGGATACCGCTCCTATGAGAGACAGGAACAAATTTTTACTTACAAGGCTAGAAAGCGCGGGGAAGAAGTGGCCAACAGGACCAGCGCTCGCCCGGGGCAGAGTGAGCATCAGACAGGGTTGGCCATGGATGTTACCAGCCCCGGTGTCAATTACCGGCTGAACCAAAGCTTTGGCGAGACAAAAGAGGGCAAGTGGCTGGTGGAGAACGCTCCCGACTTCGGTTTTATCATCCGCTATCCCAAGGGCAAGGAGGAAATAACCGGCTACAGCTATGAACCCTGGCACCTGCGCTACGTGGGCGTGGAAGCAGCCCGAGAGATAGCAAAATTGGGAATTACCCTAGAGGAGTATTTGAGAGACCATTATTAGTCTCTCTTTTTTTATGCCCAAAAAAATTGTATAGCTGCTGAGAACAATGCTGAATACTAAGTACAGGTGACGAGACATGCATGTAAGAGGCCGTGTGCGGATAGATAAAAAAACTAAAGAGCTGGTCAAGCGGCTGAAGCCCGGGGAAATTGCCGTCATTGACCACCGGGACATAGACGAGGTTGCCGCCCAGAGCCTCCTGGCCTGTAAGGTGAAGGCGGTAATCAATCTTAGCCCCTCTATCAGCGGCCGTTACCCCAACCAGGGGCCTATGCGACTGGTGAAAAACGGGGTTTTGCTGATAGATGCCGACAGCCGCCGCCTGCTGCACCAGCTTCGGGAAGGACAGGAAATAGAGATTAAAGATTGTCACATTTTATTAAATAAGCATGAGATTGCCCAGGGAACGGTGCTGACGCTGGAACTTATTACCCGGCGCCTGGAAGGAACAAGGGACAACTACCGGAGAGAACTGGCCATATTTGCGGAAAATACTCTAACCCATGCCGCCAGGGAATTGGATTTGCTGGTAAAAGAACTGGACATCCCGCCGCTTAAGACCAGCTTTCGCGGCAGGCATGCCCTGGTAGTGGTCAGGGGGCACAACTACCGCCAGGATCTCCAGGCGGTGGAGACCTACATCCGTGAGGTAAACCCGGTGCTAATTGGTGTTGACGGCGGGGCGGATGCCCTGCTGGAGGCCAGGCTGGTTCCCGACATTATCATAGGAGATATGGACAGTGTCAGCGATAGGGCTTTGCGCTGTGGTGCCGAACTGGTGGTTCACGCGTATCCTGATGGCAGGGCGCCGGGAATGAAAAGACTCCGGGAATTGGGTTTGGTGGGTCACATCCTGCCTTCGCTGGGGACCAGCGAAGACGTGGCCATGCTGCTGGCGTATCAAAAGGGTGCGGAACTGATCGTCGCTGTGGGAACTCATTCCAATGTTCTCGACTTCATGGAAAAGGGGCGCCGGGGCATGGCAAGCACTCTGCTGACTCGTATGAAAATCGGTCCTGCTCTGGTGGATGCCAAGGGGGTCAGCAAGCTGTACTGTCAGCGGGTAAAAATAAGTTATTTGGCCCAGATTGTGGTGGCGGCGCTGGTACCGTTTACCGTCATAGCCGTGGCTGCTCCGGAAATATTCCAGCTCATTCGCCTGCTGCTTATGCGATTCCGGTTGCTATTCAATTTTTAATTGGACTTATCTGGAGGAAACTGCAATGCGGGACGTTTCCATTATTATTCCTGCGTACAATGAGGCAGAAACCATTGGAAAAACGGTGACGGCACTGACCGGCCTGCCCCATGTCAAGGAAATACTGGTGGTAGATGACGGGTCTTTGGACAAGACTGCTGCACTGGCCAGCCGGGCAGGAGCGGAAGTGATTGTGCACCAGAAAAACCTGGGGAAGGGGGCAGCTTTAACCAGAGGGGTGGCTGCTGCCCGGGGTGATTACATATGTTTTTTGGATGCAGATTTAGGTGAAACTGCCGCTGAAGCCGTAAAACTGTATGTACCGGTAAGAGAGCGGCAGGCCGACATCAGTATTGCCCGGTTTCCCCGGCCCAAAACCAGGGGTGGTTTTGGCATAGCTACAAACCTAGCGCGGTACGGCCTGTACCTGTATACGAAGACCTTCTTTTTCTCGCCTTTGTCCGGCCAGAGGGCCATGACCATGCAGGCTGCGGAAGCACTAGCCCCCTATGCCGACGGTTTTGGCGTAGAGGTGGGGCTGACCATCGATGCTCATAGGCGGGGATTTAAACTGCTGGAAGTGCCGGTAAACATGTCGCACCGAGAAACGGGACGTAACTGTAAGGGTTTTTATCACCGCGGGAAACAGTGCTGCCATGTGGCCAGGGTGCTGCTGCAGAAGGCATGGAGGAAAGCGTGATGCACTATTTACCGCTTTATTTCTTAGCTATTCTTAACTATGCTGTGGCGCGAGCCATACAGGACCCGTTAATAAAGTGTTTAAAACGGGCGGGACTGACCCGGCAAAATTTCCGGCAGCGGGAGGTTCCTTTCCTGGGAGGCCTGGTGATAGTATTCGGTTCTTTTGGTGGGCTGTTGTTGAGCTTAGTTGTGTTTCCCTCGTTTAAACGGGAAATACTTGCATTGCAGGTGGCAATCATGGTTGTGGGGGCGGCGGGATTGGCGGATGACCTGTGGGGAGAAACTGACAGTAAGGGCTTTGGCGGGCACCTGGCGGCCTTTTTTAAGCTGAGAAAGGTGACCACCGGCCTGATGAAAGCAGTGGTTGGTGGGATTGTTGCCGTGGGGATAGCCTTTATTTTTGCCGCTTCCAGCCTTGAACTTGTCACTGACGCCCTGTTAATTGCCCTGGTGACCAACCTGGTCAACCTGTTTGACTTAAGACCGGGCCGGGCACTAAAAGTGTTTTTCCTGGCGGCTCTTCTGATAATAGCCGCGGCGCTCGGAGCTCTGCCCGCGGGACTGCTGTGGCTGGTCATTGCCCCGGCACTGGTGTTTTTTCCCCTGGATTTGGCTGCCGAAGCCATGTTGGGTGATGTAGGTGCCAACGTGCTGGGAGTAGTACTGGGGATTGCCGCCGTTTGGGTTCTGCCTGTCGGCATACGTTTGCCGGGCTTGGTCTTTCTGGCAGTTCTCCATTGGTATGCGGAAAAAGTTTCCTTTTCAAAAATTATCAGCAGTAACCGGCTGTTGCGTCACCTGGATCGGCTGGGCCGTGAATGAAAGGAGATTGTCGAGATTGTCGAATAAGATATAGATTTTCCTTTTTTTGGACTGAGCAAAGTGCAATTGCGTACGGGAGGTGATACAGGAATTTTATTTGGGATAAAAGGTGGCAGTGTTGTGTGAAAGATGGTGGTTGTAGGGTTGGCAGTATCTACTCTTTAAGTACGGAAGGTGATGTTGTTGTGAGCGAGCAGCAAGTGCGTGACCAGTGGGGCACGCGGCTGGGATTTGTTTTGGCGGCAATCGGGTCCGCTGTAGGTTTGGGTAATATTTGGCGGTTTAGTTACATGGCATACTCCAATGGGGGCGGGGCTTTTCTTATTCCCTACCTGTTTGCACTATTTACTGCGGGTATTCCGCTGATGATTTTGGAATTTGCCTTGGGGCACAAGCTTCGCGGCTCCGCGCCTCTGGCTTTTGCCCGGCTCGGACGCCGCTGGGAATGGCTGGGGTGGTGGCCAGTGGTGCTCTCATTTATTCTGGTTGTCTATTATATGGTCATTATTGCCTGGAGTTTTAATTACCTTATCTTTTCCTTCACCCAGCCATGGGGTCAGGAACCGGCAGGATTTTTTATCAACGACTTTCTCCGGTTAACCGGTTCTCCCTGGGATTTCGGTTCTTTCCGGTGGCCCATAGTGGCAACCATAATTGGCATCTGGGTGCTGAACTTTGTTATTATTTACAGCGGTATTGAAAAAGGTATTGAGCGGGCCAATAAAATCTTTATGCCCTTACTGGCTGTGCTGGTTATCATTATTACCGTCCGCGGACTGACCCTGCCCGGTGCCCTGTCGGGATTAAACTATTATCTGCAACCGGATTTCAGCGCGCTGTTGGATGCCAGGGTTTGGGTGGCTGCCTACGGGCAAATATTTTTCACCTTAAGCCTGGGATTTGGTGCCATGATCATCTACAGTAGTTACCTGCCTGAGAAATCGGATCTGGTAAACAACGCTTTCATCACGTCTTTAACCAACTGTAGTTTCAGCTTTTTGGTGGGAATGGGCGTGTTTGGCATTCTCGGGTACATGGCGGAAGCACAGCAGATGCCCTTTGAACAGGTGGTGGACAAAAGCATAATGCTGGCATTTGCGGTGTTTCCCAAGGCCATAAATACGCTGCCTACATTTAACGTGTTTTTTGGCATTCTGTTTTTTGGTTCTCTCGTTCTGGCCGGTATTTCTTCCAGTGTTTCCCTGGTGGAAACTGTTGCCGGCGCCCTGATGGACAAATTTAACTTAAGCCGCCCGGCGGCGGTTACGGGAACTTCGCTTTTTGCCATGATTTTAAGCCTGGGCTTTGCCTTTGGCAACAGCTTGATGGTTTTGGATATTGTTGACCATTTTATCAATAACTACGGGATTGCGGTTACCGGGTTGCTGGAGTGTATTGTTTTGGGCTGGTTTTTTCGTTTGGATGAATTTAAGGAGTATGTCAATCGCATTTCCGACTTTTCGGTGGGCAGCTGGTGGATCTGGTCCATTAAGATTATTACCCCGTTTGTGCTCGGTATCATGAGTATCCAGAACCTGCTGGGAGATCTTAGTCATGCTTACGGGGATTACCCGGTGTCAGCTTTGCTCGTGCTGGGTGTCCTGGTTGTGCTGGTTTCCATCGCAGCTGCTTTGGCACTAACTACCCGGCCGTGGAGAGAGAACTGGCTGTTAAAACCTACGGGGAGCGAGGAATAAAATGATTGATTTTTGCCAGGGGCGTGTCATTGAAATTACCGGCACCAGGCCGGGTGTGACGGAAATTATGGTGGAGACGGATGACGGTAGGGGCAGGGCGGTAAACTATGACGACCTGACGGGCAGCGTTGCTGTGGGAGATGTAGTGATGGTAAACACTACCGCTGTCAATCTCCGGCTGGGTACCGGCGGCTATCATTTTGTCATGGCCAACCTGACCAATACCGGCCGGACCAATATGCGACCCGGGCACATCATGAAACTGCGCTATACTCCCTGCCAGTTAAAAGTAAACGCCGTGGAAGAACAGGGAAGTCTCTACTACCATATCATGAAACAGGCTGACAGTCTTGAGGGAATGCCTGTGGTACTGGGCTTGCTGCACAGCATGCTACCCTATGCTGCGGCAGGCGTCAAGGCGGTGAATTCCAAACTGCGGGTAGTCTATGTCATGACTGACGGGGGAGCGCTGCCGCTTGCCTTCAGCAAACTGGTGACCCGGCTGAGGGAAAGTCGGCTGCTGGAGGGAACTGTTACTGTGGGCCATGCATTTGGCGGCGATTTGGAAGCCATAAATATTTATACCGGCCTGCTGGCTGCCAGAGCGGTATTGGAAGCCGATGTTGCCGTGGTAACCATGGGGCCGGGAATAGCAGGTACCGGTACCCGCTTCGGCTTCAGCGGGTTGGAGCAGGCTGACATCATTAATGCCGTGGCCAATTTGCAGGGCAGGCCTTTTGTGATTCCCCGGCTGAGTTTTGCTGATTCCCGGCCGCGGCACCGGGGTCTCAGTCACCACACGCGTACCATTTTGCAACTGGCTCATGCCCCTGCCACGGTTGTTTTTCCAAAACTGGACCGCAGGTTCATGGCGGACCAACTGGAACAGCAGGCAAAGGATATTCCGGCCAAACATACGGTACAGGAGGTACCGGGAACACCGGCCCACGAACTGTTGCAGGAAAAAGGCATTGCGGTCTCTTCCATGGGGCGAGGATTTGAAGAGGACCCGGCGTTTTTCCTGGCAGCCGGTGCCACCGGAATTCTGGCTGCCAAGCAGGCGGCACGACGCGTTGACAGCTTGTTATGACCTAGTGCAGTTTTTCATTGATCAACTGGGAAACCGTTTCATACTGCCTGCTTAACTGTCGGAGATAATCGCATACTTCCAGTGGTTTTCCCAGCCAGAAAATACGGTCCTTTAATATTACCTGTTGCACCATCTGTTGACCCTCGCTTTGTTGCTTTGATAATATATGATATGAAGTTTGCAGGAAAAATATTCCGGAGAGGGGCGCTTTTTGTGGATTTGAGAGAAAAAACGCTGAGGAAGAAAAACATATTTACGGGCAACATCATTAACGTGCGGGTGGACACCGTGGAATTGCCAAACGGCAGAGAGGCTACCCGGGAGGTGGTGGAACATCCCGGAGCAGTAACCGTGGTCGCGTTGACTCCTGAACGGGAACTGCTGCTGGTACGCCAGCACCGCTATCCCATTGGCCAGGATACCCTGGAACTGCCTGCGGGGAAGCTGGACGCCGGCGAAGCCCCCGAGGTATGCGCTATACGGGAACTGGAGGAAGAGACCGGATACCGTGCGCGGCAGGTGGAATTTTTGGGCAAGTTTTATACTTCGCCGGGCTTTTGCAATGAAATAATGTATCTCTACCGGGCCGCGGACTTGGAAGAACGGGAACAGCGGTGTGACGAGGATGAATTTGTGCAGGTGGTCAAGCTGCCGCTGGAGAAAGCAGTGGCCAAAGTTTACAGCGGCGAGATTGTGGACGGCAAAAGTATTGTGGGCATTCTCTGGGCGGCCGGAGCCTAGAAGGGGGCCGTGAGCTGATGCCTCGTCTGCGGGTGAGCACGGAAACCGATGCCAGCGGTGCAGCAGCGGCTGCCGCCCGGGGTGACGTTGTTGTCATCGTGGACGTCATCGACATGTCCACTTCTTTGGAAAGTGCCCTGGATGCCGGGGCAAGGGCGGTTTTTGGCGCTGCTCCTGATGGGGCTGTTGCTCCCGTGCCGGTTTCTCCTTATGCCATAGGCAGGCATGTGGGGCAGCTGTCCTTAGCGGAAAATGCGGGGATTGTTCTGGTTACCGAACCCCGGTGGGCCAGCAATACCGAAAGGGAGCAAAATGCTTCCCGGTTTATCAGCGGTGTGGCCGCTGCCGGGGCAAGGGTGGAACGGATTTTACCCAATGCCGGTGCGGAACTGGCCAAACTTTACCCGCTGGAAAACAAGCTGGTTGTGGCGGTCAGCGACACCGGCGGCACTGCCTTTGATGCAGCGTTTACCGCCGGCGGGCTTGTCCTGACGGCAACTGTTGCCAGGACGGGCCGTAAGAAAGGCCTGGCACCCGCTCTTTCCGGCGCCGGGCGGGCAGTTTGTCTGGCCAGGAAACATCAAAAAAATATTTCGATAGTGGCAGCCAGCGCCAATTCTTGGGAGGATGTTCTGGCTGCCCATTTTATCTGCCAGGTGATACAAACCAAACTATTAGACGAGCATAAATAACCTCTCCTTGCATAAACATGTACAAAACAGGAGAGGTGGCGCCTGTGGTCTTTACTAACAGACTTAAGGAATATATTCGGGCAAACTTGGCTGTTTGTCTTGTTACGTTGGTCATCTTTGGCGCTGGTATCATTACCGGTTCCCTGGGAATAAATACCCTATCCGTGCAGCAGCAGGAGGAATTGCAGGATTACGTGGATTTGGTCCTGCAGGGAACCGGGGACTGGCAGGTTGACAGTACCGGCTTGGCACAGCGTGTAATTTGGTCCAATATTAAGGTAGTGGCCTTAATCTGGTTTTTGGGCCTGACGGTTATTGGGATTCCCCTGATTCTGGGGGTAATTTTTCTCCGCGGCTTGGTGCTGGGTTTTACCATCAGTTTTTTGATTCAGGAAAAGGCCGCAGCGGGGATTTTGCTAACGCTGTTTTCCATTCTGCCGCAAAATTTGTTCTTGTTACCGGCCCTGTTACTGGCGGCGGTTAGTGCGGTGACTTTTTCCTTAAACCTGGTGCGGGGCAGGTTTTCGCACGGCCTGCAGCTGCCCCGGTATTTTGTGGGGTATACGTTGCTTTTCTGTGGTGCCGCCGCTTTTGTTATTACCGGCGGGCTGGTGGAAGCCTTTCTCTCGCCGGCGTTTATCAAGTTAATAGCGGTTTATTTTTAGCAGAAAAGGTACGGTTTTAAAGCCGTGCCTTTTTGTATTAGGCAATACATATTTTTTTGCGGCTGTGGAAAAAAATAAAAGAAGATAAAATAAAAGATTAAGCGTGCGTCAGGAAAGGTGGTCAAAAATATGAGAATCGGAGTCCCCAAGGAAATAAAAAATAACGAAAACCGTGTTGCCATTACCCCTGCCGGGGTGGCTGCTCTCACCAAAAGAGGGCATGAGGTGTTAATTGAAACCGATGCTGGTGTGGGCAGCGGCATCAGCAACGAAGAGTTTGCTGCGCAGGGAGCCAAGATAGTACCTTCAGCAAAAGATGTGTGGGAAAATGCGGAAATGGTCATGAAAGTCAAGGAGCCACTGGCTGAAGAGTACGGTTATTTTCGTGAAGGACTGGTGCTTTTTACCTACCTGCATTTGGCTGCGGAAAAAGAACTGACAAAGCAGCTGGCTGCGAAAAAGGTGGTGGCCATCGCCTACGAGACCATACAGCTGGATGACGGTAGCCTGCCGCTGCTGACGCCCATGAGCGAGGTTGCCGGCAGGATGTCGGTACAGATTGGGGCGCAGTTTTTGGAAAAGCCCAAGGGTGGTCGTGGGACGCTGCTGGGCGGTGTTCCCGGGGTAGCGCCGGCGGATGTGGTTATCATTGGCGGCGGCGTAGTTGGTACCAACGCTGCCAAAATGGCCTACGGCATGGGGGCCCAGGTAACTATTCTGGACCTTAATCCCAAGCGCCTGCGGGAACTGGACGACCTATTTGAGGGCAATGTCAAGACAATCATGTCTAACGAATTCAACGTACGCAAGGCCGTGCGTTATGCAGACCTGTTAATCGGTGCGGTATTGATTCCGGGAGCAAAGGCGCCGCAGATTGTAACCGAGGATATGGTACGGGAGATGAAAAAAAGTGCCGTGATTGTAGACGTGGCCATTGACCAGGGAGGCTGTATCGAGACCATGGATTATGTGACCACGCACAGCGACCCGGTTTACGAAAAGCACGGGGTCATTCACTACGCTGTAGCCAATATTCCCGGGGCCGTACCCCGTACTTCCACTTTTGCCCTAACCAACAGCACGCTGCCCTATGCCATTCAGCTGGCGGATAGGGGTTGGCTGCAGGCAATCAGGGAAAATGAACCTCTGTCCAACGGGGTAAACGTGGTCAATGGCAAGGTAACCTATAGAGCGGTGGCGGAAGCGCACGGAATGGAATACGTGGACCTGCTTGAGGCAATCTAACTGGCTTGGAATCCGGTAAAAATAGCATGAGAGGTGGCCATAATGACAGCCGTTACGGAGTTTTTTAATATGCTTAGCAAATGGGTATGGGGGCCGTACATGCTGGCTCTGCTGGTAGGGACGGGTATTTTCCTGTCTGTTCGCATGCGCTTTTTACAGATACGCAAGTTGCCTTATGCCTTAAAACTGGTGTTTTCCAAAAATGAAGGCAATGCCGAAGAGGAAGGAGATATTACGCCGTTCCAGGCTTTGACAACGGCCTTGGCGGCCACTATCGGTACGGGAAACATTGCCGGGGTGGCTACGGCTCTAGCCGCCGGAGGACCCGGGGCAATTTTCTGGATGTGGATTACTGCACTGTTCGGCATGGCAACCAAATATGCCGAGGCCATCCTGGCGGTAAAATACCGCACGGTGGACGAAAAGGGAGAAATATCCGGCGGACCCATGTACTATATTGAAAAAGGCCTGGGCTGGAAGTGGCTGGGGATGCTGTTTGCGCTGTTTGCAGCTGTGGCAGCATTCGGCATTGGTAATACCGTACAGTCCAATTCGGTAGCTGATGCGGTGAAGGAGTCTTTTGGCGTCCCTCCCATGATTACCGGTGTTATCCTGGCCGTGCTGGTGGCGCTGGTAATTCTCGGCGGCATCAAGAGTATTGCAGGAGTGACCTCCATACTGGTACCTTTTATGGCGGTGTTTTATATTTTAGGGGGACTGCTGATTATTTTCATTAATATTTCCGAGGTTCCCAGGGCCCTGGGTATGATATTCGGCCAGGCCTTCACCGGCACGGCGGCTGTGGGCGGGTTTGCCGGTTCTGGTGTACTGCTGGCAATTCGTATGGGTGTGGCCCGGGGAGTGTTTTCCAACGAAGCCGGGTTGGGCAGTGCACCCATAGCGGCAGCTGCAGCCAAGACCGACTACCCCGGCAGGCAAGCTTTAATCTCCATGACCGGAACGTTTATCGACACCATAATTATCTGTTCCATTACCTCGCTGGCCATTATCACCAGCGGTGTTTGGACCTCCGGCGAAACGGGCGCGGCTTTGACGGTTATAGCGTTCAGACAGGGTTTGCCCGGTCCCGGAGGACTGATAGTCAGCCTGGGGATTATTTTCTTCGCTTTTTCCACCATTCTGGGATGGGCTTACTACGGGGAAAAGGCATTTGAATACCTTTTTGGCGTAAAAAGCGTCTGGTTTTATCGCTACGCCTGGATACTCTTCGTTTTCCTGGGAACTACCATCAACCTGACCCTGGTATGGGGCGTGGCCGACGTCATGAACGCGTTAATGGCAGTACCCAACCTGGTGGGACTGCTGGGACTGAGCGGTGTGGTTGTGGCGGAAACCAACCGCTTCTGGCAGAGAGCCCCCCGGGGGAGACTGTTGCAGGAAAGTTAACTTTCAGGCCCGGCATTGGCGGTATGAATGCCGGGCTTTAGTTCTAAAACGCCCTTCCTGGACATATTTTTGAATAACAAAATGTTTAGTTTTGGGGAGGGAATTTAAATATGTTAATTATTGTTACCAATGTAAGGTCGAAAATGCAGACCGCGCTGCGGCTGGCCCTGTTGCTGGGCATATTTTTACTGGTCATCCTCAGTTTTAACAGCATGATTACCGACCTGGCAAAGAATGAGGATTTGAATCATGCTCCCGGGCAGCCGGTACGAGTGCAAAATGACCTACCAAACCCGGCTGTTCCCACGGAAGGTGACCGCATAGAACAGAAACAGGGCGGCAGCGAACCCGGGGAAAACCTGTGGCAGGAAAGCGGCAACACAGAACCTGCCGGGGAGAGCTGGTTTGATAAATTTATCACCAAATTGAAAGAATATTACCAGGGAGAAGATAATTAGCATTTTGCGCAGGACTTCTCTTTTTTTTTGTAGAAAAGTCTAACAAGGGTATCTTGTCATGTAAGGGGTAACAGATTATGAAAAATTACTGGATAGATGAGTTTTTACACCACTTGGCAGTGGAACGGGGGTTGGCTGAAAATACATTGTCTTCGTATTACCGGGATTTGCACCAGTTTTTTCAGTGGCTGGAGGAGAAAAAAGTGCGTTCCGTTGACCAGGCCCAGCGAAATCATATCATGGCTTACCTGCTGAACCTGCAGAAAAAGGGGCGGGCGCCGGCCACCATATCGCGGCACTTGGCGGCGTTGAAATCATTTTATCACTTTCTGGTGCGCGAGGGTGCAGTGGAGAAAGATCCCACGGCAAACCTGGATGCTCCGAAGCTGGCCAAAAAGCTGCCCCAGGTAATGACTCCTGAAGAGGTGGACAAGCTGCTTGCCCAGCCCGATGCCACAAAGCCCAGCGGTTTGCGGGACAGGGCCATGCTGGAGCTGCTTTATGCCACCGGACTGCGGGTTTCGGAATTGGTGGCCCTGGACACGTCCCATGTAAACCTGGATTTGGGCTATGTACAGTGTATGGGCAAGGGAGCAAAGGAGCGCATTGTGCCCATGGGTTCAGTGGCGGCTGAATGTTTGGACGAATATTTGCGCCTGGGAAGAAAAAAACTAATTAAGCAGCCTGAAGAAAAGGCGCTGTTTGTCAACATGCATGGGCGCCGCCTGACGCGGCAGGGGTTCTGGAAAATCCTGAAAAAATATACCAGGGCAGCGGGTATTACCAGGGAAATAACGCCGCACACGCTGCGGCATTCGTTTGCTACACATCTTTTGGAAAATGGGGCGGACTTGCGAGCGGTTCAGGAGATGCTGGGGCATGCCGATATTGCCACTACCCAGATTTACACCCACCTCACCAGGACCAAGATCAAGGAAGTTTACGATAAAACACATCCTCGTGCATAGAAATGGAGGTTTGGCGGGCTTTGGTAAAGCGAGTAATTTTAATAGTACTGGATAGTGTGGGTATCGGTGCTCTGCCCGATGCCGGGAAATACGGTGATGAAGGGGCAAATACCCTGTTACACGTGGCGGAAGCTGTGGGGGGACTAAAACTGCCCAATTTGGAGCGCCTGGGACTGGGCAATATAATCTCGGTTCCCGGAGTTAAAGCCGCTGCTTCCCCGCAGGCGGCCTACGGCAGGATGAAGGAACAGTCGGCAGGAAAGGATACAACCACCGGGCACTGGGAAATTTCCGGCGTAATTTTAGAAAAACCTTTTCCTACATACCCCGACGGTTTTCCGGAGGAAATCATAGCGCAGTTTGAACAGCGGATAGGAAGAAAAATACTGGGCAACAAAATGGCTTCGGGGACGGAAATAATTGAAGAACTGGGCGAGGAGCACATACGGACCGGTTATCCTATCGTTTACACCTCGGCTGACAGCGTTTTTCAAGTTGCTGCTCACGAAGAGGTAATACCCGTAGCGGAGCTCTATCGCATGTGTGAGATTGCCCGCGGCATCCTGACGGGAAAACATGCCGTGGGCCGGGTCATTGCCCGCCCGTTCGTGGGGCAGCCTGGTAGCTTCAAACGTACGGAACGCAGGCATGATTATTCCTTGAAGCCGCCGCAAAAAAACATGCTGGATACCATTGCTCAAGCCGGAAAAAGGGTCATGGCTGTAGGTAAAATCAAGGATATCTTTGCCGGGCAGGGTATCACCGACTCTTTATCTACCGGCAGCAACCGGGAGGGTATTGAGAGAATTAAGGAATTCATGGACACGGGTCATCCCGGACTTATTTTTGCTAACCTGGTGGATTTTGACATGCTCTACGGCCACCGCAATGACCCCCGGGGTTACGCGGAGGCCTTGCAGGAATTTGACCGGGCGCTACCCGGTATCATGGAGAAACTGGCCCGTGATGACGTGTTAATCATCACTGCTGACCACGGAACTGACCCGGGCTTTCCGGGAACGGACCATACCAGGGAGTACGTGCCCCTGTTACTGACCGGGGAGAAAATAAAGGCCGGTACTGCTATTGGCGAAAGAGAAAGCTTCAGTGATTTGGGAGCGACTATTACGGAAATGCTGCAGTGTGAACCGCCGGAAAACGGGACATCTTTTGCCGGGGAGGTACTGAGAAATGAAACTGGAGGACAAGCTCAATGAAACCGTTTCTTTTTTAGCGGCAGTGGAGAAAAATAAGCCCCGGATCGGCCTCATTTTAGGTAGCGGGCTGGGGGTGCTGGCAGAGGAAATTGCTAACGCGAAGAAGTATGCTTATGAAGATATCCCGCATTTTCCCGTCTCCACCGTGGAGGGTCATGCGGGACAGCTGGTCTGCGGTGACTTGGGCGGCAAAACAGTCATTGCCATGCAGGGACGCTTTCATTACTACGAGGGATATTCCCTTACCGAAGTTACATACCCCGTACGAGTAATGCGTGAACTGGGGATTGAAACGTTAATAATAACCAATGCCGCCGGTGGCATCAACCCGGAATTCAAGGCCGGGGACCTGATGCTGATTGCTGACCATATCAACCTCATGGGAGCCAACCCTTTAAGGGGGCCCAATGTGGACCGCCAGGGACCGCGTTTTCCCGACATGACCGAGGCCTATGCGCCGGAATTGAGGGAACTGGCCAGGCAAATCGCCGGGGAGCTGGGCTATTCCCTGCAGGAAGGAGTATATGTCGCTGTTTTCGGACCCAGCTATGAGACATCTGCGGAAATAAGGTTTTTGCGGACCATTGGAGCAGATGCCGTGGGCATGTCCACCGTACCGGAGGTAATTGTGGCACGCCATGCTGGCATCAAGGTGCTGGGTATTTCCTGCATTACCAACATGGCGGCGGGGCTGGGACATAAACCGTTGAGCCATGATGAAGTCATGGAAACGGCGGAAAAGACCAAGAGTAAATTTTCCAAGCTGGTTCATGAGGTAGTGCGGCGAATTTAATTATAGAGGGGTGTTACCACCCGTCGCCATGAGACCTGCGCAAACCCGGGCACTCAGCCACAGGTAAATGATGAGAAAAACTTATTTAGGATATAGTTAACGAAATGCGAAAACCTATGTAACTGAGTGCCCGGCTGAATCCTTCTTGGTGGTAACACCGTTCCAGTATATATCCAAAGAATTTTTCTACCAAGGAGTGTAAATATGCGCGCTTACGATATTATTGCCAAAAAGCGGGACGGGGGTACTTTGACCAGGGAAGAACTGGAGTTTTTATTTAATGGCTACGTTGACGGCAGCATACCTGACTACCAGATGTCCGCCTTTACCATGGCGGTTTTTTTTCAAGGTATGAACCATGAAGAAACTGCCATGCTTACCAAGATAATGCTGGATTCAGGTGACAAAATTGACCTGAGCTCTATTCCGGGCACCAAAGTGGACAAACATAGTACCGGCGGTGTGGGTGACAAGACCACGCTGGTGGTGGCGCCGCTGGTGGCTGCAGCCGGCGTACCGGTTGCCAAAATGTCTGGGCGTGGCTTGGGACACACCGGGGGAACCATAGACAAATTGAGCGCCATTCCTGGCCTGCGAGTGGAGCTGGAAATTGATGAATTCCTGCAGCAGGTGCGGGAAGTCGGCCTGGCTGTGGTGGGCCAAACGGGGAACCTGGTTCCCGCCGATAAAAAACTGTATGCCCTGAGAGACGTGACGGCCACGGTTAACAGCTTGCCGCTGATTGCCTCCAGCATTATGAGCAAAAAACTGGCTTCGGGGGCGGATAAAATCGTGCTGGATGTCAAGGTAGGCAGCGGTGCTTTTATGAAAAATGTGGACCAGGCCTTTGAACTGGCCCGGGCCATGGTTGCCATAGGCAGTGACATGGGTAGGGAAACGGTGGCGGTGATTACCAACATGGACCAGCCCCTGGGAAACGCTGTGGGTAACGCCCTGGAAGTGCGGGAGGCTATTGAGGTGCTGAAAGGCCGGGGGCCTGCCGACCTCCGTGCCGTCTGCCTGGAATTGGGGGCCTGGATGCTGAGACTGGGGGGTAAAGTGGAGGATGCTGCTCGGGGTAAGGAAATGTTAACCGAGCTGATTGAGACAGGCAAAGGGCTGGCGAAACTGGGCGAAATGATTGCTGCCCAGGGTGGTGACACGAAAGTTTTGGAAAATCCTGACCTGCTGCCGCAGGCAGAGAGGGTACTTACCCTGTTAGCTGACCAGGCGGGGACCATCAGCCGCCTCCATGCCGAAAAAGTGGGTCTGGCTGCCATGGTTGCCGGTGCCGGACGCAGCAGGAAAGAGGATGATATTGACCTGGCCGCCGGGGTGATTTTAAAGGCGAAACCCGGGCAGGCAGTTGACAGGGGTCAGGTTTTAGCCGAAGTTTATACCGGCCATGAGCAGAAAGGAAAGGCGGCACTGGAAATACTGAAAGAAGCCTACTCATTTGGGGATTACCGGGAGCAGCCGCTGATTTACGGTACCGTAACTAAAAATGGGGACAACAGATACCGGTAACCTGTCATAAAATCCCTCCCGGGGAAATAAAGTAGAATATAGAGTCTGTTTGAGGAAAATTTTGGCCTTGGGAGGGATAGTGGTGAGGAAAAGCATTGCACTGGTACTGATACTGAGCATATTATTTGCCGGCCTGGCAGTTAACGCCGCCTGGGCGGTAAACCTTGACCTGGATGTAGAAAGTGCTGTTTTGATGGATGCCAGCAGCGGCAAGGTGCTGTATGAACAGGATGCGCACAAAAAGTGGTACCCGGCGAGTATGACCAAGCTCCTGACGCTGATTGTGGCCTTGGAAGCCGTAGAACAAGGCAAGGTGAAGCTGACCGACAAAGTTACCTGCAGTGAAAATGCGGCGGGCTACGGCGGCTCTCAAGTATGGTTGGAACCGGGAGAAGTTTTTACACTGGAAGAGCTGCTTATAGCCATTGCAGTCGGGTCGGCCAACGATGCCAGTGTGGCGGTTGCCGAGTACATCGGCGGCACGGAAGCAAACTTTGTAGAAATGATGAACAAGAAAGCCAAGGAAATCGGGGCGAAAAATACCCACTTTATCAATTCCCATGGTTTGCATGACGACAATCATTACACCACGGCGTATGACATGGCTCTGATAGGCGGGTACGCGACCAAAATACCTAAGCTAATGGAACTGGCTTCTACCAAATACTTTAAGTTTCGTGAGGAGCCAGAGCTGGAGTTGTGGAACCTGAACAAGCTGCTCTGGTGGTACGAGGGAGCGGACGGCTTGAAAACCGGCACTACTTCCAAAGCCAAGCGGAACTTGACAGCAACTGCCAAAAGAGACGGCCTGCGTCTGATTGCCGTGGTTATGGGTGCGGACCAGCGCAACGGGCATTTTCGTAATGCCATGAACTTGCTGAATTACGGTTTCAACAGCTTTGCATTCCATCGGGCGTACAAGGCCGGGGATACGGTAGGAACGATCAGGGTAAGTAAAGGTGTCAAAGAGGAAATTGCGGCTGTGGCTGCTGGCGACGCCGGTTTTATCATTGAAAAGGGTACGGAACCGCAAATGGAAACCAAGGTTAACCTGCCCCGGTGGGTGGATGCTCCGGTGCAAAAGGGACAGAAACTGGGTGAAGTCATTGTTTATGACAAAGGTAAGGAAGTAAGCCGTGTAGACCTGGTTGCAAAGGAAACCGTGGAAAAAGCCGGGTTTTTCCGAATCCTGACGGAGTCCTTCCAAAAGATTTTGGGAGAATAAATGCCTGGACAGAGACAACCGGGGCAAGAAGGTTCGCAACTTCTTGCCCCGGTTTTTTTGGTAATTTTGGGGAATGAGAGCTAAAGCGACAATCTTTGCCAAGTATTTTAGCAGGATTTACCAGTGGAATTGTAGAATACTGCGCTGCATGAAAGAATAGCAAGGGAGGTAAGAAATTTGAACACAAGTGTCAAGCACTTTGGCAATACAGTACTGGTGTCCGTTTGGGGTGAACTGGACATGAAGGTAGCGGACAGCTTCCGGCAGAGACTGGATACTCTGTTAGACAGGTATCCGGAAAGCAACCTGCTGCTGGACCTGTCGGGGGTTAACTTTATTGATAGTTCGGGGTTGGGAGTAATTTTGGGGCGGTACAAGAAACTGGCTAAGGAAAATAGAAGCATAGCAATCAGCGGCGTGCAGCCGCAGGTGAGGAAGATATTGGAGCTGTCGGGAATCATGAAAATTATCGAAGTTTATCCTTCGGAAGAAGATGCATTATCCCAATTACTCTAAGTCCTGCGGTAATATGTCAAGTACCTAAAATGAAAAATCGGACAGCATTTTCTCAAATTATCCTTAGATAATTGTCTGGGAACATCACGAAAAGTCCAACCCCTAATTTTCAATTTTGAAAAGTTTCTAGAACCTGCTCTTGACGGCGAGCCTCTGACCGCATGGTTAACACAGACTGGGCAGCTCCCTTCTGAAGGGGGTGTCTGTGTGGCCGGAAAGCCTACCATGGGGCCTTCTTACCGTCAAGGGTAAAATGAAGGGTTTCTCTATGGATAAAGAGTTAATTTTAGTTTGATTGTTAAGACCTGAACCGGAAATTTTGTGGTTGGGTTGGTCAAAACATATTATATGAGGGGGTAGGAGAGTGAATACTGCAGATATGGGCAAGTTGTTGAATAAAGTCACAATGGAGTTTTCCAGCATAGCAGAGAACGTCGGGTTGGCCCGGGTGACTGTTGCCAGCGTTGCCTCCCAGGCGGATTTAACTTTAAATGACCTGGAGGAAATCAAGGTGGCTACTTCCGAGGCTGTTTCCAATGCTATTATTCACGGCTACGAAAACCGCCGGGACGGTCGAGTAAAACTGGAGATTAGCCGGTTTGAAAATTGGCTAGAAATAGTAGTGGATGATAAGGGTAAAGGGATTGAAAATATTCAGCAGGCCATGGAACCCACTTATTCTTCCGACCCGGAGAGAATGGGCTTGGGATTTGTCTTCATGAAGTCATTTATGGATGATTTGGAGGTTAAATCGGAACCGGGTCAGGGGACTGTAGTCATCATGCGAAAAAGGTTAACAAAATAAGGGGAGCAGGTATATGGTAAGCCGTTTGTCAGAAATGAATTTACCACGGTTTCCCTTGCTTTCCGATGAAGAACAGATGGAACTTTTGAAACGGGCGCAACAGGGAGATAGGGAAGCACGCGAACGTTTGGTAAATTGCAATTTAAAACTGGTTTTCAACGTGGTGCAGCGGTTTGACAACAGGGGCTATGATATTGAGGATTTGTTCCAGATCGGTACCATTGGTTTGATAAAGGCCATTGACAAATTTGATATGTCATATAATGTAAAATTTTCTACGTATGCTGTTCCCATGATTGTCGGGGAAATCCGGCGCTTTTTGCGGGACGATAACCCGGTAAAGGTCAGCCGGTCTTTGAAAGAAACCGCTTCCAAGGTGCGGATGCGCAAAGAGGAACTCAGTAAAGAACTAGGGCGGGAACCGACCATCCAGGAACTGGCCGAAAGTTTGGAGATTCCCAAAGACCAGATAATTGAAGCTTTGGAGGCGGTGCAGTCTCCCAGTTCCATCTATGACACGCTTTACAAAGATGATGGAGACCCCATTTTCGTGCTGGACCAACTGGGTAGCGCCGAGGAGGAAGAAGAAGCCTGGTTTGATAAAATCGCGTTAAAAGAGCTTTTGAAACAGCTGCCGGAAAAACACCGCAAGGTCCTGGTAATGCGTTTTTTCCAGGACAAGACACAGACAGAAGTGGCGGAGGCAATTGGTTTGTCCCAGGTGCAGGTATCCAGAATTGAAAGACAGGCACTAAAACAAATCCGCCAGTTAATGGCGGACACTAAAAAAAGGTAAGATGAGATTTGCTGGCAATAACAAGTCTTGTGACTGATTGCAACTGTCGTCTCCGAGGATCAAGACTTGTTATTACTTACTTCCATACTATAAAGTTTGCGCATATCTGGCAATTGACCAAAGTCATTTTTCACAATGATTTTGGTTATTTTTTTTGTATAGAATTTTGTGCAAGAGACAAAATAAATACAGAAATTTAAAAGGAGGGTTATGGATGCAAGTAAAGGTTATTGAGCTGGTGGGAGAATCACCGTACAACTGGAAGGATGCCGTACAGCAGGCTGTGGCTGATGCTTCCAGGACTTTGCCCAATATTACAGGCGTTGAAGTTTACAACTTAACTGCAAACGTGCAAAACGGAAAATTACAGGAGTACAAGGCAAACGTCAAGATTGCATACGCCGATGACGGCGGCAATGCTTCAATCTAGTAAAACGGTGAAAGCACCTGCACTTCCAGGTGCTTTCTCTTTTTGGAACAGAATTAACTAATAACTTCTTTTCATGGGGGAAAACTAATTTTGGAGGTGTTTTTATGGGTGCAAATGAAGGCAGTCTACTGGACAAACAATTCCAGCAGGTTAAGAAACAGGCACAACAGCAGCAATACCAGCAGATGGCCCAAAGTGTCAAGCCAAAGCAGACTTGGGTGAAAAATGCGGTAGCGGCATTCCTGGTGGGCGGTTCCATTACCGCTTTTGCCCAGATTATTCAGAATATTTTTCAAAGTGCTGGTCTGGCGCAAAAGGAAGCCGGTACCGCTACACTCATGATCATGGTCTTTTTGGGGGCCTTTTTCACGGGACTCGGTATTTACGACAACCTGGGTAAGTTTGCCGGTGCCGGATCTATCGTACCCATTACCGGTTTCGCCAATTCCATAGTTTCTCCGGCACTGGAATTTAAGAGAGAGGGGTTTGTTTACGGTGTGGCAGCCAAAATGTTTACCATAGCGGGACCGGTGCTGGTATACGGTTTCGTTACTTCTGTCATTATCGGTTTGATAGCTTATTTCTTTCAATAATATTGCGTACGCGATATCAGAACGATAGGAAGGTGAAAAGTTTTGCCTGGTGTAAAAAAAGTAGGTCAGAGAACAATTCAGTTTGCCAACCCGCCGGTGGTGATGGCCACGGCGTCAATTGTCGGTCCCAAGGAAGGTGAAGGACCGCTGGCAGACTGTTTCGATAAGATAGTGCAGGATACTTATTACGGCGAAAAGACCTGGGAAAAGGCGGAGACCAAAATGCTGGCCGAAGCTGTGGAAATGGTGATCAAGAAGGCCGGCCTGCAGACAGGCGATATTGACTACCTATTTGCCGGCGACTTGTTAAACCAGACTATTTCGGCCAATTATGCCGCCCGGCAGCTGGCCATACCGTTTTTTGGCCTCTACGGTGCCTGTTCCACTATGTATGAAGGCACAATCTTGGCTTCCATTCTCGTGGACGGCGGTTTTGCGGAAAAAGTGGTAGCCGCTACCTCCAGTCACCATAATACGGCCGAGCGGCAGTATCGTTATCCCACGGAGCTGGGTTCCCAGCGGCCCATGACTGCCCAGTGGACCGTTACCGGTGCCGGGGCCATGCTAATAGCAAAGGAAGGTTCCGGCCCGCGCATCACCCATGCAACCGTGGGTAAAGTGGTAGACCAGGGGATTAAAGACCCCAATGACATGGGCGCTGCCATGGCACCAGCAGCTGCAGATACCATCATCACGCACCTGCAGGATACCGGGAGAAAACCCGAGGATTACGATCTGATTGTGACCGGTGACCTGGCTACTGTTGGTAAGGCCCTGGTGGAAAAGCTGACCCAGCAGCAAAACATAGACCTGTCCAAAAATTATACCGATTGTGGGATTTTAATCTATGACCCATCGCAGGACGTTCATGCCGGAGGCAGCGGCTGTGCCTGCTCGGCAGTGGTTACCTGCAGTTATTTGCTTGAAGAAATGATTGCTGGCAAGTACAAAAGAATCCTCGGTGTCGGTACTGGTGCACTGATGAGTCCCTGTTCTTGCCAGCAGGGAGATTCCATTCCCGGGATAGGCCACGCGGTAGTATTTGAAATGAGCTAACAGTATTGAAAAGGAGGAAATTCCCATGTCTATACTATTGGCATTTATTATCGGCGGGTTAATTTGCGTAATTGGCCAGCTAATTATGGACCTGACGCCTTACAATATTACTCCTGGCCATGTGCTGGTGGGTTACGTCACCATGGGTGCCTTAATCAGCAGTGTGGGCCTGTACCAACCGCTGGTAGACCTGGCTGGTGCTGGTGCAACCATACCGCTTAGCGGGTTTGGTCATACCCTGGCCCAGGGTGTCTTACAGGCTGTCAAAAGCAAGGGGTTACTCGGAGTTTTCGGCGGCGGCATTGAGGCTACAGCGGTAGGGATTGCGGCTGCAGTGGTATTTGGCTATGTGATGGCCGTTATCTTTAATCCTCAAGGGTAGAAAGCCATGGAGCCGCAGCGGAAGAAAAGGGTAATACTGATTACCGATGGTGACCAGGTAGCCCAGGAAGCAGTGGAGGCAGTAGCCCGCAAAGTTGGGGGGCGTTGTATTTCCCTGTCCGGGGGCAATCCTACACCGGTAACCGGTGCGGAAATAATATCAGCCATTTTGGCAACGCCCTATGACCCGGTGCTGGTCATGTTTGATGACCGGGGGCGCAGGGAGCAGGGACAGGGAGAAACCACCCTGGCGGAAGTGGTGCGGAGCGACCAGATAGAAGTGCTGGGAGTTGTTGCCGTAGCGTCCAATACCGATCGTATTACGGGGGTTGCCGTGGATTGCTCCGTTACCAATGAAGGAAAGATTATCAATGAAGCGGTAGACAAGGACGGCTTTCCCCGTCTGGACCACAGCCGGCGCCTGCTGGGTGATACCGTCGATGTTTTGAACCGGCTGGACATACCTATTATCGTTGGAGTTGGCGACATAGGTAAGATGAGGGGAAACGACCGTGTTTCCAAGGGTGCTCCTATTACCACGAAGGCAGTGGAAGAAATTTTAGCTAGGAGTGGTTATAATATATGACCCATAAGATTGAAAAGAAGATACCGGTTCGTAAAAAACTTAAGGAAAATAAAGCTTGGCTGGATAAACAGTTGGATTTGGACAAAAATTTTGATTTGCTATGGCGGGAGTTCAGCATTGCTGACAGGGACGCGGCACTGCTGTTTGTTGACGGATTTGTCAAGGACGATATTCTCCTTTGGATTATGCGGCGGTTAACTTCCATTGAAAGAGAACAGATCATACCCAACACTTTCAAGAAGATTTTTGAGAAGCAGATTAATTACGTGGAAGTAGAAAGCCTTGATGACCTGCACAAGGTAGTGGATGCTATTTTGGCGGGCCCGATTGTTCTGTTTTTTGACGGCATGGACCGGGCCATCGTCATTGATGCCAGAACGTACCCGGTACGCAGTCCGGAAGAACCCGACCTGGAGCGAGTGGTCCGGGGTTCCCGGGACGGATTTGTGGAGACGATTGTCTTCAACACGGCGCTAATTCGCCGACGGGTGCGGGACCCCAAGTTGCGCCATGAATTGATTAACGTGGGCAACCGGTCCAAAACGGATATTTGTATTTCCTACATCGAGGATATCGCTAACCCCGAACTGGTGGAAAAGGTGAAAAGCAAGCTGCAGGAAATTGATATCGACGGCCTGCCTATGGCGGAAAAGTCCGTGGAGGAATTAATTACGCCGGGGAGTTTCTGGAATCCCTTTCCCCGGGTGCGGTATACCGAGCGGCCCGATGTGGCGGCACAGCACCTGATGGAAGGACATATCCTGATAATTGTCGATACCTCACCCAGTGTGATTATCCTCCCAGCCACGTTCTTTCACCATGTCCAGCATGCCGAGGAATACCGCGAAGCACCGGCTATTGGCGCGTACCTGCGCCTGGTAAGGTTTTTCGGCATTGTAGCCAGCGTGTTCATTGCGCCGCTGTGGCTGCTGGTTTCCCTGGAGCCCGGGTTATTACCCGAAAGCCTCAAATTTATCGGGCCTACCAAAGTGGGTAAAATCGGCCTTATGTGGCAGTTTCTCTTCGCACAGCTGGGAATTGATTTGATGCGCATGGCAGCGGTACATACTCCCGAGAGTCTAGCCACGGCCCTGGGTTTGATCGCTGCTGTGCTCGTAGGCCAGATAGCCATTCAGATCGGCCTGTTCGCGCCGGAAGTCGTGCTGTACCTGGCTGTGGCAGCCATCGGGTCCTTTGCTACTCCCAGTTATGAATTGAGCCAGGTTAACCGCATGGCAAGAATTTTCCTGCTGTTAGTTACGGGACTGTTCCGCTTGCCCGGTTTTCTGGTTGGTGCCGGGACGTATTTTTTGATTTTAGCACTGACCAAATCTTTTGGCGTGCCTTATTTGTGGCCGTTAATTCCCTTTGATTACCGTTCCTTAAAAACAATAATCGTGCGCTCGCCGGTACCAATCCAAAACCTGCGCCCGGCAGCCTTAAAGCCCAGAGACCCTGACCGCCAGCCGGCCATTGCCATGAAACCGCAGCCTGACGACCAGAATGACAAGAAATAATTAAGTTACAAAAGGACGGTTCTTTGTGATTTATTTTAAGTTCCCATGGAATTTTCACAAAAAACCGTCCCCATGTGACTTTATGTGACTTGTTGCAGCCAGCGCAGGGTAGCGGCGCGCAGTTGTTCCTGGTGCTGCAGGAAGCGGTGGTCGCTGCCTTCAATGAAAAGGATGTCTTTGGGTTCTTTGGCTGCCCGGTATAGTTCCTTTGCCTGGCTGACGTTTACCAGTTCGTCGTTGGTACCGTGGATAAAAAACAGTGGTATCGGTGGCAGTGCGGCAACGATTTTTAAGACATCGTACTTGATAATGTCCTGGTAAAAACCGGGTTTTAATGATAAGGTGCCAAACTCATCTGTAACATGGATGGGTTTTCCTTTTTTAAGCTGTTCCCAGTATGTTCCCATGCCTTCACGAAAAGTATCCTCCAAGTTCCAGGGCGTACCCCAGGTGCAGATTCCTTTAATTCTGCTGTCCCGCGCGGCCCGGCAGAGGGCTGTGGTGCCGCCGAAACTGCGCCCAATGATGATAAACCGTTTGTAGCCTTGCTGTTCCAGGCAGTCCAGGGCCGCACCCAGGTCGTCTATGTAGTTGGTCAGTGTGGTATCGGCAAAATCTCCCTCGCTTTCTCCCGTTCCAGAAAAATCAAATAAAAGCGTTGGATAGCCTTCATCACTTAAAATTTTTGCAAATTCGGTACCGCGGCCGCTGCCCTCCTTGCTGCCGCGAAAACCGTGACAGATATTTACGGCAAGTCCGTTTTGGGAAGCAGCTGGGTAGAACAGGCCGCACAACTGCTGCCGGCGGCTATTGTGAAAGTAGACTTGCTGCATGATACCCCTCCCGTTCTTAAGATAAACCCCATCATCTTCTTAATTTTTACATTATAACATATTAAATTTTTTATTTGAGCCGCAAAATGACAATTTTGAAAACTGAAAAAACATCAGCAACCGTGCCAGACATAACTTTTGGGCGCGGGCTTTTTTCTTACCCGGTATATTGAAAAACCGGATTTGGCATGATATTCTTAAATAAGAATATTTCTTATTTGCATATATTTTTCTTCTTTGGTGAGAATATTTCCTACCTGGGAGGCATAACTATATGGCTGTGCAGGAAATTTTACAGGTCATGAAGGATAAAGGGTGCAAGATTACGCCGCAGAGAAGGCTGTTAATTGAAATACTGCACGCAGGAAGACATAAAACTGCGGAGGAAATTTATAATGAGGTTAAGGAAAAGCAGCCCAACGTGGCTTTCGGCACGGTGTATCGTAATCTCAGCATTTTAAAGGAACTGGGTTTGATAAGAGAACTAGATTTTAAGGACGGCGGTAGTCGCTTTGAACTAGCGCAGCACCATCACCACCACCTGGTTTGTTTGGGGTGTGGTAATGCCATTGAACTGGACATGTGTCCCTTACAGCAGCATGTGAAAAAGGCAGTGAGCGAGCATGACTTTCAAATTGCGGGCCACAGTTTTAAAATTTACGGCTATTGTCGGGCCTGCCGCAAGTAATGCTGTCCGGGAATTGGGGAGGAATCAGGATGAAAAAGCTGGCTGTGATACTGATAGCTGCAGCATTAGTGATACTTGCTTTTGGGTGCGGTGCTCCCGGGCGGGAGAGCGGTGCTGAACCGGGGGGTACCGGGAATAAGCTGGTTGTTTACACCAGTTTTTACCCGCTTTATGATTTTACCAGTAAAATCGGTGGGGAAAAAGTTACGGTTAAATCAATTGTGCCGCTCGGGGCGGAGCCGCACGGGTTTGAACCGTCACCTAAGGATATTATAGCGGTGTCGGAAGCAGACGTGCTCCTTTACGTGGGGGCCGGTTTGGAGAACTGGATAGATAAAATTATTGCCAGTGTAGAAAGCAGCAATCTTGTAAGTGAGGAGCTTTCGAAATATGTGAAACTGCAAAAGTTTGCTGAGATTACAGATTACGACCGGCATGGTCACGTAGGAGAACAGCAGGGGATAGCAGTGGAACGTGCGGAAGCGGGGTATGACCCGCACATCTGGCTGGACCCAGTACGGGCAAAGAGGATTAGTCAGGTGATAGCCGAGACTTTAATTAATGCTGACCCGGAAAATGCCGGTTATTACAGGAAAAATTATGACGCGCTTGCTGCCAGGCTGGATAAACTGCACTGGGATTATCAAGAAGGACTAAAAAAGCGTACTAGCAATATAATTATTACTACTCACGATGCGTTTGGCTACCTGGCAGAAAGGTATGGCTTGGAAAGTTACAGCATCATGGGTATTTCGGCAAATGCTGAACCTTCTTCCAAGCAGATGATACGGCTGGTTGAGTTCTGCAAGCAGTATGGGGTGAAAGTTATTTTTAGCGAATCCCTGCTTAACACGCGGGCATCGCAAGTGCTGGCAGCGGAAGCCGGTGTTGCAGTGCTGCCTCTTCATTCTATTGCCGGGCTGACCAGGGAGCAACTGTTAGCTGGGGAAGATTATTTCTCGCTGATGTACAAGAATTTGGCCAGCCTAAAAACCGCTCTGGGATGTGATTGATATGACGGCAGATCTAATGGAATTTAAAGGCGTGTCTTTTAAATATCCCAACGGTCCGGTGGTGCTGGAAAACATATCGTTTAAAATACGCAAAGGAGAATTTTACGGCCTGGTTGGGCCTAACGGCGCCGGGAAAAGTACTTTGTTGAAACTGATGCTGGGCAGTTTAAAGCCAACCAAGGGTGAAATCATTTATCATGATTTGGAAATAAAGCGGTATCGCAAAAAGGGTAAGATCGGGTATCTTTCTCAGGAAGCGAGAAACTTCAATCCGCAGTTTCCCGGTACCGTGAGCGAGGTGGTGCAGGCTCAACTGGCGGTATTTAGCCGGGATAAGAAAAAGCTGCAGGCAAGAGTCCGTGAAACGCTGGAGCAGGTGGGCTTGCTGTCTAAAGCTGACCAGCCTATCGGGAAGCTGTCTGGTGGTCAGCAGCAGCGGGCCTTACTGGCAAGGACATTGGCTGCGGAACCGGAAATAGTGATTTTGGATGAGCCGTTGACCGGAATCGATGTCCAGTCCCAGCGTATTATTTACGATGTTTTGCATCATTTTAATAGGCACCGCGGGAAAACAATTATCGTGGTTTCTCATAACCTGTCCTTGTTGGTAAACAGCACTGCCAGGATCTTACTGGTGGATAACGGTAGAGTTACTTTTTGCGATAACACTAATCTTAACGACAAACTACCTGTGCCGGTTCAAGGCCGGCAAAGAAGCTCAGATTTAAAGGAAGCATTTTTTTAGAGAGTGCCATAGGTGATGCTGTTCGGAATATTATTTCAAAGGATTCCAGTACATGGAGGCAGCTGCTATGGAAATGTTTCAGTATGATTTTTTACAGAGAGCTTTTCTGGCAGGATTGATCATTGCAGTGATATGTCCCGTGATAGGTATATTTATGGTGCTGCGCCGCATGTCGTTGGTGGGCAATGCTCTTTCCCACATATCCATGGCCGGTGTGGCTGCTGGATTGATGACAGGAGTTTCGCCTACCTTCGGTGCCGTCATAGTCTGCTTGCTTGGCAGCGGTATTATTGAACTTCTGCGAAAAAATTTTCGCAGGTATGCAGAGCTGGCTGTAGCCATCAGCATGTCTACCGGTTTGGGACTGGCCGTTCTTTTAATCAGTGCGGGTAATGTTAACAATGCCACGGTCATGAGCTATCTATTTGGCAGTGTGGTAACAACGTCTAAATCTGATATTATCATTATTGCAATTACCGGCCTGCTGGTTATTGTGACGGTTGCCCTGCTATATTCCAGGCTTTTTTATGTAACTTTTGATGAAGAAGGCGCATTCTATGCCGGAGTTGACACTGGTCTCGTAAATATGATTTTCGTCCTGCTGAGCGGGCTGACCGTAGCTGTATCCATACGTGTTGTGGGAATCCTGCTGGTTTCCCCTCTGATGACCATTCCCGTAGCGGCCAGCCTGCAGCTGGCAACAAGTTTTAAACAGGCTCTGGCCTTTTCCATAGTATTTGCTGTGATCAGTGTAGCTGGCGGCATAATATTATCCTACTATTTTGACCTGGCACCTGGCGGCACCATTGTCATTGCTGCCCTGGTCATCTTATTTCTCTCAATCTTAACTAAGAAGGTTCTGCCTGTGATAAAATCAAAGTCTGCCTGATTTTTTTCTATTGCATTTACAGGGCAGAGGAGGTAAACTATAAGTTAAATGAGAATATTTTACCGAAACAAGTGAGCGCTTCAATTAAGGTGAAAACAGTTGAAGCGCTAGAGGGAAGCTGGTGAGAATCCAGCGCGGTCCCGCCACTGTGAGGGGGAGCTTGCCTGCATGATGCCACTGTGCGGCACTCAACTTTGCGTTAATCTATAATGACGCAGGCCCATTGGTCTGCAGTTAACTAGTGGTTTGCGAACGTTGAGGTGCTAAGTTGAGTGCCGGATGGGAAGGCGCAGGTATAGCGGTGAACCCGAGCCAGGAAACCTGCTTGTTTCACGAACCATTTGCACCCACGGTTGATGGGCAAAGTGGTATTAAACCGGGAGAATACCCCTTTTGTACACCTGCGGTGCAAAAGGGGTTTTTATTTTACAAATTAAAATTTAAAAGGAATAGGTACTTTATCCCGAGGGGTAAAGTTTAAACTCCTACCGGTGAGACTCCGGTACGAAACTGTGAAGGATAGCAGTGCGCAAAACTACTTGAGGCTGCCATGATTCCTGAGTCAGTTTGAGGCCTATTCCAATCGCACACCTAACTTGCTTGGGGGTGATTGGATGGGCCGGTGATTTCTGTACATATTTCCCAGTAATAGACCGGGAAGGTTTTATACCTTGCTGCAGCAAGGAATTTAACAAACTTGGTACAAACAGACTGCTGGAAAGACTTCAGATTACATAGTGACAGGAGGTTGTTTCATGACTGCCAAGTCTTACACCAAGACCATAGTATTATTTATTGCTGTACTGGTGCTATTGACCAGTTTAACCGGCTGTAGTGATTCTCAGGTGACCGGTAGCAATTACGGAGGACAGGGTAGAACCGGTTCGGATGTTTATCCCGTAACCGTTACTGATGTTTTAGGCAGGGAAGTAACTGTAGCCCGTGAGCCTGAAAGAATTGTTTCCTTGTCTCCTGCCGTAACGGAAATTCTCTTTACCTTAAACCTGGATGAAAAGATTGTCGGTGTTACTGATTACTGTGATTACCCGGCTGCAGCCTTGGATAAGCCTAAAGTAGGGGGATTTGCTAATCCAAACATGGAAGTAATTATCAATTTGGAGCCGGATCTTGTCTTTACCTCGGCAGGCGTTCAGGAAGATATACTGCACCAGCTGGAGAAAGTGGGTATTACGGCAGTAGTGCTTGATGCCGAGGACATTGAAGGTGTACTAAATAACATAAAACTCGCAGGGGAAATTACGGGTTCCGGTGAAAAAGCTGCTGAAGTTGTGTCAAATTTACAGAAAAGAATAGACAATGTGGCGGAAAAGATTTCCAAAACCAATACAAGGCCGTCCGTCTTTTTTGAGGTTTGGGATGATCCTCTTATGAGTGCAGGTCCCGGTTCCTTTATTGACGACCTGATAAAGCGGGCAGGCGGAAGGAATATTGCCGGAGATGCCAGGGAACGCTACCCCAAATTCAATCTAGAGGTACTGCTGGCGGAGAATCCGGATATTTACATTATTAACTCCCACGCACATAAACCGGAGGATATAAAGGCACGCGATGGGTATGCAAGTTTACGTGCTGTGCAGCATGACAGGGTCTACAGCATAGAAGATGACTTGGTGACCCTTCCTGGGCCAAGAATTGTGACCGGACTGGAAGAAATGGCCAGGATAATTCACCCGGAAGTCTTTTAGTTTTCATCTGGAGGAATGGGTGTGGAATACCGGGAAAGAAAAACACGGTGGAAGCTGATATTTTTTGGCAGCTTAAGCGGTACCATTCTAGTTATGCTACTGTGCCTGACCATTGGCGCTGTTGACATTTCTGTCGGGGAGACATTTGGCATTGTAGTAAGTAAAATCCTAAAGCTGGGTTCATATTTTAATTTTCCCCAATATCCAGCTTCTCATGAGGTGATAATCTGGCAGGTGCGGCTGCCGAGGATTATTCTGGCTTCTGCTGTGGGTGCTGCTCTGGCGGCAGTTGGCGGTGTTTTTCAGGGCTTATTTAAGAACCCTATGGCTGATCCCTACGTGCTGGGTATTTCTGCCGGAGCGTCCCTGGGGGCAGCTTCCGCCATTGCGTTTCAATTGCAGTCCGTAATTGGTTTCTTTGCCGTGCCGGCGGCGGCTTTTGCAGGAGCGCTTGCAAGTACTTTTACTGTTTACTGCCTGGGTAAAGTGCGGACCGGTGTTTCGGTATATACCCTGCTTCTGGCGGGTGTGGCACTGAGTGCTTTTTTCAGCGCCATTACCTCGTTTATTATAGTACTTCATTCCCGGGAGACACACCAGATAGTATTTTGGATGATGGGAGGTTTTTCCGGTACTACATGGCTGCATGTAAAAACTGCTGTCCCCGTAATCTGTGGGGGAATCCTTTTGTTATACTGCTTTGCCAGGGAACTGAATGCCATGCTTTTCGGGGATAACACGGCCAGGCATCTGGGAATTGATTTAAACAGGGTAAAGAAAGCTATTCTGATATTGGCTGCCATGACTACGGCAGCCGCAGTTGCGGTGAGCGGTACAATTGGTTTTGTGGGGTTGATCATCCCACACATGGTCAGGCTTATGGTGGGCCCGGACCACAGGATACTGTTGCCTGCTGCGGCAGTCTTCGGAGCGGCTTTTATGGTGTTAACGGATACAGTAGCCAGGACAATCCTGGCTCCTGCGGAAATTCCTGTCGGGGTGCTGACGGCATTTTTTGGCGGGCCTTTTTTCATTTACCTGTTGCGAAAGAAGAAGAGTGAGTTTATTTAGCTATAAGATGGTATCAAGAGAGGAGAAAGGATGAAGGGACTGTCGCTGAATATCGACAAACTAAGCTTTAGCTACGGTTCACAAAAAATACTGGAAGATTTGACCGTGCAATTTCAGGCGGGCTCTTTTGTCAGTATTATCGGTCCCAACGGGTCAGGAAAGACAACCTTGCTAAAAAATATTTCTGCTGCTCTTGTCCCGCAGAAAGGTAAGGTCCTGCTGCAGGGCCAGGATGTTTTGCGAATTAAACCGAAAAAACTGGCCCGGCAAATGGCTGTAGTGCCTCAGGATACGGCGGTAAACTTTGCCTTCACTGTATTTGAAACGGTCCTGATGGGGCGGATGCCTTACCTGAAAAGGTTTGAAAGTGAAAGCGACCGGGATGTGGCCGTAGCCAGGTGGGCTATGGAAGTTACGCATACCTGGCATCTAAAAGACCGCTCAATAACGGAAATCAGCGGGGGAGAAAGACAGCGGGTCATAGTTGCCAGAGCTCTGGCACAGGAACCTCAGGTAATATTGTTGGACGAACCGGTGGCTCACCTTGACCCCCAGCACCAGATGGAACTTCTGGAACTGCTGCAGACCCTGAAAGAAAGCAAGAACCTGACAGTTGTTACCGTGCTGCATGACCTGAATCTTGCAGCCCAATTTAGCGATTATGTTGTCCTGCTGCATAAAGGCAAAGTATTTGCTGCAGGCCGGCCGGAAGAAGTGCTGACGGTCAAAAATATTGAGCAGGTATACCGGGTGGAAGTTGTAATTATTCCCAATGAACTGACGGGCAGGTTTAATATTATTCCGGTGGCCAAGAGCACGCCGCCACAGGGGAAACTGAGAAACTGCCGAATTCACCTGGTTTGCGGCGGGGGTAGCGGTGCTTTCATAATGGACAGGCTGGTTCGAAGCGGCTACCAGGTTAGTTGTGGTGTATTAAACATCGGGGATAATGATTGGCGTAAGGCCCGGGAACTGGGCATAGAGATTGCGTACGAAGCTCCGTTTAGCCCTATTTCCGAAAAAGCATATCAAAAAAATGAGCGGTTGCTTGATAGAGCGGATGTAGTTGTCCTGCTATCTCTTCCCTTTGGCGCCGGTAACCTGAGTAATTTAGAGCAGGTTTACTCGGCTTTAAAACAGGGGAAAAAGGTGCTTGTTGTCGGGGACAGGAATTTGGCAGGCAGGGATTTTACCGGCGGTAAAGCGACGGATCTTTATGATGCTATTGTTAAAGACGGAGCTGTTTTGCTTGCCGAGGTAAAGGATATTTTTAACGTACTGGAAACCATGTACTAAAGAACCGGGGATTTGATTTTCTTTTTTGGTTTGAGGGGTGAACAGCTTGTTAATTCACAAGTTCAGCAGCGGAGATAGGGTTCTATTACAGGAAGATACTCTTGTTTTACACTTTGCCGGTACGCGCCGGACGGTCAGCACGTCCGTATTTAACGGAGGTTGCCGGGAGGATTTACGGGCTGTTTTCAACCATCACCTGCCGCCTGATAAATGCACGCCTGATGCGCTTCCTGGGGGGAGTGTGCAAAATTATTTTGCTAATCTCAGCGCCGGATTAAATCTGCCTTGTGATAGGACTAGCGGCATGCTGACCGCTGCTAAAATGGAAAATGCCGTGATTAGAACAGCAACTTTCCGCCGGTTGGAAGTTACAGCCGTGGTTACCGCCGGTGTGGATGTCAACGGCGGGCGGGCCGGTGATCCGGCATTCTATTACGAGGAAGACGGCAGGTGGGAGTATTTAGCGGGGACAATCAATATCATTTTATATATTAATGCTAACCTGCCGGCACATACTCTGGTACGTGCTATAGTTACGGCCACGGAAGCCAAAACTGCGGCCCTGGCCGAATTAATGGCTCCCAGCCGTTATTCCAGCGGAATTGCCACCGGTTCCGGTACCGACCAAATCATTGCCGTTGCCAATAGCCAAAGCCCGTACCTTTTTACCGATGCAGGTAAACATTCGAAATTGGGGGAATTAATTGGGGTCACGGTAAAACAGGGGGTGAGACTGGCCCTGGAAAAGGAAACGGGCCTCAACCCCAAACGCCAGTGCAGCGTACTGGCGCGGTTGGAACGATTTGGAATAACAGCCGAAGACTTTTGGCAGGCTGCTCAGAAGGACGGGATTAAAGTTTTACGTGAGCCATACCTGCGAAAGCTGGAGCAATTAGATAGGGACGAAAACCTGGTGGCTCTTACAGCAGGCTTACTCCATTTGCTGGATGAGTACCAGTGGGGACTATTATCAGGGGCGGCGCTCATGACAATAGGGACCAGGTTTGTTGAGGCTTCGCTGGGAAAAGTACGGATGACTGAGGAATGTGCTGATAATCCTGTTAGTTTTTTGCTTAAACTGTTTGTGCGGGCTGTAAATACCCGGGTGTGCAAATAATAGGCGAAAAAAGCATATTGCATAAAGCTTCCAGAGATGGTAAACTATAAAATAAATGAGAATATTTTACCGAAACAAGTGAGTGCTTCAATTGAAGTGAAAACAGTTGAAGCACTAGAGGGAAGCTGGTGAGAATCCAGCGCGGTCCCGCCACTGTGAGGGGGAGCTTGCCTGCATGATGCCACTGTGCGGCACTCAACTTTGCGTTAATCTATAATGACGCAGGCCCATTGGTCTGCAGTTAACTAGTGGTTTGCGAACGTTGAGGTGCTAAGTTGAGTGCCGGATGGGAAGGCGCAGGTATAGCGGTGAACCCGAGCCAGGAAACCTGCTTGTTTCACGAACCATTTGCACCCACGGTTGATGGGCAAAGTGGTATTAAACCGGGAGAATACCCCTTTTGTACACCTGCGGTGCAAAAGGGGTTTTTATTTTACAAATTAAAATTTAAAAGGAATAGGTACTTTATCCCGAGGGGTAAAGTTTAAACTCCTACCGGTGAGACTCCGGTACGAAACTGTGAAGGATAGCAGTGCTCAAAACTACTTGAGGCTGCCATGATTCCTGAGTCAGCTTGAGGCCTATTCCAATCGCACACCTAACTTGTCTGGGGGTGATTGGATGGGCCTGTGTCTTTTTACCACTCCCCAGTGCCAGACTGGGGATATTTTTTTAGACGGGGTTTGAGGTGATGGTTCATGATTGCAGTAGTCTGTCATATCAAAGAGGGACGCGACATAATCCAACTGATCAAGGAAAAGGGACTTGAGGTTGTTGCGCTGACCGATACTGCTTACGGGAAAAAGCTGATAGCAGGTGCAGGAGTCGAAGTATATTCCGGTGACATTACGGAGACGGCACTGACGCGAATTTTTCAGGATAATGCCGTCCGGGCGCTGGTAGATGTAACGCATCCGTATTCACACAACCTGTCCAAAATGCTGCAGCAGGTTTGTGACGATAAGCAGGTTGAATACATACGTTACCTGCGGGCGGAAACGGACCTGCCTGACAGCTCCTTGATTTACCCGGTGACTTCCTGGCAGGAGGCGGCAAAATTTGCTCAAAAACTGGGAGATACCATTTTTCTAACCACCGGAAGCAACAATTTGAAGGAATTTCTTAACTGGGTGGACACCGGGAAAAAACGGGTTGTGGTGAGGGTGTTGCCCGACCACAAAATTATTAAAAAGTGCCAGGACCTGGGGCTAAGTCCCAAAGATATCGTGGGGATGCAGGGGCCGTTTTCCAAGCAGATTAATAAGGCTACCTTTAAAATGTATAACGCTTCAGTGATTGTAACCAAGGACAGCGGGCGTGAAGGCGGCACGGATACCAAAATTGCAGCGGCACTGGATTTGAAAATTCCCGTAGTCGTGTTGAAACGGCCGTTTCTACAGCACGGCAGATCAGCGCGAAGTTATGATGAAATTATTAGCTTTGTCAGTAAATACCGCGACTGATGGGAGGTTTTTTTGGTGTCTAGAAAGATATATTTCATGGTCTTAACGCTTTTGGTCTTGACTTTTTATCCCAATCCTGCTTATGCCATGCATATCATGGAAGGATTTTTGCCTTTGCCCTGGGCCATATTCTGGGCTGTTATCACACTACCGTTTCTCATCTACGGTTTGAAGTCCATTAAGGATACAGTGGAAGAGAACCCGGGTTTTAAAATGCTGCTGGCATTTGCCGGAGCTTTTGCCTTTGTTCTCTCCGCGCTGAAGATTCCCTCGGTGACCGGCAGTTCCTCTCATCCTACGGGAGTGGGCCTGGGTGCGATCCTGTTTGGACCCACGGTAATGACCGTGATCGGAGTGATTATTTTACTGTTTCAGGCACTGCTTTTGGCCCACGGGGGTATCACCACCCTGGGAGCCAATACCTTTTCTATGGCTGTTGTGGGCCCGCTTGTTTCCTATGGTATCTACAAGGGTGCGCAGAAAGCGGGATTACCCAGGGGACTAGCTGTCTTTTTCGGGGCGGCACTGGGGGACCTGGCTACCTATGTCACAACTTCGATACAGCTGGCAGCTGCCTACCCCGATCCTACCGGCGGCATAGCCGCATCCTTAACCAAATTTGTTGGTGTCTTTGCGCTTACTCAGGTACCCCTGGCTGTTTCTGAGGGGTTGCTGACCGTTGTTGCCGTTAACTTCCTGGTGAGCCACAATAAATCGGACCTGCTGGCACTGTCGGTTATTAAAAGGGAGGGTTAATAATGAGAAAAAACATCGTGTTATTGCTGCTGGCGGTTGTGATTGTGTTTATGCCCCTGGTGATAAATCCCGATGCCGAATACAGTGGTGCGGATAGTGAAGCGGAAGCGGTGATAGCGCAGATTCAACCTGATGCCGAGCCGTGGTTTACCCCATTATGGGAACCGCCCAGCGGTGAAATTGAAAGCTTGCTGTTTGCGCTGCAGGCAGCTGCCGGTGCAGGGGTAATCTGCTACTTCCTGGGCTATCATGTGGGCAAAAGAAAGGGCACGGGAGCGGAACAATAAATGTTTAAAATTGACCATTTTGCATATACCAACAGGCTCAAAGCAGTGCACCCGGCGGAAAAATTCGGCTTTGCCATGATAACCCTGTCACTGTGCGTGGGCTTAAATTCGCTTCCTGTTTCGGTGGCAACGCTGACCATCATGTCCTTTGCCGTTGTTGTTCTGGCAGGTACGCCTTGGCGGTTTTACGTAAAACTGCTTACCCTGCCTTTGGGGTTTTTACTTATGGGTATTGTGGCTGTTGTTTTTTCCGTATCCTCCGTGGCCGCCGGTTATCTCTGGGGTTTTCACCTGGCCGGAGTTTATGTTGGGGTTACGGAGGACAGCCTGTACTTTGCAGTGCAGCTGTTTTTCAAGGTTTTAGGCGCGGTTTCCTGCCTGTATTTCTTGGCACTGACCACGCCGCTGACTGATATTCTGCAGGTGTTGCGAAAACTCCGGGTGCCCCCGCTCTTTTTGGAACTGATGATGCTGATTTACCGCTTCATCTTTGTCCTGCTGGAAACAGCCGGGCGTATTCACCTGTCGCAAAGTTCGCGCTGGGGTTATGCCACAATCACAGCGTCCTACCGGTCGCTGGCCGGCTTGATAGCCAACCTCTTTGCCAGGGCTTACTGGCGTTCCCAAGTGAGTTTCCATGCTCTCCTTTCCAGGGGTTACACCGGTAGGTTGGAAGTGCTGGAATCGGATTACAGGCTGTCCTGGAAAAACATCACGGTAATAACTGCAGTGGATATGTTGCTGGCAGTTTTTGGTTTGTATGGGAGGGGAATCATTTGACGGAAAAAATACTGGAAGTGGAAGACTTGTATTTTAAATATGAAGATGGAACAGAGGCCCTTCGGGGAATTACCCTGGCCATTGAAAGAGGGAAGAAGACTATCCTGCTGGGTGCCAATGGAGCGGGAAAGTCCACGTTGTTTCTGCATTTCAACGGGGTATACCGTCCGGAGCGCGGGGTTGTGCGGTTCCAGGGGGAGCCCGTCAAGTATAATAACGCATTCCTAAAAAAGTTGCGGAAGAATGTAGGGATTGTCTTCCAGGACCCCGATACGCAGCTGTTTTCCGCCAACGTGTTTCAAGAAATTTCTTTCGGTCCGCTGAACCTCGGCTTGTCTCAGGAAGAAGCCCGTCAACGGGTGGAACAGGCCATGGCGGAAACGGGCATCACCCACCTGCGGGACAGGCCCACCCACCTGCTCAGCTACGGTGAAAAGAAACGTGTAGCTATAGCCGATATTTTAGCCATGCAGCCGGAAGTGATTATTTTTGACGAGCCCACTGCCTGGCTGGATCCCGCAAGTCACCGGCAGGTTGTGGCGCTGCTGGAGGATATCAATAGACAGGGCAGGACACTAGTGCTTTCCACTCACGATGTAGACCTGGCTTATTCCTGGGCGGATTACATCATTGTGTTAAAGGAGGGCAGGGTAGTCGGGGAAGGTACCCCCGAAATCATTTTTCGAAATGATACACTGCTGGAAACAGCAGGCCTGGCAAAGCCGTGGCTGGTGGAAGTATATGACCAGCTGTTGCACAAGGGGTGGATACGGGAGACCGAGCAGCTGCCCCGGTCAAAAGAGGAACTGTTTCACGTGCTTGGGCATCGTAAGACCGTGTCTTTCGCTTGAAATGGTTTTAAATTTATATAATGGAGCCTGGGGGAACAGGTTATTGATTTCTCTGGTGAAGAAATCAATAACCTGTTCCCTTTTTTCTTTTGGGTAGAGATACTTGCCGTAGCTGAACTGGCCGTATTTGAACTGGCGGTCTTCCTCCATTATGGGGCTTTTGGTGTTGGGGAATATAGATATCCAGGATGGTCTGTTTTGTCCGTTGCCTCCAGTTCTTGTAGAGGAACAGCAGGGCAATGATAAAACCCAGCGGGTAGCCGGTTTCCCGCTTATTTATTTAGATTTGTTTGCAGAATATTCCAGTAGTATTTTGGAAAACCTATGAAGGATATGAGGAGGTTGAGAAAATGGTAACAGTAGGGATTCCCCGTGCGCTTTTCTATTATTATTATTTCCCCCTGTGGCGCGATTTTTTTCGCCAGCTGGGAGCGGAAGTAGTTTTGTCAGCACCGACAAATAAAAAAATCGTCAACCAGGGTGTGGCCCTGGCGGTGGATGAGGCCTGCCTGCCTGTGAAACTGTTTTACGGGCATGTAGTGGATTTGATAGGCAAAGTAGACATGATATTTTTGCCCCGGTTGGTAAGTACCGCTCGCAAAGAGTACATCTGCCCCAAGCTCATGGGATTGCCGGATATGATCAAGGCCAGCGGGATAGCATTGCCCAAGTTAATTGAAGTTAACATTGATATGAGTAAAAGTGACAGGGCCTTAAAACAGGCAGCACTGGCCCTGGGAAGATACTTTACCAACAACGAGTTGCGCATTTTAAGAGCCTGGAACCTGGCCAAATTTTCCCAGCAGCAGTTTGAGTACCTGCAGGCGGACAGCGGGCAGCTAGCTCTAGAGGCCCTGGAACTGTGGAACGGGGAAAGTGACTACCCCCGGTTACAGAGACAGGAGGAAAGACCCAGAATCGGGCTGTTGGGCCACGGCTACAACATTTATGACCGCTATATCAGCATGGACCTGATTCAGAAACTGCAAAAGCTGGGAGCTCAGGTGGTTACAGCAGAAAATATACCGGCGGATATAATTGAGGAGGAAGCGGCGCGCCTGCCGAAACGCATGTTTTGGACGCTGGGCAAACGACAAATCGGGGCGGCGTTTCATTTTTTGAAAAGACCGGATATTATAGGAGTTATTCACGTGGCTTCATTTGGCTGCGGGCCCGATTCTCTTGTGGGCGAGTTGATTGAACGGCACATGCGGCGGGCAAAAACCATGCCCTTCCTGTTTTTGACAATAGATGAGCACACCGGGGAAGCGGGAGTAGTTACCCGCCTGGAAGCTTTTTGGGACATGATTTCTTGGAGGGATGCTCAATGCCGGTAACCATGCCCCACATGGGACACCTGTACATTCCCTTGAAAACAATGCTTGAATACGTGGGTCTGGAAGTAATTGTCCCACCGCTGTGCAGCAAGCGCACTTTATCCCTGGGGACGCAAAATTCACCCGAGTTTGCCTGCCTTCCTTTGAAGATAAACCTGGGCAATTTCCTGGAAGCGCGGGAACTGGGTGCTGATACCATAGTGATGGCCGGCGGGCTGGGGCCCTGCCGCTTTGGCTATTACGCCCAGATTCAGCGGGAAATCCTCCGTGACCTGGGTGTCGATATGAAAATGGTCATCCTGGAACCGCCGGATACCAGCATGCGCCATCTTTTCGAAGACATACGCCTGCTGGCCAACGGGCATTCCTGGTTCACCATTTTGCAAGCCATTCGAGTGGCCTGGTACAAAGCCCGGGCCATAGATTTGGTGGAAATGAAACTGCAGGAAATCAGGCCGCGAGAACAGCAACCCGGCGGTGCAGATAAAATATTTGAGCGGTTTTTACGGGATGTGGAGAAGGTAAACCAAAAAAGCCACATTTACCAAATGGCTGAAGACGTCATTGCGGAAATGGAAGGACTGCCGCAAATAGAGTGTTATGAGCCGGTAAGAATAGCTATTGTGGGGGAAATCTACACCGTTCTGGAACCCTTTGTCAACTTAAATATGGAAAAGCACCTGGGGCGCATGGGTGTTGCAGTTCGGCGCTCCATTTATCTCAGCGAGTGGATAAACGACCATATTTTTAAGGGTATTCTCCCGCTGAAAAGCAACAAAGTCGTCCGCAAGCTGGCCCGGCCCTATCTCAATCATTTTGTCGGCGGCCACGGCTGGGAAACCGTAGGCAGTACGGTGGAACATGCGCAACTGGGTTTTGATGGTGTGATACAGGTGGCACCGCTGACCTGCATGCCGGAAATCGTGGCGCAGACTATATTGCCTCGGGTAAGTAATGATAAAGACATACCGGTGATGACCATTTATGTGGACGAACAAACGGGGGAGGCGGGCCTGATAACGCGGCTGGAGGCTTTTGTGGATTTGATAAAGAGGAAGAAACAGCTCAAAAAAGAGGTGATGAACACATGAGAGTGTATCTAGGCATTGATGTGGGATCAGTAAGCACCAACCTGGTTGTCATGGATGAACGGCGGGAAATACTACATTCCCTGTATTTGCGTACCCAGGGGCAGCCAATCCGCACCGTTAAACAAGGATTGGTAAAATTGCAGGCCCTGCTTGATGACCGGTACGAGATCAGTGGTGTGGGTACCACCGGGAGTGCACGCAACTTGACTGCGGTGATAGTGGGTGCGGATACCGTGAAAAATGAGATAACGGCCCATGCCGTGGCGGCGGCGCACCTGGTCCCCGATGTGCAGACGGTATTGGAAATTGGTGGGCAGGATTCCAAGATTATCATTCTGCGCAATGGTGTTATCAGTGATTTTGCCATGAACACCGTTTGTGCGGCGGGTACGGGTTCTTTCCTGGACCAGCAGGCGGCGCGGTTGGGAATACCCGTTGAGGAATTCGGCAAGCTGGCGCTGCAGGCAGAAAACCCGGTACGCATTGCCGGGCGCTGTTCGGTGTTTGCGGAATCGGACATGATACATAAGCAGCAGATGGGACATAGTTTACCGGACATCATTGCCGGGCTTTGTGAAGCCCTGGTGCGCAATTACCTCAATAATGTGGGCAAAGGGAAGGAAATCCTCAGCCCCATTGTCTTTCAAGGGGGAGTAGCGGCCAATGCCGGCATGCGGCAGGCGTTTAGCAGGGCTTTGGGGACGGAGGTAATCGTGCCCGAGCATTTTGGCGTGATGGGTGCTTTAGGTGCCGCCATATTGGCCCAGGAGACGGTACGGCAGAAGGGCAACACTAACTTCCGCGGTATGTCACTGGTGGACCAGGAGTTTACCACGCGCAGCTTTGAATGCTCGGGGTGTGCCAATGCCTGCGAGGTAATTGAAATCAGCATGGACGGCCAGCCGTTGGCACGGTGGGGAGACCGCTGCGGTAAATGGGAAAATTCCTTATCTGCTTCCTTGAAAATTAGCTAAAAGGTGTAGACAATTCTAAGAAATTTTAGTAAAATGTGGCCATACTTTGAGGAGAGGAGAGATGAGCGAGATGAGCAAGTCAGATCAGGTAAAAATTCTTTTGGAGGAAAAGGAACTTCCAAGGCAGTGGTACAACATCCAAGCGGATATGCCCAACCTGCCGAAACCACCGCTCAATCCTGTCACCAAGAAGCCAGTTGTTCCCGAGGACCTGTCAGCCATTTTCCCCATGGAACTAATTAAACAGGAAGTGACCACAGAGCGCTGGATTGATATTCCGGAGGAAGTACAGGAACTGTACCGCCTGTGGCGTCCTTCTCCGGTGGTTCGGGCCAAGCGGTTGGAAAAGCTCCTGGATACGCCGGCCAGGATTTACTACAAGTATGAAGGGGTCAGTCCGTCCGGCAGTCACAAGCTCAATACTTCCATTCCTCAGGCTTACTATAATAAAAAGGAAGGCATCAAGCGCCTGGCTACGGAAACGGGAGCCGGCCAGTGGGGAACCGCTCTCAGTCAGGCCTGCAGTTTCTTTGACATGGAATGTACTGTTTACATGGTGAAGGTCAGCTACCAGCAGAAACCTTACCGGCGGTCTTTTATAGAACTGTTTGGTGCCAATGTTATTGCCAGTCCCAGTGAACATACCGAGGCTGGAAGAAAGATACTGGAAAAGGACCCGGATGCACCGGGCAGCCTGGGTATTGCAATCAGTGAAGCAGTAGAAGATGCTATTAAGCGAGACGATACCAATTATGCCCTGGGCAGTGTTTTAAACCACGTTATTCTGCACCAGACGATTATCGGTTTGGAAGCCAAGAAGCAGCTGGAGAAAGTGGATGAGTACCCGGACATTGTCATCGGCTGCTGCGGTGGCGGCAGTAACTTTGCTGGCTTGAGTTTCCCGTTTATCAGGGACAACCTGGTTGAAGGGAAAAAAGTCAGGGTAATTGCCGCGGAGCCCAGCGCCTGCCCAACCCTAACTAAGGGTAAATTTGCCTATGATTACGGTGATACGGCCCAGCTGACCCCCATTACCATGATGTATACCCTGGGTCATGATTTTGTGCCGCCGGGTATTTATGCCGGAGGACTGCGTTATCACGGAGATTCACCGCTGGTCAGCCAGCTGTATCATGATGGCCTGATTGAGGCGCAGGCGTATACTCAGAATGATACCTTCAAGTCTGCAGTTCAATTCGCCCGAGCTGAGGGTATTGTACCGGCACCGGAATCTTCTCACGCAGTTCACGGTGCAATCGTGGAGGCGTTGAAATGTAAGGAAAGCGGTGAGGCCAAGACCATCCTCTTCGGTCTGAGCGGTCACGGGCACTTTGACCTGAGTGCTTACGACTTGTATCTTAGCGGCAAGCTGGAAGACGTGGAGTACTCTGAGGATTTGCTTCAGGCAAGCCTGGCCTGCCTGCCGAAAATTGAATAACTGCCTGAAAAAACCGTTCCCGTATGGGGCGGTTTTAATTTTGTGGCGCAACCGATTTTTTTAAAAAGTTTTCTCTCCGATGAAGTATAGAAATCACAGAAATGTCTTACCTTATAGGTAGGCGCAGGTGATTGAATATGCTGACTTTACCGAAATATTTTATCTATATTGTTTACACAGGGATACTGGCACTGATGCTGATAGCCGTTATACCGCGGCAGGATATCAAACGTTTGGCCATTTACGGCATTATTTTTGGCGCGGTGATGGATGGAGTGCTTATTGTGCTAGTGAGCCATATCCTCGGTCTCGGGGGATATTTACACTACGGTCCTTTGGGATTTATGGGTATTCCGCTTTTTCCGTTATTTGCGTGGACGGCGTATTTTATCCTGTACTTTTACTTTTTGCCGGAGCAAAAGCCGTTTCTTTATATCTATACCCTTGCCGCCGCGGCGTACAGCACACTGTTATCCAATGTACTGGAGAACTTGGGGATTTTTAAATGGAACTACGGCAGGCTTTTGGTGCCTTTTATTATCTATACTCTATGGCATGTGGCAGTTACATGGGCTTACGGCAAACTGCAGCGCATGGCGGATTAAACGTGTTTGTTGAGGATAAAACGGGAAATAATATGTCTTCGGAAAGGAGGCGTCAGAGATGGCGGATATCTTTATCGACATGGGGCCGGAAATTGAGGAGGAACGGATTGCCTACTTGAAAAAAAGGCTGAGTACTGTCAAACCTGGACAGGAGGTTGCCGTTCGCGTGGAGGCAGCAGACGCGCACCAGGCGGACAAAGTGATTGAAGTGCTGGAGCAGGAGGGTTTTGACTACCAGTCCCACGGCAGCCACAGCGGTGAGGATTTTTACCTGCGGGCCAGAAGGAAATAGAGTTTCGTAAATTACGGCAATACCCCCTTACCTTCGGGAAAGGGGGTATTTGACTACTGCATGCTGGCAATTACGGCCAGCAGTTCTGTTTGGCTATCTACTACATAATCCGGCCGGTGTTTGATCAGTTCTGCTTTTTCCGCCATGCCCCAGGTAACGGCAACGGTGTTGACGCCAGCCCTGTTTCCGGAAACAATGTCAAAGGGACTGTCGCCGATATAGACTGCATTTTGCGGTTTGCTGTCCAGCATCTTTAATGCTGTCAACACCGGTTCCGGGTGAGGTTTGTGGTTGTTGATGTCGTCAGCGGTGATGATAACGGAAAACCAGTCTTTGAGCTTTAGGAAATTCAACGTCATTTCCGTGCCTACTTTGCTTTTGGAAGTAACTATGCCCAAAGCGTACTGCTGCCGCAACTTTTCCAGCATGTCCCTGGTGCCGGGGTAAAGCTCCATGCAGTCATCGTGTTCCTGCCTGTAATAGTGCTGGTAGCAGTCAAAAAACTCCTGCACACGGTCCGCCCCGGCAAAACGGCGCCCGATTTCCTTCAACGGCAGGCCGATTAAGTCCATCACATCATCCTGCCCCCACTCCAGGCCCATCTCCCGAAACACTTTTAAGTACGTGCGCCTGATTAACGGCAGCGAATTGGTCAGTGTTCCGTCCAAATCAAAAAGAACTGTTGTCAGCAATATTATCACTCCTTAAATTCACATTGGGGACGGTTCTGAATGTGAATAATTTTCCTGATTTTTCCTAATTTTTAATGATGTTTTCCAGGGCTTGATTTAGTGTGGGAAACTTAAAGGTATAACCCGCATCTTGAAGTTTCGCGGGGATCACCCGCTGCCCGTTTAACAGCATATCTGCTTGTTCTCCCAAAGCCAGGCGTAGTACGGTAGTAGGAACCTGCAGCCACGACGGTTTGCCCATGACTTTGCCCAGGGTACGGCAGAATTCCCGCATTGTCACAGGGTGAGGTGCGGTGGCATTGACCGGCCCGGTAATATTGCCGTTTTCAAGGATATAGATGATGCTTCCGGTAAGGTCTTCCAGGTGAATCCAGGACAGCCACTGGTCTCCCGTGCCCAGCGGGCCGCCCATGTAGAATTTAAATGGTAGCTGCATTTTTTCCAGTGCCCCGCCATTTTTACCAAGCACCACTCCGATGCGCAGGGTAATCACGTTCACGCCCAGTGCCCGGGCCTCATAAGCCTCACTCTCCCATGCCCGGCAGACCCGGGCTAAAAAGTCCTGTCCGGCCGGGGTATCTTCCGTAAGTTGTTCATCACCGTGCGGCCCGTAAAAGCCGACTGCTGAAGCATTGATTAATAAACTTGGTTTAAGTGTTTTGTTTTTTATGGCGTTTACTACCGTCCGGGTGGTGTTTACCCTGCTGTCCAGGATGCGCTTTTTCTTTTGTCGCGTCCACCGGCCTTCACCGATAGATTCTCCAGCCAGGTTTATGATATACTCTGTTTCCGGTAAGGCAGCGGAGGGAGTCAAGGATTGCGGACCGCGCCATACCAGGGTTTTGATATTGTTTCCCAATACCTGTCGTGCTTTAGTGAGATTCCGTGTGAGGACGAACACCTGGTATCCTGCGGAAACCAATGCCGAGCACAAGTTTTTTCCGACAAAACCGGTTCCGCCCAAGACCAGAACTTTTTTCATAGCACCACCGTTTCTTTGGTATTTTTTTCAGATATTCTTTATCGACGAGGGTAAAACCTTTTAAAATGAAAAAAAGGTTTCGCTTTATAAACATCTAATTCTGTTTAAGGAAAAAAATGACAGGGGAACGTATTGATGGCAAAAAATGTGCTTGTGCTGGAAAAAATAAAACTCTCCCGCCAGGTCCTGGTGGGGTGTTGACTTCCATCCTGTTAATCTCCCTGACGGTAATTACGTTTGTAACTGTATTTGCGTGGTGGGGTTACGGGGAACGGCCGCACAAAATTCACATTGAGAACCGTCCCCAATGTGAATTTTTTAGTAACAAAAATTGTTTAAAAAAGCAGGAATTTCTCTGAGAACTTTAGAATAGAGTAAGTAAAGCTTAATAGCGGGACGTAATAGGTGTCGTGACGACTTAAAAGGGAAGTCCGTACCTTCCGTGGGAAGGGAACGGCGCGGTCCCCGCCACTGTAAGTGGGTAGTCACTTGTGGAGCCACTGGGATTATCCGGGAAGGAACAAGTGAACGATGACCCATAGCCAGGAGACCTGCCTATTACGCAAGTCTGCAGCAGTCCTACGGGGCATAGGATAATGCGTTAAGGTGAGACCTTAATGTAGCATTAGAAACCTTGCCTTCGGGCAGGGTTTGTTTTTTATACGGACCCTGTGAAAGGAGCAGGTATTTTGCTGCAAGGGAATAACAGTGCAGGCGATAAACAGAAAAGGCGTCGCTGGCGGAAAGGGTATACCACCGGTTCCTGCGCGGCTGCTGCCGCCAAGGGAGCGGTAATGATGCTGACCAATGCTGCGAGCTACGATGCAGTGACTATCGACACGCCGGCAAAAGTCAGATTAAATATCAAGCTGTACGACCAGCAGGTGCAGGGGGACGTGGCTCGATGCAGCGTCATTAAGGATGCCGGCGACGACCCGGATATAACCGACGGGATTAAAGTGTTTGCCGAGGCTTCATGGTTGGAGAGCCAGGAAATTGAAATAGTGGCCGGTGAAGGTATTGGCAAGGTGACCAAGCCCGGTCTGGACGTAGCCGTGGGAGAACCGGCCATTAATCCCGTACCCAGGCGCATGATTTACAATGAGGTAAGCGCGGTTCTGCCGCGAAACAGGGGTGTTAGCATCCGTCTATGGGTTCCCGGCGGCGAAAAGCTGGCCGAAAAAACGCTTAACCCCCAGCTGGGTATTGAAGGCGGCATTTCCATTCTGGGTACCACCGGAATAGTGGAGCCCATGTCCGAGGAAGCTTTTAAGACTTCCCTGGTGCCGCAGATTAAAGTGGCTTTGGCCCAAGGAGAAGATACCCTGGTGCTGACGCCCGGACGCAGGGGACAGAGGCGGGCCGTGAGCTTGGGTGTCCCCGAGGCAGCAACGGTACAGGTAAGCAATTTTATCGGTTACATGCTGGAACAGTGCGTGGATTTGGGTGTTAAGAGGGTGATTCTGTTCGGGCACCTGGGTAAACTGGTGAAAATTGCTGCCGGTGTCTTTCATACTCACAGCAAGGTGGCCGATGCCCGCAAGGAAACGTTGATTGCGCAGGCGGCACTGGAAGGCGTTCCCTATGGCATAATCGGGCAACTGGCGGACTGCGTGACAACGGAAGCGGCTATTGGCGTTCTCAGGGAAAACGGCCTTGACCATATATTACACCGGCTGGCGGCAAAAGCTTCACAGAGGGCGGAACAACGGGTGCAGCAGCGGTTGCGGGTCGGCACCATTTTCCTATCCCTGAAAGGAGAAATTGTGGGCTACGATAAGGCTGCAATTGCTATTGGGAGTGATAAGGGTTGGTTTACCCAATTAAGGTAATTGGTGTGGGACCGGGACATGAAGATTACCTGACGCCGGCAGCCAGAAAGGCTGCGGAACAGGCGGACTGCCTTGTTGGCGGTAGGAGGGCGTTACGGTTGTTTGCCCATTTAGGAAAAGAAACCTACTTGATAGACGGCAACCTGTCCTGGCTGGTAGAGAAGCTTGTGCAGCTATGGGAGGATAACAGGAAAGTTGCTGTATTGGTAACGGGAGACCCGGGATTTTACAGTTTATCCGCCTATCTTAAAAAGCACTTTCCTGCCGAGCAGTTGGAATTTATCCCCGGTATCAGCTCTGTGCAGGTGGCCTTTGCCAGGATTAAGCGTTCGTGGCAGGATGTCCGGTTTGTCAGCGTGCACGGCAGGCCCCTGGAGGAGCTGCGGGAGGTTGTACATCCGGGGCAGACCGTGGTAATTCTGACAGATAATAATCATACTCCCAGGATAGTGGCGGAATACCTGCGGGGAAAGGTAGAGGGTGACCCCCGGGTTTTTATCTGCGACAGTTTAACTGAACCGGAAGAAACGGTGGTGGAAACCCGGCTGTCCCGGGTGGACCAGGAACTGACAAACAGCGTGATGGTGATTGCTTATGAATAAATACGTAACGCCCGGTTTGGACGACGCAAGTTTTGTGCGGGGTAATGTTCCCATGACAAAGGAAGAAGTGCGTATCATCAGCCTGTGCAAGCTGGCATTGCAGCCGGAAAGTATCGTTTACGATATCGGTGCCGGAACGGGCTCTATAACCGTGGAAGCAGCACGTCTGGTAGCCGACGGGAAGGTTTTTGCTGTTGAGAAAAACCGTGAAGCTGTACAGTTAATTAGAGAAAACCTGTCTAAATTTAATTCTGATAATGTCAGCCTGGTAATTGGCGAAGCACCCCGGTGCCTCCGGGAACTGCCCCCGCCGGACCGGGTTTTTATTGGCGGCAGCGGGGGAAATCTCAAAGACATAATTCGCTTTGTGGACCGGCGGTTAAAGCCGCAAGGGCGGATTGTGGCCAATGCGGTTACCCTGGAAACGGCATATGAGGTAATTTCACTACTGGAGACCGGGAATTATGACGTAAATGCGGTTACCGTCAGTTTGAGCAAGCTGAAAAAGATCGGCAAGTACCACATGTGGCGGGCAGAAAATCCCGTAACGGTAATATGGGGCATCAAAGGAGGAAACGTAAGTGGCTAAACTTTACGCAATAGGTGTGGGACCCGGCGACCCGGAACTGTTGACATTAAAGGCGCACCGCATTCTCCGGCAGGTGGAGACGGTCTTTGTGCCCAAGTCACGCAAGAGCAATACCAGTGTGGCTTTGGAAATTGCCGGGGAGTATATTCCGCCGTCGACCAAGATAGAGTATCTTTACATGCCCATGATTGAGTCCCGGGAAGAACTGAACCGCTGCTGGGAAGAAGCGGCGAGGACGGTGTTGCAAGGGCTGGAACGGGGCGATGCTGCATTCTTAACCCTGGGAGACCCGCTGACCTACAGCACGGCAACTTATCTTGCCGAGGCGTTATGGCGGCTGGACAGCACTGCCGAAGTGGTTTTTATTCCCGGTATTACTTCGTTTAACGCCTGTGCCGCGCGGTTGGGCATGCCGCTGGTGGAGGGAAATGAAACTTTGGTGGTAGTTCCGTCCGCAGGTACGGAAGATTATTTAAGAAAAGTTTTTACCACTCACGACAGCTGTATTCTGTTAAAAGTGTCCCGTGCTTACGATACGGTCTTGAAAGTGCTGGAAGAGCTGGATTTAAAGGACCGGGCGGTGTTTGTCAGCCGTTGCGGCAGTCACAGGGAGCAGGTGGTACGTGACCTGGACAGTCTCAAGGACAAAAAAATAGATTACTTATCACTGATGATTGTTAAGGGAGGAAACCAATAATGCAGGTATATTTTATCGGTGCCGGCCCCGGGGACCCGGATTTGATCACGGTTAAGGCGGTTAAAGCCTTGCAGAAAGCCGATATCATTATCTATGCCGGGTCTCTGGTAAACAAGGAAGTGCTGCAGCACGGGCGGCCCGATGCCGAAATTTACAACAGTGCCGAGATGACGCTGGAAGAGGTGCTGGAGGTAATGGAAACTGCCGTGAAAGCAGGCAAGGTTGTGGCCCGGGTACACACCGGAGACCCCTGCCTGTACGGCGCCACGCAGGAGCAGATGGACGCGCTGGCGGCAAGAGGAATCGAGTACACCGTAATCCCCGGTGTCAGCTCGTTTCTGGCGGCAGCAGCAACATTAAAGCGGGAGTACACCCTGCCGGATATCAGCCAGACCGTGATTCTCACGCGGGTGGAGGGCAGGACCCCGGTACCGGATAAGGAGAACCTGGCTGACCTGGCCCGGCACCAGGCAACGCTCTGCCTGTTTCTCTCCGTACATTTAATTGACAAAGTGGTAGAGCAGCTGCGGGAGGGGTATCCCGCTGACACTCCGGTTGCCGTGGTGCATAAAGCGTCCTGGCCGGAGGAAAAAGTGGTTACCGGTACTTTAGAAGACATTGCGGAGAAAATTAAAGAAGCGGGTATTGACAGGACCGCCCTGATACTGGTGGGTAGATTTTTGAGCGATGATTACGCCCGTTCCAAACTTTATGATCCCAGGTTCAGTCACGGCTTTCGCCGAGGGCAGGAGAGTGCCGGCACATGAAGTATGCCGTGGTGGCCTTGACTGAGGGCGGCAGCAGGCTGGCGGTTAAGGTAGCTGACCTGGTGAAATACTGTGATGTTTATATTTACAGAGGCAACGCCTACCCCGGCCTGCAGCGGCGGCAGTTTACCGAGTTCAACTCGCTGGGGGACCTTCTCGGAGAGATAATGCCCCGGTACCAGGTTATTGTCTTGATCATGGCCCTGGGCATAGTAATGCGCACCATTGGCCCGTACCTGCAGGGAAAGGACAGGGACCCGGCGGTACTGGTGTTGGATGAGCGGGGACAGTTTGTCATCAGCGCGCTGTCCGGGCACCTGGGTGGGGCCAATGAACTGGCCGTCGGGCTGGCGGCAAAGCTAGGGGCTCGGCCGGTCATTACCACCGCTACTGATGTCCGGGGAATTACGGCGGTTGACAGCCTTACCCGTTCCTTGGGGTGGAAGCTGGAGCCGGTGGCAGGCATTCGCAGGGTGAACAGTGCGCTGGCCAACGGCAGGGATATTACTGTGGTTTCGGACTTGGATTATCTGCCGGGACGCCAATTTGGCAGCCACGAAATACTGCGTTTACAGCCAGCACAGCCCGGTGGAAAAAAGCCGGTAGTGGTGGTCAGCAATAAAACCGGACAGCAGTTGGACTGGGCACTGTACGTGCGGCCCAACAACCTGATTATCGGGCTGGGCTGTAAGAAAGCGATTTCTTTGGAGGAACTGCTGGCGGCGGTTTCCCAAACCCTGAACCGGTACCAACTGAGTGCAAAATGCGTGAAAGAAATCGCCACCTGTACGGTGAAAAAAGGTGAGGCTGGCTTAACCCGGCTGGCCGAGCAGTTACAGGTGCCTGTTAAATATTATACGCCCGAAGAACTGTCCGGTGCTGTTAGGGAATTTGCTCTTAGCCGGTCAACTTTTGTAAAAAAGCAGATTGGAGTTGAAGGAGTATGCGAACCAGCAGCCATGCTGGGGGCAAAAAACCCCAGGCTGATTGTACCGAAAACAACCTATCCCGGGATTACGGTAGCAGTGGCCGAGGACACATCTATATTGTCGGCCTAGGCCCGGGAGATGAAGAATACATGTGCGGTAGGGCACGACAGTGCCTAAGCAGCAGCGATGTAATCGTGGGCTACAAGACTTACCTGTCCTTGATCAAGCACCTGATTGGCGAAGATCAGCAGGTTGTTTCTTCGGGAATGACCAGGGAAGTGGAACGCTGTGAAAAAGCAATTGCGCTGGCAGAGCAGGGTTTGAGGGTCAGTCTCGTTAGCAGCGGTGATCCCGGTGTTTACGGTATGGCGGGGATTCTTTACCAGTTGTTGGAGCAGAAAGATAGTGACATTCCCGTGGAGGTTGTGCCGGGAATTACTGCCGCCAGTGCGGCGGCGGCCTCTTTGGGAGCACCGCTGATGCACGATTTTGCCTGCATTAGTCTCAGCGACCTGCTGACACCGTGGTCCACCATATTAAAGAGAGTGGAATACGCGGTCAGAGGCGATTTTGTCATAGCACTGTACAACCCCAAAAGTAAAAAACGGGTGAAACATATTGAAGAAGTACGGGAACTGCTGCTGAACATTTTGTCTCCGGATACGCCCGTAGGTATCGTTCGCAATGCCAAACGGGGGCAGGAGGAAGTAATAATTACCAACCTGAAAGATTTTACTTCACATACCATCGACATGTTTACCACAGTGATTATCGGCAACAGCCAGTCCTATGTGAGGGACGGAAAGTTCATCACACCCCGGGGGTATCAACTGTGATACTGGTTATCGGGGGAACCGCTGATGGCCGCATGCTGGCGGAGTACCTGCAGCAACTGGGCTACCGGGTGACTGTTTCCGTGACTACTGACCTGGGTGGTAAGCTGTTGCAAGGTGCTGGGATAGACGTTATCCGAGACCGGTTTACTCCGGAGACGCTGTCGCAGGTAATACGGCGACAAGGCGTTGCTGCAGTGGTGGATGCCAGCCACCCCTATGCTGTAGAAATATCAAAATTGGCGCAACAAGTCTGTCAGGCGGAAAAAATACCCTACATTCGATACGAGCGGCGGCCTGTAGAGCTACCCCGGCACCCCCTGGTCAGCAAGGTGACTGGCTGGGAGGAGGTTACGGCGGCAGTGGCTGCTGTGCCGGGACCCGTCTTTTTGACAGTAGGTGTCAAGCCCCTGGCAATACTTTACCAGGCGGGCTTGATGCGGCGCCGGCGGGTTATTGCCCGGGTACTGCCGGAAGAAAGCAGCATCCGGGCATGCAAGCAATACGGGGTGGCGGAAATTATTGCCTTTTGCGGTGTGGCCAGTAAGGAATTAAATATGGCCCTGTTTAAGCAGTACAATGCCGGGGTAGTTGTAACCAAGGACAGCGGCGCACCTGGGGGGACTACGGCAAAAATCGAGGCAGCGCTGGTACTGGAGATACCCATTGTGGTGGTGCAGCGGCCTGCTGTTACCTATAAAAATCAGGTTAGTACCTTTGACGGTATTGCTCAATTTCTCTGGGAGAGGGGATTGAAATGAAGGCAATAGTAATTTTGGGACATGGTAGCAGGGCAGAGGAAGCCATACAATCTTTCTACCAACTGGTTGATCTGGTGAAGGAAAAAATCAAATCGGATAATATCACGGCGGCTTTCCTGGGTTCTGCCGAGCCGAAACTGGAAACGGTTGTCAGCGAGCTGGCGGAGAAAGGGATTACGCAAATTATCGTCGTGCCGTTGTTCTTATTCCGGGGGATACATGTAACGGAGGATATTCCCCGTATCATCGACCAACTGCAGCAAAAGTACGGCGTGGAAATAACTTGTACCCGCAATTTGGGTTCGGATACCAGAATAGCGGATATCGTGGTGGACCGGATACGGGAGGTCGGTTAAATGAAGTTTGTCAAAAACCCCCGGGCCATTTACGAGGAAAGTATGGACATTATTTCGCAATACACTGCCGGGTTAAATCTGGAGCCGGTGGAGGAACAGGTGTACCGGCGTATCATTCACACCACCGGTGACCCGGGTATTGCCCGGTATATCAGCATGTCACCGGACTTTGTCACGGCGGCCTTCGGTGTGATGGCAAAAGACAGCTTTATCATTTATACCGATGTGAACATGATCAAAGCGGGCATCAACGAGCAGAGGGTTGCCGAACTGGGCGGCAGGGTAGTCTGCCGTATTGCCGAGCCGGAAATCATTGCCGAGGCCAGGCGAACGGGCGAAACCAGGGCCATGACTGCCGTAACCCAATCCAAAGATCTTATCGCCGGTAACATGGTGGTTATCGGCAATGCACCTACGGCTTTGTTTGCCGTGCTGCGGCTGGTTTCACAGGGAATCCGGCCCGGAGTGATAGTGGGTACTCCGGTCGGTTTCGTTGGTGCCAGGGAATCCAAGGAGGAACTGGAAAAGGCAGGTATTCCCTATATCACCATACGCGGCACCAGGGGTGGCAGTACCGTTGCTGCCGCGGTTGTCAATGCATTGCTGTACAACTATGGCAGTCGGGAGGAAACAGGATGAAACAACAGGGACGGTTTATTTTCGTAACCGGCGGCTCCCGCAGCGGCAAGAGTGCCTTTGCGGAACGATTGGCCTGGGACTTGGGCGGCGGCAACGTGGCCTACGTGGCAACGGCTCAAGTGCTGGACGAGGAAATGGAACGGCGGGTGGCGGCGCACCGGCGGCGCCGCCCCAGTGAATGGGCTACTTTTGAAGAGCCTCTTGACCTGCCAGAAGTGATAGCGAAAACAGGCGCCCGGTATGCGGTGACTCTGGTGGACTGTATTACCATGTGGGTGAGCAACTTGCTGTTTCGGGAAGAACGGGACATTTTGGACCGGGCAAGACGCCTGGCGCAGACGGCAACTATGACAAGCAATACCGTAATCATGGTGTCCGGTGAGGTGGGCTGGGGAGTAATTGCGGATAATCCCTTGTCTCGCCAGTTCTGTGACCTGCTGGGCAGTACCAACCAGATACTGGCCGGTGCTGCTGATGACGCTTACGTGACCATTTCCGGTATATCCTTGATGTTAAAACAAGGAGGAGAGTTTACGCCATGGTCGGCAAGGTAATGCTCCAGGGAACTTCATCCAATGTGGGAAAAAGCGTACTGGCGACCGGTTTGTGCCGCATTTTTTACCAGGAAGGCTACCGTGTCTTTCCTTTTAAGGCCCAGAATATGGCTTTAAATTCCTATGTCACCAGGGACGGCGGTGAAATGGGACGGGCACAGGTAGTCCAGGCGGAAGCTGCCGGCATAGAGCCGGACGTGCGCATGAACCCCATCCTGCTCAAACCTACGGGTAATTCCCGGTCCCAGGTCATCTTGCTGGGAAGACCCGTGAGAAACATGAGCGCCCGGGAATATCATCTGGATTTTAATACCCGGGCATTGGGCGTTATCGAGGAGTGCCTGGAATACATGAAACAGTTTGACGTGGCGGTTATTGAAGGAGCTGGCAGCCCGGCGGAGGTGAATTTAAAGGACCGGGATATTGTCAACATGCGGGTGGCAAAAATGGCCCGGGCACCGGTGCTACTGGTTACCGATATCGACCGGGGCGGTGCCCTGGCTTCGGTGGTCGGCACCCTGGAGTTGCTGGATGCGGACGAAAGGGACCTGATTAAGGGAATTATTATCAACAAATTCCGCGGGGATATCAAGCTGCTGCAGCCGGCGGTGGATTTTCTGGAAGAAAGGACGGAAAAGCCGGTGCTGGGTGTGGTACCCTACTTTACCGGTTTCAAGATTCCGGAGGAGGATTCCGTTGCCCTGGAGCGCAGTGAAAGGACGGAGGTAATAGCACGGGATTTGCAGGTAGCGGTCATCCAGCTGCCCTGCATTTCCAACTTTACTGACTTTGACAGCCTGGAAGCGGAACCGGACGTGCAGCTCAGCTATATTAAAGAGGTATTCCAGCTGAAAGAGCCCGATTTAATCATCATACCTGGCAGCAAAAATACCATTGAGGATGCCCTTTACTTGCAGCGTTCTGGACTGGCGGATAAAATAGTGGCTTTGGCGCGGCAGGGCGTACCGGTTATTGGTATTTGCGGCGGGTTTCAAATTCTTGGCCGGGAACTGTGGGACCCTCTGGGTACCGAAGCTGCAGTGCCTCAGGCCCGGGGACTGGGTCTGCTGGATATGGTGACCACTTTTGAGCCGGAAAAGGTGACCAACCAGGCAGAGGCGGAAGTTGTCGGCAGCGGGCCGTTTTTGGAGGCCTTCCACGGCCAGCGGTTTACCGGTTACGAGATACACATGGGACGGACCGAACTGGGCCCGGGGGTCAATCCGGCCTTTACCGTCATCAGAAGGTCAGGGGAGCCGGTGGAGGTGTCGGACGGAGCCGTCAACGAGGAGGGAACGGTGCTGGGTACCTACCTGCACGGGATATTTGACAACGACCAGTGGCGGCGCTACCTGTTGAACAGACTGCGCATCAAAAAAGGATTGGCACCGCTGGAGCCGACGGAAACGGATACGCTGGCCAAGCGGCAGAAGGATTATAACAAGCTGGCCGACGTACTCCGAAACAGCCTAAATATGGACCTGCTTTATAAAATTGTATTTGGGACTTAAGTTTAAATCTTTATTTGATTTTAGTTGTCCGGCCTAAATCCTCCTGCGTGGTAGCATCTATCCGTTACATACAATTTAGTTACCATAGTTAGCATTTGTCGTTGGGAGTGTAAGGGTTGATTGATACTTTCATATTTTTAAGCGCATATGTTCTGGATCTCCTGATCGGTGACCCGGCGTTTATCCCGCACCCGGTGGTCCTGATCGGCAAGTTTATTGACCGGGGCGAGAAACTGCTGCGCCGGTTTGCAGCTGACCCCGGGGGCGAACGGGTTGCTGGAGCGGTGTTAGCCGTTGTGACGGTGGTAATGACTTATACTACGGTATTCTGGCTTATCAGAGCCTCATACATACTAAATTTTTGGGTAGGTGTGATTACCAATGTGTGGGTGCTATCTATGACCTTTGCCGCTAAAGGCCTGGCTGTAGCGGGAAGGAACATACACGACCTGCTGGTGCAGGATAAGCTTGAGGAAGCCAGAAAGGCTGTGGGAATGGTAGTGGGAAGAGACACGGAAAACCTACCGGCCCGTGAAGTGGTGCGGGCTACCGTGGAGACTGTTGCGGAAAACCTGGTGGATGGTGTCATAGCACCGCTGTTCTACGCTGTGCTGGGTGGTGCACCGCTGGCCATGGCCTACAAGGCGGTTAACACGCTGGATTCCATGATCGGCTATAAAAACGACCGTTACAAGAACTTTGGTTGGTTTGCGGCGCGACTGGACGATGCAGCCAACTTTTTGCCGGCAAGGGTTGTCATTCCCCTGCTGCTGACTGCTGCGGCACTGTTGAAACTGGATGTCAAAGCCGCCTGGAAAACCATACGCCGTGACGCCGCCAAGCATCCCAGTCCCAACGGTGGCATACCGGAATCCCTGGTGGCGGGAGCCCTAGGAATACAGCTGGGGGGTCTCAACTATTATTTCGGGCAGCCCAGCTTCCGGGCCACCATGGGGGACAAGAGACGCAACATGGAACCAGTTGATATCGAAACAACTGTTAAGCTCATGCACCTGTCAGCCGGACTGGCGGTATTGATGGGCAGCGCAGTAGTTTACTTGTTCAATGTAGCAATTTAAAAGGCAAGAATTGGCATTGATGATACACTGAGCTTTTAGGAGTGATTTGATGCACATACCCAGGTTGGTTATTGCCGGAACACACAGTGGCGTGGGCAAAACTACCCTGGCTACGGGTATTATGGCTGCTTTAACGGCGCGGGGTTACCGGGTCCAGGGGTTTAAGGTGGGCCCTGATTACATTGATCCCGGCTATCACCGCCTGGCCACCGGGCGGGCGTCCCGCAACCTGGACTGCTGGATGATGGGTGAAGACAGGGTACGGCAGTCCTTTGTACTAGCGGGTACTGGGGCAGACATTTGTATTATTGAAGGTGTTATGGGGCTTTTTGACGGGAGCAGTGAAAATGGAGCAGGCTCCACGGCGGAAATTGCCCGGATACTGCAGGCGCCGGTTATCCTGGTAGTGGACGTCCGCTTCATGGGCCAGAGTGCTGCCGCGGTAGTACAGGGCTACCGGCAGTTCTGGCGGGATATCAACGTGGCCGGTGTGATACTGAATAAGGTGGGCAGTCAAAGACACCGGGATATGGTGGTTAAAGCCATAGAAAGCCACTGTGGGGTTCCCATCCTTGGTACAGTGTTACGGGATGAAGAACTGACCACTCCGGAACGACACCTGGGACTGCTTCCCGTGGCCGAGAACCGGCAGGCTCAGGAGAAAATATCCGTGCTGGGCAGGCGGGTAGCAAGTGCCATTGACCTGGAGCGTCTGGTGGGTATCGCAAAAAGTGCCGCGCCCGTAAAGGGAAGTGCCGGGGTGCTTGACAGGAGTTCCCCCCGGGTGGAAATAGCGGTAGCTCGTGATGAAGCCTTTAATTTTTACTATCAGGACGGCCTGGATATGTTGGAAGCATGCGGGGCCGAGCTTGCCTATTTTAGCCCCATCCGTGACAGCGGTCTGCCGCCCCGGGCCGGTGGCCTGCTTATCGGCGGCGGTTTTCCGGAAAGTTACCTACAGGAGCTATCGGAAAATCGGCCCATGCTGGAGGCCATTGGCAGGGCTTACCGGCAGGGTATGCCCATTTACGCCGAATGCGGCGGCTACATGTACCTAACGCGGCAGGTTACCGGCACGGGCGGCGACACGTATCCCATGGTGGGGATTGTTCCCGGCACCTGCATCATGGAACCCAGGCTTGTGGGTATGGGATACATTAAAGCCGTGGCGCAAAGGGACAACATACTGTGCCTAAAAGGCGACGTCCTGCGCGGGCATGAATTCCACTATTCCCGGTTCCAATCAGAACAACCGCCCAATGCATTTGTTTTTTACGGTGGCAGGGCTGAAGACGGCCGTGTGGACGGGTATGCCGACGGCAACCTCCTGGCCTCATACCTGCACCTGAACTTTTTCGGTCACCAGCAGCAGGCCAGGCGGTTTGTGGAGCGCTGTGTCGCCTTTCGGAACGGGAGGACGGTTGACAATGACTGATTACGGCTTAATACACGTGTACATGGGGACAGGAAAGGGAAAAACCACGGCAGCATTGGGACTGGTACTCCGGGCAGTGGGATACGGGGCTCGGGCTGCAGTTGTCCAGTTTATGAAGGGCAACATGTACTCGGGGGAGATATTTTCCCTGGCCCGCTTTAGCGACCGGGTTGACCTGTATAAGTTTGGCTGGAGCTGCCCTCACAGTCCCATGATTAGAAGCGGTATGATGCGGTGTCAAAAATGCGGGCAGTGCTTCCGGGAAAACCGCAATCCGGACAACAGGTACGCACCGCAGGCATTGGAAACGGCGGGAAAATTGCTGCATTCGGGCCGATACCAGCTGCTGGTACTGGATGAAGTGGGAAATGCCCTGCGGCGCAATTTACTTTCGGTGCAAGCGGTGCTGGGTCTGCTGAAGAACAGGCCGGAGGGAATAGAAGTGATCTTAACCGGCAGGGAAATGCCGGAGGAAATTATTGCCGAGGCGCACTACGTTACGGAAGTAACCCCTGTGAAGCATCCTTTCCACCGGGGTGTGGCGGGCCGGAGGGGAATTGAGTATTAATGGGAGAAATTAGAATACAGAAGATAAAATTATCTAAGTTACGTTATTCTGATTTCTGATTCCTGTCTTCTGCATTCTTAAACCATTAAGAGAGGGGAAATATCCATGAGTAATTTAAGACTAACTATAGAGTCAATACGACCTTTGGATGAAGCGGTAATGAAAAAAACGCAGGAGCGTTTGGACAACCTGACCAAACCGCCCGGCAGTTTGGGTGTGCTGGAAAGGATAGCCAGGCAGCTGGCCGGTATTACTGGAAAGGTAATTCCTGAGATACCTAAAAAAGCCGTTATCCTCATGGCCGGAGACCATGGGGTAGTGGCGGAAGGCGTCAGTGCCTTTCCCCAGGAGGTTACCCCGCAAATGGTGCTGAATTTTGCCAGCGGCGGTGCCGCAATTAACGTGCTAACCCGGCACGCCGGGGCGGAAATCTGCCTGGTGGATGTGGGGGTGGCACAAGACCTGCCTGACCTGCCCGGTTTGATAAAAAGAAAGATTGCCTACGGGACCAAAAACATGGCGGAAGGACCGGCCATGACCGAGGAAGAAGCAGTTAAGGCCGTGGAAGTAGGTATTGAGGTGGCCAACGAGCAGATTGACAGGGGTATTGGCCTGATAGGTATGGGTGAAATGGGTATCGGCAACACTACCCCCAGTGCGGCTATTTTGGCAGTGCTGGGTGAAATTCCTGTTGAACAGGCTGTGGGCCGGGGAACCGGCCTGGATGACGCGGGTTTACGGAGAAAAATAGCGGTAATTGAGAAAGCCATCGAGGTAAATAAACCGGATAAAACCAACGCCCTGGATGTCCTGGCAAAGGTGGGCGGCCTGGAGATAGCCGGCCTGGCAGGCGTGGTGCTGGGGGCAGCTGCCCGCCGGGTACCGGTGCTGGTGGACGGGTTTATTTCCGGCGCGGCAGCCCTGGTGGCCACCAGCCTGGCTCCGGCGGCGAAAAACTATTTAATTGGCTCTCATTTATCTGCCGAGCCGGGACACAAAAAAATGCTGGAAATTATGGGACTTGACTCCGTGCTGCATATGGACATGCGGCTGGGTGAAGGTACGGGAGCAGCGCTGGGCATGACCGTGGTGGACGCCGCCTTGAAGATACTGAAGGAGATGGCTACCTTTGAGGATGCGGGAGTATCCAAAGGTTAAACGCACCAATAATATGGAAAGTGATAGGTATGCTTAAAAGATTTTTCTGCGCCGTTCAGTTTCTGACAAGACTACCGGCCTGGCCGCGCCTGCAGGTGAAGGAAGCTGATTTTGCCCGCAGCATGGCATTTTTCCCGCTGGTGGGCATGCTTATCGGGCTTTTCCTTGCAGGCACGTACCTGGTATTTTACCGGGTAATGCTGCCTGAAGTTGTGGCGGCTCTGATGCTGTTAACCGAGCTGGCCGTAAGCGGTGCCCTGCATTTGGACGGGTTTATGGACACCATGGACGGCCTGTTCTGCGGCCGGACTAGGGAGCGCCGGCTGGAAATACTGCGGGACAGCCGGGTAGGGGCCCACAGTGTGGTCGGCGTGGTCATGTTGTTTTTGTTGAAATGGTCTCTGCTCCTGCAGCTACAGCGGGAGCAGCCTGCCCTTATCTTCGGGGTACTGCTGTTGATGCCCGCAGTGGGCAGGCTAAACATGGTGCTGGCGACTTATTATTTCCCCTACGTGAGAGAGGAAGGTTTGGGAAAGGCCTTTGCCTCCTCGTTGAGACTGCGGGATGTATCTGCTGCACTGGTAACGGTTGTGGCGGCAGTAGTTGTCCTGCTGCCTGCTGCCGGAATTGCTGCAGCAGCGGTGGTGGTACTGCTGGCCATGCTGGCAGCATCGGCAGTGACAAGGCTGCTGGGCGGGCTTACCGGTGATGTTTACGGTTGGCTCAATGAAACTTCGGAAACGGTGTGGTTATTTGTTTTCCTTTTATTTTTCACTTATGTCAGCTAGGGACTGGAGTGACCGGTATTGCAATTTGACAGCAGTAAACTGAGACAGCACGGTGGAAATATCAGAGAAGTATCCAGGGAATACGGCCCAAAAACCTACCTGGACTTCAGTGCCAACATCAACCCGCTGGGCCTGGCGCCGGCGGTGGAGCAGGCTATCCGGGACGGAATCAGCCAGGTGGTTTACTACCCCGAGCCGGATGCAGTTACTTTTAATCATGCTGTGGCGGAATACCTGGGCGTTGACCCCAAATATGTCGTATCCGGCAACGGGGCTGCAGAACTGATTTACTTGCTGGTACGCCGGGTTAATCCGCGAAGAGTGATTATTCCCATTCCTACTTTTAGCGAATACCAGCTGGCCTCGGAAGCGGGAAACTCGGAAATTGTTCCGGTGGTTTTAAGACGGGAAACGCGGTTTCAATGGGATATGGAAGCTTTGCTGCAGGCAGTACCAAAAGGCGATATGCTTTTCCTCTGCAACCCCAACAACCCGGTGGGCAACTTGCTGGAGAGAGAAAATTTACTGGCCGTGTTAAAGGCCTGTAGGGAGCACGGAACGGCTGTGGTTGTTGACGAGTCTTTCAGGGACTTTGTGGAGGATATGCCCAGTGCGCTGCCTTTCGTGGAGGAATTTGCCAACTTGACAGTGCTTTACTCACTGACCAAGTTTTTTGCCCTGCCGGGACTGCGGCTGGGGTGTGCTGTGGCCCAGCCGGCAGTAGTAAAAGAGCTGAATGCCATGAAGGACTGTTGGAGCGTCAACACGCTGGCCCAAATTGCCGGGTGCACTGCCGTGAAGCAGACGGGTTATATTGCGGAAACCAGGGCACTGGTAGCTGAGGAACGGGAGTTCTTGTATAACAGCCTGCGGCAGATACGGGGTTTGGACCCTTATGTTCCGTCCGCCAATTATATTTTTATCGACATCAGCGAAACCGGTCTGTCTTCCGGAGTGCTACGCGACAAATTAATCGAAAGGGGAATTATAGTCCGGGACTGTGCAACATATCCTACACTGGGGGAGGATTATATCAGAGTTGCCGTGAAGAGGCGGGAAGAAAACCTGCTGTTAATAGATGCGTTGAAACATGTTTTGGAAGGCAATGATGGAAAATGATGGAACTATATTTAATCAGACACGGGCAAACTTTATGGAACCAGGATAAAAAGTACCAGGGGCACCAGGATGTGCCCCTGAGCCAAAGCGGCAAGCAGCAGGCCCGGGCCCTGGCTCGGTGGCTGCGGCCTGTTGAGCTGGATGCGGTCTATGCCAGCGACCTGTCCCGGGCCCTGGATACGGCAAAGGAAATAGCCAGGGAACGTGGCATTAAGGTTCAGGTAGACAAACGCTTTCGGGAAATAAATTTTGGCCATTGGGAAGGGCGCACCTTTAATGAGATTAAGAAAATATATCCCGACCTGGTGGCCCAGTGGATTGCCGACCCGTCCCAGGTGCAGCTACCCGGGGGTGAAGATTTTGTGACGGTAAAGAAACGGTCCTATAAGGCGGTACAGGAAATAGTTGAAGAGCACAATTATTCCGGGCGGGTGGCGGTGGTCTCTCACGGTGCCACCATTCGTACCATTCTCTGCTCGGTACTGGATCTGCCTTTAAAAGCCATGTGGCAGATGGAACAGGGCAATACTGCCGTCAACATCATAAAATTTCCTAAAGACTATCCGCCAATTGTGGCTTTGGTTAACAGCACTTGCCACCTGGATCAAGCATGCTACGGAAGTTTTTAATAATGCCTGGTTTATTGGACGTTTGACCAACTGTAACTCCGGCCTGTTTCCGGTCGGAGTTTTTTTATGCATGAAAAACCGGACGGTAAAACCGAAGTTTTAAACACGGAACCGGAAGTTTCAGACAAAGCGAGCAGGTAACCTGGGATGTTTGCATAACTTATAATATGGCAAATTTTCCAAAACTGTCTTGCGCTTTTAAATCTTAAACCCCGCTCGGCAACATTTTTAATGTTGGCATGAGCAGTAATTCCAATTGTCTGGCTGATGGTGGTGAAGATGGCCAGGTCTACAAATAATATTGGCAAGATGATCCAATATAAGGTTAAGAGACAGTGTTTTAATTTAATTCTCTAATTGCCAAATGTACCATAATCCGGACATTAAATCCATAAAAAGAGAAATTTGCGCCTGTACAGTTTGTTAAGGCAAATTAGTTGACATAATTTTGCCTCTGTGATAATATAAACTACAAATATAATACGAATGCCTCATCTCTTGGCCGAGGTGAGGTAGAGGCGCGAATCGCCATCAGTACTATAGGTGAGGAGGGCACCTGTGATCCTATAGGAAAGGGGCATTCGCCGAAGTCTAAGAACGGCTGCGGTTCTTGGGCTGGGCCTGTGCCGAACAGGTACAGGACTGTCACCAGAGAATACCCCTGATTCTCTGGTGGAGAACTATCTCGCTCTTAAGGGGAAGGAGATGGGTGTTTCTTTATGCGCCGAAAACGGCGGTGAGAAATGCTCACCGTCGTTTATTTTTTACTTGCTCATCTCTGAAGAAAATTTTATTAACATAGAAAGGGAGAGGGGAATTGATGAAGTTTCACGGTACCATGAGGATTAATGAGAAAGGGCACCTGGAAATTGGCGGCTGCGATACGGTTGACCTGGCAAAAGAGTTCGGTACTCCCCTGTACATTTATGATGAGAAAAAGCTGCGGGAAACCTGCCGGGAATACTACAATTCTTTTGTAGAAAAGTACGAAAATGCAATGGTTCTCTATGCCAGCAAGGCATTTTTAACCACGGCTGTGTGCCGCATTATGGAGGAAGAAGGACTGGGTCTGGACGTGGTATCCGGCGGAGAATTGTACACGGCACTGCAGGCGGACTTCCCCATGGAGCGTGTTTACTTCCACGGCAATAACAAGACGCCGGATGAACTGCGATTGGCACTGAATAACGAAGTGGGCCGGATAGTTGTGGACAACTTTTATGAACTGGAGCTGCTGGATGCCTTGGCGCGGGAATTGCACTGCGTTCCGGAAATTCTCCTGCGTATTACTCCGGGAATTGAAGCGCACACTCACGAGTATATCAAAACCGGGCAAATTGACTCCAAATTTGGCTTTACTCTCAGCAACGGCCAGGCTATGGAAGCAGTCAAGGCGGCTCAGGAAAAGCACGTATCCTTACGCGGCGTGCACTGCCATATCGGGTCGCAGATTTTCGAACTGAATTCATATGTCCATGCTGTGGACGTGATGATGAAATTTATTGCCGATATTCGGGAAGAGACCGGTTTGGCCATTGAAGAGCTTAACCTGGGCGGCGGCTTTGGCATTTACTACTCCGAAGGCGATGAGCCTGCCAACATCGAGGAATTTGCTGATTTGGTCATGCAGCGTGTCCACCTGAAAGCGGAAGAATATAACTTGCTGCAGCCTATGGTCCTGGTAGAGCCCGGCCGCTCCATTGCCGGACCGGCAGGCAGTACGCTTTACACTGTAGGTTCTATCAAGGAAATTCCGGGAGTACGGAAGTACGTAGCTGTTGACGGCGGCATGACTGACAACATCCGCCCGGCGCTTTACCAGGCAAAGTACGAGGCTATTATTGCAAATAAGGCGGGTCTGGAAGCCAACGATATCGTATCCATCACCGGCAAGTGCTGTGAATCTGGCGACATGCTGGCCTGGGATGTGAAACTGCAGGAGGCGGAACCGGGTGACCTGTTGTTAATGCCTGCTACGGGTGCTTACGGCTATACCATGGCCAGCAACTACAACCGCCTCACCAAGCCTGGTGCCGTCCTGGTACAGGACGGAAAGGCGGAACTGATATTAAAGCCCGAGACTTACGAAGACCTCATTCGCAACGACGTGATGCCCGAACGATTGAGAAAGTCTGTTAGGCTAAAATCCATTGGTTAGTATAAATTAAGTAGCGGAATATAAGCGGAATATATTAACGGGTTCCGTTTTGAGGCGGAAAATTGGCAATTGACACACGACAGCGGCGTGCAAACTGGTACTACCAGTTTGACACGCCGTTTTCTTTTCATATTAACGGTTTGCACCATTTTTATTCAAATGGAATGAACAGGGCCTGTCGGAAATTTTCAATGAAGGATATCAATTTACTTTACGTGGTATCCTTTTGCATTTCTTGGAAAATGGTATAATCAGGATAAGAGTGCAGTATTGATAGCAACCTGATATCGTGATCAAAATAAAGCCAAAAGCGAGGGACTATTAGTTTCCTTCGTTTTTTTCTATTTTCTATGCAAAAATTATTGCAATTCGGTTGCTAAATTGCTGCTAATTTGGTAGCCGTTTTGCTGTTTTTATATTTTCCATCTCTAAACGAGCAGATTTCCTCGCTATAATTTTTTCTTTGGGGGAGTGCGATTCTCGATTTTCAGTTGCTGGTTTCTCGGTATGATAAATGATATAATCAAATGAATGGATATGTAGTTTTTGATGGAGTGATGGGTATGCAGCTCATACTGGCCCACAGAACATTGGATTTTGATGCTCTGGCAGCCATGGTGGCGGCAAAAAAACTGTACCCCCGGGCCAAGCTGGTGGTGTCCGGTAAACCGGACCCAACGGTACGGGAATTTATGGCCCTCTATAAAGATGCCATTCCCTTTTTGCGCTCCCACCAGGTGCCGGTTCAGGAACTGGAAAAGGTGATTATTGTAGATACCAACGCTGTAAAACAGCTGGGCGATATGAGCTGGACAATCGAGAAGGCCGGCGAGATACATATCTATGACCACCACCCGGAAACTGGGGAAATCCAGGCAACACATTCGAGGATAGAAAGACTTGGCGCGGTAACAACCATGTTGGTCGAGGAGCTGGTCAGGAAAAATATAGCAATTTCTCCCTACGAAGCTACCATTTATGCCCTGGGAATTTACCAGGACACCGGGTGCCTGACTTACCCCGGCACTACGCCGCGTGATGCCCGGATGGCGGCTTTGCTGCTGGAAAAAGGGGCAAACTTAAAGGTGGTCGGCGATTTTATTGAGCGCGGGCTTAATGACGACCAGCAGGAGCTGTTCAATGACCTGATTACCAATGCGGAAGAACTGTGGGTGAACGGCATCCAGGTTTTGGTCAGCAAAGCCCGGGTAGACAATTATGTTGGCGGACTGGCTTTTTTGACTAGCAAGCTGCTGGAGATTACCGGGGTGGATTCGGTTATTGCTGTGGTGAAAATGGAGAAAAAAGTGCACCTGGTGGGCAGGACCCGGGTGGACTGTGTGCCCATGCACAGGGTTATGGCCAATTTCGGCGGCGGCGGCCATCCCAAAGCAGCTGCTGCTACGGTTAAGGATATGGATTTGGAGGGTGTGTACCAAAAGTTACGTGACCTGCTGAAAAAGTTCGTGCAGCCGGTGCTTACCGCGGAGAAAATCATGTCCTACCCGGTTAAGGCGGTGGCGCCGGATACTTCCATTGCAGAAGCGGGTAAGCTGATGCTGCGCTACGGGCATTCGGGCATGCCTGTGCGCGATCAGGAAAAATTGGTGGGCATCATTTCTCGCCGGGATGTGGATAAGGCGCTGTACCACGGGCTGGGACATGCTCCTGTCAAGGGTTTTATGAGCAGGAATGTCAGGGTTATTTCCCCTGATACTCCGCTTCCCGAAATACAGCGGCTGATGGTGCAGTATGATATCGGTCGGCTGCCCGTAGTGGAAAATGACAGGATGGTGGGTATCGTTTCACGCAGTGACGTGCTGCGTACCCTGCACGGCGAGGGATACAACCATCCTTTTAATACTCTTTACCTCAATCAGTGTAACATCCGGGAAAAGCCGGACGTGCGCCGGCTGCTGGCACAGCAGCTGACCGGAGAGCAGCTGGAGCTGCTTGCAGGAATTGGCCGCCTGGCTGACGAACATAACTGGGGTACCTATCTTGTAGGCGGAGTTGTGCGGGATTTGCTGCTGGAAGTGCCCAATTTTGATTTTGATATAGTAGTGGAGGGTAACGCGCCCCAGTTGGCCCAGGCAGTGGCCGAGGAGTATGACGGGCGCTTGGTGGTTCATGAAAAGTTTCAGACAGCTACTGTGGTTCTAAATGACGGATTGAAGGTTGACTTTGCCACTGCAAGAAAGGAATTTTACGAGTACCCGGCAGCCCTTCCCACGGTGGAAGCATCCACTCTCAAGGAGGACCTGTACAGGCGGGATTTCACTATCAATGCCATGGCCGTGCAGTTAAATGAGGATAATTTTGGTGAACTGGTAGATTTCTTCTGTGGGTATACTGACCTGGAAGAGAAGTGCATTCGGGTGCTGCATAATTTGAGTTTCATTGAGGACCCGACGCGCATCCTGAGAGCTGTCCGGTTCGAACAGCGCTACTGCTTTGAGATTGAACCCCAGACTGCCTACGTGATGCGTAATGCCATTTTGGAAGAGACTTTGAAAAGCGTCAGTGCCGACCGGGTATGGGCTGAGTTGAAGCTGATACTGGAGGAAGCGGCGCCGATAAGGATATTTAAACGGCTGGCTGAACTGGAGGTATGGTCCCAGATTATTCCCGGTCTTGAATGGAATGACACCCTAGAAGGGAACCTAGAAAGGGTAGAAAAAATTGCGGATACCATTTCTAGAGAAGCAGGAAGTAAACTGGACACCTGGTTGATTTACCTGACCCTGATTTTAAAGGCGGCGGGCAAGAGGCACGCCACTGGCTGGCTGCAGCAACTGTCGCTGGCAAAGGAGTACCGGCAGTTTATTGCTAGTTGCCTGGACCATGACCTGGTGCAATTGAGCGGTAGGCTGAAAGAACTGACTTTGAAAGAACTACATAAAATATTACGCGCACGATCCACCGGCGAAGTGGCTGTATTGTTGTGCCAGCTTGATGATTCCGGCTTGAGGGAATGGATTTTAAAGTACCTGGTAAAACGCCGGAGTATTAAGGAAGAAATAACAGTGGACGGCAATTACTTGCGCGCGCTGGGCGTGAAACCGGGGCCCGTCTACGGTAAGGTTTTATTTGCCCTGGAATGTGCCGTGTTAAATGATGAAGTTGCCGGTGAAGCAGCGCAGCGGGAATTTGTTCACCGGTGGCTCAAGGAAAAGGGAGTGTTATAGAATGTCGCTGCATAGTATGAGTATCAACTGGCTGGCTGCTGCCGTTCCGGCCATCCTAATGGCCGTCATTTTCCATGAATACGCTCACGGGAAAGTGGCTTACATGCTGGGAGACCCGACTCCTAAGTACCAGAATCGCTTGAATTTAAACCCGCTAAATCACCTGGACCCGCTGGGAACGCTGATGTTTTTGCTGGTGGGTTTTGGCTGGGCCAAGCCGGTGCAGGTAAACCCGTTCCATTTTCACGGGGATAGGCGTAAAGGAATGATGCTGGTCAGTCTGGCCGGACCGGGTATGAATTTGGTCCTGGCCTATCTGGGGGCGGTTGGCTGGCACCTGTTCGGCAATACCAGCCTGTACCTGTTTAATTTTTTCCGTGCCCTGGTTATCTATAACGTGGTCCTGGCGGTATTCAACCTGATTCCTGTTCCACCGCTGGACGGTTCCAAAATACTGGCCGGTTTGCTGCCGCCCCGGCACTCACATATTATTTACACTCTTGAAAGTTACGGCCCCCTTATCTTATTATTATTACTGTTTACGGGCGTCATTGGAAATATTATGTGGCCTATTGTAAGAAGTCTGGTAAGAATACTGGATGTGTTAGCTAGTTTTGCAGGGTTGGGATTTTAGGTCAATATACAGATAAGGAGGATGTGACATGGCGAAAGGAAGAATTTTTAGCGGCATGCGTCCGACGGGAAAACTGCACATCGGGCATTTAAGCGTGATTGAAAACTGGGTTGAACTTCAGGACGAATACGAATGTTTTTTTGCGCCAGTGGACTGGCATGCACTGACTACTGGCTATGAAGATACATCCAAACTGCGGGAAAACACCAGGGATATGCTGTTAGATTGGCTGGCAGTGGGCCTGGATCCGGAAAAAAGCACGATCTTTATCCAGTCCCATGTCAAGGAACACGCGGAGCTGCACCTGCTGCTTTCCATGACTACACCGCTGTCCTGGCTAGAACGGTGCCCAACTTACAAGGAGCAGCTGCAGCAGCTGGGAGAGGGGAAGGATATCCGCACGTATGGTTTCCTGGGTTATCCCGTGTTGATGGCAGCTGATATTCTGGTCTATCGTGCCGATACCGTTCCCGTGGGCGAGGACCAGTTGCCGCACCTGGAGCTGGCAAGAGAAATGGTCCGCCGCTTCCATTACCTGTATGATACGGAACTGTTCCCGGAACCGCAGCCGAAGCTGGCGGAGATTGCCATGCTGCCGGGAATTGACAAGAGAAAGATGAGCAAGAGCTATAACAACGATATTGCTATTACCACTACTAGTGAGGAACTGTGGGAGCGGGTACGTAACATGGTGACCGACCCGGCACGTGTCAGAAAGACGGACCCGGGCAATCCCGAAGTATGCGTGGTGCATACCTATAACAAGATTTATAACAAGGAAGAAGTGACAGAAAGAATCGAACAGTGCCGGACTGCCGACATTGGTTGTATTCAGTGTAAACGGCGCCTGGCAGACAAGATGGTGGAAGCCCTGGAGCCAATTTGGGAACGGCGGGCAAAGCTTGAGCAAAATCCGGGACTGGTTGATGAAATTATTGCCGCTGGGGCGGAAAAGGCACGCCGGGAAGCTTCCGAAACCTTGAGGCTGGTATATGAGGTCATGAAACTCAACTAGGCGGGAAGTGCATGGGTTATAAAATTAAGCTGGACATTTTTGAAGGTCCTTTTGACTTGCTGTTTCACTTGATTGAAAAAAACGAGATAGATATTTACGATATACCTATTGCGGAAATTACCAGGCAGTATCTGGATTACCTGTATGCCATGGAACAGCTGGATCTGGAAATAACTAGCGAGTTTTTGGTAATGGCTGCCACCCTGCTGTCCATCAAGGCAAAGATGCTTTTGCCTCGCCAGCCCCAAGAAGATGCCGAGGAAGAGGAGGGTGTGGATCCCAGGGAGGAGCTGGTGGAGCGCTTGCTGGAGTACAAGAAGTATAAGCAGGTGGCAGGCTACCTGGAACGGAGGGAAAAAGAGGCGGCAAAAGTTTATCCCCGCGAAATCAACGTGGAGGAAGTGGCCGCCGCTTTCGCAGATGACAACCCGCTTGAGGGTGTGGAACTGACGGACCTGCTGGATGCCCTGGTGCAGGTGATGGCCAGGGTGAAGGAAAAAGAGCCGTTTGCCCGGATTACCCGGGAGGAGATAACTATCCGGGATAAGGTGGTGCAGATACAGCAGGAGTTAAACAGGCGGAAAAATGGCATGCTTTTTAGCGAACTTTTTTCCAAACAGGCATCGCGGGTTGAGATAGTGGTTACTTTCCTGGCCCTGCTTGAACTGATGCGCCTGGGAAAAGTACTGGCGAGGCAGAGCCGGAACTTTGGTGACATCTACCTGTATGCACTGGATGCGGACGGGGGAGAGGCATGATGCTGTTTTCGGAGGAACTGCTGGGTGCGATGGAGTGCCTGCTGTTTGTGGCTCACGAACCGCTTTCCGTAAAAAGACTGGCGGAGATACTGGAACTAAAGGAAGCAGAGGTCGAAGAACTGCTGGATATGCTTTCCGGGGAGTATGAAAAGAGCGGCCGCGGTATTCAGTTGGTGGAGGTTGCCGGTGGGTACCAGGTCTGCACGCGTCCGGAATTTGCTGCTTACGTGGAAAAACTGTACAAACCGCAGACCCAGGCCCTTTCCCGGGCGGCTCTGGAAACGCTGGCCATCATTGCTTACAAGCAGCCCATAACCAGGGCTGAAGTGGAGCAGATACGCGGTGTGAAGGTTGACGGTGTGATCAATACGCTGATGGAAAAAGGACTGCTGGAAGAAGTGGGCCGCAAGGAAGGACCCGGCAGGCCTATTCTTTACGGAACTTCAAACAAATTTCTGCAGCATTTCGGCCTGAAAAGTCTGGATGAACTGCCTGACCCGGAGGATTTTGTGGCGGAAGCCGGTGACGCTGAGACGGCAGTTGAGGAAGGTGAAAGCAGGTAAGCACCCGGTTTTTCGCGGCCAGCTACCTGCTTGTTTTGTTGTTCTCCAGGTGTTTCCTGGCTGCCATGGTGGAAAGCGTGCCCATGGGACAGATCTGGCAGCGGGCACGGGGCTGGTACTTGATACCCAGGCCAATGGCAACCAGTGTGGTAATAAATGGTTCGGAAGAAGACAAATCCTGCGCTACTGTTGGCAGGATACATGAAAAAGTAGCCATAAAAGTAAAATCTGTGCTTAGAAAATGAATTTGTCTTTTGGTGATTTAATTGTGTTAAAAGTTAAAGGAAAACTTTAAATAATAAAGAAGTGAGGTACAATGCAAATTAAAATTTCCGGTGTTACCGTTGAATGTGTGCGGGGGGATATTGCCGCACAGGAGGATGTTACTGTAGTGGTCAATGCCGCCAATGCCCAACTGCTCCCCGGCGGGGGTGTTGCTGGTGCCATACACCGGGCGGCAGGTCCGGGACTGGCGGAGGAATGCCGTCCACTGGCGCCCATTAAACCCGGAGAAGCGGTCATTACCGGCGGTCACAACCTTCCGAACAAGTACGTGATTCACTGCCTGGGGCCGGTATACGGCGTGGATGAGCCGGCGGACCGGCTGCTGGCAAGCTGCTACCGCAATGCTCTGAAGCTTGCCGAGGAGCGAGGGATTGACTCAATTGCCTTTCCGGCCATTTCCACGGGAATTTTCGGTTATCCTGTGGAAGAAGCGGCAACAGTGGCTTTGAAAACGATTATAGAAATAATTCCCGGCCTGAAAAAGGTTGAAAAAATTCGCTTTGTGCTTTATAGTAATGAGCATCTGAAAATTCATGAGGAGGTACTGCGCAGACTGGTGTAATAATTGCGGTTATTTATCAGTGCACGGAAGTAACAATTAACCGGCATTAACTTTTCGGGAAGGTCACAGCTGTTGCCATCTTTTTTTGCAATAAAATGTCTTTTCAGTAAAAAAAAATGTCCATACAGGAAGGATTTTTGACGAATTTATAGAATAAACCGATATTTATAATAAGTAAATATATTACTAAAATTTTAAGAAAAGGAGTTGAGGTTATGGAAGCAAGTGGACGTGAACAGTGGGGATCACGGGTCGGATTTATCCTGGCAGCGGTTGGTTCAGCCGTAGGCCTGGGTAATATCTGGGGTTTCCCCTATCGAGCTTTTTCTAACGGTGGCGGTGCATTTTATATTCCTTACCTGTTTGCACTGTTTACTGCCGGTATTCCCATCATGATTTTGGAACTGGCTATGGGACAGAAAAATCGTGGTGCTGCACCTCTTACCTTTGCCAAGCTTAACCGCAAGTGGGAATGGCTTGGCTGGATGCAGACTTTTATTAGTTTTGTGATTGCTACGTATTACGTTGCCATTATTGGTTGGGCTATTGCTTATACCTATTTTTCATTTGGTCAAATATGGGGTACTGATACCAAGGCGTTCTTATTTGGTGATTATTTAGGTGTTACTAGCAGTCAATTTGAATTGGGCGGCTTGCAGTGGGGCGTAGTAATTCCTGTGGTTATTGCCTGGATAGTGATTTACGCCGCTATTCGCGGTGGTGTGAAAAAGGGTATTGAGACTGCCAACAAAGTTTTTATGCCTTTGCTTGCTCTCTTTTTGATTATCATTGCTATTCGCGGGGTAACCTTACCGGGAGCTGTAAAAGGCTTAGAGTTTCTTTTTAAACCTGATTTCAGCCGTATATTTGATTTTAATGTGTGGACGGCAGCTTACGGGCAGATTTTCTTTAGTTTAAGTATTTGTTTTGCCATTATGATTACTTACTCAAGTTACCTGCCCAAAAAGACTGACATTGTCAATAACGGTTTCATGGTATCATTGTTAAACTGCAGCTTTAGTTTATTGGCCGGTTTTGCGGTATTTGGAGTGTTAGGATTTATGGCTCATGCCCAAGGCGTCGGCGTACAGGATGTTGCGGCCGGCGGTGTTGGTTTGGCCTTCGTTGTATTTCCTAAGGCGATAAGTCTGATGCCGTTTGCTCCTGGCCTGTTTGGTGCTTTATTCTTTATCTCCCTGGTATTTGCTGGCTTGTCTTCAGCTATTTCCATTAATGAGGCAGTTCTTGCCAGCTTTATGGATAAGTTTTCTGTTTCACGCCAGAAAGCCGTTAATGTTTACTGTGCTATCGCATTTCTGGTCAGTTTGCTGTTTGCAACTGGAGCAGGGCTTTTAATTCTGGACGTAGTAGACCACTTTATCATGCAAATTGCCATTACCTTTGCCGGATTGATTGAGGTTATGCTGGTTGCATGGTTCTTTAACCTTGATAGCTTTAAAGAACACATCAACCCCATGTCTGATTTCCGGGTTGGTGCCTGGTGGACTTTCATGCTGAAAGTAGTAACACCTCTGGTGCTGGGTTATATGGCAATATCCCAGTTATGGGGTGATCTAACCTCTAATTACGGAGACTATACTGATGCAGCTATCTTGGTGTTCGGATGGCTGGTTGTGTTGGCCACATTGGTTTTTGGCATTGCAATGCAGTTTGTCAGCTGGAAGGATGAAGAATTGCTGACCGGCGATGTATTGGATAAGCAAGCTGGTATAGGAGGTTAAGATATGAGCGGTAGTGCAATTGCAATGATGATTTTTGCCATGGTCGTACTCTGGGGTGGTTCCGCGTATTGCATCAGCGTGGCCATGAGAAAACAGGAACAGGAATAATATCATGGACATCTAAGGGCCAGACTTTACCGCTGGCGGTAAAGCCTGGCCCTTTTTGCATACTTAGATACTGCGGTGGGAAAATAAGGTATAGTATAAAAATTTGTCCTGACGGTGTTTTAGGTGATGCTGAAATACTACATTTTCCTTATCTTTATTCTCATAGCAACTCTTGTTGTTTTAATGCCGGTAACCGTACGCCTCCGTTTTAGCCGCGACCGGGCTGATGACCATTTAGTGGTCTACTGGCGGCCTTTTAACCTGATACCCATGGGTAAAATGGAAATACCACTGGTTCAACTGAGATTTGACGGTTTTAAACCGTATCTCGAGATTCTGGGGGAATTTGAACTACTTCGCCAAAAACCTGTGGTAAAAAAGGAAGTTGAGGTAAAGCAAGCGCCCTGGTACCAACTGCCCAAAATCATACAGCTGACGCCGGAACTGCTGGTTGCGGCGGTGCACCTGGCGTCAATAAGCAGGTGGTTTTTGCGGCATGTACACTGCCTGGCATTTCAATGGAAAACGGAAGTGGGCTTTGCTGATGCTTCGGCAACGGGCATCGCGGTTGGTGCCTTGTGGGCTTTTAAAAACCTGGTTTTGCAGCAACTGGTAAAATATATCAGGATATCACCAGAAAGTAACCGGATAAACGTGATACCCGATTTTAACAACCCCGGGCTGCGGACGGATTTTGACTGCATATTAACAGTGCGTTTCGGCTATATTATTATTGCAGGATTGCGGGTGTTAAAAGTAGGGCTATCCTTAATTAAAAGTTTCATGCAAGTAAAGGGAGTGAAGGTATGGCGGAAGATCATCCAATTCAATCACTGATGCAAACGGCAATGGAAAGTATCAAAGAAATGGTGGATGTAAATACCGTAGTAGGGGATCCGGTAGAAACACCCGACGGCAGCGTTATTATTCCCATTTCCCGGGTATCCTGCGGTTTTGCTGCCGGTGGCAGCGAATTTTCATCGCCTAATGGCAATGGTGGCGGGGATAAAGGTAGCCTGCCCTTTGGCGGCGGCAGTGGTGCCGGAGTTTCCGTACAGCCTGTGGGCTTTTTGGTGGTAAGCAAGAATGAAGTGAGGTTACTGCCGGTAGACAGTAATGTCATATTTGATAGACTGATTGACGTTACCCCTCAGGTTCTGGAAAAAATCAAATCCATGCTTAACGGCGGAAAGGGCCAGCAGCAATCGAAGCCGGACGCCAAGCAGCCGGATCTGCAGGGTGGAGTGTAAATTTTGCTTATATTGGGGCCGGACAAGAAACAGCACGTTCTCCTGGCGAGGGCGTGCTTTCTTTTTAAGTCGGAACTTTTACCCGCAAAAACAAAGATGGTTCCAAAGTGCGTTATGTCCAGTTGGCCCATAACTACAGGGAGGCTGGTCCGGGAACACCGCTGATATGCCTTGGTAGATTAAGTGAAAAAAGACCTGACCGGCTGGAAGCTTGGCGGGGTAATATCCGGCTTCGGCGTTTGTTTTGGCTATAAACTGTCTGTCGGTGGGATTTGCAGAAAAAGGGAATAAATTCCTTTTCAGGAAGGTTAGCCCGGTGGCGGCGTAGAAATTAAAAGAATATTATTTAGAGGGCGGGAGGGGATGAACAGCACAGTGCTGGCAAGAAGGTTATGCACAGGTTTTCTGGTTATACTCGTGACAGTTACAGCCTGGCCGGTCCCCGTATTTGGCACACCGTCGCTGGTCAACGCCAAAGCGGCTGTACTCATGGACGCGCAGACAGGGAGGGTACTCTATGCCAGGAATATGCACCGGCGGCTGCCACAGGCGAGCACGACCAAAATCACCACGGCTATTCTGGCCATTGAAAAAGGTGATTTGGATAAGAAAGTACGCATCAGCAGGCATGCGGCGTCCACCGGGGAAGCTACCATGGGCTTGCGGTCCGGGGAAGTGCTGTCGGTCAGGGACCTGCTTTACGGTATGCTGCTACAATCGGCAAATGATGCGGCGGTGGCTATTGCCGAGGCAGTAGGGGGTTCGGAAAAGAGATTTGTAAGGCTGATGAATCAATTTGTGGCCAAAGTGGGTGCCAGGAACACGCATTACGTGAACCCCCACGGACTCCATGATCCGGAGCATTATTCCTCAGCTTACGATTTGGCGTTAATTACCAGGTATGCCCTGCAGTTTCCGGAATTTCGCAAAATAGTCAGCACCAGAATGCAGCCGGTAGTAAGGCAGGGCTGGTCCAGGCCGCAGCTGATTAAAAACAAAAACCGGCTGCTGACTGGCGACGATGAATATTACCCTTATGCCGACGGGGTAAAACCAGGTTACACCTCGCCGGCAGGCAACTGCCTGGTAAGTTCGGCAACCAGGGATGGTTGGACTTTGATTGCCGTGGTTTTAAATTCGTGGGATGTCTACGGCGAAAGTAAAAAGTTGCTGGAGTGGGGATTCTCCTCGTTTAAGCGGAAAGTGCTGGTTGAGAAAAATATAGTTGTGGACCTGGTGAAAGTGGAAAAAGGGCGTGAAGATACAGTTATCGTTGTTACTGCTGAAGACTTGTTCGTGCCCCTTTTGGGTCGCGAGAAGGGAAAGATAGAGAAAAGGGTCGTGCTGCCCGATAAGGTAACTGCCCCGGTGAGAAAAGGCGAAAGGCTGGGGGAAATGCAGGTGTTTTACGACGGTAAGAAAATTGCCGCGGTGGACCTGGTGGCGGCTGAAGCAGTTAAAGAACGGTCATATTTGGCTGCCATCTGGCAGGCCCTGATATCGCTTTTTGTCTTTTGATTTGTGGTTATTGTGAGAACGGACAAGTTGCTTTGGTGTTCTAAATATCTTTTCCCCCTCATAGTGTTAGTTATAGGACGTGCTAAGGGGGAAAATTATGGTCAATGTTGTCTGGCTGGCACTGCTGGTTTCTGGTATCGTAGTTGCCGGATTAAATGGTGAAATTGAAGTGGTTACCAAGGCGGCCATGGATTCTGCCCAGGCGGGCGTAAATATTGCCATTGAAATTATCGGCTTGATGGCCTTGTGGCTGGGACTGATGCGAATAGCCCAGGAGGCGGGAATGATTAATTTGCTGGCCAAAATAGTGAGACCTATTACCCGGTTTTTGTTTCCCACGGTTCCCCAGGACCACCCGGCCATGGGTGCAATCATCATGAACATCAGCGCCAATATTTTAGGACTGGGTAATGCGGCCACTCCCTTCGGGCTGAAAGCCATGCAGGAGCTGCAGAAGCTAAACGAAAACCCCGATGAAGCCAGTGAGGCCATGTGTACGTTTTTGGCCCTCAATACTTCCTGTATCACTTTAATTCCGGCCACCATTATTGGCATCCGCGTGGCTGCCGGTTCTTCCAATCCTACGGAGATTGTCGGTCCTACCATTTTTGCCACGACCACGGGTACAATTGTAGCCATTACTGCCGACAAGATACTGCAGAAAAGATACCGGAAACGCAGCAGGAGGTGACAGGATGCTTTTAAACATTATTTCGCAGGTATCACGCTGGGCTATTCCGTTTTTGCTGCTGACCATACCGGTTGCTGGTTTTTTGCGTGGGATAAAGGTGTATGAAACCTTTGTAGAGGGTGCGGAAGAAGGCTTTGAAACGGCGGTCAGAATCATTCCCTTCCTTGTGGGAATGCTGGTTGCAATCGGTGTTTTTCGCGCTTCCGGTGCCATGGATATGTTTGTACGTCTTATCAACCCGGTGATGAGTTTGATCGGGGCACCGGGTGAGGTGCTGCCGCTGGCAGTGATGCGTCCCCTGTCCGGCGGCGGTGCACTGGGTATTGCTACCGAGCTCATAGGTGTCCACGGCCCGGAAAGCTTTATTGGCAGACTGGCGTCAACCATGCAGGGCAGTACCGATACCACCTTTTACGTGCTTACCGTTTACTTCGGCTCGGTGGGTATTCGTAAGTACCGCTATGCACTGACCCTGGGACTGCTAGCTGATGTGAGCGGCCTGCTGGCTTCCATATTTATCTGCAACTTGATGTTTGGCAGTTAATTTGCAGGTGAGCTTTGCAATTTGAAAATTAAAGGTAACGTATGCAAATAAACGGATGGATTTTCCAGTCGACCGGTTTGGTCGTTATTTTTTTTGCCGGTAAACGGCTGTGGTAACAGCTTCCGGCTGATGATACGGCTTTTCAAGCGATTTAAGACCAAAATACGCCCGTTAAAGGAATTTATATTTACACCGCAATGCCCGGTCAGTAAAATAAATTTAAAAGTCAGAAAATTATGACTAATAGGGAGGAAAGGATGATGCAGCTGGACCTAGACCGGGTTTCCCTGCATTTTGGCGGGGTTACAGCGCTGTCCGAAGTAAGTATACAGGTTAAAAAGGGAGAAATTTTTGCCATCATTGGCCCCAACGGAGCAGGTAAGACCAGTCTCTTAAACTGTATCAGCGGGCTGTACCGGCCCAGCTCGGGCAGGATTGTTTTTGAAGGCAAAGATATTACCCACATGTCCACGCACCAGCGGCCGCTCTTGGGAATTGCCAGGAGTTTTCAAAATATCGAGCTGTTTTCGCACATGACCGTGCTGGAAAACCTGATGCTGGGACGACACATAAAAATGAAAAGCGGCATTGTCAGCGGGGGGCTTTACTGGGGCAAGGCACAACGGGAAGAAGTGATGCATCGGGAGGTGGTTGAGGATATCATTGATTTTCTGGAAATAGAAAATATTCGTCGCAAAAAGGTGGGGACACTGGCTTACGGTTTGCAGAAACGAGTGGAGCTGGGCCGTGCTCTGGCTTTGGAACCCTCGTTGCTGTTGCTGGATGAGCCAATGGCCGGCATGAACAGCGAGGAAAAAGAGGATATGGCCCGGTTTATTTTGGACATTGCGGAAGAAAAGGGTACAACAATCATTTTAATTGAGCACGACATGGGGGTGGTGATGGATATTTCCGACCGGGTTGCCGTCCTGGACTTCGGCAGAAAGATTGCCGAAGGGTCACCGGAAGAAATACAGTGCAATCCTAAAGTTATTGAAGCCTATTTAGGCGAACAGGTAAGTTGAAAGGAGGCATGCGGATGCAGGCGGATACCTTGCCCAAACTGCTGGTACAAAAAGAGCGGTTGTACGGAAATAAGAAAAGTGCCTTAAGGGAAAAAGAGTTCGGTATCTGGCAATCAGTTACCTGGGAAGGTTACTATACCAACGTCAAGGACTTTGCCCTGGGCTTACATGTTTTAGGCCTCCGCCGGCATGATAAGGTGGCCATTATCGGTGATAATCGTCCCGAATGGATGTATGCCGAACTGGCTGCCCAGGCTATGGGAGGGGTATCGGTAGGTATTTACCAGGATTCCCTGCCTAAAGAGGTAAGTTACGTGCTTAATCATTCCGAGGCGGCATTTGTAGTGGTTGAAGACCAGGAACAGGTGGATAAGATCCTGGAAATTAAACACGAGATACCCCATGTCAAAAAAGTAATTTATTATGACCCCAGGGGTTTGCACAACTATCGGGACGAACTCCTAATGTCCTTTTTGGAGGTGCAGGAACTGGGATACCAGTTTGATAGCGAGCACCGGAAGTTTTTCGAAAGAGAAGTGGAAAAAGGGCGCGGAGACGATGTGGCTATTATTTGCTACACGTCCGGTACTACGGGTTTTCCCAAAGGCGCCATGTTAACTCACAATAACCTGCTGAGTATGGCCCAAAATCTTTTGGATGTGGATCCGGTGATGCCTGGAGATGAATTTGTGTCTTTTTTACCCCTGGCCTGGATTGGTGAACAGATGATCTGTGTTGCTGCTTCCCTGCTAAGGGGTTTTACCGTAAACTTTCCGGAAGAGCCGGAAACTGCCAGCGAAAATATTCGGGAAATCGGGCCTCACGTCATGTTTTCCCCACCGCGTATTTGGGAAGACATAGTTTCGCAGATTCAGGTGAAAATTGAAGACAGTACCTGGCTGAAAAAGACGCTTTATAAACTGTTTATGCCGGTTGGCTACAAGGTGGCAGATGCACAGTTTAACAAACAGCCCGTGCCGCTGTGGCTGAAACTGCTACACAAGGTAGGCGAGTTCTTAATCTTCAGTGCCATCAAGGACCACTTTGGTTTGCTGCGCTTGCGCAGGGCCTACACTGGGGGCGCGGCGCTGGGGCCGCAGGTTTTTCGGTTTTTTCACGCGCTTGGTGTTAACTTGAAGCAGATTTACGGACAAACCGAGGTGTCAGGCATTGCCGTAATGCACCGGGATGGCGATGTAAGGTATCACAGTGTGGGCAAACCACTGCCCGCTACTGAGGTGAAAATTTCGGACAGCGGGGAAATACTACTGAAAAGTCCCAGCGTTTTTTGCGGCTACTACAAGAACGAACGGGCCACGGCAGAAACAATTACCGACGGGTGGCTGCATACGGGAGACGCCGGTTATATAGACGAGAACGGTCACCTGGTAGTCATTGACCGCTTAAAGCACGTGCTGACCACGCAGGAAGGCGAGGTTTTTTCCCCGCAGTACATTGAAAACAGCCTGAAATTCAGCATGTATATCAAAGAAGCTGTGGTTATCGGCAAGGACCGGCCCTATGTGGTGGCCTTGATAAACATCGACTATTCCAACACGGGCAAGTGGGCGGAAAACAACCAAATTGCCTACACCACTTATTCGGACCTGTCCCAAAAACCCGAGGTAATCGAGCTGATTGCCGGGGAAGTGAAACGGGTTAATCAGGAACTGCCCAAAGCGGCAAGAATCAAAAAATTCGTACTGCTCCACAAAGAGCTAGATGCGGACGATGAAGAGCTGACCCGCACCAAAAAAGTGCGGCGGGGTTATGTGGAGGACAAATACCGGCAGCTGATTGCTGCCCTGTATACTGACAGCCGTACCATCAAAATTGAAGGCAAGGTTAAATACCGGGACGGCAGGGAAGCCAATGTGGAAACGGCGTTGACGGTAACGTCTATGGAAACGGAGGTGGCTTAGGATGACTTTTTTCCTGCAGCTGGTGGTTACCGGCCTGGTAGTAGGTGCGGTTTACGCCATGGTGGCCCTGGGTTTTGTTCTTATTTACAAATCCAGTGACGTGATTAACTTTGCCCAAGGTGAACTGCTGCTGGTAGGGGCTTATACCTGCTGGACACTGGTTGCCGTATACCATGTCCCTTTCCTGCTGGCGATGGCAGTGAGCATTTGTGTCAGCCTTTTCCTGGGAATTGCCATTGAAAGGATGGTACTACGGTCGTTTATCAACGAACCGGTAATTTCAGTGATTATGGCAACTCTGGGATTATCCAGTGCCATGCGGGGAATTTTGCAGGTCATCTGGAGCACGGACACCAAGACCTTTCCGGAAATCTTTCCTTCTGCTCCGGTAATCATCGGGCCCATAGCGGTGTCTCGGGTTTATCTTTATTCCTTATTTATCAGCCTGGCGATGCTGGTTATTTTCTCGTTGTTTTTCAAGTATTCCAATATGGGCATTGCCATGCGCGCCACTGCCGATGACCAGCAGGCGGCGCTGTCCATGGGAATCAGCGTAAAAGTTATTTTTGCTGCTACCTGGGCCATAGCTGCCGTTGTGGCTGGTATCGGCGGCATACTGTTGGGAAACATCAACGGGGTGAATCCCTCCTTAAGCCATATCGGACTGACCGTGCTGCCAGTGGCCATTTTAGGGGGGCTGGACAGTATTCCCGGGGCCATCCTCGGCGGGTTATTCATCGGCGTTTTGGAGAGCCTGTCCGGAGGTTATTTGGACCCTTTGCTGGGCGGCGGTGTGAAGGAAGTGGCGCCTTTTGTGGTGCTGGTACTGATATTAATGATCAGACCTTACGGATTATTTGGCCAAGAGATTATAGAAAGGGTGTAGGTTATGCGGTTGCGCAATCCGTTTGTCATGGAAAGTGGCGTTTTCACTACTAATTACCGTGATGATATGGCATTTCACTTTCCCGTACTGGCAAAAATCAGAGTGGCGGTCATCCTGCTACTGCTGTTTCTGCTGCCGTTTTTCGCCAGCACCTATTTTGTCAGTATTGCCAACCTAGCAGGTATTGCGGTAATCGGTGCGCTGGGCTTAAATATCCTAACGGGATTCACCGGGCAAATTTCCATCGGCCAGGGAGCATTTTTAGGTGTTGGTGCCTACACCGCCGGTTTTATTACTGCCAAACTGGGTTTGCCTTTCTGGCTGGCCCTGCCGGCAGCCGGCTTCGTGACCGCACTGGTGGGAGCCGTTTTTGGTGTTCCCTCGCTACGGTTAAAGGGTCTCTACCTGGCTATTGCCACCCTGGCTGCCCAGGTGATTATCGAGTTTGTGATCGTTCACTGGGAAACGGTCACCAACGGAGTGCATGGTATGTTTTTGCCGGCACCCGGTATTTTTGGCTATGCTCTGGACAGCGACGTGTCCTACTACTACCTGGTGTTAACCGCCTGTATTATCATGACTGTATTTTGTTTCAACCTGTTTCGCAGCAGGGTGGGGCGGGCTTTTATTGCCATCCGGGATCGGGACCTGGCGGCGGAGGTCATGGGAATTGACCTGTTTCGCTACAAAATCTACGCTTTTGCTCTCAGTTCCTTTTACGTCGGCATTGCCGGAGCTTTATGGGGGCATTACCTGAGGATTATCAGCCCCGAGCACTTTACCATCGGCGTCTCCATCCAGTACCTGGCCATGGTTATTATCGGTGGGCTCGGCAGTGTCATGGGTTCCATTTACGGTGCCGTGTTTATTACCCTGCTGCCCATAGTGCTGCGGGAGTTAAGCGGGCTTCTGGCCAATTATTTGCCCAATATTGAAGCCGTGATTCTGGGCTTAAAGGAGGCGGTTTTCGGCATAACAATCATCGTTTTTCTGATTTACGAGCCTGAAGGCCTGGCAAAAATCTGGCAGAACATCAAAGACTATTTTAAACTTTGGCCGTTTTCTTACTAAGGTTGAGCGTCCGGGGAAGGGAGGGAGGCCAGAACAAAAAGCTTTTGGGATTTGCTTGATACGCGATATTAAATTCAAAAGGAGGTATCGTGATGTTTCACAGGTTGTGCTGGTTGGCTGTGTTGACAAGTTTGCTGCTTGTGATTTCCCTGGCTGCTGGCTGCGGCAGTTCCGAAAACGTTAGGGAGCCGGTCAAGTTGGGCGGTATTTTCGATATTACCGGGGCCACCGGTGACGTGGGAAAGCCCTATGCCGAGGGAGTGCAGGCCTATGTGAAATGGATTAACGAAAACGGCGGCATCAACGGGCGTACCGTTCAGTTGGTGGACATAGACTACGCGTACAAAATTCCGCAGGCGGTGGAGGCTTACAAGAAACTGGTTACCCAGGAAAAGGTACCGGCCATTCTGGGCTGGGGTACCGGGGATACGGAGGCTATGGTGCCTTTTATCACCAAGGACAGAATTCCTTATATTTCCGGGTCGCTGTCGGAAAACCTGCTGACGGTGGAAAACCACCCCTATAACTTTATGGTTGCTGCATCCTACTCGGACCAGGCAAGGGTTCTTTTACGGTGGATTAAGGATAACGCCGCAGAGGAAAATCCCAAAGTTGCCTTGATTTACAATGATACCGGTTTTGGTCGGTCCCCCATAACCGATGCCGAGGCTTTTGCTGAAAAAATCGGCGTAGAAATAGTGGATAAGGAAATTGTGGACCTGAAGGCTCTGGATGCTACTTCACAGCTGTTAAATATTCAAAAAGCCGGTGCGGATTATGCCATTATTCAGGAAACATCCAACGCCACGGCAACCATTTTAAAGGATGCAAAAAGGCTGGGGCTGGATATCCAGTTTCTCGGCTTAAACTGGACTGCCGACGAGATTTCTCTGAAACTGGCCGGTGAAGCGGCTGAAGGATATATCGGCGTGGTACCATTTGCTTTTCCCTTTGAAGACGTTCCGGGCATGAAGGATGTCAGGGAAGGTTTTGCTTTGATGGGTAAGAAACCGGAAGAGCTAACGCAAAAGCACATCCAGGGCTGGCTGTCAGCCATGATTATGCTGGAGGGATACAAGCGGGCCGGTGAAAATATCACGGGTGAAAATATCAAGAAAGGCTTGGAAACTCTAAATGAATTTACTTCCGGGGATTTGGGCGCTCCGGTCAGCTTTTCCGCCAGCAGTCATCGCGGCAGCAGCAAGGTCAAACTTTACCAGGTGAAAAACGGCCAGTGGCAGCCCATTACCGACTGGATTGGTTACCAGTAACCTGGTCAATAGTAACTAAGTAATTGTTAAATCAACCAGGCCGGTGGTACTACTTGTTGCAGGAACCGTGGTACCCCCGGCCCTAACCGGATACTTGGAAGTTTCATTTTCAAGCGTTGGGGGTAAGTATATGTTACAGCTCAATAATATTGAAGTGATGTACGACCGGGTAATACTGGTTCTCAAAGGGTTATCTCTGAAGGTGCCCCAGGGGCGGATAGTGGCTCTCCTGGGCAGCAACGGTGCCGGTAAAACCACCACTTTGAAGGCGATTTCCGGACTGCTGACCGCGGAAGACGGGGAAGTAACGGATGGAAGCATTGTTTTCAAGGGTGAGGAAATACACGGCATGGAAGCGGATAAAATAGTGCGAAAGGGTATCTTTCAGGTAATGGAAGGACGGCGTGTTTTTGAGCATTTAACCGTAGAGGAAAACCTGCTGGCGGGAGCATTTACCCGCAGGGACCGGGCAGTCGTGAAAGGTGATCTCCAGCTTGTTTACGAGTATTTTCCCAAGCTGAAACAATTGCGGCACCGCACCGCTGGCTACCTGTCCGGGGGCGAGCAGCAGATGCTGGCCATTGGCAGGGGGTTGATGGCCAGACCGGAAATGATGCTGCTGGACGAACCTTCCCTGGGTTTGGCGCCGCTTTTGGTACAGGAAATATTTGAAATAATCGAGCAGATCAACCGAAATGAGGGTACTACAATCCTGTTGGTGGAACAGAATGCCAACATTGCGTTGTCTATTGCCCACTACGGCTACATCATGGAAAACGGGCGCATCGTACTGGAAGGTACCGTCGATAAACTGAAACGTAATGAGGACGTGCAGGAATTTTATCTGGGCCTGTCAGAATTGGGGCAGCGGAAAAGCTATCGTGAGGTTAAACACTACAAACGGCGCAAGCGGTGGTTATAGTTGTTCGCGGTAGCTTTTTCAATCCTGACCCTGCTTACTTTAACGTACTGTTTGGGTTTGAGATTGCCCAGGGTTAAATCACCTATGGCTACTCGCTTCAAGTGAAGCACTGGATGGCCGATTGCCTCGCACATACGCCGTACCTGGCGGTTGCGGCCTTCGTGAATAATGATTTCCAGCAGGGTGTTGCCCTGTATTTTTTTTAATCGGCGTACCTTTGCCGGTGCTGTGGGCCCGTCTTCTAACATGATACCCGTGCGCAGTTGCTGCAGCTTATCTTCCGGCGGGTGTCCCGCTACAAGAGCATGGTAGACTTTATCTACCTCGTGCTTCGGGTGCGTCAGCCTGTATGTCAGGTCTCCGTCGTTGGTGAGGATGAGCAGGCCTTCGGTATCGTAATCCAGCCGGCCTACCGGGTAGACCCGCTGCGGCACATGAACCAGGTCGAGCACTGTGGGCCGCCCCTGGGGATCTTTCGCGGTGGTGACGTAACCCCGCGGTTTATACAGCAGCAGGTAAACTTTTGGTTCTTCTCTGCCGGTGATGGGTTTACCATCTACTTCGACCAGGTCCTGATCCGGGTCTACTTTCATGCCCATTTCGGTGACCACTTTTCCGTTCACCCTGACTCTTCCCGCGCGAATCAATTCTTCCGACTTTCTGCGGGAAGCCACACCTGCATGAGCCATTATTTTCTGCAGTCGTTCCATAGTACCCACTCCTGGTTGCGTGCTGTATTGCTAGGTTAAATGGCGTTGGCTATCAATATTTTATCATATATGTTTATCATGCCCAACTGATGCATAAATGTAACGCGGGAGTTTCAAGCTAATAGTGCGGTCATTATTCGGATAGCTAACTTATGTCGGATGAGGAGGAAAAATTATGAGCACGCGTCGTACCATTGTAGGTGTGTTTAACGGGGTTCAGCAGGCTGTCGAAGCCGTAAAGCAAATTGAAGATAAAGGGCTGGCCAATAGTGGGATTTCGCTGGTAACTCCTATGCGCAAGCTGCGTGATACGGAAACTGCCGACGAGGTATCCATACCCGGTATTGATGCATTGGAAGGCTGGCTGGTGCAGGTTGGTGAGATAGACCTGCCCGACGTGGGTACCGTTACTGCCGGTGGCCCGTTTGCCGGTGCCATCAGCCAACCGGACAAAAATATCAGTGACGCGTTGAACCATTACGGTGTTTCCGCTTCGGCAGCGAAAAAGTACCAGCAGGAAGTTAAAAACGGGAAAATCCTGGCGGTCATTGAAACCAACAACGACAAAGCGAACCAAACTGTCAACCTGCTGCGGGAACTGGGTGCGAAGGTGGAAAAGTGGAGTAAAAACAAGGACAAACCGGGAAGAAGGGGTTGATATTATGCCGCGCTGCCTGGATTGTGGAAACCAGACCAGTTTTTTGTCCAGCGGTATCCCTTTGGGAACACCGTGGCTCGGGCAAATTGATTCCGGGTTGGCTGCGCATTTCAGTGACGGAGAGGTACGGCACATAGAAAATATGGGAGTGTCCTGCGAAACGGCACAGGATGCTTTACGCCGGCCGGAAAACTACTTTGATACTTGTCATCATTGCGGCTCCCGAAACATTGTCTGGCCATAAAAAGTGCACTGCTACAACAATTTTCCTAAAAAGGTTGCGTTAGGAAGGAAATGGTGGTACTGCTGACGAACAGAATAGTATGTAAGCTGCCCCGGCTCCGGTCGGGGAATTTTTATAATGCTTTTTTGCAAGTTTTAAACATCAAATGCAGTATGGGTAAGGAGTGGGTGAAAGTTGGCTGGTCAAACGCTGGAACAAGGTTTAATTGAAATTTACACGGGCAATGCCAAAGGCAAGAGCACAGCGGCTTTCGGGTTGGCGCTGCGGGCTGCGGGGCACGGGTTTAAAGTACGCATCGTGCAGTTTATGAAAACTGGAGATTACGGGGAAAATGCCGCCTTTCAAAAACTGCAGCCGGAAATTGAATGTAGGGCTTTTGGCCGCCGGGGGTTTATCAAGAAAGGAGAGGGCACGCAAGAGGATAGGAGGCTGGCCAGGGAAGCAATGGAGCAGGCAGAACAGTGGCTGCTGGACCCGGAGACCGATATATTGATTTTGGATGAAATCAACAACGCTATCTGGTTTGAACTGGTTACGGTGGAAGAGGTCCTGGCACTGCTGGACAAAAAGCCGGAGCAGACAGAGGTTGTGTTGACCGGACGCAATGCGCCTGATGAGCTGGTTGAGAGGGCACACATGGTTACGGAAATGGTAGAAGTGAAACATCCCTACCAGCTCGGCATCGGAAGCCGTAAGGGCATTGAATTTTAACATTTGAGACACTTCATAGGTCTTTTACTGCTGTTGAACAAGAAAAACGAGGTGAAGCAAATGCGCTGGGTAAGATTTCAGGTTGGCGGGAATATCAAGTACGGTATCGAAGAGGATGGAGAAATTACCCCGGTCACAGGCTCACCTTTTGGAGACTACCAGGTTGAAACGGAGAAATTTAGTACGGACCAGGTGACGCTGCTGGCTCCCTGCGAACCCAGTAAGATTCTCTGTGTCGGCCTGAACTACCGGGACCATGCAGCGGAAATGAAGCTTGACCTGCCTGAACAACCGGTAATTTTTATGAAACCGTCCACTGCTGTTATCGGGCCCGGTGCGGATATAGTTTATCCCGGCATCAGCAAACGGGTGGATTACGAAGCTGAACTGGCCGTAGTTGTGGGAAGGGAAGCCAGGGATGTCCCGGAAGTAGAGGCGGGCCGGTACATACTGGGGTATACCTGCGGCAATGACGTGACGGCCAGAGATTTACAGCCGGCCGACGGGCAGTGGACCATCAGCAAGTCCTTTGATACCTTTTGCCCGCTGGGACCGGTTATTGAAACGGACTGCAAGGCGGACAGCCTTGAAATTCGCCTGCTGCTTAACGGAGAGGAAAAGCAGCATTCAAATACCGGGCAAATGGTGTTTTCACCGCAGTACCTGGTCAGTTACCTGTCACGAGTCATGACGCTTCATCCGGGAGATGTCATTCTTACCGGCACGCCCAGCGGAGTAGGTCCGGTGGCACCGGGAGACCGGGTGGTTGTGGAAATTGAGGAGATCGGCAGGCTCGTCAATGTCGTTGCCCGGCACTCAGCCACAGGTAAATAATATAGTTGTTAGCAAGATGCGAAACATACTGGTATTTTATACAGCTGAGTGCCGGGCAGGTCTAAGTCCCTGCTTCAGTTTCCTTATCCCGCCTGGGATAAAGAGCTATTTTCAGCCGCCGCCGTACTTGTTGTACAGTTCCTGCAACCTTTCGTAGTTTTTCTGGTGTTCGCCGGCCAGTTCCAGCAGTACTTCCTTGACTTCCTGGTTGGTGGTGAGGGTGCCGTAATTTTGATAATTGCGAATCAGTGATGATTCATACGTCAGCAGTCTGGTAAGAATGTTTCTTACAGAGGCCATGGTCATTCCTCCCCGGGTGTTTGTGGTTTAAAACATTCTGTTACATTATACGCGTGTGAACATTAAGTGCCACAAAAATAAATTTGCGCGGGTCAATGGCCTCTTAAGCCAACTTTTTGGTAATACTCTGATTTTTTCCAGCGTAACATAGTATATAACCTGTTGTTGGTTACAGGGGTGAATCGGGGAGGGATACTAGTGAAACCCAGGCGGCACCGGAAGGCGGTGCAGGATTTTACCTATTGGATGGACCGGCTGGAAAAATACTTGATTCGCGTTGTGGTCACCGGCGTTATCTTGCTGGTTATTGTACAGGCATATATCTTTCAGGACTCGACGCGTTTTTACATGAGCTTTTCCGAACGGCTTAATCAGGAAGTGGCAAAGTTTTACCGGCAGTACCCCCGGGCCCGGCCGACCAGCAGCGAGGTTACGGCATTTGCCACCGTTACCATTCGCCTGGTGAATTTCTCCACTCTGCAAAAGGCCAGGCTGCTGATTAACGACGTGGAGGTTACCGACTTTCGGGAAAAGCAGGTTACGGTGAAGGTTAATCCCGGTGACGTGATTAGCATTGACGGCAGTTACTACATGCATAAACTGGTGTTTGAGGTGGTGGGAACTTCTGGCAACATTCTGTATCCCCAAGAGGGGGAAACTATTGAAGTTAACGGGGACGTGGTATCCCTGAGGCCCGTAAAACTCAGAAAAAAATAATACTCTTACTTGTCAAACCGCCGCATAATTGGATATAATGCTAGCAAGAATTGATACCGTGAAGAAGGAAGGAATGGGAATGACGCAAAAATACGGCAGCAAGAAGGTTGCTGCTATAGCCATTCAGATGGCATTAACCGAAAGCAGGGAAGAAGAATATCAACTGAAGGAGAAGTACTTGAAACTGGGAGTACATACTGCTGCGGTGGATTACGGCGGCGAGTTTATCAATTCTGTGAATAAGATTGTGGAACGGGCTGTGGTAGCGGCCAAACGGGAAAATGTCATTAAAGATACTCATGCCGAGGAAGGGGCAGTGGCCGGTGCGACGCGAGAGGCGCTGTCACAGATAATGCCCAAGGCCGTGGGGCTGAACGTGGGCGGGAAAATCGGCATTGCCCGCCAGCATGACCATATCAGTGTAGCTATCTTTTTTGGCATAGGATTGCTGCACTTGGATGAAGTGGCAGTGGGTTTGGGGCACCGGGCCGTTTCCTGACGGGTTTCTTAAAAAATTTAATATGCGGAGGGTTGGTAGTATGGCAGTAAGAGGAATACGTGGTGCAACATCCGTGGAAAAAAATGATGCCGGTATGATTAAGGAAGCCACTCAGGAGCTTCTGCGCAGGATGGTAGAGGAGAATGCAATCGTTTTAGAAGACGTGGCAAGTGCATTGTTTACGGTTACCAGTGATTTGAATGCGGCTTTTCCGGCTGCTGCTGCCCGGGAAATGGGCTGGACTAAGGTCCCCTTATTGTGCGCGACGGAAATAGATGTTCCGGGAAGTGAGATGGGGATTATCCGGGTGCTCATTCATGTCAACACCACTAAAGCACAGGATGAAATCAATCATGTTTACCTGCACAAGGCAGCAAAGTTGCGGGAGGATTTACGTTGACACCGTTCATGATTGTTTCCGGAGTGACAGATGTTGAGCAGGCCAGACGGCTCGTAGATGCGGGAGTAGTGGGCATCGGTTTTGTCTTTCACGGTGACAGTGCCGTTACTCCTGAAACTGCTAGGGAGATTGCCCTGAAGCTGCCTCCTTTAATATCGCGAATTGGTTTTTTTAAAGATGAACCTTGGTACAGTGTGGCGGAAATTGCCACCCTCTGCCGCCTGGAAGTGCTGGCTTTTGAAGGCGAAGAGGATACCGCTTATTTGAATAAATTTAGTGAGCACGTGTTGAAATACCGGCCGAACCTTTCGACATACGGCGGCGAAGAAATGATTATCACGGATTTTGCCGGTGTAAAACCGGGTATAAACGCAGGCAGCTTGATTGTACGCTGTAAGGCTAATGAGGAGCAGGTACGGGAAGCCAGGCAAGTTATCCGGCCTTACGGTATTGAGGTGCGTCTCACCGGGAGGGAAGACTTTCCTAATTTAATTAACATGCTTAAATAGGATGTGTGAGCAATCATATATTTTGTTTGATATGTAGGATGGTAGGAGTGAAGGAAAAATCGGTAGGATGGTAGGACGGTAGGGGTAATAACGTGATGCTCCGTCCAGGGGTACTTTTTTATGCCTTTTTCCCCGTTCCGTTCCTGCCCCAAAAAGGGGGGGATAAGGTGTTTTTTTATTAAAAGTTGGCAGTTAGTGGTATAATGAAACTAGATTTTATTGGGGGGATTAAGGTATGATAGTGGTTATGGACCCTGGTGCAAGGAAAGAGCAGATTGATGCGGTGGTTAACCGTTTACAAAAAGAAGGGTTTGATACTCACCTGTCCACCGGAGTTTCCCGGACCATTATCGGGATTATCGGCGATAAGACCCGTTTGACGGGCTTGGCTTTGGAAGCAATGCCCGGCGTGGAAAAGGTAGTACCCATTCTCCAACCCTTTAAGCTGGCGGGTAGGGAATTTAAACCGGAGGATACAGTGGTGAAAGTAACTCCAGATGTTCATATGGGTGGAAAACAAGTGCATGTAATAGCCGGTCCCTGTGCTGTGGAAAGCGAGCAGCAGCTCATGGAGGTTGCCAGGGAAGTAAAGGCTGCCGGGGCCACGCTGCTGCGCGGCGGGGCATTTAAACCCCGGACCTCGCCCTATTCCTTCCAGGGACTGGAAGAAGAAGGATTAAAGCTGCTGGCAGCGGCCCGTGAGGAAACGGGTCTACCGGTAGTGACGGAAGTAATGGATGTGAGAAGCATTCCACTGGTAGCTAAATATGCAGACGTACTCCAGGTAGGTGCCCGCAACATGCAGAACTTTTTCCTGTTAAAGGAACTGGGGCGCATAGATAAACCCGTTCTGCTAAAACGCGGGCCTGCGGCAACCATCGAGGAATGGATTTTGGCGGCAGAGTATATCATGTCCGAAGGAAATTATAATGTCATTCTCTGTGAACGCGGTATCCGCACTTTTGAAACCTACACGCGCAATACGCTGGACTTAAGTGCTGTTCCGGCTGTCAAGCGCCTGAGCCACCTTCCGGTAATCGTGGATCCCAGTCACGGTACAGGTAAATGGCACCTGGTTGCACCTATGGCCAAGGCAGCGCTGGCAGCCGGTGCTGACGGGTTGATGATTGAGACGCACTGTCGCCCGGCGGAAGCGCTGTCTGACGGGCAGCAGTCGCTGACACCGGAAAATTTCGCGGAAATGATGACGGAACTGAGGGAAATAGCGAAGGTATTAGGAAAAGAAATTGGCGGAGGTAAACAGTGAAATTAGGCTATCTGGGTCCACCAGGAACGTTTTCACACCAGGCAGCCCAAAGATGGCTGCACCGACAATTTGATATCCTGGTTGACTATTCAAACGTGATGGAAACGCTGATGGCGGTGGTTAAGGGGCAGGTGGATGCTGCCGTGGTTCCCGTAGAGAATTCCATTGAGGGCAGCGTCACGCTGACCATGGACCTGCTGGCCCAGGAACAGTTGAATATCCTGGGGGAAACGGTGCTGGACATAAACCACTGCCTGGTGTCCAAGGAAAAGGAAGAACCGCTGGCAGTTATCGTGTCGCACCCGCAAGCCTTGGCGCAATGCCGGGGCTATTTGCAAAAATACTATCCCCATGCCCGTCTGGAGCAGGCGGAGAGTACCGCCCATGCAGCGCAGCTGGTGGCGGCGCGCCCCCGGGGCTGGGGTGCCATCAGCTCACGTTATGCGGCGGAATATAACAACCTGGTAGTGCGGGAAGAAGGATTGGCGGATTTTGCATACAACCAGACCAGGTTTTTACTGGTAGGACGCGGGAAAGTGGCGCCCACCGGTAATGACAAAACTTCACTGGTTTTCAGCCTGCCCCAGGACAAACCCGGAGGCCTGCATGCCATCTTGTGGGAGTTTGCCAGGAAAAACATCAATTTAACGCGTATAGAATCCCGGCCCAGCAAAAAAGAGCTGGGTCAGTACATCTTTTTTATTGACTGCGAGGGGCACCAGGATACCGCCCCGTTAAAACAGGTGCTTGAGATTTTGAAGGAAAAAACCTCGTTGCTGCGAGTCCTGGGGTCGTACTCGGTTTGCGGAAATGGTGGGTCGTAATATGGATACCTTTAAAAGAATAACCATTATTGGCTTAGGTCTCATTGGCGGTTCGCTCGGCCTGGCTTGGAAGAAGGCTGGTGCCGCCCGGGAGATAGTGGGAGTGGATACCCGGGCGGACACCTGCCGGCGGGCCTGGAGCATCGGCGCCGTCCACTGGGCTTCCCCGGATTTGCAGGCTGCCCTTGACGGTGCACAGGTTGTGGTTCTGGCTGTCCCGGTGGCAGTTATGGAAGATGTGGCCCGTGAGGTAGCGGAATACGTGCCGGAAAACTGTCTTGTCACCGATGTGGGCAGTACCAAAACCAAAATTGTACGCACTTTATCCCGGATATTTGCCGGCAGGTGCCGCTTTTTAGGCGGGCACCCCATGGCCGGTTCGGAGAAGGCCGGTATTGACGGGGCAGACCCTTACCTGTTTGAAAATGCGGCATATATACTGACACCTACTGCTGCACAGCAACAGGAGCTGGCTGTTATGGAAAATCTGGTGGGCAAACTGGGCGCCCAGCCATTGGTCCTGTCCCCGGAGGAGCATGATGCCATTGTAGCTGCTGTCAGCCACCTGCCTCACGTTGTTGCCGCCGGTCTGGTCAATACCGTGGCCCAGGTGGAGGAACAGCTGCCGCAGACGCTGATGCTGGCGGCTGGCGGTTTCCGTGATACGACACGAATTGCCTCGGGCAGTCCCGATTTGTGGCGGGGAATTTGCCTCAGCAACCGGGAATACTTAATGGACATGCTGGAGCGGATGCAGTACAATCTGGAAACCTTCAAGGAACTGCTTGCTGCCGGTGACGGGGAGGCGATACGGGACTTTTTTACCAAAGCCCGTAACACGCGGGAAAGTATTCCGGGCAAGCGCAGGGGTTTTCTGCCCCGGGTATTTGATTTGGTGGTTACGGTACCGGACAGGCCGGGCGTTATCGGTTCGCTGGCCCGGCTGTTGGGTGATCATGGTATCAATATTGCGGATATCGAGATTCTCAGGGCCCGGGAGGGAGACGGCGGAACTATTCGCATCGGTGTGCAGAACAGGGAAACCCTGGACAAGGCTTTGAAACTGCTGGTAGCAGCGGGATATCCGGTGCGGGAATTATGAATTAGGAGTCAGACACTCATGCCGCGTTTTTTTTTTGCTTAATTACTTATATTCAGGGTAGAATCAGAATTGAGAAGGTAGGAGTCGGGAGGAATAACGGTATGGAAATGCAGGTGAAGCAGGTACGAGCAATAAATGGTAAAATCACTGTGCCAGGGGACAAGTCCATTTCTCACCGGGCGGTGATGCTGGGAGCCTTGGCTTCGGGGACTACCGAAGTGGAAGGTTTTTTAATGGGAGCGGACTGCCTGAGTACAGTCAACTGTCTCCGGTTGCTAGGGGTACCGGTAAAGTTGGCAGAAGATAAAGTGACCGTTATCGGGTGCGGCGGGAAGGATTTGCAGGTCCCTGACTCCGTACTGGATACGGGAAATTCCGGCACCACCACCCGTTTACTCATGGGTATCCTTGCGTCCCAGCCTGGGATGTACGCGGTTTTAAGCGGCGACAGTTCCCTGAACAGGCGGCCCATGGACCGGGTTACCCGGCCCCTGCGCCGGATGGGAGCGGAAATTTTGGGCCGCGATGATGCCGCCCTGCTGCCCGTGACCGTCGTGGGTCGGGAGTTGACAGGACTCACTTACCATACACCTGTGGCCAGTGCTCAGGTGAAATCTGCCATTTTGCTGGCCGGGTTGCGGGCAAAAGGACACACGACGGTGGTAGAGCCTTCTCTATCGCGGGACCACACCGAACGCATGCTGCAGGCATTCGGGGTGAGACTGGAGCGCCAGGGCACCGCCGTCACCCTGGCCGGTGGGCAGACTCTGACGGGACAAACCATCAAGGTTCCTGGCGACATTTCCTCGGCAGCCTTTTTTATGGTTGCCGCCCTGGTGGTGGCCAACGGCAGTCTCACCATCAAAAACGTCGGCATTAACCCTACCCGCAGCGGTATTATCGATGCCCTACGGCAGATGGGGGCTGGGATAACCCTGGAAAACCCCCGCAAGTACGGCTTTGAGGAAGTTGCCGACATTAAGGTGGAAAGCAGTTCGCTGCGGGCAGCGGAGTTCGGCGGGGACCTGATACCCCGGATGATTGATGAAATACCTGCTCTGGCAGTGGCAGCCCTGGCTGCCCGGGGTAAGACAGTCATTCGTGATGCCGCGGAACTGCGCGTCAAGGAAAGTGACAGGATTACCATGCTGGCCAGAGAACTGCGCAAGTTGGGGGCGGAAATCACCGAACGGCCGGACGGAATGGAAATAACGGGAGGGAGGGCACTTACCGGTACCACGGTAACCAGTTACGGGGATCACCGCCTGGCCATGGCCCTGGCTGTTGCCGGGCTGGCGGCCCGAGGGGTTACAACTGTGTCCGGGGTAGAGAGCGTTACCGTCTCCTTTCCTGGTTTCCAGGACCTGCTCCGGTCCGTAATTGAGAGTTAAGTGTTCGGGAAAGCTTTTGTACCTAAATTGTAAATTGTGGCTGACTGCCGGAGAATTGTGGTAAAATGGGCAGGGAGGGATGCCAATGTTTGTTAGTGTGGCCATAGACGGGCCTGCGGGAGCAGGTAAGAGCACGGTTGCCAAAATTGTAGCCGACAGGCTGGGCTACCTGTACGTGGATACCGGTGCCATGTACCGGGCACTGACCTGGAAGGTGCTGCAGGAGGGCCTTCCTTTTACTGAGGAGGAGGAAATTGTCCGCCTGGCGCACGACACGGACATTGAGTTGAAATACGATGACCGGCAACAGCTCCGCGTGTTCTGTGACGGGCGGGATGTCACCCGGGAAATTCGCCAGCACCAGGTATCGCAAAACGTGTCCCAAGTTGCCCGTATTCCCGGGGTGCGCCGGCGTATGGTGGAACTGCAGCGACAGCTGGCGCGCACCAGGTCTGTGGTGATGGACGGCAGGGACATCGGCAGTTACGTGCTGCCCGACGCCCGGCACAAGTTCTTCCTGACTGCATCTCTTGATGAAAGAGTGAGGCGCCGCTGCCAGCAGTTGGATGAACAAAATATTCCTTTTGACCCGGAGGCAATTAAAAAGGAAATCAAGGAAAGAGACGAAATGGACCGTTCGCGGGCTGTTGCCCCGCTGGTGAAAGCACCGGATGCCAGGTTGATTGATACCACCTGCCAGACCATAGATCAGGTTGTGGAAGAAATTATTACGGTGATTAGGGGAGAATAGCTATGCTCTACAATTTTGCCAAGGGCTTACTCAACATTTTGGTGCGTGTCTGGTTTAAGTGGGAAGTTACAGGGCAGGAAAACCTGCCACGTGAGGGCCCGGTGGTAGTGGTAGCAAACCACGTCAGCCTGTGGGACCCGGTGATAGTGGGTCTCGCGCTGCCCAGGAAAATACATTTCATGGCCAAGGCCGAACTGTTTCGCATTCCCGTGCTGAGACAACTGATTACAAATTTTGGCGCGTTTCCCGTTAAAAGGGGAAAGTCGGACAGGGCGGCATTAAAGGCTGGCTTGGATATCCTGAATCAGGGAAAAGTACTGGGCCTGTTTCCCGAGGGCACGCGTAGCAAGGACGGGAGCCTGATGGAATTTCAGCCTGGTGCCGGGTTAATGGCTGTCAAAGGGAAAGCACCGATTGTTCCTGTGGCGGTTAAAGGTACCTATAAGCTGGGGTTTAAATTTAAAAAACCGGTCAGCGTCATTATCGGCAAGCCGATGTTGGTGGAAGATTTCCAACGGGGCAAGCGACTTAGCTCCAGAGAACTGACCGCACTGATGGCGGAACTGCGCGGCCAAATTGCCGATATGCTGCGGTAGTGCTTTTTTCATGAAAATAAGACAATTTTTCTTGGCAGTTGCAGGATTCGGATATTTTTTAACGAACAAATAATAATGTTTGACTAAAAACTACAAGCTAATAGTATGGCAGTTGTTACCTTGCAGGTTTTAAAGGTGTGATAGCTTGGAAATCATTGTCGCAGACTATGCCGGTTTTTGTTTTGGCGTAAAACGGGCCATACAGATGGCGGAAGAAGCCCGAAAAGAGCATGAAACACTGCAAACCCTAGGTCCTTTGATACATAATCCCCAGGTGGTGGAGCGGCTGCACAAGCAGGGAGTTACGGCTGCTGAGGATCCAGATGCCGTCAACGAAGGCGCAGTAATCATCCGTTCCCACGGGATAACGCCTGAAGTTCTCGAACAACTGCGGGCCCGGGGCGTCACGGTTATTGACGCCACATGCCCTTTTGTCAGCAGGGCACAGAAGCTGGCGCGGGATTTGGCCGGCAAAGGCTATGATGTGGTTATTGTCGGCGATAAAAATCATCCCGAAGTTGTTGGTATTTTAGGATGGACCGGTGGGAAAGCTAAAATTGTAGAAAATGTCCAGGAGGCCCAGCAACTGGATATAGGACCTCGGGTAGCTGTTATTGCCCAGACCACGCAGCTGGAGGAAAATTTCAACCGGGTAGTTGAAGTGTTAAGGGAAAAGACAGATAACCTGGTTGTACATAATACCATTTGTCACGCTACCCGGGAGCGCCAGGAGGCGGCCAGCCGGTTAGCGGAAACAGTAGACCTGATGATTGTGGTAGGCGGAAAAAACAGTGCCAACACCAAAAAGCTGACAAAAATTTGTCGGGAGACAGGCACTCCTACTTACCACATTGAGCAGGCTACAGAATTATGTGCACCATGGTTTTATAATATAAACAGGGTTGGAGTTACTGCAGGTGCTTCAACACCAGACTGGATTATTGAGGAGGTAGTGGTGAAAATGACAGAACTAAATAATGAAGACATCAAAAAAGAAGAGGAAATGAACCCAGCGGAAACTGCCGCGGAAAACGCTCCGGAGGAAGGTGTGGAGACTCAGGAAGCGGAAGCTGAAAACGCAACCAAAAACACCGCCGAGGGAGCTGCACCGGAGGATACTGCGGAAGCATCACAGGAGGCAGTGGAAGCACATTTGAATGAAAACATGCCTGAACTTCGCCGGGGTGCGGTTATCACCGGTAAGGTGGTTCAGATTAACGATAACGATGTCATGGTAAGTGTTGGCGGCAAGTCGGAAGGTATTATCCCCATTAATGAGCTTTCCCTGCGCCGGGTGGAAAATCCTGAAGAAGTGATCAGTGTCGGTGATGAAGTGGAAGTAATGGTACTGCGTCCGGAGAATGAAGAAGGGCATCCCATTCTCTCCAGAAAACGTGTTGAGAGAGAAAAGGTATGGGAGCGTTTGGAGAAGGCTGCGGAAACCGAAGAGGAAATCCGGGCTGAAGTAATTGAAGTGGTTAAAGGTGGCCTGCTAGTTGATGTGGGCATCAAGGGCTTTGTTCCTGCCAGCCTGGTGGAAAGGGGTTACGTGGAGGATTTAAGCCAGTATGTGGGCAAGACGTTGCGGCTGCAGGTGATTGAACTGGACCGCAGCAAGAATAAAGTGGTGCTGTCGCAAAAAGCCATCCTGGATAAGGAATACGAGCAAAAGCGTCAGGAAACCTGGGATTCTCTGGAAGAAGGCCAGGTGCGTAAAGGTATCGTAAGACGTATTACGGATTTCGGTGCTTTTGTTGACCTTGGTGGTGTGGATGGACTGCTCCACGTATCCGAATTATCCTGGGGACGTGTGGACCATCCCGGCGAAGTGCTGTCTGAAGGTGAAGAAATAGAAGTTAAGGTGCTGGGTGTAGACCGTGAAAAAGGGCGTGTTTCCCTGGGTCTCAAACAATTGACCCCCAACCCGTGGGAGACTGCTGCTGAAAGGTATCCTGAAGGAACCATAGTTGAAGGAGAGGTGCTGCGTATCGCCCCGTTTGGTGCTTTCGTGGAAGTGGAGCCGGGCATTGAAGGTCTGGTACATATTTCTCAGCTGTCCCACGAGCATGTGGAAAAAACGGAGGATGCCGTGAAGCCGGGAGATAAGGTGCAGGTTAAGGTGCTGGGCGTGGATGAAGAGGCACAGCGTATGAGCCTCAGTATTAAGGAAACCCAGCCGCGTCCCAAGCGGCAGGCGCCTAAGTCCAAACCCAGGGAGGCTGCTGTACCCAAAGTTCAAGAAGAAATCGGTATTAAATTAGCCGAAATCCTGGATGAAGATATCAGAAAGAAACTGGAAGGAAAGGGCGAAGAAGCATAAAATCTCGCAAGGAAAGAAAGCTGGACCATATAAAATATTTTCTGGAGTTAGAAGACGGGCCTGGAACCACCGGCATGGAAGATGTTTGCCTGGTACACCAGGCCCTTTCTTGCTTGAACTGGCAGGATATTGATACCGGCTGCCTTTTTTTGGGAAAGCGGTTGGAAATGCCCCTGATTATCAACGCAATCACCGGTGGGCCCGGCGAGCTGACGGTGATTAACCGTGACTTGGCCCGAGCTGCACGCGAAACCGGTATTGCCATGGCAGTTGGTTCCCAGAGTATTGCCCTGCAGGATACCAGCGCCCGGGAAAGCTTTGAAGTCGTCCGCAGAGAAAACCCTGACGGTGTGGTGTTGGCCAATGTCAGTGCCCTGACACCGGTGGCGGATGTTGTGCAGGCGGTATCCATGTTGGAAGCGGATGCCGTGCAACTGCACTTAAATATCCCCCAGGAACTGGCCATGGCCGAAGGAGACCGGGATTTCTCCGTTTTGTTGGAAAGAATAGCAGCGGCGGTTGATAAACTGGATGTTCCCGTGATTGTAAAAGAGGTGGGGTTTGGCCTGTCCAGGGAAACTGCCTGCAGGCTCCAGCAGACGGGGGTAACATGGCTGGATGTGGGCGGTAAAGGAGGCACCAACTTTGCTGCCATTGAGGCCAGGCGCTTTCCGGAAGGGATAGGCAATGCCTTTAAGGAATGGGGTATTTCCACGGTGTGCAGTATCCTGGAAGTGAAGAGTACGGGGCTGCCGTATCATGTGATTGCCAGCGGCGGCATTCGCAGCGGCCTGGACATGGCCAAAGCTATTGCCCTGGGTGCTGACCTGACCGGTGTGGCCGGCCCGTTGTTGCGCGTGCTGCTGACAGATTCATATGCGGCGCTGCTGGCACAGCTGCAGCGTTATCAGCAAGAGTTGAAGGCTGCCATGATGTTAACCGGGGCTGGTGACTTGAAGCAGCTGCAGCAGCGGCCGTGGGTTGTTACCGGTGCCACCAGGGAGTGGTGTTTCGCCCGCGGATTGTTAACTGCTGCTGATTAGCTGGCGATGACAAGGAAGAAATAGGAATTTAAATATTTATATTCAATACAGGGAGGTTCTATAAATGTACGTGTTGGCTCTAGTGGGCAGTCCCCGGCAAGGAGGGAATACTGATATACTGGTGGACCGGGTTTTAAAAGGGTGTGCTGATAAGGATGCCAGGGTGGAAAAGGTACTGATAGGTGACTTGCATATTTTGCCCTGTACCGGCTGTATGGAATGCCGGCAGACGGGCAAGTGTGAGCAGGAGGACGACCTGCATGCGGTGGTGCAAAAGGTGGAACAGGCAGACGCTGTGGTTGCCGGAGCACCGGTGTACGGTAATCATTTACCCGGGCAGTTTAAGGTGCTGTTTGACCGGCTGGTGGGTGTCATGCATAGAATAGACAGCAGTGTCCCCGGAAAGCTTACCGTTTACAGCCGGCTGGAGCCCAAAAAGCGCAATGTGGCCTTAATTGCCGTGGCCGGTGCGCCCCGGGAAGAATCCTGCGAGCAGACTTTAAATTTTATGAAGCGGGTGTTTACGCCGGATACCAATGGTGGAGAAATACGGGAAATGCGGGCCATTGGGCTCAGTGCCAAGGGTCAGGTGGCCATGGGCAGGGAAGAGCTGCGGGAAATTGCCGGCAGGTTACGTGTTCCCAATACGGAAGAATTGGTGGAACGAATGCTGCGGCGGAATCAAGCATATCTCGAAGAGGCATATAATATGGGCAGAAAATTGGTGGAGAAGTGAAATCATGCTATTTTTCATTTGACCCGTGAGTCCTGAAACCCGGCTTCTCAAACTTGTCTGTAAATATTATTAAATTATCATACAGTAGGAGTTTGTTATGCACGAGACAAAGTTACCGCCAAACTTTCTAAAAATTTTCGGCACTGCCGGTGCCAGGGTGGCCCAGTCCAAACAACTACGGGCCTCCGGCGGGGCATGGCTGCGGCTGGACGGTACCAACTTGCTGTTTGATCCCGGTCCCGGCACGCTGGTACACTGCTGGGCCAGTGAGCCGCCGTTAAACCCGGCGGAACTGGACGGGGTGCTCCTGTCCCACCGCCACTTGGATCACTCCAACGACTTTAACGTCATGGTGGAGGCCATGGTGGAGGGCGGATTTAGGCCCCACGGTATTGCGGCTGCGCCGGCAGATGCGTTAAACGGCAGGGAACCGGTCTTTTTTAATTACTTGCGGTCGGTTGTTGATAAAACTCTGGTGTTAAAGGCGGGGAGCTCGTTTAAGGTGGGGGAAATAACCGTTTCTACCCCGGTAAGGCATCATCACCCGGTGGAAACCTATGGCTTTGTTTTTTCCTCCCCGGGAATCAATTTCTCCGTTGTCACCGACACACGTTATTTTCCCGGCCTGATTGAAGCATACCAGGGTGCGGATTTATTAATTCTGAACGTTACTTTTCACAAGCCCTTTCACGGCAGCCGGGTCTTTCACCTGTCCTTGTTGGAAGTGGAACCGCTGATACAGGAAATCAGCCCGCAATTAACCGTGCTTACTCATTTTGGTGCCACCATGCTCCGCCATGACCCGCAGCAGTTGGCGGAGCAGTTAGGTAACAAGCTGGGTAAGGAAGTCGTGGCAGCCTATGATGGCATGCTGCTGGACCTGGATGTATTTCGACACAGAAGCTAGAATTTGGCGCCTTGTTGGGAAAGGTGGTTTTAATGTGAGGTTTTTTGCCATTGGAGACCTTCACCTGTCTTTTACCAAACCGGTGGACCCCGGCAACTGGGAAACTACGGCAGAACACAAGCCCATGGGGTGTTTTGGTAACGGATGGGAGCATCATTACAGGAAAATATACCATAACTGGTTACAGCAGGTGGCACGGGAGGACCTGGTGTTAATTCCTGGAGATATCTCCTGGGCCATGAAGCTGCCCGAAACCCGTTATGATTTTGACTACATAGCCAAACTGCCGGGCACCAAAGTGCTTGTCCAGGGTAACCACGACTACTGGTGGCAGAGTATCAGCAAGGTGCGCGCTGTTCTGCCGTCCGGTAGTTACGCTCTGCAGAATGACAGTATAACCTTCGGTGACATTACCGTTGCGGGTACGCGGGGCTGGCTCTGTCCCAATGACAGGCAGTTTACGGAACACGACCAAAAGATATACCGCCGGGAAGTGCTGCGGTTGGAAATGTCGCTGCAGAGCATTGAGGAACGCAGGCGATGGCTGGTGGTGATGCTCCATTACATGCCCACCAATGACAGGCACGAAAAAAACGAGTTCATTGAGCTGATGCAGCAGTACGGGGTGGATATTTGTATCTACGGGCACCTGCACGGCCAGGCTGCCCACAACATGCGTTTACCGGATGAAAAATGGGGGATAAAATTTCACCTGGTCAGTGCGGATTTTTTAAATTTCTGTCCCAAGCTGATTATCTGAATGTAACCGGGGTTACAGACCTCGGTTTAGTTGTTAGCAAACCAGCCAGATTTAAAGCGCAGACTGATGTTAACACAGTGGCGGATTTAGGCCGGCCCGGCACGTGGTTACATGAAAAGCAATTATATGGAACAAGGGACGATCTGCCCGGTCTTTTAACGTTTCCAGGTCGCATTTAATTTCTTCCTTAAGATCAGCCGGGTTCCTGCCTTGTTCCAGGGGGCCCAAGACGTTATAGCCCAGCAGGGCAATTTTGATGCCTTTTATCTTCACAACGGGCTTGCTATCATATCAGAAGTAAACTATGCCCTGCGACTGCAGGCTGTGGATGGTATCCCGGTACCCCTGTTTCAGAAAATCCATGGAATGATTGTTTGCCAGATTAACGACATCAATACTGCCCAACTTGAGGATTTTGTTGTAATCTTCCCATCCTTAAAAATTCCTGCTGTGCTTTTTTCAATTTTCCCCAATAATGGAATTTCATTTTATAACTTACACCAAATCCCTGCTATAAAATTAAAAGTTTTTACAATAAATAACAACTATCGTTGTCCGGGACATAAAAAAGGTTAACAAATATCAAAAAAATGGTTGACAATAGATGGTAAATCTACTATATTATACGTAAACCTGAATAATTAACAAGGTTAACAAAAGGAGGCTGGGGGATGAAACCGAGAGATATGATTTTGGTTGGTACTTTTGCGGCGCTGACAGCAGTGGGAGCATTCATTAAAGTACCTGTTCCCGTGGTGCCTTTTACCCTGCAGCTGTTGTTTGTGCTGTTTGCCGGTATTTTGCTGGGCAGCCGGCTGGGGCTGTTGAGCCAGCTTGTTTACATACTGGTGGGATTGCTGGGTGTACCCATTTTTGCCAACGGCGGTGGCCCGGCCTATGTTTTACAGCCCACGTTTGGGTACTTGGTGGGGTTCGCCCTGGGTGCCTACATTACCGGTAAGGCTGTGGAACATTTCCGGCAGGTTGATTTCAAAAGGCTGTTGGGTGTCAACCTGCTGGCTTTAGCCGTAATTTACGGTATGGGTGTCAGTTATCTCTACGGCATTATGAACTGGGTGGCGGGAACACCCATATCGCTTGCCGATGCTGTCTGGTTTGGTGCTATAGTCTGTCTGCCCGGGGACTTTTTCCTGTCCGTCATTGCAGCAGCTGTTGGTGTTAAGGTGAGGCACGGTGTATCCATGGCCGTGCAGGGCAGGTGAGACCATGGCAGGATTGCTGGTTTCGGGAACTGACACGGGTGTTGGAAAAACGGTGATTACAGGCGGGCTGGTGGCGCTGTTTCGCAGTACTGGGAAAGACGTCACGGCCATGAAACCACTGCAGACGGGGGTTTCTGGGTTTTCTCCGGAAGCTGATGCGTATTTTTACCAACAGATGGGGTCGCCCCTGTCGCCGGGGCAGTGTACCACCTATGTCATGGAGGAGCCCCTGGCACCGTGGGTGGCTGCCCGGCGGCAGGGGATAACGCTGGACAGGCAAAAAATTTTGGACCATTACTCCAATCTCGCTGCACGGTATACCGGTGTCCTGGTGGAGGGTGCCGGGGGACTGGCAGTACCGCTGCTTGACAGTCAATATACCACGGTCCACTTGGCACGGGACCTGGGCATTCCCATTTTACTGGTGGCCCGGGCGGGACTGGGGACCGTCAATCATACCGTTTTATCTGTGGAGTATGCCAGGCAGCACGGGGTAGATGTAATTGGCGTTATCCTGAATGAATATTCCGGTCACAGCGTGGCGGAACGCACAAATAAGGAGGTTATTGAAACAATGAGCGGTTTGCCCGTTTTGGGCCGGGTACCACCCTTGGAGGACTTGCAGGACCGCCAGTCAGTGGTAGCGGTTTTAAACAGCTGTCTCGATAGTAATTACATATGGCAGGTGATGAATAATGCAGCGTAGTTATCCGGGCACCGCGCAACTGGAACAATGGGACAAGCAGTATGTGTGGCATCCCTTTACGCCCATGGAACGGTGGTGCCGGGAAGACCAACTGGTAATTGAGCGGGGCGAAGGGTGTTATCTCTATGATACGGAGGGGAACCGTTACCTGGACGGCATCTCCTCGCTCTGGGTTACCGTACACGGGCACAATCACCCGGAACTGAACAAGGCCATTAAGGAACAGGTGGATAAAATATCCCACTCCACTCTGCTGGGCCTGGCCAACGTACCGGCCACCCTGCTGGCCAAAGAACTGGTGGAGATAACTCCGGAAGGACTGGACAGGGTCTTTTATTCCGACGCGGGAGCAACTGCGGTGGAAATAGCCATCAAGATTGCCTACCAGTACTGGCAGCAAAAAGACGGGGGACGGTACCGGCAGAAGACCAAATTTATTTCTCTGGGGAATGCCTACCACGGTGATACCATCGGTTCCGTCAGTGTGGGAGCTATCGACTTGTTTCACAAGGTGTACCACCCGCTGCTATTTGACTGTTATACTGTTCCGTCACCGTACTGTTACCGGTGCCCGTTTGAGAGGGAACAAAGCAGCTGTAACCGCCAGTGCTTCCGGGCGGCGGAGGAGACTATTGCCGCTCATGCCGAGGAAGTAGCTGCTTTTATCATTGAACCGCTGGTGCAGGGGGCTGCCGGCATTATCACGGCACCGGAGGGATACCTGCGTCACGTGGCAGACGCCTGCAAACGCCACAACGTCCTGTTAATAGCTGATGAGGTGGCGGTGGGATTCGGCAGGACGGGTAAAATGTTTGCCTGTGAGCACGAAGGGGTAAATCCGGACATCATGTGTCTGGCCAAGGGAATCACCGGCGGGTACCTACCCCTGGCGGCAACGCTGACTACTGAGGAGATATACCGGGCCTTTGTCGGGCGACCGGAGGAAGGTAAAACCTTTTACCACGGTCATACTTACACGGGTAACCCGGTGGCCAGTGCCGCGGCCTTGGCCAACCTGCGCCTGTTTAAAGAAACTGGGTTAATTGAAAAGCTGCCGGGGAAAATTGCCGCGCTGAAACGGGGCCTGGAGAAAATTGCCCGGCTGCCGCATGTCGGCGAAGTGCGGCAGCGGGGGATGATGGTGGGCATTGAGCTGGTTGCCGATAGGGCAACCAAAGAGCCCTATGCCGTGGAGAAACAGGTTGGCCACCAGGTGGTGCTGGCTGCCAGAAAACGGGGAGTGATTGTGCGCCCGCTGGGTGACGTGCTAGTATTAATGCCTATCCTGGCAATGACGGAGGAGCAGCTTATGGAGTTAACGGAAACGGTTTATATTGCCATTACGGAAGTTACTGGGGGAGATGCACTATGATCAAAAGCATTGTTGAAAAAATTCTTGCCGGTGGTTCCCTTTCCTATGAGGAAGCCTGCCGGCTGGCGGAAACCGGTGAACGGGACCTGCCCGAGCTTCTGGCAGCAGCCAATAGAGTCAGGGAAAAGTTTGCCGGAAACAAGGTGGACCTCTGCGCCATTATCAATGCCAAGTCCGGCAACTGCTCCGAGGATTGCAAGTACTGTGCCCAATCCGCCCACCACAACTGTGAGGTGGATGTTTATGACCTGCTGCCGTTAGAGGAGATATTACAGCGAGCAAAAGAAGTGGAAAGGGAAGGTGTGCGGCGCTTTTCCCTGGTTACCAGCGGTAAGGGGATTAATGATAGAGACTTTGCCAAAGTGATTGAGATTTATAAGGTGTTGCGCCGGGAGACAAGTTTACATTTGTGTGCTTCCCTGGGGATTATTGATTATGACAGGGCAATGGCTCTTAAGGAAGCAGGCGTGACCATGTACCATCACAATCTGGAGACTGCCAAAAGCTATTTTGATAAAATTTGCACCACACATACTTATGAAGACCGGGTCAGCACCATTATGGCTGCAAAGCGGGCCGGGTTAAAGGTATGTAGCGGTGGTATCATTTCCATGGGTGAAACCATGGAACAGCGTATCGAGATGGCATTTGCTTTAAAGGAACTGGACGTGGCTTCAGTGCCCATCAACATTTTAAACCCCATACCGGGAACCGCCCTTGCAGGCGTGAAGGTAATTCCTCCCATGGAAATTTTAAAAACCATTGCCCTGTTTCGCCTGATTTTGCCGGACAAACTAATTCGCTTTGCCGGTGGTAGGGAGCAGGCGCTGCGCGACCTGCAATCACTGGGATACTTTGCAGGTATCAATGCTTCGCTAGTCGGAAGTTACCTTACTACTAAAGGACGAACAATTGTTGATGATAAACAGCTGATTGCGGATATGGGTTTAGAAATATGACTGCCAACCTCCTTGGTGTGATTCATATACATGATTGACTGCAGCTTTTGCTGCAGTCTTTTTTTATTTGGCTTCTTTTTATGAAACGGAATAGATTTTTGCACCCAGGGAAGAATATCAGCGAAGAGGATTCACATTGAAAGGAGAATGTTTTATGGCAGGATTTCCCATAGGAATGATTGCTTTATTGGTTGTTTCCATTTTGATTTATTTTGGCCTGGCCCAGCGGATACTGGACAGGATGCGCTTGACGGATAAAGCGGCACTGGCCATTATTGCCGCCATGATTATTGGCAGTTTTATTGATATTCCCGTTACCACGGGTACGGTGGATACCAGCATTAACGTGGGTGGCGGGGTAATTCCGGTACTGCTGGCACTGTACGTACTGCTGCGTGCCGGCACGTCAAAGGAGTGGATACGTACCATTGCCGCAACTGCCGCCACCGGCGCAGCTATTTGGTTTATCGGCAGCAGAATCATGACTGGTGACCCGGGGGCTCCATTTGATGTTTTGGATCCCCTGTACGTTTACCCCATAGTGGGCGGGGGCATTGCCTACCTATTGGGGCGTTCCCGGAGAGCCGCCTTTATTGCTGCCACGTTGGGTGTGTTGAGCTTGGATATTAGCAACTATTTTTACCTGACGTCCCGTGGCATAGGGGGCACGGTGTCCCTTGGCGGCGCTGGGGCCTTCGATGCTATCGTGCTGGCGGGTTTAATTGCCGTGCTGCTTGCCGAAGTAGTTGGTGAAAGCCGCGAGCGGCTGCAGGGTGGACCTGTAACCGAAGGTAGGCCGGAAGAGCTTGTACGGGGCCTGAGAAAACCTGGCTTGGATACTAAAGATGGTGCGGAACAGCAGCCGGATACGGAGGAAACCGGGAAAAAAGCTGCTGGCCAACGGGATGATGGAGAAAGGAGTGGTGGCCGTGAATAAAAAGCTGCGTTTTACCATTGGTTTGGCCATGCTGGTGCTGGGGATAGTAGTTTTTATAGGCAGCCAGCAGGCTTCTCAGACAACCATCAACGTGAAAATCGACCTACCTTCGGTGGGATTGTTTGAACGGGAACGGCAGGACGGAGGCTATTTTACCATAGTTGATGAGGAGGGAAGAGTCATCAGCAAAACCAGCCGCATGGTTTACCCGGAAGACGAGATAATTACGGAGGATGACAAGCTGTATCGTGTGGAACGAGTGTCCGGCGACACGGCTTACGCCAGGTATATTAGAGATGCGGAAATGCCGGTTGTTGATGCGGACGGTACCATGCCGGTGACCGGCGAAACGGTTCCCGTACAGCAAAATAATGCGAGAAACCTAATTGCCATTTACCAGACGCATAACGATGAATCCTACGTGCCTACAGACGGCACAGAGGCTATCCAGGGAAAAGGCGGGGTAGTTGATGTGGGCAAGGCATTTGCAGATCAATTGCAGCGGATGGGCATTGATGTGGCCTGGAGTGATGCCGGTCACCTGCCTCATGACCAGAATGCCTACAAGCGGTCACGCCGTACTGCCTTTAAATTGTTAAAAAAACAGCCCACAGCCATTTTTGATGTTCACCGGGATGGAGTTCCCGATCCTGATTACTATAGAGCCCAGGTGGGCGGGCAAAAGGTTACCAGGTTGAGATTGGTGGTAGGACGGCAAAACCAAAACATGCAGTCCAACTTGGATTTTGCCAAGCGAATAAAAGCTCAGATCAACAAGAAATACCCCGGTTTAATTCGCGAGATATTCCTGGCTAAAGGGAACTATAACCAGGACCTGGCTCCCAGGTCACTGCTTATTGAAGTGGGGACGCATACCAATGATAAGCACAAGGCTATCAACGGCGTGCAGCTATTTGCCGACGTCTTGCCGGAAGTGCTGGGTATCGGTACCGGCCCCAGCAAGGCGGGACCGGGACCCAACAATGCCGGGCAGTCTCCCAACAACCCGCCCAGCACCGGCGGTGACTGGAGCAGCATCCTGTGGATACTGGCAGCCCTGCTGGTAGGCGGCGGTATCTTCCTCTTGATCAGCACCGGTAGCTGGCAGAAATCCTGGGAAAAATTGAAACAGTTCGGCAGCGGCCAGGAATGGGCAAATTTCTTCGGCCGGGCCCGGAAAGAAGAGAAGTATCAGAAAGGGAATATGCTGGAATCGCAAATCAACGAGGAAAACTTCCGCATTGAAGAGGTTGAGAACAAACTGGTTGACACCAATGACGAGCGTGCGGAGTACCAAAAGGATTAGAACATGATATGTGAGGGGGATAATGGGAATGAACAATTACGGCATTACTTTGGTGGTAGGCATCACCCTGGGTTTTCTGGCCCGGTTGTTCATGTTGCGTTCTGACTACCGGCAGTTTCCCGGTTATCCCCACGGGTACGTCACCCACCTGGGGTTAGGGCTTATTGCGGCTGCCCTGGGTGCGGTGGCTGTCCCGGCACTAGTGGAAAAGGAATACACGGCAGTTACCTTTCTGGCCTTAGCGGCGCAGCAGTTTCGCAGCATCCGCGATATGGAGCGCCAGTCCCTTGCTGAATTGGAGGAACTGGCCCTGGTGCCCCGGGGTAAGGATTATATTGAAGGTATTGCGAGAGTTTTTGAATCTCGTAGTTATCTTGTTATGGGAGTTTCCCTGGCAACCAGCCTGGTTACCTTTTTCACCGGCTGGCCTTACGGTATTTTAGCCGGAATTGTGGTCATGTTCATCAGCGGCTACCTGATGAAAGGTAAAACTATCGGCGATATTGCCGAGGTAATTCCCTCAAAACCTTATTTTAAAGGTGCGCTGTTAATGGTTGATAATGTCGTCATCATGAATGTAGGGCTTGCGGAATCCCGGGAAAAAATATTAAAGGAAGGTTTGGGGGTAGTAATCAAGCCCAAGGATGATAATGCCAGGGCTACTTTAAACAGTATCGGGCAGCGGCAGGCCATTTTGCAGGTGACGGCAAGCCTCCTGGGCAGCAAGAAGGAAATAGGTGAGTTGGACTGGACGCCGCTGGCCAGGAAAGACATAGATACCGGGAAAATAGCCCTGTTTATTCTGCCCGTTGAACCGGATATTGAGCCGCTCATCAAGGCGATCAAATTGACTCCCGTGTTGGAGAGCAGCAAGGTGAATCCGCTACAGTCCTTGCCGGGAAGTCAAGCAGCAGATTAGGGTGATAGTATGGACGTGGAATTAAAACAGCGTATTTTGGCCTTAATAGTGTTGGATGAAGCCCGGGACCGGGTATCTCCGGGAGAGGCACCTGCTTTTTATGTAAAGACGAAAAAGGAACAGGAATGGTTGGCTCTGGTCATGAGCCGGACTTTGATGGCCATGGCTCATGATTTGGAGAACGGCGTGTACATGCTGGTGAAGCATTAGGAGGTAGCAGAGCGTTGAAAATAATCTATAATTGTTTTGGCGGTTCCCATTCCTCGGTTACGGCAGCGGCCATGCACCTGGGCCTGATTTCCGAAAACCGTGTTCCCACGGCGGAAGAATTGAAGGCCATTCCCTACTTTGACGAGCAGCTGGCCGAGGACCATGGGGATTTTAAATATATGGGAGAAGACGAGCAAGGCAATCAAGTTTATGTTGTCGGCAGACGCAACCTGGGGTCACTGTTTGAACCCCTGATTCACGGGATAGCCCGGATTTTTTCTATTTCACCTAAAGAATACCTGATAGTAAACACCATGCCGTGCGTCAACTGGATTATGGTCCTCGGCGGTATTTTGTCCCGCAAGCTGGGTATGGTTTCTCTGGGCCGCCCGATTGTTATTTACGGAACACAGCAGGCGCACGGCAACTTTGTGAAACTGGTTAACAGGGTGAAGACAACAATCTTGCCGGCAAAGGAGAACAGCAAGTGAAAATTATTTACTACTGTCACAGCGGGGTGCACGCCAGCGTTATTATGGCTGGCATACATCTGGGATTATTGCCGGAAACGGAAAAGATAGATAATGCAGCAATTTTGGCGCTGCCGTATTTTGATGACAGAAAGGGCAATCTGCCGGGAACGCCTCTCTATATGGGTGAAGATGAGAAAGGTAATCAAGTATACACTCTGGCCGTGGGCAATGAACGGTTTCTCGCACCGAAAACGGTACGCTCCTTTTTACGGCTGTTTCAACTGGATGACCGGGAGGTTTACATGGTAGACGCCCTGAAATATACCGCGGCTGCTATGAAATGGGGCGGTTTTTTATCTGCTGATTGGGGTCTCAAGTTAATCGGCAGACCGCTGGTGCTGGCTGCCGTAAAGAAGGCCTATCCCGACTATGTGCAGCAGGTAAGGCGGCTGAAACAGGAGCTGGGCTACCTGCAGTGACTTGACTCATGTTTTATTATGGTGGATAATAATGGGGATAATGGATAAGGTGGCTTGTTTATGGAGCGTGGAATTCGTGTTAAAAGTGTCTACCCCGATTCTATTGCGGAAGAGCTGGGAGTGCAGCCGGGAGACCGGCTGGTGGCCATCAACGGGCAACCAGTAAGGGATATTTTGGACTACCGTTACCTGGTAGCTGACGAACAGCTTGAGGTGCTGGTACGCAAGCAGGATGGCGAGCAGTGGTTGCTGGATATTGAAAAAGAACCTGGTGAGGATTTGGGTCTGGAGCCGGAAGGGCTGGGCAAAATCTGGCAGTGTGCCAATAAGTGCCTGTTTTGTTTCGTTGACCAGATGCCCCGGGGCATGCGGGACAGCTTATACGTGAAAGATGATGATTATCGGCACTCTTTTTTGCACGGCAATTTCATCACTCTGACAAATGTGACGCAGGCCCAGCTGGAGCGTATTGTTGCGCTGCGTCTTAGTCCCCTGTACATATCGGTACATACCACCAATCCCCGGCTGCGGGTGAAACTGCTGGGAAACGAGAGGGCGGCAAAAATACGGGAGCAGCTGCAATTCTTGGCGGAACATAACATCGTCATGCACACGCAAGTGGTAATGTGTCCGGGTTTAAACGATGGCAGGGAACTGGAACGGACCATTGATGACCTGGCTGAACTGTGGCCGCAGGTGCAGTCGCTGGCCGTGGTGCCGGTGGGTCTTACCGATCACCGCCGGGGCCTGCCCGAGATACAGGCGGTGGATGCTGTCTTGGCGGCGGCAACCATAGACCTGGTCGAGAGCAGGCAGCAGTTTTTTTTACAGCGCCTGGGCAGCCGGTTTGTCTACGCTGCCGATGAGTTTTACTTGAAGTGCAGTCGTGAAATTCCCCTGTCTGAAGCTTATGAGGACTTCCCGCAGGTGGAAAACGGCGTTGGCTTGGTGCGCCTGTTTTTGGACGGTTGGCAGCGTTTAATGGCCCGGGATTTGGTGCAGCAAAGTGATACCAGGGTATTTGTGGGTACAGGCCGGTCGGCAGCACCGGTCATCCGCGGGCTGCTGGTTGACCTGGTCAATAAGTTCCCGGACGCCCGGGTCAAGGTGGTTGCCATAGACAACTATTTTTTTGGCGGCAGGGTAACTGTTGCCGGTTTGCTTACCGGCCGCGACGTTATCCGCAATGTCATGCAGAAACTGACTCCCGCGGAAAGAAAGGAGGGTATCCTGCTGCTACCTGACGTCATGTTTAAAGAAGGGACAAATGTCTTTTTGGATGATTTGTCTGTGGACCAGGTATCTCAAGAACTGGGAATGGAGATAAAAGTACTGGATACATCGCCGGAAGCCCTGTTACAAGGTCTCGGGTTTGCAGCCAGGTAAGACTTGTCTCCACCTCTGAGCAGGATAGGTTTGTACACCACTTGAGAGGTGATGCATTGTGAAACCCATAGTTGCCATTGTAGGACGACCGAATGTGGGAAAATCCACGTTATTTAATAGAATAGTCGGTGGCCGCACCGCCATTGTGGAAGATACTCCCGGTGTCACCAGGGACAGGCTGTACCGGGACACCAGCTGGCGCGGCCGCAATTTCACGCTGGTGGATACCGGTGGGCTGGAGTTTAACAGGGATGATACCATAACTACCATGGTCCGCCAGCAGGTGGAAGTGGCCATGGATGAGGCCGACGTCATTGTATTTGTTACCGACGGCAAGGAAGGCCTCAATCCCAACGACCATATGGTGGCGGACATGCTGAGGCGCATCCGCAAGCCAGTTATTCTGGCGGTTAACAAGATAGAGCGGTTTAAAGACCCGGCATTTATGGAATTTTACCAGCTTGGTCTGGGAGACCCCGTTCCCGTATCCGCCATGCACGGCATGAATATTGGCGATCTGCTGGACAAAATTTACGAGGCCCTACCCGACCTGCCTGATGATGATTACGAGCCAGATGCCATTAAGATAGCCGTGGTGGGACGGCCCAATGTGGGTAAATCATCTCTGGTCAATGTCCTGCTCGGTCAGGAACGGGTAATAGTCAGTGATGTACCCGGCACCACCCGGGATGCCATTGATACCGTCTTTCAACGGGATAATCAGGAGTACGTCATTATCGACACGGCGGGACTGCGGCGCAAAAGCCGCGTTGAAGAGCCCACGGAACGTTACAGTGTCATTCGTTCCCTGCGGGCTATCGACCGCTCCGATGTGGTGCTGGTAGTGATTGATGCCACCGAGGGTGTCACCGAACAGGATAAAAGGATTGCCGGTTATGCCCACGAGGCGGGCAAGGCAATAATTCTGGTTGTCAATAAGTGGGATTTGATTGAAAAGGATGCTAACACCATCAATCGTTTTGAGGAAGGCATTCGCATGGAGCTGCCATTTTTACACTATGCACCGACTGCCTTTGTATCCGCTCTGACCAGGAAGCGGGTTCCGAAGTTGTTTGACCTGGTGGATTTCGTTGCCGAGCAGGCTGCCCGCCGGGTGGCTACCAGTGTTCTTAATGAAGTGATACAGGAAGCGGTACGCCTGACACCGCCTCCTTCCGATAAGGGGCGGCGGTTAAAGATTTTATATGCTACCCAGGCCGGGGTGAAGCCGCCCAAATTTATCCTGTTTGTCAACAACCCGAAGCTGTTGCACTTTTCCTACAAACGCTACCTGGAAAACCAGCTGCGGCAGGCGTTCGGCTTTGAGGGAAACCCGGTTTGGCTGCTGGTGCGCAAGCGAGACGAGTAAAAGGAGGTCTCGAAAATGATTGCATTGCTGGTAATCGTGATTAGCTACCTGCTGGGTTCTATACCCATGGCCTTCATCATAGGAAAATACTGGAGGGGCATTGACATCCGCCAGCACGGAAGCGGTAATGTAGGGGCCACCAACGCCTTTCGCGTCATGGGGACCGCTGCCGGCCTAACCGTGCTGCTGGCCGATGTTTTAAAAGGTGTCATTGCGGTACTGCTGGCAAAAAGTGCCGGCGGGCCCTACCTGGTGGTGCTTGCCGGTCTTACGGTAATTTTGGGTCACACCTTCTCTGTGTTTCTCAAATTTAAGGGGGGCAAAGGTGTGGCCACCGGAGGGGGTACCATTCTGGCCTTGGCGCCCAAAGTGGTCTTTTGGGCCGTGCTGGTTTTCATAGCGGTGGTGGTGCTGACCAAATACGTGTCGGTAGGTTCCATGACCGCAGCAGCTTCTGTCCCGATTTTATTAATATTTTTCCACCAGCCGTGGCAGTACGTGCTGTACGGGCTGGTTGCAGCCGCGTTTGTCATTTACAAACACCGGAGCAACATGGCACGCCTGCGGGATGGAATGGAACCGAAAATTACTGAACGATTTCGTTAGGGGTGTTTGGCAGTGAAAAGGAAAGTTGCAGTTATTGGTGCCGGAAGTTGGGGAACTGCCCTGGCCATGGTGCTGGCGGACAAGGAAATGGACGTTACTCTCTGGGCCCGTAATCCCGAGTGTGCTGCGGAAATTAACGAACAGCGAACCAACCACAAGTATTTACCGGGAATACGGGTACCGGAAAACCTGACAGCGACCAGTGATTTGGAGGAAGCCGTGGCCGGTAAGGAATTTCTTATCATGGCTGTTCCGTCCCAGGCGGTGCGCAGTGTCATTAAACAGATGGCGCCGCTCGTTGATACCCGGGCCATTGTGATTAATACGGCCAAAGGCTTGGAAAGGGAAACGGGCCTGCGGCTCAGCCAGGTGATGGTGGAGGAACTGCCTGCTGAGCTGAAACGCCGTGTGGCGGTGTTATCGGGGCCCAGCCATGCGGAGGAGGTGAGCCGCCGGTTGCCCACTGCAGTGGTTGCCACAGCGGTAGAAGAGGCCGTGGCCTACGAGGTGCAGGATTTATTTATGGCACCTTATTTTCGTGTGTACACTCACCCGGATATTATCGGTGTAGAACTGGGCGGAGCCCTGAAAAACGTCATCGCCCTCTGTACCGGTATCTCCGACGGCCTGGGCTACGGCGATAATAGCAAGGCTGCGTTAATGACCCGCGGCATGCGGGAAATTGCCCGTTTGGGTGTGGCCATGGGAGCGGAGCTTTCAACCTTTGCCGGCCTGGCCGGAATGGGTGACCTGGTTGTTACATGTACCAGTATGCATTCCCGCAACCGCCGCGCCGGCATTCAACTGGGCCAGGGTAAAAAACTGTCCCAAATACTGGAGGAAATGGGCATGGTGGTGGAAGGTATCAAGACCACGGAGGTAGCCTACAGGCTGGCCCAGGAGAAAAATGTGGAAATGCCCATTACGGAGCAGGCTTATCAGGTAATATACAAGGGACAGGACCCGCGTGAAGGTGTGGGGAACCTGATGCTTAGAGACAAAACAGAAGAGTGGAAGTAAAAAAGTGCCTGAAAAAGGCACTTTTTTTGTAATATTTAATAAACAAGCTCATATATTTGTAATGTTAATATATACCTTTACTTAACACAGACACAAAGTGCAAAATGCTAAATTTTTTAAAATTACACTGAAGGAGGGATCTCAGGGGGAAAAAGTAGGTCTTGTCGCGAGGAACCGGAGACTATTTATTGAGGGAGGGAAAATGATGGAAAGGAACGATATCTTTAAGGATATTGCGGAACGTACTGGTGGTGACATTTATTTAGGTGTTGTCGGTCCGGTACGTACGGGTAAGTCTACCTTTATCAAACGATTTATGGATTTGCTAGTATTACCCAATATAGTCAATCCCAACGACCGTACCCGTGCTACTGATGAGCTGCCACAGAGCGGTGCCGGGAAAACCATCATGACTACGGAGCCGAAATTTATTCCCGCTGAAGCTGTCAAGATCCGCATTAAACAGGGATTGGATATGAAAGTGCGCCTGGTGGACTGTGTGGGTTACACCGTTCCCGGCGCACTGGGATATGAGGAAGAAGAAGGACCGCGCATGGTAAAGACGCCGTGGTTTGAGGAAGAAATACCCTTCCAGCAGGCTGCGGAAGTGGGTACCCGTAAGGTGATTCAGGACCATTCCACTATCGGACTGGTAGTGATTACCGACGGGACTATTACCGATATTGACAGAGAAAGCTACCTGGAGGCGGAAACCAGGGTTATTGAAGAGTTAAAGCAACTGAACAAGCCTTTTGTCATCATTCTTAACTCCATCAAGCCCTATTCTCAGACAACAGTGGCCCTGGCCAACGAGCTGGAGGCCAAATACAACGTACCGGTGCTGCCGCTGAACTGCCTGGAAATGAGCTATGATGACGTGTACCGGGTGCTGGAGGAAGCGCTCTATGAATTCCCGGTAAACCAGATCAATGTCAACCTGCCCCAGTGGATAGAGGAACTGAACGGGGACCACTGGCTGCGCCATGAATTTGAAAATGCAGTCACGGAATCTATTAAAAAGGTCAAGCGTCTCAGAGATATTGACGGCTCCATAGAGGAACTTGATGCTAAGGATTTTGTGGGCACGGTCACCCTGCGGCAGATGGACATGGGAACCGGTATTGCCGATATAGATATGACTACCAGAGAAGGACTGTTCTATGAAGTGCTGCAGGAGGAAACCGGGTACACCATTGACGGGGATCATACCCTGTTCAAGCTTATTAAGGAACTGTCGGTGGTCAAGAAGGAATATGACCGGGTGGCCATGGGCTTTAATGAGGCCAAAGCAACCGGCTACGGCATCGTCTCGCCGGCCCTGGATGAAATGGAACTGGAAGAACCCGAACTAATTAAGAAAGGCGGTAACTTTGGCGTGAAGTTGACGGCCAAGGCACCTTCCTTCCATTTGATCAGGGCAGACATTACTACCAGCATTACGCCGCTTATCGGTACGGAAAAACAGTGTGAGGAACTGGTCAACTATATTATGTCCGAATTTGAGGAGGACCCGCAGAAAATTTGGTCTACGGAAGTGTTCGGTAAGTCGCTGAGCGAGCTGGTTCGTGAAGGCATTCAGGGCAAGCTGTACCGCATGCCGGAAAATGCGCGGGAAAAACTGCAGGAAACGCTGCAGCGTATTGCTAATGACGGCAGCGGCGGTCTTATTTGCATCATTATATAAGCCGCATGGATTATCTGCAAGTTTAGTATGATCGGGACAAAGGTTCCGGTCATTTTTATTTTTGCTTCACCTGCATGAAAAGAAAGGTGCGGTCATAAAAAATTGACGCTGCTACCTGGTAGTGGTATAATATTAGCATTAAGTTACAATTTAATAAAAGATTGCAATTTCCTTCGGGGCAAGGTGAAATTCCTTACCGGCGGTGACAGCCCGCGAGCCTTTACGGCAGACCCGGTGCAATTCCGGGGCCGACAGTGAAAGTCTGGATGGGAGAAGGAAATGACGGCATACTGTGTCTTTCTGCCTCTATGTCCCCGGAGTAGTGTTCCGGGGCTTTATTTTTCCTTAATGTCAATCAATTTCCGTAAGAAAGGTGTTCCTGATGCAGCAAAATGATAGAGATATCAAGTACATGCAGCGAGCACTAGAACTGGCCAAGGAGGCCGAGGGCTGGACCAGCCCCAACCCGCTGGTCGGGGCCGTCATCGTACAAGATGGGAAGATTGTTGGGGAAGGCTATCATCAAAGGGCCGGCACGCCTCATGCTGAGGTACACGCGCTGCGGCAGGCCGGTGAAAAGGCCAGGGGGGCCACGGTTTACGTTACCCTGGAACCGTGCTCTCACTACGGCCGCACACCGCCCTGTGCCAAAGCGTTGGTTGAAGCGGGAGTACGGCGGGTGGTGGTGGCCATGGAGGACCCTAATCCCCTGGTGGCTGGGCGGGGCATCGAGCTGCTCAGGGAGGCAGGGATAGAGGTTACGGTCGGCCTGATGGAAGAAGAGGCCAAAGCTCTCAACCGTCCGTTTTTGAAATATATCACCACGAAAAAACCGCTGGTGGCCGCGAAAATGGCCGTCAGCCTGGACGGTAAAATTGCCACCAAAAGCGGCAGTTCCCGGTGGATAACGGGAGAGCAGGCACGGCTGGCCGGGCGGTACCTCAGGCATAAATATGATGCCATTTTGGTAGGCATCGGTACGGTGCTGGCGGATAACCCCCGCCTGACAACCCGGTTGGAAGGCATCAAGACCAAAAACCCGTTGCGCATTATTCTGGATTCCCGCCTGCGGCTGCCGCTGGATAGTCACGTGTGCGATACTTCCCAGGCGGATACCTGGGTAGTGACCACTGAAGACTGCAACAGGGATAAAAAGGCCCGGCTGGAAGCAGCCGGTATCAGGGTTATTGTCCAGCAGACTCGGGGTAAGGTGGACCTGGAGCAGTTGTTGGCGGAACTGGGAAAACAGGAAATTACCGGTGTCCTGGTGGAAGGCGGTGCCGGGGTTCACGGCAGTTTTTTTGATAAGGACCTGGTGGATGTGGTGCACCTTTACCTGGCACCCAAGGTTATTGGTGGTGACCAGGCTCCCGGCCCCGTGGCCGGCGTGGGAGTGGAACAGGTGGCTCAGGCCAGGCGGTTCAAAATGGTCGATGTCCGGCGCTACGGTGAAGATTTGGGGATTACATATGTAAAACAATGAAGACGGGTCGTTTGTTAATCAGTTTCTGAGAAACCAGGAGACCGATGGTCCCACGACGGAGGGTTTAGACCGGCCCGGCACTCTGTTTATAGGCAGTAGCGTGTATGTTGCATTTGCTAGCAACTGCCCAAATAAGTTTTCCTCAACATTTACCTGTGGCTAAGTGCCAGGTTTGCAAAAGGTTAGTGACGATGCGTGGTAACATCGGTCGAAGGTGATTTAAAAATCAGGATTGGAGGTTATTATGTTTACAGGACTAGTTGAAGAACTGGGGACCGTGAGAGGTATTCGTCACGGGCCCAAGTCGGCAAAACTGGATATTGCCGCCAGAGAGGTACTGCAGGACGTCAAAATCGGGGACAGCATTGCCGTCAACGGGGTTTGCCTGACCGTCACCTCCTTTACCGGTGACAGCTTTACCGCCGATGTCATGGCGGAAACGGTCAACCGTACCAATCTCAAGTGGTTGAAAGTGAACGACCGGGTAAACCTGGAGCGGGCCATGCGAATGGGTGACCGGCTGGGCGGTCACTTGGTCAGCGGTCACATAGACGGCGTGGGTACCATTACCAAGCAGGAGCAAGTGGATATTGCTGTGGTTACCTGGGTGGAGGCACCCCGGGAACTGTTGAAATATATTATCCCTAAGGGATCGGTTGCCCTGGACGGCATCAGCCTGACGGTGGTGGATGTAGATGAAAATGGCTTCAGCGTTTCCCTGATTCCCCACACGGCCAAGGTTACCACCTTGGGGCTGAAACGCCTGGGTGACAGGGTCAATATTGAAGTGGACATGCTGGCCAAGTACGTGGCCCGGCTGCTTGCCTGGGAGCAGGAAGGCCGGCAGTCCCGGGGGAAAGCAATTACCAAGGAATTTTTGGTGGAAAACGGTTTTATTTAAACAGTGTACCAGGGAACATAAAAAGGGGGGACCATCTATGAAATTTAACACCATTGAAGAAGCGGTAGCGGATATCAAAGCGGGAAAAATGGTAGTAGTGGTGGATGATGAGGACCGGGAAAACGAGGGAGACCTGGTGATTGCCGCTGAAAAGGTCGATGCCGAGGCCATTAACTTTATGACCAAATATGCCCGCGGTCTGGTCTGTGTGCCCATGACGGGAGACAGGCTGGACGAACTGGAACTAGAGGCCATGGTGCAGCACAATACCGACAATCACGAAACCGCCTTTACCGTTTCGGTGGATTACAAGGAAACTACCACGGGTATTTCCGCCCAGGAACGAGCCATGACAATCAAGGCACTGCTTGACCCCAAGACCAGGCCGGAGGACCTGCGCCGGCCCGGACATATCTTCCCGCTGCGTGCCAAAAGGGGCGGCGTGCTGCGGCGTGCCGGTCATACGGAAGCAGCCGTGGACCTGGCGAAAATGGCCGGGCTGTATCCCGCTGGAGTAATCTGCGAGATTATGAATGAGGACGGTACCATGGCACGGGTACCACAGCTCATGGAGTTTGTGAAGAAACACGGGCTAAAAATTATCACTATTGCTGATTTAATTGAGTACCGGCGGCGCAGCGAGAAACTGGTCAGAAGGGTGGAAACCATTGACCTGCCCACGGCCTACGGCCACTTTAAGGCTACGGCCTACGAAAGCATCATGGATAAGGATGTGCATATTGCCCTGGTTAAGGGAGACGTCAATACCTATGAACCGGTGCTGGTGCGGGTGCATTCCGAGTGCCTGACCGGTGACGTCTTCGGTTCCCGCCGCTGTGACTGCGGCGAACAGCTGGCAACCGCCCTGAAGAAGATTGAAAAGGAAGGAAGGGGTGTATTGCTGTACATGCGCCAGGAAGGGCGCGGTATCGGCCTGTTGAACAAGATCAGGGCGTACAAGCTGCAGGAAGAGGGCAAGGACACGGTGGAAGCCAACGAAGCACTGGGCTTTCCGCCGGACCTCCGGGATTACGGTATCGGCGCCCAGATACTGGCTGACCTGGGGATTAAAAAAATTCGCCTGATGACCAACAATCCGAGAAAAATCAAGGGCCTGGAAGGATACGGCCTGGAAGTGGTGGAACGGGTGCCCATCGAGATCTGCCCCGTTGAGACCAACAAGTTTTACTTGCAGACCAAAAAGACCAAACTGGGACATTTACTAAGCAGCTGATAAGGAGGTAGTTGAATGAAGGTTTACGAAGGAAAATTATTAGGCAAAGGTAAGCGTTTTGGACTGGTTGTCGGCAGGTTTAACGAGTTTATCACCAGCAAGCTGCTGGATGGCGCACTGGATGCGCTAAAACGTCACGGCGTGGCGGAAGATGATATCGAGGTTGCCTGGGTTCCCGGGGCCTTTGAGATTCCGCTGGTGGCCAAAGCCATGGCCCGGAAAGATTACGACGCCGTTATCTGCCTGGGTACGGTAATTCGGGGAGCCACCCCGCACTTTGATTATGTGGCCAACGAGGTGGCCAAGGGGATTGCCAAAGTAGGATTGGACAGCAACAAGCCGGTGATTTTCGGTGTCATTACAGCGGATACCATAGAGCAGGCCATTGAAAGGGCGGGCACCAAGGCAGGTAACAAGGGCTGGGATGCGGCGGTCACCGCCCTGGAAATGAGCAATCTTATGCCCTCGTTAAACGAGTAAAAGAAATTATCATTTTTTCCTTGACATTCCAGGAGTATTAATGTATAGTACAATTAAAATTTCAAAGCGCTTTGGAAACTCTTATCAAGAGTGGTGGAGGGACTGGCCCAGTGAAGCCCGGCAACCTTCCCGCAGGGGGAAAGGTGCTAATTCCTGCAGGATTTATCCTGGGAGATAAGAGGAGGACTATCGATGTGCACTTGGACCTCTTCTTATCAAGAAGAGGTTTTTTTCATGTCCAGAAAAAACCTCGTCATGTGCTGACATAATAATTTTTCCAAATTGGAGGTAATAATGATGACCAAAGGTTACAAATTTGACACCCTGGCGGTACATGCCGGCCAGGAACCGGACCCGGCAACTGGTTCCCGGGCGGTGCCCATTTACCAGACCACTTCCTACGTGTTTGAAGATTGCGACCATGCAGCCCGGCTGTTTGCTTTGGAGGAAGAGGGAAACATTTATACTCGAATCATGAATCCTACCACTGACGTTTTTGAAAAGAGGGTGGCAGCACTGGAAGGCGGTGTCGGCGCCCTTGCCACAGCTTCCGGCCAGGCAGCAATTACCCTGGCTATATGCAATATTGTCACCCGGGGACAGGAAATTGTGGCCTCTACCAGCTTGTACGGCGGTACGTATAACCTGTTTGCCGCCACTTTGCCCAAATTCGGCATAAATGTGCGTTTCGTTGACCCGGCTGATCCGGAAAATTTCCGCCGGGCAATTAATGACAGTACCCGGGGTATTTACGTGGAAATAATCGGCAACCCCAAGTTGGACGTACCTGACTTGGAAGCACTGGCGCAGCTAGCTGAAGAAGCGGGAGTGCCGTTGATTGTGGATAACACTTTTGCCACGCCTTACCACTGCCGTCCTTTTGACCACGGCGCGCACATCGTGGTGCATTCTGCTACCAAGTTTATCGGCGGCCACGGCACCAGTATCGGCGGTATTATTGTGGACTCCGGTAAATTCAACTGGGACAACGGTAAGTTTCCGGAACTGGTGGAACCCGACCCCAGCTATCACGGGGTCAGCTATACCGAAACCTTTGGCAACGCGGCCTACATTGTTAAAGCTCGTGTGCAGTTAATGCGGGACTTAGGGGCATCTCTCAGCCCGTTTAATTCCTTCCTGTTTTTACAGGGGCTGGAAACCCTACCGCTGAGAATGCAGCGGCACAGTGACAATGCCCTGGCAATTGCCAGGTTCCTATCGGAACATCCTAAGGTCAACTGGGTCAATTACCCGGGCTTAAGCACCCATGACACTTATGAGAATGCCAGGAAGTATCTGCGGCACGGCTACGGAGCCATGCTGACCTTTGGTATTAAAGACGGCCTGGAAGCAGGCAGGAAGTTTATCGATAAACTGGAACTGTTTTCCCACCTGGCAAACGTGGGTGATGCCAAGTCGCTGGTAATTCACCCCGCCAGCACCACTCACCAGCAGCTGACCGAGGAAGAACGGCGGGCTTCCGGAGTTAGCGATGATCTGGTCCGCGTATCCGTGGGGATTGAAGACGTGCAGGACTTGATTGCTGATTTGGACCAAGCTTTACGGGGGTAAAAATAGGGAGGTCTAGAGACAGTAAATGAAGCTGGACAAGGGAGTAGGCCTGGTAGAAACAAAATACGAGACTGTTGCCGTTCCTCCAAACGACCTGCAGCTGGAGTGCGGTACCCGTTTTGGTCCCGTCACCGTGGCTTATGAAACCTACGGGGAATTAAACGATCGGGGGGACAACTGCATTCTGGTACTGCATGCCCTGACCGGGGATGCTCATGTGGCTGGCTGGCATTCGGAAGAAGACCGCAAACCCGGCTGGTGGCATGACTTAATCGGCCCCGGTAGGGCGCTGGATACCGGTAAATATTTTGTGGTCTGTTCCAACGTGTTGGGCGGGTGTTATGGTACCACCGGCCCGCCCAGCATCAATCCCGATACCGGGAAATTTTACGGCCCCGATTTTCCCGTTATCACAATCAGGGACATGGTAAAAGTACAGTACCTGTTGTTGAAAAAGCTGGGCGTGAAGCATATTAAAGCTGCCATTGGCGGCTCCATGGGTGGCATGCAGGTGCTGGAGTGGGCCATGATGTATCCGGGCATGCTGGACGCCGTCATTCCCATTGCCACCTCGGGGCGCCTGTCTGCCCAGTGTATTGCCTTTAACGCTGTGCAGCGCCAGGCGATATTAATGGACCCGGAATATAAGGAGGGGCGGTACGAGCCGGGCAAAGGCCCCTGCCGGGGATTGGCTCTGGCCAGGCAAATCGGAACTATCACGTACAAGAGTGATGAATCCTGGGCCTTTAAATTTGGCCGTACTTTTTCCAGTTTAAGGGAAGAGGATTACTACTGCTTTGACGGCAAATTCGAGGTGGAAAACTACCTGGATTACCAGGGGGAAAAGCTGGTGAAACGCTTTGACGCCAACAGTTACCTCTACCTGACCAAGGCAATGGACCTGCACGACATCAGCCGCGGCCGTGGGAACTATTCCAAGGTATTTTCCCGGTTCCGCGGGAAGGTGTTGACTATCGGCATCAGTTCGGATTTCCTGTATCCCAAACACTACCAGGAAGAAATTTACCGGTATTTTAAAGATAACGGTGCCGAAAGCTATTACTGGGAATTGGAGTCACCCTACGGGCATGATGCTTTTTTAATTGAATTTGACAAAATGTCCAGGAAAATAGGTCAATTTATGGCTACCATAAGCTAGCCATAATTTTTTTTAAAATTTTTTTAAGTATCTTCCCTTTAAAAAGGTTATGTGCTATAATGTCTGCCATACGTGGAAGGATGTATATTAATCAAAGACAAAAGCGGGTGAGATTGGTGAGTCCTACGGATAAGGAGTTTTATATTGTAGACGCGTCTATTTTGCCAGAAGCCATTGTGAAGACTGCCCGTGCCAAAGAGCTTCTCGCCCGGGGAGAAGCGCATACCGTGCATGAAGCGGTGAGCAAGGTGGGCCTGAGCCGCAGTGCGTTCTACAAGTACCGGGACGGTATTTTTGCTTTCCACCATGGCAATAAGGAGAAAATAGTCACCATCAACCTGTTGCTGGAGCATCAGGCTGGAGTGCTGTCCCGGTTGTTAAACACCGTTGCTGCTGCCCAGGCAAATGTGCTGACCATCAACCAAAATATTCCCCTGCAGGGCGTTGCTAATGTTTCCATTTCCATCGAAATTGCGGACATGCTTATGGGAGTGGAAGAATTGCTGGAAAAGATTGAGGAACTACCCGGCGTCAAAAAGGTGGAAATTGTCGGGCAAACTTAAAATTTTGGCGGTGGGAAAAACGTACCACTATACACTCATCAAAACTGGCTTTACGGAGAGGTGAAAGTTATGAGCAAAAGCATAAAAGTGGGACTGTTGGGCCTGGGAACGGTGGGAACCGGTGTTTACAAGGTGTTAACTCAAAATGCCGAGATCATTGCCCAGCGGGTAGGCACTCCCGTAACTGTCGAAAAGATAGTGGTCAATAATGTCAATAAAAAGCGGGATATTGACCTGCCTCCGGGTATCATTACCGACCGGGCGGAAGCAGTGCTGGACAATCCGGATATTGACATAGTGGTTGAAGTCATGGGCGGCATTGAGCCGGCTCGTGAATATATTCTCAAGGCCCTCCGGGGTGGCAAGCACGTGGTGACGGCCAACAAGGATTTGATTGCCGAATATGGTGAGGAACTGTTTGATGCGGAAAAAGAACACCATACCGACCTCTTTTTTGAAGCCAGTGTGGCCGGGGGTATTCCCATTATCAGGCCGCTCAAGCAGTGCCTGGCTGCCAACCGGGTAACGGAAGTAATGGGAATCATCAACGGCACTACCAACTTTATCCTGACTAAAATGACCCAGGAAGGCAGTGATTTTGACGAGGTGCTGGCTGAAGCACAGGCTTTGGGTTACGCGGAAGCAGACCCTACGGCAGATGTGGATGGCCTGGATGCGGCACGGAAAATTGCCATTCTTGCTTCAGTGGCATTTAACACCCGGGTTACCTACCGGGATGTCTACGTGGAGGGTATCCGAAATATCGGTGCCATGGACATTAAATATGCCAGCGAACTGGGGTACACGGTGAAACTGCTGGGAATTGCCAAGGACCAGGACGGGCAGGTGGAGGTGAGAGTACACCCGGTGCTTATCCCCAACTCCCACCCGCTGGCCGCTGTTAACGAGGCTTTTAACGCCATCTTTGTGCGCGGTAATGCCGTGGGCGAGACCATGTTTTACGGCCCCGGAGCCGGGGAATTACCCACCGCCAGTGCAGTAGTGGCGGATATCATTGAGGTGGCGCGTAATATCATCAGCAGTGTCACCGGGCGCATTAGCTGTACCTGTTATGAACAGAGAGCCATTAAGCCTATAGGTGAGATTTTCTCCAAATATTACCTGCGCCTGATTGTCAAGGATGAACCCGGGGTTCTGGCCAGTATTGCCAGCGTTTTGGGCAACCAAAACGTCAGTATTGCCACGGTAATCCAAAAGCGCAGTATTGAGGACCTGGCGGAAATTGTCCTGATTACCCACCAAGTGCAGGAGCAGAACTTGCAGGATGCCCTGGCGGTTATCAAGGGCATGTCCATCACGAAGGAAATTGCCAATGTAATTCGCGTTGAGGGAGAGGATGAATAATATGGAATGGGCTGGAGTTTTGCAAACCTACAAGGAATTTCTACCGGTAACCGAGAAAACCCCGCTGATTTCCCTGAAAGAGGGCAATACTCCCTTGATCAAGGCGGAAAATTTATCTGAAGAACTGGGAGTAAACATATATTTCAAGTACGAGGGGTTAAACCCCACCGGCTCCTTTAAGGACCGGGGAATGGTCATGGCCGTGGCCAAGGCTGTTGAAGAGGGCTCAAAGGCCATCATGTGCGCTTCTACCGGTAATACCTCTGCTGCTGCGGCGGCCTATGCGGCCCGCTGCGGCCTGACCTGCAGCGTGGTCATACCCGAGGGGAATATCGCACTGGGCAAGCTAGCCCAGGCTTTAATCTACGGTGCCAAGGTAATAGCTATTCGGGGCAATTTTGACGATGCCTTAAACATAGTGCGCAGCATCACGGAGAAACACCCCATTACTCTGGTAAACTCTCTGAACCCTTATCGCATTGAGGGGCAGACCACGGCGGCTTACGAGATTTGCGACGTGCTGGGCGACGCACCGGATTACCTGGCCATACCGGTGGGCAACGCCGGCAACATCACCGCTTACTGGCGGGGATTCTGCCGCTATCGCCATGCTGGGCGTTCGCGGAAACTGCCAAAAATGATTGGTTTTCAGGCGGCTGGTGCGGCGCCCATCGTGCATAACAGGGTGGTGGAAAATCCGGAAACGGTGGCTACAGCCATTCGCATCGGCAACCCGGCCAGCTGGCAGAGTGCGGTCCAGGCCGCCCAGGATTCCCAAGGTTTTATCAAGATGGTTACCGATGAGGAAATTCTGGCGGCGCAGCGGCTGCTGGCCAGCAGGGAAGGTATCTTTGCCGAACCGGCTTCCGCGGCTTCCCTGGCCGGTGTTATCAAGGAAGCCCGGCAAGGGCTATTTAATAGGGAAGATATTGTGGTTTGCGTGCTGACGGGTAACGGCTTGAAAGATCCCGATACAGCCATCAAGCAGATAAAAGAGCCTTATTCCGTTCCCGCTGATGAAGAAGCGGTTTTAGAAATTGTAAATAGTTAACAAGGTGGTCAATTGGCTTTTCTGTAACAGAGGATAGGGATAATGATTATAATGGAGAGAGCAGCTATGGTTCGAGTAAGAGTACCGGCGACCACGGCAAATATGGGACCAGGATTTGATACTATTGGCATGGCTTTAAAACTGTATAACTACCTTGAAATGGAAGAGATTTCCGGTGGCCTGCAGATTGAGATTACTGGTGAGGAGGACAGCGGGGATATTCCCCGGGATGAACGCAACATTGTCTACCAGGCAGCGGAACGCGTGTTTGCGAAAACAGGCTACCGTCCTGCCGGCTTAACAATCCGGCAGGAAATCAATATACCGGCTGCCAGGGGTATGGGTAGCAGTGCAGCGGCCATAGTGGGCGGCTTAATAGCTGCCAACTGGTTGTCGGGAAATAAGCTTTCCGCCGATGAACTGCTTCACATGGCCGTGGCCATGGAAGGGCACCCGGACAATGTGGCGCCGGCCATGCTGGGTGGGGTAGTGGTTTCAGCGTTGATGGATGAGAAACTGTTTTACCGGTATATTGCCCCGCCTGAGGACCTGGAACTGGTGGTGGCAGTACCGGAGTTTCAGTTGTCCACCAGGGTAGCCCGGGACATTCTGCCTTTAAATGTACCCGTTCAGGATGCCGTGTTTAATGTGAGCCGGGCCAGTTTGCTGGTGCTGGCACTGGTTCAGAAAGATTATGAATTGCTGGGCCAGATGATGGATGACAAGCTGCACCAGCCTTACCGGTTAAACCTGGTTCCCGGCATGCAGGACGTGTTTGCTGCTGCCAGGGACAACGGCGCCCTGGCTGTTGCCCTGAGCGGCGCCGGGCCGACGCTAATAGCTTTTGTCAAAGATAAGGATAAGCTGCGTGACGTTGGCGACAGCATGCGCCAGGCGTTTCTGCAGGCGGGAGTCACCTGCAGTATTAAATACCTGTCTGCCTGTCCCGCAGGTGCTGAAGTTGAACTGGAGGGGGAGTGGGTAACGTGCTTGTAGTGCAAAAATTTGGTGGAAGTTCGGTGGCAACTCCGGAACGAATAAAAAAAGTGGCCAAACGGGTGGTGGATACCAAACGGGCTGGTAACCAGGTGGTAGTGGTGGTCTCGGCAATGGGCGATACCACCGACAATTTAATTGACCTGGCCAGGCAGCTCACCGATAATCCCTCGGACCGGGAAATGGATATGCTGCTTTCCACCGGCGAACAGGTATCCATTGCGCTGTTAGCCATGGCTATAGATAGTTTGGGCGAAGCGGTGACTTCATTGACCGGCCCGCAGGCCGGCATCACCACCAATGACGTGCACGCCAAGGCGAGAATTACCGGCATTAATACGGAACGCCTGTTTAAGGAACTGGATGACGGTAAAATAGTGGTGGTGGCCGGTTTCCAGGGGCAGAACGACAATGGTGATATCACCACCCTGGGGCGCGGCGGTTCCGATACCACGGCAGTGGCCATCGCTGCCGCCATTGATGCCGATATTTGCGAGATATTCACCGATGTTGACGGGGTGTACACCTGCGACCCGCGGGTAGTGCCCCGGGCGCGCAAGCTGGACTGTATTTCCTATGACGAAATGCTGGAACTGGCCAGCCTGGGTGCGGTGGTTTTGCAGCCGAGAGCGGTTGAATTTGCCAAGCATCACAATGTGGTACTGCATGTGCGCAGCAGTTTCAACAAAAATCCGGGAACAATAGTACAGGAGGTTAGTTCCATGGAAAAACAGATGGTAGTAAGCGGTGTAGCTCATGACTTAAACGTGGTGAAAATGGCCTTATACGATGTACCCGACAGACCGGGAATTGCCATGCAGGTTTTCAGTGCCCTGGCGGAGCGGAACATCAACGTGGACATGATTATCCAGAGTGCCAACAGGAACGAAGTCAACGACATCAGCTTTACCATCACCAGGGATGACCTGCCCAAGGCGCTTCCGGTGATGGAGGCGGTGACAGAGCAAATAGCGGCCAAAGGGTTTACCTATGATGACAATGTTGCTAAGGTGTCCATAGTGGGTGCCGGCATGGTGAGCAACCCGGGTGTGGCCGCTTCCATGTTTGATGCTCTGGCAGAAGCGGGAATAAACATCCAGATGATCAGTACGTCGGAAATCAAGGTATCCTGTATCATCAGGGCTGACCAAGTGGAAAAGGCTGTCAGTGCTATTCATAGCAAGTTTGGCTTGGACAGCGAGAATGAGGCATCCACTGCCTGCTAAAAGTGGCGGCCTTTAGGTAGGATATCATTGCCAGGGACAGCATATGATTTATCGGGAGGTATATTTATGTTCTGGAAATCTATGCTGTTTCTTTTTGTCCTGGCAGTTATTTTACTTGCCCCGGTGCAGTTGCTTGCCCGGCAGGACGTGCTGGTGTATTTTACCCAGCAGAGTGCAATTGGCGAACGGTTTTATGTAGCGGACCCCAATGACCCTGTCAACGTATATGTGGACGGTTGCCAGGTCAGCTACGAGATTCCCGCCCTGGTTTTTCATGACAGGTACCTCCAGGGCAGGACCATGGTACCGCTGCGTACAACGGTGGAATTTATCGGTGCTACTGTAACCTGGCATGAGGATACCCGTTCCATTCTTGTTGTACATGAAGGAAAGACGGTATTTCTCACGGTAGACAAACACTGGGGGGAGGCCAATGGTAAGACTTTTACCCTGGATATAGCGCCGGCAATAGTCAGCGGCCGTACGCTGATTCCCCTGCGCTTTTTCAGTGAAGCCCTGGGGTTTTACGTTTACTGGGATGGGGCCAACCGTTCGGTCTACATCAATACTTCCGGTAAAAAATTTCCCCTGGGCAAACGCAGCGGCATTTACCGGCATTTTGATGGGTTGATGCGGCAGGAAGCGGTTCTTTACGGCAAAGCACACCGCTATCGGGGTTTAGATACTTTTTACAGGGAATGGACGGTTCCTGCGGAGAATGCTGCCAACGACGGCATTTTTGCCAGGGTGGAAACGCCCTTTTTGGCTGTGGCACAGGCGGCGCGCATTGCCGCCAAGTCCGACTGCAGTTTGACCAGCCAGGGCATTTGGGAGATGATTGAGGATCATAAAGAAAAAATTCCCTTTTACGTTTACCTGCAGGGCAGTAAGCTGGATTTTGCCAGGCGCTATACCGCGTACCTGGAACAGGGGGGCAGAAAAACCACGCCGCGGGAAAGAATAATAGAGGATGAGGTTTACCAAAAGGAATACTTTGGAGAGGATCAGTACCGTGCTGTTATCAAGTTTATCTTTGATGCCGACGACTTTATCACCTCAAAGCCGGTGGTGCTGGTGGTGGAGGGAGAGGATGACAGGCAGTGGCGCTTCAATTTTGACCTGCCAAATATTCGCTAAACGGCCCGAGGCTATAACAATAAATGGTAATAAGACGAATACCTCTCCAGACGCTTGACAAAACAGTGCAAAGTAGTTACAATATACGGTGCAGCTGAAAATTAACTTTAACTTTTGTGTCGGGGCGTGGCTCAGCTTGGTAGAGCGCTACCTTGGGGTGGTAGAGGTCGCTGGTTCAAATCCAGTCGCTCCGACCATTGAAACTAAAGGGTTTGCGGAAATTCGCAAACCCTTTAGTTTCGTCAAAGTAATGCAACGGTAATGCAACCGGGTTACAAAAAATTTATGAGCTATTTTTTCTGAGTTTCATAGAATTCACGTCAATAAGTCTCAACTAAATGTAGCCTGACCCTGTTGACAAATCGGGGCGCAGTACACAAAAACTTCGGGTGGTACCTGAAAAAGTACCACCCTTTTCTATAGAAAAATTAAATTTACTATGGCACCACTTTTACCGGTCTCATCATTTCATTATCTTCGTGATCCAGAATGTGACAATGCCAAACATATCCTGGACCGCTGGTGGGATCAAAAGGATACAGGTTAACGCCGGGTAGGGTCAAGGCCGGATTAGCATCTTGTGGAGCATAACGGACTCTTATCCGAGTAACCTCACCCGGATTTGCTCTAACAGTGTCCTTCCATCCCATCTCATTAGGTGCCGGACTAATAGGTTCGCCTTTGAGATATCTGTCAATAGGTAACGGTACGGTGGGTTTTGTAAGCGGTGGTGTTCCATTAATCAAAGTCCAATCTGTTTTATACCTATCAACTTCGATTTTCTGGCGGTTTATTATTAGGAACTGAACCAAGTGTAGATGGATTGGGTGAGTATCTCCTGTCAAGTTAACAATATACCAATCTTCCGTAGCTCCAACTTTAGGCAATTCGCTGGTTGGGGCATCCCACTTCTGCCCGTCCAAAAGAGCTATCACCGGGCCATCAGGGCCCATTACTTCATTAAGAGTCAATGTTCTGGTTGGTGCGGTAGGTGTTAAAACAGGTATAGTGTTTAGGGTATCAGGTAACTCCGGCGGGATGACTGGTGATGGAGCTGTGAATGGGACAGTAAATTGCATAATTTGACCAACTGTTTCTGGATCTGGAGGATCTCCGTCAGGGTAAGGAGCACTGGCATCATTTTCAAGAATAATTGATGTACCCGGAGAGACAGCCGAGAAATCAACTAGGATATCAGCACGCTCGCCTGGAGCTATAAGAAGAGAGGTTAGTGTCACCGGTGAGGGTAAAAAACCACCATCAGAACCAATTTGTACAAAAGATTGTCCGTTTGAAAATTTAAGATTATAGAAACGGGCGTTCGAGCCATTCAAGATCCTGAAACGATATTGCCGTGGTTCTACGTTCAGGTTTGGCCACACCTTACCATTTACCATGATAGTATTACCGAAAAATTCCGGTACCCAGTATGGATGGATAGTGCGGTTAGTGCCAACTTTATCAAAGAAGAAAGAACCATTTAACCTAAAAGTCCTATCCTGGATTACCAAGGGGATTTCATATTTTCCGGTGGGAAGAATAGATGACTCTGGATTTTCAAGGTGGTTATTTGGATCTCGTAGTAGGTAGAAGCCGGCAAGTCCTGCATATACATTAAGTCGGGTCATACCTAGGGCATGGTCGTGATACCAGAGAGTAGTAGGTTGCTGTTCGTTTGGATAAATATAATGTGATGTTGTAAAGGACTTGCCCCTAATTGTACCAGCGGTAAACCACGCGTTAGGATGACCATCGAAAGCCGACGGAACTTCACCACCGTGCAAATGCGGGACTATCGGGACCGGTCTTTGTGCGTTTGGGAATCCTGGCGGAAATGGTGGCCAGGGAAGGGGTGGATTCATTGGCATCATATTGGGATTTGCCCAATGTAAGGTTGGGTCCACCGCAAATAGATGTGGTCCGGTGAGGTTATTTACCCATTGTACATGAATAGGAATACCCCGGATAGCTTCAAACGTAGGACCGGGTGTGCTTCTAAAATAGACGGTTTCTCCAGTATCCGGGTCCTTGACCAGACCTCCGTAACCCCATACAGTCGTTTTCGGGAACCCAGGTGGAAGAATTTGTTGTTTGAACTCACTCACATCAACTGTATATTCATGTCTTAGTACATCACCCGTAGTTTGGTCAGTTATTATGGTTGGTTCATATACAGGTGGAATATCTAACTGGTTTACATATTTAGGAATAGATCTTGGATTAAGAATTGTAAAGTGACGATCTGAAGCAGGTGATTCTTCATTGATCCAGTCTTGATGCATTTCATGATTATCCTTATATTTATTTGATATACTTTCAAATTTTTCGCTGTTTTCACTCATTACAATTCCTCCTTTTTTAATACTTTAATTTATAATATTAACCATGTGAGGAAAACGTTACCTTGATTCCGGGCTCCGGCTGTACCTTTTGTCCACACTGCGGGTGGTTAAAGTGCGGGTAAGCGATATTGAACGTAAAATGTTTATTATGATTCGGAACTCGTTTCATACGTCTGGGCGGCCACTAACTATTAAAGAGTTCGGTGTGCGGACCGGGCGGACAAAGAAAAAAGTTAAAGAGGTTCTGGAGACCCTGGTTGAAAAGAAGAACATAAGGTGGGCCGGGGAAGAAATAGAATTACTAAGGGAGTATGGAGGAGAAGGTCGCTAATGCTCGTGAGCATTAATGTAATGCGCGCAGGCAGTAAAAGCCTGCGCTTTTTTCAAACATTAATGTAAATTTGCGTAATTTTACAAATATTAACACACCGGAAACCCTTGCCGCTTAAGGACTGTAGCGATTTGTATAAAAAGAAGCGTTTTTGCATTTTCTTGGCATTTCTTTTGCTTGTAAAATTGAGAAAAAGCACAGCTTGCACTCAACTTAAATTGTAAAAATATTCGTTCTAAGCCAGTGAGTGCAGAGAATTTTTATAATCTTTTTAAATTTTAGAAGGAGGTAACCAAAATATGGCGAAAATTGTAACAGAAGTTCCAGGTCCAAAGTCTCAGGAATTGATGAAACTGCGTCAAAAATATGTATCCCGTGGTCCGGGTAACGTGACGCCCATCTTTATTGAAAAGGCCAAGGGTGCCGTAATAACCGACGTGGACGGTAATGAATACATTGATTTTGCCGGCGGTATCGGCGTAATCAATGTGGGCCACTGTCCTGACGAGGTGGTAAGTGCGGTCAAGGAGCAGGTGGAAAAGTATATTCACCCCTGTTTCCACGTTAACATGTACGAACCTTACATTAAGCTGGCGCAGAAACTGGCGGAAATTACTCCGGGCGATTTTGCCAAAAAGTCAATGTTTGCCAACAGCGGTGCGGAAGCCGTGGAAAACGCTGTTAAAATTGCCCGCAAGTACACCAAGCGCATGGGAATTGTATCCCTGGAATGTGCTTTCCACGGCAGAACGTTAATGACCATGTCGCTGACCAGCAAGGTGAAGCCTTACAAGTTCGGTTTCGGTCCCTATGCTCCCGAAACCTACAAGATTCCTTCGGCTTACTGCTATCGTTGTGCTTTTAACTCAACCTATCCTGAATGTGGCATGCACTGTGTTGAGCATTTGGATAGATTCTTTACCACTGAATACCCTGCCGAGGATATTGCAGCTATTATTGTGGAGCCGGTACAGGGTGAAGGTGGCTTTATTGTTCCGCCCAAGGAGTTTATCCAGGGAGTCAAGAAGGTTTGCGAGGAGCACGGCATCCTCTATATTTCCGACGAGGTGCAGGCCGGCTTTGGCCGCACGGGAAAAATGTTTGCCATTGAGCACTTTGATGTAGAGCCTGACCTGATTACCATGTCCAAGTCGCTTGCTGCCGGCATGCCGTTAAGTGCGGTGACCGGTAAGGCGGAAATCATGGACGCGCCCAGTCCTGGCGAGATTGGCGGCACCTTCGGCGGCAACCCGTTGAGCTGTGTGGCCGCTTTGGAGGTTATCAACAAGATTGAAAAGGACAACTTGCTTGAAAGATCCCGGCAAATCGGTGAACAGATGGTGGGCCGCCTGAAGGAGATGCAGGAGAAATATCCTGCTATCGGTGACATACGTGCGCTGGGTGCCATGGTTGGCATCGAGCTGGTCAAGGATCCCAAGACCAAGGAGCCCGATAAAGAGTTGACCGGTAAACTGGTGAAAGCCTGCTATGAAAATGGGCTCATTGCTCTCAGTGCCGGTGTCTTTGGCAATGTTCTCCGTTTCCTGACCCCGCTGGTAATTACCGATGACCAGTTGGAGGAAGGCCTGGACATTCTGGAAAAAGCCTTTGCAATGCATGCCAGGTAATTAAAAAGGTTTCAACACAGGGGTTGGGCGCTGGTCTTAGGTTGAAAATTACGACACTGGAGCCCCCTTAACGGGTACTGGCGCCCTCCTTTGTTTCACTAAAACGGGTGGGGATATTACGTGAATATTACTGCCGCGGCAGACTGCGGGTAATATTTGCAATATTCATATTTTATTAACAATAAAGACGAGAAAGAGAAAAGCTAAATTTAGGACTCTGGGAGGTTGGTAGCACAATGCACAATGAAGAGAACCAACTGGTAAGGGTACTGGGACGTAGAGACGTACTGTTTTTAGCTTTTGGCGCCATGATTGGCTGGGGTTGGGTTGTCCTGGCCGGTACTTGGGTTAAGACCGCCGGCTCTGTGGGCGCGATGCTGGCGTTTGTTATCGGCGGCATTATGGTGGCCCTAGTAGGTCTGACTTATTCGGAACTGGTAGCTGCCATGCCGTATGTAGGCGGCGAGCATGTGTTCACGTTTAGGGGCCTGGGTACCAACTGGTCCTTTATCGCCACTTGGGCGATTATACTGGGGTATGTTTCCGTTGTTGCTTTTGAAGCTGTTGCTCTGCCCACGGTACTTGACTATCTAGTTCCCGGCTACCAGAAGGTGTTTCTCTGGAATATAGCGGGCTGGGATGTCTACCTGACATGGGCTTTGGTTGGTGTGATTGGTTCAATAGTGATCACTTACATTAATTATATTGGAATTAAGATGGCCGCGTTTGTGCAGATGGTATTTACCCTGCTTATTGCAGCGGTGGGTGTGTTGTTTATTACGGGAAGTCTCTTTAACGGTTCCGGGGTCAACATGCAGCCGCTGTTCGTGGACGGTGCCAAAGGCCTGTTTGCCGTGGTAATCATGACACCGTTCATGTTTGTAGGTTTTGACGTTATTCCCCAGGCTGCCGAAGAAATTGACTTGCCTTACGGAGTAATCGGTAAGTTGCTCATTATATCCGTTATTATGGCTGCGGCATGGTATATTCTCATTATTCTCGGTGTGGCAAGAGCTCTCACACCGGCTCAACTGTCCGAGACAACACTGGCTACTGCCGACTCCATGGCTGCAGTGTTCGGATCGCAGTTCTGGGGCAATATCATGGTGCTGGGCGGTATTGGCGGTATTCTCACCAGCTGGAATGCCTTCTATGTTGGTGGCAGCCGGGCTATCTACGCCATGGCTGAAGCAAAAATGCTGCCGGCGTTTCTGGCCAAGCTGCATCCCAAGTACAAGACGCCGAGCAACGCTATTCTGTTAATTGGTGTCCTGTCCACCATTGCTCCGTTCTTCGGAAGAAAGATGCTGGTCTGGCTGGTTGATGCCGGAGGGTTGAGCATTGTTCTTGCTTACCTGCTGGTGTCACTGTCCTTCCTGGTATTGAGATACCGCGAGCCGGACATGGAACGCCCGTTTAAGGTGAGCTACGGCAAGGCTGTCGGGTATGCAGCCGTAATCCTGGCTCTGGGTTTTGTGCTGTTATACCTGCCGGGTATGCCTGCAGCCCTGGTGTGGCCGTATGAATGGGTCATTGTCGGCGGATGGACAATCCTGGGTATTATTTTCTGGATAAAAGCCCGTGCTACATTTGGCAAGACTGCTTCTTACGAAATTATGTCCGCTAAGCTCAACTTGAACCAGTAGTAAAACGGGGGCTGGTGTCGTAAAACTTGCATCCGGGAGACCGAAACTGGACTCCCGCTTTCCTTTGCGGACTTAATGCATGGGTGCATGCGCGTTAAATGATATTTGCATAAAAAGGACTTAATGCATTTATGAGATAATAGACATCAAACTTTGAAATACGCTACATATTCATAAAATGCTCCTGAGCATCATTTGCCGAGGAGGGGTTAGCTTGCAGTCGCTGTTGGATTCCATTCATAACGGCCTGTTGATGATTGACATTCATGCCAACATTCGTTTCGTCAACAAAGCGGCGGAACGGCTGCTGGGAATCGACCGGGCAGAAGTTCTGGGCAAGCCCATTAAAGAGGTGCTGCCGGATACCCGGTTAACGGAAGTTTTGGAAACGGAAGAAACCCAGGTCAGCCAGGAACAGACCGTTGACAACTGTACCCTGGTGGTCAACAGGACGCCCGTTTACGACGAGAGCGGGCAGCTGACCGGTGCCGTTGCCGTGTTTCAGGATATCACCGAATTGGAAACCCTGTCCCGGGAGCTTTCCAAGGTCAAGCAGTTGAAAAATGAACTGGAAGCGGTCTTTGATGCTTCTTATGACGAGATTTATGTTACCGATGGCAACGGGATTACCACCAGAATCAACAGGGTAGGCGAAAGCTACTACGGTGTAAAAGCGGAAGAGATGGTGGGCAAGAATGTCCGGGAACTGGAAAAACAGGGTTATTTCAGTCCTTCGGTTGTAAGCATCGTACTGAAAGAAAAGCGTCGCGTTACCATCCCGCAGCAGACCAAGACCGGCAAGCAGTTAATTGTAACAGCCAACCCGGTTTTTGACGAGGATGGGAACATTGTACGTATTGTGGTCAACTCCCGGGATGTGACCGAGCTTACCAACCTGAGACAGAAGCTGCAGGAGACGGAGAAACTGGCCGAGACCTACCGCAACCAGATTATACAGATGAAGGGAAAACAGGACCAGAGCGTGACCATTGTGGCCGAAAGCGAGCAGATGAAGCAGATTCTAGAAATGGTCACCAGGGTGGCCCAGGTGGAGTCCACGGTGCTGTTGGTAGGTGAATCCGGTGTGGGTAAGGGTGTTCTGGCCAAAAAGATCCATGACCTCAGCCGGCGTGCCGACGGTCCTTTTATTACCATTAACTGCGGCGCCATTCCGGAAAACCTCCTGGAGTCCGAACTGTTTGGCTACGAACCCGGTGCCTTTACCGGAGCCCGGAAAGAGGGCAAGAAAGGGCTTATCGAAATGGCAGACGGCGGCACCTTGCTGTTGGATGAGGTGGGTGAGTTACCTTTAAACCTGCAGGTTAAGCTGCTGACCGTAATCCAGGAACGAAAGGTAATGCGCGTGGGGGGCAGCGAGCCCAAACCGGTTGACATCCGCATTATTGCCGCCACCAACCGTGACATTCAAAAAATGGTCAAGGAAGGGCGTTTTCGTGAAGACCTCTATTACCGGCTGAATGTTATTCCGGTAATTGTTCCCCCGTTGCGCCACCGCCGGGAGGACATACCGCCGTTGATATACCATTTTCTGGCCAAGTTCAATGCCAAGTACCAGATTAATAAGAAAATCTCTCCCGAGGCACTGGAGTTGCTGACCAACTACCAGTGGAAGGGCAACGTGCGTGAAGTGGAAAATATCGTTGAGCGGCTGGTGGTTACCACCGACAGCAACGTCATTGAACCGGCGCACCTGCCTGATTACATTCTCAACTCCAGTACCAGTGCCGGCAGCCGGGTTTATGTCATGGACCTGTGCCCGCTGCGGGAGGCTACAGAAGAGGTGGAACGGCAGTTGATAACGAAAGCCTACGAACGTTACGACAACACATATAAGATGGCGGAAGTACTGCAAGTGAACCAGTCCACGGTAGTGCGGAAAATGAAAAAGTACATCGGTAAGGAAAACCGGCCGCGGGGTCGGCGACCGAAAAACAGTGCTGCTGTCCAGTTGGAAAGATAGTTATGTAAACATTAAAAAGGAAGTCTCTGGATAAAGGGTTTTTATCGAAAGTTACTGCGGGTAAACCTGACTGACAAATCCCTTTGGAAGAAATACCTGAACGTGTACTGCGGCGCTTTTTGGAAGGTAAGAGTTTGGGAAGTTACCTGCTGGCAAAACATGTTGCCGGTGATTGTGCCCCCCTGTGAGCGGAAAACAAGCTGTTTTTTGTTACCGGCAGTGTCTGTGACACGGGACTGTTGGGTGCCAGTTGGTACGGTGTGTGTTGACGGGTGGCTACGGCGGGTCTTACGGCGGTGGCAGGCTGGGGCCCGCCCTGAAGCGTACGGGCTATGATGCTGTCATTTGCAATTTTTAATTAGTGCTCTATTGACACCATAGATTAGCCGGGATTTTTCCCGGCTACTGAAAATTGAATGCACCGGTGCATGCAAGTTAAAGATTTCATGCATGAGAGGCAAAAATGCTTTGTTGCTGTCTCCGAAATGAATGTACAGCATAAAAAGGTTGCAAATAAATGCGCGAAAGCATTTAAAAAGCAAATAACTGTCAGGGAGACAGTTTATATACTGTATACAAACCCTGAAATTACGCAGTTTTCCGGCAAATTACCGGACGAACGTCAAGTTGGCACGCTTATTGCTCGCGTTTTTTGTGTGTAAGTTCTGAAAATGAAAAAAATTCAGTTACACAGGAGGGATTACCTTGAGTAAGGAGTTGAACAGCTACCAAATTGCACAGGAACAGATTAAGGAGGCGGTTAAAAAGCTGGGTTTATCCTCAACAGTATTTGACATATTGAAACAGCCGGAACGCGAGCTGACCGTAGCTGTGCCTGTAGAAATGGATAACGGCGATATCAGGGTGTTTACCGGTTACCGTGTACAGCACAACTCCGCCCTGGGACCCACAAAAGGCGGTATTCGCTTCCACCCGGATGTAACATTGGATGAGGTTCGCGCTCTGGCTTTATGGATGACTTTTAAGTCGGCAGTTGTGGGACTGCCCTACGGCGGCGGCAAGGGCGGCGTTGCCTGTAACCCGAAGGAAATGTCCCCGAGAGAAATCCAGCGCCTGAGCCGGGAATACATCCGTGCCATAGCGCCAATAATCGGACCGGAAAAGGACATTCCGGCACCGGATGTTTATACCAACCCTCAGGTAATGTCTTGGATGATGGACGAGTACTCCAAGTATAAAGGCTACAATGATTTTGGCATTATTACCGGCAAGCCGGTCATTGTGGGTGGATCCCTGGGGCGCAACGAGGCCACTGCCCGCGGCTGCAGCTTTGTGATAAGAGAGGCCGCCAAAGCAATCGGCCTGGATATGAAGGGAGCCACCGTTGCCGTACAGGGTTACGGTAATGCCGGCAGCATCGTTGCCAGGCTGCTCCATGAAATGGGATGCCAAATTATCGCAGCAGTGGACTCGACAGGCGGAGCATATAACCCGCAGGGTCTGGACCCGGTTAAACTGGCGGAATACAAGAAGGAAAACGGTACAGTGAAGGGATACCCGGGCAGCAAGGAGATCTCTAACGAGGAACTGCTGACCATGAAATGCGATATTCTTATTCCCGCTGCCCTGGAGAACCAGATTACCGAAGATATTGCCAAAGACGTTCAGGCCAAAATTATCGGTGAAGCGGCAAACGGGCCGACTACGCCGGGTGCCGACAGGATTCTCACTGAAAAAGGTGTTCTGGTTCTGCCCGATATCCTGGCTAATGCCGGCGGTGTAACCGTATCCTACTTTGAATGGGTACAAAACAACATGGGCTACTACTGGTCAGAAGAGGAAGTAAACAGCAAGCTGGAGGTAAAGATGGTAAACGCCTTCAATGAAGTTTACAAGATGTTTAAGAACAATAAGGGCGTAGACATGCGCACCGCTGCCTACATGGTATCCATCAGCTATGTAAGCGAGGCTATGCGCGTCCGCGGCTGGCTGGGTCAAGAGCCGGCGGTTGCAAAAAGCCGCCAGGTTAACTTGGCATAAATCACATTTGCTACCATTCTCCTAAATATCTTTGTCTTGGGCTGGGCTGCCCCTGCTGGGGGTGGTGCCGGCCTCTTTTTTAATGCAAAAATGCAAGGAAAAACGACATATCCACAGCATTGGTGCAGTAAATTGAGGGCGGTGGAAACGGTGAGAGGAGGCTTTATTTCGGGAGAAATGCCTGACGCCGGAAAAGCGGGATGATTGGCACAAAAGTTGCAAGAATATTTTAAAAAGTAAATCTGTAAGGAGGTTGTTGCGTTTTGGAGGCATTCTTTAACCCCCGGTCCATTGCTATCATCGGCGCTTCCAAGGATTTTACGTCCATCAGCGGTAAGCCCATCAAATACCTGTTGAGTCACGGTTACGAGGGCAAGATTTTTCCCGTTAACCCTAAATATAAAGAAATCGGCAGCTTGCAGTGCTATCCCAGCGTTCTGGATATTCCCGAACCGGTAGATATGGCTCTGGTTGCCATCAACTACAAGCGGGTGCTGCCGGTGCTGGAGCAGTGTCATGAAAAAGGCATCAAGTTTGCCATTATCTTTAGCTCGGGTTTTGCCGAGGCGGGAGAAGAGGGTAAGCGGCTTCAGGAGGAAATCACCGCCCTGGCCAGGAGAACCGGTATGCGGGTGCTGGGGCCCAATTGCCAGGGACTGGTTAACTTGCAGAAAAATATCACGGCCTGTTTCAGTGCCTCGCTGGAAAACAAGCCGCTGGTTCCCGGGCGCACCGGGTTTGTCACCCAGAGTGGTGCGCTGGGTTATTCCATTTTCAATATGGCCCAGGAAATGGGTGTAGGTTTCAGCTTTATTGTCAGCACCGGCAACGAGGTGGACATCCACTCGCTGGAACTGCTGGAGTACATGGTGGAACATCCGGACACCGACCTGCTGGTTGCTTACCTGGAAGGGATTAAGGACGGCAAGTTATTCAGGAAGGTTGCTGGCCGTGCCCTGGAACTGGGTAAGCCTATTGTCAGCCTGAAAGTAGGCCGTTCGGAAGTGGGCCAGAAAGCAGCCTCTTCACACACGGCGTCACTGACCGGCTCGGATAAGGTAGTGGATGCCTTTTTTAAACAAAACGGCATCATCCGGGTGGATGACATTCAGGACATTACCGACATTGCCGGATTATTCAGCAAAATACCCACCCCAATAGGAAAGGGGCTCGGGATAGTAACCACCTCCGGTGGTGCGGGCATCCTTGCCGCCGATACCGCCGTGGAACTGGGCCTGGAGGTGCCCGAACTAACTGAGGAAACCAGGATGAAAATCAGCAAGGTAATTCCCGACTACGGTTCCGCCATGAATCCCGTCGATGTTACGGCACAGGTAATCAATGACCCCGAAGGCTTCATGAATGTGCTGGATGCCATGCTGGACAGTCCGGATATTGATGCCCTGGTCATCGTGGTGACCATGATCTACGGTGCCGCAGGAGAACGGCTGGCCCGGGACATTGTCGACGTTTACAAGCGGGCGCAGAAGCCCATTGCCCTGTGCTGGACTGCGGGAGACCGGTTGATGGAAAACTGTTTTGCTATTCTCAGAAAAGGCGAGGTGCCGTACTTCAAATCGCCGGTGCGCTGTGTCAAAGCCCTGGGAGCCCTGATGCGTTACGGTGCTTTCCGCCGGTCATGGCTGGAAAGTAAGGACGCCTTAGCCCAGGTCGGTGCTGCTGTCGAGGCGGAGGCGGCACCTGCAGTCCGGGAATTTTTAACTGCATGTGACAGCAGGTTGACGGAACACCAGGGCAAAGAACTGCTGTCCAGGTACGGCATTCCGGTTACTGCGGAAAAGGTTGCTGCCTCGGAGGAGCAGGCGGTAGCCATTGCCAGTGAGATTGGCTATCCCGTGGCCGTTAAGGTGGATTCTCCCGACATCTTACACAAGACCGAAGCGGGAGCATTGAAACTGTTTATCAAGAACGAAGAAGAACTTAAAGCAGCCTTTCACGAGGTGCTCACGAATGCGCGTTCTTACAACCCCGGTGCCCGTATTAACGGCGCCCTAATTCAGGAAATGGTCCAGGGCGGTACGGAGGTTATTGTGGGCATCAATAATGACCCGCAGTTTGGACCGGTGGTTATCTTTGGCCTGGGCGGCATCTTTGTGGAAATCTTAAAGGACGTCTCCATGCGGGTGGCGCCGTTTAGCTACGAAGAGGCCCTGGCCATGATTAGGGAAATCAGAGGCTATGGCGTGCTGGCCGGTGCCAGGGGCCAAAGCAGAAAAGACATTGCCGCCCTGGCTGACGTGTTGGTGAAAGTGAGCCGTATGGCGGTTGAGCTGGAAGACGAAATCAGGGAATTGGATATTAACCCGCTGCTGGTACTGCCCGAAGGGCAGGGAGTTAAGGTGGCAGATGCGTTAGTGATACGGAAGGAGGGCTAACACATGACCAGACCGTTAGAGGGGATCAAGATACTGGATGTAACCACATTTTTGTCCGGCCCGTACTGTACGCTACTGCTTGGGGGGTTAGGCGCCGAGGTTATCAAGGTGGAAAATCCCCGGGGCGGTGATCCCAGCCGCATCAGCCCGCCTTTTGCTGGGCCCAAAGGTGCTTCCGGCAGCAGGCAAACCGAGGAAGACCTGTCATTTGGTTTTTTGAAGCGGTGTCGGAACAAGAAGAGCATTACCATCAACTTGAAAGACCCCAGAGGAAAAGAACTGTTTAAGGAACTGGCCAAAAAGGTGGACGTGGTAATGGAAAACTTTCGCCCTGGCACCATGGACCGCCTGGGACTGGGTGCTGAAACCCTGCGGGAGCTAAACCCGCGCTTGATTTACTGTTCTCTTTCCGGATTTGGTTTGAGCGGAGCCTATGCCAAGCTTCCCGCTTTTGATATTGTCATTCAGGCCATGAGCGGTATCATGTCCATCAACGGTGACCCGGCATCGCCGCCGGTAAAAGCAGGGTTGACCCTGGGCGACCTGGCGGGCGGCCTGTTTTCTGCCATCGGTATCTTGGCGGCACTGCAGCAGCGCCACGTGACAGGAGAAGGACAGGTAGTGGAAGTATCCATGCTGGATGCCATGATTGCCCTGCTCCTGGATGAGGCCCATGACTTCTGGGCCGGCCAGGGAAAAAGTTTGCGCATGGGTAACCGGCTGCTCCGGCTGACTCCCTTTAATTCCTATCCAACCAAGGACGGTTTTGTGGTCATTGCGAGCGGCAATGACAAGCACTGGGAGCGCATTCTCAAGGCCATTGAGAGAGACGATTTAATCGGTGATGCCCGTTACGCCGTGCAGGCGGAGCGAACGGCCAGGGCTGATGAGGTGGACGAAATCATCACGGCCTGGACTAAAAACAGGGAAACGGAAACAGTGGTCAAACGCCTGCAGGATTTCGAAGTTCCCTGTGCACCGGTACGCGAGATGCAGGAGGTACTGCAGGATGAGGAACTGCGCAAACGGGGCACTCTTACCAGCCTGGTACATCCCACTGCCGGGTCTTTGGAGGAATATGCCAGCTGGGATATGCCGGTAAGGTTTTCCAATGCCCGGGTCGGTTTTGACCAGCCGGCCCCCCGGTTGGGCCAGCACAACAATGAAGTGTTTGGTAGTGTGCTGGGATTGACGGAAAGGGAAATCAGCCAGTTAAAAGAGCAGGGGGTAATTTAACCCTCCGCGTGTTAACATTAATCCAATACGGTAACGAGTTACTGCCGCTTAGGCGGCTTTTTTTTATGTTGTTTTCAGGCCGGAAAGCACTGCTTTCTTCAGCCCGGGGCGCTCTGGAGAAATTTCCTCAAAAAAATCGACAAATTTTTCAAAAATAAGCAGGAATTTTTGAAAAGGAGGTTGAATGTAAGATAACAATAAACCGGTCGTCAATGATGAGGAGCCAAGCTGTTTTTAAACAGGGGGTTTGTGAAAAGTTTCATTAAAAAAACTAAAAAAAATCTAAGACTTACCATGGAGGTGGTACATGACAGGAGCCTGACCGGGGGTTTGTTACAAGGATGTGTTGTAGCTATTGGTTTTGAAACGTGCTAAAAATTCAGGAGGTGCAACATGACTACAGCTCACTGGCTTTATGTTATTGGTGTTTTGGTTGTTGTTGCCACAATGATTTTCCGTCGTAATGTCGTTATTCCTTGTGTGCTTTTTACATTTCTTATTGGCTGGCTTTATAAGGCAAGTTTTGTCGGTGGATTGCAAGCGGTTTTCAATGCAAGTTTCACAGCTGGCAAAGGTTTATTTAGCATTTTCTTAATCATTGGTATTATGGTGGCGTTACTGAAGGCCATCAGTAGAGAAGGCGCAGACGAGTTGATGGTTAAGCCGCTGAAGGGCGTTATGTCTACTCCATTAATCAGTTACGTGGTAATTATCATTGCCACAGTGATTATTTCATTATTTTTCTGGCCCACTCCGGCTGCTCCGCTGCTGGGTGCATTGCTGGTGCCCGCGGCAATAAGGGTAGGTTTGCCACCGATGATGGCAGCTATAGCATTGGCGCTGGCCGGTCAGGGTATGACTCTTGCTGGTGACACTATTATTCAAGGTGCACCTGGATTGACAGCTAAAGCAGCAGGTGTACCGGTTGAAATGGTTACTACCAAAGGAACTATCTTAACACTGATTGCCGGTGTGATAGCCATTGTGTTAGCCTGGATTCTGAACAGGAAAGAAATTAAGGAGTTTGATCCGGAAGCGTATGAAGCTGAGGCAGCTGCCACTGCAGAAGAAGCAGTTCAGCAAGCTGCCGGGACGCAGGCATCTGAAGGAAAAGCCAGGATATTGGCTTGGATTATGTCAATCGGTTTAATAGCTGTTATTATCTTTATGTTTGCCTTTGATATTAAGGGCGGTGACTCCTCAGCTCTTCTCGGTGGTATGGCAATTATCATCATTTCCCTTGCAGCTCTAATTAGTGACGGCGCAGGGGGACTTGACAGTGTTGCCGATTATATTGCAGAAGGTCTGGTGTTTGCTTTTAAAGTAATGGGCCCCATTATTCCTATTGCAGGCTTCTTCTTCATGGGAAGTCCGGAAACTGCTCCCGCCATTCTTGGTGAGGGTGCCCCTGGCTTCTTGTTTGATATCGGGGAAATGGTTTCCCAGGTGATTCCGGCTAACGGATTTGCTGCAGCTTTTGGTTTGCTAATCCTCGGAGCAATTACAGGTTTGGATGGCTCCGGTTTCTCCGGGCTACCAGTAGTTGGTACACTGGCCGGTGCTATGGCTGGCGGAGATGCCAACGTAGCATCTACTCTCGGTGCTATCGGTCAAATGGGCGCCATTTGGTTTGGTGGCGGAGCATTGGTTGCTTGGAGTTCTCTGGTTGCAGTAGCCGGTATCTGTGGCGTATCTGTTCTGGACCTGGTTCGCAAGAACCTGGTACCGGTATTGACAGGACTAGTTGTTTGTACAGTATTTGGTGTATTATTCTTAATGTAATCAGGTAAAACCAGGTGGAGGGGTTTATCACCCCTCCGCTTAAAATTTGCTTAACACTTCTCATCTATGATGATGATAGTATTTGGATACCACCAGTCTAAGGGAGGACAATTGATGACTACTGCACTGACCTTAATCATTAGTTTTGTCTTTATTATGGCCGGTGCCGAGCTGTTCACCAACGGGGTGGAATGGGTGGGCAAGCGTTTCGGTCTTCCGGAAGGTGCGGTGGGCAGCCTGCTGGCTGCTGTGGCCACGGCCTTGCCGGAAACCATGGTACCTATTATCGCCATTATTTTCGGCGGTGGTGCTCACGGTGAGGAGATTGGTACCGGCGCCATTCTCGGTGCGCCGTTCATGCTGGGAACGCTGGCCTTTTGCGTTACCGGTTTGGCTGTGGTTGTTTTCTCCCGGTCGGGCAGGAGGGCGCCCAGGGTGGAGATTAACCGGAAAGTGATGTTGAGAGACCTGTCCTTTTTCTTGAAAGTTTATGCCCTTGCCATTCTAGCAGCGTTCATTCGCAGTCACCTGTTGAAGGTTGTGGTTGCCCTGGGCCTGTTTACCATGTACGGTATCTATGCCTACAAAACCATTACCGATGAAGACGAGGAAGATGAGGAAGAGGAATTACACCCGCTGTTTCTGGCCAAAAAGTCGGCCAACCCGCCTACCGGCCTGATTCTCCTGCAGGTTGCGCTGGCTATGGGAGCCATAATTTACGGTGCTCACATGTTTGTCGGCGGCCTCGAGGTGGTGGCCGAGCACCTGGGTATATCGGCATTTGTCCTGTCGGTAATTATCACCCCGGTGGCTACTGAGCTTCCGGAGAAGTTTAACAGTATTACCTGGATTCGCCAGGGCAAAGATACTTTGGCCTTAGGCAATATCACCGGGGCGATGGTGTTTCAAAGTTCTGTAATTCCGGCAATCGGTATCCTGCTAACGCCCTGGGAGTTGACTGGAGCTGCCCTCGTTAACGGTATTATGGCGTTGATCATGCCGGGAATTGTGTACTGTCTGGTGCGGTTTAAAGGTAGGTTGCATCCCCGGGTTTTAGTCAGTTCCGGATTAGTTTACGCGGTGTTTGTAGTGATGGTGCTATCCGGTTTCAAAGTATAGTAATTGTTGAGTAGTCGTGCCATTTTATGGTATTATATTGCTGGCAAAGTGAGAAGTTTTGTATGGAAAAATTTGTAAGGAGGGGCCCTGATGACCGAAAGAGAAGCGTATGAATACCAGATACTGTCCATAATCGCCGGTAAAGTGGAGCCAATTGGTGCGGGAGCGCTGAGTAAGGAACTGCGTGCTAGGAATATCAACATCAGTGAAGCTACCGTCGGCCGCATTTTAAGCGACATGGACATACAAGGGCTTACTGAAAAAATAGGTTTTCAGGGTCGCAAGCTGACCGAAAAAGGAATGGCTCATCTGGAGAAGCTGAAAAAAATAAAGAACCGGCACCTGCACAGTAGGGAACTACTGCGCCTGCTGCAGGAAAAAGGCTGCGACATGCTGCTGGAACTGCTGGTTGCCCGGCGCGCAATCGAACGTGAGATTGCCCGCCTGGCCGCTATAAACGCTACGGATGAAGAAATACAGGAGTTAATTGACATTGAAAAGCTGCAGGAAGAGCGCCAGGGTGAGTGCGGTACGTCTGCCGAGGAAGACGTGCGCTTTCACCGTGCTATTGCCAGGGCTGCCAAGAATAAGGTGCTGCAGGCAGCCATAGAATTGATCCGTGAAGACGGGCAGCTCAGTCCCATTTTGGAATATATCCGTAAGGAAGTTCACAGTGTCATTGCTATTGACCACCGCAAAATTGTCGAGGCTATTGCCAACAGGGATCCCGAGGCTGCGGAGAAGGCCATGGTGCAGCATATTGAAAACCTGATGGCTGACGTGAAAAAATACTGCAAAAAGGAAAAAAGTGGAGACAGGCGCGGGTAACTGGTTGATGGTACACAGGTGGTTTGTAATCAGCTACCGCAAGAGATTGAGAAAAATTAATGAAAAAAATTATCATCAGCGGAAGGATTTTTACTTTTGAAGGAGAAGTAATCAAATAAAGCCGCTCATGAGTGATGAGCACTGATTTTTTAAAACAAAGTGAAAAAAATTATCATTAACAGCAGGAAAATTTTTGCTGATGCTAGAATATTATACTAAGAACTCCTCATCCGTGATGAGGTAAAAAGGGGGGGTATGATGGCAAAAGATCCGTACAAGTCGGGGTTGTTTAAGAAAAATCCCTACGCCAAAAAGGCGGATATTGCCAGCCGCCTGGTGGTGGTTTTGGATAGCAAGCTCGATAACCGGGAGTTAAAACTGATACCGATGATTTCCCGGGCTGTCAGGAAATTTGATGTTCACGAACTGATATTCACCGATGAAAGCGAAGCCCGGCCCGGAAACGGCGTCAACAGGGTAGCTTACGGCGGTTTTGTGGAAATTGAAAGCGGTGGCGTGCTGCTTGCCGGTGACAGGCTTTACTGGAAGGGACGGTGTATCGGAGAAATTGCCGGGTTTGATGAAACCCACATGCCCAACCATTTAAATATAGTGATAAAAACGGACAAATTTGAGACAGGCCTGGAACTGGGGTTTGTCAACGGTGAGGAAATTGTTTTTAAGCAAGGTTAATACTGTAACGCCTGCCTACTGTGACTTTCATTAATTTTAAAAATAGGAGGTATGTAAAATGGCAAAAGTTGTTGTTGTTGGTGGCGGTTGGGCCGGTTGTGCGGCAGCCCTGTCTGCAGCAAAAGCCGGTGCCGAGGTGACTCTGCTTGAGAGAACGGACATGCTGCTGGGTACTGGTTTAGTCGGCGGGATCATGCGTAACAACGGCCGGTTTGTTGCCACGGAAGAAGCAATTGCCATGGGTGGCAACGAGATTTTTGAAGCGGTAGATAAGGTGGCGCGTCACAAAAACATCGAGTTTCCCGGCCACAAGCATGCTACGCTTTATGACGTATCCAAAATCGAACCGGCAATCAAAGAGGTTCTGCTGAATGCGGGAGTTGAAATTAAGTTTGAAGCACGGGCAAAAGATGTAGAATTGGATGAAAACAAGAAAATCACCGGTGTGGTACTGCAGGACGGTGAGGTTGTCAAGGGCGACGTATTTGTAGAGGCCACGGGAACTGCAGGGCCTCCCGGAAACTGTTCCAAATACGGCAACGGCTGTGCCATGTGCGTGCTACGCTGCCCCACTTTCGGCGGCAGGGTGAGTATCGCAGCCAAGGCCGGTGTCAAAGAGATTATGGGTAAAAAAGGCGACGGCAGTATCGGTGCCATGAGCGGTTCCTGCAAACTGCACAAGGAGTCTCTGGCTGATGAGATAGTCGAAAAGCTCAATGAAACAGGGGTATGTGTGGTACCAATCCCCGAACACCTGCAGAAAAAAGGCGCTCTCGGCATGAAGGCATGCCAGCAGTACGCTCTCAAAGAATTTGCCGAAAACGTGATACTTTTGGATACCGGCCATGCGAAGCTGATGACACCGTTCTACCCGCTGGAAACCTTGCGGCAGATTCCGGGATTTGAAAATGCCCGTTTTGAAGACCCGTATGCCGGTGGTAAAGGCAACTCTATCCGTTACCTGGCAATTTCGCCGCGTAACAACCAGTTGAAGGTGGAAGGCGTGGAGAACCTCTTCTGTGCCGGCGAGAAAGCAGGCCTCCTGGTAGGACATACGGAAGCAATTGTTACTGGTCTGCTGGCGGGACACAACGCCGTCAGATATGCCGTGGGAGAGGAGCTGCTGACTATCCCCACTGAACTGGCTATTGGTGATGCCATTGCTTACGTCGGCGACCAGATGCGTACAGAAGAGGGCATCAAGTACAAGTACACCTTCTCCGGTTCAGTTTACTTCGAGCGTATGAAGAAGGAAAATCTCTATACAACCGACGTGGAGGAAATTAAAGCTAGAGTAGACAAAGCAGGACTGACTGGTATCTACAACCAGAAGCTTGTCTAGAAATAACCTGAATTAATTGATAGATGGGCCGCCCGAATCCGTGAAACTTCATCTCCCCCCCCCCGTTAAAAATTTTTACGGGTTCGGGTGAGCCGACACATCCTCATCTATGATGAGTGAGGGGAGGCGCAAACAGTGAGTGCGGTGTTTCCGAAAGTAATGGATGCGCTGGATATTGAAACCTTTTTGGTTTGTAAAAGTGAGGCTGAAGGTAAGGAGCTAGCGCTTCAGCTGGTCAAGGATATGGGTATTCGGGATGCCGATGTGGTTTTTATTCAGTATAAGGGTCCTGGCGCAAGGGTGAGAGTTAGGGGTTATATGCATAGACCTGGGGTCAGCTACGGCTGGCTGCAAGAAAGCTAGAGAGGGGGTGGGCTAATGGAACAGAAGCCAATTCTTTTAGCACCTCTCGATCCCGTGCATGATATCGGTTTAAAAATCATGAAGCGTGCCCTGGATGAGGCAGGGTACGAAACTATATTACTGCCGCCTGATTATCAGGCCGCGGAGATTATCAAGATTGCCATTGAAAAGGATGTCGGTACGATTCTCATCAGCCGTACATTGGGCTATGGTGTTGCGGAACTGCTGGCTAATTTTGTGGACCTGGCGGAAGCGGCCGGTATCAGGGATAAAGTGAAACTGGGTATCGGCGGCATGGCAATCAGGTCGGAACTGGCGGCGGAGCTTGGGTTTGACGCTGGCTTCGGCCCCGGAACCAAACCGGAGGAACTGTTGGCCTTCATTGAAGACAGGGAATACAAACCGGACGTCAGTAAGGCACAAAAAGAAAAGCGGGATATTACCGAAGGTTACACATACCAGTACAAACATGAGAAAATTGAGCGTCTTCTGGACCAGGTTGTGGACCTGATTTTTCGGTGGGCTGAGGGCAAAAGTTCACCCGGCGTCAAGCGCGCGCAGATACGGGAAAAGCTACTGGAAGCACCGGAGACGGAAGCACAGGAGTTACTCCGACAGTACCTGCAGTACTGCGATGACAAGGTGCGCGACTTTTATAATACCGGCAAAATTCCCGACAAGTGCCGGCCGTTGACCCGGGAGGAAATCGATGCTTTAGAAAGGTACGTTACCGAGACAGCGGAACGGATGTCCAGCCAAAAAATCCAGCACGTTCCGGAAAATCCGGTTGTCTTTATCCAGTACGGAACCGGCTGCCCATTTATGGATATTGCTCACATCAAGACGTGCGAGGCCTGGGGTGCCGACGGCGTGGTGCATTTTGACCCGTCCTGGGGTGCCAGAACGGAAGGGTTCTTCAGCGGCTACCTGACACATGAGGAAGACGGCTCCATCATTACCCCGGAAAACCTGGAGCAGATCAAAAGATATCTGAACGATGCCACTATTTGGCAGGTCCGGGCACACCGGGGCCTGAACACGGCAGAAACGGTACTGCTGGCCGGGCACCTGGGTGCCGATATGACCAAGATCAACATTGCCTATGGTGCCATGGGAGCCGGAACGGACCCGGAACGCATGACCATAGATGCCATTGCGGCCATTAAGTATGCAGCCAAATACGGCATGGCGTTTGATATCGTCACCAATGAAGAATTATGCGGCGTGCCAGCGCACAAGGCTTTTGCCGGAATGCTGGTGGTCAATCACCTGGCCCGGCGCCTGGGTGCGAGACCGGTGCTGCAGCCGCTGTTCTGCTACTCGCCGGAGATGATGATCAGTGGTGGCATGGATGACAACTATGTGGATTTCAACGCGGCAAAGATTATGGCCCTGCGGCAGATCATCGATGCGCCCATCTGGCCCGGCGCACCCATCGGCTTCCTGACGCAAACAGAAGACCGGGTGCAGTCTTCCATGACCACGGCGCTGCATGCCAGCTTAGCCGCGTCATTGAAGGTGGACGCCATTAGTATAGCGTCTTCCGATGAGGCGTATTCCGGTGGTCCTATCGTCATGGCGTCGCGTATTGACACTTTGCGGGCTACCCAGGAAGCATTTCGCTTCTTCGGCTCTGCCAGGATAACGCCGACGGCTAGGGCTGACGAAATGGCCGGCCGGCTGGTAGCCGGCATTGAGAAAGTACTGCAGCAGATACTGGATACCGGTTGCTTCGTGCAGGCCATGTATGATGGCGTGTTGGGCAGCCGGGAGGACGGTGCTTATCCGGGACGTACCGGGCGCGGTACCGTGTTTGCTGAATAATGACAGTGCTTTAAGGGTTTAACCTTAAAAATAAAAAAATTAGCTTGCGGAGGTTGGAGTTCGTATGATGCTACGAACCTGGAACCTCGCACAGCGATAACGGGAGGTGTTTTACATGGTTGAACAAAAATTGAAGGAGCTTGGCCTGGAAGTACCGGAAGTGGCCAAACCGGTGGCAGCTTACGTGCCTGCAGTCAAGGTCGGTGGTTACGTCTATACCGCAGGACAGATTCCCTTTGTAAATGGTGAACTGAAGTACCAGGGAAAACTGGGCAAGGATTTCTCCGTTGAGGAAGGCTATGAGGCTGCCAAAATCTGCGCTTTGAACTGCCTGGCAGCGATTAAGAGTGTAGTTGACCTGGATGACATTGAGCAGGTTGTCAAGGTAGTGGGGTTTGTCAATAGTGCTGAAGGCTTTAACGAACAGCCCAAGGTTATCAACGGTGTATCCGAATTGTTAGGGGAAGTTTTTGGTGAAAAGGGCAAGCACGCGCGTTCTGCGGTTGGCGTCAACGAACTGCCACTGAACGCTGCTGTTGAAGTTGAAATGATTGTTAAAGTGAAAGAGTAAAAAACTACTGCCGCTAAATAACGATACTTCTTTGCTACCACTTAATAAAATATCAGGTATAGGAGTGAGAGAGATGAGCAAGTTTAAGTTTAAGTTCCAAATGTATAAAGAACTGCATGCAAGAACTCAGGAGATTTATGCCGAGGCTCGCAAGGCAGCGGAAGAAATTGGCATTCCGGAAGAAATTAAGGGTAAGTTCGGTTTGACCGGTGCAATTTCCGGTTGCCCTGCTCCGTTAAGAGACGATATTTTGGCTGCCGGTGAAGAAGAAGCCAGGAAAGTAGTGCCGCTAGCCTACTATGTTGAGCAAATGCGCGAAATGGTAAAGGAAGTTTACGGTGACGAGTATGACGTTGCACCTACCAACACCTGTGAGGCCGGCCTGTGGGTTACATTTGACACCCTGTTTACACCGCCTAACTTGGGACGTGGTGACAACTACAGGGCTCGTTACCTGGCGCTTTACGAAAAACACCTGCATCACCAGGGTTCCTACGGTCGTCCCTTCCCGGCACATTATAAGGATATCTTTGCCGACAGGGGCTGCACACCCGGTGAGTTAGGTTTCTACGGCAAGAGACAGAACAATACGGATACGGTAATCGTACCTCTGGCAGGTGCTAAGTATGACTGCCACGGTATCAAGTATCATCCGGTTCCCATGTTGGCTGAAGTGGATGCCAAAGAATCCGCCAAAAAGTTGGAAGAACAGGCTGCAATTCATGCTGCCAACTTGACCGGTATTACCGGGTTAGGCTATGAAACTCCGGGTTACGGTTATGCCGAAAAAGATGAGGACGGCACTCCGTTACTGCAGAAGTATGCAGCAGAAATTGCCCACAAGTACAACGTGCCGCACGTAACAGATAACGCATGGGGATTGCCCTTTGTCGGAACCGACCCTAGAAAGACCGGTACTGACGTAATCATCTACAGTATGGATAAAGCTACAGGTTCCCCGCTGTGCGGTTTGATCATCGGCAAGGAAGAGTTCATGGTACCCATTCGCCGTGCTCTGGGTATGCATGGTGAGCGCTGGGGTACTCCCAACTCCTACGGTAAGGCGGCATATGTGACTAACGACCCCGGTAAGGAAGCACTAGCCGGTGCCGTACAGGCCCTGCGCGTACTGAAGGACAAACCTGAAGTGCTGACCAAGCCGGTTGACGATATGTACAGAATCGTTAAGGAAGAATTTGAACAAATTCACCCGGCACTGAAAGAAGGCATTATTATCAGCAAATCCTACAACTCCACTGCAGTGGAAGTTAACTATGAAGGTACCTGGAAAGACGGTAAAATGGGTATCCCCATCTTCTCTATCGAAGATATGTATGCCGGAAGCCACCTTATCCAGGTTGGTCTCAAGCAGATGGGCGTCATCCCGACGGTTGCATACGACGGCAACATCTACATGTCACCGGGTCTGGGGACAACTGACGAAAAAGGCCAACTGCTGGAAGACCGGGTGCGCTACGCTGTCAAGGCACTAGTCAAGCTTCTTGAAATCATCTCCAGGTACGCAGGCATCATCGAGTAATGCTGTTAAAAAGCGCCCTCTGGACTGTATTCAGGGGGCGTTTGCCTATTTATAAAATCTACCGGAAAAAGGGGCTTTGACACATGTATGTACTGGGAATAGCGGGAACAGCCAAAAATACCGGTAAAACCACCACCACCATGGCCCTGCTGCAGGCTGCCGACATGGCGGGGCACCGGGTGGTGCTGACCAGCATCGGTTACGACGGCGAAAACCTGGATAATGTCACAAACCTTCCCAAACCCCGGGTTGCGGTAAAAGAAGACAGCCTGATTGTCACGGCAAATGAGTGCGTTTCCTGGGGTACGGCAAAGCTGGAAGTGCTGGAGTCATTTCAAGATATCAGAACCCCCCTTGGTAAAATCTGCGTTGCCCGGGCGGTACAGCCGGGAACTGTGGTTCTGGCAGGGCCGAACAAGGGGAGTCATCTTACTGAAGTAATAGAAAGAATAACTACTTACGGGGCGGACTTGATGATGGTGGATGGTGCGCTCAACCGCATTGGACCCATGGTTCGGACTGAAGGTATAGTCCTGGCAACGGGAGCGGCTAGAAATCCCGTCATTGAAGAGCTGGCTGAAGAAACGAGCGCCCTGGCCAGTATTTTTAACCTGCCGGCAGTGGAACCGGCAGAGCTACCGCAGTATGATCAAGACAAAATTACGGTGGTCAATAACAATGGTATTGACTGCCTGCCCATTAACTCACTGGCTACCGCTGACATAGCCTGTGCGCTGGCGGAAAAGATATCACCGGAGACTGAAATGGTAGTTATCCCCGGCATGGTTGACTGTCACAGCTTAAGTGAACTGGCCGGGAAATGCGGCCCGTCGCTGGCGGGAAAGATACTGGTGTTTCAGGATTCCGTCAAGCTGCTGGTGGGCGGCAATCCCATTAACGTCAGCCAGGTTTTGGAAACAATCATCAGGCAGGGCGCTCTGGTCAAGGTGGTCAACAAGGTGCCGCTGCATTTGATTACCTACAATCCTTTTTACCCTGCTTATTCTTTTGATAACAATACCTACTCCTCGTCTTATGTGGATGCAGAACGCTTAAAAGAAGCCCTGCTGGAAAAGGTCGGTGTACCGGTAATCAATGTTAAAAAGGACTCCATGGAAAAAGCATACTGCAACCTTTTGCGGAGCATGGAACGGTACCGTTCCCACCGAGCAGCCGTTTAAATTTATGCGGCTGCTTTTATTTTTGTCTCAAAGGCGGACAGTAATGCAGTAATAACGGATTTGCTTTTCTGCCAGAAAAAGTATATTATTCCGGCCACCTTTACATACTAAATGTTAAGTTAAGTTTAAAATTAGGAGGTGCCTTATGTTAACTGTATCACACTGGCTATACGTGATTGGCGTTATCATCGTGGTCGTTACTATGGTGTTTCGCCGCAACGTGGTCATTCCCTGTGTGCTGTTCACGTTTTTAATCGGGTGGTACTACTTGGGAAGTGTGGTTGGCGGCGTGCAGGTTGTCTTTAACGCCAGTTTGGTAGCCGCAAAAGGACTATTCAGCATTTTCCTGATTATTGGCCTTATGGTCGCACTGTTAAAATCCCTGAATGCAGTTGGTGCTGATCAATTAATGGTAGAACCCATGAACAAGCTCATGTCCTCACCGCTGGTCAGTTATATCGTGATTATCATCGGTACAACCCTCATATCATTGTTCTTCTGGCCCACCCCGGCGGTGCCCTTAATCGGTGCCCTGTTGATCCCTCCTGCCGTGAGGGCGGGGTTGCCTCCCATGATGGGAGCCATGGCCCTGGCGCTGGCCGGACAGGGTATGACGCTGGCCGGGGACGTCATTATCCAGGGTGCACCGGGATTAACCGCCGGTTCCGCAGGTGTGCCTGTGGAAATGATCACTTACAGAGGCGGGCTCCTGGCAGTCATTTCCGGTGTGGTGGCGCTGATACTGGCCTGGATTCTCAACCGCGATGAAATTGCAGCATTTACGGGAAAGGACATTGACGAGTACTTGAGCGAAAAGGAGGAACAAAATAAGGAAGCAGGAGATAAAAAGATTGATTACGGCAAGGGCAAAATTCTAGTCTGGATCTTGGCCTTAGCCATGCTGGGAGTCATAATTTCCTTGTTCGCCTTTGACATTAAGGGTGGAGACGCTTCGGCCCTGTTAGGCGGTGTGGCCATAATGATTATGATTTTTGCTGTGCTGCTGACTGACGGCATAGGCGGCTTTGATAGCATTGCTGACTACATTGCTGAAGGTCTGGTGTTTGCCTTTAAGGTCATGGGCCCCATTATTCCCATCGCCGGTTTCTTCTTTCTGGGTAGCGGCGAAACCGTATCCCAGATCCTCGGCGAGGAAGCTCCGGGTTTCCTGTTTGACGTGGGGCAGATTATTGCCGACGTCATTCCGCCTACTGGGTTTTTAGCTGCTTTTGGTTTGCTGGGCCTCGGTGCCATTACGGGACTCGACGGCTCCGGTTTTTCCGGTCTGCCCATTGTCGGTACGCTGGCTGCGGCCATGGCTGGCGGCGATGCCAACGTTGCTGCTACCCTGGGTGCCATCGGCCAGATGGGCTGTATCTGGTTTGGCGGCGGTACCCTGGTGGCATGGAGCTCCCTGGTGGCAGTTGCCGGTATTACCGGGGTTCCTGTGCTGGACCTGGTGCGCAAAAACCTGATCCCGGTGCTGGCGGGACTGGTGGTCTGTACCGTGTTTGCAGTGATGTTCCTCATGTAAAATTGACATTCGGGGGCTTGCACAGCAGGTCCCTCTTTTATTTTGATGCGAAAAATATACTGTATACTTTAAATGGAAACGGGCCCCTAACTTGTGCAACCTGGAAATTTACACAGAGTAATGCAAATCAGAATGAGAGGATGCAAACGTGAATTTACCTGTCATATCAACACAAAAGAACCCTATTCATCTAAAATGTAATGCAAAAACGCCTTGGTTTTTGCTTTGTTTTTTACCCGAAGAAAGACAAAGGGCTACTATAGTACCAATATTTATAATTGGCATAAAGTTTGCAATTGACAAAAATATAAAAATATTTACATAACAATGAAAAAATGCAAGGGGTTTGCTGGGAGGTGAATTTAGGAGAGTGGTAGCAGCGATTGAAAAGACAGAAAGTTTTTAAAAAAGAGAAATTTTAAACAATCAAAAGGGAGGTTTTGGTTTTGGATATAAAAAGACTGGGCAAAACTGCATTGTTAATGCTGTTTATCATGATGTTTGTTATTTCTGCCGGTTGTGGCGGGGGCGGTGATACAAACGAGCATGTAATCAATATTGCCACCGGTACTACTTCCGGTGTTTACTACCCGCTGGGCAACGGCTTGGCGCAAATGTGGACAGACAGGGTTGAGGGCGTCAAGGCTTCCGCCCAGGCCACGGAGGCCAGTGTGCAGAACATGAATTTGTTGCAGAAAAAAGAAACGGACGTGGCTTTTTCCATGAACCAGGTAGTAGCCAATGCTTACAACGGTGAAGATAAATTCAAGGGACGTGCCAACAAGAACCTGCGAGTGCTGACTGCCCTGTATCCCAACGTGGTGCAGATAGTGGTTCCGAAAAACAGTGATGTCAACAGCATTAAGGACCTTAATGGGAAAAAATTTGTCCCCGGGGCAGCCGGCAGCGGTACGGAAACCAGCGCTAGAGAAATTCTGGGACTGTACGGTATTGACTATGTTGAACGGCAGGATGTGAAAGTGGACTATGTCGGGTTTACCCAGGCTGTGGAATTACTAAAAAACCGGCAGACTGACGGTGCGTACTTCTCTGCCGGTGTTCCCAACGCGGCGTTAATGGACCTTTCCAATTCCATTGACATCAGGCTGATTTCGTTGGAACAGGATATGATAGATAAAATTGTTTCCGAAATGCCCTGGTACTTCCCCTATACCATTCCTGCCGGCACCTATAAGGGTCAGGATGAAGACATCCATACGGTAGCCCAGGCCAACCTGCTGGTGACAACCACCGATTTAAGCGAGGACCTGGCCTACGAATTGACCAAGGCAATTTTCGAGTACAAGTCCGATTTGGAAGCTGTTCACAGTGCTGCCAAGCGCATCAAAAAGGAAACAGCTATGTCGGGTTTGGTCGGTGTTCCGGTGCATCCCGGTGCGGCCAGGTACTTTGAAGAAATCGGTATCGAAGTCCCCAAGTAGGAACTCCTCTGAAGGGTGGTGGGAAAGTGTCCCGGGAAAGTAATGTGAAAGTGCATTATGACCAGGTACCCGATGAGAAAATAATTGAAAAATACGATGCAGAAGCCCGCTACCGCAAGTTTCAGCAGGGTACTTTTTGGGCCAGGGTAGTGGCGGCAATTGCCATTGCTTTTTCCCTGTTTCAGCTCTATATAGCCGGCTTTGGGGCCCTGGAGGCCATCAAGCAGCGGGCGCTGCACCTGGGTTTTGTAACCATATTGATTTTTCTGCTGTATCCCGGTCGCAAGGACGCGCGCTGGGACAGGCCGACGGTAATTGATATAACCCTGGCCTCGGGCAGCCTTGCTGTGGCGCTGTACCTGGTATTCCGCTACACGTCCTTTGCCATTAGCGGCGGTTTTGCCAACAATGTGGATTATGTTTTCGGTGCCCTGGCGGTACTGTTAACCCTGGAAGCCGGTCGCCGGTGCATCGGCAAAGAGTTGACCATCCTGGCATCTCTTTTCCTGCTCTATTCCTATTTCGGAAACCTGATACCCGGGTCTTTCGGGCACCAGGGTTACAGCATTACACGTATTATTGAACACATGTACCTGTCTACCAACGGCATTTACGGTATAGCCCTGGGGGTATCCACGGCCTATATCTTTCTCTTCATCCTGTTTGGCGCATTCCTGGGAGAGACGGGAATGGCCACGTTTATCAACGAAATGTCTCTGGCTCTGGCCGGGCGTTCCCCGGGGGGGCCGGCCAAGGTGGCTATTTTTGCCAGCGGTTTAATGGGTACCATTAACGGCAGTGCCGTGGCCAACGTGGCCACGACCGGTGCGTTTACCATTCCCCTGATGAAACAGACGGGTTACAAACCGCATTTTGCCGGTGCCGTGGAAGCCGTAGCCTCCACCGGCGGGCAGGTTATGCCCCCCATCATGGGTGCCGCAGCGTTTTTGATGGCGGAAATCCTGGAGATACCTTACGGCCGCATCATGCTGGCGGCTGTTCTTCCGGCTCTTCTGTACTATCTTGCTGCCTTTACCATGGTGCACATTGAAGCCATCAAACTTGGTTTGAAGGGGCTGCCTGCCGACCAGCTGCCCAGCGCCAGGAAGGCTTTCCGGGAGCGGGGACATTTGGTCATTCCGCTCATAGTGATCATATGGCTACTGGTTAAAGGGGTTACGCCGACATATGCCGCCTTTTACGGCATCATAGCCACCATCATTACCAGCCTGCTGCGTCCTGCTACTAGGCTGAGCGTCAGGGGGCTGCTCCGGGCTCTGGAAGCCGGTGCCAGGGGCGCCATGGGCGTGGCTATAGCCTGTGCTGTGGTGGGGCTGATTATCGGTACCACCTCCCTGACCAGTTTGGGAATGGTACTGGGAGATAATATCGTGGCCCTGGCCGGCGGTAGCCAGCTGGTCACTTTGATGCTTACCATGGTGACATGTATTATTCTCGGTATGGGCATGCCCACCACGGCGGTTTACATTGTGGCGGCAACCATGGCGGCGCCGGCACTGGTCAAGATTAATGTGGACCCGCTGGCGGCTCACCTGTTTGTCTTTTACTTCGGCAATATTTCCAACGTCACACCGCCCGTGGCACTGGCGGCCTTTACCGGTGCCGGTATTGCCGGGGCCGATCCGACCAAGGTCGGGTGGACCGCCGCGCGGTTGGCCATTGCAGGCTTCATTATCCCCTACATGTGGGTTTATTCCCCGGCCCTGATTGCCCAGGGAGAACCGCTGCATATCCTGACGTCTGCGGTTACCGCCATCATTGGCGTGATTGCCCTGGGAATGGCCGCCCAAAATTACTTCTTGCGTAAAACCACTAAATTGGAACGGCTGCTGCTTTTGGGAGCTGCCCTGATGCTAATCAAACCCGGGGTTGTCACGGATGCGGGGGGTTTGGGCATGTTTGCCATCGTTTACCTGATTCAGAAACTGCAGCTGAGACAGGAAAATGTTGTTTCAAAAAGCTCCTTTTAGGGCTTAAACTTGCCGGAGAAATAGTTTTACGGAAAATGGTCGCTGCAAAAATGCAGCGGCTGTTTTTCTGTAATTTCCGGGGAAAAAATGCAAATCTATATCATTATTAATAAAGGAAATGCGCATTATTTTTCGAATATATAGAATAGAGCTAAAGGTGGGAAATTAAAAACAGTTTTAAACTGTTTTCGCCATAAAACAATGGGAATGGTTCCTGTATTGATGGGAGGAGGGGTGACATGCTGATACGCCAGATTTGTTATCAGAGAGGGCCGCTGGTAGACGAAGAAACGGCTGTTGCCGACGTGTATCAGACGTTGAATGAAGCCGGGTTTAAAATTGCGCCGGTAATAGATTGGGAGAAAAAAATTTGTGGTGTGGTTACGCTGGAAATACTGCAGGGTGCTACTGCCAACCGGCTGCTGGCCAATATGCCGGTAACCAGTGTCATGTCCGAAGACTTCCTGACGGTATCCCAGGATTCTTCCGTAGATTCCCTGTGGGAACTGCCTGCCAATTTCCTGGTGGTGGTGGATGATGCCGGAGTTCCCTGGACCGTATTTACCAAAGCGGATATCAGCAGCATTTTGTTCAAGGAAGTCAAAAAACGTGCTGACCAGTTGGAAAATGTGCTGGAGTTCATGCATAACGGGGTTATTGCCATTAACCGGGAAGGGAAAGTCACGGCCTATAACCGGGCTGCCGAAGAAATTGTCTGGCGGAAAAAGGAAGATGCCATCGGCAAGCACCTGTCCCAGGTAATCATTCCCCAGGGACTGCTGGATATTTTAAAAACCGGAGAACCGCAGCTGGCGCACAAATTTACCGTTGAATATTCCCAAGGAGTACGGACTTACATGACCCACCGGACCCCCATCTTTGAAAACGGTGAAGTGGTGGGTGCGGTGGGCATATTTCAGGATATCTCGGAAATTGAGGCCATTTCCAACGAGCTGAACAGCGTCAAGCAGCTCAACAAGGAATTGAAAGCCATTATAGACGCGTCTTACGATGGCATCCTGGTGGTGGATGCCGACGGTATCGTGCGCCGTGTTAATGAGGCTTTTGAGCGCACCATGGGAATTGCTGCCCGGGACATTCTCGACCAGGCCCTGGACCAGCAGGACATTATTCCCGTTTCCCTTATCGAGAGCGTGCGCCGCAAAAGGCAGCGCCAGTCCACCATTGTGGAACAGGGTGACAGCCAGCTGCTGTTGACGGGAAACCCTGTTGTGGATAAGGACGGCCAGGTTTCCCGTATTGTCATCAATGTCCGTGATTTAACGGAGTTGAATGAACTCAAGCGACAGCTGGAGAAAAGTGAAGAGCTGAGCCGCCGCTATCATTCCGAACTGCATGAACTGCGCAGGTACCTGTTGAACCAGGAGGGCATCGTGGTCCAGTCGGTACAGATGAAGAAGATCCTGGACCTGGTACTGCGGGTGGCCCAGGTGGATTCCACGGTGTTGATTCTCGGTGAATCCGGCGTCGGCAAGGAGATTATTGCCAAAATCATCCACAACAACAGCAAGCGCAAGGACGGGCCGTTCATCAAAGTAAACTGCGGCGCCATTCCGGCCAACCTGCTTGAGTCCGAGCTGTTCGGTTATGAAGCCGGGGCTTTCACCGGCGCCAGCCGCGAAGGAAAGCTGGGCATGTTTGAACTGGCCCATAACGGCACCATATTTTTAGATGAGATCGGAGACCTGCCGCTGCCCCTCCAGGTGAAACTGCTGCGAGTAATTCAGGATAGGGAAATCTACCGGGTGGGCGGGCAGAAGCCCCGCCAGGTGAACGTGCGTCTGCTGGCGGCCACCAACCAGGAGCTGGAAAAAATGGTGGAGCGGGGAGAGTTTCGTGAGGATCTGTACTTCCGCCTCAACGTCATTCCCATCAAGGTGCCGCCCTTGCGTGAGCGCAAGGAGGAGATTATCCCGCTGGTGAAGCAGTTCCAGAACAGCTTCTGCGAAAAGTACGGCATGGATAAACAGCTGTCACCCGAGGCCATGGACTGTTTCCTCAATTATGATTGGCCGGGAAATATCCGGGAGCTGGAAAACGTCATTGAACGCATCCTGGTAACTTCCAGTTCTAACGTCATCACACCGGAAGACCTGCCTGATTACCTGCGTGCCAAGAAAGCTAACGGCCGGCCGTCGGTGCAGATTTCCGGTATCATGCCGTTGAAGCAGGCTGTGCTGGAAGTGGAAAAGCAGCTGCTGGAGCAGGCACTGGAGCAGTACGGCAGTACTTACAAAGTGGCACAGGTGTTGGACGTGAACCAGTCTACCATTGTGCGGAAGTTAAACCGCATTAAGGAAAAATTGGGTGTGGATCTTAATGCAAAAGAGCATTAATCAATGCGAAAGTGCTGGGTAATGCTACCGTTTTAAATGGCAGATTAACAGGACAACCTGGCGGGCAACCTGCTGAAAATACGGGCAGTAGCGAGCTGCAGGACTTGATGCCGGCATCGTCACGATGTTGGCATTTTTTTTGCTTAAATAACTTGACAGAATATTTAAATTGTAAAGTCAATTATTGAAGTTAAGAGTTTGCCGTGAGGGGGTGTGACAGCGGATGGATTGGAACTTGGCTATGAAGGTTTTTATCAGCGGTATTACCGGGGTGTTTATCGTCATGATAGTTTTGCAGCTGTCAGTGACGTTTACGGCCTGGGTTGTAAAAATGATAGAAAGTGCAAATACATCGGAAGAAAAGAAATCACAAGCATCATCCTAGGGACGGGGGAATGATTTCATGTTTGAGACAATTAGGCAAATTTTTATCATGAGCGGCCTTGAGGAACTGACTGCAGGGCATCTTGTCATGTGGCTTATCGCCGCGGGTTTGTTTTATCTTGCCATTAAAAAGCAGTATGAACCGCTGTTATTACTGCCCATTGCCTTTGGTATTTTGATTACCAATATTCCGGTGACGGGTTTGATGGAAGAAGGTCACGGACTTATCTGGCGTTTTTATCACTACGGCATTGACTGGGAAGTGATTCCGCCGCTGATTTTTTTAGGTTTGGGCGCGTTAACCGACTTCGGCCCGGTGATTGCCAATCCCAAGACTTTGCTTTTAGGTGCCGGCGCACAGGTCGGCGTGTATATTACCTTTTTTGCCGCGTTGCTGCTGGGATTTGACGTGACCGAAGCGGCAACCATCGGCATTATCGGCGGTGCTGACGGGCCCACTACCATTTATGTGGGTTCAAAATTGGCCCCGCACCTGATCGGCGCCACGGCAGTGGCGGCATATTCCTACATGGCCCTGGTGCCAATTATCCAGCCGCCCATCATGAAGGCGCTGACCACGGAAAATGAACGCAAAATCAAGATGACCCGCCTGCGGCCGGTCAGCAAACTGGAAAAAATCCTGTTTCCAATCGTGACCACAGTGGTAATTACTCTGATTGTTCCGGACTCTGCAGCGCTGATGTCTATGTTTATGCTGGGCAACCTGTTCCGTGAAGCGGGAGTTGTCAAACGTCTCACGGAAGCGGCACAAAACGAGCTGATGAACATAGTAACCATTTTCCTGGGAATATCTGTAGGTGCCACCATGACTGCAGAAAACTTCCTGCATCCGAAAGTGATTTTTATCTTCATTCTTGGCCTGGTGGCGTTTGCCATAAGTACCGTTTGTGGGGTACTGCTGGCGAAACTGATGAACTTGTTCCTAAAACAGAAGATCAATCCCCTCATCGGGGCTGCCGGTGTATCCGCCGTACCCATGGCAGCCCGGGTAGTGCATAAGGTTGGTTCCGAGGCCAACAGGCAGAACTACCTGCTGATGTTTGCCATGGGTCCCAACGTGGCCGGCGTAATTGGTACTGTGGTTGCTGCGGGGATTTTCATCTCCCTGCTTCAATAAAAAATATATAAATACAAAACATCAAGGAGGTATTGTTAATGGGTAAATTACTAGCACCAATGGTAGGGAAAGTAATTGACATCAAGGTAAAAGAGGGAGACACAATCAACGTTGATGACGTGGTAATGGTAGTGGAATCTATGAAGATGGAGACTCCGATTTACGCCACAGAAAGCGGTACCGTCAAGGAACTCAAGGTCAACGTCGGCGACTCCATTAACGAAGAAGACGTTATTGCCATAATCGAATAAATGCAACTGGTGGTTTTCATAACCACCGACTGCACCTGTTTTTTTAGACTAATACCTGGAGGTGTCCGTAATGCATTTTGGTTTAACTGAAGAGCAGCAGATGCTGCAGGATATGGCGAGGAAGTTTGCCGAGAATGAAATTGCTCCGACATTGGAGGAGGACGAGGCTGCGCACCGTTTTCGCCCGGAAATAGTGAAAAAGATGGGTGAATTGGGCTTCTTCGGCTGTGCCATTCCCGAAGAGTACGGCGGCAACGGCATGGGCTTTCTGGAGTCAGTGCTGATAGCCGAGCAGATTGCCAAGGTAAGCGCTTCCTGGCGCCTGCCGTTTAACATGCAGAACCTCGGTCCTGCAGTAACCGTAAACAAGTTCGGTACCGAGGAACAGAAGAAAAAGTACATCCCCGGCTGGGTCAGTGGTGAAAAGCTGGGCTTCTTTGCCATCACCGAACCCAACACCGGTTCTGACGTGGCCAGCATGAAGACCACTGCCATTGACCGGGGCGACCACTGGGAGTTAAACGGCCAGAAAATGTGGATATCCAATGCTCACGTCGGTGACTACGGTTTGGTCTACGCCTACACCAACAGGGAAGCCAAGTACAAGGGCATGACCTGCTTTATTGTCGATCTGAAAAACACCGAGGGCATCGAGACCAACCCCATTGAGACCAAGATGGGATTGCACTGTGCCCCCACCGGGGAAATAATTTTTGACGGTGCGAAAATTCCCAAGGAAAATGTCCTGGGTAAGGAAGGCGACGGCTTCAAGATTTGCATGTGGCAGCTGAACAACACCCGCCTGGGCTGTGCTGCCGGCGGTCTGGGTATCAGCGGCGCCTGCGTGGAGGCATCCATCCAGTATGCCAACGAGCGTCAGCAGTTTGGCAAGAAAATCAGCAGTTTCCAGATGATCAAGGCGCAGATTGCCGAGATGGTTGCCGAGCACCATGCGGCACAGATGCTGGTATACAGGGCAGCCTGGCTGAAGGATCAGGGGCTTCCCAACCAGTATGAAACTTCCATTGCCAAGTACTATGCATCCGAAGCGGCAGTACATGCTGCCAACGAGTGCATGAAGATTTTCGGTTCCTACGGATACTCCACCGAGTACCCGGCAGAAAGGTTCCTGAGAGATGCCAAGTCCTTGCAGACGGTTGAGGGAACCAGCAACATCCAAAAACTGATTATTTCCGGTATTGCCCTGGGCGAGGCGCCCAACAGGTAAGCCAAAAGGGAGGGAGAATGTTGGCTAAGGATTGGAACGAACTGATTGAAGAATACTCGAAGGAACGCAAGCGGCTCCAGGCAGGCGGTGGCCCCGAGCGGGCGGAAAAGGAGCATAAAAAAGGCAAGATGACTGCCCGGGAAAGACTGGAGTACCTGCTGGACGAAGGCTCTTTCCTGGAATATGACCTGTGGGCCAAGCAGATGGGCCGGGATTACGGCCTGGACAAGGCGGATGTTCCGGCGGACGGTGTCATTATCGGTTACGGTAAAATCAACGGACGCGGCTGTGTGGTGTACTGCGAGGACTTTACCGTCATTGCCGGTACCTTTGGTGAGCGCCACGGCAAGAAAATCTGTAAGGCTGTTGACATGGCACGGGAAATGGGAGTACCGGTCATTGGCATCAACGACTCGGGGGGTGCCCGGGTCACCGAGCAGATGGGGGCACTGAGCGAGTACGGCCAGCTGTTCTTCCGTCATTCCCGTACCTCCGGAGTTGTGCCGCAAATAGCGTTGATTATGGGACCGGTTGCCGGCGGCCAGTCTTATTCCCCGGCCTTGATGGACTTCATCTTCATGGTGGATAAGACTAGCTCTATGTTTATTGCCGGGCCGCCGCTGGTGGAAGCGGTTGTTTACGAAAAAATTGACGAACAGTCCCTGGGCGGGCCGCACGTACATGGCAGCATCAGCGGTGTCAGCGATTTGACGGCCAAAGACGATAAGGACTGCCTGGATGCCACCAAGCGGCTGTTGAGCTACCTCCCGTTGAACAACAGGGAAAAGCCGCCGTACGTGGAGCCCACTGACAGTCCCGACAGGACTACCGACGAGCTGACGGAAATTATCCCGACCGACCAGAAGGTCATGTACGACATGCACAAGGTTATCGACGTGTTGTTTGACAAGGGCAGCTTCTTTGAAATCAAGCCGGACTTTGCCAAGAACCTGATTGTGGGTTTTGCCCGCCTCAACGGCCATTCGGTGGGCGTGGTGGCCAACAACCCCATGAAGTTCGGCGGTGCCTTGGACTACAACTCTGCTGACAAGGGTGCACGGTTTATTCGCTTCTGTGATGCCTTTAATATTCCGTTGATCAACCTGCAGGACGTTCCGGGCTTCTTAATCGGCAGTAAGAGCGAGCACCGCGGCATTATCCGGCACGGGGCCAAGATGCTCTATGCCTACTCGGAGGCTACCGTTCCGAAGATTACCACCATTATTCGCAAGGCCTATGCCGGCGGCTACCTGGCCATGTGCAGCAAGGACCTAGGTGCTGATGCCGTATTTGCTCTGCCCACCGCGGAGGTCTGTCTCATGGGACCCCAGGGTGCGGTAAACATTCTTTTCAGAAAGGAAATTAAGGCTTCTGATGATCCGGAGGCTACCCGGGCTATGCGTGAGAAGGAATTCCGCGATAAGTACGTCAATCCCACCTACGCTGCCGGCCTCCAGCACATCGATGATATCGTGCTGCCCGGCGAACTGCGCAAGCGCCTGATTCAGGCACTGGAGGCAACGCTTAACAAGCGTGACCGGTTGCCTGAAAAGAAACACGGCTTGATGCCGCTGTAAAATTGCAGGTGAAGGCCAGGACTTGTTCCTGGCCTTTTTGAATTAATAACGCAGGAAATGTTTTAGACACGTAGAATATGCACAAATACTTGTCATTAGCTTCGTGCTGCGTACATCTTACTTGGAGTGAAGGGGGGACGGTATGGTTAAACTGAACGATTT
>JACDOG010000004.1 GCA_017656305.1 Thermoanaerobacteraceae bacterium
GTCCTGGCTACGGTAGAAATCATTAGGCCAAATCCTAAAGCCGTCCACAAAAATATCAGGGCCAACGACATCAACAACAGAAAACTTCCCTTTATTGGAACATCAAACCAAAAGACCGCTACAGTAATCACCAGCAAAACATCAAAGAGCCCGATGAATATATAAGGTATGAGCTTCCCGATAATAAGTTCAGCGGGCTTGATGGGAGTGATAATCAGTTGCTCCAGCGTCCCTCTCTCCCGTTCTCTTACCAGGGCAAAAGCCGTAAGCATGACGGTGATATTCTGGAGTACGACGCCGACCAGCCCCGGAACGTTGAACTTTATGCTTTCCATGTCTGGATTGTACCAAACCCTGCTTCTTAAATCGATAGGCATCTTGAACGATTTCTCATTAATTCCCCTGCTTTGCAATCTCTCTTTTTGGATAACAAAGGATTTGGCCTGAGCCAGCATGCGGGCGGTGGACAATGCCTTGGTGGCTACCAGCGGGTCTGAACCGTCAATAATAATTTGCAGGGAGGCGCTTTTACCACTGTACAGATTCCGACCAAAACCCGGGGGAACCACTAGTCCCACCCTGGCATATCCGCCGTCAATACTGTTGCGTAACTCTTCATAACTGAAAACGTGGCCGATCACGTTAAAGGTTCCAGTGGCTTCAAAGCTCTGAATCAGCCTTCGGCTGGAAGAGGACATATCCTGGTCAAATACCACGGTCTTAATGTTGTCCACATCGGTATTCACCGCATAACCGAAGATAAGCATCATTACTAAAGGCAGGAGCAGGGCGATGGCCAGACTGGGTTTATCCCGACGAATCTGAATAAATTCCTTCCAAATGATGGCTCTTATACGGTTCCACTTCATTTCATCATCCCCCGACGGGCGAAATCTGCTCCCGGCCCTTCCTTTTCCACGCAGGCAATAAACACGGACTCCAGAGAATCGAGACCGTGCCTGGCCTTAATTTCTTCCGGAGTTCCGAAATCCATGAGATTGCCCCGGAATATGAAACCGACCACGTCACATTTTTCGGCTTCATCTATGTAATGAGTAGTAACCAGGATGGTAACCCCTTCCTCGTGGGCCAGCCAGTACAGGAGGTCCCAAAAAATTTTTCTGGACAGGGGGTCAACTCCGGCAGTAGGCTCGTCTAGAAAAAGCAGTCGGGGACGGTGTACCAGAGCGGCCGCCAGGGCCAGTCTCTGCTTCCATCCCCCGGACAAGGTCCCGGCCAGTTGTCTCTCCCGGCCCACTAGCCCGGCAAGCTCTACCAGTTCTCTAACTCTGCCGGTAAGTTTCTGTCCCTTCAGGCCGTAAATTCCCCCATAAAACCTCAGGTTTTCTTCTACGGTCAAATCTTCATAGAGGCTAAATTTCTGGGACATATAGCCTATCTGTTGTTTAATCCGTTCTCCCTCTTCCAACGGTATGCCCAATACCTCTCCGGTACCCGCAGTAGGAGTCAAGATCCCGCACAGCATACGAATGGTAGTGGACTTTCCCGATCCGTTGGGGCCGAGAAAGCCGAAGATACTGCCGGGCTTGATGGAAAAAGAAAGGTTGTTAACAACCCTGTTTTCGCCGAAATCCTTGGTCAATTCGGATACTCTAATGGCATACTCCATAAGCTCTACCCCCTACTCGACAAACACCACATCAGCCGGCATACCGGGCTTAAGCTTACCGCCGGCATTTTCCAGGGCTACTTTCACCATAAACACCATATTGGTCCTTTCCTTCCTGGTCTGTACGTTTTTAGGGGTAAATTCCGCCTCCTGTGAAATATAGGTTACTTTTCCCTTAAACGTCTCACCGGGAAAAGCATCGACAGATACGCGGGCGTCCTGTCCTATTATTACCTTTCCTAACTCTGCTTCGGGAATATAAACTTCCAGCCAAAGATGGTCAAGGTCGGTTATAACGGCTAACGGGGTACCGGGATTGACAAATTCACCTTCATTAATGAGTTTTTCCGTAACCACACCATCTGCGGGCGCCTTTATTACCGCCTTTTCCAGCTGGGCTTTGGCAATTTCCCAGGCTGCCACCGCCTGTTCAAGTCCTGCTTCCAGGGCAGAAATAGTCTCTTTGGTAGCACCGGCCATAACCAGCTTTGATTGTTCCCTTGCCGCCCGGTACTGGGAAGAGACAGCGTCCAAATGACTTTGGGCCGCATCTACTTTAGCCCGAGCCGCCTCCAGTTGCCGCTCCGTAACCGCCCCCTCTTCATAAAGCTCTTTTAATCTTTCATAATCTTTCTGCGCCGTGAGAAGGGCTTTCCTGGCCCCTTCCACCAAAGCCCGAACCTGGGCCGCTGTAGCTTCGGCTTGCCGTATTTGTTCTAATCTGCTACCTTTTTTGGTTTCCCCCAACCTGGCCTCAGCGGCCGCCACCGCAGCTTCCGCTTGCTTTACCTGCCACTGTAAAACTGTATCATCAATGCGAGCTATTTCCTGTCCGGACTGTACAAATTGTCCTTCGCCCACACTAAACGAAATTACTTTACCCGCTATTTCCGCTGCTACTACAACCTCATTAGCTTCAATGGTTCCCGACGCCTCCATTCTACCGTTGTCATCCTTCTCTGATAATGCACAACCGGTAGCTAACACGGAAATAAGCAAAAATAACGCTAATTTTTTAAAATGCTTCATGTGTTATCTCCCTCTTTCTTAACAATACCATGCAAAAAGATATTAACGATTTCCTGAAGGTATACTTTTTGATCTTCTTCATCGAATTTTTCTGGAGGCAACATGTACTTGGAAATAAGGAAAGACAGAAACATTCCCCCAAAAATTCTCGCGGCAATCACGGAATCAAGGGGACGAAAAATTCCCTTATCTATCCGTTTTTCAATATAACCGGCTAAAGCCCCTAAGATTTCAGCTCCGATATTCTCATAAACTTCCTTCCTTATCTCTTCATGGAATTGTGCTTCCGTAATGATGACTTTCAATAATTTCATGTTCTCAGAAATTACTTTCAGCCTGTTTTCAATAATACTTTGCAGGACTGTTTTGTCATTGGTCTCCGGCAGGTCCTCAAACACCTGCTTCAGTCCGTGCAGAGCAGCGGGTCGGGCAAGGGAAATCAGTATATCTTTTTTAGTGGGAAAATAACGAAAAATGGTTCCTTCGGCACATCTTGCTTCGTAGGCAATCTCCCTGGTAGTAGTGGCAGAAAACCCTTTTTCGCTGAACAACTTCAGCGCCGCATCTAAAATGATCTTACGGGTATCTCTCTTTTTTGCACACAAATAGATCACTCCCTATAGTGATCGATGAAGGTTTTTAATGAGTGAGTACTTACTATAAGTCTCCGTTATATAATTTCATTTGTCAATACCTAAATTCCGAAATAGCTTTCATGTTGCGACGTATGAGTCGTTGAAATACAAACAGAAAACACCCGGCCAATTTACGACCAGGTGCTAGGGTTTGACTTGATCAAATAATCGCAAACCTTAAATACAAACAGTGGGCCTTATGATAGGTAATGTTAGATTAACTAGGGCTGTGTTAACTCCACTTATCACTAATGCGGTAAAGACGTACTTGCGATTTTGAAAAAGATAAATAATACCTTTTTTACCTTCCAAAATGCCGCAAAAAAGCCTTCACCCATGCCGGGCGCACACACAAAAAGTCCTGTGAACAAAATTCACAGGACTTTTTTGACGGGCAGAGTAAAAGCTATGCCAGATGCAGCGGTTTATCGAGCAGACCATGAGCAGCTTCCATAACGTTTTCTGCCAGCGTGGGATGGGCGTGAATGGTTTCAGCCACATCTTTAGCTGTTAAGCCCGCTTTAATGGCCAGTGCTATTTCCGCAATTAAATCCGTAGCATGCGGTCCCATTATGTGGCCGCCAATTATCCTGCCGCTGGCCTTTTCAGCAATCAATTTTACCGTCCCCGTTGTCTCCCCGAGAGTCAAGGCTTTCCCGTTGGCCGTAAAGGGGAAGCTGCTTTTAACGATGTCCAAGCCCCGTTCCCTTGCTTCTTTCTCTGTCAAACCTACACCGGCCACTTCCGGATAGCAGAAAATACAGTTGGGAACCGTACCGTAATCCACTACAGTTTCCTTACCCATGGCATTTTCCGCCGCCACAATTCCTTCAAATGATGCTACATGCGCCAGCATACTGCCTCCTGTTACATCGCCAACGGCATAAATCCCGGCCACGTTTGTCTGCATCCTCTCATCAACCACGATTGCTCCTTTGTCTACTTCCAGTCCCAACCGCCCGGTATCTATACCTTCCATATTCGGCACCCGGCCGGCCGCAAGCAGCACCTTGCTGCTTGTCACGCTTTGTTCTCCTCTGGCTGTTTCCACTGTGGCCTCATAACCACCGTCCGGCAGTTCTCTGACCTCTTTAACCTTCGCTCCAGTTAAGACATTGATACCGGCTTTTTTAAATACAGGGCGCAACCTGCGGGTTATTTCCTCATCCACCTGCGGTAAAATACCAGGCAGCATTTCCACCACGGTAACCTGCGTACCAAAAGTACTGAAAATGCTAGCAAACTCAACACCGATGACACCGCCACCGATAATGAGAAGGCTCTCAGGAACCTCTTTTAAATCGAGAATCGAATCACTGGTCAGTATGCCGGGCATATCCAGCCCGGAAACGGGAATCCTGGCCATGGTGGAACCGGTAGCAACAATAATCTTACTCGTGACAATATCCTGTTCGGAACCATCCTCCCCGAGAACAGTCACCTTTCCGGGCTGGCTGACTTGACCTATCCCGGAAAAAACCGTGATCTTATTTCTTTTCATCAAGGTTTCTATGCCGGCCACCAAAGTATCCACTATAGCTGCTTTTCTGGCCAGTACCTTGGAAAAATTTACCCGCATACCTGTCACTTCTATACCAAAATCTGCCGCTTTTTGCATTTCCCGCCACAAAGCGGCACTCTTTACCATGGCCTTGGTAGGAATACAACCCCTGTTCAAGCAGGTTCCACCCAGCCGGTCCTTTTCCACCAGGGCCACCTTTCCGCCGAGCCGTGCCGCCTTAATGGCCGCAACATAGCCGCCGGGACCACCGCCAACAACCGTTACGTCAAATTTTTCCGTCACTAAAACCACCTCTACTTCCAAAAATAACTGCTATGTGAAAAACCCGGCCCGGTACTCAACACTTTTCACAACCAGTTCCAGGCCAGTTGAGCACCGAGCCATGCCAGAACCCTTCATTTATACAGGCCAATCTTTAATTCGCGGCAAACCATGGCTTACCCTTCCAGGGAAACCCGGGTTTTCTCAAACTCACATCTTCTTTCGGTTAAGAACCGGTTGGTTTCAGCAACAACAACGCCACTCAATCCCAGCAAGCCAATTAGGTTTGGCACTGCCATCAAACCGTTGAAGACGTCAGCCAGCTTCCAGACCAGGTCCAGCTCGGAAACAGCACCTACAAACACAGCGGCGACAAACAGATAGCGGTACACCATAACCGCACCTTCGCCCATCAGGTACTCCAGGCATTTCTCACCATAGTAGCACCAGCCGAGAATGGTCGAGTAGGCAAAGAAGATCAGACTGATTGCTACCAAAATACCACCGAAACCGGGCAAACCATTGTTGAAGGCAATAGTGGTCAGTGCTGCACCGGTTTCACCGGAACCCAAAGCACCGGAAGTTATGATTGCTAGCGCGGTAATGGTACAAACAACAATGGTATCGATAAATGTCTGTGTCATACTTACCAGCGCCTGGCGCGCCGGGTAGTCAGTTTTGGCCGCTGCAGCCGCAATGGGTGCACTGCCCAATCCGGCCTCGTTGGAAAAGACACCGCGAGCCACACCGTAACGGATGACTGTACCCAGGGCACCACCGGCAGCAGCCTTACCGGTAAAGGCTGAACTGAAAATGGTGGCAAACGCTGCGGGAATTGCGCTGGCATTGATCAACAGGATTACCAGACCACCAATTACGTATATGGCAGCCATAATAGGTACTACAAAAGCCGTAACCCTGCCAATGCTCTTAATGCCGCCGAGAACAACCAGGGCAGTTAACACTACCAGCACTATTCCCGTAATTACCGATTCAACGCCAAAACTCTGGTACATGGCGTCGGCCACGGAATTGGACTGAACCATATTACCGATACCGAAGGCAGCCACGGCACCGAAAACGGCAAACAGCACACCCAGCCACTTCATGCCCAGACCTCGTTCGAGGTAGTACATGGGCCCACCGGACATTTCTCCTTTTTTATCCTTCACCCGGTACTTGACTGCCAAAATGGCCTCGGAATACTTGGTGGCCATTCCCACAAGACCCGTCATCCACATCCAAAATACCGCTCCGGGACCACCAGAGAAAATTGCGGCTGCCACACCGGCAATATTACCGGTACCAATAGTAGCTGCTAGAGCTGTTGCCAGAGCTTGGTACTGGGAAATATCACCACTGCTGGTATCATCCTTGGAAAAAATCTGTTTATGGGCATAAATAAGCTTGGTGAACTGCAGACCACGAAGACGAATTGTTAAAAACAAACCGGTACCTACCAACAAAATCAGCATCGGAGGACCCCAGACAAAATCACTGATAGCTGACAGAATATCCATCATGTTCGGCAAACACTCCTTTGATGCGGAAATAAATTTTCAATTTCTTAAAAAAAATCCGACAACATAAATGAGACCGCTTCAATTACCACCTTCTGCTATACCTGGTATCACATGGGCAACAAATGTTAAAAGTCTATTCACCCCCCTCCAAAAAGGTTGCGAAATATACAACATTGCAAATTTTCTGAATTAAGAGTTGTTAAGAGAAAGCCCTGTTTAAGGGCTTTCTCTTATTTAACTATATCGAAACTAGTCGATTTCTGTCAATGGAGTATACTGGTAACCCAGGGCATCGGCCACCACTTCATGTGTCACATAACCATTGTAGACGTTAACTCCTTTGGCCAATGCCTCATCTTCCCTGACAGCCTGCCGCCAACCCTTGTTGGCAATCTTCAACGCATATGGAAGAGTGGCATTGGTCAAGGCAAAGGTGGAAGTGCGTGGTACCGCACCGGGCATGTTGGCCACAGCATAGTGCACCACGCCATGTTTTACGTAAATAGGATCATCATGGGTAGTTACGCGGTCAATGGTTTCAATACATCCACCCTGGTCAATGGCTACATCCACAATTACGGAACCGGGTTTCATTTGTTTTACCATTTCTTCCGTAACCAGGCGCGGTGCCCTAGCTCCCGGCAGCAGTACGGCACCGATCAACAAATCCGCTTCTTTAACCGCACGCTCTATGTTATAGCTGTTAGACATGATGGTCTGTACCCTGCTGCCGAAAAGGTCGTCCAGGTACATTAATCTTTCGGGGTTGATATCCAAAATTGTCACCCGGGCACCCATGCCAACGGCCATTTTTGCTGCATTGGTACCCACGGTACCGCCGCCAACTATCACCACATTGGCCGCCGGCACACCGGGGACGCCGCCCAAAAGCACACCTTTTCCGCCCTTGGGCTTTTCTAAAAACTGGGCGCCTATCTGCACGCTCATCCGTCCGGCAACTTCACTCATGGGAGCCAGCAGGGGCAGGGAACCATCCGGCAGCTGCACGGTATCGTAGGATATACCGACAACTTTTTTCTCCAGCAAAGCTTTGATTAGTTCCGGACCTGTAGCCGCGTGCAGGTAGGTAAACAGTATCTGTCCTTCTTTGAACAGGTCGTACTCCTGCGGCTGCGGTTCCTTGACCTTAAGAATCATGTCTGCTTCGGCAAAAACTTCTTCAGCACTGCCGGCTATTTTCGCCCCGGCCTGTACAAACTCTTCGTCAGTGAAACCGCTGCCCGTGCCGGCTTGCGTCTCCACAACCACCCGGTGATTGTTTTTTACAAAAGCTTCAACACCAGCCGGTGTAATGGCAACCCTGTTTTCATTATTCTTTATTTCCTTGGGTACACCGATAATCAATTGCATCAACTCCCCTTTTGTCGAACTACTTTTTTCAACCTCATTCTCTCGCAAATATCGTGCCAAATTAATTTCCGTCAATTCAGGCATCCCGACAAAGAGCCCAATAAAACTGGCTTCCGGTGGATACAAGCCTTGTACGCCTGTGCGGTAAAAAACAAAACTGACGGCAAGAAATCTTGCCACCAGCCACCGGTTCATTTTGTTGAAAAATGTTTATTTTTCGCAATTCTTTAGTCTTTGACATGGTGGCAATTTTTCTTGCCAAGCGTAAAATTTTCTTGCCACCCGCTCTGTCAGTAGCTGATATTGTATTTCTTAATCTTGTTCATAATTGTAGTGTGCGATACTCCCAGCGCTTTTGCCGCTTTACGAATGGAACCGCTGTTTTTCAACACCTGGGTTATCAGCTGTTTTTCCACCCGGCTGACAATGTCATTAAGTGTTCTTTCCCGGGGTATACTTTGGGCCGGGATGTCCTGGTTGGGATCAATTAAAATCACATCAGGTGTCAGCCATTTTCCCGTCACCAGGTTAACCGCACGCTCAATGACATTTTCCAACTCCCGCACATTGCCCGGCCAGTCATGGCTGTACAGTTTCTCCAGTGCTTCCTTGGAGACGTATTCAACATTTTTATTAAACCTGATATTCATTTTTTCCAAAAAATGATTTACCAGCAGCGGAATGTCTTCCTTTCTTTCACGCAGGGGCGGCAGGTGAATGGGAATCACGTTTAAACGGTAGTACAGGTCTTTGCGAAATTCACTGGTTTCCACCATCTCTTCCAGGTTTTTGTTGGTGGCCGCTATTACCCTGACGTTTATGGGTATCTCCTCCTGACCGCCCACCCTTCGCACCTTTCCTTCCTGCAGCACCCGCAGCAGTTTGGCCTGCAGGTGCGGCGACACTTCCCCTATCTCGTCCAAAAAGATAGTACCCCCGTTGGCAAACTCAAACAAACCCTGTTTCCCGTTTTTCCGGGACCCGGTAAACGCCCCTTCCACATAACCAAATAATTCACTCTCCAGCAACGAATCCGGCAGAGCCGCACAGTTTACCGGCACAAACGGCTGGTCACGCCTGGGACTAGCCATGTGAATGGACCGGGCAAACAGTTCCTTACCCGTGCCGCTTTCACCCCGCAGCAGTACCGTGGAACCGCCCTCGGCCACCCTTTTACCCATTTCAATTACCTGCTGCAGCTTTTCACTTTCCCCAATTATGTCATCAAAAGTAACCATAGTGGGCTTGGTTACGGAGTAAACCAGTCTTCTCACTTCCGTCATATCCTTGATAGTGGCAACCACGCCGACAACTTTATTGTTTTTGTCGCGGATAGGTCTGCCGCTGGTCACATAATGATATTTTTTCTTCCCTTTGCTAATATTTATTTCATGATGGTTATAGGTCCGGCCAGTCCTTAAACAGTCCAGCATGGGTACGTCATCGGCCAGGACATCATTAATTTTCCTGCCAACCAGCTCTTCCTTGCTGGCATTTAAAATCTGTTCCGCAACGGGATTGACAGTGGTTATCTCTGCTTTGGAATTAATGGCCAGCACACCCTCGCTGATGGCATCCAGCACTGCCTGCAACCGCTGGTTGGTTTCCTCCCAGGGCATGAGCTCAATTTCCACACATTTAATTACGGCAGGAACAGCTTCCAGTTCCCGAAACAGCACCTGCTTGTCAGTGTTCTCCGGCACTGCCACTTCCAAGTAGGTAATATCGGGCACCACTTCTAAATTGGTCACGTTAATGTTTCTCGCCGTCAGCACTTTGGAAATATCCAGCAGCAGCCCCACCCGGTCTTTATTGATCACCTTGAATTTCAGGGTTTTCACCGCAGTCACCCCCGATTCCGTCACAGGTTGGTTACTTATTTACTACCTTCTGCTTTGAAGTCAATATTCCTCTAAATGCTTTCAAGTTAGCACATATTACCTGAGAAAAGCCACCCGTTAAATTTAAATTTATAATTTTTAAAAAATTGTTGCACAACTTTGCAGCCAATGTTACAATAGCGGTAAATAGTAGAAAATTGTTTGAAAAATACATATTGCCGGATGAACGTCTCGGGAGAGACCTCCGGCAGGAGGCGCCGAAGGAGCAAACCAAAGCAGTTTCGCTGGCTGTTTTGGAGAAACTCTCAGGCACCCGTACCGGGATGGGACGGACCTCTGGAGAGTTCCTTGTTAAGGCAGCATGCTTAGCAAGGGCACCAAAGGGGTAGCTTCGGTGTACCCGTACAGCGAAGTAATCTCTCAGGTAACCGGACAGAGGAAACAGCGTGTTACGGTGTTTCCTCTGTCTTTTTTTCGTTTAAATATCCCGTCAATTTAAGATACTAAAAGTGAGGTGATGAAAATTGAAAAAAACCCCGCTACACAAAGCACATCTGGAAGCCAATGCTAAAATGGTAAATTTTGGTGGCTGGCACATGCCAGTGCAGTATGTGGGCATTTTGGAAGAACATAGAAACGTGCGCACCAAAGCAGGATTGTTTGACGTATCCCATATGGGAGAAATTGATATCAAGGGTAACAGGGCCCTGGAACTGGTACAGAAGCTGATCACCAACGATGCCAGCAAGCTGGCCGTAAAACAAGCACTATACACACCCATGTGCCTGCCCAACGGCGGCATTGTGGATGACCTGCTAGTCTACCGCAAGGGTGAAAACCATTTTCTGCTGGTAGTCAATGCGGCCAATACAGATAAGGATTACCAGTGGATTGAAGAGCACGCCATTGACGGCGTGGCAATCGCAAACATTTCCTCAGAAGTGGCGCAGCTGGCCCTGCAGGGTCCCCTGGCGGAACAAATCCTGCAAAAAATCTCTAACAAAGACCTGTCTCAAATCAAGTTTTTCTGGTTTGACTACGTCAAGGTAGACGGCGAGGATTGTCTGGTATCCCGCACCGGTTACACGGGTGAAGACGGGTTTGAAATTTACCTGGCACCGGACAAGGCAAGAAAAGTCTGGTATGCCATCCTGGAAGCAGGTAAAGAGGAAGGCGTCATGCCTATCGGCCTGGGTGCCAGGGATACGCTGCGGTTTGAAGCAAGATTGCCCCTGTACGGCAATGAGTTGAGCGAAGAAATCTCGCCGCTGGAAGCCGGCCTAGAAATGTTCGTGAAACTTGACAAGGATAACTTCATCGGCAAGGAAGCGCTGGAAAAACAAAAAGCCGCCGGCGTTAAAAGAAAACTGGTCGGACTTGAAATGCTGGACAGAGGGATACCGCGCACCCATTATAAGGTGCTGAAAGACGGCGAAGAAATCGGCTTTGTCACGTCCGGTTCCTTTTCACCAACGCTGGAGAAAAATATCGGCCTGGCATTGATCAAAGCGGAACACGCCCGGATAGGTAACAAAATAGAAATTCAAGTGCGCGGGAGAAATTTAAAAGCCAAAATTGTCAAAACACCATTTTATAAAAGGGAGGTCAAATAAATATGTTTCCAAAAGATTTTAAGTATTCCAGAGAACATGAGTGGGTGAAAATTGAGGGAACTAAGGTGCGTCTGGGGATTACACATTATGCCCAGGATGCACTGGGGGACGTTGTGTTTGTGGAGCTGCCGGAAGTAGGAACTGAATTTGCAGCCAATGATTCCATCGGGGTTATTGAATCCGTCAAGGCGGTTTCCGATGTCTACACCCCCGTATCGGGCAAAGTAGTTGCGATTAATGAAGCCCTGCTGGATTCACCGGAACTGGTCAACGAGGACCCTTACGGTGACGGGTGGATAGTGGAAATGGAAATGAGTGACACCGGCGAGCTGGATAACCTCATGACGGCGGAAGAGTACCAGAAGTTTCTCAAAGAGGAGGCTTAAAGATGAATTTCGTTCCCAATACCGACAGAGACCGGCAGAAAATGCTCGAATTCCTCGGCATGAATTCGCTCGCGGACCTCTTTGCTCATATACCCGACAGCATAAAACTGAAAAAAGAGCTCGACCTGCCTGAGGGCATGTCGGAGCTGGAACTGGTAAGACATGTCAGACAATTGAGCGATAAAAACGCCAACCTGGAGGAATACAACTCCTTTTTGGGCGCCGGAAGCTACCAGCATTATATCCCCAGCATTGTCAATCACTTGCTGCTGCGGTCGGAATTCTACACTGCCTATACCCCGTACCAGCCGGAAATCAGCCAGGGTACACTGCAGGCAATTTACGAATTTCAGAGCCTGATCTGCCAGCTGACCGGTATGGACGTGGCTAACGCTTCCATGTACGATGCCTCCACCGCCATGGCGGAGGCAGCGGCACTGGCCAGCGGGCAAACCAGAAAAAACAAAATTGTGGTTTCCTCCACGGTACATCCCGAATACCGGCGGGTGCTCAAAACCTATGCCGAAGCACAGGGGTTGGAAGTTGTGGAAACGGGATACCGGGACGGTGTCACGGATTTGGAGGACCTGGAGGCCAAACTGTCGGACAATACCTCGGCGATAATTGTACAGCAGCCCAACTTTTTTGGCTGCATTGAACCCATGAAGGACATCAGTGCCGCAGTGAAAAAGACCAGGGCAATGTTTATAACTTCCGTTGACCCGGTTTCACTGGGGGTGTTGCGCCCTCCTGCCGAGTACGGCGCCGACATCGTTGTCGGGGATGCACAGGCTTTTGGCAATCCCATCAGTTTTGGCGGACCCCATGTAGGCTTCTTTGCCGTAACCAAGAAACTGATGCGCAAAATGCCCGGCAGGATTGCCGGAAAAACAAAAGATAAGGATGGTAGGCGTGGCTTTGTCCTGACGCTGCAGGCCAGGGAACAGCATATCAGGAGAGAAAAAGCCACGTCCAACATCTGCTCCAACCAGGCCCTGGCAGCACTGGCCGCCACCATTACCATGGTCACCCTGGGCAGACAGGGTCTGAAAGAAATGGCAGTGCAGTGCGTGAACAAGGCGCATTACGCCTGCCAGCAGCTCACAACCGTTGAAGGTGTCAAAAGGACCTTTAGCGCACCGTTCTTTAAGGAATTCGTAGTAACAGCCGACAGGGACATCAATACCATCAATAACGGCCTGCTTAAGCAAAAAATTATCGGCGGCTTACCGGTGGAAAGATTCTATCCCGAATTAAAGAACAGTTCCTTGCTCTGCGTAACGGAGGTAAAATCCAAGGAACAAATTGATGAGCTGGTAAGCGCGTGGGAGGGATTAAAATAATGACAGAACCCTTAATATTTGAACTGAGCAAACCGGGACGCAAGGCCTATTCGTTGCCCGCCTTAGATGTACCGGAAAAAAGTCTGGAAGACCTGCTGCCGGAAGAAGAACTGCGGCAGAAAGACCCTGCATTTCCGGAAGTAAGCGAAGTGGACGTAGTGCGGCACTATACCCGCCTGTCCCAGCTAAATCACGGCGTGGATACCGGGTTTTACCCCCTGGGTTCCTGTACCATGAAGTATAATCCCAAAGTTAACGAGGACCTGGCGCGGCTGCCGGGATTTGCCCATATTCACCCGTACCAGCAAGAAGAAACCGTGCAAGGCGCCCTGAAGATTATGTATGAACTAAACCGGTATTTAAGCGAAATTACCGGCATGGAGCGTTTCAGCCTGCAGCCGGCTGCCGGCGCCCACGGCGAGCTTACCGGTCTAATGATCATCAAAAAATACCACAAAGACCGCGGGGATAACCGACGCACCCAGGTAATCGTACCCGACTCGGCCCACGGCACCAACCCGGCTTCTGCCGCAGTATGCGGGTATGAAACCGTGGAAATTCCCTCTAACGACAAGGGTAGCATAGACATCGAAGCATTGAAAGAGGCCGTCAGTGATAAAACGGCCGCTTTAATGCTTACCAACCCCAACACCATAGGCTTGTTTGAAGAAAATATCGAGGAAATTGCAGCCATTGTCCACGAGGCCGGCGGGCTGCTCTATTACGACGGTGCCAACATGAACGCCATTATGGGTATCGCCCGCCCGGGTGACATGGGCTTTGACATAGTTCACCTCAACCTGCACAAAACCTTTTCCACCCCCCACGGTGGCGGTGGTCCCGGGGCAGGACCGGTGGGAGTGAAGGACTTTTTGGTCCCCTACCTGCCAAACCCGCTGGTGGAATATGACTCCGCAAATAACCGGTATTACCTGGATTATGACCGACCCCAATCGATCGGGCAGACAAAAGCTTACTACGGTAATTTCGGCGTAGCCGTCAAGGCCTATGCATATATTATGAGCGTAGGTGGAAAAGGTCTAAAAGAAGTTGCGGAAAACGCCGTTTTGAATGCCAACTATCTCATGCGCAAATTGAGCAGGTATTATCACCTGCCCTATGACCAAACATGTATGCACGAGTTTATCATCACGCCCAAACCTTTTAAAGAAAAGGGAATACACACTCTGGACATAGCCAAGCGGATGCTGGACTTCGGCTACCATCCACCTACCATTTACTTCCCGTTAATTGTGGATGAAGCAATGATGTTTGAACCCACGGAAACCGAGTCCAAGGAGACGCTGGACAACTTTGTTAAGTCCATGTTACAAATTGCCAGGGAATGCGAGGAAAACCCGGAAATAGTAAAAAGCGCCCCGCACAACACACCGGTCGGCCGGCTGGATGAGGTAACTGCCGCCAGAAAGCCGGATTTGAAATGGGATTCCTAGAATACAGAAGTCAGAAGTCAGGAGACAGAATCCCACTGTTTCATTCTGGATTCTAACTCCTGTCTTCTGATGGAAACTCCTTTTGAAAACACTGGGTAACCGGAGGATATTTATGACTAGCGCAAATACCGATTTAACTGCTCTTGTAAATACTGCCTGGATGCTGCGGAAAATCCATTTTCCCGCCAGCATCCAGTTTAATTACCCCACAGGTACCAAAGTACTCAGCGTCACCGGCAGTCACTGTTCCCTGAACTGCGCGCACTGCGGGGGGCATTACCTGAAAAATATGACGCCACTTCAACATATTTCTGCTGACTGCCAGGCAGGCAATCTCCATGACTGCACCAGTTGCCTGATAAGCGGCGGCTGTGACAGCCACGGGAAAGTCCCGCTGGCGTCCAACTGGGAACTGTTGAAAAAATTAAAAGCAACCAAAAGGATGAACCTGCATGTTGGCCTAGTATCCGAAGAAGAGGCAAAGAAACTGCCGGAAGTTTGCGACGTGGTCTCCTTTGATATGGTAGGAGATGACGAAACAATCCGGGAAGTTTACGGGCTGGATAAAAGTGCAAGTGATTACCGGAAAAGTTACAACATTTTACGAAAATATGTAAAGGTATTACCCCATATCTGCATTGGGCTCAGGGGCGGAAAAATCAGCGGGGAGTACCGAGTGCTGGAAATGCTGGCTGAAGACGGCGCCGACGGCCTGGTATTTATCGTTTTCAGCCCGACGAAAAACACCAGGTATGCCGCAAAAGAGCCGCCCCCGCTGGAAGAAGTCGTCAAAGTCTTTGCCACTGCCAGAAGGATGTTTCCCCACATACCTATTCACCTGGGATGCATGCGCCCCAAAGGACGGTATCGTGAAAAGCTGGATGTCCTGGCTGTCAGGTGCGGGGTAAATAAAATTGTCGTACCCACAAAAAAGGCAGTGGAAACCGCGAAAAACCTGGGTTTGAAAATTTCCTACGGAGAGGAGTGTTGTGTACTGTGATCAGGGTGTCAGCCGGTACGGCAAATGTTTTGGGCTTAAAAAAATTAACCACGGACGCTCCTCCCACTACCGCCTATCTAATGTCCGGGGAAAAGTGCTCCCACGACTGTGCCTTCTGTCCCCAGGCACGAAACAGCACCGGCAGAAGCGACCTGCTGGCCCGGGTAACCTGGCCGGATTATGATGAAAATACAGTGGTAAGCGAAATCGGCAGGTCATTCGCATGCAACAGGTTGAAGCGAACCTGCCTGCAGGTGGTCAATAGGCAGGATTCACTGGATAAGGCCAAAAATTTCTTAACCAAACTCAAACAAAACACCTCTGTTCCCGTCTGTGTTTCCTGCAACCTTTCAACGCCGGAGGAAGCAGGTGAACTTTTTGCACTGGGTGCCGACCGGGTGGGATTGGCCCTGGATGCCGCGTGCGAAAGGGTATATCAAAAGGTAAAAGCCGGTTCGTTTACAAAGCACCTTCAGCTGATAGAAGAAACAGCCAGGCTTTACCCGGGCAGGATTAGCACGCATTTAATAGCCGGTCTCGGGGAGACCGAGGAAGAAATGGTAGCAATCATGGCTTACATGGTCAGCCTCGGCGTGACCATCGGCCTATTCGCGTTTACCCCGGTGAAGGGTACCCGCCTGGAAAACGGGCAGCCCCCTGACATCGCCTCGTACAGGAGAATCCAGTTGGCCCAGTACCTGCTAGCAAATAAGTTGGTGGACAGGAAAGATATTAAGTTTCACGGTGGAAAAATCATTGAGTTTGGCCTTCCCCGGAAGCAGCTGGCTGCAGTTGCAAAAACCGGCAAACCCTTTCAAACATCCGGCTGCCCGGACTGCAACAGGCCCTATTATAACGAAAAGCCGGGCGGTGTTATTTATAACTATCCCAGACCTTTAACTCCAGAAGAAATAGATGCCGTGTTGCGAGAATTGGGTTTTACGGCAGGTGATGCAGCATGCAGTGGCGACTGATTAATACGGGCTACAATACCGGCGCCTATAACATGGCGGTAGATGAAGTTCTGCTGCGGCAGGTTAGTACCGGAAGAAGCAAACCTGTCATCAGATTCTACGGCTGGAAACCGCCTGCCATTACGCTGGGCTACTTTCAGGACCTGGAACGGGAAATAGATACTGCAAGCTGCAGGAAAAGAGGCATTGACATTGTAAGAAGGCTCACCGGAGGGCGGGCGGTTCTGCACCATTACGAAGTTACCTACAGTGTAATTGCACCGGAAAAGGATGAACGGGTATCGGGTACCATTATTCAATCATATTTAAAGATAAGCCGGGGGCTTGTAGCAGGCTTACGCTCTCTTGGTATTCCCGCCGAGCTGACGCCTCACGGTAAAAAACCGGGACCGGACAGTACAGCAGCATGTTTTGAAGCACCTTCGTGGTACGAGATAGTAATTGACGGTAAAAAGCTGGTGGGCAGTGCCCAAACCAGAAAAAACGGCACTTTACTGCAGCACGGGTCCGTGCTGCTTGACCTGGACGTGGAAGAGCTGGCAGATACCATAAAATTCAAGAGGCCGGAGATCAAAGAACGCTTTATAAAATCATTCCCCCGAAAGGCCTGTGCAGTCAATCAAGTTATGGACAGGAAATTTGATTTTGATACCGTTGCCGCGGCGCTGACCAAAGGGTTTGAACAGGAGTTTCGCATCACACTAGTGCCGGAAAACCTCACTGTGGAAGAGCAGGCCCTGGTCCGGGACCTTGTGCCCAAATATACCTCTCCCGACTGGAACCTGCACCGAAAAGTCACCTGAGAACGGTTGATGAAAACCATTGCCGCACCTTGAAACCAGCACCCAAAATCACGCCGCCATCACCCCGGACCATGGAACGGTTTGCGCAGGCAACTTACCGCCGGGAATCACTTGCCGAGACTGCATTTTAACCGGCGGTCGCCGGAAAACTCCTCAAATTCCGATTTATTTTCCCAGTAGATACGCACTATGCGTTCCAAAAAGTAGATTATCTGTTCTATTTCATAGCCGATATTAGCCAGTTCCATCAGTGAGGTCACATTTTCCCGGTTTTCCGCAGCCAGGTGCCACTCCCCTATTTTTTCCTTTAATTCAGTCACCATTTCCCTGGTCTCCCGCGATTTGCTCAAAATAAAATCATGAATGTCATCGTCGCGGGTGGTGAGAAAAGCAATTAGGTTATCCTGGATACTAACCGTCGACGTCAGCAGCTGCTTGATCACCCGGATAATTTCCTCGTATTCCTTGCTGGCATCAGTGAGGTCCGGGTTTCTTTTCGCCCTGTTGCACTCCGTATTGTAAATACCGAGAATCCGCTCAAAAATGAGGTTGAAACTAGAGAGAATATTTTCGTACATATTCACCTTGCCGCTGTGATTGCTGCGGCGGAAGCCTATCTTGTCTTTATAATGAAACAGGCTCTGCCGGGCTTCATCCAGCGCGCGGCGCACATCCCCAATGGCCAGATTGATACTTTCCTCATCGTAGCCTTTCCCGGCAATAAAGGCCGACAGAACTTTGACGTAAAACGCTTTCAGCTTGTAATTCAAAACCTCAATTTTAACAAACAAATCCTGTTCCAGGTTGGGCGGGGCAATGACAACGTTGACAACTATCCCGGTCATGATTCCCACCACGGTGGCCGCCAGCCTTTCGGCAGCATAAAGGTAAGCCGGGTCCGTCACATTTATCATCACAGCAGCAGTGGTGATGACTGTCAACGTCACGGCATTTTCCAATTTCAGCTTTAAACATATCAAGATAGAGATCACCACGGCCAGGCCGATTAAAATAGGATCGGCATACAGGAAATTTACGATAACAAAACCCACCGTACCGCCTATGGCGGTGGCTACCATCCGGTTCCAGCCTTCGGTAAAGGATTTCGGTATGGAAGGCTGAATACTGATGACAGTGGCAATAACCGCCAAAATCGAAGGAAGCCCCAATACCTCGCTCAGCCAGATACTCAGGACTACGGCCAGCCCGGTTTTCCAGATGCGCGGGCCTATGGTCATGCTCTTTACCTCCCCGGTCTATGCAACACCACGCAAATTCAATATATACCTGCATATTATAGCAAATACCATATAGCTGATAAAGTGCTTTAATTAATTCTTAACAAAAAAAAAGCGCCCGACCCCTGGTCAGGCAAAAACGGTTTCCTTATCGCCGCAGGGCTTCCACAGGCGGTACGGAAGACGCCGATATGGCTGGGTAAACACCAAACAAAAGCCCGGACCCCAGTGCCACTCCCGCAGCTATTTCAATAGCCTCCAAACTGACTGCCGTTTCAAAACCGTACTGAGCAAACAGGTTGATTCCCCATATGCCCGCTGCTATCCCCGCAATAGAACCGATACCGCTCAAGTACAGAGCTTCCAGCAAAAACTGCACCAGCAAATCACCTTGTTTGGCTCCCAAGGCCCTGCGAACACCGATTTCTCCTGTTCTTTCCGTTACCGCCACCAGCATGATATTCATAATTCCCAGACCGCCGACCAGCAGGGAAACAGCCGCTATTCCCCCGAGAAGTAAGGTCATGACCCGGTTGGCCTTATTGGCTTCATCCACCAGCTGGTTCAGGTTGGTGATAGTAATCAAATCTTCACTGCTGGATAAAACCGGCAGTTCATCCTTGGGCCCGCCGGGTTTTGCCGGCACCGGCACGGGTTGGAGTTCGCCCGGCCGTTCCGGGCCGCCTTGATCAGGAGGTGCCGGGGTAGGCGCTCTCTGGTCCAGCCCCAATTTTCTCCGAAATATCCGGCCCATCTGGACCACCGCCAGGTCCGCTTCCGTTTCCGAACCGGCTTTCGCCCATATCTCCTCAACCGTCGTCTTTTCCGCAATGCGCTGGGCGGTGGTATAGGGAATTAAGATTTTATCATCAATACCCTCGCCGTTTCCTTTACCCTTCTTTGTCAGCACACCGATAACGCGGAACGTGCGGCCTTCAAGAGTAAATGTCTGTCCCACGGGATTGCGCCCCCGCATCAAGCCGACCCCTACATTATATCCCAGTACAGCAACCGGCGAGCGCTGCTCCACATGCCATTTGGTAAAAAAATGCCCTGCCAGCAGCGAGTGGTCACGAATTTCCGGAAACAAGTGATTGACACCGATAATATCAATCTTTCCCCGGGAACGCCGCCAGCGCATTAGCCCTTTGGTATGCACCACCGGTGTGGCCATTTCCAGGCCTTCCACCCTTTCCACCAGTTCCGCGGCCTCTTCCGGTTCAAACTCCACCGCTTTTTCCTGGGCACGCACCACGATAACGTTGGTGCCCAGGCTTTTAAATTGAGCTACTACCGCTTGCCTGGCACCTTCGCCGATACCCATCAAGCTAACCACCGATGCCACACCAATGGCAACTCCCAAGATAGTGAGAGCCGATCGCAAGGGGTTGGATAGGATGCCGTGCCCGGCCATTTGGGCACTAAACCAAAAACGCACCCACAGCGAACGCAAAGTCCGTCCCACACCTATCACTCCCCTTCAGCCTTGCCTGCATTGGGTTTACCGTTACCTGCTTCGCCGCCCTTATTTTCATTTCCCGGCAATATTGTATCCTGAGATTGAATGTGCTGGCTGGGCAGCAGGTCCTCCGTGCTGCCGGTGATTACCAACTGTCCTTCTTTCAAACCGCTTTTCACTTCAGCTACCCGGTCATTCATCAGCCCCAGTTCCACCGATACTACCTTGGGCACACCATTGGGCTGCAGTATTTCCACCTTGGGTTGCCCGTCCTCTTCAAAAATGGCTTCCAGCGGCACTAACAGTACATCCTCTGCACTGCCCGCTTCAATATGGGCCTTGGCCTGCATTCCAGGTCTCAATTCTGGCCCGCCTTTTACTTTAATATTGACTTGAAAGCGTGCTATGCCGTTTTGATCTCGGCCCATGGTGGAAACGTGGGTGACCTCGCCTTCAAAGGTCTTGCCCGGCAGAGCATCTACCGTTACTTTAACTGGTGCACCCTGCCTTACCAGTAAAACATCAACATCATCCACTTCCACCCACATGCGCATATTGGAGGTGGTGTAGACACTACCTACGTAGCGTCCCGGTTCGATACTTTGACCCGGCTCGGCATCGATGTAGGCTACAATGCCGTCCATGGAGGCTGTCACCTCCAACTGTTCCAGCTGGGAACGCAGCTTCTGCAATTCCATTTCCTGTTCTCTAATTTCATCCAGTTTTGTTTCAATTTTTTCCCGGGCATCCTCACCAGCCAGCGAAACTATAGGGTCTCCCTTTTCAACCGTCTCCATCTCGTGGACAAATACTTTTGTCGCTATGGCATCGGCCCGGCTTAAAATTGTCTCCTCATCAACATACCGTTCGACCTTGGAGTAATAGCGCAGCCAGTTGACCCAGGTAACATCAATATCTTCACTCGCATCACCGGCATCCTCCTGCTTTACCAGGCCAACCTGCGCCCGCATGCCCGGGCGTACCAACCCGGGATTCTCAGCTTCCAATGTTATCCAGTAAGTCAGTTGATACTGGTCTTCTTCATAATTTCCTCCTGCATATAAAGCATCTTCCAACTCGGAACTGGGGACAGGAATAGGACTGGGATTAACATCAGTTACCCTGGCTTTAATCAAACTGCCAAACTCGTCAAAACGCAGCACAGCCAGGTCACCTTCAGACACCCTCTGAAACTCCCCGGGTGTCAGCTTGGCGGTCATTCTAAACCGGGAATCATCCACAACCCTGGCCACAATCTCACCCTGAATTAATTCTTCACCTTCTTTAACACTCAAGCCCTGCACCCGCCCGCTGATAGGCGCTCTCAAAGTTATACCCTGGGCAGGATTAATATTGTGCAGCTCACTGACAGGAACACCCATCATATCCGCCAGATATTCCTTGTCCGCTTCCAGCTGTTCCTGTAAAGTTTCAATATTTGTTACCAAATCAGGAGCACTTAGCCGCAGCAGGACCTGGCCTTTCTTGACTTCGTCTCCCTCTTCCACCAGTACTTCGTCAATTATGTAATTGCTTACGGCATTGGCAGTCATAGGACCCCGGCCGCCGGGTATCCTGATGGCACCGTGGTCTGCAGGGTTGAGCGAACCGGTTGCCTCAACACTGACTTCAATATCCCCGCGCACCACTTCCTGGGTGGCGTAAACCGGTCCCTGCGCTTCCTCCTCCGGCGGGGGCGCCAACTGCCGGTAAGAATAGTACCCTCCTCCAAGAACCACGGCTACAATCACAATAATCATGATAATACGCTGCATCATTACCCGCTCACCTCCGAAACAGAACCAGTATTGTTCTCTAATATTTCCTCCCGCTCGATTTCCCCATCCAGCAAACGTATAATACGCCGGCCGTAATGCGCGATATCCTCTTCATGGGTCACCTGGACAATGGTCAAGCCCTGTTCGCGGTTGAGTTTTTGAAATATGGCCATGATATGCTCGCCGGTTCGCGAATCCAGGGCTCCCGTAGGCTCATCGGCAAGAATAACTTCCGGTTCACCTACTAACGCCCGGGCAATGGCCACACGCTGCTGCTCACCACCGGATAACTGGGCCGGGCGGTGATGAATCCTGTTACCCAAGCCTACAGACTCCAACGCTGCCACGGCGCGGCGGCGGCGTTCCTTGCTGCTTATACCGCGGTAGATTAAAGGTAGCTCCACATTTGCCTGGGCAGTTAAATCAGGCAGCAGGTGAAAGCTCTGAAATACAAACCCGATAAATTCATTTCGAATTTCCGCCAGTTTATTATCGCTCAATTTGTCCACCCGTTTTCCGGCAAGTTCATATATCCCGGAACTGGGCCGGTCCAGTGCCCCGATTATGTTGAGCAGTGTCGACTTCCCGGAACCCGACGGCCCCATAATTGAGACAAAATCACCTTTCTCTACTGCCAAATCCACTCCTTTTAACGCCTCCACACGGACCTGACCGGTTTTATAATAACGTGTCACCTGCTCCAGTTTGATTAGAGGCAACCAGTTCACCTCCCTTCAAGTTTTCAATATATTGAAACCCACGCATCACCTTACTTTCAATAACCCGCACTTATGTTATTCGTTGACTTGCATATTTTTCCTGCATCACCCGGCATCTCAACACCAAAATTACATGCCGATCTATTTATTAGACTGGAATAAGAGAAAAAAGTTCCCAGCAAAAGAAAAAAATGCCCGCTCGCTTTTTGGGGCATCCAATATTTCTAATTTGCTATTCCTTTTTAATTGCCAGCTTTCCCTGATTGAACTCCAAGGTACATTTATCTTCAATGATAATATGGTCCAGCTGCGCCACTTCTTCATACAATGCCTCAGAAATATAAAGTTCGTCAAGGTGCAGGGTATTATGAATTATCATGACTCGAGCCTGTCGGGGATTGTCCAGGCGCAGACTTTCCCAGGCCTTTTTAATTGCCTGTTCATCATCAGGCATGATTACAGGCAGTTTAATCCGCCGCAAAAAGTTGGTAGTCAGCCCGTTCATATACGTCTTTTCCAAATCTATAGCATCAAACAAGCGTTTTGTGATGAAATCCGCCAAGCCTACACCGTTGGCGTTGCCATGGGAAGCCTCCGATAAGCCTAAAACCACAATTCTGGTGATTTTTGGGATTTCCGGCTCCGGCACTCCTTCCAGATAAAATCTTCCAATTACATTGGTATCCAAACCAGTGCCGCTGTAATTTTTACCCATTTCCTCCACTATTAATAAATCTATTTGTTCAACCGGTAAAGATGGAGCTAAACTTTTTGCCCTCTCCAATAACTTTTTATCCACCGTCTCAAAATCCATGGGCTGGCAACCTTTGATTACCGCCGTCTCTTCATTGCCATTTTCCACTATGCCAATTCCACCGATTACCGGCACCCGGTTTAACACCGCACTGCCCACTTCGTACACTACTTGAGCCATTTTAGCCGGCCCCAATCGGTGAACGGCAGCCGCCCCCCGTGCCCGGCCCAGGCCCACCGAGAGCATTTTGTACAACCCGCTTTCGTGCTCACCGCGAAAGGCAGTATGGGCTTTAACACGGTTAACCACAATAATCCCGTCGGCTGCATAAGCTTCTTCCGCACAGTAGACCGGAATCCCGGAAGCGGTATTGCCCAGGTGTACAACCGCACTGGAAGCTTTGACGGGCATCCTGACGGTTTCGGGCGTTATCCCCAGACTTTCCAAAATCTCCAGCATTCCCTGGGCAGTACCGCCACCGTGACTCCCCATAGCGGCTACCAAAAACGGCTTACCGCCCAGGGCCCGAATTTCCTCACCCACCAGCCGTAATATCTCGGCAATATTGGCAATCCCACGGCTACCCGCTGTGATAGCAACTGCTGCCCCGTGTCTTATTTTATCAGCCAGGGCTATCTCCCTGACAGCTTGCTTAACCGATAACCGAAGATCAGAAATTCGCATCTCGGAAAACTTTTGCCCGATTCGATAAAATGCGGGATAATACCTCATTAATAAGATACCCTCCAAAGTAAACTTTCCTAGCATGGCTTTTTAATGCTGCTTCAAAAACAGAGTCTAATAACAAAAAAGCGCATTGACATTGATTTTCACTAAAGAACTGACAAAGACTGTAACCAACACACGTGGTCACAGCCTCAACCATTTTCAAGCACACTATTCTACTTGCGGCAATACCAGAGTGGCCTGCGGCATCACGTAGGCCTTAAAATTACTACCATGGCGCTGCGCTACTTGGTCCAGCGCTTCCTGAAAGCTGGCGGCATAAGTGAAATACAGCTTTTCAACATCTTCCCGCGGCATATCCGATACCAAAATTACGTTCTTCTCTTTTAACACCCGGGCAATGGCAAAGGCCTTGTGGCCACCAAGTACAAATTGCCGTTCAAATCTCTCAAATATATCTTCCAGCTTGTTAGACTGGCGAATCCACTCCTCGAAAACGTCCTCTCCATAGCCTTCCCTACACTGGGCCACCAAGATTATGGTCCCGCCCGGTTTGACTGCCGCCGCAGCATTTTCCAATGCTTTCTGCGCCTGGTATATGTTGATATCCTTCGGATGGCCTCCGGCCCCGGCAATAACAACATCAGCAGCTTCGCTGAGCTTGACAACGCTGATTTCCTCACATACCTTAACTCCCTCCAGCCAGGCTTTTTCCACGTCCCCGGCAACCACGGATACTATTTCTTTCTGGGTATTGGTAACCACATTGAGGATAAAATCCACACCGGCCATCCGCGCCGCTTCCAGCATGATCCAATGAACCGGGTTGTCCTTGTAATTGCCGGTAGCGGCCCTGGGATCGGTCATTTTCGCGTGGTTAGCAGTGATCAGTTCACGCGCTGCTACCCCCGGCAAGATGGACTTCCGTCCACCCGAATAACCAGCAAAATAATGCAGCCCTATGAGCCCGGTGGTAATCACCATGTCTGCTTCTGCCACCTCACGGTTAACGGAAAGTTGGGTGCCGTCGGACATTTTCCCCAGCGTCACCAAGTTTTCGTCTGCACTGTGGTTGACAATCCGGTAGCGGTCCACAATCTCCGGGGTAAACGTCTGCCGGTTTTCCTCTTCGGTATTTCCCCTGTGAATACCGGTAGCCACCACGAAAACAATCTGCTCATCCTTTACTCCTGCATTCTTCAGCTCTTCCATTAACGGAGGAAGCATGTATTTGTACGGCGTAGGTCTGGTCACATCATTGACAACAATAGCGACTTTTCCCGGCTTCTTCTTGTTTACTATCCCCGCAATGGTGTCACTGCCGATAGGATTTTTGAGCGCCCTCTTTACCGCTTCCAGGGGATTCTCCAGTCCCCTTGCAGTTTTAGGGCTCACCTCGGCCAGCACGTTATCCTCGTTAATCGTTCCTTTCACCACATCTTTCCCGTATGCCAGTACTATCTCCATAGTCACCCCTTAGCGGGAACACCACCCTTCTTGCAAAAATTTCAAGTAACATTCTAACTTTTTATTTTATCATAAAATACTTATTATTTATCAAAATTTTCTTAAGTATACATGATACTTAATATATAAATAATTACAAATTTTCAAATTTAATATATAATAAACTTTAGTGTATATGTTTATTTTTAGCGTACATGTTTATTTTTGCGAGGTGAACAAATATGCAAGCGGAACAACTGGTTAAAGAACTAAAATCCATTTTGGGCGAGGACAAGATACTACATGAAAAATTGGACCTGCTCAGCTATTCCTATGACAGCTCCTTTAAAGCCCGCAACAACCGCTACGTACCGGACGTGGTAGTCACTCCCACCAGTACGGAAGAAGTAAGCAAGGTAATGCGTTTGGCCTACGAGCACGGTATCCCCGTAACCCCACGGGGTGCCGGAACCGGGGAAACCTGCGGCGCCCTGGCAGTTAACGGCGGTATTGTTATGGACCTGGCCACCTGGGATACTATCGAAGAGGTAGACGTAGAAAATATGCAGGTCCATGTACGTCCTGGTGTTGTACATGCCGAGCTAAACAAGCACCTGGCACAGTACGGCCTGTTCTTCCCCCCCGATCCCGGCAGCTCAGCCATGTGCACTGTCGGCGGCATGGTAGCAAACAACAGCAGCGGCTTACGCGCTGTCAAGTACGGCACCACCGAGCAATACGTACTGGGACTGGAAGTCGTGCTCCCCAACGGGGAAGTAATTACCACCGGGGGAGTTAACTCCCGGGCCATAAAAAATGTTTCCGGTATGAACCTGACCAAATTATTCGTGGGTTCAGAAGGTATCCTAGGTGTGATTACCAAAATACGCCTGCGTCTGTGGCCCAAGCCAAAGGCAAGAGGCATATTAATGGCAATATACGATGACCTGGAAGCAGCACCAAAGACCGTGTTAGACGTTTACAAGGCCGGCATTTTGCCTTCCGGCATAGAAATCCTGGACTCGTCAGCCATCAAAGCAGTTAATGAGTTCAAACCGGAAATCAACTTACCCGATGCTGAAGCCATCCTGCTCTTTGAACTGGACGGTAATCCCGCCAGCGTGGAGTGGGAAGGCAAGGAAGTGTCACGCCTGGCAAAACAACGGGCCGCAAAAGTTGAATGGTCTACCGACCCCAAACGCATGGCGGAATTGTGGCAGGGCCGTGCCGTAACGGCTTCGGCTGCAGCCCGCGTCCGTGCCGACGGCAGCCGCATTTTTGCCGGCGAGGATATCAGCATTCCCTTGAATAAAGTTACGGAATCCCTGCGCCGCATCAAGGAAATAGGCAAAAAATACGGCATCGGTGTTGTTAATTACGGCCATATCGGCGACGGCAACGTGCATACCGCACCAGTAATCAACCCCGAAGACCCGGCGGAAGTGGACAAAGCCAACAAGCTGATTGATGAAATTCACAGGACGGCTATTGAACTGGGCGGCAGTACCACCGGTGAACATGGCGTTGGTGCTGTGCGGTCACAGTATGCCCGCCTGGAACACGGGGCAGCACTGGACGTGATGTTTACCATAAAAAAAGCACTGGACCCCAAGGGCATCATGAACCCAGGCAAGCTATTACCCGAGGAGGGAAACAACCATGCTGCTTCAGCAAGTACCGGCAGTTAAGGATTTGCTGCGCAAATGTGTGCGCTGCGGAAAATGCCGCTCTGTTTGTCCCATATTTAAAGAAATAAAGACTGAAAGTGCAGCCCCAAGAGCCCATGTCTTCCTGACTCAACTGTTACGGGACGGGGAGCTCCAGCCGGCTGCCGACGTGGCCCAGCGGGCCGGCCGCTGCCTGCTTTGTAAATCGTGCAGCGTCGAATGCCCCTCAGGCATTCCGGTGGACCAGATGGTTGTGGCCATGCGCAATTACTTGAAAGACTACAGCAATGACAGCATTAAGCAGTTTCTGTTATCCACCCTGTTTAAAAACCGGAAAAGCTTACAGCGGGCGCACTTTCTCCTGCAGGGATACCAGGCTACCGGTCTGAAAAGCATTGTCCAAAAAACAGGACTTTTGAGTTTGATTTCTAAAGACCTGGAAAAAGCCAGCCGGCTACTTGCACCGGTATCCGGTCCTCTGGCAAGTAAAAATATCCCGGAAACGGCACCGGCCAAAGGTAAACGCAAAATGCGTGTAGGCTATTTCCTGGGCTGTGCCACCAACATGTTTTACCCCCAGAGAGCCTTGGCCGCAGTGGAGGTACTGATGGCTAACGGCTGTGAAGTGGTGACTCCCAAAGAGCTGCAATGCTGCGGCATGCCCCATATTGCCAACGGAGACGCCGCTTCGGCACAATCAATGACGGCCCATAACTTTAAGCTATTTTATGAGGCCGGTGTGGAAGCTATTGTCAGTGACTGTGCATCCTGCAGCAGCATGCTGCAGGGAGACTACTACGACCAGTTGTTTACCGATGAGTTACCCAGGGAAGTGGCTCATTTTGAGGGGAAAATTTTTGACCTCAATAAATTCCTGGTAGATGAGATAGAATTGCAGGAAACCCTTTCTCCGGTACCCAAAACCACAGTAACCTACCATGATCCCTGTCACCTGGTAAAAAGCCAGGGAATTAAGGAGCAGCCGAGAAAAATCCTGGAAATGGTACCCGGTGTCGAGCTAATTGAAATGGAAGGTGCCGACCAGTGCTGCGGCGGGGCCGGCACGTTCGGCATCAGTCATTATGATTTGTCCCGAAGTATTCTGGACCGTAAGATAAACAGTATTAAACAAACAGGTGCCGAGTTCGTTACCACCTCATGTCCCGCCTGCTCCATGCAGCTGGCTCACGCCCTGACAGAACAAGGATTAAATTCAGAGATCAAGCACCCGGTTGAGCTGCTGGCTCAGGCATACAAAGCTGCGCGGCAGGCCAAAATTAGCTAAAAATAAGGGGTGAACCGAAAAAGTTCACCCCTAAATATTTTTTAACTTTTTCTACTGTTCGACCGCCACAACATGTTCGTTTTTCCAGTTGAGATACCGCATATAAAGCGCCGCAAACGGCACCTGGAGTAAATAGCCTACAGCAATGAGAAATACGGCCAATCCGCCTTCCAGCGAGCTTATGGTTAAGGCCATGGCAATGGTTAAATTGCGCATGGTTGTACCGTAAATCAGTGCCACGCGATTACCGTAATCCAAGAATTTGCATCCCAAAATGTTGCTGATCAACAGAATGGAACCGTAATAGATAGCCAGGGGAACCAGCACCGCCAGAACCAACTGTACATCGCCCAGGATAGTCTTGCTTTTCAATGAAGTGGCAATGAACACAATCATCAGTACGCCCAGGGCACTGATACCGCCAAAGTTAGGCTTCATCTGCTTAAACTTCTGTATGCCGTACCGCTTAACAAGAAACCGCCGGGTTAAATCCCCCAGCACCAGGGGAATTACCACTACTTTTACCAAGCTCATAACCACCAGCATGGTATTTAAAGCTACAACCTTACCCAGCAGTAGCTTCAGGTATACCGGTATCAGTACGATAGCCAACAGCAAGTTGACGGAAATGATAATCAAGGCCGACTTCATATTGCCGTTGGCAAGCCCGGTCCAGGAAGCAGTCATGCCGCTGGTAGGAATCAGCGAAATCAACACCAGCCCCACTGTTAACATGGGGTAATCAGCAAAAAATATCATACTCAGCACGTAGGCAATTAAAGGTGAAACAACAAAGTTCACCAGCAGGCTCAACAGTATGGGCTTGGGTGCGGAAAAGCCGGCCAGCACATCGGTAACCTTCAGGTTAATCATCATGGGATAAATCATTATAAATACTACCGGTGTCAGGAAATTCTTCAGGTAACTCACTTCATTGACATACCCGTTGATAAGTCCGGCGGCAATCATCACCATAATCAAATACGGCAGCTTATCTTTAACCCATCTCAAAACGTTACTCACTTCCAATATACCCCCCTAGGGTTCAATTTTTGTTTTATTATACTATATTTATTTTTCGCTTTCAAGTGAGTTTTTGAAATTTCGCACATGTCTGTTTTAACTGTACATTGGAACATTCTGCTGCCGCTTTGGTCAATTCACCAGCAAAAACCTTGCACACCTTGTTTGTAAAATAAAAAAAGCACAAGTCTTTCCGGCAGGACTTGTGCTTAAGTAGCATTAAGTAGCAATATTTTCATGCAAGTTTCGCCCCGGCCCGGGCCAGCATTTCCCTAATTGGCAGGTTATACGGGCACTTCTCCTCACAAGCACCACACTGGACACAAGCATCCGCCTTTACCGGCAGGTTGCGATACCGGTCTTTGGCCCAATCAGCCAAATTATACCTGTCATAGTAGCCCTCAAACAGGAATACCGCCGGAATATTGATACCTTCCGGGCAGGGCTGGCAGTACTCGCAGCGGCGGCAGAAGGTGCTGCCCAAACGTGCAACCTCTTCTTCCAGCAAACTTTTCTCCTCACCGTTTAACACAAAATCACTGTCTCCCACTGCAGCGTTGGCCACAACCTGCTCTGCCGAATCCATGCCCGGAATTACGGTGGTAACAGGGTGTGAAAGAATAAATTTCAAGGCCACGCCGGCATTGGTTAAAGCTCCTCCGGCCAGCGGTTTCATGATAATGGTGCCGATATTGTTGGCCTCGGCCAAGTCCAGTATTTCTTCAACTCCATCCGTTTCCACGGCATTAAAAGGCAGTTGCACCGTTTCCACCCTGCCGGTCTGCATGGCAACTTTTAAAACGTCCTTGATATGACCGGTAATACCAATATGCTTTATCAACCCTTTCTCCCGCGCCTCTTCCAGTGCTTCCAGGGCCCCACCGGGAGCCAGTACCCGTTCCAGCGTCTCTTTTTCCTTGACATTATGGAGCTGGTATAAATCAATATAATCTACGCCCAAAGTATCCAAACTAGTGCGAATATCTGCCGCCATTTCTTCTTTGGTTCGAGCCATTGACTTGGTGGCAATAAACGCTTCCTGACGCCGTGCCCGAAGGGCCTTCCCCAATTTAAATTCGCTGTCGGTATAGGCACGAGCTGTATCAAAAAAGTTAATCCCCAAATCCAGTGCCCTATTGACTATTTCCACTGCCTGGTCAGCATCTACCCTTTGGATAGGAATACCGCCAAAGCCAATGACCGATACTTTCAGCCCAGTTTTTCCCAATATGCGATATTGCACTTGTGACCCCTCCTCCGTTATGTGTTACTGGCAAAAAAATATATGAATATCAATTTGTCACCACAATTATTTTAACCTAAAATCGGCAAGTGAAAAGACATTCCTGTAAAAACATCACCGATTTCAAAGTTAATAACCAGAAATATCCATTAAAATAAGTAAAATTAGTTTTGGTATTAATTTTTTCCAGCCTCGCTGGTGATGCATAAAACAAAATCGAATTTGTCAAATCATAAAACCAGTAGAAAATGCCAGTAAACCCTGCCTATGCAAGAAAAAACCTAATAATAGAAATAGAGGGTAGCCCTTGCCCAAATCTCTAATATAAGGAGAAAAAATGCAAGGCAAGGATACCACAAAATCCACATTTAATTAATTCTTTAGCCCAATTTTTATGTATTTTAAGCAGCTTACTGACTTGGAGGTTAATAATGCAGACGGCTGTATGTGGCCAAGTTACAGACCAAAATTAATTCTCTTTCCATTGACAATATGAAAAACTACCTGGCGAAGAACCGTGACTTAAAAAACAAAAGCCTGGAAGCCCCAAAAAAACAGGTCATCCAGACTTATGTTAAAAAAGTTATTGTCTATGAAGATTATACCGAAACTCATTTTATCGTGGATTTAAATGGTGGAGGCGGTGGGAGTCGAACCCACGTCCGAAGGAGTACCCACATGAGCTTCTACCAGGATAGTCCCTGTTTTGGCATTCACCCGAAGAAACTCCCAGGGACAGGATTTCCTTCAGGCTAGCCTGCATACATTTCCCCTAAAGACCGCAGGCACTGCCTTTAGAGTAGCCCACTAGCGATGACACCCGGAACTGGTCCCATGGGCGAGGACCAGGCGGATGAGCTGCGGTTAGTTACGCAGCTAGAGCGAGATTATCTTCGCCAGTTAATTTTTGCCCACCGTTTTACGAGCAGGTGGAATCTCGCCTGGCTACTCATGCTCATACTTCCCCCGTCGAAGCCAATTTCGCCCCCAGGTATTTTACTCTCTATATATTATATTATAACATATTTGCCCTCTAAAATTTATTACATCATTTGCCGTTCTTTCAGCGCCCGCTCTATTTCTCGCTTAGCATCGCGCTCGGCTATATCCCGCCGCTTATCGTGCAGTTTTTTCCCTTTGGCCAGAGCCAGTTCAATTTTTGCTATGCCCCGCTCGTTAAAATATGCTTTGAGCGGAACCAGCGCATAGCCTCTTTCGCGGGTTTTCCCGATTAAACGGCGAATCTCCGACTTGTGCAGCAACAGCTTGCGCTTCCTTTTGGAGTCGTGATTGAAACGGTTGCCCTGCTCGTAGGGACTGATATGCATGTTGTACAAAATCACTTCCCCGTTTTCCACCCGGGCAAAGCTATCCTTCAGGTTGGCCTTACCTGCCCGCAGCGATTTAACCTCCGTCCCCTTCAAGGCAATACCCGCTTCGTAAACCTCTTCTATATGGTAATCATGTTTTGCTTTTCTGTTTTCGGTAATTATCTTGGTTGGCACCCGCATCACCCCGACAAAAAGACCCTTGACTGCAGCTTGAAGCCCAGACAAGGGTTGCCAGCAATTCACTTATACATTATAACACAGCAAGGCAGATAGTCAAGATTGGGCCCCTATTAATTTAAAAATCCTGCACCAGTTCGAAGTCAATCTCCCTGGCAGCAACATTGACCTTGACAACTTCCACCTTGACTTCATCGCCAATCTTGTAGATATTGTTGGTATGCTGTCCCACAAACGCCAACTGCTCTTCCACATACTCATAATAATCATCCGTTAAAGTGGATACATGTACCAGACCCTCTACAGTATTATCCAGCTCCACAAACATGCCGAAGGGGGTCACGCTGCTGATAATCCCGGTAAACACCTGACCCAAGTGCCGCTGCATGTATTCCACTTTCTTCATATCTACAGATTCACGCTCGGCTTCCTCAGCAATCCTTTCCCTGATAGAAGACTGGTCAGCCGAGGCAGCAGTTAGTTCCTGTAATTGCTCCACCCTTTTTTTATTTAACCTGGCTCCCCTGTCCAGATACTCCCTGATAATACGGTGAATTGTCAAGTCGGGATACCGCCTGATGGGCGAGGTAAAATGACAGTAATAACGGGACGCCAACCCAAAATGTCCCAGGCATGTGGAAGCATACCGGGCGTGTTTCATGGAACGCAGCATCACCGTGTTGACCACCCGTTCCTCCGGCTTGCCATGAACTTTATTTATTACCGCCTGAAACGCCCGGGGGTGAATGCTGTCCTCACCGCCGACTATATGGTACCCCAGACGGTGCAGAAAATCGTTCAATGCCTGGAAATCATCAGGGTCCGGCGGTTCATGGACACGGTACACAAAGGGAGCCTCCAGCCAGTACATGTATTCCGCTACCGTTTCGTTGGCCAGGATCATAAATTCTTCAATTAATTTTTCTCCTATGCCGCGCTCCAACTTTTTAATTTCCAGCGGCTTTCCCTGCTCGTCTAAAATCACCTTGCTCTCCGGAAACTCAAAATCAATGGCTCCCCGGGCCAGCCTTTTCTTCCGCAAAATCTTACACAACTCTGCCATCAGCTCAAATTCCGGTACAAAATCCCGGTACCTTGCCCGCAGTTCCTCATCCCGCTCCTCCAGAATTTTGTTCACTGCCGTATATGTCATGCGGTGATCCACATTAATCACCGACGGAATGATTTCATGATCCAACACCTCCCCTTTGGGCGTCACTTCCATGATTACCGACATGGCCAGCCGGTCCACCCCGGCATTCAGGCTGCAGATATCATTGGACAGTTGCGGCGGCAGCATGGGAATCACCCGGTCTACGAGGTAGACGCTGGTTCCCCGGTTAAAGGCTTCTTTGTCCAGTTCACTGTTCTCCTTAACGTAGTAACCCACATCGGCAATATGTACTCCCAGCAGGTAGTTCCTGCCTTTCCTTGAGATAGTTACCGCATCATCCAGGTCTTTGGCATCTTCCCCATCTATGGTTACGGTTTTCCAGTGGCGCAGGTCCCTGCGTTTTTTGTATTCCTCTTCAGGGAGGAAAGCCACCCGTTTGGCTTCGTTGAGCACCTTTTGTGGAAATTCCTCGGGCAGCTGGTACTTGCGCACGATGGACAGCACGTCCACTCCCGGCTCATTGTATTTTCCCAGTACCTCGATGATCCTGCCCTCGGGATTGCGCCCGGGTTTGGGCCAGGTAGTAATGGAAACAACCACCTTGTCACCGGTTTCGGCATCCATGGTTTCCTTTTTCGGAATGTAAATATCCTGTTTAATACGCCGGTCATCAGGCACCACAAACCCAAAGTTATTACTGCGCTCGAAGGTACCCACAATGGTTTCGTTGGCCCGTTTCAGGATGCGGATGACTTCTCCTTCCGGCTTTCTACCGATACTCGGTTTATGTTTCCTGACAACTACCTTATCATTATGCATAGCACCGTTAAGGTTTTCGGCACTGACGTACACATCCGGCTCACCGACACGGTCAGGAAGGACAAAGGCAAAGCCGCCGGGGTGTCCCTGAAGGAGCCCCACTACCAGCCCCATCTTCTCGGGCAGGCCGTATTTATTCTTCCGGGTGAGGATTACTTCTCCTTCACGCTCCATCTCCCGCAGCAAACTTAAAAACCCAGGGATTTCGTCCACATCAAGGTCAAAAATGGAAACAAGTTCCTCGGCGGTCAGCGGCTTATATGTTTTTTTACGCATTAAATCTATAATCTCTTGTTTTTTCATACCGTCCTCCAACTTTCACACAAGAAATCTAAGTAAGACAAATAATCTTACTTAGATTATTCCCAAAAGTGCTCAATTCATAAACATTTACGTTCACTTTACAACCCCAGCTCGTCAGAGATGCCCTTCATGGCTTCCAAACCAAGGCCCATGAATTCTTCCAGACTCAGGTCCAGCTCCTCACAGGAAGCAATGACGTCCCTTCTGGCACCACGGGCAAATGATTTTTCATTATACCTGTTCATGAGAAAATTCACATCGACAATGTCCAGCTTTTTCTCCGGCCTGATCAGTGCCGCCGCCACAATCAGCCCCGTCAGTGGGTCCGTAGCGTACAAAGCCTTATCCAGCCTTGTCTTTCTGGGCAGGCCGTGATGGTCATTATGTACCTTGACGGCATACACCAGTTCTTCGGGAAATCCTTCTTTCTCCAGCATTTCCGCGCCCACAATGCTGTGCTGTTCCGGATTGTCCTTGGTCTGTTCATAATCAATGTCATGCAGCAGCCCTGCCAAGGCCCACAGCTGCGTATCCTCATTGAAGTATTCCGCTAAACGGTGCATCACCGCCTCAACAGCCAGGCAGTGTTTCAGCAAATTTTTGTTTTTCAGGTGTTTCTTCAGCAGCTCATAGGCTTCTTCCCTTGACATGATAAGTTGCTCAACCTCCTTAATAACCCTGATATCCCATTATTTCCCTAAAAAACCCGTCAATACAGTTTAACACTAAATCCCGCTCCTTGTCCAGGGTAATGATGTGATCCGAGCGCTCCACGTAAAACAGCTTCTTGTTTTGCGTGCCCAGCCTGCTGTAAATAAACCGTGCGCTGCCCGGATGGATGGTGGCATCAGCCCGGGAGTGCATTACCAGCACAGGCGCATATACCTGAGGCAGTCTTTTTTTGACCACATCCGTTAATTTTAACAGACTGTGTACCGCAGACAGGGGACGCTTGACATAGTAGACTCGTCCCATTTGCCGGTGCAGCCTTTTTTTGTCCTCCGGAATCTGCCTTATGTGATAGGGTATAAAGTGTTTGATAAGGGGAGTCAGGTGAATGCGCCAGTCCCGAAAAAACCGCCTGGCCCCCGGCGTTCCCGCGGTGACCACACCACTTACCGCCTGCGGGTAGTCGGCGGCCAGCATTAGCGCCAGCAACCCTCCCATGGAGACACCCACGGTTAATATTCGGTCATGCCGCTCTTTCAATTCTAAAAAAGCCTGCTCTACCGACCGGTACCACTGCGGCCACCCGGTTTGCGCAAATTCCTCCGGTGTAGTTCCGTGCCCCGTCAGTAACACCCCTCTCACGGCATACCCTCTGCCGTACAGTTGCTCGCCCAGCCACCGCACTTCGGAAGGTGTGCTGGCAAACCCGTGTATGAGCAGGCAGACTGCTTTGCGGTCATTAAAATAAAACGGTTTTGCTTGTGCCGGCAGCTTTTTCACATTTTCCACCACCAATCTCTTACTTAAGGATTATAAAATAAAAAAGGGTGCCAGGCCAAACCTGACACCCCTGGTTTTTCTTACATAAACAGCGGTGCAAATACCAAAGATACGATGGTCATCAGCTTAATGAGAATATTAATGGAGGGACCTGAAGTATCCTTGAACGGGTCACCCACTGTGTCACCGTTAACTGCGGCAGCGTGAGCTTCAGAACCCTTACCGCCGTACTGACCGGTCTCAATGTACTTCTTGGCGTTGTCCCAGGCACCACCGGCATTGGCCATCATAACAGCCAGCAGAAATCCGGATACCAGCGCGCCTGCCAGCAGACCACCCAGGGCCTCTTTCCCTAGCTGCGGAATTAAACCGACAGCAATGGGCACAACTACCGCCAGCAAACCAGGAACAATCATTTCTCTCAAAGCCGCACCGGTACTAATCTTGACGCAGTTTGCATAGTCCGGCTTGGCTTTGCCTTCCATCAAACCGGGAATTGTTTTAAACTGGCGGCGTACTTCCTCAATCATATCAAACGCCGCGCGGCCCACAGCCTGCATGGTCAGTGCCGAGAATAAGAACGGCAGCATACCGCCGATAAACAGGCCGGCAACTACGTTAGGTGAAGTAATGTCAATGGACGCAATGTTTGCTGCCTTAGTATATGCAGAGAACAATGCCAAGGCCGTCAAAGCTGCAGAACCGATGGCAAAGCCCTTACCAATTGCAGCAGTGGTGTTGCCCACAGCATCCAGTGCGTCGGTAATTTTCCTTACTTTCGGGTCAAGGCCGGCCATTTCAGCAATACCACCGGCGTTGTCGGCAATGGGGCCGTAAGCGTCAACCGCAACAGTCATACCGGTTGTAGATAGCATACCTACGGCTGCCAAAGCGATACCATACAGGTCAGCAGATTTATAGGCAATGATAATGGCAATAACAATAACCAAAATGGGCAGTGCCGTACTGATCATACCAACACTGATACCGGAAATAATGTTAGTTGCTGTTCCGGTCTGGGAAGCCTTAGCGATTTCCTTAACCGGTTTATAACGCTCGGAAGTATAGTACTCGGTAATCTTACCAATAAGCACACCCGCCAGCAGTCCGGCTACGGCAGCGATAAATACGCCCATACCCATTTCTGGAAGCAGAGTAGTGCTTAGGAAATAAATGGCAATTATGGATAGAACACTGGATACCACAGTACCCATGTTCAGCGCACTCTGCACGTTGGCACCCTCGCCGGTACGTACAAAAAAGGTACCGATAATGGATGCAATGATACCTGCACCGGCAATCATTAACGGCAGAATGCTGGCATTGGGTATACCCATGGCAGCACCCAGGGCAATACCGGCAATGATTGAACCGACATAAGACTCAAATAAGTCCGCTCCCATACCGGCAACGTCACCTACGTTGTCACCGACGTTGTCGGCAATAGTCGCCGGGTTTCTCGGGTCGTCTTCCGGAATACCTGCTTCCACCTTACCGACCAGGTCGGCACCTACGTCAGCAGCTTTGGTGTAAATACCGCCGCCGACACGACCAAACAGGGCAATGGAACTGGCACCCAGCGCAAAGCCGTTGATTACCTGCGGGTTTTTGAAAATTATGTTTACGATACCAAGACCTAATAAACCCAAGCCAACAACAGACATACCCATGACAGCGCCGCCGGAAAAAGCAACTCCCAGAGCCTTGTTGGCGCTGGTCCGGGCAGCATTGGTGGTACGAACGTTAGCTTTGGTTGCAACATTCATACCAATCCAACCTGCCAGCACGGAACAGGCAGCACCTAAGATAAAGGCGATTGCAGTGGCAGGCTGCATGCTGTCAGCACCGGGAGTGAGAATACCTGCACCGACAATAACTGCCGCCAATACCGCCACGAAGATTACCAGTGTGGAATACTCCCTCTTGAGAAATGCCAGGGCTCCTTCGTGGATGGCATCGGCCAGTTCCTGCATTTTTTCGTTTCCCGGGGAAACGCTATTAATCCGAGTAGTTAAATATAAAGCAAAAATAAGCGCAATTACTCCGGCAATAGGAGCAAAATACGTTAAACTAACCATTCAGCTTTTTCCCTCCTTAATGAAGCTTATACTATTGACAATAACAAAGTAAGCGCAATGAAAGCGGCTGCCAATCCGACAGTTATTTTGTTAAAAAGCTCATCCAAACCCTTTTTCTTGCCAAAAAAGCTCTGCGCTGCGCCGCCTATAGCACCTGAAATACCGGCACTTTTACCCGACTGTAACAAAACCGTTGCTATGAGCCCTAGAGATACCAGCACTTGCATGATCACTATCAAAGTCTTCATCCCACTGCCACACCTCCTAACCAGAATAACATCAACATTCTAGCATACTCGTCCTGAGATGGCAACAAGTAACTATAGACGGGCCGTCCACCCATCCCCCTTTCCCTAAATTTCCTATTCATAAAATTAAGACTATTCAGTAATTCTATTTATTATACCAATTTCCTGCAAGAAAAGTAATTTTTTCCCGTTATCTTAAGTTGTAAAAGACCTGCCGTCCCCTGTACTTAGCCAAATGGCTTAATCCTTCTTCAATTCGCAGCAGCTGGTTGTATTTTGCCACCCGGTCAGTTCTGGAGGGAGCACCGGTCTTTATTTGTCCCGCATTGGTGGCAACTGCGATATCAGCTATGGTTGCATCCTCGGTTTCCCCGGACCGGTGAGAAATGACAGCCGTATAGCCGGCCCGCTTGGCCATTTCGATGGCATCCAGAGTCTCTGTCAGGGTACCAATTTGATTGACTTTAATTAAAATGGCATTGGCTACACCCAAGTCAATTCCTTTGGCCAACTTTTTGGTGTTGGTCACAAACAGGTCGTCGCCGACCAACTGTACTCTGCTGCCCAGCTTGCCGGTAAACTGTTGCCAGCCTTCCCAGTCGTCCTCAGACAGGCCGTCCTCAATGGATATGATGGGATATTTGTCCACCAGCTCACCGTAAAACTCTATCAGCTGTTCGGCGGTAAAACTCTTACCTTCTCCAGGGAAATGATACTGTCCGTCTTTGAAAAGTTCCGTTGCCGCAACATCCAGCGCCAGCAGTACATCCTCACCGGGGTTGTAGCCGGCCTGCTTGATGGCTTCTACAATAACATCCAGCGCTTCCGCATTGGACTGTAAATTGGGGGCAAAACCACCTTCATCACCCACTGCAGTATTAAGTCCTTTTTGCTGCAGCACCTTTTTCAGGTTGTGGAATATTTCCGCACCCATGCGCAGGCCCTCTCTAAAGGTTTCGGCACCCACGGGCATAATCATGAATTCCTGAATATCCACATTGTTGTCGGCATGCTTTCCTCCATTGAGAATGTTCATCATGGGAACCGGCATTTCTTTAGCGTTAACACCGCCCAGGTACTGATAGAGCGGCAGTCCAAAGGCTTCAGCCGCTGCTTTGGCCACTGCCAGGGAAACCCCCAGCACGGCGTTGGCACCCAGTTTAGACTTGTTTTCCGTACCGTCCAGTTCCAGCAGCAGCTGGTCAATGCCCAGTTGGTCGGTTGCATCCATGCCGATGAGTTCCGGGGCAATCACAGTGTTGACGTTATTGACAGCCTGCAGTACCCCTTTTCCCAGATACCGGGACTCATCTTTGTCACGCAGCTCCACTGCTTCGTAGGCACCGGTTGAAGCACCGGAAGGAACAGCTGCCCGGCCCAAGGCACCGCTTTCTAACAAAACTTCCACCTCTACCGTCGGGTTGCCACGGGAATCCAGAATTTCCCTGGCCAAAACATCGGTTATAATGGTCATGAATTATCACTCCTCCAAACTATTTTTGTCTACTTAATCAGGCTTTCTCCGATCATATCCGCAGGCTTGTCTAGGTTGAGAAGCTGGAGCATGGTCGGCGCCACGTCCTTCAGAGCGCCACCGTCTGCCAGTTCCCGGTTTTTTAAACTATCCACCACCAAAATAAAGGGAACCAGGCTCTCGGTGTGGGCAGTATGCGGTTCACCGGTTTCCAAATCTACCATCTTTTCCACGTTTCCGTGGTCCGCAGTGATTATTAAAGGCGCACCTTTAGCCCGCATTTTCTCATAAATTCTGCCGATACATTCATCCACCGCCTCCAGTGCCTTGACGGCGGCCTCTTCAATACCGGTGTGGCCCACCATGTCGGGATTGGCAAAGTTGAGGATGATGACATCGTATTTGTCCTCATCTATCTTTTCCAGCACTTTGTCGGTAACTTCATAAGCGCTCATTTCCGGCTTCTGGTTATAGGTAGCCACTTTCGGTGAGGGAATCAAAATTCTGTCCTCACCTTCATTGGGCTCTTCCACACCGCCGTTGAAAAAGAAGGTGACATGGGCATACTTTTCCGTTTCCGCAATGCGCAGCTGCTTATAGCCCTGCTGCGACAGGTACTCTCCCAGGGTGTTTTCCAGGTTTTGCGGTGGGAAAGCTACCGGCGCCTTGATATCAGCATCATATTGGGTCATGCAAACAAAAGGTACCGGTTGAAAACCTTCTGGGCGCTCAAATCCCTGAAAATCTTTATCCACAAAAGCCCGGGTAATCTGGCGGGCCCTGTCGGCGCGAAAATTGTAAAAAATGACCCCGTCACCCGACCGCACGGTAGCCACGGGATTTCCCCGTTCATCCACCATAACCGTGGGTTCCACAAATTCATCAGTTACTCTTTTATCATACGAGCGCTCCAGAGCAGCCTTGGGAAACGTGGCTTTCAGGCCTTCACCCAGCACCATGGCTTTAAAGGCCCGGGCCACTCGTTCCCAGCGTTCATCCCGGTCCATGGCATAATAACGGCCCATGACGGTTGCCACTTTCCCCACCTGCAGTTCCCTGCACTTTTGCTGCAGGGCGTCAAAGTATTCCGCAGCGTTGGCCGGGGGTACATCCCGACCATCCAAAAAGGCATGAATGTATACCTTCTCCAGTCCATGCTGTTTAGCCATTTCCAGCAGTGCATACAGGTGTTCAATGTGGCTGTGTACCCCACCGTCGGATAGTAACCCCATTAAGTGGAGGGATTTGCCCTGTGCTTTTACCTGCTCCATTAACGACACCAGTGCCTCGTTTTCAAAAAAGCTGCCTTCTTTGATAGCGCGGTTGATGCGGGTAATTTCCTGGTAAACAATTCTACCGGCACCCAGGTTTAAATGGCCGACTTCGGAATTGCCCATCTGTCCCTCGGGCAGCCCTACGGCTTCGCCCGAAGCCTTCAACTTGGTATGCGGGTACTCCCGCCACAGGCGCTGGAAATTGGGTATAGAGGCTTTCTTTATAGCATTGCCTTCTGCTTCATCCCGCATACCCCAGCCGTCAAGTATCATCAATATCAAAGGTTTTGACACCGTCATCCCTTCCTCTAATCCTTATATTTTACTATGGCTGCAAATGAATCCGCTTTGAGAGATGCTCCGCCAACCAGTGCCCCGTCTATGTTGGGCTGTGCCATAAGCTCCTTGATATTATTGGGCTTGACACTGCCGCCGTATTGAATCCTCATCTGTTCCGCCTGTTTGTCGCCGTACATCCCAGCCACTACCAAACGGATAAAGGCAATGACCTTTTCCGCATCCTCGCTGGAAGCGGTTTTACCCGTGCCAATGGCCCAAATGGGTTCATAGGCTACAACCAAATTGGCTACGTCGGCCGGTGCCAGGTCGGCCAGACCGTTTTTTACCTGTTTTTCAATGACTTCCTGTGTGATACCCTTTTCCCGCTCTTCCAGGGTTTCACCAACGCATACTATGGGTTTAAAACCGTAGGCAAAGGCCGTTTTTACTTTTCTGTTAACCGTTTCATCGGTTTCATTAAAATACTGCCGCCGTTCCGAATGGCCGATAATCACGTAGTCCACGGCCAGTTCCTGCAGCATGGCGGGAGAAATTTCCCCGGTATAAGCCCCTGCTTCTTCCCAGTGCATGTTCTGAGCTCCCACTTTGATATTGCTGCCTTTTGCAGCTTTCTTAGCTGCCGCTAAAGTTGTAAACGGCGGGCAGACCACCACTTCCACATCAGTAACATCCTGCACTTCTTTCTTAAGCTCTTCCACCAACGCCGCACCCTCAGCAGCATTTTTATGCATCTTCCAGTTTCCCGCAATAATTGGCGTGCGCATAAAAATCCTCCCCAAAATTTTTTCATATACTTCCTTTACTTATCACGTAACGCTTCAATACCCGGCAATGGCTTACCCTCCAGAAACTGCAGTGAGGCACCGCCGCCGGTTGAAATGTGAGTCAGCTTATCCGCAACTCCCATTTTTTCCACGGCTGCAACAGAATCACCACCGCCAACTATAGTTGTCCCCTCCACTTCAGCCATGGCCTGCGCCAGAGCTTCCGTCCCCTTGGCAAAGGGCTCTATTTCAAAAACACCCATGGGGCCGTTCCAAACTACTGTTTTGGAAGCAGTTATCTGCTCGGCATAGGTCTTGGCGGTTTCCGGACCTATATCCACTGCCTTCCAGTTTTCCGGAACCCGGTCCACAGGTACCGTCTTGTATTCACTGTTTTCCGCCACCTCTCTAGCAACTACCAGGTCCCGGGGCAGCAGCAACTTCACCCCTTTTGCCTCGGCAGCAGACATGGCTTCTTTAGCCAGGTCCAGTTTATCTTTTTCTACCAGGGACGCCCCCATGTCATACCCTTTAGCCTCCAGGAAGGTGTTGGCCATGCCGCCACCGATAATCAGCGCGTCAACTATTTCCAGCAGGTTGTTTATGACACCAATCTTGTCCGATACCTTGGCGCCACCCAGAACAGCCGTAAAGGGCCGCTCTGGATTCTGCAGCGCTTCTCCCAAGGTTTGAATCTCTTTTTCCACCAGCATGCCTGCCGCTGCCGGCAGGAACTTGGCCACCCCGACAGTGGAAGCGTGTGCCCGGTGTGCAGTACCAAAAGCGTCATTCACATAAACATCTGCCAGTGCTGCAAGCTGCCTGGCAAATTCCTCGTCATTGGCTTTCTCCCCGGGATTAAAGCGTACGTTCTCCAACAACAGCACCTGGCCGGGCTGCAAGTTTTCCACCGCCTGCTGCACTTCCTCTCCCACAGTAGTGTCCGTTTTGACAACCTCTTTCTTCAATAAGTCCGCCAGTTTTTGTGCCACGGGGTCCAGGCGTAACTCGTCCTTTACCTGGCCCTTAGGTCTTCCCAGGTGGGTTACCAGGATAACCCTGGCGCTCTGTTCCAGTAAGTAATTGATGGTGGGTAAGGCGGCGCGAATGCGGGTATCATCGGCTACCTTACCGTCTTCCAGGGGGACGTTAAAGTCCACCCGTACCAGTACTCTTTTTTCGCTTACATCCAAGTCTTTTACCGTCAGCTTGTTCACGTAAAACCCTCCAACACATTTTTAATGTTCCGGCCAGTTTTTAAAGGGGAAGGATAATATCCTCCCCCTTGTGCCGGCTTTTCTCCAATTTATTTACAGTCCTTTTTTAGCAATATAGTCTGCCAGTTCAACCACACGATTGGAGTAACCCCACTCGTTGTCGTACCAGGCCACCACTTTTACCATGCTGCCTTCAATAACCATGGTGGACGGGGCATCGACGATGGAAGAGTGCGGGTTGCCATTAAAGTCCTTGGAAACCAAAGGTTCATCACAGTAGTCCAAGATTCCCTTGAGCTGTCCTTCTGCCGCTTCCTTCAGAGCCTGGTTTACGGTATCGGCATCAACATCCTGCTCCAGTTCGGCTACCAGGTCAACAACGGAAACATTGGCAGTAGGTATGCGCATGGCAAAACCGTTTAACTTGCCTTTTAACTCAGGTAGCACCAGGGCCACAGCCTTGGCGGCACCGGTAGTGGTCGGAATGATGGACTCCGCAGCCGCGCGGGCCCGGCGCAAATCCTTGTGCGCCTGGTCCAAGATGCGCTGGTCGTTGGTATAGGAGTGAACGGTAGTCATCAAACCTCTTTTTAAACCAAACCTGTCATTCAACACTTTGGCCACCGGCGCCAGGCAGTTTGTTGTACAGGAAGCATTGGAGATAATCTTGTGCTGGACCGGGTCATACTTGTCCTCATTAACTCCCAGTACGATGGTAATGTCTTCGTCCTTGGCAGGGGCAGAAATAATTACCTTCTTGGCACCGCCTTCCAGGTGTGCCGCTGCCTTGGGACCTTCTCGGAACAAACCAGTAGATTCAACCACGATGTCCACTCCCAGATCACCCCAGGGAAGATTCCTGGGATCTCTTTCGGACAGCACCTTGACTTCCTGACCGTTAACCACCATAACGCTGTCTTTGGCTTCAACCTCGGCATCCAAAATACCGTGGATGGAATCATACTTCAACAGGTACGCGTTGGTTTTTGCATCAGTCAGGTCGTTAACGGCAACCACTTCAACATCGGGGTTGTTTAGTGCCGCCCGAAATACCAGCCTACCAATCCGTCCAAAACCATTAATACCAACTTTTACAGCCATATATATTCCTCCTAAACTATTTTATATTTTTAAAAAACTTAAAATTATTCACAACCCGCCTGCATTAGTATTCCAGTTTTCTGGATCCCTTATCCTGAAAAATCCCCCGTAATACAAGGCAGGCAAACATGGTAAGTATTCAACACCTCACCAAAAAATTCCTCTTGACAAAGCAAAAAATCCGGATAAAAATAAAACTCCTAAATTTCTTTAGGAGTTTAATAGCGCCTTCTTTTGTTTGCCGCAGGTATTCCCAGCTCCCCGCGGTATTTTGCCACCGTACGGCGGGATATTTTAATTCCCTGCACGTTCAGCAGCTTGGTTATTTTCTGGTCGGACAGCGGTTTTTGCTTATCCTCCCCGTCAATCATCTCTTTGATCATTTTTTTGATGCTTTCCGAAGAAGTGGCCAAACCGCCGGCATTGTTGACCCCACTGGCAAAAAAGAACTTGAGCGGAAATACCCCCAGCGGGGTCTGCACGTATTTGTTGGCCGTCGCCCTGCTGACCGTGGACTCGTGAATCTGCAGCACATCCGCCACCTGTTTCAGGTTTAACGGTCGTAAGTACCTAATACCATGGTCAAAAAATTCCCGCTGCATATCCACAATGGTCCTCACCACACGGTACAATGTAAGCCGTCTCTGTTCAATACTACGAATAATCCAGCTGGCAGCATTCAATTTTGTTTCCAGAAACTCCCTAGTACCGGCATCAAACTTGGAGGCATTCTGCAAAATAGCGCGGTAAGCAGGGTTAATGGATAGCCGCGGCATGCTGACGTCATTGACCAAAACGATATACTCACCTTCCACCCGTTCCACCACAACATCGGGGATAATATACTTTACCGACTGCCCATCGCTAAACTGTCTACCCGGTTTGGGGTCCAGACTTTTAATCAAATCACTGGCCTGCTGAACCTGGCGTGCACTGGTACGCAATTTCTGCGCTATTTTGCTGATGCGCCCGGCTGCCAGGTCATCCAGGTGAAAACGGACAATCTTTTCCGCCAGCGAGTTGTGTTCCTCCCGCTGCCGCAGCTGTATCAACAAGCACTCCACCAGGTCGCGCGCGCCCACTCCCGGCGGGTCCATAGACTGGATTATTTCCAGAACCTCCGTCACTTCCGGCGCCGGTACGTTTAACTGTTCCGCCGCTTCCTCCACAGAAACGCACAGGTAACCGTGGTCATCAATGTTTCCGATAAGAAACTCACCGACCAGCTTCTGTTTCTTATCCCGAACCATCAGCTGCAGCTGCATATCCAAGTGATCATGGAGACTAGGTGACCGGGTAACAAACTGTTCATAAGGAACGTCCTCTTTTTTCTCACCATAGTTGCGAATATATCCCAGGTCACTGCCGTCCTGAAAATATTCCTGCCAGTCAACATCAAACTGCTCGCTATCATCCTCTTCCTTCGTACTGGCAGTTTCCTCCGGTGATTCGTCTTTCAGTTCCAAAACCGGGTTTTCCAAAACAGCCTGCTCCAGGTATTCCGACAGTTCCACAGTGGAAAATTGTAAAATATTGATAGCCTGGCGCAGCTCAGGCGTTATTACTAATTTTTGCGTTTGTTGAAGGGTTAAATCGTAACCCAAGCGCATAGCGCCCACTCCCTTAAAAGAATGTTCGAAAAGTTCACCAAACTGAACGGTTTCTTTTCGAACATACACCCAATGTTTCAAAGAATTCAATCGATTTTACAGGTATTATATTCTGCTTAGCATCACCCTTTTCCTGCTAACCGTTGTTGGTAAAATATTTATTCTACGGGATTTTTTATAGACCAGGGATATGTTGGATTCGCACAGGAAATAAAAAAAGTGCTACTTTTTCAGCAGCACCAACCCCAGTAAAACCAACAGAAGCATGCAGGACAGGGCTACAGCGGTTATCATCCCGTAAAACACCTGGTCACTGCTGAAAAGGTAGGGATGAAACCCGTAGGCATAATCCACCCAATCGTTAAAAAACATCCAAAGAGCGGGCACAATGATTGCAGCAGCATTGACAGATAAACGGCGCAGAAAAATCAGTCCCTGCGCAGCCATGCCCAGGTGGGACCACCAGAGCATCCAGTCGGTCCAGTTCTGACTGTCCCCCCAAAACCAGGCCTGGGTAATCATGACCACCGCCCAGATGCCGTACTTGACAACACCTGTATACGCCACAGCTTCAAACCAGAAAAACCTTTTCAGCAAACCGCGGTTATGTAACAGCAGCAGGACCATCACCAGTGCAAAAAACGTGGTGGAACGCGGGCTGTCGGGAATTACAGGCCAGTAACACAGGGCGTTGGCCGTCAGTTGGTGCCGGTACCAGTAGTAACCGTAAACGGAACCCAAAATGTTTATGACCAGCAGGCCGGCAAGAAACCAATTTTTATGCGGATTTTTCAGAGCATCAATAAAGCTTGACCACATTTTCCGCCTGCTCCTCCACCTGCAGTTTTTTGATTACCCGTGCCGGCACACCGCCAACCATGGTATAGGGGGACACATCCCTGTCAACCAGGGCACCGGCTGCCACCACTGCACCCCTGCCAATTTTCACTCCCGGCAGGATGGTGCTATTGGCGCCGATCATGACGTCATCTTCAATTTCCACCGGGCCGAGCCGGTATTCGTGGCGCAGAAACTCGTGGCAGAGAATCGTACAGTTGTAACCAAGTATTACCTCGTTCCCCAGGGTTATCAGTTCGGGATAAAAAATATCAATCATAGCCATGAGGCCGATGGAGACGTTTTTTCCCACCTTGACTCCCAGCAGGTTTCTAAACATCCAGGCTTTCAAGCGCATGGAGGGAGAATACCTGGCAATTTGGATGACGATAAAGTTTTTGGTTGCCTTTAACCGCCCCACCACCCGGGGCCAGTACTGCAGTGAATTCTTGTCTTTAACCGGATACCGTTTGATGCGCCGCATACCATCACACCTTCCGCTTTAAACCTCTATTGCCTTCCAACTTCCTCTTAAAAAGCGGTACAGCGCCAGCAGGCTCAGGATAAACCACTGGCCGACCGTTACCCACCAGACTCCTGCCAACCCAAGATGAAATACCTCCAGTACCAGGTAGACAAAAGGCACCCGAATAAACCAGTTGCCCACCACCGCCAGGTACATGGGCCACCGGGCATCTCCAGCACCGCGCAGCGCGCCGGCCAGCACCATTTCTACAGCCAGGGTGGTTTGCTCAAAGGCGCCGATGCGCACGGCCCGGGCAGCCTGACTTATAACCGCAGGCTCGTTGGTAAAGACAGCAACCACCTGCCGGCTGAAGAAAAAGAAAATCAGTGCCATGAAGGTCATAACCACTACAGCCCATTTAACGGCGGCCCAACCGCTTTTTTCTGCCTCTTCCGGCTGCTTTGCACCCAGGTGCTGCCCCACCAGGATGCTGGCAGCAATGGCAAACCCGTAACCCGGCATAAAGGACAGGGACTCCACGGATAGGGCCACCTGGTGCGCCGCGTAGGCAACGGAGCCCAATCCGGTCAGCATAAAGGTAACAATAAAGTTGCTGCTGCTTTTTAAAAATTCCTCAATACCACCGGGTACTGCCAGACGCAGGATTCTTTTGATCACTGCCAGTTGCAGCGGGAAAATATCCGTCACTTTGAGCCGGACGGACAGCCGGCCGCTGGCCAGTATAGATAAGATAATGACGCTGGCCAAAAAGAAGGCGGTACCGGTACCGATGGCCGCACCCTGCACTCCCAGGCGCGGCAGCCCGAACTTACCGTATATGAGGGTGTAATTAAGCACGATGTTTACCGTATTGGCAAACCCGGCAACATACAGCGGGATTTTGGTGTACCCTGCACTGCGGGTAACAAACTCGCCAATAAGCAGTACCAGGAAAAATGTCCCGGGAAATGCTAAAATTTTCAAATAACTGCTGCCCAGCTCCAGCACCTGCCGGTTAACCTGAAACAACCCCACCACGCGTTCGGCAAAGAAAAAACCCATACACCCCAGGACCAGTCCAACCACGAGCCCCAAACCCACCGCCTGCGCAATGACAAACCCTGCCCGGTCGTATTCCCTGGCGCCCACGTGCCGGGCTACAATAGCGCCGGCACCAACTCCGATAGCAGCAAACACGAACAGTACGGTAAACAAAATCTGCTCGCCGAGACTGATAGCCGCCAGCGAGTCCGCCCCCAAACGGCCTACCATGGCCACATCGGCTATGCCCACCGCCATGTGCAGCATCATTTCCAGGATGGCCGGTAAAGCCAGCGGTAAAATGCGCCTGTTTGCTTGTAAATTCGCTTCTCTTACTGCGCCGGCCATCTTATTCCCTGAAACTTTCCGCCAGTTTCTCCAGACGGCGCATGCGGTGGTTGATAGCCGATTTGCTCAAGGGCGGTTCCATCATTTCTCCCAGTTCCTTCAAACTGGCATCAGGGTGCTCCAGGCGGAGGGCAGCCAGTTCCCGCAGTGCCGGGCTCAGTTTTTCCATGCCCATGTTGGCCGCAACCAGTTGTATCGCCTCTATCTGCCGCATGGACGCCTCGATACTCTTGTTCATATTGGCGGTTTCACAGTTAACCAGCCTGTTCACCTTGTTGCGTATATCCTTGTAAACCCGGATACTTTCGAAATTTAACAGGGCGGTGTGCGCGCCGATGATATTTAAAAATTGAATAATCTGGTCCGCCTCTTTTAAGTAAATCAACCCCACCTGCTTGCGTTCGGTGGCTCGGGGCTTCAGGTTAAAACTGGACATCAGGTCACAGATCAAGGAAAGATGCTCCGGGTCATGCACCACCAGTTCCAGGTGATAAGAACCCCCGTGGGGGTCATTAACCGACCCCCCGCCCAAGAACACTCCCCGCAGGTAGGCCTTGCGGCAACAGGGGTTTTTCAGCAGGGCATTCTCCTTCCAGCCGGTTTCACCGCTGCGAAAGGCCAGATCAATACCGGTGCGCTGCATCAGTTTAATTATGCCCGGTTTGTGATTGATTTCCACCACGTAAACATTATTTTTGCGCAACCGCCGCTTGCGCCGGATTAACGTTTCCGTATCTAGGTCAAACAGCATTTTTACCAGCTTGATAATCTTTCTGGCTACCGCCGCATTTTCCGACTCCATGCGCAGGCTGAGACTCTGGTTGGCGCCCAGGTGAATGGTGCCGTCCAGCCGTACCAGCGCCGCCAGTTCGGCCAACCTGCAGCAGGCGCTTGACGGTATTTTGCGGGCCAGCTCATTTTTACACTTCTGTGAAAACGACATAGCACTCCCCCCGAATCGTCGTTCCTGGGCAGGAACAAGAATCCCGGCTAATTCCGGTCAAAAATCCGCTGCCCCCAGTAAGCGTTTAACATGCGCAGGCGTTCCACCGTATTGTTAACGCGGAAAATCTCCTTAATCAGCCTGCGAGCCAGTTTATCCGGATGGTGCCTGACGACATTTGTTTCGTCAATCAATTGATCTGCAATTACGGTGATACCCAATCTCGCCAGTTCCGGTTCATCAACCTTGACGGGATATGCCTGTTTCTCACGATATTTAGCCGCCAGAACAGGAGAAATTTCCTGGTTGTTGACTATCACGTAATCAATTACCGGTACCTCCGTATGCCTGTTAATGGCCTTGATATGATCGGAAACGGTATAATCATCCGTTTCCCCCGGCTGGGTCATCACGTTGCAGACGTAAAACACCGGCGCTTTTGTGGCATACAGGGCCTGTACCATCCCCTTAACAAGCAGGTTGGGAATAATACTGGTGTACAGACTGCCGGGACCCAGGACAACTGCGTCTGCATCCTTGATTACCTCCAGCACTTCCGGCAGGGCTTCCACTCCGTGGGGATTGAGAAACAACCGCTGAATTTTTGCCGGATAGGCAACTATTTCCGTTTCCCCGTCCACCCAGCTGTCATCCTCCATGTGGGCACGCAGCGTCACATAATGTAGCGTGGACGGGTATACCTGCCCTCTGATAGCCAGCACCCTGCTTATCTCCTGCACTGCCTGGTCAAAGTTGCCCACAATATCGGTCATGGCAGCCAAAAGTAAATTACCTAAATTGTGCCCCTGCAAATCACCTTTAGTAAAACGATAATTGAATAATTCCTCCATCAGTTTTTCCGTATCCGCCAGCGCCACCAGGCAGTTTCTCGCATCACCGGGCGGCAGGATACCCAGCTCACCCCGGAGCCTGCCGGAACTGCCCCCGTCATCAGTAACGGTGACCACCGCCGTCAGGTTGCTGGTATACTGCTTCAAGCCCCGCAGCAGCACGGATAAACCCGTACCGCCGCCGATAGCCACTATTTTCGGCCCCTGTTTAAGACGCCGCTGCTGGTAAAGTATTTCCACCACTTTATTATTATTATCCGGTATTAAACCCAGCAAAATGGACCGCAGCAGGCGCCTGCTGCCCAGTGTTAACAAAAAAATTCCGCCTGCAATCAGTACCACTGCCACCAGCCACGACAGGGGGCGGCCAAAAAGAACACGAGAAATGTTGCGAACCCAGTCCAGCAGGTAAACCAGTAGCTGGACGTTGAGCAATACGGCTATACCTAGAATCAGGGACATAAGTCCCAGCAAGACCACAAAGGCCCAGCGTTTGACGCCCAACCCCGGAAAAAGCAGCTTGATCATGTTCTTCATACTGTCTCTCCTGAACGACGTAAAATATCGCGATGCTTCACCGACACGTAGTAGTCCCGGTTCTTCACCAGTCTGGAACCAATTTCATTGGCCAGGGCTACAGAACGGTGCTGCCCCCCGGTACAGCCAACCGCCACCACCAGTTGGCTTTTTCCTTCGTTTACATAGTACGGCAGCAAGAATGTGAGCATCTCGTGAAACTTTTCCAGGAAAGCTTTGGTGGCCGATGAACTCAAGACATACTCCTTCACCTGCTCATCATGGCCCGTAAAGTTGCGCAGATGCTCCACATAGTGGGGGTTGGGCAGAAAGCGTACGTCCATTACCAGGTCGGCATCCAACGGTATGCCGTATTTAAAGCCAAACGACATTACCGTCACCATCAGCTTGTATCTTTTATCACTACCAAACAGCTCCCTAATTTTTTCCTTTAATTGGTGCACATTCAAATCGGAGGTGTCAATAATTTTACTGGCACGGCCACGCAAATCCTCCAGCCGCTTTCTCTCTTCAAAAATCCCTTCGGGTATGCGTCCCTGGGGAGCCAGCGGGTGATGGCGCCTGGTTTCCTTAAAACGCTTAATCAGTATCTCGTCGGAAGCCTCCAGGAACAAAATCTCGTAGTCATAATCATGGGCATCAAGAAAGGTCAGTGCTTCAAACACCCGCTCGAAAAACCGGCCACCGCGGATATCCATTACCAGTGCGACCTTCTGGACTTCATCGTCGGCATCGTCAAAAAGCTCTGCAAAACGCGATATCAGGTTAGGCGGCATGTTGTCCACACAGAAATAGCCCAGGTCTTCCAAAGCTCTGATAGCCTGGGTCTTACCGGCCCCCGATAGGCCCGTCACAATCACAAGCTTCATAGGTTAATCACCCCTATATAGAGAGACAAAATATACCATCACCGGTCCGCTATCCCGGCGGGTATTGCCGCTCAATGCTTGATGTTAACAACCCGCTCCGGAGCCACTCCGGCTGCCTGCAGCAGTTCCCATCCGGACTGCAGTTCTCCCACGGTGTCGGGATAATGAGCATCGCTGTTGACCACAAACCTTACTCCCTGTCTGCTTACCTTTTCAATAATGGACAAGGGCTGAAAATGCTGGTTTTTATGACCGGTATTTATCTCATAAAGCGTATTGGTTTCCGCGCAGGCGCGGGCCACCTGTTCGTAATCAATGGGCATATTTAACCCCGGGTGAGTCAGGATATCTACCGGGTGCTTTCGCAGCACCGCAATGACCGCTTTGGTATTGATCTCAATCACCCGCCGCCGCACCGGCTCGGACAGCTTATACAGCTGGTTGGGAAGTACAAATGTTAGGCCGTCGGTTATGGTGCCGGGAAATACGTACGGGTGCAGGCCCACCAGCAGTAAATCCAGCTGTCGGTAGATTGTTTCCGGAATATCAATCTCTCCGTTGACACCCAGGATATCCGCTTCCACCCCTACCAACACCTTGATGTTTTGCCCCCGTGACACCTGTTCCGCCTCTTTTTTGATATCCAGTAGCTGTTCCGGTGATTTTATCCCCACACCGATATTTTTGGGGCCGTGGTCCGTGATTGCTATCTTTTCCAGCTTCCTGGCAATTGCTGCCTGCATCATTTCTTCAATGGTGCCGCGCCCGTCACTGTATTTGGTGTGCATGTGTAAGTCCGCTGCAAACTGCATTTTTTTGTACCTCCCCTAAGCGATGCGCGAGGTGCCAATATGTTTGCCCACTCATATTATATTTTCGGCGCATCATAGTCTTTTAAAATTTCCTTCTTCCTGGATAAGTATTCCCTAATTCTAGTTACTGAAGCATTGAGAATCTGCTCCGGCTGGATGCCCGCCTCTTGAACCAGTTCCAGAGCCCGTGCAAAGGAACCAACATCTTCACACCAGTGGGCGTCACTGCTGACAATGACGGTTATTCCCTTTTCCGCCGCCAGCTGGGCTATCTTGTGGCAGTTGGTTTCGCTGCCCTCCCTGCTGCCGCCCAGGGAACTGTTGTTAATTTCCAGCGCCACTCCGTATTCCCGAGCTGCCTCCACCACAGCCGTCACTTCCACCTGAAATTCCGGGTTGCCGGGATGGACAATAGCATCCACATGGGGGTTTTTCATGGCGTTAATCATTGCTTCCGTATTTTCCGCCACGCTGCCCCCGGGAAAACAGTATGTATGGAACCCGGCCATTACCCAGTCCAACCGTCGCAGGTAAGCCCGGGGAATATCAATCTTGCCCTCCCTGTCAACTATATTGGCCTCCACACCGCGCAAAATTTCCACACCCCGGTACTGCAGCGGCAGCACGTTGAGATTGCCAAAATGATACAGGTGGGGTCCGCCGGGCATAGCCGGCCCGTGATCCGTAACAGCAATCATCTTCAAGCCTTTCCGGGCAGCACATGCCGCGTATTCCGCCACCGTACTGTAGGCATGCCCGCTGGAAACGGTATGTACGTGCAAATCAGCCTCCAAATGCATTTACCGACCCTCCAAAACAAACTTTTCGATGGCCTCGGCAACGCCGTCATCTTCACAGGTGGCCGTCACGTAGTCCGCCGCTGCCTTCACCTCGTCTCTGGCATTCCCCATCACCACGCTGAGGCCGGCATGACAGAACATCTCCAGGTCATTGTAACTGTCACCAATAGCCATAATATCATCTGTGCTAACACCCATCCACCGGGCCACAGCCATCAGGCCATGCCCTTTAGTGGCCTCCGGATGCGTGAACTCCAGGAAATAATACTTCGATTTGGTGATGTAAACCGCATCGCCGAACAGTTGGCAGCACTCCTGCTGCATGACGTCCAGTTCTTCCTCGCGGCCAATGAGCAGCAATTTGGTCGGTTCCGTGGTAAGGAAGTCCAATAAATCATCCACCACATGCACTTTGACCCCGGTCTTTTTGCCATAATCCCGGCTCAGGTGAGTATCCTCCTCTACATATAAATTGTCATTTACATATGAGTTAATCTGAAAGCCGTATCTCCGGGCTTTTTTAATGATTTCCCGGGCATAAAACAGCGGCAGCTCCCGGTGGTAGAGTACTTCCCCGGTTTTACTCAACTTGACAAGACCTCCCTGGTAGGTAATCAGGGGGACCTCCACGCCCAGTTCCTGGGCATAAGGCAGCGCCGACCGGTACATTCGCCCCGTAGCCAGGGTGACCTGCACACCCTGGTCCATGGCCCGCCTGATGGCATTCTTGGCCCTAGGGGAAATGGTTAAATCATCCCCCAGCAGCGTCCCGTCCAGGTCTATGGCAACCAACTTGATATTCAATTATGACACCCCCACGTTTTTCTCATATAAAATTCGACATTTGACAGCGCATCAGTATCAACGTGCCACGGCCAATTTAGACCGGCCCGGCACCGCGTTGCTCAATTCCGCCCCAGGTATTCGTGCAGCTGTTCAGCTACCTTCCTGGTCATCCCTTCCACTTGACTGAGCTCCTCTACCGTGGCCTCACCAATTCTTTTGACCGAACCGAAATGACGCAGCAGCGCCTGTTTTCTCTTGGGCCCGATACCGGGAACTTCATCCAACAGCGAGCGTTTGGACTCTTTGGCCCGCAGGTTCCGGTGGTAGCTGATGGCAAAGCGGTGCGCCTCATCGCGCAGGCGCTGCAGCAAGTACAGGGCTTCGCTGTCCCGCGGCAGGCGAATGGGATTAGGGTTTCCCTCGGCAAACAGCAGTTCCTCCTCTTTGGCCAAACCAAAAGTCGGTATGGAGGCCACTCCCAGTTGGCGCATGACCCGGCGCGCGGCGCCCAATTGGCCCTTGCCCCCGTCTATAATTACCAGGTCAGGCAGGTTTTCAAACCCTCTTGTATCCTCCGCCTGCACCCGGCGAAACCGTCTGGTCAGCACCTCCGCCATGGAAGCAAAGTCATCCGGCCCCTTTACCGCCCTGATTTTGAACCGGCGATACTGGTCCGGACGGGGTTCCCCGTCCACAAATACCACCATGGAACCCACCGAGTTGGTGCCCTGAATGTTGGAAATATCGTAACACTCAATGCGCCGGGGAAGCTTTGACAAACCCAGCTGTTCCTGCAGCTCAAGCAGTGCCTGTTCCCCAGCCATGGCCTTTTTGCGCCGGGACAGTTCCTCCTCCTGCAACACCATCAAGGCATTGCGTGCGACCATCTCCACCAGCTTCAGCTTTTCCCCCCGCTTAGGCACCTTGAGATAAACGCGACTGCCCCGTTTTTCCGACAGCCACTGTTCCAAAAGCTTTTGTTCCTCCACCGGCTCCTGGAGCAGGATTTCCCGCGGCGGCCGCTCTACCCTACTATAATATTGCTTGATAAAGGCGGTCATGATTTCCGTCCGCGTCATTTCTTCTGTAACCTCAAGAAAAAAATGATCTCTCCCCAGCAGCTTTCCCTGGCGCACAAAAAATACCTGGACGCAGGCTTCGTTAAACCCGCGGGCAAAAGCAATGATATCCTGGTCCTCCTGTCCGGAGGAGATAATCTTTTGCTTGGTCATTACCTTCTCCACCGCCTGCAGCTGGTCGCGCAGTTCGGCGGCCTTCTCAAATTCCAGCCGTACCGCCGCCGCTTCCATTCGCTCCCGCAGGCGCTCTACCAGGCGCTCCTGTTTTCCTTCCAAAAACAGAATTAGTTCATTTACCACTTCCCTGTATTCTTCTGGAGTCACCTTGCCGCTGCACGGGGCCAGGCAGCGCTTGATATGGGCATTGAGGCAGGGGCGGGATTTCCCGTCCACAGTGGGTTGCTTGCAACTGCGAATGGGAAACAGTTTTTTCAGCAGCTTCAGCATCTCCCGCATGGCTCCTGCCTGAGTGTACGGCCCGAAGTACTTGGCCCCGTCCTTTTTCAGGGACCGCGTTACAACCACCCGGGGATAGGTCTCGTTGACCGTTACCTTGAGATACGGGTAGTGCTTGTCATCTTTTAAGTTTATATTGTACCGCGGCCGGTGTTTTTTTATCAGGTTGCACTCTAGTATCAGGGCCTCTACTTCCGTGTCGGTCACTATATATTCAAAATCCGCAATCTTTTCCACCATAGCCTGTACTTTCACAGGCTGGTGTTTTCTGCCCCGAAAGTAGGAACGCACTCGGGATTTCAACGAACGCGCCTTTCCCACGTAAATAATCTGCCCGTTTTCATCCTTCATCAAATATACCCCGGGTTTATCCGGTAAATGCTTTAGCTTCTCCTCCAATGTCAATGCTATCACGCTCCAGGACAGGTCTCAAATATTCACCTGTGTAAGAGCCCGGCGTGGCCGCCACCTCTTCCGGCGTACCAGCCGCAATCACCCGGCCGCCCTTACTGCCGCCTTCCGGACCCAGGTCAATAATGTAGTCCGCAGTCTTGATCACGTCCAAATTGTGCTCAATGACCAGGACCGTATCGCCGGCATCGGTCAACCGCTGCAGCACTTTCAGCAGCTTGTGAATGTCTGCCATGTGTAGCCCGGTAGTGGGCTCATCCAGAATATACAGCGTCTTCCCGTTGCTGCGGCGGCTCAATTCGGCTGCCAGCTTCACCCGCTGGGCCTCGCCACCGGACAGGGTGGTTGCCGGCTGGCCCAGTTTAATGTATCCCAAACCCACATCCTGCAACGTTTTCAGCTTGCGATAAATTTTCGGGATGTTTTGGAAGAACTCCACCGCCTGGTCCACGGTCATATTGAGCACATCGGAAATGTTCTTCCCTTTATATTTAACCTCCAGGGTTTCCCGGTTATACCGGGCGCCCTTACATACCTCGCAGGGCACGTAAACATCCGGTAGGAAATGCATTTCTATCTTGATAATCCCGTCGCCGCGGCAGGCTTCACAGCGCCCACCCTTGACGTTAAAACTGAACCGCCCCGGCTTGTAGCCGCGCATTTTCGCCTCGGGAGTCTGGGAAAACAGCTCCCGAATGTAGTCGAAAACCCCCGTATACGTGGCCGGGTTGGAACGGGGCGTCCGCCCGATGGGTGACTGGTCGATGTCTATTACCTTGTCCAGGTGCTCAATCCCCCTGATGGCCTTGCATTTCCCCGGCTTTACCTTGGCCCTGTGCAGTTTCTGCGCCAGGGTTTTATATAATATCTCGTTAATCAGAGTGCTCTTACCGGATCCGGACACTCCGGTAACGCAATTGAACACTCCCAGGGGGATTTTTACATCAATATTCTGCAGGTTATGCTCCCGGGCCCCCTCTATCACCAGCCACTTACCGTTGCCCGGCCGGCGAAACTCGGGCACGGGAATGCGCTTGGCACCGCTAAGGTACTGGCCGGTTTCAGAACGCCTGCAGGCAGTGATGTCTTCCAGCGTCCCCGCCGCCACCACCTCACCGCCGTGCGCACCGGCACCGGGGCCGATATCCACAATATAATCCGCCTCACGAATGGTATCCTCATCGTGTTCCACCACAATCAGCGTGTTGCCCAGATCTCTCAGCTTTTTCAAAGTGTTGATCAACCGGGCATTGTCACGCTGGTGCAGGCCGATGCTGGGCTCGTCCAAAATATACAGCACACCCACCAGGCTGGAGCCAATCTGCGTTGCCAGGCGAATGCGCTGAGCCTCACCGCCGGACAGAGTACCCGCCGCCCGGTCCAAAGTCAGGTAATCCAGGCCGACGCTGACCAAAAAGCCCAGTCGCTCGTTTATTTCCTTCAGGATTTGTCTGGCAATCAACTGCTGCCGTTCACTCAATTCCAGGTTATTAAAGAAATCCCTGGCTTCCACAATGGACATCCGGGTGACTTCATAGATATTTTTACCGCCAATTTTTACGGCCAAGGCTTCCGGACGCAACCGCGCGCCCCGGCACTTGGGGCAGCGCTGCGCGCTGAGGTAGTTTTCAATGTCACCGCGGGAGCTGTCCGATTGCGTTTCCCGGTAGCGCCGCTCCAAATTGGGAATCACTCCCTCAAAGGTTGTCTCGTAAACGCGGCGCCTGTTAAACCGGTTGACGTACCTAAAGGTTATCTTTTCTCCCCTGCTGCCCCACAAGATTATGTCCAACTGTTCTTTGGGCAGGTCCTTTACCGGTACGTCCAAGTCAATACCGTAGTGCCCGGCCACTGCCGCCAGCAGCTGGTGGTAATAACCGTGGGTCTTTTTATTCCAGGGGGCGATGGCACCCTGGTTCAGACTGAGGCTATTATCAGGAATGACCAGATCCGGGTCCACTTCCATCTTGACACCCAGGCCACTGCACTCGTCACAGGCTCCGTAAGGACTGTTGAAGGAAAAGATTCGCGGGGTTATTTCTTCAAAGCTGATGCCACAGTCCACACAGGCGAAGTGTTCGCTGAATGTAATCTCCTTATCACCAACAATATCTACCACAACTATACCTTCAGCCAGGGATAACGCCGTCTCCAAAGAATCCGCCAGTCGGCTCTCAATACCGTCTTTGATCATAATCCGATCCACGACCACTTCGATGGTGTGCTTTTTGTTCTTGTCGAGATTAATATCTTCGCTCACGTCACAAATCTCGCCATCGACACGGACGCGCACAAAACCTTCCTTGGCAATATTGTCCAGCAGTTGCCTGTGCTCTCCCTTTCTGCCCCTGACCACCGGTGCCAGTATCTGCATCTTGGTGCGTTCCGGGTAAACCATCAACTGGTCCACCATCTGCGTTACCGTCTGCTGCGCAATGGGCCGCTGGCATTTGGGGCAGTAGGGTTGTCCCACCCGGGCAAACAGCAGCCGCAGGTAGTCATAAATTTCCGTCACCGTCCCCACGGTGGAACGCGGGTTGTGACTGGTAGTTTTCTGGTCAATGGAAATGGCCGGCGAAAGGCCTTCTATATAATCCACGTCCGGTTTTTCCATCTGGCCCAAAAACTGCCGCGCGTAGGCAGACAGCGACTCCACGTAGCGCCGCTGCCCCTCGGCATAAATGGTGTCAAAAGCCAGCGAAGATTTGCCGGAACCGCTTAAGCCCGTAAAAACTACCAGCTTGTCCCGCGGTATGGTGAGATCGATATTTTTTAAATTGTGTTCTCTGGCTCCCTTGATAACCAGGTTCTTGCTCATGGTCAGCTTCCCCCGTTATTGCAGATTTGCCTTTTTCAATCCCTTGACTCGACCCTGCAGTTCGATAATCAGGTCCCGCAGCTGCGCGGCCTTCTCAAATTCCAGCTGTCGCGCCGCTTCCTGCATTTCCTTCTCCAAATCAGCTATCACAGCTTTCAGCTCGCTCTTGGACATCCTGTCAAAATCCTTCTGGGTGATGTAGTCTTCCCGAGTTTCGGCTGCGTAAGTGGCTTCAATAACATCGTGCACGGACTTTTTGATGGTAACCGGAGTGATGTTATGCTTCTTGTTATACGCCATCTGTATTTCACGGCGCCTGTTGGTCTCATCAATGGCCTTGCGCATGGATTCAGTGATGGTATCGGCATACATGATAACCTGGCCGTCGGCATTCCGGGCTGCCCGGCCAATGGTCTGTATCAGGGAACGCTCCGACCGTAGGAATCCTTCCTTATCCGCATCGAGAATGGCCACCAGAGATACTTCAGGTAAATCCAGGCCTTCCCGCAGCAGGTTAATTCCCACCAGCACGTCAAACTCACCCAGCCGCAAGTCCCTAATAATCTGCATCCGCTCTATGGTATCAATTTCCGAGTGCAGGTAGCGTACTCGCACGCCCATTTCCCTGAAGTAATCGGCCAGGTCCTCAGCCATTCTTTTTGTCAGAGTAGTGACTAGCACCCGCTGGTTCCTTTCCACCCGCAGTCGAATTTCGTGCAGCAGGTCATCAATCTGCCCCTTAACCGGCCGCACGTGAATTTCCGGGTCCACCAGGCCGGTAGGGCGAATAATCTGCTCCACTACTTTTTCGCTGTGCTGCAGCTCGTAAGGACCCGGCGTAGCCGAGACGTAAACCACCTGGTTGATTTTTTGTTCAAACTCCTCAAACATCAGCGGACGGTTGTCCAGAGCCGAGGGAAGGCGAAAGCCGTGTTCCACCAGGGTTTTCTTGCGGGAATAGTCCCCGGCGTACATGCCGCCTATCTGGGGAATGGTCACATGAGATTCGTCCACCATCAGCAGAAAATCATCGGGAAAATAGTCTATCAAGGTATAGGGCGGTTCGCCCGGCTTGCGTCCCGTCAGGTGCCGGGAGTAATTTTCAATCCCCTGGCAGAAACCCAATTCCCGCATCATTTCCAAATCATAACGCGTGCGCTGTTCCAACCGTTGCGCTTCCAGCAGTTTTCCCTGGCTTTTCAAGTACGCCAGCTGTTGCTCCAATTCTTCCTCTATGCTGCTGATAGCTTTTTTCAGCTTATCCTCTTCAGTAACGTAGTGGCTAGCCGGAAAAATGGAAACATGCCTGCGTTTGGCCAGCACCTCACCTGTAAGGGTGTCTATCTCCAAGATCCGGTCTACTTCATCGCCGAACAACTCGACGCGGATGGCTTTCTCGGCAAATGACGCCGGGAAAATTTCAATCACGTCACCGCGCACCCTGAAGGTACCGCGCCGGAAATCCACATCATTCCGTTCGTATTGAATCTCCACCAGCTTTCGCAATATGTAGTCGCGGTCATATTCCTGCCCCTCGCGCAGGGACAGCATCAGGTACTTGTAGTCTTCCGGCGAACCTAAGCCGTAAATACAGGAAACACTGGACACGATAATCACGTCACGCCGCTCGAACAGGGCGGCCGTGGCAGAGTGTCGCAGCTTGTCTATCTCGTCGTTAATGGAAGCATCCTTTTCAATATAGGTATCCGTCTGGGGGACATAGGCCTCCGGCTGGTAGTAGTCATAGTAGCTGACAAAATACTCCACAGCATTTTCGGGGAAAAACTCCTTGAACTCACTGCAGAGCTGTGCCGCCAGCGTCTTATTGTGGGCAATCACCAGCGTGGGACGCTGTACTTTTTCAATGACGTTTGCCATGGTAAACGTCTTGCCCGAACCGGTAACACCCAGCAAGGTCATGTGCCGCGCTCCGCTGTTTATCTGTTCTACCAGCTGGGCAATGGCCTTGGGCTGGTCCCCCGTCGGTTTATAGCTGGAATGCAGTTTGAATTTGCCCATTTTCCATCACCTGCCTGGAAATGGTGGAAAAAATAACTTAACATATTATTATATCATAACTTAACCCCCGCAGCCCAGGCAAAAACTACTAACTAATAAATCAGACCGATAGATCAACAACGGCACTCTTATTTCCTAATACGCCGCCACAGTCGTTCCAGTAGGCCGTAGCCAGTTTTCTGTTCCACCTGGGGCTGGTCATACGGGTCGGGTACCGGTATGACACCAAACGGTTCCCCCGCCGGTTTCTTTACCACTTCCCGCAAGTATTTTCCGTCCCGCTTGATAAACTCTACCTCCAGTATATCCGCGGGCATGTGATTTAAAACCATACTCAAGTCATAACGGCTGTTCACATGCATATTATTGATCTTCATTATGATATCGCCGCTTTGAAGCTTCGTCTTTGCGGCGGCAGTTCCCCGCAGGACATCCAGCACCATGACGCCTTCCGCCGGCGCCACGTACAGGGGCTGGCCCTTGAACTCCATCTGCCGGCCCAGCTTAATGACATACTCGTGCCCAAGTGGGGAAAACAAGGCCGGAAATATGGCAAACATGGGGTAATGCGAGGCAAAAATGGATAATAGCAGCAGTATAAAGCTGTATGCCGTCAGTAACACTGCAGACTTCTTGCTTTTTTCCTGCGGCACCGAGGTGACAGCCAGATCGCTGTACCCCAAACCGGCAACCACCGGCAGTATCAGGTAAAAAGCGTTGTCCAGGTTCTGCAGGCCGGGCTTAATCAGCGGCCACCATTCGGGCATTGAAACCATTCCCCGAACCATCCCGGCATGTGGCAGCTGCATTAGCAGCATGCCGACAATGGGAATGGGCCAGAATTTCTGCAGGTTAAACCCGCCCACAACCCGGCCGTACCTGTCCCTGGTATAGATAGGCATGGCCCCCAGATGCCCGCTAAACAGTATCAGCAGACCCTCTACCATGTGCAGTATCGCCACCAGCGCCGTAAGCTGGGGTACATCCACCTCGGGCCAGCCAAGGAGCAGCGCGCTGACGGCAATAATGCCCCCTGAATAGGAGAAACACAAAAAGCGCGGGTGAACCAGCATTAACAAGATGGCCAGCACCCATAAGTAACCAATCCCGATATCGGACAGCGAAATACCCACCAGCACCATGATGAAGCTGCCAATCAGGCCGCCGGCCATGCCGTGTCCGGTGGCCAGCAAGGTATGCTGCCAGATAGGCTCTCCCTTGACACCGTACAGTTCCTCCTTCATTTTGGAAAATCGCCGGTACTGGAAGGCAATAAACAGGACCACCAACCAAAATGCAGGGTGTATCAACATGCTCCAAAAAGCACGCAGTACCATGGGAACAACCTGCACAAACTGATTCATGTTCCATCCCACCCGTCTTTGAAAACAGTTGTTCTTCCAGCCCGGCACTCAGTTATATAGAGCGAATCATTTATGCCCCTTGGCTGAGTGCCGGGCTAAATAAAAGGCCATGGGAACACGTTTGTCCCATAGCCTCCCATTGACTTATTCCGCCAATTTTTCTTTCAGAATTTCCACAGCCTTCTGCAGCTGCGGGTCAATTTCCAGGCTGGGCGCATTCAACAGCGCCTGCTGTTCCGTTTCCGGGTCCATTTCTACCTTTACGTCAGGCTCAATACCCTTTTCATTGATGTCATTTTTATTGGGAGTCAGATACTTGGCCGTGGTCAGTTTTACAGCCGCACCTTCATCCAGCCTGAATACCGTTTGCACCAGGCCCTTGCCAAAGGTGGTCTCACCGACAATTGTACCCACGCCGGTATCCTTGATGGCACCTGATACAATTTCCGATGCGCTGGCACTGCCCTTGTTGACAAGCACCACCAGCGGCAAATTCAGGTATTTTTCATCTGCCTTATAAGTCTCGGTCCCGTCCCGACCCTGAATGTACACAATAGGTCCAGGGGGAACAAACATTTCCGCCACATGCACCGCAGCCCGCAAAGCACCACCGGGATTGTTCCGCAGGTCCAATACCAGCGCCTTTAACCCCTGGCTTTTCAGGTCCGCTATTACTTTCTCCAGGTCATGTCCCGTGGTATCGCTGAACATGGTAATATTAATGTAGCCGATGCCGCTGGCATCCTCTACCTCTAGCATTTCCCCCGTTACCGTCGGTATGCTGATTTTTTCACGTACAATGGTATAATCCTTTTCCTCAGCACCTTCCCGGCTGACCGTCAGGACAACCTTGGTACCCGGTTCACCTTTCATCAAATCCGCAGCCTCGTCCAGGTCCAGACCCGCAGTACTTTTCCCGTCAATTTTGGTAATAATATCCCCGGCTTTAATCCCGGCCCGGTGCGCCGGCGTACCCTTAAACGGTGACAGAACCGTCAGTTTCTTTTCCTTAACGGTAATCAAAAGGCCGACCCCGCCGTAAGAACCCTGAATATGCGCCGTCAGTTCCTTGTAAGCCTTGGGTTTCATATAAACGGAATAGGGGTCGCCCAGGGCCTCTACCATACCCTGCATAGCGCCGTCAACCAGTTCCACAATGGGCACCGGGTCCAACGCCTGGGTCTCTATATATCCGATAACCTTTAACAAGCGCCCGAGATGGAGAAAATCCGTGACAATCACATAACCAAAAATACCCGTGACCAGCACGGCAATAACTAAAATCGTGGATACAAAACCTGGTAAAACTCGTCTAGCCATAAAACACCCGCTTTCCCCCAACGAACATTTGTTATTTTTTGATTTATATGTATAATGTTACTAAAATATTAGCGGAAAAACAAGCTCACAAATTTGTACTATTTTCATACTTTAAGAAACCTCCTGACAGATATGGCACTGCCAACAGCGCCAAGTACCGCACCCCCGGCCAGCAGGCACAGCAATACCTGCAGCAGGAATTCCCTGTCCGTAATCAGGGGTATAAAGCTAATGGACGCGGCAACATAACCGACCAGATAACTGTAGCTGTAATAAAGTGCTGCCGTAGCCAGCAGTGAACCCAGAGTCCCCAGGAACAACCCTTCCAGAAAAAACGGCCAGCGGATAAACCAGTTGGTGGCCCCGACATATTTCATAATGGTAATTTCCTCCCTGCGGGCAAACACGGTTAACCTGATGGTAATGGCTATCAGGAAGACAGCAGCCAATGATAACAGCACTACAACTGCGGTCCCCAGCCAGCGAACCCAGTCCAGGATGGAAAACAGCTTTTCCACCAGCCCTTTACCGTACCTCACTTTGTCAACATAATTAAACCTGCTCAGAACCTCCGCTACTTCACCCACCATGCGCGGGTTTTCCACCTTGACAATGAAACTGTCGGGCAGCGGGTTGACGCCGCCCAGCGCCTGCAGCAAGTCATGTTCCTCTCCAAACTGCCTGCTTAACCGGTCCAACGCCTCTTCCTTGGGTATATGAGTTACTTCCAGAACGCCGTCCAGCGCGACTATATCCTCGTAAGTACTATTGATCTCTTCCGGCGTGGCGTCAGCATCAAGCAGCACGGCTATCTCCACGTTGGATTCAATGGTATCCGCCACCAGGTTGGCATTAAGAGCCAGCAGCAAAAAAGTGCCCAGGACAAACATGGATATGGCCACCGTGCCTGTGGAAGCCAGACTCATCATTCCGTTACGCTTTATGGATACTAGTGCCTGTCCGATTAAAAACTTCACGGTAGTCAGTTTCACAGCCCGTATCCCCCCTCCTGGTCGTCCCTAACCAAGCGACCCCGGTCCAGGGCAATTACCCGGCGCTTCATGGCATCCACAATTTTCTGATCGTGAGTTGCCACTATTAAGGTAGTTCCCCGTTTATTTATTTCGTACAGCAGGTGCATGATTTCCCAGGAAGTTTCCGGATCCAGGTTGCCGGTAGGTTCATCTGCCACCAGGATTTTGGGGTTATTCACTATGGCCCTAGCAATAGCCGTACGCTGCTGTTCACCACCGGACAGCTGGTACGGGTAATTGCCGGCCTTGGAGGTCAAACCCACCAGATGCAGCACCTCCGGCACCCGCTGGTCGATTTCCCTCTGGGAATACTGCAGGACCCGCATGGCAAATGCCACATTCTCAAACACCGTGCGGTCGGGTAATAAACGAAAGTCCTGAAAAACCACCCCGATATTACGCCGCAACACCGCTACTTTGGACGGCCGCAAGCGGGCAATACTTTTCCCCGCAATTATCACCTGCCCGCTGGTAGGCAGCTCTTCACGAAAAATCAGGCGAATAAAGGTTGATTTCCCCGCCCCGCTGGGGCCAACCAGAAATACAAATTCCCCTTTGTTTATATTAACAGTAACGTTTTTCAGCGCTACCACTCCGTTGGGATATTCCTTGGTAACGTTGTACAAATGTATCAATGTCAACACTCCTCTCTTAAAAGGAGGTAAAATCAATCACATGTAAGAACAAAAAAAGAAACAACTCTTTAGAGTTGTTTCGACAATACATAGCAAATTCCTTTAACCAGATGTTACATATTGTAGTATCAAAGAGCCAGAAGCCAGGAGCTGAAGTCAGAATTAATGTGAAGGCTGATGGTACCATGAGTGGTACCATCAGCCAATTATGAATTCTATCTATTTACGGGCAATAACCTCCTGAGCTGCGGCCACAATGTTCTCGGCGGTTAAACCGAAGTGTTTCATCAGTTCGTCGGGAGAGCCGGACTCACCGAATTTGTCAGTAATACCCACACGCTTCATGGGAACCGGCCGGTGTTCCACCAGCAGTTCGGCCACGGCACTGCCCAGACCGCCGATAATGTTATGTTCTTCCGCAGTTATCACCGCGCCAGTTTCTGCTGCCGCCTTGAGGATGGTTTCTTCATCCAACGGCTTGATGCTGGCTGCATTGATTACCGTGGCAGAGACACCGTTTTCCTCCAGCTTCTCCGCAGCTGCCAGCGCCTGGGCCACCATTATACCGCAGGCCACAATGGCGACATCTCTCCCCTCTCTCAGCACATGGGCCCTGCCTATCCGGAAGCGGTAATCGTTATCATAAATAACAGGCACCTTGGGCCTTCCCAGCCGGAGATAGCAGGGACCCTCCATCTCGGCAATGGCAGTTACTGCCTGAGCAGCCTCCACGGCATCCGCGGGTACAATCACAGTCATGTTGGGCAGGGCACGCATGACGGCAATGTCTTCAATAGACTGGTGCGACCCGCCGTCTTCTCCTACAGTGATTCCGGCGTGGGTAGCAGCAATCTTAACATTCAGCCTGGGGTAGCAAATAGAATTTCTCACCTGTTCAAATGCCCGTCCCGTAGCAAAAACTGCAAAGGAACTGACAAAAGGTATTTTCCCGCCCAGAGCAAGACCAGCAGCCGTACCCATCATATTTTGCTCGGCAATACCCATGTCAAAAAAGCGCTCGGGGAATTCCCTGGCAAAAAGAGCTGTCTTTGTTGACTTTGACAGGTCCGCATCCAACACCACGACATCCTTATTCTTCCTGCCCAGTTCCACCAAAGCCTTTCCGTATGCTTCCCTGGTCGCAATTTTTTCACTCATGTTTTAAGCCTCCTCAATCAACTCTGCCAATGCTTTTTCCGCTTCTTCGGAGTTCGGGGCAGAACCGTGCCAGCCCACTTCATTTTCCATGAAGGATACACCCTTGCCCTTGACAGTCCTAGCAATAATAATGGTCGGTTTACTCGATACTCCCCGGGCTTCTTCCAGCGCATTGATAATCTGCCCGTAGTCATGACCGTCAATTTCAATAACATGCCAGCCAAAAGCCCGCCACTTATCCGCCACCGGCTCCACTGACATCACTTCGTCCACCGGACCGTCAATCTGCAGGCCGTTGTAATCCAAAAAGGCTACCAGGTTGTCCAGTCTATAATGTGCCGCTGCCATGGCGGCCTCCCATACCTGGCCTTCCTGAATCTCGCCATCACCCAGCAACACGTAAACCCGTGAGTCCAGCTTGTCCAGCTTAGCGGCCAGTGCCATACCATTGGCAGCTGAAAGTCCCTGGCCCAACGAACCCGTAGACATTTCCACTCCCGGCAGGTGTTTGGCATCGGGGTGCCCCTGCAGCCGGCTGCCCAGTTTACGCAGGCTTTTCAGTTCTTCTACCAGAAAGAAGCCCCTCTCCGCCAGGGCAGCATAAAGCAGCGGCGCAGCATGTCCTTTGGACAGCACAAAGCGGTCTCTTTCCGGCCAATCGGGCCTGTCCGGGTCCAAACGCATTTCTTCAAAATACAGCACGGACACAATGTCAGCCGCCGAGAGCGACCCTCCCGGATGCCCCGAACCAGCCGCTGCAGTCATTTCCACAATGTGTCTCCTCAGTGTTTGCGCTTTATCCCGCAAATGCTGGTAATCACTCATAAGAAAGCCTCCATTTCCTTAACTGATTTGTTTTGATATGTCTTTAAACCCTTCTCCCAAAGCCTCGTGAACATTGGTCACTATCACAAAAGCGCCCGGATCTATCTCATGTACCAGGTTTTTGATGCGGGTAATCTCCGACCTGCTGACAACAACCAGAATTATGTCTTTATCCTTACCTGTATAGACCCCCTTTCCGTGCAGGGCTGTGGCCCCCCTGTCCAATCTATTGATAATTGCCTGCCCTATCCTGTCCGCTTCCTCGGAAATGATAAGGGCTGCTTTTGCATAGCCCACTCCCTCCTGTACCAGGTCTATCATCTTGGTGGTAGCAAATAAAGCCAGCAGAGCATACAGGGCCAGCTCCACTTCAAAGGTAACAGCTGCCACCAGTATTACCAGGGCGTCAACAAACAGCAAACCCTGGCCCACACTGACCTTCAAGAACTTATGTAGTAACTGGGCCGCTAGGTCCGTACCTCCGGTTGTACCGCCAAACCGGAAAACCACACCCAGGCCCACGCCGGCCAGCAAACCCCCATAAATGGCCGCCAGGAGTGGGTCGTTAGTCAGAGGCCTCAGCAGCGGCGTCAAGACATCGGTAAACACCGACAGCAGCACAGTACCGACAGCGGTTTTGATGCCGAACTTAAGGCCGAGCTCACGCACGCTGGCCAAAAACAGGGGAATGTTAATCACCAGCATGGTAAAACCCACTGGCAGCCCGGTGAGATAAAAAATCACCGTTGCCAAGCCGCTGACACCGCCGGCAGCAATTTTATTAGGAACTAAAAACAATACCAGTCCCAGCGCTGTTATCAAACTACCTGCCGCAATTCCCAAAAAGTCCAAAATGGTTCGCCATCTCTTCATATCACGACATCTCCGAGTTACAAACTTTTTTTCCTTCGCGAAATTTATTTGAAATTCCTGCTTCCAAGGTAGTAATTAACATCTATTAGCAAAAAAAGCCGGTCCCCCCGGCTACTCATATACTATGGCTTCTGTGGGACAGGCATCCACGCACTGGCCGCACTGGTCACAGTTATAGTTAATACTGTAGTGCCTGATTTCACTTAAGCCTTCATCGGCGTGATGCCCCTCGCAGGAAGCACTGATACTCTTACCCGTATAGCCATCATCTATGGCATCCATGGGACAAATGACACTACAAACTCCACAAGCAATACAGTCCGAGGTAATTTTATAAACCACAGTAATCCCCCCTTGCAGAGCTTCTGTAATTTATTTATCCCTCTACAAGGCGGTTACTATGCAGCCCGTCACTCAACTTGAAGTTATTTAATTTGAAAATTACTTGAAACATAAGAGTTAAACCCGGCTGAATGTAGGTTGTTAATCACCGAACAGTACTTTTAAGTTGAGTGCCCGGCAGCAGTTAAAATAATTTCCCCGGGATACTGTCTCAACCTGGTAAATACCATGTCCACAGGCATATTGCCAAGGGGCACTTCAAACATGATACGGTTCAGGATACGCCGCTGCACGGTAGAAGCAAATTCCTTCCCGTCCAACGTTACATTTTGGGGCCTAAACACCAGCCTCCCGTTATTTAATGTCAGCCTGCCATTGATCGTCACGGGTATTTCCTGCCCAACCAGAATTACAGCACCTTCCAGTTTAACGTTATCCTCCTGCACGGTCAAATACGGTCGTTTTAACAGCGGCAGTCGCCCGCTGGTTTGCAAGTAATGATTAATAGCCTGTTCGGTAATCGTGACAGTTATTTTTTTCCTACCCGCAGTCAGAACTACTTTTCTTTTGGTTAGCAGGTGCCATACGTTTATCCGGACATTTTCCAGCCCCGCCTGAAAGTTTTCCGCAGTAACGGAGCCGAGAGGCATCTTCTCCGCCCGCACTTCCAGGCGGTCAACTCTACCCGCAAGCACCTTGACCGCCGGAAAACCCGTAACTGCAACATGTATCTTTCGCGCTTCCGGATATGACTGCTGCAGCGCAGTTTCCAGGCCCCATGCCAACGCTCCCGGGAGCCACCACTGTGTTAGGAGGAAGAATAACAACAGTATTAACAAAAAGCCCACTGGCCGCCTCATCACTGTTCCTCCAACTTACCGGCCTGCTGCAAATACGCGTAGATGAAGGGTTCTATCTTTCCGTCCATGACCGCATCCACGTTACCCACTTCCACATTGGTCCGGTGGTCTTTGACTAGCGAGTACGGGTGGAAAATATACGAGCGGATCTGGCTACCCCAGGCAATTTCCTTCTGCTCGCCCCGCAGGGCGGCCATTTCCTCTTCCTGCTCCCGCAACCGCTTTTCAAAAAGTTTTGCCTTTAAGATTTTCATGGCCGTTAGGCGATTACTGTGCTGGGAGCGTTCCTTCTGGCACTGGACAACAATGCCTGTGGGCAGGTGCGTAATGCGCACTGCCGAGTCCGTCTTGTTGACATGCTGCCCGCCGGCACCTCCGGCCCGGTAGGTATCAATTTTTAAATCGGACTCATCTATCTCTATCTCAACATTCTGGTCAATTTCCGGGACCACATCCACCGAGGCAAAGGACGTGTGGCGCCGGCCAGAAGTATCAAAGGGGGAAATACGCACTAACCGGTGTACCCCTCTTTCAGCTTTTAGATAGCCGTATGCATTTGTTCCCTTGACAAGAAAAGTTACACTTTTTATGCCGGCCTCATCATCCATCAGCAAGTCCAGCACCTCCACCTGGTAGCCGTTTCGTTCCGCCCAGCGCTGGTACATTCTAAACAGCATTTCCGCCCAGTCCTGGGATTCCGTACCTCCGGCACCAGGATGCAGGGAAACAATGGCATTATTTTGGTCGTAGGGACCGGACAGGAGCACGGCATTTTCCACCTGTTCCAGCTCTCTTTTCAGCGCCTGCAGCGCCGCTACTACTTCACTTTCCAGCGACTCATCCTCCTGAGCCAGCTCTACCAGTACTTCCACTTCTTCCGCCTGTTCCACCAGTTTATCATACTGCTCCAGCTGGTCCTTCAAGGCAGCCACTTTTTGGCTTATCCGCTGTGCCCTTTCACTGTCATCCCAAAAGCTGGCCTGACCCATCTCCGCTTCAAAATCCGCCAGTTGTTTCCGTTTGCCAGCGATGTCAAAGAGAAACCCTCAATTCCTGTATTTTACGGTTTACAGTCTGCAGTTCTCCTTTAAAATCCGTCAGCATACCAATCCCTCCTTAACTTCTACCGCAACATTTCTTGTATTTCTTACCGCTGCCGCAAGGACATGGTTCATTGCGACCCACTTTTCTGCCCTTACGTACCGGCTGTCTTGGCTGGTCCTCGGCATACTTATTTTCCGCCACGTTGTGATATTCCCTGGGCTGCTCCACTACATTGACCTGGAACACGTAGCGTACCACGTCCTCCTGGATGCTGGCAATCATATCGTTAAACATTTCATAGCCTTCCTTCTTATAGGCGATTAACGGGTCCTGCTGGCCGTAGGCCCGCAGCCCGATACCCTGGCGCAGCTGGTCCATGGCATCCAGGTGTCCCATCCACTTGTCGTCAACCACCTTCAGGATTACCATGCGTTCCAACTCCCGCATGGTCTCGGCGCCCAGTTCCTCCTCACGTTTGCGATACAGTTCCAGCGCCTTTTCCTTGAGTAGCTGGCACACTTCTTCCTTCTCCATGTTTTTCAGCTGCTCAGGAGTTAAGTCGTGTCCGGGTAAGACGGACTGGTCCAGATAGTCCAGCATGTTCTTTAACTCCCAGTTCTCCGGGTAGTTGCTTTCTACCGAGTACATGGCAATGATATTATCAATTACCGTCTCAATCATATCTATGACGGTGTCCTTCAGGTTTTCACCCATTAATACCCGGCGGCGCTGTTCGTAAATAACCTCCCTCTGCTGGTTCAACACATCATCATACTCCAGTACCTGCTTGCGGATTTCAAAGTTTCTCGCCTCTACCCTTTTTTGTGCCGACTCTATGGACCGGGAAACCAGCGGGTGGTCAATGGGGGTGGAATCATCCATACCCAATTTATCCATGATTCCGGAAATATTATCGGAGCCGAACAGGCGCATCAGATCGTCTTCCATGGAAACATAGAAACGGCTGGAACCGGGGTCCCCCTGGCGTCCGGCCCGCCCGCGAAGCTGGTTGTCAATGCGCCGGCTCTCGTGCCGCTCTGTACCAATGATATGCAGGCCGCCTGCAGCAATTACCTTTTCCCGCTCCTGCTGCGTCAGCTTTTTCTTTTCCTCAAGCAGTGCGTTGAATTCCGCTTCATCCATATCTTCGGTGGCTTCCTGTTTGGCCAGGAATTCCGGGTTACCGCCCAGGATAATGTCCGTACCCCTACCGGCCATATTGGTGGCGATGGTTACGGCACCGTAACGCCCGGCCTGGGCCACTATTTCCGCCTCTTTTTCATGATATTTGGCATTGAGCACATTATGCGGAATTCCCCGTTTTTTGAGTAATTTGCTTAGATATTCCGAAACTTCGATGGAAATAGTTCCCACTAGTACCGGCTGGCCCTTCCTGTGTCTTTCTTCTATCTCGTCAACTACGGCCTGGTACTTACCTTCCTTGGTGCGGTAAACCACGTCGTCCAGGTCTATTCTAATCATGGGTTTATTGGTGGGTATCACCACCACATCCATACCGTATATTTTGCGAAATTCCTCCTCTTCCGTTGCCGCCGTACCGGTCATTCCGGCCAATTTGTTGTACATGCGGAAGAAGTTTTGGAAGGTGATGCTGGCCAGGGTCTGCGATTCTCGTTCGATTTTGACACCTTCTTTGGCCTCAATGGCCTGGTGAAGCCCGTCACTGAAGCGTCTGCCGAACATCAAGCGGCCGGTAAATTCATCCACAATGATTACCTGGCCGTCTTTGACAACATAGTCACGGTCGCGCTTCATCAGTACATGGGCCTTCAAGGCCTGGTTAACCTGGTGACTGAGCTGCATGTTCTTATCATCATAGAGGTTGTCAACACCAAGCAGTTCCTCAACCCGGGCAATCCCCTTTTCCGTAAGCGTCACTACGTTGGCCTTTTCATCCACGGTATAGTGTTCGTCCTTTTTCAGCCGTGGAATGATTTTATCTACCGTATAGTATAACTCTGTCGGTTTATCCGCCTGGCCGGAAATAATCAGCGGTGTCCTGGCCTCGTCAATCAAAATGCTGTCTACCTCGTCAATAATGGCATAGTTGAGCTCACCCTGCACCAGCTGGTCGCGGTGCATGGCCATGTTATCCCTCAGGTAGTCAAAACCAAACTCGTTATTGGTCCCGTATACCACGTCGCAGGCATAAGCCTGGCGGCGCTGCTCGTGAGTCAAACCGTGAACAATCAAGCCCACAGAAAGGCCCAAAAATTTATAAATACGCCCCATCCACTCGCTGTCACGAGAGGCTAAATAGTCGTTGACCGTCACCACGTGCACACCTTTACCGGTCAGGGCGTTCAAATAAACAGGTAATGTCGCTACCAGCGTTTTACCTTCACCGGTTTTCATCTCGGCAATACGTCCCTGGTGCAGGACAATGCCGCCCATCAACTGCACGTCAAAATGACGCATACCCAGCACGCGCACGGAAGCTTCCCTGACTACAGCAAAAGCTTCCGTCAGCAGGTCATCCAGAGTTTCACCTTTTTCCAGGCGCTGCCGGAACTCGGCAGTCTTAGCCTGGAGCTCTCTATCGCTTAACGCCTGCATTTTCGGTTCCAGTTCATTTATCCTGGCGACTATTTTACCCAGCTTTTTAATTTCCCTGGCGTTATCATCCAGCAGGTTGCGTAACATTTTTAACATGGTAATATCCTCCTACCAAAAACCATTAAATAAGGAATCCTATGCGGATCCCCTATTCTAAAAATTCCTATCAAGTTATTTTACCACTTTGACGACAGTCAATCAACTGCGGGTACGCTTTACAGAAGTGACCTTATAATATAAGGCCCTGTCCAACATACACTCGCTGATCAACAGGATTAACCCAATGTCCATAATAATATCGCCAATGCTAAACCAGCCCAATTTACCGTGTAGCGGATGCTTTATTTTAATAACATCACCCAAAAAAGTCAACCGGGAACTATCTGTCAGCAAACTGTGAATGCCGTCCCTACCAGTTTTTAACTCCTGGATAACCTCTACCGGCATTCTGGTTACTGCAACAGGCATCGTACCGAAGTTCGCGGCTATGACTATAAAGTTCAATAAAATTCCCAACCCGATGATTTTTATTCCGGCAGACTTGAAATTAAACATTAAAAAAGCAAATAAAAAAACGTATGATAATACGTGAATAAATCCGGTCCATGGTCCCAGAATATCCTGCAGCCAGCTGAGACTGAACTGCAAAATGATGGCAACAAAAACAGTCCAGGCATGGGCAAAATGAACTTCCTTCAAGTTGCTCAATCTGCCACCCCGTATGTAACCAACAATAATGCCCAGTACAGCCGCTTCAATAAACATCCTTTATCCCTCCTTCCGCCACCAGCATTTCTCCTGTGTCCTTTGCCAATTCCTCGTACCTGAGCTCCCTTTCGTCACCAACTTTATTCACTTCACACCTGATATCCGGGAAGACCTTGATGAAAGCGTCCACCACCTTGGGGTCAAACTGGCTCCCCGAGCAGGCCAGCACTTCCTTATAGGCCTCCACATAAGTGAGCGCCGGCCGGTAGGGCCGGTCAGAAGTCATGGCGTCAAAGGCATCAGCCACGGCAATAATCCGGGCGCCCAGCGGGATGTCTTCGCCGGCCAGGCCGCGGGGATACCCTTTGCCATCCCACCGCTCGTGATGGTGCAGGATATTCTCATAGCCATCTTCAAGAAACTTAATCCCCTCAATGATATTCGCCCCCACTTCCGGATGTTTTTTCATCAGAGCAAATTCCTCACTGTCCAACCGCCCCGGCTTATTAAGAACTTTTTCGGAAATACCAATTTTCCCAGTATCATGCAGCAAGGCAGCAAATTTTAACTGTTCAATACGTTCCTCAGGTAAACCCATATGCTGGGCCAATATTTCCGCATACCGCGCAACACGTTCCGAATGGCCGCTAGTATACTTATCTTTGGCATCGATGGCCGCTGCCAAGCTTTCAATACTTTGTCGGTAAGCCTGACGCATTCCAATATACATTTGAAAAGACCTACGGGCTAAAAAAAGAGGAATTGTAAATAAAAGTACTCCTATAATTCCTAATTCTTTATAAATGACAGAAGTAAAAAAACCCAAAAATAGTAATGCTATAAAATTATCAACTTCCCATTTATGATTTTCTCGCCAAATACGTAGTAAAGAGTTTTTTTCCACCAAAGCAACTATCATCATTACGAAACAAATATTTAAAAACATACATAATAGCATTATAATTGCTAAAGAACTATAATATGCCCAACCACTATTTCCCCACAAATACAATAACTTTTGAAACGTTAAACTTGAAGCCGCAATTGTTATAATAACTTGAGAAACATTAAAGGCTATTTTAATTAGATTTTGTTGTTTATCAAATAGTAAAGCTGTAAAAAACGCTAACGCGGTAACTATTGTTGCATGTATCGGCGGAAACAAAATAATATTGGTAAACCAAATTGCCAAGCCTACAGATACTTTAGCACCTCTTGGCAACGTCACCGGCAATAACTCTGCAAATAATGTAATTACATAAAATACCGCTAAATCAATTAAATTTATTTTAACCACATGAGTTTCACTAGTAGTAAATAAATATAATAGCATTACTATAGCCAAAAGAATTATTATTACTATATAAATCTTAGCTCTTAGTGGTAGTTTGTCCATAGATTTGTCACCTCAAAAGAAATTTGAGCCGACAGGATTGGTAATTAAGCCCATCTATTTCCGGCGCCACCAGCTAAAATTAAAGTCATCAGAGTAATCAAAATAGCGATTAATCTAGCCATTAGTAAATACCCCCTTCACGGTAAATCTCCGCAGCACCGCTCAGCCACGGGAAATACCGCTCCGCTCTGGGCTGTTTGCTCCGCTAATGGTGACCCAAAAACACCTGTCGGCTCAAATCTGCTGTCAATTTTCATGTTGTCTTTAATTGCGATAACTCTCCAAGGCGCCTGTTGATGGCATCCAGAGCCGCCTTGCAGGCTGCCTCGGTAGCATTGCTACTGTTATCCACGTAAGTCGAGCCCAGGAGATTTTCCTCTCCCTGAGGTGTAACGACAATTACGGAAATACTAATCAGCTGTGATATTCCTATCGGGACCAGCATCACCTGGTCCACAGCAAATCTAACCTGGGTCTGCAGCAGGCGCTCCACGGCCATCAAAGCTGCCTGGGCCGCCAGGCGCAGAATATTTTTCTCCGACCTGACACCTTCTACTTCCGATACCACAGTTTCCCCATTATGGTTCATGGTAACCCTGACAACGGCCGTCAGACCATCGAACTCTACATTTACATTGGTTAACCTGGGCCGTTCTAAGGGCTTGGCCTGCGCCACCTGCGCAATGCTAATCTTTTTATGGTCAACACTAATACCGCCGCTGACCTGCACTACGGTTTCAATGTCCCTGACCAGTTGTTTCGCATTCCTGGCTTTATTTGCCACCACGTGTATTTCCGTAATTTCTTCCTCATTCCCGATAATTTTACTGGACAGCACACCTTTCACCTGGTTAATGGCATTCTCCAACTTAGGAAAAAGTTCCTGAATTGCAATTTTTTCACCCATATCTACACTACTCCCCTATTCCCCCATTTTTTCACCTCCTCTATTCTACACACCAGCTGGGATTTCCTGTCCCGCTGGTTTTTTCGACAAAAAAAGTAGCACTGCCTGAGCAGTGCTGATGGTTTATGGTTCCTTGCTCTAAAACTCCGGCTCAATCAAGCCGTAATTACCGTCTTTTCTACGGTAAACCACATTAACCTGTTTCGTCTCCGCATTGGAAAATACGAAAAAGTTATGCCCCAACAGGTTCATCTGCATGATAGCCTCATCCACGGGCATAGGCTTGATGGCAAATCGCTTCGTTCTGAGAATCTTGGGTTCTTCTTCCTCCTCTACACCATCGTCTCCCTGTGCTGCCAGTTCCCTGAGGCTGTTGCTGCGAATTTTCTTGGCCAGACGCGTTTTATGTTTTCTTATCTGTTTTTCCAATTTATCAATTACCATATCCACCGAGCTGTACATATCCCCGGATTCTTCCTCACCCCTGAGGATGATACCGTCTACGGGGATAGTCACCTCTACGCGATGCCGGTCTTTTTCTACAGATAAGGTAACTTGCGCTTCTTCCAGCTTGTCAAAGTACTTCTCTAGTTTCCCAATCCTTTTCTCTACATGCTGGCGCAGAGCATTGGTGACCTCAATCTGCTTGCCGCGTACCTTGACATTCATTGATACTCAACCCCTTTCTGCGCTTTTTTATATTATTCCTTAAAATAATGTAAAAATCCTGCTCATTATTTATTATTGTTAGTTTTTTGTTATTTAGGACTATTTTAAAAGTAGAACCTAACCCGAAAAATATTAAAACCCCCAGCAATAACTACTGGGGGAGTGTTGTCAAATACAAAATCTACCGACAAATCTACCGACTTATAATTTAACAACATTTGCTGCCTGCGGGCCTCTAGGGCCTTCAACAATATCAAATTCCACAATTTGCCCTTCTTCCAGCGACTTGAAACCCTCCTCTTGAATTGCCGAGAAGTGAACGAATACGTCGTCACCCTCTTCTCTTTCAATGAATCCAAAGCCTTTCTTAGAGTTGAACCACTTAACCTTACCTTGCATCTTAAAACATTCCTCCTAAAATATTTGAACTAACTTCCGCACTATGTACGAAAGTTAACTTATTATACAACAAAAAAAATAATTTGTCAATCCGACAACTAGCAACAGGAAAAAATTACGTATTAACCTGCATTCGTGTCAAACTTCTTCTCGATCCAGGCAAAAACACCTGCGGCAAAACAACGTAACGTATGGCTTGACTCCAGGTCATGCCCAGCAAGCGGGCGGCCTCCACCTGCCTTCTGTCCACCGCACCAACAGCAGTGTACCGCGGAAGAAGTCGACATACGCCTTGGCCGGCCAGGTAAGGAGAGAAAAACCGACAGGCGGAATAAGCTTATAATCAGGCCAGCCGTTCTGATCCCGGCTTCTATAGCATTACCCGTTCTTATCCGTGTCAAAATAATGTCATCTGCATTTCCAATAAATGTCGAAAACATCTTTCTCCAACCTTCTTTGTGGACTGGATATCTTGTGGATAATGTGGATAACCCTGTTGGTAACTTGTAAAAATGGTCTCTTTTCTGTGGATAAAAATGTGGACCTGGAAAATCTGTCGTAATTACTCCGCTCTAACAGCAGCCGTGTCGAATCTCGCTTCCGAGGCAGCACGGGTTACCCCCGAAGCAATAGCTGCTACCCAAACTCCTCTTGCCCCGGCTTCAAGCAGCGCCCTGGCACATTCCGAAACCGTACTCCCGGTGGTAATGATATCATCCACCAAAAGAATGTTCCTGTCTTGAACAGCTGCCGGCACCGCTGCACGAAAAGTATTCCTCACATTCACCATTCTTTGCTCTCGAGTCAACGCTGTCTGTGACGGGGTATCAGAAACTTTAACCAGCAGAGCCGTACCCAGGGGAATATCCAGAATGTCCGCCAGGTGCCGTGCCAGCAGACGGGACTGGTTGTAATTCCTGGCAGCCTGCTTTTTCCAGTAAAGCGGTACCGGCACCAGCAGTTGAATTCGGTCCAGCCAGGATTGCCGCCGTAAAACCTCAGCCAGCAGGACAGCAAAACCCTTTGCCATGTCCCGTCTTCCTTGATACTTAAATTGGTGTACGTAATCCCTTAACAAATCCCGGTAAGGTCCCACCACGCAGGCCTGCTGAAAATAAAACAACTGTTGCAGACATTGGTTGCACACGTCGCCTTCTTCCAGCAGCCTGCCGCAGTTACGGCAGGTGTTATATTCTTGTCGCAAGCCGGTAATCTCCTGCCGGCAGACGCTACATACCGCCTGCCCGGTCGCCAGTTGATGGCCGCACAGTGTACAGGTGTCCTGTTTTCCGTAAATTAGATCCAGAAATCCGCGTAAAAACTGCCGGTGAAACACTAAGTCACCTCCCTGTCGGAACAAGCCTCATGTATCTCCTCTTTCAAATATCCCAAACGGTAGGCCTCCTGGTTCATCTCTTTTATCCACGCCACGGCATCTTGCATGCTGCCGGTAATCCTGGCCCCAACAAACCATACCTGGCCGCACGGGTATGCAGCAGAGCGCCCTGCCCGTCCCGCCATCTGCACCAGTGTACCGGCATCGAAAATGCGCTCTGTTTCCGCAAAAAGCACCAGCACATTAGCCCGCTCCACGGTAATGCCGCGTTCCATGATAGTTGTTGTCACAAATATGGGAAAATCACCCCTGACAAACCGCTGTCTTTTTTCCTCCCGGAGCGGGTCCTTTGAATGGCTGTACTGCACCCACTCCCTGGTAAAATCATTAAAGGGCGGCTGCTTGACAAGCTGCTGCAGTACCTCCCCCACCCTCCTGGCCAAAAATACGCTGGGTACAAAAACAAACAGCTGCGCCAGGTCACCTTCCACTGTCCGGTGTACGAAATCCATTACGGAACCGGGCAAAACTACCTCCCCATCCAGTTTATAGGCAAGCGACTTTTCCGCCACCAGCTCCGGTACCGGCAGCGGATAACCGTGAAATCTTGCCGGTATGCGGATCAAATGCATATTTCCCTGTTTTGCCAGCTTGTACAGCTGCCCAGTTGGCGTGGCCGTCAGGTAAACTGTTTTCCCCGTGGATTTGGTCGCCCGTGCAACAGCATGCTGCAGCATCAAGTTGCCCCGGTACGGGTAGGCATCCACCTCATCCAGGATCACCAGGTCAAAATACCTGTAAAACCTGATTGCCTGGTGGGAAGTTGCCAGCACCAAATTGCTCCGGGCAAATTTTTGGGACTGCCCCCCGTGCAGCACCAGCGGTTTCAGCACGGGAAATGCCCGTTCAAACCGCGGCACTAGTTCCAGAATCACGTCTCTCCGGGGAGATACGTAGAGCACCCGGCCCCCGGCATTTAAAACTTCGGCAGCTGCCCAGAACACCACTTCTGTCTTCCCGGCCCCACAGACCGCCCAAACCAGGCATTGCTGCTGCCCTTTCTCTCTGACAAATCGTTTTAATGCTATTGCCGCATTCTTTTGTGCCCGGGTAAGAGTAAAATCCAGCTGCACCCGGTGGTTTCCACTCTGCTGCTCCTGGCTGAACCCTGCCGCCAGCCCGTACAAAGGCTTACACAACCTGGACTCACCCATTGACAGGCACTCTTCACAGTAAAAACAGTGCGCACCGCAATCAAAACAGCTGGTCTGTTTTACTCCTGTTTGCTGCCCGCACCGCCGGCAGACCGGGCCTTCCTGCTCCCAGGTAATGCCGGGACACATGTCAATTTCCCCTTTTAAGAGCAGCACCTGCAGGACATCTTCCAGCGGGCTGACCACCTGTAAGCCATGCTCTACCAGGGCACGTTCAATTTCTTCCAAAAATAACAGGCGCCCGCGCAAGACCTTTTTCACGCTTTGCAGGTCATGACTGTGCGGTAAGGAGTAGTTTTCCAATTCTTTAACGGAAATTATGCCCTGCGGGGGGAGAAGCTTCAAGTGAAACTTAGCACAATAATGCTGTAATTTTTTCGTCTTTTTCTCAGCCAATCTGGCTACAGGCTGGTCCCACTGGTTTTTCAACCAAAATCTTGCCGCTTTTTTTAACAATCCGGTTTTACCGGCAAAACTTTTTGATACGTACGGCTGGCCGTATTTTTCCCTGTCATCGGCTATTTGCCTGAATAAAAAATATGCCGTACCTACCGGCAGGGCCTGTGATAAAATCTGCAGTTTCTGGTAACCCTTCTTTTGAAGAAAACATAAGTCCAGCAGGGGATTATGACTCATCCCAATACGGTAGGCACTGTCATTCCACGTCAGATACAGAAAACATTTCAGGCCGGACATGATTCTCACCGCATCTCCAGTTATCTTTTGGAATTTACTTCTATGTTCACCACTCTTTTCCTCCTGACAAATAATGACAATCAGGATTAGACAGTGCTGCTCAAATAGAAAAAAGCCGCAGACCTACTCTCGCGACTCTTCATTCTTTATGTCCTTGTAAAGAACCACACGGTTTCTGCCCAGCTCTTTTGCCTTGTACATGGCTTTGTCGGCATTACTAATCAAGTCACTTCTGTTATCAGCTTCCGTGGGATAAACTGATATTCCCTGACTGACAGTAATTCGCAGTTCTTTATCCCCGGACCTGTAAAACACGGTATCGGCTACTGTCTGCCTGATTCTCTCGGCAACAGCACCAGCTCCTTCCGCATCGGCATTAGGTAGCAGGATGACAAATTCTTCCCCGCCGTACCGTACCACCACGTCGTTGTCCCGAACAGCATCCTGCAGCAAATCTGCCAGCCTGGCCAAAACCTCATTGCCTGTCTGGTGTCCCCACCTGTCATTTACCTGTTTAAAATGGTCAATATCCAGCATAATTAAGGCGAAAGGTTGCCCATCCACCTGCCTCAATTTTCGGTCCAGGTATTCCTGGAAGAACCTGTAGTTATATAGCATGGTCAAATCATCAGTGACAACCAGCTGCTCCATGGTTTCATTCATTTCTTCCATCAAATCGGCGTACGCCTGCAGCTGCTGGTGCGATGAATTCAGTTCCTCATATGCAACCTGCAGTTCCCTGGCCATTGTCTCGTTTTTCCGCCGCTGCTCCCGCTCGCGCTTAATTATATACCCGAGCATCACACCGCCCAAAACCTGGGTAAAAAGCTGGGCAATCATGTAAGTGAAGCTGTAAACTTCCTGCCAGGAAAATACCACCAGGACCAGGATTACAAGCAAACCGCTGGTTATGATACTTTCCCACAGCCCGCCATAAACACAGGCAATCATCAGCGGTAGCAGGTAAAAGTGAAAGTAAAAAATGCTTTCCGCACCACCTGTCAATTTAATGAAAACGGTGGCCAGCAGCAGGTTGACACCGATAGTTAGCATCTTTTTCCACGCCACTAACTCACCGCTGAACAGGTACAACGGTACAATAATCCAGTCAAATAGGAATACTGCCGCCATCAGCAACCCCAAAGCATAAAAGTTAGAGTTAATAAAAAAAAACAAGCCTACATAAGGGATGCCGGCAACAGCAATCAAATACCACAGTACCTTTTCCGTGGACAATTTGTTCAACATGTTCTAGCACCACTTTTCGCATTATGTTAACGTTAATTATCTAGCCTTTTCGCCAAATTTTTACAGAATTCCTGCTAATTTGGGATATAAACTCAGGGGATTTTGTACTGCAGGATAGAGCCAAAATGAAACCGGGCACCTCCCCCGGTTGGATTTTGGTTAGATCCAGCACACATACCGCATGTCCCCGGCACGCTTCCACAGCTTCCTCCAAGCCCTGACCCGCCGTTTCCTGCAGTACCGTAAAGTCGCGGTTGTACCGGCTTAACCGCTGCAAAATAGCAAAAGTGGCATCATGCGACCCCCGGTCAACAAACACCAAATCACGTATGCAGTCGTTCTCCTTACAGATAGCCGACAGCTGCCGCACCACCCCTTCAATTTGCCTTTCCTGGTTTTTGGTCAGCACCACCCAGCTGAGAGACGGGCAGACCTGACCAAGACTTTTAAGAAACAGCCAGTGATTGAATTTTTTTGCCAGGACAAGCATCCCGTATACCGCAAGAAGACTGATAATTAACTGGGCCAAATAGTCATCCATCAGAAAACCTCCCGCCAATTTTGTGACATATAATATGCAGTTCCGCGCAAATGGTGAATAAACAACGGGAGTAAATAGAAATACTATGCTTAGTATTTTTGCTGGGTTTCCGGAGTGACAGCAAGTAAAATATTGGAGGGAATAACCATGAAGGAGCCAAACTGCTGCTGCAGGTGCGGGCAAAGCCTGGATCTAATCCCTGGTGTGCCGGAAGAGCATGGTCCCGTCTACATAAAAGACGGGGTAGAACTGTGCCCCGAATGCTACCGTAATCTTTTCCCGGAAGAACTGAGGCATTATTTTGATTAGCCAACATCTGCAAACATAAACCTCCCATTAATCGGGAGGTTTGTCCGTTGCATCCACCGGTTGTGAACCGGCATCCTGCCTGGTATCCAGGTAAAAATTGCCCTGGGTATCCAGCCCGGCGAATACGACCTGATTCAAGTCGGTTACACCTCGCTGCTGCAGCTGGTTTTTCAGCCAGTCCAGATCCAAATTGTTCTGGGTTAAATTTTGAAAAATGATTTCACCGTCCTGAATCAGTTCCACCTCCACGCCCTCGTAATCAGTGGGAATCTGCAAATCCTCCGGGGTAACAGGCCGCTTCTGCGATTTTGACAGGACACTAATCTCTCCATTGGGCTCCGCAATGGCATATTCAATATCCGCGACCTTGAAAAAACCCTTTTCTCTAAGCAACATACGAAGTTCATCCATGTTATACTTCAGCCCCGCAAGCTTATCCTCCAGTATCTTGCCGTTTTGAATGATTACAGTGGGTTCTCCCTCAATGACTTTCCGGGCCGGGCGGTTTTTTAGCACGATAAACTGCATCATATAGGTCAGCAAGGTAAATAACGTCAGTGCCAAAAAGTGCATTAAAGTACGCTGTGGGCCGATATCAGTGGCAAGTGTTCCAGCAATACTGCCAAAGGTAATTCCCGTGGCGTATTCAAAAAAAGTCAACTGGCTGAGCTGCTGTTTTCCCAGCAGCCGGGAATAAAAAAACAGTGCGAAAAAAGCCAGCAGTGTTTGGATAAAAACTTCTACTATTTCCATCAACTCACCCCTATAACTTTTCTTGCCTGCTGAAATAGTATAATAATATTGTTCCTAACAAAATAAACAGGCCGGTTAACAGTACTTCCAAGACAATTTTTTGCACGCACATCGCCTCCTCGCATTAGTATTACCCCTATTCAAAAAAAACATGAAAAAAGAGCCCAAAAAGGCTCCACTGAATAAAGTATTAAAATTTATGTTTTATCAACGAAAGAATAGCCTGTCCCACCACTGCACCTGCGGTGTCGGCCAACCAGTCCGCAGCAGTGGCGTACCGCCCCGGCACAAAACTCTGATGCCACTCGTCGGTAATCCCATAAACGGATGAAATAATCACGGATATGGCAAAAACATTTTTCCAGGAAAGACAGGTAGTTTTGCGCAGGCTAATACCCGCCAGAACACTTAATACCAGGTACTCCAAACCGTGGGCCACGTAATCAGGAGTGGGAATACTCACTTCATCTCCGGTTTTGCTGGACAGGTAAAAGATTAGGACCATGTAAGCCGCTGTGGGCAGCCACCATAAAAGTTTGAACCTGAAACCGGATAACAATTCTCACTCCCCCAATCCACCAGCTATCTAATGGCTTCTTCAAATTCCTGCTGTATTTCCTGCGAAGGCTCATCTTCCAGAAGGCTTACCACCATAATCACTATCCACGAGAGAATAAATGCCGGCACAATTTCATACAAACCGGTAAAGCTGAGATAGTTCTTCCAGATAATCACCGTCAAACCACCGACCAGCATTCCGGCCAGGGCGCCGTTGCGGGTCATACGTTTCCAAAACAGCGACAAGATAACTGCCGGGCCAAAGGTGGCACCAAAGCCCGCCCAGGCATAGGCTACCAGATCCAAAATGCTGCCGCCGCTTTTGGCCAGTATCAAGGCGATGACAGCAATCACGATAACCGCTCCCCGGCTGATCCACATCATTTCCGCATCGGAAGCTTTGGGTCGGATCAGGGATTTATAGAAATCCTCAGCCAGAGCACTGGAAGAAACCAACAGCTGGGAATCCACCGTACTCATAATAGCCGCCAAAATTGCCGCCAGGAGAAAACCGCTCACCCAGGGATTAAATACCTGCTCCACCAGGGTCATAAAGACAGTTTCTGGGTCAACCAGTTTGTTAGATATGGCGCCGATTCCCACAAAGCCGACAAACAGTGCTCCCAATAATGACAGTACTACCCAAACCACTGCAATCAACTGCGCCTTTGGCACCTCTTTATCCGAGCGGATACCCATAAACCGCACCAGGATATGCGGCTGGCCAAAGTATCCCAAGCCCCACGCGGCTAGTGAAACCACACTTAAAAACGTGATGGAGGACGCATCGGTTTGCCAGAAAATTTCTTTGGCATAATCGTAATTCACGACCTTGGTGGCATCCAGCAGGTCTGGATTGACAGAACCCATAGCCTGCCACATACCACTGATACCGCCCAATTTCTGCGTCATCAGCGTGATGGGTACTATTAGCAGCGCCAGAAACATCAAAATCCCCTGAATGAAGTCGGTCCAGCTGACTGCAAGAAAGCCACCCAAAAATGTATAGAGAATGATTATAAGAGAACCAATGTACAGTGCCAGGTTGTAATTGAGGCCGAAGGTGTTTTCAAATAACTTGCCACCGGCCACCAGTCCGGATGAAGTATAAAATAAAAAAAATACCAGCGTTAATGCAGCTGCAATAATGCGCAGAATGTGGCTGTTATCATGAAAGCGGTATTCAAAGTAATCGGACAGCGTGATGGCATTAAGCATTTCCGTGTACTTTCGCAACCGCCGGGCAACAAACTGCCAGTTGAGATAGGTACCCACGGCCAAACCCACCGCAATCCACATGGCGCTGTAGCCAGCCGCATAAGCCGCTCCCGGCAGGCCCAGCAGCAACCAACCGCTCATGTCACTGGCTTCCGCACTTAATGCCGCAACATAGCCGTTGAGAGAACGCCCGGCCAGGAAGTAATCATCCAGCGACTTGTTTCTACGGTACAGCAGGGCTCCAATTATAAGCATGGCACAAATATAAATGATAAATGCTGCCAAAACGGGTGTGTTCACTGCCTGCCGCCCCCTTTATGCCGTGCAAAATTAACTACCGAGAGTACAATAATGGCCAGAGTAGGACCGTAGAGCCAGAACCACGTAAACGTCGTCGGCCGGTAATCCACCTTATCTCCTCCCACAAATTTAGTCTTACCTTACTTCGCTAACTTTCTTATAATTCCTGCAATTTTATGCATATTTATACATCAAAAAACACCCCGCAGGGTGTTACTTGGTCCGCACATATTCGCCTGTAATCCAACCCCGAACACCGCCGGACAGCTCCACGTGGTACCAGCCGTCCTGCAGTTCGATAACGGCAAACTGCTGGCTGGGTTTCAACTTGGCAACCACCGGTGCTCCCGTATCCGGCTGCTCGTAGACCGCCACTTCCCGTTCCAGCAAGTATGTACCGGGAGCCGGTACACCTTGTGCCGCAACACCTTCCACACCAGCGACTTTTTCCAGCGCAGTTATGGTACTGCTCAACCGGTTAACCCGCTGCTGCAGGGCAGTCACCTGCTGCTGCAGTTCAGCAATCTTTTCGTTTACCGCCCGGTGCACATAGCTCCGGGAAGCCAAAGGGTCCGCACTGGTTCCGGGACCGCCCGAGCCGGCCTGTACCGCTGTTCCCAGGATAAAACCCAGTAAAAGCGTGGTAATAGCTGCTGCTGGTTTCAGTAGTTTATACATGATACGCCTCCCGGTCTAATTGTGGTAATATTTCTTGGTGTTATCCTGCTGCAGGCGGCGACTCCGCACTGCTTTGATGCCCGTAACACCAATGGCATTGGCGCCAATGATGCCCAGCACGGCTATCCCCAGCAAAATCCATAAGCTTTGCTCGGTTGTCAGTACGGTCAGCAGCACCGCACTGGCGCCCAGGGTACAGTTGACACCGTAAATAGCCAGCACCGTCTGCTTGTGACTTAACCCCATATGCAGCAATCTGTGATGCAAGTGGCCCTTGTCTGCCTGGAAGATGGGTTTTCCCTGCAGGTACCGGCGAACCACAGCAAAGAAAGTGTCAAAAATGGGAATTCCCAGGATAATAACAGGGATAAACACGGAAATAATAGTGGCACTCTTGGTAAGACCCATAATCGCCAGTACAGCCAGGGTAAAGCCTAAAAACAACGAACCGCTGTCACCCATAAATATTTGTGCCGGGTGAAAATTGTATTTCAAAAAACCCAGGATGCTGACGGCCAGCGCCGCAGCCATAACCGCCACCGCCAAGTGACCTTCCATGACCGCCACAACAGCCATGGTTACAGCAGCAATAGCGGAAGTCCCGGCTGCCAAACCGTCCAAACCGTCTATCAGGTTAATGGCATTGGTGACGCCGACAATCCAGAACACGGTTACCGGTACTGCAAGCCGGCCCAAAGTGATGATATCACCAAAAGGATTGGTGATAAAATCCACTCTAATTCCCGCATGTACGGCCACCAGGGCCGCAATAACCTGCCCCGCCAGTTTTACTTTCGGCGATATTCCCCGGATATCGTCAACCAGTCCGAAAACCAGGATAATACTCCCTCCGACCAATAAGCCCTTTAGTTCTGCTGTCAGGGGAAACATCACCAGCAGGGCTGCCACAAAGCCCAAATAAATGCCCAGGCCGCCGATGCGCGGCATCACCCGCCGGTGAACCTTCCTGTTGTCGGGAATATCCACTGCTCCTACCCGTTTTGCTAGTTTTTTCAGTTGTGGTGTAATGCCAAATGTAACCGCAAACGCCAGGAACAACCCCGGCAGAAGTTTTGTCAACTGCATGGTTTCCCCTCTCCCGAATTAAACATACCATTTCTATTTTATCGCCTGCCGGAGCAATTTACAAGCACTTCAGCCGCAGCAGCTTCTTACTCCTGTATGGCAAATTTAATCTCCGCCTCAGCCACCAGCTGGTCGCCGACAAATGCCTTTCCCCTGCCTTTGCCAAACTGCCGCCGCAGCGACTCGATTTCTACCTCCATACGCAACTGATCGCCAGGTACTACCTGCTTGCGAAACTTGGCCCTGTCAATTCCCGTGAAAAAGACCAACTTTCCCTTATGTTTCGGCATACTCAGGATGCCCACGGCCCCAACCTGCGCCATGGCTTCTACAATCAGCACTCCCGGCATCACGGAATAACCGGGAAAATGGCCCTGAAAAAACGGCTCATTGATGGTGACATTCTTGAGACCTACTACCCGCTTGCCTTCTTCCAGCTCGACAATTTTATCCACCAGCAAAAAGGGATATCTATGCGGAAGAATTTCTTTTATCTGCTCGATATCCAGCACGGTACAACCTCCTCATAAAAAAATAAGACTGCAAACATTAAGGAATTCGACAGCATTAACTGCAATTCCTCCTAACCTTGTTTTTCTTTACATTTATTTCCTGATGACAACCGGCTGAAAAACAAATTCCGAATTTCGGCAGCTTCCTCCAAGCGGAACAAAAATACTGCCGCAACATACACCCCGGCCCCGGCAGCCACGGCCAGCACCACATTGGCCAGATACACCAGCGTATTACCAGCGGGCAAATATCGTAACCCCAGGAGATATGCTCCCCAAGCCGCCAGCCCGGTACCGGCAGCAGCCGCAAGTATTTTCACCAGCGTCCGGAATAACGAAACCACGGCAAATTCGGGTTCACGGCGCGCCAGAATGTAAACCATCAGCGAAGCATTGGTCAGGGCAGCCAGGGTATCCGCCAGGGCCAGCCCGGCAGCCTGCAGGGGGTACAGCAGCACAAAACTGAATACTATATTGACCACAACGGACAGCATTCCGGTTATCACCGGGCTCCTGGCATCATCCAGAGCATAATACGCTCTTGTGATTACCAGGTTAATGCCAAAAGCAGGCAGCCCAGCTGCAAAAAAGAGCAGGGAATCCGCCGTCAGCATGGTATCCCGGGCGGCAAAAGCCCCGCGCTCAAAAAGCAGCTTGACTACGGGAACTTTCAGCACAGCCATCCCCACCGCCGCCGGAACAGTTATTAACAGCACCATGCGGATACCCCGCACCAGGGTTTTGGCCAACTCACTTTTTCTACCGGCGGCGGCATACCGGCTCAGAGAGGGGAAAATGGCCGTCGCCACGGCAGCCACAAAAATCCCCAAAGGCAGTGTCATGATTCTGTACGCGTAATTTAGCGCAGATATACTGCCGGACTGCAGGTTGGAAGCAAACACCCTGTTTAATGCCAGGTAAATCTGGTTTACCGACATGCCCAGAACCACAACCCACACACTGCCCGCAAACCGGCGTACTGCCGGGTGGTGAAGATTGAATAACCACTGGTAGCGAAAATTCAGCCCGCGTAAAGCCGGCAGCTGCACCAGCAAAAAGAAGCCAAACCCAACCAGCGTCCCCCAGGCCAAAGCGTCAATACCGTAAAGATGACCAAAAACGATGACTGCAGTGATAATCAAAATATTTGCCGCACCGGGAGCAAATGCGGGCAGAGCAAATATTTTAAAAGCGTTGAGAATACCGGTCACGAGCATCCCGAGGCCCATGAAAACAATGGAAGGAAACATGATACGGGTGAGGTGAACCGTCAACCCGGCCAATTCACGCCCAAACCCGGGAGCGGTAAGCTTCACCAGCACCGGTGCACCCCAGTAGCCCAGCAGCGTGATTGCCAGCAGCGTCACTGCCGTGAGATTGAAAATCCCGCTGGCAATTTTCCAGCCTTCCTCACGCTTCTCTTCTAATATGTACGGTGTAAAAATTGGCACCATTACGGAAACAAAAGCCACCCCAAAGATTGCCTGCAGGAAAAAGGGAATGGTATAAGCTACCCAGTAAGCATCTGCGGCTGCCGATGCCCCGTACTGACCGGCAATTGCCGCATCCCGTGCAAATCCCAGTAGCCTGCTAATTAAGTTCATTACCAAAACCACTCCCGCAGCCCGGGCAATGGTCTTCTCTTCAGCCACAGCGTTCCTCCCTTATTGAAGAAGTTGAATGTAAGTTTGCCTTAGAAATTTTGACGTGTTTATTAAATAAGGTTCCCTCTGTTCTTTTTTAAACTAATCTGCTTAGCAGGTGATAGTTCTCCAAAGCCCGTTTTTTCAAGCCTGTTAAGTTCTTTTCCAACCTTTCGCGGTAACTGTAAGGCGCGTTAAGCACTTCGCCCACCGGAGCCACCACCGCTCCTGCGGTCAGTCTACCCACATGTCCGGCACAGGGCTGTTCCACCTGGTTGAGAAAACTGTCCACTTTCGGGTCGTAAGAAATACCCACCATGGGTGTCCCGGCAGCAGCAGCAAAAATCAAACTGTGCAGCCGCATGCCGATTACCAGCTGTGCCTGGGCAAACAGCCCGAAAATTTCCCCAAAGCTTAACCGCCTGTCCAAAACGACGGCACCTTCCCCCAGCGAGGCAGCCAGTTCCCGGCACAGTTCTAGGTCCCCGGGATGGTGAAACGGCAGCAGGCAGAGCCGGTATTTTTCCCTTTTCAAATAAAGTAACGCTGTTATCAGGGATTCAACAAAAGCATTATCTCCCCACGGTCTGGGACACACCACAATTACCCTGTCGCCCTGCAGCCCAAAGCTCTCTATCAGCCGGGCAGCCTGGCCTGTATAAATTCCCGATACGTCCAGCGCCAGCACCGGGTCAGCGGTGACAAAAATGTCCCGGGTCACGCCTATGGAGCGGAGCAGTTTATAAGACTCCCTGTCCCGGACACTGATAACCTCTGTTTTATTAAGAACCTTTGCCACATGGAAGCGGCTGACCTTTCTAGTCAGGGGACCGATTCCCTGGGCAAAAACCATCACTTTCCTGCGAAACCTCTGGGCTAACCATATCAGACCCAGATAGTACAGCAGGTTTTTGCTGCCGGTCACATCCTGCAGCAGGCTGCCGCCACCGCTGACAAAAATATCACAGTTTTTAATTGCCGGGACTACCTGAGATATACTCCAGCGGTTTACAGCCCGCACCTGCAGTTCCCCGGCAGTCTGCTGCGGGGAATTGGACAAAACCGTAATGTCGGCATCATGCACCTGCTTCCGGATTCCCTGCACCATGCTAGCCAGAATTGCTTCATCGCCCAGATTGCCAAAACCAAAGTACCCCGACAGAACAATTTTAGTCACGGAGATATTTCGCCTCCCACCAGTACCATGCCTTTACCAGCAAAATGAGCACGATACCGCCGAAAACACCCAGCCACAAACCGTTAAAGGTCCGCAGCACGGAAACAGCCAAAGGCGTCCAGGTATGGGCAAAGGTATTGACCAGGGAAACCTGTCCAATGGTGGCCAGCACCAGAACAGGCAGCAAGTAATCCCGGTAACCCAGGTAAAAGACCAGCATTAAAAGGGGATGCCCGATTAAAAACTCCTTGGTTCGCGGGCGCACCACCAACAAATCATTTAAGAAACGGCGCACCTCCAGTTCCAACGACGAAACGAAAATTCCCTCATTGCCGGAACGCATAACGTAGATTATTCCTATTAAGCCTAAAATGCCCACCAGCAAAGCATACTTGACCGTAATATTCCGGTTGAGCACTGCACGCACTCTGAGCAGCCATTTTTCCGGAGGGTATTTTAGAAAGGCATAAATAACGAAAATTAAGAAAGGCGGTCCCAAAAACGCTGCTTTGACACCCATAAACTGGTCCAGCCTCAGCATAAAGCTTTTTTCAGCCAGGAGACCTACCATCAGCACGGCACCAATCATTGATACCAGAACCGTCAACACCAGGACACCGAGGCTGGCTAGAATGTGCCGCGGTTTCTCCCTGACAAAGCCGGCCACCGCCAGGGTAGGAAACACAATGGTCCCACCAAGAGCAAACAGCTTGCGTCCCAGGGAAATATATCCCGAAGCCAACATGGCAGCCCACAACACCGCAAAGAACACACCGGCAGCCACCCCCCAGCGCCGGTAGCCTGTTATATCCAGCAGCAGCATGCCGCCGGCAATACACCCCAGGCCAATTATAAACAACATTACCCGCGACGTTTTAAATGGCGGGAAAGTCTCCGGTTCACCCAGGTTAAACCCCTTGGCTTTCAGTTCGGATATCAGCATCGACAGGTACTGCTGATTGTCTTTCAGCCAGCTAGAGGAATCCGGATTGAAGAAAAAGCGAACAAACAAAATACGGTTGTTTCTATCGGTGGCCGCCAGCACAAACCTGTCCACGGCCTTACTGACAGTCATGTGTGCCATTTCCCGCGTCCCAATAGCATGCAGGCGCACTACCCGCTTGTCCAAAGCCGCAGCCAGCCGGGAAAAACCCTGCTGCGGAAAAAATTCAATGCTGGCCAGTTTGGCCCCTAGCAGCCTGATTTCCCCGGCAACCACCTCTGTAAAGGGTAGCAGTTTTTCATCATTGAACAATACCACATTGATATTTTCATAGGGCCTTAACAAGGAAAAAAACTGCGTAATTCCTTCCGGAGTGGCATAAGACCAGCTTCTCACCTGGACCATGGTCTTTAAGCCCATATTCGCCACCAAATCCAGACCTTTCACGGGAAACCCGAGACCGATTTCCTTCAACTGTCCCTGGGTAAGCGGTGTCCCAACCAGGTAAATTCCGGCCTCCGGTTGGGTGCTGGCTTCCACTCCTAAAACTTTTGCTTCCAGGTTGACCCTGATGCGTTCAAATTCCCTCTTGTCCCTGGTTAAAATATAGGTATAATCCGGCTTAATCTTCCCCCAATGAGCGGAAAAGGTGGGATTGGCCAGCAGTTCCGCTCCCGTTTTCACCCAGAGGTCTTTAACACCCTGACTGGTAAGGGTCTGCTCCTTAAACAGCACGCCGGTAATTCCCTGCCCGTCAAGATTCCTGAGCCGGGATAAAACCTCCCTCTCGGTCAAGTTTTCCCTGGCAGCCAGTTTCACTACCTGGTCATAGTCTACCACCACGGCAAGATCCTTATTGATGCTCTCCCGGTAATGCCGCTGCCAACCTGTCCACAGGGCCAGTATTACTGCTACGGCAATAATGGTGTACAACATGTACCGGTACCAACTTTTCATGGCATTAACCCCCAAGATAAATGACTTTAACCCTATTCTATCAGTGCAGGCACACCCTCACAAGTAGTTTAACCATCTATAAAGCAAAAGACACCAAGAAGGTGCCTACTGCTCAACCAGCCGGTTTATCTCCTGCTGCATCTGTACGGTGGTAATCTCGGCAAACCGGTATTTCTCATAAATATTTCGCAAGAACTCAAACATTCGTTCCTTGCCCACCTGCTGTTCCAAAGCCGTCCAAAACATGGTCCCGCCGTAATAAACATGGGTCAGGTATTCTTCTCTGCTGGCAAATTCAACTACAGGACTGAGAAAATCTATTTCCCCGGCACGGGCAGTCTCGTGCAGGCTGCTGCCGAAATTAAACTGGCGCTTAAGCACATCTTCAATGAAAATCTTACTGGCATACGTCGCCAGGGACTCATCCAGCCAGGGTTCCCGCACCTGATCGTTGCCAACAACGGCATACCACCACTGGTGTGCCACCTCGTGGGCCAGCACCCGCTGCAGTATATCTTCATTTTCTTTTACCCGGTGAGCCAGCATCAACAGTCCCGGGTATTCCACCCCCTGAAAAGGGCTCAAATAAGTTTCCGCCACAGTCAGTTTGGGGTAGGGATACTGGCCAAATTTCGCCTCATAAAATATCAAACACCTTTTAATGGTGGCCAGTGCCGTGTCCACCTGCCGGTCATTGATAAAAGCGTATTCTACCTCCGTGTTGCCCACCCTGGTACGTTTGACCTGCAGCTTCTTACCCATAACTACGGCAAAATTGCGCAGGGAATCGCCTTTAAAAAGCAACGTCTTTCTGCCGGTTACCGACGACCGCTCATTTTCCAGCACCCCGCTGGTTACCACGGTATATTCTTCGGGCACCGTAATTTCCACCTGGTAATCGGCCACCGGCGCAATACCCGGGTCACCCACAGGAGGGTATGCCGTTATCTGCCGTCCTTCATTGACCAGCACGGGATACCAGTCACCCAGGGCGATGATTCCACCGTAGCTGCCAAACCGGTAATTTAATTTCGGCATTTTCAGGAGAAAGTTTATAGTTACGACCCGGCTTTCCCCAGGCTGAATCGGTTTTTCCAGAGGTACGCTCATCAGTACGCCGTCAAAATAAGGTGTCCCTTTTTTCTCATCAACTTTCAGGTCATTTACGATAATGTTCCCCGCAGACCAGCCGGAAGGATAGTCTTCGGGATTTACCGGTCCGGTATCCGGGTCGGCAAAGGCTTTGGGAAAGACCTGAAATCTCAGCACCTTCAGAGGTTTTTTGCCCTTGTTAACCACAAATACCTGCTCCTGCACCTTAAATTCTCTCGCAGACACCATTTCCACTTCCAGGCGGTAGGAGGTGTCCTCGGCGGAAAAATCCACCCAGTGAGGTTCGGGCGAATTTAAAGGATAGGCATAATAAAGAGCAAAAAGCACTATGATTACCAGGATGGCAAATACTTTCCGTACCATAGCCAAAACGACAAACCCCTTTACCTTGAAATGTTAACGCAAACTGCGCTCAATGCCCGGCAGCCGTTAATATTATCTTGGTAGTTAGCCCGCTGTAATTATACGTTAAACCACGACTTATAAAGCCGGGCCCCGGGCATTTGTTTTGCTAAATCTTCACGTCAATCTTACCGGCGTTTGCAGGAATAACAAGTTCTCCGCCGCGCACTTCGCAAAGCCTGCCATTAACTTCCAGCACTCCGTTATAAGGACTCTTGGTGTTAAAATCCAGCACGGTTAAATGCAGCAGCCCCGTATACTCCTTACCGCTGATTCCCGGCACCGCTCCAATTACCAGCTGTGATTGCAATTCCGTCACTGTTTCCTGTTTTCCTTCCTCCACGGATACCTGCAGCTCATAGCTGGAGAAATCCTGCCCGTAGAAACTCAGGGTTGCCGAGCTATAAACCACTATTTCCCAGACCCCCGGTATAGGCCGTTTTCTCTCCGCGGAAACCAGTTCCCTACTCTGGTTACCTTCAGGAGTATTACCGGCATAATCGGTCATGGCCACTTCCTCGCCATTGGGCCTTATCAGGTGCACCCGCGCTCTGCCCTGGTATTTTCCATCAACCGGGCAGACACGCAGCTGTACATGCAATTTTTCCGTACCCTCGGGAACTCGTACAAAATAACGCTTGTACCGGGCAGCAGCTGCTTCGTCCCTAATGTACAGCGGTTCCGTTTCAGAAACGGAGTACGGCTTGATAACGGTATTTAATATCCTGATATCATGACCGCTGGTACTCTGATCATCGCCAATTAACAGGGCAGTATAAATCCCTTCCTGCTCGGGCACCGCATACCGCACAGGCACGTGTCTCACGGTTCCGGGCGCAATGACGGTTTCTGTAAACAGCGGGGACAACCAGCCGGCACTAGCAGTCCACTGAATACGGCTTACCTCCTGCCCCCTGTTGTTCACCGCAACACCGATTTTTCCGGGTATGAAATCCCGGGCATAAAGTCCCTTGCCGCTGCCGTATATTTCGTTAAACACGGCAGCTTCCAGAGGAACTTTACCGTTATAACTCTTCAAATACTCCCAGGCCCGGGGCAGGTAAACCAGCCCGTTGCCCGCTTCAACCAAATTTAAATGCGGAATTTCTTTCGTACCGTGCGCCACAGCCTCCTTTACCGCCTCCGGCGTGACCTCAAGATTATGACGTGCTGCGGCGTCAAGCAGCAGTGCCACAGCTCCCGCCACATGCGGCGCAGCCATACTGGTGCCTTCCAGCAGCAGATAATCATTAGCGCTCCACCGGGGAACGGTAGACACGGCACTGCCCGGCGCCACCACGGTCGGCAGCAGCAGCCCGTCCTTCCGCGGCCCCGTTGAACTAAAATACCACAGGGTGCCCTTATCCACCTGCCACTGGAAATCCGCCTCCCACATGGCAGGTGAAATGTAAGCACCTACGCTGATTACCTGTTCCGCATTGCCCGGGACGGCCATGGTGCTTAAACCGGGCCCCTTGTTGCCGCTGGCGACAGTAAAAATCACTCCCCGTTCCGCCGCCAATTGATTGATGGCCCGGGTCAATTTGGAGCGGCCACCGGTTATGTCCTGATAATAGCCCATACTCAAATTGATAATACCAGCTCCGTGTTCCACTGCATATACAATAGCTTCCCGCAGTTTGTCCCAGTCAACCTGCCCTAACGAATCCACCGCCTTAATAACCAGTAACCTGGCTTCCGGCGCCACTCCCTGAAATTTTCCGTTGGCAGCAGCAATTCCGGCGACATGCGTGCCGTGCCCGTTACCGTCAAAGCCCAACTTGACCTCTCTGCCGTCCTCCCTAAGGTCACTAATGACAATAGCAAACAATTTGTCTTCCCGCTTTGAAGCAAACCACGTGTACCCGTATCCTTCACGATAAACAAGCAGCCCCTGTTCTTCCACCAGGTTGCCGTCATCATCGGTATCCACGTAGACCGTATCAAAGACACCCGCTTCCGCTGTATCCGTGGCGAGAATAAGATAGCTGTCCGCTTTGCTGTTGTTGAAATTAACATCAAACCCAAGCTTTTCTTCAGATATTAGCCCGTAACGGTAACTGCCGCCGGCACTGGGAATGCCTTGGATTACATATTCCCGTTCCTTTGCAACCAGAGCATCCCCCCGCCGGACTGAATACTCCAGGAGAACCCGGCCTTCGTCAGTAAAATCCACCCAGTCAACAATTTTGCTTTCACCCGGAGATATATACTGCAAATCCGGGTGCGAGACGTCCACGCCGGTATCAATAACCGCGATTAACTGTCCCTTACCGGTGGCACCAGTGGCATAAGTGAATTCAGCCACCCCTATAGTCTCCTTGCTAGCCGCCATGCTTAACACCGGATCTTCATCCAGAACGGTGCCGGCAAAGGTGACTGCGTCGTCCTTTATCAGCTGCCGCATCTTTTGCTGCACGGTCCGGGCCCAGGACTGTCTTCTGCTGACAGATATCTCCGGCAGCTCAACCCGGTCCCCCAGCTGGCCGAACACCACGTCACCCTCGTAATTCAAGCCGAGCAGTACGGGTTCTCCGGAAAAATCATCCAGTTGGTTAAAACCAACCCTCGTATCTTCATAAAAAAATTCCGCCTGTTCATAAACGCTAAAAGCGACTGTTCCCAAATCGCTCTCCACGTAAAGCAGGTTGGTCCCCACACCCCGGAGATAGCCGGCATAATCAAAGGCCCTTCCGGTATACTTAAGCAGCCGGGCGATAACCGCAACAGCTTCGGCCCGGGTGGTGAATCCCTCGGGTTTCAGCGTGCCGTCAGGATACCCTTTAAGCAGGCCGGCACCCACCGCCCGGCTGACATATTCCCGGGCCCAACCGGCCACATCATCCTTGTCGGAAAAATCCAAGGATGCTGCAGCAATTTCCACTTCTCCCACAAACTGCAGCGCCCTTACCAGCAGGGCAGCCAATTCCTGGCGGGTAATATAATCCCCGGGCCTGAACAGCCCGTCACCGTCGCCGGAAATAATGCCTGTCTCTCTGCCTAAAATAATATCCGCTTTTGCCCAGTGCTCGTAACATACATCCCGAAAAACCGAATCTACCCCCGAAACGTCCCGGCGGTACTCCGACAAACCCACAGCATTCACCAGCATGCGGGCAACTTCCGCCCGGGTAACCAGCTCGTCCGGATGAAACCGGCCATCGGGATAACCGCTAACTATCCCCTGGCTGCGGCTTAGAGCCACAACTTTTTCACTCCAGTGACCGGCCAAATCCGAAAAAGCGGCCGCCCCGGCAGGACCGGTCATCACAAGCACCAGGTATAGCGCTAGTATAGATACTAAAAACCTGCGCAACCCCATCCGAAAACCCCGTTTCCTGTGGATTGCTTGCCTTTATTTCAATTCGACAAGCATATTCCATTTCCTTTGACCGCCGTCAATAAAACCGTCAAACTCCACTCTCTCAACAGAAAAAAAGGACGCCCTGCAGCGCCCTTTAACTACTCTTCCTCCACTTCTATTTTCAACTTCACCACTTTCCCGCCTTTCAGTTCCAGCTCCACTTCACTGTCAGCAAGCACCTTGGTTAAGTCTGCATCCCCCTCAATGTCAATGTCCACATTTTCCGCCAGCGGGTAAGTCACTTCTTCGTCATCCACCAAAACAGTTATCTCATCGCCGTCCATTTTCAGAAATGTGCCTGCTACTTCCTCCTCATATTCCACTTTGATTTCCACTACCAGGTCACCAACAACTTCTAACTCCGCAGTACCACCTGCAGTCAAATCTTCCACTCCTGCTTCTTCCCCGTCAATCTTAACCTTCACATTATCTGCCAACCGGAAAGTTTGCTCTTCATCATCCACCAGGACGGTTATTTCGCCATCATCCACATCTTCAATTGCGCCGGTAATTTCCCGCTCTGTAACTTCAATTTCCAGCCTAACTACTTTTCCATTCCTTAGCTCAAGTGTAACTTCCACTCCGCCGGGAACTTCCTCCAGATTAATGCCCGCCTCAATGTCAATGTCCACATTTTCCGCCAGCGGGTAAGTCACTTCTTCGTCATCCACCAAAACAGTTATCTCATCGCCGTCCATTTTCAGAAATGTGCCTGCTACTTCCTCCTCATATTCCACTTTGATTTCCACTACCAGGTCACCAACAACTTCTAACTCCGCAGTACCACCTGCAGTCAAATCTTCCACTCCTGCTTCTTCCCCGTCAATCTTAACCTTCACATTATCTGCCAACCGGAAAGTTTGCTCTTCATCATCCACCAGGACGGTAATTTCATCATCTTCAATATCTTCAATTATACCTTCTACTTCCCGTTCCTCCAGTTCCACCTCAACAGCTACTACCAGCTGGTTTTCCACCTTCAATATAACGTAATCGCCAACATTGATCTCATCCAGCTCCGCCTCTTCACCATCTATTTCGACATCCACTTCGTCCGCCAGGTAATACTGATAACTGTGACCGTCCACCATTACCTTAATCCAGGAATTATCCCCGCTGTCAATACCGACAACCTTTCCTTCAACCTTTTCCTTCACTATTACTTTCCTGGCACCGATAAACTTCACTGCCCCGTCCTCACTCAGGACTACTAGTACCTCATCTCCTATTTCCAGGTCTTCCAGGCCGGCCCGCTTATTGTTACGGAATACGGAGGCATCCTCAGCGATATTGTAAGTAACGTCTTCACCATCAGCCGTAATGGTTATCTCAAGGTCATCAATATCTATAGCTTTTAAGATTCCCTTTATCTCCGCCTTGTCCCGTTCATTTTCTACTTTTTCATCTAGCCGTTTCAGTAACACAGCCATTTCCGCTCTGGTAATGGGTTTAAACGGCCGGAAGGTTTTGCTGGGGTCTCCCTGAAAGATGCCCAGCGCTACCACTTTTTCCAGCATGGCCAGGTCATCTTTATCCAGTTTTTCCACATCAATAAAGTCAAGTTCAACGTCCGCCGGGTCTATATCACCTTTTAGCAGGGCGCGGGCTATGTAGCGCGCCACGTCAATTCTCCTGGCAGGTTTCCTGGGAACAAGCGAAAACATTTCCTCCGCAGTTGTAAGCTGCTTGTCAATAGCGACCGCCAGTTCGTGCATGGCCCAGGTAGAAGATAACTGACGCAATTTTTCCATATTGAAAAAGACCTCTTCCTGGTCAACCTCTGCACCGGGATAAACGGCCCGGACAATCATGGCCAACGCCTGCTCATTGGTTACAAAAGCCTGGGGCTTAAACGTGCCATCGCCATAACCGCTGATATATCCTTTGGCACTCATTCGTTCCACTGCCTCGGCAGCCCAGTGCTCCGTGAGGTCTCTAAATCTGGCCTTAAATTGTTTCATAAACATTTTTTGCATTTTCTTTTCCTGCACCCACTGCGGCGGCGCTGCAAAAGCAGTCCCTATCAGTGACAGGGTAAGCAGTACCGTTAGTACCAAAATCAAGCCTCTTTTGTACCTCATTAATCTCTTCTCTCCTTTCTTTATTCCTTTCACCTATAGATATCGAAACCGCCAAGCAAAACCTGGGGGTGCAACAAAAGAAAACGGACAACTTTCACCATCTGTGCAGTTCAGGAAAAACTTGTTGCATTACACATAACTGAGTGCCGGAGAGTCCAATCTGCTTTACGCGGGTATCATGACGACACGTGTTAACATCAGTCACAAATTTTTTAACTTTTAATTTGGCGCTTCTGCAATTATCTTAACTCCAGCGCTGGCGCCGATGCGAGTGGCACCGGCTTCAATCATGGCCACGGCATCCTCATAGGTACGAATTCCTCCAGAAGCCTTAACTCCCATGCTCACACCAACAGTGTGCCGCAGCAGTCTTACATCCTGTACGGTGGCCCCGCCAGTCCCAAACCCGGTGCTAGTCTTGACGAAATGCGCCCCGGCTTCCCGGGCCAGCATGCAAGCAGTAACCTTTTCTTCATCGGTCAGATAGCAGGTTTCGATAATTACTTTTACGATAGTTTCGGGCGCAAGCGCCGTGGTTTCCGCCACCACTTCCCGAATTTCTCTTTTAACCACATCAGTATTGCCGCTTTTCAAAGCCCCAATGTTAATCACCATATCTATTTCGCCAGCACCGTCCTGCACCGCCCGGCATGCTTCATGTACCTTGGTCTCCCAGGTAGTGGCTCCCAGGGGAAAACCAATTACCGTACAAACCTTGACTGTACTTTCAGCCAGCTCCGCAGCAGCAATGGGCACAAAAAAAGGGTTAACACATACGGAGGCAAAATTATGTTTCCTTGCCTCCCTGCACAGTTTTTTGACAGCCTCCTCTTCGGCTTCAGCCTTCAATAAGGTATGGTCAATCAGCCGCGCCAATTCACGTCCGGTCACTGTCATGGTCCATCCCTCTTTCCTGGTAATAAGTTTATAAGCCGGCAAAATCACGCTTACAGTTTACCAGCAAAACGCCCCTACCACAAGCGTGGTAAGGGCTGTATCAAAGGGAGCTTTTATTTCACAATACACCCGGGTACGTTTAGGTTGATTATTCGGTTGCGGAAATTACCACAATGGTTGTGGCTTCCAAAATACCCGAGTTCAGCCGCCCGACGGCAATTATTTCATCGCCGGGGTCCAAATGGCGCAGGCTAACATCGCTGCCGAACTTTATGATTTCCGTATCGTCATTCAAGTAAATGGGCCTGTTGCTGTTTTTCAATATGATAACCTCTGCGCTTCTGTTTACGTTTTCGATTTCGCCAATCAGGTAGTCAGCCACTATTTTCGCAGTAACTTCCATGGAGGTGATCACACTGCCGATAACCTCTAGTTCCACGTAATCCCCAACCTTCAGGTCCTCGATGGAAATGTCCTTACCACTTTTTTCCATAACGGCATCATCGGCAAAGGCAAAACTGCGCTCCTGGCCGTCTACTTTCACCACAATTTCCGGGTCCGCTGCCAGAACTATTTTCTGCACAACCCCTTCCACTTCTTCTTCCATATTAGTGACGTCAATGTTGACCACCTTTTTGTTTTTCAATTCCAGTTCCACTTGCTGTCCCGTAATAATATCTCTCAAGCTATCGGCGTCACCGTCAATATCCACATTATCAGCAACAACATAACTCTGCTCAGCACCGTCTTCGGTGTTAATGACGATGCTGGTTTCGACACCGAAGTCAACTTTCACGGCAGTCCCCTCTACTGTCTCCTCAATGCTTTCCGCTAAAATCTGCGTCACTAGACCTTTCTCCACAGTTACCTCGACTGGCTGGCCTGCCACCAGGTCGACCAACTCCGCCGACTTGTAATCCAGCAGTATTTCAACCTCATCGCCTACGTCATAGGTTACTTCCTGCCCACCTTCTTTCTCAATACTGATGCCGGAACCAGCTACATCCACAGCCGTCAGTGTGCCTTTAACAGTATATTCCTGTTCCTGAGCCAGTTCTTCCGCATCAATAACCTCTATATACCCAGCCTCACCTGCTGCATTTAGCGTCAACGCTATTGGCTCCAGCGGCTTTAGCTGATCTAAAGCAATTTTATTATTATCCCGGAAAATAAGGGCATCATCGCTCAAAAAGTATTTCTCAAACTCTCCATCAGCTTTTTTCACAGTCAGCGCCCGCTCATAGGAACTGAGCCCGATAAACTCCGCCTTGACCACATTGTCCCGGGCCACATCTATTTTCTCGTCCAGCCGAGCCAGTACCGCCGCCATCTGCGCCCGCGTAATGCTTTCATTGGGATAGAATTTACCGCCGTAACCGGAAAGAATTCCCTCTTCATCGGCCACGTCCACGTACCCCACGGCGCGTAGCGGAATTTCATCCGCATCGGCAAAATCCAGCATCATTCCGGAGCGCCCGCGAGCTTCATCATCCAAACCCAGGGCCTTGACCGCAAAAATGGCTATCTCATAACGTTTTGCCGGCTGGGCGGGCTCGGCATACAGGTCCGCACCAGAAATAACGCCCTTATTTATGGCTGCCGTCATGTAACCTTTGGCCCAGTCGGCCACCTTATCACGGTTTAAGAAGGTGATGGGAACCTGAGTGCTGCTACTGTCCCAGTTTAACAGCCGTCCCAAAAATACAATGGCTTCCTGCACGGTCATGGGCTTGTCGGGAGAAAAGACTTCCTCTCCGGCTTCGTTAGTTGCGCCCTTGATGATGCCTTTGGCTTTCATCTCCGCTACCGGCTGCTCGTACCAAACGCCCGGCTCCACGTCGCTGAATACTTTCACCCCATCTCCCCAGGCTGCACCAGTTACCAGTACAGCCATGAGTACTGCTACCAGAAATATTCTGACTGCCTTTCCGCCGTTCATCTACACACGCTCCCTTTCTTTTTCTTTTACTGTAAGTCTTCGACTCTTACCACTAAATTCCTCTCTATCCATCCTCTGTTTAGACAAAAACCCGGCACCCAGACATAAGCCCGCCAAGCAAAAGCTTGATACAGGCTATACCCGGGTGCCGGCCTTTCACTTTCCCGGCTTATTTTTTTATCCCTTCAAGAAACAGTCCCATTATTTCATCACAAATATAGTCAACGTCGACCTCTTTTATGCCGTGAATGATTAGACGCCCGCCAACAGCGACCACCGCACCAAAGAATACACGGGCCGCTATGTCCACATCCATGTTTCTCAGTTCCCCGTCATCAATACCCTGCTGGATCAGTTCCTTGATAAAAGCAATTTTTTCTTCCTGTTTTTCCAGCATCCACTGGTGCAGTTGCTCGCCAATCTCCGCATGCTCGTGCAGCAGGATCATTGCAATCTCACTGTGCCGCTGGATAAATTCCAGGTGCAACACAATTATTTGCCGCAGTTTGTACTTAACGCTCTTTTCATCTGCCAACCTACGGCGAAAGGTCTCTAGGTAGAACATGCTGCAGGATTTAAACATTTCCCGAAACAATTCCTTTTTGCTGGAAAAGTATTCGTACACCGTACCTTTTCCCACTCCGGCCTCCAGTGCTATTTCCTCCACCTTTGCCTTGTGAAATCCTTTAGCCGCAAACACCCGGGCCGCAGCTCGCAGGATTTGACTGCGTTTATCAGTAGAAGAACCGTCCAATTCTGTCACCTTCCTTTACATTCCGGAGGGCATGGAATCTTGATTCATAGAGGTGCCGTCCATTCCGGTAGAAATACCGCTCATACCTGTCCCAGCTGCAACGGTCCCTGTAGTACCAAACACCTGGTGCTTAAACTGGGCTTTTACCAGGTTATATTGCTGCAAGGCTTGTGCTGCCGCCAGCTCTTGATTTTTCAAGGCCTCAGATGCCTGTAAAACTTCCAGGCTGGTAGCCACCCCCACGTCATAGCGCAATTTGGCTATCCGCAGGCTTTCTTTGGCCTGCTCCACACTTTTGATCAATACTTTATAGTTTGCCTCCGCAGCTTTTAAGTTTTTATAAGCTTCCATTACCCTCAGTGCAAAATCTTTCTGCGCCTCTTCATAGTTCACCAGGGCTTCCTCCATGGCGTACTTGGCATCGCGGTACTTATAAACATTCGGGGTATAAAACTTGGCCGTCAGCTCAAAAGCGTCCTTTTTATTTTCATAATCCACTTTTTTCCCCAGCAGGCTGACATCCTTCCCGGCAGCCTCCGCGATTACCTGATCCAAATCTACATCCTCCATGGGCTCGTATTTTAATTCCGTTGTCAGCATCAAGGGCTGGTCCAGGTTCATACCCAGCGCTCTGTTCAATTCCATGTAGGCAATATCCAGGTCATTCTGTGCCGTGTTCAAATCAGCCCGGGCTTTTGCCAGCTGCACCTCCGCACCGAGCACGTCATTTTTGGCAACGGTCCCCACTGCGAAACTGGCCTGTGCCATTTTAAGCTGTTCCAGCGCTCTTTCGTACGTGGCCCGGTTAACCGTTAGCTTCTGCTCGGCACTGAGGACGTTAAAGTAGGCCTGCTCCACGGCCAATCGAGTCGCCCGCCCGGTATAGTCCAGACCGAGCTTTGCCAGTTGATAGCCTCTTTCCGCCAGGACAGGATAGAGTTCTTCAACTTTTTTAGTATCCAACCCGGGAGGTACATATGGATCATCCTTAATCTTATCCGCAGCACTTTCCGCCTCGTCATACGCTTTCTCTGCATCCTGCAGGGCGATTTTTGCCAGCCTCACGTTGGGATTGTGCTCCAGAGCATAGTTAATGGCTTCTTCCAGTGACAGTTCCACTATTTCCCGTTCCTGCGGGTCGGCCAGGGTAGTACCCGTGATTGTACCCATAATCAACAAAGCTACCAGTGTTAAAATACCCAGTTTTTTCATGTTTATTTGCCCTCCTTTTACAAAGAGCTCCTCCCTTCAATATTTACGGCTCGCCGTCTTTCTATTTTTTTCCTCATCCAGGCACCAAAATCATCCACCAGGGTGTACATCACCGGTACAAAGACCAGGGTAAACAGCATTGATACCGTCAAGCCGCTGACAACGGCCACAGCCATGGGAGCCGAGGCCTCGGAGCCGGCACCTATACCCATTGCCGTAGGCACCAGCGCCAGCACGGTCGTTAACGTGGTCATCAAAATAGGTCTCAGGCGCACGGGTCCCGCTTCCAGGACAGCTTCATCCCGTTCCTTGCCGCGACTGCGCAGGGTGTTGATGTAGTCCACAAGTACAATGGCGTTGTTGACCACGATGCCTGCCAGCATGATAACACCGATAAAGGTCGGCACGCTGAAAGTATGCCCGGTAACTACCAGGCCCGCAACAACCCCGATAAATGTAGTTGGTAGCGAAAACATGATCACAAACGGGTGCACCAGTGATTCAAACTGGGAAGCCATGACCATGTATACAAGCACTATTGCCAACAGCAGGGCCAACAGCAAGTTGCCAAAGGCCTCCATCATTTCCTCCCGTTCACCACCGAGAGTAATTTCATATCCCCTGGGCAGCTGTTTCCTTAACGGCTCAAGTTTTGCCTGGATGTCCCGGGTAATGCTGCCCAGGTCCCTGCCGGCAATCTGGCTTGTCACCGTCGCTACCCGCACCTGATCCTCACGGCTGATGGTTCCCGGTCCCACATCCCGCACCATGGTCACCACTTCGGAAACCGGGACATTAAAGCCCATGGGTGACGAGACCGTCAAGCTCTCCAGGTCCTGCAAGTTCTCCCGGGCCTCCTCGGAGTATACCACGCGAACATCAATCTCGTCATCACCAACCCGGTACTTGGTAGCCACCTGACCGTACATGGCCGTTTTCACAGCGTTGGCCAGCTGTGCCACGTTAATCCCGTATTTTGCCGCCTTATCCCGGTCAATCCGCAATTGCAGTTCCGGACTTCCCTTGACAAAACTGGATTCCACTTCCCGGGTTCCCGGCACACTTTCCACTATCTCCAGTACCTGGTTGGCCAAATCTTTCAGCACATCCAGGTCATTACCCTTGATCTTAACTGCAACCGGTGACGATATCGAGCCCCCGTACTGGCCGGGGTCCGTAGCCTTTACCTTTATCTCCGCCCCGGCGATGCCGGCAACCTTTTTCCGAACCTCTTCCACCACAGCTTCCGTGCTGCGGCCGCGCTGCTCCTTATCTACTAGCATTACTCTCAGGCGGGCCTTCTCTTTCTGGGCCCCGCCCATACCGGTCATCTGGTCCTGAGCCGGACCGACACTGGTAAAGACAGTTTTCACTTCCGGAATCTCAGCTAAAATTGCTTCCACCCTGGCAGTCACCTCATCGGTGTCCTCGAGCAGCGAGCCCTTGGCAAGTTCGATATCGATGGCCATTTCCCCGGCATCCATTTTCGGCAGAAATTCCATCCCCACCATGGGCACCAGGGCAAAGCTGGCTACTAGCGCCAGCAAAACGCAAATCACCACGGTCTTTCTGTGACCCAGGGCCCACCTCAGCAGGCAGGTGTAGTGTGCTGTCAGCTTTTCCAGCGCACTACCCAGAGCATCCATTACCCGGCGCAAAACGGTTTTCCTTCCGGTGTCGTTGCCGTTGGTGATAACCAGCAGTTTGGACGAGAGCATGGGTATCAGTGTCAGGGAAACCAGCAGCGCCGCACCCAGGGAAAAGGATACGGTCAGGGCCAGTTGCCGGAACAACTGGGCTGCGATTCCTTCCACAAAGACAATGGGTAAGAATACGGCCACAGTCGTCAGCGTCGAGGCCACCACCGCACTGGCAACCTCATTGGAACCCTCCGTGGCTGCCTCAAGCAGGCCGTGGCCCTCCTGGCGGTAGCGGAAAATATTCTCCAGAATAACGATGGAGCTATCTACCATCATCCCCACTCCCAGGGCCAGGCCACCCATGGACATCATGTTTAAGGTCAGGTTATTGAAGTACATGAGAATAAACGTAGAAATTATAGAAATGGGGATAGCCAATGCAATAATCAGGGTACTGCGGACGTTCCGCAGGAAGAAAAACAGCACCAGCACCGCAAAGATACCGCCGATAATGGTGTTGTTGACCACCCGTCCGATGGACTGGTTGATAAATTCGGACTGGTCAAAAACGGTATTCATTTCGATGCCTACCGGAATTTCCTCCTTGATTTTTTCCAATTCTTTCTTGACACGGTTGGCTACCTTCACAGTGTTTGCCTTGCTCTGCTTCATGATGTGAATACCCACACTGGGCTTGCCGTTCATGCGGGTAATCTGCTCCATCTCCTTAAAGCCGTCTTTAACGGTAGCCACATCAGACAGGCGTATAGTCCCCCCGGTAGGCAGATTCAAGACAATGTTGCCGATATCCGATACCTGTTCATACTCACCCAGGGTACGAATAAACAGTTCTCGCTTACCGTCTACTACCTTACCGGTGGACATGTTGAGGTTTTCCGCCCGCAGGGTCTGGACTATCTGGTTTAAACTCAACCCGTACTGTTCCAACTTGACCGGGTCCACCTGCACCTGGATCTCCCTTGTCTTTCCCCCGGTGATATAAACCGAGGCAACACCCTCCAGGCGTTCCAACCGGTTTGATATTTTCTCCTCTGCAAGGTTTTTTAACTGGGATAGGTCCTTACCGCCGGACAAACCAATCTGCAGAATGGGCATCATAGCCGGATCCATTTTCAATACTATCGGGTCATCCACATCTTCCGGCATAAAGGGTTTAATAAAATCTATCTTTTCCCGCATCTGCAGGGTGGCAAAATCCATGTCGGTACCCCAGTCAAACCACACCACAACCAGCGAGGAACCCTCGGTAGTCTCCGACACAATCTGGTCCACGTTGTTGACAGTTCCCAGTATTTCCTCCAGGGGCTTGGTCACCAGTTCCTCCACTTCCTGGGGGCCGGCACCGCTGTACGTGGTGGTCACCGCCGCCACGGGAAGCTTGATATCGGGATAGAGGTCTACTGCCAGGCGGGACAGGGAAATAGCACCCAGCAGCAGTACAATACAGACAATCATTACTACTGTAACCGGTCGTTTAACCGCAAAATTGGCCAGTTTCATAAACTACCTGTCACCACCTTGCACCACGGTTGATGAGCTTTCCTGCACGGCAATCGGTGTGCCGTGTTCCAGGCGGTGCTGTCCCTTGACAATCACCTTCTCGCCCACCGACAATCCTTCAAGAATGGCAGCCTGTTCCCCGGTAGTAATGCCGACCTTAACATCCTTTTCTATGGCCTTACCGTCGCCTGCCACATAAACAACTTTCTTGCCACCGGCGTCTATCACCGCTTCCTGCGGGATAACTACGACATCCTTAACAGAAACAGTCCCCAGGGCTACCTGGGCAAACATACCCGGTTTGATAATGTGCTCGGGGTTGTCAATGGTAACCTCCACCGGATACGCCTTGGTTCGCGGATCTGCTGCGGGGCTGACCATAGTTACCTCCCCCTGGAAAACCGTCCGGTCGCCGGCGGCGGGTACGGTGACTTCAACCTTATCACCCAATTGTACACTGTTGATTTCACTTTCGGAAACATTAACGGTCACTGTCACGGTATCCATGTTAACTACCGTAATCACAGGAGAGGAAGGCCCTGCCATATCCCCCGGGTCCACATATCGAAACGCCACAATGCCGGCAATAGGAGACTTGATGATTGCGTTTTCCAGCTGTGTTTCCGCCAGCTGCACACCTGCCTCCGCCTGTTCTTTCTGAGCCTCCGCCGCAGCGGTCTTGGCCAGCTCATACTGCATCCGCACCTGGTCAAGAGTCTGCTGGGAGATTGCTCCCTGCTTATAAAGTTCTTCCATGCGCGCCAGGTTCTTCTTTGCCTCGGCAAACCTGGCCTGCGCCTGTTCTGCTGCAGCCTTTGCCGCCTCTAACCCGGCCCGGGCCTGTTTTAGCTGCGCCCTGATTTCTTTGGTCTCCAGGCGAACCAGCACCTGCCCTTTTTTCACTTTATCGCCCACGTCTACCAGAACGTCTTCCACCTTACCGCCCATTTTTGGAATTATGTTTATACTCTCCTGCGCTGCAATTTCACCGCTGAGGTTGGTGATTTTCTGTAGGTCACCCTTTTCTGCTATCACCACGGATACAGCCACCGGTTCCACCTCTGCCTGCCGGTTTTGTTCCGGTGGTGCACCGCAGCCGGCAATACCAAACATGATAAAAACAACCATTAAAACAACAAATCCTAGCCTACCTGCGTTCCTGTTTGCCATCTTTTTCCCTCCGCATACAAAATACTAGAACCGACCGGTCAGTCGGCAAGGTATATTATATTACCGCGCTCATTTAGGTGTCAACCGGACACCAGAGAAAAAAATGAAAAAAAAAAGAGGACACCTGCAGGGGCGACGTCCTCCACAAATCTTATCAACTTAATGTTGGGAATAGAAAATATTGACCTGCCTGGATTTTGCTATCCATTTTACTTCTCCATCCAGAAGCTGGATAAAGAATCTCACCGGCACAAAACTGTGGCCCGCCCTAACCATCACTGGAGCAGCCAATTCCCGGGCGTTACCGTTTAGTTGTACCCGGCTGCTGCCGGGTGACAGGAATATCTTCTTTCCGGCACCGAATATTTCTATTGTATTACCGGCTTCCTGCCACTGCACCTGCAGTCCCAGGTTTTCACAGATAAACCGCAAGGGTACGTAAGCCCGGCCGCGGGCAATAAACGGCTCTACCTCCAGCGCCACTTCATTTCCCTGCACAAAGCCGGTATCTTTGCCAATAAACAGCTGGACCGTAGGAACGGCGGGCTTCATCTTTGCCTGCTCTATGGCCACTTCCAAAACTTCCCTGGCCTTTGCCAGCTGCTGTTCCGTGCCTTCCACATAGAAAGTCGGCTTAAGCCCTACTTCGTTGATATTGGTTTTGTTGGGAGTCAGGTAATGGGCGGTGGTAACCTTAAGCTTCCCACCGTTGCTCAGCCCAACTATGCGCTGTACTGAGGCTTTACCAAACGTCTCGGTCCCCACCAGTATGCCGTGCCCGGTCTCACGGATGGCTGCAGCCAGTATCTCAGCAGCACTGGCACTGCCTTTATTAACCAGGACGACCAGCGGCTTGTCGATGCCTTCCGTACTGGTGGTATAGGTCTTGACTATTTGAGAACGCCTTACCACATGAACGATGGGCCCCTTATCCACCAGCACGTCAGCCAGTTCCAGCGCACTGGTAAGATATCCGCCCCCGTTGTTGCGCAGGTCGATTATATAGCCCAAAGCCCCGGCTTCGTCCAGCCGTGCCAGCTCGGCCTTTAATTCGTCGACAGCGTTTTCACCAAAGGAATGAATGCGAATATACCCTATACCATCTTCAAGCATCCTGCCCGTTACACTGTGGACGCGCACCTCATCACGGGTCAGGTTGAAAAGCAGTTCCTTGTCACCGCGCAGCACGGTCAATTCTACTTCCGTGCCGGGTTCCCCCTTAATCATGCTCACAACCTGCTCCAGCGGAGTGTCCACCACATCCACGCCGTCCACCTTGATGATCCTGTCTCCCGGCTGCAGTCCCGCCCTGTCGGCAGGCGAACCTTCAATAGGAGCAGTAACCGTTACATAGCCTTCCACCTGCTGTATGTAGATGCCGACACCGCCGAAGCTGCCGCCCAACCTGGTGGAAAGGTCTTCAAATGCTGTCGGCGTCAGGTAACTGCTATACTTGTCACCTAGGGACTCGAAAATACTTTCCACACTGGAGTCATCAATTTTCTCCCAGTCTATGGGTCTTACGTACAGAAGATCTAACCAGAATTTGACCTCTTCAATATTGGGCTCCTGGGATTTTTGCCCGGCATCTGCCGCACTGGCCGCGGCGGCAGGCATGGCTCCCACAATTAACAAAAGAGCCAGCACAATTCCCACAATTTTTTGATACCGTAGCAACTGCCGCATTTTCTGCATAGCCATTCCTCCTTCTCATCTTACTTCAACAAAACCGGCACCATTCCCTGCATTTTTTCACAGGCTTTACCACACAAAAAATACCAGGCGGCCAATAACAAATGCCCCTGGTATTTAGACAGGTGACAACCCTGCAAAATAACTGTTGTTATTCCCCGATTACCTTTACAAGCACTCGCTTATCTCTTTTACCGTCAAATTCACCGTAAAATATCTGCTCCCACGGGCCAAAGTCCAATTTGCCCTCCGTCACGGCCACAACCACTTCCCGTCCCATAATCTGCCGCTTTAAATGGGCGTCGGCATTGTCCTCAAAGGTGTTGTGCGCATACTGAGAAACTGGCTCATGGGGCGCCAGTTCTTCCAGCCACCTCTTGAAGTCCTTATGTAAGCCGCTCTCGTCGTCATTGATAAAGACACTGGCAGTGATATGCATGGCATTAACCAGGCACAGTCCTTCCTTGATACCGCTTTTGTCGATAATCTCCTGTACCTTATCCGTAATGTTGATAAATTCAACTCTGTGCTTGGTATTAAACCACAGGTACTCTCGATAAGATTTCATGGTATCCTCCTTTGCCGGGTTTTTGTTTTTTCTTCGGTGCAAAACGGCTGGTTCCTGCCCTTTAGCCTTTGTTTTTGACTGTGAAATTTTACCGGGATACGCAAAAATTCCGGCCTACTAGAGGCCGGAATTCAAGGTTACTGTTGGGTTGTCACCTCTTCATCAGAAATTGTCTGTTGTGCTGTATTTTCTTCAGGATTTGACTGATTTTCTTCTACATTTATTTGTCCGGTATTCTCATCTGTTTCACCTGTGGCTACACCCCCGGTTTCTGCCGCAGTTTCTTCTCCTTCTTCTTCAGCCAACTCATCAGCCCCGATATTCACGTCACCTGTTTCCGGGTCATAGCTGACCTTTTCACCCAGTTCCTCAGCAATGTACCGCAGCGGTACAAAAGTTCTGTTGTTGATTAACTGTGCCGGAACATCGAAAGTTTTAACCTCACCGTTTACGGTGTACTCCATGCTGCCCAGGTTAATAACTATGGTGATATCGTCCCGTGTAATGGTAATCGTACTCGTTTCCGGGTCCCAACCGACTTTTGCTCCCAGAGTCTCGGTCACTGCGCGCACCGGAATCAGCGTACGCCCCGCTTTGATTACCGGAAAAGCATCCCGAAAAGCTATTTCCCTGCCGCGGGCCCGCAGCCTGCCCTGCATCAGTTTAATCCTTTCCTCAAACTTCCGGTTTATTTCCTCCAGCCGAGCTTCAAATTTTTTCTTCAAAAGCTCTACATTCACATTGCCGTTTTCCTCAAGCCGCTCCAGGTTTTTCTCCATTTTCCTCATCAGGGTCTTCTGCTCTTTTTCAAGCTTTTGCTGAAACTTTTCAAGGAGTTTTTCCGTCTTTTTCCATTCTTTTTTCAGCCCGTCAAAATCTTCCGCATCGGCTTCTTCTATAGCATCTTCATCATCTTCGTCCATCTCCTGTTCTTCATCTTCTACTGCTTCCTCTTCCTCATCTTCGTCCATCTCCTGCTCATCCTCAACATCAGCATCCTCCTGGTCGTCTTCCGCATCTGCATCGCTAACACTTTCATCCTGGGCAGCTTCGCCATCAGTATTCATAGTTTCCGTCATGCTTATGGTATCACCGGTACTTTTGCCCCATGCCTTGCCATTGGCAGCAAGAGCTCCCCCGGTTCCCAAAGTCAGAACCAGCAGCAGTACCGTTAGTGTGGCAAGTAACTTCTTCATAAACTGTCCCCTCCCTGTGTTGGTTTTGTGTAAAAATATCCTACCACCTGAGCTTGAAAATTTACAGGGCACTCTCTTCCTATTTTGTCTAGGACCATAGTCCTACTTGTTGCTGTAAGAAAAGAGAGGACCTGCCATGTCCCCTCTTAGAAATTTATCTCCTATACATTCACCTGTACCTCCGGCTGTTCAGTGCATGTCTTTCTTAAAGCACCCCAAAACTTGTTACCTACCACGCTACGTAAAAAAATAATCTCGTCGCCGGTGTAAACGTCAGGCTCTTGACCGTATTTCTGAAAAATTCCCCATCCGGGGTAATGATTTAGCAGGCAAAACCCTGAAAAGGCCATGGCGGGATAGATGGGAGGAAACCAATTCGCATACGCTATTGCCGTAGAGCTAACGGCAACTCTATAAGCAAAACGCCTACCGGGTGCATTAAAAAGGCCTAGCCAATAGGCTAGGCCTTTTTTTAATCTACCTTATTCAGTGATAACAATAACTTCGGCAACATTGTTAGCATCAGCCTTAATTGTTACTGTTTGACCGTCTTTAATATCAGCAAAGTCTGCTGCTACAGGAGCGTCACCACTATTGTCTACGAATATAGTATCAGCAGTTACTAAATAATCAGTACCACCAACAGTTACCAAGTTCAAACTGGAGTTAACGTCTTCAACAGTACCACTAACTACTAACTGCTTAGTAGCTTCACTAATGTCGCCATCGCTTAATTTATAAGTGATTATGTCATTTTCCGTCAAGGTACCAGCAACATAGCTTTCGTATACATAGTCAACTACTGCACCATTTTCAAATACGGAGATAACCGGATTATCATCAGCATTGTAGTAGCTTTCAATAAATACTGCATAGTCTGCGGTAGAAGTGGAAACAACATCGGAAGGAATTACAATGTACTCAACTTTCTTGCTGCTATCGCTTGCATAGATATCAGCACTACTAATAGTACCAGCTGCATTCTTAATGTCGTCCCAAGTTATTATCTTAAGATCGTCATAGCTGCTATCAGCAGAGTCAGATACGATAACCACTGTACTGTCAGTTACATAGTACTTAGTACCGCCAACATCTACTCTGTCATACTTTTCAACATCGCCATTGTCATCTGGATCAATACTTATAGTACCTTTTTCAGACTTAACTGTCATGGATTTAATCTTTCCATTTTCGTCAAGGTCAAATCCAACCAGTTCACCAACGATTGTTCCAGGATGAGTGGAAACTTCAACACCATCAATCTTGGTAGTATCTTTGGCAAATTCATAAACTGCTTCTACGCCTTCAAGTGTAAACAACTTCACTTTGTAAGTAGCATTACCAAAGGCATCTGTTTCAGACACAATATTAGTTATCGCTAATGCAGTTGTCGCGTTGTTAGGCGCAATATCTGCAGCTAATGCATATACCTTACCTTGAGCATCCAGATAAGCAGTTACATCTTCTCCTAAGAAGTCACGTGCACCATTGGCAGGACTATAATTGAACTTGTCACCATCATCATCAGAATATGCATTTAAGTTAGCGGTGTACTTCACACCATCTACATATACTTTGCTTAAATCAGAAGATACTTTAGTTACCTGACCATTTACAGTGTCACGAACTACGTAAAGGATGTAGTCATTTCCACTATTCAACTCATATACCAAGTCAAATTCAGCAATGTCAGCAAAGCTGTCTACAGCACCTTTAACTACTACACTGTAATCTTCATCGCTCAAATCAGTAGTTAAACCACCAAAACCATCTTTGTAGGTGATTTCCATATCTTCAGCGTCTACTTCTTTAACAATGCCTGCTGCTATGTTTGCCCAGTCGTTGATGCAAATAGCCTCTACATTGTCATCTTCATCCAGAATAACTTTTACGTCAGCACCAGCGTAATTGCCAGCTAAAGCACTGAGATCTGCTTTTGCAAAGTCAACAATAACTAGAGCATCACTGTTGATATCATAAGTCTTATCGGCGTCTTTAAGAGTAACTTGATATACACTTCCGGAAACGGAAATGTTCTCTTTGATAGTATCTGTTATAACATCATCAGCATTGGTGCTCTTAACTGCAAATAAATCGCCATCGTCGTTAGCAAAGAAAGTAACTTCCAAACCAACTAAGCTGTCTACATCAAGGTCTCCAACAAATTCATATTTGCTGTTGTCCACCTTAACTTCGTCGTCATCCAAGCTGCTTCCCAGCAAACCAGGTGCATCGGTTACATATCCTTTAACTTCTTCCACACTTAACTTATCAACCATTAAGGAAACTTCTTCGCTACCGCTTACTTTCTTTTCAAATTCATCGGTATCTTTGTTATAACTTACAACAGTCTCAGATAAAGTAGCATCAGCCATGATGAATACATCGCCGCGAACTGCCGGAGCGTTAGCTACGAAGGAAGCATCCTTAGTGATGCCCAACTCGGCAGCCTTAACGATGTAGTCTACCGGCCAGTTGCCAGGCAGGTTGTCATTGTAACCTAACACACGAAGCAGTATAGTTACAACCTCTGCACCGGTGATTTCATCGCTGGGGCGGAACTTGCCGTTGCCATCACCTTTAATTAACCCCTGAGCAGCTGCAACGTTAATCCAGCCGGTATACCAGGCGTTGGCTTTAACGTCGGTAAACTGAGGCTGAGCACCAGCCAATACAGCTGCTGCATCTTCCATACCGGCTAACATAACTGCAACCTTAGCGAATTCAGCACGAGTAATTGTGTCGTCCAAACGAAGTCCGCCTTCGTCGCCTTCTACAATGCCTAATGCGCCCAGGCGAGCTGCAGCACTTTCTTTATCAGCTGCGCTTGCAACACCAGCTAAGCTGAAGAGGAATACTGCTACGGTTAAGAGCGCAATCAGCTTAGAAAATTTCTTCATTCTTCAAAAATCCCCCTTTTTGTTTTTTGTTTCTCCTCTTTTGATTGGTGCTTCTAGATGGCTAGAAGCAGTTGGCTGCCTTTAGAGCAGCTTTAGGACCGTCTTCTTCTCTGGCGATCCCCCCTTTCGGGTATTTTTTATGCAATTAACCTAAAGACCCTAAAGGTTTGAAACCTTTAGCATATTTTAAGGCACTTTGTGAAAGTGCGCTTAAAAGCAGGCGTAGAGACAGAATAACTCCGATACCATTATGTATTCGACATATCCTGTTGTTTTTTCCTGCTTCTGGTTAATCATAAATTTTGACTGTATCCAGCCGATTAGCCGGAAAAACTGATAGATAGTGCCATTTTAACTATCCACTTTTTCATTATAACACAGGACCCGGACAAGTCAATTACCCAATTTGCAGAATCACCAGGGACAATATATGCATTTGCCTTGTGGTATATTCGCAATTTCGCTTATTACTTGTCCCTGCCTCCAAGTTTGGTCTTCAGCACCAGCCAGGCAAATTTGGGCAGTGCCAGCATGCGCTTGTAACGCCAGGGCTCCCGGATTAGGCGGTACAGCCATTCCAGGTGAGCCTGCTGCATCCACCTGGGTGCTCTTTTGGCCCTGCCTGCCAGTACGTCCAGGGTGCCGCCCACGCCCATGAGTACGGGCACTCCCAATATTTCCTTGTTGTCCCTGATCCAGAACTCCTGTTTTGGAGCCCCCAGGGCCACAAACAATATGTCCGGGTTTATTTCCCTTATTTCACGGCGAAACTCGTCCTCTTCCTTAGACGAAAGATAACCGTGATAGGTTCCCACAATTTTTAATTTGGGATATTTTTTTTGCAGGTTGTTGGCTGCTTCCCGGGCGACACCAGGCCTGCCGCCATAAAGGGCTATACGCCAGCCCTTCTTGTGGGCTTCCTTTACCAGCTCCAGAGTCAGGTCAATGCCTGTCACCCTCTCGGGCACGGGTATACCCAGAATTCTGGAAGCCCAGACGATACCTGCCCCGTCCGGGGTGACCAGCTGTGCCTGGTTGATGGTGTCCATCAATTCCCGGTCAAATTGTGCCCTGTAGAGTATTTCGGCGTTAAGTGTGATGATGTGGTTTATTGTCCTTTTCGTAATATAACTACTAATTTCACTCACGGTTTCTTGCATTTTTTTTGAGGAAATTTTTGCCCCTAACAGGGTTATATCCATCAGCCAGTTCCCTCCATTCCCATAACCGCGGGGGATAAGCCCACTGCAATGCTCTGAAAATTTTTTTGCGGCATTAATTTTGGGGATGCATCTGGCTTGCCTGCACTGCAACCTTTTTCATATCTTGAAATTCGTCCAGGATTTCCTGCATGGCCGTGTAATCGGGTTGCCAGTAGCTGATATTATCTATCCAAACCGGTTTGCCCGGTAAAGTGGCCACATTTAAATTTTCCGGGCTGATATCCTTCAGTTCCTTGGCCAGGGTAATCATCCCTTTTAAGGTCAGGTCCGTCTCCACATATCTATTAACCTCCCTGGTCAACTCCGGCACTTTCCAAAGGGTCTGCACGTTTAATAGTTTGTCCAGTAAAAGGCGCAGGAATTTCTGCTGCCGCTCAATGCGACCGATATCGCCCCGCCCATCACCGCGGTAACGCACGTAGGCCAGGGCATCCTCGCCGTGCAGAGTCTGCCTGCCCTTTTTCAAATCAATGTTTTCCTCCGGGTAGTACATGTCCTGCCGGACATCCACTTCCACACCGCCCAGCAGGTCCACAACATTAACAAACCCCTGGAAATCCAGCTGCACGTACCGCTGGATATCCACCCCCAGCAGTCCTTCCACGGCAGCCTTTAACAGGTCTACGCCACCGTACGCATAGGCATGGTTGATCTTGGTCCTGCCGTGCCCGGGAACACTGGTGTAAGTATCCCGGGGAATGGACAACAGGTTGACCGTTTTTTTATCAAGATTAACAAAGGCAACAATAATGGTGTCGGACCTGCCCACTTCCTCGTCCCGGCGGTCCACTCCCATGAGCAGCAGGGTGAGCGTCCTGTCTTTTGCCGGGTCAATGAGGCCCTGGCGGTCTTCCCGGTCTTTTTCTTTCACTCCCTCATCCAACCAGCTGTTGGACAGAGTATAGCCGGCGTACATGAAGGCCACAAAAAAGATGAGAAATACCAGCAGCCAGCTCAACGCCCGGCGCTTCTTCCGTTGCTTGCGTCTGCTGCGCCTGTGCCCGCCTCGACGTGAGGAAATCTTTTCTCCCCAGAAGTCGGAATCGTAATTGTACTCGTTTTCCATAAAAACACCCCTTTATTACTGTAGGAAAGCGCACCGAAAAGGTGCGCATTTTTTCAGTCTTAAGGGATATTTCGACAAATCAATACTACTTCCTGCCTAACTAAGCAGTTTGGAAGCTTCTTCTAAGGACGCCTCACTGGGAAGGTAGTACCACAGGCCGTCAATCTTCTTGCTTGTTCCCTCCAAAACGATGGCATTGACAGTGGTTGAGTCCAGGTGCTGGGCAATTTTGACCAGTTTGGCCATGGCGGCCACGGAGATATCCGTTTCCACGTTTTCCCTGACGGTGTCAATAAGTTGAGGTGCCTTGAGGATGTTCTTGGCCTGCAGCAGTTCGTCTAGCAGCAGTTTGATTACCTGCTGCTGGCGCCTTGCCCTGCCGATGTCACCTTCCACGGTACCGCGAAAACGGGAATACGCCAGAGCATCCTCTCCATCCAGCTTTTGCCGCCCTTTTTTCAAGTTAATGCCTTCCGGCGGGTAATACATGTTGACGGGCACATCCACCTCAATACCACCCACGATATCCACCAGGCGCACAAATCCCTTAAAGTCGATAACGGCGTAGTTATCAATGTTGATATCCAGCAAGTCCTCTACTACTTCTCGGGCCAGTTCCACGCCGCCGTAAACATAGGCAGCATTCACCTTATCCCAGGACCCTTTGATTTTTACCCGGGTGTCTCTGGGAATAGATACCATGTTGATTTTCCCGTTATTCGGATCCACGCTGGCTACTATGATGGTATCGGTACGCCCCCGGAAATCATCATTCCTGCTGTCTATACCCAGCACCAGAATATTCATTTTATCCATCTCCGGCACCGTATCCCGGCTGCCGTCCGCGTCTAACACAGGTACACCGGATACGTCTGGTGATTGTATATCTATATAATAAGACAAACCAAAGAAAAAGATGCCGACAAAAAACAGTCCCCCGATTAACCAGCTGAGCGCTGTCTGCCACTGGCGAGTCATGGGCAATCCCCCCTTTCTCGGTACAGTCATCTTTCAATGACAACAATTTGTATTTATGGAAAATATCACTATATACCAGGCGAAAAAGAACCCCACACGGTTTCGTGGGGACCAGCATACTAGGGAATAATGGTTACCGTTTGCGTCTCCTGAGACCATTTCACCGTGGCACCCAGGCACTCGCTCACCACCCGCACGGGAACCACAGTATGGTTATCCTTTAAAGTCGGGGCGACATCCAGAGGGACTTCCCGGCCATTAACTGTAGCCGTTTTGGAATCTATCTGCAGTTTCAACACCTTGTCACCCAAAGTATAGCTCACCGTGCGCGTGCTGCCGTCCCAGCCGATCTCCGCTCCGAGGGCCTCACCGATAAACCTGAAGGGCAGCATGGTATGCCCGCCCCCTGCAATATAAGGAGCAACCGGCAGGGTCCGGGCATCGTTACCCACGTAAGCTGTTTTCTCCCCAATCACCAGTTCTATCTTTATTTTAATCCGTTCCTGAAGCCTCGCTACCTGTGTTTCCAGCTGCTGTACCTGACGGGTCAGTAGCCGCAGCTGTTCCTGGAGGTCTGTGTAATGGCTGCTAATATAGTTATCTACATAACTTTTGGTCACCAGGGGGTCCTGGTCGCTTCCCGGCAGCGGGTCAGAAGCCTGCACAGCTTGACCCAGGGAATAACCGATTAATAATAAGGACAGCATCAACAACAGCATCCATTTTCGTTTCATTACACATACCTCCTGAAAAAATCCACTTAATTATCATATCATATATACCGTTCGATATCACGTGTATTTTTCCTGTGGGTAATTAATGGAGTGCTTAAGTTTTTGGATTTGCCGGTTAAATATAACAGTTATGAAAATTAGATTTTTTTTAAAAAAACTGTTTTCAAATGGATAATTTTATGTTATTATATTCACAAGGAAAGAAACAAACAGCAAGTTTTTTTAATAGCAGTACTTGCACTAAATTTCACTAAATCAGTTGCAGCATGAGACGCGGTAAGGCTTATTTATTTGTCAAAGATTGTGCTGTATTTCACTATGTTGAAAAGCATTGCATCCTGGATAGATAGTTTTGATTTTATCTCCGTTGGTCAGACCATCAGAAGGGAAACAATTTTCAGAAAGGAGGGCTAAAGCATGAAAAACTTAATCGCGTTGGAACAAGAGCGTAGCGCCCTGCTGAATGAATGGATGAAGGCCAAAGAAAGCGAAAAGGTCGAGCTGCTCGTCCGTATCATGGACATTGATGAGGAGATTGCTGCTGATAAAGAAAAGGACGAGGAAAAATAACTTAAGCGTGGGTTAAAAAAGCCCACGCTTTTTATTGCGTGATTTGATAAACCACGTTTTTCAGGATCATATCAGGCACAACCCACACCTTGCGGCCCCTTTGATGTTCATAATGCCCGCCGGCAATAACCTTGGTAATCCTCTGCGTATCAATATTACGCGCTATCAAAAAATGCTCTTTTAAGTTTTCCAAGGTCGGACGAAAGTCGGTTCGCATGTACTTTTTAAAAGCAAACACCAGTTTCGGCAGGTGCAGGAAATACACTTTGGGCCGCGTCAACTGCTCCATTAATTTCCCCAGTATCTCTTCATCCCTGGGTGTCACTTCCATGACAAAGAGATTTTCTATATCCACCGGTTGCCCGTCCACAATGATGGGTTCCAGGAAGGACTTCACTTCGGTCAAAATCCGCTTATCCATCCACACGTAGTAGTCAATGTCTACTTCCAGCTCTTCTTCTAAAATCTCCTGGATGCGTTTGACACCAGCTGTCCTGTAGATATCCTTTAACATGCCGCTCTGAAAATAGGTGTTGACGGGAAAAAAGACTGCCCCCGACTGGTACTTATCATGAATATTAATGCTGTAAACGGCAACCATCCGCAATTCACTATCCTCCGTACCGACAAAAAGCACATTGAGATTATCGGTATACCGGTTTAGATGCGGGTTAGGGAATTCCGCCTGCGGCATCATGGCTATGTCGCTATCTCCAGCAGACAGCACGTCGGAAAAAACTGTACTGTGGTCATATTCGTCGGGAGAAGGCGTAGCCAGCATCATTTCTTCCTCTTTTAGTTCATTTTCACCGGTGCGTAAATCTATCCTGTCCCACGGTATACGGGGCATACGCAGCAATTCCGCACTTTTTACCGTTGCTTGATCAAAGAGCAGCGGCTTTTCCACCGGCTGCAGCAGAATGTCCGTAATCAACGCCAGCAAACCGCCTGCTATCAACCCCCAAACCACCGCCCGCTTGAAACTCCTACCAATCATGTTCCCACTCCTTGGTCCGGTCTCAATAAATCATTATTACCGTTTCAAGAGTGGAATATGTATATCAAGAGTCAGAATTATAAAAAAAAAAAAACAGGGGTGCTACGGCACTCCCCAGTTTTTTTACATTATCTTTTTGGATATCAGCCCGTTGGACTTAAGAACGTTCAGCATGCTGAGGGCTTTTCCGGTACCGAGAGCCACGCAGGATATAGCCTCTTCGGCAAAGTGCACCGGCAGGCCGGTTTCCTCTCGCAACAATGCATCCAGCCCGTCCAGCAGGGCACCACCGCCGGTCATAACAATACCCTTATTCATAATATCTGCTGACAGTTCGGGAGGAGTTTTTTCCAGGACTTCTTTTACGGCACCGACTACCTGCTCAACCGGTTCAGCCAGGGCTTCATAAGTTTCAGCGGAAGTGACGGTGATGGTTTTCGGCAATCCCGAAACCAAGTCACGACCTCTAATTTCCATGGAGGTATTTTCCGTTTTACCCTGGGGATAGGCTGTACCCACCTGTTTCTTCAAATCTTCCGCAGTGCGTTCGCCAATCATCAAGTTATATTTTTTGCGTATGTAACGTACTATGGCGTCATCGAACTTGTCGCCACCGACCCGCAGCGATTTGCTGCAGACGATGCCGCCCAACGACAATACGGCTATGTCCGTTGTGCCGCCGCCAATGTCCACCACCATGTTGCCGCTGGCTTGAGATATATCCAGGCCCGCGCCCAAGGCCGCCGCCAGGGGTTCTTCAATCAGGTAAGCCTGCTTGGCTCCGGCCTGCATGGCCGCCTGCCGCACCGCTCTTTCTTCCACCCCGGTTACCCCCGACGGGATACAGATCATTACCCGCGGCTTGAATAACAATTTTCTGCCGCCGCAGGCCTTGTTGATAAAATAGCGCAGCATCCGTTCCGTTGTATCGTAATCCGCAATGACTCCTTCACGCAACGGCCGAATGGCCACAATATTTCCCGGAGTACGCCCCAGCATTTTTCGCGCTTCCTCACCAACTGCAATTATCTGACCGCTGTCCCTGTCAATGGCTACCACTGACGGCTCGTTGAGAACTATCCCCTTGTTTTTTACATAAACCAGAACACTGGCAGTGCCCAGGTCTACACCGATATCCGTTCCCCAACCAAACATCCCTTAAACTCCTCTCGTTTCCATAAATTGTTTTGCTTGTCCAAAAATTCACTAAAAGATAAAAAACCAAAACACGGTAACAGAGTAAGCTTAAGGGATTATTTCTTCATATCCTGACAAAATCCTCTTAACATACCTTGCTTTCTTTATATTTTTTACGGGTGGCCTCTCCTCCCCGTAAATGTCTTTCCGCTTTGTTTTTTTCCAGCACTTCTCTCACTTTTTTGGCCAGATTTTTGTCAATTGCCGGCAGCCGTTCCGTAACATCTTTATGAACAGTACTTTTACTGACTCCAAACACATTAGCTGCTTGTCGCACAGTGGCCGAGGATTCTAATATATATTTGCTGATATCCACGACCCGCTTGCGGATGTATTCTTGCATGCTGAGGCCTCCTTCCGCTTTTTCTGTAAATATATATGTGGAGGCCATAAAATTAGACCAGGAAAATGGCGGAAATCAAAGAGAGACAACCATTTCCTGGTCTGTTTTTGGGTTATTCCGCCAATTTGGCGGTAATTACTTCACGGGCAGGTATGTCAGGGGGTCTACCAGCTGCTTGTCCTTTAGCAACTCCAGGTGCAGGTGGGTACCCCTGTCGCCCTCGGCCCGGCCCGGTTCGCCAACCTGACCAATTACGGTGCCCCGTTCCACGGTATCCCCGCTGACCACAGCTACTTTGCCCAGGTGGGAATACCTGGTTTCCCAGCCGGCACCGTGGTCGACGGTCACCCGGTAGCCGTAAAGTTCATTGTACTCCACAGCAGTGACCTTGCCTGTCAAGACTGCTGCTACAGGAGTATTGCGCTGGACAGACATGTCTACCCCGCCGTGAAAGCGAAAATCCTCGTAAACTTTGGAATAGGTGTGGCCAAAGCCCATAATTATCTGCCCGGTAACCGGCAGTACCATTTCCGTCAACACTGGTTTTGCCTCCTGCTCCTTGGTGGCTTCTGCCGGAGCCGACTGCTCTGCCGTCGCGGCGCCACCCACTTCCTGCACGCCGTCTTCTACCGCCACCGGCCAGGGCGAAACCGGCTCTCCTGATACTGACCCGTCCTCCGGGGTGACGTCACCGTAATCTTTGACTATCGGCATGCCGTCCACTGCATCACTCCCGAAAGGCCACATGGCCAGCATGTAAACGGGCAACAGCAGTGCAATCAGTACGACAACAGGAAGTACAATTTTCCAGTGCCGCTTCAAAAACCGCGTCATATGCTGAAGCATATTTTTTAACTTTTTCACATGAGTATAAAAATTGGCCAAGGTTCTTTTAAACATATTATCACCTCAGCCATATTATTACCCATATTTTCCCTTTTTAAACTTATTGCCGGTGACATTTCTGGCAGCGCTGCCGTTCCTCCCAGGTTACCCTGCGTTCTTCATAGGTGCCGTGGGCAGTCCGGCTGTGGCAGTCCATGCAGGTAAAACCGGCATAGAGGTGCAGCCGGTGATCCATGTGCTCAGTGGCCTGAATCTCGTCATTATCATGACAGCCCCGGCAGCGTTCAGCCGGAACGCGGGAATAAATCAGGGCAGCGTCTATGTTCTCAGATGCCACTCCCTTCTTCAACAGGTTCCTTAACCCCTTAAACTTTTGTTCCAGCATGCCCGGCCAGTTTAATTCCGCGTGGCAGTAAATGCACTCTATACCCTCATGTGGACTTTTGGCCAGTTTCTCAACAGGAACCTGCATTTCGTGGCACCGGGTACAGAAATCGGGTTTCTCGGAGTAAACGGCGCCTGCGAGAGTAAAGCCTGCCAGCCCAAGGCACAGGACTGCTATTAGATAGAGTAAAATCTTGCGCATCTTTAATTCCCCCATATCCTTTCGGGAGAAATCAATTGTCAATTTTTTTAATACTGACTCCCCGGTAGTAATAGGTGAGAATATCCTTAAAGTTCTTGCCCGCTTTCGCCATACCGTTGGCACCGTACTGGGACAGGCCCACTCCATGGCCGTAACCCCTGGTGAAAAAAATGATTTTATCTCCCGTTACCTGCCAGTCGATGTATGTCGAAGAGAGGCCCAATCTCCGGCGCAGCTCGCTGCCTGTAAACTTTTTCCTCCCCACCTGTATGGTTTTCACCCGTCCGGAAACAGTTCGTTCCAGCACTTTTAACAGAGAGTTTTTCCCCAGGGTTGCGGCAGGTAGAGCATTTAGATTGGTGCCCAGCTTGCGGTCCACTTCCTGCAGGGTAAAAGTTTGGGTATTCCGGTAATAGGGCGACTGTTTATCCCACTCACTTTTGACGCTCTGCAGGTAGGGAAAATCGTACTGCCACACTTCCGCGGCCGCCTCCGTGCGACCGCCGCTGGTCGAATGATATACCGGTTCAATCAGCCTGCCGTGATAAGTTATCACCAGGCCTTCCGTTTCCTTGACCGCCCTGACAACTTTGCTGTAGTATTTCCAGTAATTGATGATTCCCCACTTGCGCTTCATGTCCGCCCTGGATATCCAGGCCTGGCAGTGGGCCGGGTCCGTGCAGACGTCAGCCTCGGGATAGTGCGTATCTTTCGTGGTGCGTTTTAGTTTGTTCAAAGTATAGGTCCGTGCCGCTATGGCCTGGGCTTTCAGCGCTTCCATGTGAAAATGGGCGGGCATTTCCCCCGCAACCACTCCCACAAGGTATTCCTCCAAAGGCATGACCATCACCTTGCCGGTATCATGCATCTTTACCCGAATTCCCGTACCGGCGTTTTTTACTTCCACATGGGGACCCTGCAATTTCAAAACTACTGAAGGAAGCAGAACCAGTAAAATTAGTACACCGGCAAACAGCCAAAAGAGGGTTTTCTTCAAAATGCTACACTCCATTTCCGGGAGTAGTATTCTATTAAAATCTATTTGAATCCGAAAGTGATTATTCGCGAAAAGACAAAATTCAGACACCGATGCCGTAATACGGTAATCCTACCTTCTCAATTCTGAATTCTAGCGCCAAATTCCTTTGGAGAAAATGGCATATGCTGTCGTATTATGCAGCAGGAGTGCGGTTTTTTACCCACCCCGGGGTTGGCTTGAGCAATTAAAAAATCCCAACCCGCCGGTTGGGATCAATCTGCCGCACGCCTGATGTTAGCGCCAATGTTTGATAGTTTTTCCACTATATTCTCATAACCGCGGTCAATGTGATAAGTACAGCCAATAGAAGTCTCGCCTTCCGCTACCAGCCCGGCTATGATCAACGCAGCTCCGGCCCTTAAGTCCGTGGCCTTTACCGGTGCGCCGGTCAAACAGCTGCCTCCCTTGACGATGGCACTATGGCCTTCTATGGTAATATTGGCACCCATGCGTTTCAACTCGTTAACATGCATGAAGCGGTTTTCAAAAACCGTCTCCGTGATGACACTGGTTCCCTGGCAGGTTGTCATTAAAGCCATGAACTGGGCCTGCATGTCAGTGGGAAAACCGGGATAGGGCAGGGTCTTGATATCCACCGCATAGAGTGCACCGTTGCTTTTTACCCTAATACCGCTGCTCTCTTCAATGATTTCCGCACCAGCTTCCTTGAGTTTTGCGACCACCGGCTTTAAATGGTCCTCAATAACGTTTTCCACCAGGACATTTCCACCGGCGGCAGCAACGGCAACCATATAGGTTCCCGCTTCAATGCGGTCGGGAATTACCGTGTGCAGTGCTCCCTTGAGACCGGCCACGCCGTCAATTTTGATGATATTGGTCCCGGCGCCAGTAATTCTGCCACCCATATTATTGATGAAGTTTGCCAAATCAACAATTTCCGGTTCTTCCGCAGCGTTTTCAATTATAGTGGTTCCTTCCGCCATGGCCGCAGCCATCATGATATTTTCGGTAGCGCCGACGCTGGGAAAGTCCAGGTACACCCTGGTGCCTTTTAATTTTTTGGCCGAAACGTCGATAATACCGTGACCGATTTCTATATTGGCGCCCAGTGCTGCCAGACCCTTGAGATGCAGGTCTATGGGGCGGCTGCCGATGGCACACCCACCGGGAAGGGACATGCGCGCGTGTCCGGTACGCGCCAGTAAGGGCCCCATCACTAAAAAGGAAGCCCGCATCTTTCTCACATATTGGTATGGAGCTTCCCAGGTCTTCAAATGCTCGGAATTTATCTTTAGGGTTTTATCCTCAAAGGTGACTTCGGCACCCAGATGTCGCAATACTTCACAAATAATCTCAACATCAGTGAGACGCGGTACGTCATCTATGACGCTGGAGCCTTCCTCAGCCAGCAGGGACGCTGCAATAATGGGCAGTACGGCATTTTTGGCTCCACTAACCGTAACGGTACCTTCTAATGTTTCACCACCTGTGACAATTATTTTATCCAACCTGTCTTCCTCCCTAATACAGCGATGTCAGTTATTTCGTCAAAAAATGCCCTGTTTCCTGCTTTTTTGTGAGTTTCATTACTATTACAATTACTGCCAGGTTATTAATACTCCCCTTCTAACAGCGGCGACCCGATGTAGACGTATGTTTTTTGCTCGTTCTCATGATAACGCAGGGCGATGTTTAAGTTTACTTTTTTACCGCCTGCGACAATATAATCTTCAATGTCAGGAGTGTAACCACTGTAGCTGACCAGGTTTTCGTTATTAATCCCTTCCAGGTTTCCAGCACCTGCCGCCTCAAACATTTTACGCAGCAGCAGATTCTTCTGCGGCTTTGCCAGTTCCCCATCTATCCTACCGGTAATGTAGGTGAAGATACTGGGCGCACTATTATAATATTCGAAAACATTCTCTATTTTCCGGCGGTAAGCCAGCATTGATTCCAGGTTTTCTGCCCGTGACAGGGTTACCACAAGGTATGTTTCCGGGTATTTCGGGTAGCCTTCTTTAGCAGCGTCCAATGATTGTACAATAATCATAGCATACTCCCGCGGCCGCAGTTCTTTAATAGCAGTGACACCCTGCATGTCTTCATATTCCTGTGTTTCCCGGGTAAAGGATTCCGTAATTCCCAGAACCATCCGTACTTCATCCACAACCTGCTGCAGCTGTTCTACGGACATGTAGTCATTATTTATTTTCGCCCAGCCCTGAACTTTTAATTCGTAAGGCGCTGCACCACTTGCCCGGAATGACCTCCAAAGAGGATTGGCAGCCATTTCCCCTTTGCTGAAGGTAGTCTCTACAGGATTAAATAACAGGACGGACATAACACCGCAGACAATAAGTGCCAGTAAAAACTTTTTCATAAAAAAACTCCCTCCTAATTAAACAGCATGGACATAAGTATAGTTTTACCAGTTGCCTGCCGTTTAATAAGAGGGAAGAAAAAATATCTTTGCTACTGCATCAAGACATGCTGGTATGTAGTCACGTACCATTTCCGGTCTTCCCGGTTTTTCGCAACAAAAACCAAGTCAATTACCTGTTTTTGCTCATTGAACCCGTCTTCTTCAATATTCAGTTCATATTCCACGTTATACAGGGCACTGTCTTCATCCTTATTCTCTTCGGTTACTTTGATGTTATTTAAAATAACCTTCTTGTCCTTCAGTTCATTTCTGTCAAACAGGTATAAATCACGCTTGGCAAAACTCTGCTGCAGCTCCGGGGTCATGAGCTGATGCATCAATGCCCTGTCATTGTTTGCCTGGGCACGGATGAAAGCCTCCGCCACCGCCTTGGGATCATTTTGTTCCAGTGCCGTCCGCTGCGGTGCCTGTTCGCCGGGCAACGGGCTCCCTTTTTCAGAAAGACATCCTCCTAGAAGCAGTGTAAAAGCTACCAGTAACAACAGCCACATGCCTTTTTTCATTGCCATCACCTCTTTTTCAGCAACCGTTTTTAATATTCCCTTAAAAATTTTAATTCATGTAAGAAAAATGTCAATAAACACACGTACACCACGGCTTGCCTGCCGTGGTGCACATGCCTTTAGGTTAATTGCTTTGAATTTGAAGCAGCTACCAATACTATTCTTGCTAAGCGGACATTTTCCTGCCTAAATTTCGTGGTAATATCTGTATTAAAATAAAAGGGTGTTCGAAAAGGAACCCTTTTCGAACACCGCTTTATTCATCTCCGCTTACTGCCTCAATTCGTGCCAATGCCCGGCGCAGTGCAAACTCCGCCCTGGCAACGTCCAGGCCCTCCGGCCTTTCTCTCAGGCGTTTTTCCGCACGTTCTTTAGCTCTTTTTGCCCGTTCCACATCTATTTCCTCGGCCAGTTCAGCGGTATCTGCCATGATAGTGACCTTGTCGTTCATTACCTCCATGAACCCGCCGCTGATGGCCATCCTGTCTTCAGAACCACCGGTCTTCATCCTGACGACACCGGGCTGCAGTCCTGTTACCAGGGGAGCGTGTCCGGGCAAAACACCTAAATAACCTTCACTGGCGGGAATCACCAGAGACTCGATTTCTTTTTCAATTACAGAACGCTCCGGTGTCACCACCTCAACTGTAATCCTTTTATCCGCCATTACGACCACGTCCTTCTACCGTGCTAGCCTTTCGGCTTTTTTCACCGCATCTTCAATGGTACCGACCATGTAGAAGGCTTCTTCAGGTAAATCGTCATGCTTACCATCCAGGATTTCCTTGAAACTACGGATGGTGTCTTTCAGCGGCACGTAAACGCCCGGTGTACCGGTAAATGCTTCTGCCACAAAGAACGGCTGTGACAGGAAGCGCTGAATCTTTCTAGCCCGTGCCACGATCAGTTTATCCTCTTCGGACAGTTCGTCCATACCAAGGATAGCAATAATATCCTGCAGTTCCTTATAGCGCTGCAGCACTTCCTGGACACCGCGGGCCACGTCATAGTGCTCCTGCCCGATGATACCGGGCTCCAAAATTCGAGAGGTGGAATCCAGCGGGTCCACCGCCGGGTAAATACCTAGCTCTGCAATTTGACGTGACAGAACCGTAGTAGCGTCCAGGTGAGCAAACGTCGTAGCCGGAGCCGGGTCAGTAAGGTCGTCTGCCGGCACGTAAATTGCCTGTACCGAAGTAACCGAACCCTTCTTAGTGGAGGTAATCCGCTCCTGCAGCTGTCCCATTTCCGTAGCCAGTGTCGGCTGATAACCAACTGCCGAAGGCATACGGCCCAGCAGTGCAGAAACCTCGGAACCGGCCTGGGTGAAACGGAAGATGTTATCAATAAACAGGAGTACGTCCTGGCCTTCCTCGTCACGGAAGTATTCTGCCAGTGTCAAACCGGTCAGAGCTACACGCAGACGGGCTCCCGGCGGCTCGTTCATCTGACCGAATACTAGCGCCGTCTTGTCGATAACTCCGGATTCAGTCATCTCCAACCACAGGTCGTTACCTTCACGGGTACGCTCGCCCACACCGGAAAAAACGGAAAATCCACCGTGCTCGTAGGCGATGTTGCGGATAAGCTCCATAATCAATACCGTCTTGCCAACACCGGCACCACCAAAGAGACCGATCTTACCACCCTTGGCATAGGGAGCCAGCAGGTCCACTACCTTAATTCCGGTTTCCAGAATTTCCGTAGACGGCTTGAGGTTTTCGAAACTGGGAGCCGGCCGGTGAATGGGACGGGTTTCCTTGGCATTGACAGGGCCTTTCCCGTCAATAGTTTCACCGATAACGTTAAACATTCTACCCAGGGTTTCACGTCCTACGGGCACACTGATAGGCGCGCCCGTATCCACGGCAATCATACCCCGCTGCAGACCATCGGTTGAGGAAAGCGCAACACAGCGGACGGTGTCGTTACCCAGGTGCTGCATGGCCTCCATGGTAACGTCTATGTCCTGTTTGGCAAATTCCTCTGGCTGGTCTGCGGAGGTTATCTTGACGGCATTGTACAGTTCGGGCAGCTCGCCTTCAAAACGCACGTCCACTACCGGCCCGATAACCTGTACGACCTTGCCTTTGTTCATTCATTTTCCCTCCATTCGTAAGTTAGTATTTCCTGTATTGCAAAACACCTGCAAAGTTTATTCCAAAGCAGCAGCGCCACCGACAATTTCGGAAATCTCACGGGTAATGGCCGCCTGACGCGCCCTGTTAAATGACAGCGTCAGCTTATCAATCATTTCTTCAGCGTTGCTGGTTGCGGAATCCATAGCCGTCATCCGGGCACCATGCTCACTGGCTTTTGCTTCCAGTAACACCCGGTAAACCACGGTTTCCACATACCTGGGCAACAGCGTTCCCAGCACTTCCCTGGCACTGGGTTCGAAAAGATACTCCACCTCAGGCACCTCATCCGTTTTCGTTTCCGGATCAATCGGTAGCAGCTGTATCACCTTCGGTATCTGGCTCATGGCACTCCTGAACTCAGTGTAAACCAGGTGAATTTCATCAAATGTTCCATCCAGGTACATCCTGGTAAAGGTGCTGGCCAGCTCTCGCGCCTGGATGAAGTTTGGATTGTCACCGATGTTGATAAAATCCCGCTCAATCTCAACGTTTCTCCTGCGGAAGTAATCCCGTGCTTTGCGGCCAATCACCACCAGGGCCACGTCTTCGTCCCTCTCACGAATGGTCCGTTCGGTAAGCTTGATCACGTTGGCATTGTAACCGCCGCATAAACCGCGGTCACCGGTGATTACCACGTAGCCCACACGTTTCACCGGGCGCTGCTTTACCAGGTCAAAGTCCAGTTCTCCTGAAGCTTCTACAAGACGGGCCAGCACTTCCTGCAGTTTATTGGAATACGGCCTTGCCGCAGCAACTGCTTCCTGTGCTCTGCGAAGCTTGGCTGCGGAGACCATTTTCATGGCCTTTGTAATTTGCTGGGTATTATTTACACTGCGGATACGCCGCTTGATGTCCCGCATGCTGGGCATAACATCTTCACCACCTTTATTTAGGTGTCCTCTATGGCTTTACGCGTTGAAACTGTCTTTGAATTCCGTAATGGCTTTCTTTAACTCCTCTTCGGTTTCCTTGGTCAAATCACCTTCAGACCTGATCTTATCCAGAATGTTTTTCTTGCTGGCACGCATAAACTTGAGGAATTCCTGCTCAAACCTGCGGATATCCGATACTTCTATATCATCCAGGTAACCGTTAGTTACGGTATAAATGACTACTACCTGTTCTTCTACCTCCATGGGCTGGTACTGGTCCTGCTTGAGAATTTCCATGGTACGCTCACCACGGGCTAGTCTGGCCTGGGTTGCCTTGTCCAGGTCAGAACCAAACTGGGCAAATGCCGCCAGTTCCCTGTACTGCGCCAGGTCCAGACGCAGACTACCGGCAACTTTCTTCATCGCCTTAATCTGTGCAGAACCACCGACACGGGATACCGATAAACCAACGTTAATAGCCGGCCGGAAACCCGAGTTGAAGAGGTCGGTTTCCAGGTAAATCTGACCGTCGGTAATAGAAATCACGTTGGTAGGAATGTATGCGGATACGTCACCCGCCTGGGTTTCAATAATGGGCAGTGCTGTCAGGCTTCCACCGCCGTGCTCATCGCTTAATTTGGCCGCACGCTCCAGCAGGCGAGAGTGCAGGTAGAACACATCACCGGGATATGCTTCACGTCCGGGCGGTCTTCTGAGCAGCAGGGACAACTCGCGGTACGCTGCCGCCTGCTTGGACAGGTCGTCGTATACACAGAGGGCGTGTCCGCCTTTGTACATGAAATATTCTCCCATGGCACAACCTGCATAAGGAGCAATGTATAATAGCGGAGCCGGTTCACTGGCTGTAGCGGATACCACGATGGTATAATCCATAGCCCCGTGTTTTTCAAGCTTCTCAACCACACCGGCTACAGTGGAAGCCTTCTGGCCAATAGCCACGTAGATACAAATAACACCCTTACCTTTTTGGTTGATGATGGTGTCCACGGCAACGGCGGTCTTACCGGTCTGGCGGTCACCGATAATCAACTCCCTCTGGCCACGGCCGATGGGAACCATAGCGTCAATTGACTTCAGACCTGTCTGTAGTGGTTCGTGTACCGGACGCCTGTAAACAACACCGGGTGCCGGGCTCTCGATTGGTCTGAACTGGTCGGTCTTGATGGGACCCTTGCCGTCAATGGGCTGCCCCAGCGGGTTGATAACCCGGCCTATCAGTGCTTCACCGACGGGGACCTCCACAATTCTTCCGGTACGCTTCACCTCGTCCCCTTCTTTAATTTGGGTATAAGGGCCTAAAATAACGACACCGACATTATCTTCTTCAAGGTTGAGCACCATGCCGTAAATACCACCGGGAAATTCCACCAACTCCCCAGCCATGGCTTTCTCAAGACCGTAGACACGAGCAATACCGTCACCGACCTGGATAACCGTGCCTACTTCAGAGACTTCTACTTCGGCTTGGTAGCGCTCAATCTGCTGCTGAAGAATGGAACTTATCTCTTCAGGCCTAATGCTCATTAGCTTCTTCACCCCTATCATTGGAAAAGTCCACTCTTGTGAGATGTTGTTTTAAGTTTTCAAGGCGGTTTACAACACTACCGTCATAAACACGGTCGCCTATTTTTACAACCACCCCGCCGATCAAACCGGGGTCTACTTCAACGTTTAGCCTGGTTTGTTTTCCAGTCAGGTAGGACAGCTTATCCCTGATGGCTTTTTCGTATTCCGGCGTCAGCTCTTTAGCCGTACGTACCGTAGCGGCAACGACATTTCTTGCTTCATCCGCAAAAACGGTATACTCTTCCAGGATCTGCGCCAGATATCTTTCCCGGCGTTTGTCCATCACCAAATTGATAAAATTAAGTACAATGTCTGACACTTTGCTGGAAAAAATCTCGTTAAAAATCTTTTTCTTCTTTTCCGGTTCAATTAGCTGGTGTTCCAGTACCTGTGCCAACTGCGGGTTGGCCTTTACCGTATCCACAACCAGGGCAAGCTCTTTCTCGAACTGCTCTATTTTGTCCTGTTTTTTGGCAATGGCAAAGAATGCCTGGGCATAACGCCGCGCTATGGTTTTATTTATCATTGCAGTTTGCTCACCTCGGATACAAAGTCCTCAACCAGCTTCCTCTGGTCTTCATCGGTAATGGTACGGTTTACCACTTTGCCTGCTACCAGCAGTGCCAGGTTGGCCACCTCATCGCGAATTTCAGCCAGTGCTTTTGCTTTTTCACCGGCAATTTCTTCTTTGGCCTTGGCCAGTGTTCTTACCGCCTCTTCCTGAGCTTCGGCAATAATCTGCTGTCTCATTTCCTCACCGGTCTTATTGGCCCGTTCAATGATTTCCTGAGCTTCCTTCTTGGCATTATCCAGCTTTTCCTGGTATTCGGCCAGCAATCTTTCGCTCTCTTCTTTAGCCTTAGTGGCATCGGCAATAGACTTTTCTATTTTTTCCTCGCGTTCCCGCATGATTTTGGTTACGGGCTGGTATAATAATATATTTAAAACAGCAATCACTATCAACAAGTTGATTACCTGAAACAGGAATGTCCATACGTTGAAGTTTAGTGCCTCTAGGATTGCCATGGGTTAACCTCCCCTCTTGCCCGGTAAATAGTACATGGGCGAATAAGATGTAAGTCTTATTCGCCCGCAACCAGTTTAGTAATGCTTAAGCAATCTTGGTCCACAACAGAATGGCAATAACGAATGAAAAGAGCGTGAGTGCTTCCATGAATGCCAGAGCGAGAAGTAAAGAGGTTCTAATTTCACCGGAAGCTTCCGGCTGACGGGCAATACCCTCCATTGCTCTTGCTGACGCATTACCCTGACCCAGTGCTGAACCCAAAGCTGCCAAACCAATGGCCAGGCCTACGGCAAGAAAGCTTAAACCTGACATTTAATTTCCCTCCTTTCAAAACTTAAATTTAGAAAACCCCATAAAACCCAAACAACAAAAAGTGGGTAAATTGACTAGTGCCCTTTAATAAATGTTTGGATATAGGTAATGGGTAACAAAGTAAAAACAAAGGCCTGAATAAATCCCATTAGCACACCTAAAAGCATTACAGGAGTAGGAATTATTAAGGGCACCAATATGAAAAGAATGGTAACTACCATCTTCTCACCAAACATATTACCAAACAAACGCAAAGACAGCGAAACGGGCTTGACAAACTCTTCTATTATGGTTAATGGCGCCAGTACTATATTGGGCTCGATAAAGTGACGCAGATAGCCGCCGAGCCCTTTCTTTTGAATGGCAAAAATCTGCACCAAGATGATAGTGGTAACACCAAAAGCCGCAGTGGTACTGATGTCAATAGTCGGCGGTTTGACCGTCGGAATAAACCAGGATAAATTAAGACTGAGAATAAAAATAAACAGCGTTGCAATTAAAGGAAGGTATTTCCTGCCTTCTTTGCCCATAGCATCTTCCAACAAGCCTTCAATGAATCCCACTACCATCTCCAAGATATGCTGGACTCCCCGGGGCTTACTGCTGAGGTTCCGGGTAGCAAGAAAGACTGCCACAATCAATACTACCATAACCAGCCATGTGGTCACTACCGTTGAGGAAACGGGTATGTTACCGATATAAAATACGGTATGCGACCTTAAGTGTTCCATAATGTGAGCTAATTCTTGCATCTTTTCCCCCACAATATCACCCCTTTCTGTCAAAGATTACTGCTCCCAGCCCCTCAATAATGTGCACAAGCACCTGCAGGGTTAAACCCGTAACCACCCCCAGCATAAACTGGACGTCCACCACCAAGGAAACAATCAGGGCCGTAAAGGAAATTATCAAACGGTAAAGAAAACGGCGCATAAAAAGAACCTGGGCTTTTCTAGCATTGTCAACATAACTGTGGATGGTACTCATTACCAAATATAGGTTGAAAATTCCCAAGGGTACGCCTGCTAGTATTCCCACTGACAAAAATTTCATTCCTAACCAGCAGGCTATAACGGCAAATAGCAACCCCAGTACGATGATTTGCGTCATTTTCACAAGCAGTTGTTTTTGATACTGGCCCAAATCTTCATTTTTGGTTATCGTCATCATCCTCCGAAAACGCATCCTCAGTTTTTTGCAGTACCTGTAATTCGGCCAGCAGGCTTTTAAAGGACACGGCCACTCCCAGCAGAATACCTACCAGCAAAAACCAGGGCTCGGTACCCAGCCTGTTATCCAGCCAGCTTCCTCCATAGTAGCCGAGAAAAATACTAAGAGCCATAGTTATGCCAAACGACATCGCAAAGTTGGCATAACGCGCATAGCTCCAGTATTCTTTCTTCATAAATTCACATCCTCATATTTTATTGAAAATGGCATTTAATTTCAAGCATTAACCTTCCAATTCATATTCATTTTTGTATATACCATATACCGACCTTAACACCAGCTTCTTATCCCCAACACATAGTGGGATATATTCTATCTTAAACCAAAAATCCCTTTTATATTTTTGAGATTTTTTCATGGAATAGTCGCAATTTTTAGATTTCTTTCTGCTGCAGCGGCCTTACGGTTGGAAATCCGCCGGTCTTTCCTGGCTCAGGCCAAAATAGTAGTCCAGAGCCCGGACTATTCTCCAGCAGGCCCTACCGTCACCGTACGGGTTGGTTGCCTGGGCCATGGACCGGTACTCCTGCTCGCTTTCCAGCAACTTCGCCGCCTGGGTCACGATTTCTTCCTCATCGGTACCGACCAGTTTTACCGTTCCTGCTGCCACCGCTTCCGGGCGTTCGGTAGTATCTCTCAACACCAGTACAGGCTTGCCCAATGAAGGAGCTTCCTCCTGCATGCCGCCGGAATCGGTCATTACCAGATAGGACCGGTCCATTAAATTGGCAAAAGGCTCGTAATCTAGAGGCTCAATCAGTTTCACCCGCGGCACACTGCCCAGTATATCACCGGCCCACTGCCGGATGCGGGGGTTTTTGTGGACGGGAAAGACCACAGCTATATCCGGGAACCTCTCCACCAGCCTTTTAACCGCGCGGAAAATTCTCAGCATGGGTTCACCCCAGTTCTCCCGCCGGTGAGCCGTCAGCAGAATTACCCTGCTGCTCCCGGTAAGCAGTTCATTCAGATCTGCATCCTCAAAGGTATAATGTTCGTCCACAGTATCCAGTAACGCATCAATCACTGTATTGCCAGTAATATAAATTTTTTCCCCGGGAACATTTTCCGCACGTAAGTTCTGTGCGGCCTGCCCGGTAGGCGCAAAATGCAGGTCTGCCAGCACTCCGGTGAGCTGCCGGTTCATCTCCTCGGGAAAAGGAGAGTACTTGTTGCAGGTACGCAGTCCTGCCTCCACATGCCCTACCGGTACTTGCTGGTAAAAGCTGGCCAGGGCCCCCACAAAGGTTGTAGTGGTATCCCCGTGGACCAGGACAATGTCCGGTTGTTCCTCTATGATAATCTTTTCCAGGCCATTAAGCACCCGGGACGTAACCTGGGTTAGCGTCTGACCGTGCTGCATGATATTCAGGTCATGATCCGGCTTAATGTTAAATAAATCCAGCACCTGGTCCAGCATTTCCCGGTGCTGTGCCGATACGGCTACTCGAGTTTCGTAAGCCGGTGACTGCTCCAAGGCTTTTACCAGCGGTGCCATTTTAATAGCCTCCGGCCTGGTCCCAAAGATTGTCAAGACTTTTGGCAAACCAATCCCCCCACGTGTTAGGCCTCTTTATCCAGATAGCCCTTTTTCACAAGCTTATTGATATGCTCTTCCAGCGCCTGTTCGATATCAATGCCGTAGGTTTCCTCCAGCACAAACATCATAGACACCGCTGTCTGCGCCACATCCAGCAGTTCCTGGGTAATCATGGCCATCACCTCTTTTTCCTCCAGCTTGGTCTGCTCACCGTTCAGGCCGCGAAACTTACCCATGGCCTGGGCCAGTTCCCCGGTCTCCTCCATCAACTTTAGCGCCGTAGATTCTAGTGAAGGTGACAGCTTGTTCAAGCGAGGCAAGGCAACAATTTTCTTCTCCACTTTACTCTCCCCCGTCCCTCTCCCGAAATTTCTCCATGGTGATTCCTGCCTGGGCAAACATTTCCTCGGACAGCCTGTCAGGGTAGTCACTGAGAATCACCACCCGCTCCACACCGGCACTGATGAGCATCTTGGCACAGACAACGCAGGGCTGGTGGGTCACATAAAAGGTGGCCCCCTTAATACTGGTACCGTACAGGGCTGCCTGAATAATACTGTTCTGCTCCGCGTGCAGCCCCCTGCAGAGTTCATGCCGCTGCCCCGGAGGTACGTTCATGTTTTTCCTGATACAGCCGGTGTCAGCACAATGGGGCAGGCCTGGCGGCGCCCCATTATAGCCCGTACTCAATATTCGTTTATCCTTAACGGCTACCGCACCTACCTGGCGCCGCAGGCAGGTGGACCTGGTAGCTACCAGTTTGGCAATCTCCATGAAATATGTATCCCAGTCGGGTCGGGCACTTTTTCCTTTCAACAAAATCCTCTCCCGGTATCTTACTTAGTGCCGAACAACCGGTCGCCGGCGTCGCCTAATCCCGGTACAATGTACCCGTGGTCATTTAACCTCTCATCCACGGCAGCAGTGTAAATGTCCACGTCGGCATGGTCTTCCTGAACCTTTTTAATCCCTTCCGGAGCAGCAATGAGGCAGACCAGCTTTATTTTTTTCGCACCCCGGTCCTTCAAAAACTGGATGGCTGCCGATGCCGAACCGCCGGTTGCCAGCATGGGGTCAATAACTATCAAATCTCTTTCCGAAACGTCGGTAGGCAGCTTGCAGTAGTATTCCACCGGCTGCAGGGTCTCCGGGTCGCGGTACAGCCCGATATGCCCGACTTTTGCCGCCGGAATCAGGCGCAACATGCCGTTAACCATACCCAGCCCGGCACGCAAGATGGGTACAATAGCCACTTTCCGCCCGGAAATCTTCTTGGCCTTGGCCAGCCCTACCGGCGTCTTAACCTCTACTTCCTGCAGCGGAAAATCTCTGGTAACTTCATAGGCCATCAACATGGCCACCTCTTCCACCAGCTCCCGGAATTCCTTGGAGCCGGTGTTTTCATCACGAATTAGGGTCACCTTATGCTGAATCAACGGGTGGTCCAGTATATGAACTTCGGACATTATTATCTCACTCCCAAATTAACGTTTGTCTGGTCAATGTAAGGAATACTCAAAACATTTAATTTCAAGTGAGTCAGAAAGAAGTTGGAAATACCCAAATTTTTTAGGCTTCTGGATTTACCCCATTCTTATTCTGACCTTACTTTTGCGTCCGGTAATACTACAACTCCGGATAAAGGGGAAACTTCTCGCATAATTCCTGCACTATTTCCTTAGCCTGGGACCTGGCCCTGTCATCCTCCGGATTTGTCAGTACCAGGAATATGGCTTCCGCTATCTGCTCCATGGCGGCTTCATCCAACCCGCGGGTAGTAACCGCAGGCGTACCGATACGGATGCCGCTGGTAACCGTGGGTTTTTCCGGATCAAAGGGAATGGCATTCTTATTAACGGTAATACCTATGTCCTCCAGCAGGCTCTCCGCGGCCTTGCCAGTCAGGTTTTGCTGCCTCAGGTCTACCAACATCATATGATTATCCGTACCACCCGATACCAGGCGAAATCCTCTATCCTTAAGTGCCGCGGCCAGAGCTTTGGCATTTTTGACAATACGACGCTGGTAGGCTTTAAAATCGTCAGTCAAAGCCTCTTTGAAAGATACTGCCTTGGCGGCAATCACATGCATCAGCGGCCCGCCCTGAGTACCGGGGAAAATGGCCTTATCAATGGCCTGGGCATATTGTTCCTTACAGAGAATCATGCCTCCCCTGGGTCCGCGCAAAGTTTTGTGCGTGGTAGTTGTCACAAAATCCGCCACGGGCACAGGAGACGGGTGTTCCCCGGCAGCCACCAGGCCGGCAATGTGCGCCATATCCACCATTAATTTGGCGCCCACCGCCCGGGCTATTTCATGAAAGCGCCGGAAATCAATAATTCTGGGATAAGCGCTGGCACCCGCTACAATAAGCGCCGGTTTATGCTTTTCCGCCAGCGCATACACTTCTTCATAGTCAATCTGTTCATCTTCCTTACTGACACCATAGGATACAAAGGAATAGTATTTTCCCGAAAGGTTGACCGGACTACCGTGTGTCAGGTGCCCGCCGTGGGCCAAATCCATGCCCAACACGGTATCCCCGGGTTTCAGCGTGGCAAAATAAACTGCCGTATTGGCTTGAGCACCGGAATGTGGTTGCACGTTTACATGGTCCGCATCAAACAATTTTTTGGCCCTTTCCCGGGCCAGTTCTTCCACCACATCAACGTGCTGGCACCCGCCGTAGTAACGTTTTCCCGGGTAGCCTTCCGCGTATTTGTTTGTCAGCACCGTACCCATGGCCTGCAGTACGGCAGGGCTGACAAAGTTTTCCGATGCAATGAGTTCCAGACTAGTCTTTTGCCTTCTTTCCTCCGCCCCTATGGCTTCGGCAACCTCAGGGTCTATTTTATGTATAAAACCAAGATGTTCCATAATTTTTCTCCTCTCAATAAATGATACCCGCTGCTAGCCATCTCTTTAGCAATAAACGGCTCTCTCCCCGCCAATCAATTTGGGCCTGCTGTAGCCCATGGTTAAACTAGCGCTTCCGATACGCTGCACCGGTGGGCGAACCGGCTTTAACACCGGCTGCAGGTGCATGCCGATAAATGTATCACCAATGTCCATCCCCAACTGGGCCTGGATCTCTTCCACCAAAACCGGATTGTTAAGTTTCGCATACGCCACGCTGGCTAGGGCACCGCCCGCCCCCGGCTTCGGCACTGCCTTGACAATATACAGGCCAAACCTTTTTGCCACTTCTTTTTCCACCACCAGTGCCCGGTTCAAGTGCTCGCAGCACTGGAATGCCATATGTATCTCATTTTGACTGCAAATTACAGCAATGGACTCAAAGATAGCTTCAGCCACTTCCTCGTTGGAGGCAGTACCGATTTTTTTACCAACCACTTCACTAGTACTGCACCCGACGACCAAAATCATACCCGGTTCCGGTTGGGCCTGCTCCAGAAGAAACTCCAGACCCTGCGTTACCTGCCTTTTAATTTCTTGTATTAACAGAGCCACAACCCCCTTGGCATCGAAATTTATTTACTATATTTTTCTTCAATGGCTTTAATTTTATCAACACGGCGCTGGTGCCGCCCGCCTGCAAAGCCTGTGCTCAGCCACGCCTTAACTATTTCCAAAGCCAGGCCCGGACCAATCACCCGCTGTCCCAGGGACAAAATATTGGCATCGTTATGCTCGCGAGAAGCCTTGGCGGAAAATACGTCGTGGCACAGGGCAGCCCTAATTCCCAGAACCTTATTAGCGGCAATGCCAATACCAATACCGGTGCCACAAATGAGAATTCCCCGGTCATACTGCCCCCCGGCAACCGCCTCGGCAACTTTCAAGGCAAAATCAGGATAATCTACCGACTCTTCGCAGTCCGTGCCAAAATCCTTGTATTCCATACCCAGTTCATCCAGAAAAGCCTTGATAGTTTCTTTCAATTGATAACCACCGTGGTCGCTTCCCAAGGCAATTTTCATCTTCAACCTACCCCCATTCACGCGTTTCTTCTATGGTAAGGTTTATCCGATTGCGCAGCAACACCTCTTTGAATTTCTACACAAATTGCCTCATTCCCTTTTTTGGCCATTTTCCTGTTTCATCAATTTTTCTAATGCCCTGGCTACCAGTTCTTCTAACCGGTCGGCACATCGGCGGTAAACGTCCTCGGAGCCACCGATGGGATCAGCAATATCCCCTTCCAAGCCAACAAACTCCGCCAGTGTAAAAAGCTTGTCCCCGGGTATTGCCTCCTGCAGCGCAGCCTTGTGGCTCTCGGTCATAGTCAGCACAACGTCCGCTTCCTGCCAGTGCTCTTCTTTCAGCATTCGGGACCGGTGACTTCTGAGATCGATACCCCGTTCTTCCATTACTGCAACCGCCTGCGGGCTTGCCGGCAGGCCGTCTACCGCTGCGACACCAGCGGAAGCCACCGTAAGCTTGTCCCCCCAACCTTTTTCGGCAATAATTTTTTCGGCCACGGCTTCAGCCATGCTGCTGCGGCAAGTATTTCCCGTACAGACAAAGAGAACTTTCAGCACAATCACCTCCCGTGTACAGCACTGCCAAAATCAAGCATTCATTTCACCTATCTCAATTTATGTAACAAGCAATTTAATACCGATAACCAGCAGTACAACCCCCCCAAGGGCCTGGGCCTTGGTGCCAAACCAGGAGCCCAACTGGCGCCCGAAGATAAATCCGGCGCCGGTCATGATGCCTGCCACGGCACCCATTACCAACACAGTTGTAATCAGATTGGCCTTAAAGGTGCCCAAACTGAAGCCAACACTCAGTGCGTCCATGCTGACACTGCCGGCCAGTACCGACATAGCCCAAAAACCCGTGGCAACCTTGAGGTCGGCAGGACCATCACCGGGTTCCTCTCCCAGCCAGCCCAGTTGGACCAGCTGCGGCTTAACACTCTCCCACAGCATTTGCGCGCCAATAATGATGACAATAAGCGCTCCGATAACAGTAGCCACATTTCCCACTACCCGGCCCAGAAAAGCACCCAGCAGTAAGCCGGTAAGCGGCATAAATACGTGAAACAAGCTGACCACAGCTGATATCTCAAAAATGCGCCGCCACCGCACCCCGGCTGTTCCAATACCTAACGCCATGGAAAAAGCATCGGTGCCCAGGGCAATGGATAAGGCCATTAATGTAAAAAAACTCATATCCGTCCCCCTCTGTCCAAAAACACTTAAAGAGCCTGTTTGGAAAAGTATATTTTGATCTTAAAATATAAATAAGAAATGCACCATCGCTGATTAAAGTATATGTTAAGCCAAACATTACCAAAACCAAGCAAAACAAATCCAATTGTACTGTTCGTGTCAATTTTGATACACCTTAGCATAATCAACATATTTTCCGAAAACAATTTTAAGATAGCTTTTTCCAGAGGGGTAATATCAGTAAAATTAGTCCCGAATTTTACCAGATAAGTTTTTGGGACTTAAAAAACAACTTTTATTGAAAATGAATTGATTATTAACGAGTCTAAGGTTATTTCTTCGTTAAATTTCTTGGCTTATCGAACAAGCTCTTAAACAAAAACGCACCATTTTAGTTTACCCGAATAGTGAAGTCCATAGTCAGGAACCAGAAGTCAGAATAGTTGGGATTAATTTGCTACTTTCTAGCACCTCCCTTAATGCCACATCGTTAACAAAATGCTAATGTTAAAACCAACAAAAATCCCCAGTAACGAGTAATTGGGATGTCTTGTCCGTGACTCCGGGATTAATTCAAAGCGCACAATATACACCATGGCTCCGGCTGCCACTGCCAGCAGCAGGGCAATCAAGCCCGGCGATATCTTTAACAGCATCATGCCCAGCAAAGCGCCTGCAGGCGTAAACAAGCTTACCAGGCCGTTGATAGCAACAATTTTTCTGCTGCTCAAGCCGCCCATAAGCAATGGCACCGCCGTGGCCATACCCTCGGGGATATTGTGCAGGGCTATGGCTATCACCAGCACCAAGCCTAAATGGTGTGCCACCGCGTACCCGGCAGTGATGGCAATGCCTTCAGGCAGGTCATGCAGGGCGATGCCAACGGCTATCAGGTAACCCATGTTTATCATGTAAAACTTATTTCTTTCCTGAGGCGATGCAGGCATAAAAAAAGAGAAAAGACGGTCCAGGCAAAACAAAAATATCACCCCGGTACAAAAACCTTCGGCAGTAGCCAAAACACCGCCCAAACGCCAGGCAGAGGGAAGCAGGTCAAACAACACCACTCCACCCATAATACCCCCGGCTCCACCCAGCAGCACAGCCAGTGAACGCTCACTCCATCGGGGCCGGGCGACCACCATCAAACCGCCAAAGGTTGTAGCAAGACCGGCTAACAGGCTAAGTACCAGTATATACATAACTTTCCCCGTTTCCTTCCACAACTAAAACCTTGCTACTAACGTATTCTTTCCGCCTGGAATATATAACTATCAGTAGTTAGGAGTTAGAAGCCAGGAAGTAAAATAAATAACACCCATTCTGAATTCTGAATCATGAATCCTGATTTCTACTCCTCCTCAAACCGTAATCTTGTGTTTGGCCGCCTTTTCCAACCGGTTCATCAGGGCCAGTCCCACACCGCTGCGCTCAAAAGATTCGCTTAAGATCACGTCCGCTTCCTGGCGGTCACATTCCCGCAGGGCACCGTACAGTTTGTTTGCCGCCACTTCCGGCATACTCCTGGGGCCCAATGAAATCAATACTTCCGGATTTAACTCCTGCCTGTACCGGAATACGTGTTCTTCAGTAGACAATACGGCCACCCGCAGTCCCTCCCGGCAGTACCGGTGATACAGTTCCGCAATTTTCCGTGCAATATCTTCCGGTGCACCTTCAACCAAGATCAAGTCGCCATCAGGTGCATAATGAGTGTATTTCATGCCCGGAGCCTTAGGAGACTGATCCCCACTCAAGGCAGCATCCACTTCTACTCTGCCCAGTACCGCCCGCAACTGCTCCAGCGTTACTCCCCCCGGGCGTAAAACGGTAGGAAATTCACCGGTCAAATCAACAACGGTGGATTCCACTCCCACGTCACAGGGCCCGGCATCCAGAACAGCATCAATTTTCCCTGCCAAATCCTTCAACACGTGACTGCCGGTGGTGGGGCTGGGTTTACCGGAACGATTGGCGCTGGGAGCGGCAATGGGTACGTTTGCCACCCGAATTAAGCCCTTGGCCACCGGGTGGCTGGGCATCCTGACGGCCACCGTGGGCAGTCCTGCCGAGACAATTTGAGGCACCCGCGGGTGCCGGGGCAGTACTAAAGTAAGCGGGCCGGGCCAGAACTCTTTCATCAATTCCTTTGCCCCCACCGGAAGGTAGTTAATAAGCATCCTGACTTCTCTAACCCGGGCAATATGTACTATTAAGGGGTTGTCGGCAGGACGCCCCTTGGCAGTAAAAATCTTGGCCACGGCCTTTTCGTCCAGAGCATTGGCACCCAGTCCATAGACTGTTTCCGTAGGAAAAGCCACCAGCCCTCCTCGCCTGATTATTTCTGCCGCTTCGTTCAGTTTGTTTATTTCCGGAATGTCAGGAAGAACTTTTAACAGTTTTGTATTCACCAGCTATCACTCCAAACCCTAGCATAAATTCAACAAAGCTAAAGAAGAAGCTGGTAGAAAACACCAGCTCCCTTAAAATCTATGAAATTGCTCCACGTCCAGTACAAATACCGTTGCCCCGCACAACTCGATGGTTTCTTTCCCCTGCTGTGCACGGGCCAGCCTTTCAATTTGCCGCATTTCACAGTTGGATTTAATAGTATCCAGTAATTGGTCCACCTGCTCATCATCCACACCGATAATGATGGTACTGTTTCCCCGGCGCAAGAAACCGCCGGTAGTGGCAAATTTTGTTGCCCGGAAACCCCTTTCGGCAAGCTTCTCCAGTAAGTTTTCCGCATCAGTATCCTGAACAATGGAAACCACCAGTTTCATAACTCAACCTACTCCCCCGTCATTCAATAATTCCTCATATTATTTCCTGTCCAGCAACATAAATCCTGCTAACAATATAAAAATTCCACATTTTTTAAGGCAGGAGGTTTCAGTAAATAATTATTCCAATAATACCCGAAAGTATTATTAACGCCATGGGGTGCCAGCGGCTGCTGGCACTTAGCAGCAGTACCGTCAGGGCAATTATGGTCCCTTTGGCACTTGAGGCCGCATTAGCAAAAATAAAGACAGCCGCCGCAAAAATAAGGGCAATGACCATGGGCTTGATACCGGCAAGTACCGCCTGCACCGGCGGCCTTTCCTGCAGAACGAGAAAAAAACGAGCCAGTACGGCTATTGCTACCGCCGTGGGCATGATCAGCCCAAGCGTAGCCACAACCGCACCCGTCAATCCAGCTGTATGATAACCCACCAAAGTAGCCAGGTTTATGGCCACCGGGCCCGGTGTCATTTGCGACAGGGCTATGACATCCACCATTTGACCGGCAGACAGCCACCCGTGAAGTGTCACTACTTCCCGCTGCATCAGGGGGATCACGGCATATCCTCCGCCGAAAGCAAAAACACCGATTTTGGCAAATGTGACAAACAGCTGCCAGATCATGAGCCTTCCCTCCCGGCAAACAAGAGATAGCCAAGAATTGCGGAGGTAATTACAGCCGTAGCCGGATGTACATGTAGAAATACCAGTAACAAGACGCCTATACCAAATATGAACCAAGCTCGCATGTTGCGAAGTATCCGGGTCCCCAGCGAGCAGGCAGCATACACCAGCAGGCCTACCACTCCCGCCCGGGCTCCGGCCAGAAAATGGCTGACATAAATATTATTCCGAAAGCGGAAAAAATAATTAACCAGCAGCAGTATAATCATAAACGATGGAAGCCCGGCACCCAGCATGGCAGCCAAGGCCCCGGACAGCCCGTTTATGCGGTAACCGATAACTGCGGCGGTATTGATGGCAATTACGCCGGGAAAAGACTGGGCCAGAGCAATCAAGTCGAGAAATTCGTTTTTGTCCACCCAGTGTTTTTTCTCCACTATGTAGTGTTGAATCAGCGGCAGCATAGCATAGCCACCGCCGACAGTAAAGGCTCCAATGCGAAAAAAACCGGTAAAAAGCCGCCAGGTTATAACCACCGTATTTGCCTGTCCACTGTAATTGCGCATACCAGTCACTACTTCCTTAAAAACCTTTACAACTAACCTTCGCTACCCGGTGGCGACCGCCGTAATCTTTAAGAAATACGACTTTTTCAAAACCGTTTTCCCTGATGACTTGCTCCATTTCCTCGCTTTGGTTCCAGCCTATTTCCAGCAGTAGATAGCCGCCGTCCTTCAACACCTGCCGGGCCTGCGACAACAGCCGGCGGTAAATTTCCAAACCGTCATCACCGCCATCCAAAGCCATCCTTGGCTCGTAGTTCAATTCGGGCTGCAATTTGTCAATTTCTGCGGCAGGTATATAGGGAAGGTTGGCCGCTAACAAGTCCACCTGTACTCCGGCTTTAACCAGCGGTTCTGCTAGATCCCCCTGAAAAAATTCTATTTTATGCGCTACACCCAGTGACCGCGCATTGTCACGAGCAACTGCCAGTGCCTGCCGGGAAATGTCGGTAGCCCACACGTTCACCCGCGTATAATATGCCAGGCTGCAGGCAATGGCTCCGCTTCCCGTTCCGATGTCGGCAGCGCTTTGGAAACCGCACCCGTCAATCAACCGCAGGGCCTCCTCCACCAAAGTTTCCGTATCCGCACGGGGAATCAATACTTGGGGAGTAACCTTAAAGGCCAGGGACATAAATTCCTGCGTACCGACGAGATACTGCAGCGGAACGCGCCGGGCCCTCCCGGCAACAAGTTCTATAAAAGCTGCCTGTTTTTGGGGTGACAGCTCCGCCTGCAGATTAGCCAGCAAGTTTACCCGGGACCAGCCCATGACGTGCCGCAGCAATACTTCAGCATCCAGGCGAGGGCTTTCCACCCCTGCCTCTTGCAATTTGGCAGCAGCCCACGCCAACGCCTCCCGGCCGGTCACCTATTCCACCTCTTTAATTTTTTCCGCCTGGTCGGTGGTAATTAACGCTTCAATAATTTCGTCCAGTTCCCCTTCAAGAACCGATTCCAATTTGTGCAGTGTCAGCCCTATCCTGTGATCAGTTACACGGCTCTGGGGAAAATTGTACGTACGGATACGTTCACTGCGGTCACCGGTGCCTATCTGGGACTTGCGCACGGAAGCCATTTCCCCCTGCTGCTCCTGCACTGCCAGGTCAAGCAACCGGGCCCGCAACACTTTCATTGCCTTCTCTTTATTCTTATGCTGTGATTTTTCATCCTGGCAGGATACCACAATCCCCGTAGGCAGGTGTGTGATACGTACCGCTGATTGGGTGGTGTTGACCGACTGCCCCCCCGGGCCGCTGGAGCAAAAAACATCCACCCGGATATCATTGGGGTTGATTTCCACATCTACTTCCTCCGCTTCCGGCAGCACGGCGACGGTAGCAGTGGAAGTATGAATACGGCCGCCTGACTCGGTGGCAGGAATCCGCTGTACACGGTGCACGCCGCTTTCAAATTTCAGTCTGCTGTAAGCACCGTGCCCCTCAACCAGAAAAGCTATTTCCTTGATGCCGCCTATATCCGTTTCATGTAAGCTCAGAATTTCCGTACGCCAGCCCTGTTTTTCCGCATACCGCGTGTACATCCGGAACAAATCCCCGGCAAACAAAGCCGCCTCCTCGCCACCTGCGCCTGCACGAATTTCCATAATTACGTTTTTCTCATCATTGGGGTCTTTGGGAAGCAAAAGCAGTTTCAACTGTTCTTCCAGCTTTTCCTTTTCCCCGGAAAGCTGCTCAATTTCCTGTTCTGCCATTTCCCGCAAGTCCTTGTCAATGCCTTCTTCTTTTAAAAGCGCCTTGGCCTCATCCAGGTCAGAAACCACTTTTTTGTACTTGCGGTATACCTCAACTATTTCCTGCAAGGCGGCATGGGCCTTGGCATGCTTTTGAAACTGCTTCTGATCCGCGATAACTTCCGGGTTGCTTAGCAGTTCACCTAACTCTTCATATTTTTTTTCCACTTCATTTAGCTTCTCTAACATGTTTCTTCACCTCTGATACTAAAGGAATTGCTTTGTTCCACTGCCTCCGCCGGTTCAGCAGCCAGTACTGCTTTCAACGCATGGATAGCCACTTCAATCTGCGAATCGTCCGGCTCCCGCGTGGTCAATCGTTGCAACCACAAACCGGGGGCGGAAATTATCCTTACCCACGGCTTATTCCCATGCTTACCGGAATACTTAATAATTTCATATGCAATACCGGCCACCAGCGGCATCAGTAAAATTCTGGATAGGATGCGCCATAACAGGTTTTCAAAACCGAGAAATGAAAACATTAAAATGGTCAGTACCATGACTATTAGCAAAAAACTGGTCCCGCAGCGCGGGTGCAGGGTGGAATACTTGCGAGCATTTTCCACCACCAGTTCTTCCCCGGCTTCATAGGTGGAAATTACCTTGTGCTCCGCGCCGTGATATTGGAAAACTCGCTGAATATCTTTCATGCATGAAATGGCGATGATATATAAGAGAAAAACTGCAATTCGCATCAGGCCTTCAATAAAATTTTTCCATAACTCATGCTGCCCGGCGCCCACGTACTGGGCACCCCAGGTGGGCAGCACCACAAACAAAAGTATTGCTAAGCCGAAAGCAACTATGATGGTGAAAGCAATTTCCTTGGTGGACAGCTCTTCCTCCTCTTCATCAGCCGCCTGACTGGCAGAATAACTAAGCGCCTTAATACCCAAAACCAGCGCTTCAATTAATGCTATAAACCCGCGTAGGATAGGCTTTTTCAGCAACGGAAAACGTTTTGTCCAGGAAGGCAAACTTTGTTCATCCACAACAATTTGCCCGTTAGACTTGCGCACGGCCACCGCGATCTCCTTTGGGCCGCGCATCATAACACCTTCTATGACAGCTTGTCCCCCGTATTGAAATTTGCTGAGCAATGAATCTCTCTCCCTAATAGAAATAGTTGGTCATCACCACACCACAGTTAATTATACCACGACCTGTTGGCTTTTAACAAAAAAAAAGCGAAGCCTGGAGCCTCGCCTTTTACATACCATATTTCTTTTTAAACCGTTCAACGCGGCCACCTTTTTCAACCACGCGCTGGCGGCTCCCAGTGTAGAAAGGATGGCAAGCTGAACAAATCTCTACCCTAACATTCTCCTTCGTAGATCTAGTTTCAATGACATTACCACAAGCACAGGTAATGGTAGTTTTTTTGTATTCGGGATGGATTCCTTTCTTCACGGCGATCACCTCTTTCTATACTCATTCCTGTTCTTCAAACTTCTGTCATTATAGCACAGGGATGTTCGCTTTGCAACCATAGGATAAAATTCACATCGGGGACGGTTCTCAGCTTGAATTTTTTTCACAATCAGAACCGTCCCCAATGTGAATTTTTTGTAATGGTTTGGAATAGTTTCCAATTTTTACATCAGGTAATTCCTGTCGCAGGGTGTTTATCATGGTGAGCATTCCCAGGGAGTCCTGCCGGGTGTTAACTCTGTCACAGAAAATATCGGGGTCAATGTTCAGGTTGCGTAACTGTATCATGCGTACATGAGTGCGTTTGACAAACGCGACCAGCGCCTTTATTTGCTCTTCCGTATCGCTGAAGCCCGGAAATACCAGCAGGTTTAGCGAAGTGTATACTCCTTTACTGGCAGCATACTGCAAGGATTCCTCGACGGCTTTTAAGGTGTAGCCTTTCGGACGGTAATAGGCCTGGTAGTGCTCGGCAATTGCCGACAGGATGCTAACCCGTATAGCATCCAGCCCGCTGTCGCAAAGCTTTTTAATACCTTCGGTATACCCGGCATTGGTATTAATATTTATGGTACCGCGCAGGGTTTGACTGCGAATACTTTTTATTGCTGCTGACAGCAGGTCCGCCTGCAGCGACGGTTCCCCCTCACACCCCTGCCCGAAGCTAATAATTTCCGCGTCGGGCTGAGAAAAGAAATACAATGCCAACTCGGCTATTTCCTCCACCGAGGGTATAAATTCTATTCGTTCCTGCGGGGAGGGACAGCACTCGCTTTCCTGCAGAGAAATACAGCCCAGGCACCGGGCGTTGCAGGCCGGGGATACGGGAATACCCGCTTCCCACCTGCCGTAAAAAAGGTTTTGGGCGGTAAAGCAGCCGTATTCCAGAGCGCACCTGCTCAACTGCTTTACAATGCGGTTGTGTGCAAACCGTCGGTTTAACTTCGCAACCCTGTCTTCCAGGTCTTCGGTATTAAAATAACGCGGGTGCCACCGCCGGTGCTCGTCGGTCTGGAGAGCCGCCACGTAAAACTGCCCGTCCTTAACCCCCACGGCAGTATAGCCCAACAGGGGAAGCTGCTCACCCGTACCCACCCCTCCGGGCAAAAGCAAACGGGTAAAACCCTGGGGAAGCAGTGCTCCCACAGGGTACACCCGTTCCCTGTCATTGTACGGGTTATACTCTACCGGGACAAAATTCCCGTCTTTATCCATGCCCACAGGAATACTGTAGGGTACCAACGTTAAACTGGCACCTTCGGGCAGCGGAATCATTTCCTCCGGCAAGGGTTCCACCAGGACGCTTCCCGTCCGCCCGGTCATTTCCAGCAGGGGATAATCCATCATCTCCCCCTTTTCATTAGCAAGCAATAAGCTAAACATTACAGAGCCTCCCTAAAGCCGTTTGCAAGGTGCCAGGTCTGCGGTACGTAGCGACTAGGGAAGCAGGTTCTCGGGGTCCACAGGAGTACCGTTACGATAGATTTCAAAGTGCAAATGCGGCCCGGTTGTCTTCCCGGTCGCACCCAGCCGGGCAATAGTCTGTCCGGCATCAACCCGGTCACCTTTCTTAACCAGGTTTTGCTGGTTGTGAGCGTAAAGAGTCATGAATTTTCTGCCGTGATTGATAATTACGGTGTTACCGTAAACACTGTTTTTCCAGCCAGAAAAGACCACCTGCCCCTCTGCACTGGCCCTGATTACCTCACCCGGCTCACCGTAAATATCAATTCCATGGTGAAACCCGGTGCGTCTGAGACCAAAACGGGATGTTATGGTGCCGGTTATCGGCCAGTTAAAATAGGGCACATCGTTTCCTCTGGAAGACAAGGTCTCAACCGCCTGATTCTGCAAAAAGGTCGGTATTACCGGCATTTGCGGGATAACCAATTTTTGACCGACAAACAGTTCATCGGGGTTTTCCAGGTCATTGACAAACACCAGCTCCTCTACCGAAACCTCAAACCTCCGGGCTATATCCCACAAGGTATCACCGGAATTGACTACCAGCACGTCCTGCTGTGTAATGGGCACGAATAGCTCCTGACCAGCATAGATGGTATTCGGGTCACTGAGGTTATTCATGGCAGCCACCAGCCGCCAGTCCACGCTGTATTTTTGGGCAATGGCGGTCAGGCTGTCTCCCGTTTCCACCCGGTACGTGGTGACAAAAGCGGTTTCCGGATAATCATAACTTTGTGCCGCCAGTGTATAGGGAATTTGCTCCGCAGCAGCAGATGCCACCGTACCCAACAGCACAATCATGCTTAAGGCAAAAATCAGTGCACGCCGCATAGTTTCTTTCCTCCTTTGGAAATTTTTTCAGCACCTGCAGCACTATTTTTGCCTAAGCCTGTCATTTTTATGCAGAAAAAGCCTTTCCGGCGGTTGCTTTAGGGAAACAACTGCGGCAGGGCACGTAGCAGGTCGGCATTGGTTTTGGTCTTGTTCATGGCATCAATAAGCATTTCGGTAACTTCATGGGAAGTCTTGTTATCGGTTATGCGGCGGAACTTCCAGGTCAGTTCTAACTCTTCCCTGGTCAGCAGCAGTTCCTCCTTCCGGGTACCCGAGCGCTTAACATCAATAGCGGGGAATATACGTCTTTCCGCCAGGCGCCGGTCCAAAATTAATTCCATATTTCCGGTGCCTTTAAATTCCTCAAAAATCACATCATCCATCCTGCTGCCGGTCTCCACCAGCGCCGTGGCCAGTATGGTAAGGCTGCCGCCTTCCTCTATATTTCTTGCAGCCCCGAAAAAGCGTTTCGGCTTATGCAGAGCAGCCGGGTCCACACCACCCGACAAAGTGCGCCCGCTGGGGGGTATCACCAGGTTGTGCGCCCGGGCTAAACGGGTAATACTGTCCAGCAGTATCACTACATCCTTCCGGTGTTCCACCAGGCGCTTGGCCCTCTCCAGAACCATGTCGGCCACCTTCACGTGGTTCTCCGGTGGCTCATCAAAGGTGGAGCTAATCACTTCCCCCTTCACGGACCGCTGCATATCCGTAACCTCTTCCGGACGCTCATCTATCAGGAGTATCAACAGTTCCACATCGGGGTTGTTTTTGATAATGCTGTTGGCAATTTTTTTCAGCAGGGTGGTCTTACCCGCCTTTGGCGGGGAAACGATTAAGCCCCGCTGTCCTTTTCCAATGGGCGCAATCAAGTCAATAATGCGGGTTGCCACATCCCCTTCGCCGGTTTCCAACGTCAACCGTTTCTCTGGATAAATAGGGGTCAAGCCGTCAAAATGCAGGCGTTCCGGCGACAGTTCCGGGTCCAAATTATTGACACTTTCCACCCGTAGCAAAGCAAAATAGCGCTCGTTTTCCTTGGGCGGACGCGCCTGCCCCGCCACCAGGTCACCGGTACGCAGGTCAAAACGCCTGATCTGAGACGGAGAAACGTAAATATCATCATTGCTGGGCAGGTAAGCAAAAGGGCGTAAAAACCCGTAGCCGTCAGATAAAATTTCCAGCACACCCTGCGCAAACAGCCGCCCGTCTTTTTCCGTCTGCGCTTTCAATATTTCAAATATTAATTCTTTTTTTCGCAGTTGTGAATATCCTGATATTTCCAGCTCGCGGGCAATTTTCAACAGCTCAACCATGGTCTTGCTTTCCAGATCCGCTATATTCATTTTTTCACCTCTGTCTACCAGTTTGTTTGGGAAAATCCTGTGAAAGCAGTTGTGGCGGGAATAGATGCAAAGAAAAACTTCCTTCATAGTGAAGGAAGACTAATAATGTTTATAGTATAACACTTCTGGCAAATTTTAGTCAACTAATCATTGATTTTTTCCCAAAATGGCTTTTTGTCCAGGCGGTGCTGCGCTTTCACAAACCGCACCGTACCAGTAGTGCCGCGAATGACCAGGGTATGTGTCGTTGCTTTTTGTCCATAGTACCGTACCCCTTGCAACAGGTCGCCATCGGTAATACCGGTTGCGACAAAAATGACATCGTCATCCTTAACCAGGTCATCCATGGTAAGTAATTTATCTACCGGTTCAATACCCATTTTTTGTGCTCTTTCCCGTTCCTCTTCCTCCATAGGGACCAGACGTCCCTGCATTTCGCCACCGAGGCACCGCAGTGCCGCTGCGGCTAGCACACCTTCCGGCGCACCGCCAATACCCATCATCACATCAACGCCGGTCTCGGGAAAAGCCGTGGCAACCGCCGGGGAAACATCACCGTCGGAAATCAATTTTATCCGCGCCCCCGCACGCCGGCAAGCTTTAATCCGTTCCTGATGCCGCGGGCGATCCAGAATAACTACCGTTAAATCACTTACATCCTTACCCAACGCCCTGGCAACGGCCCGCAGGTTGTCCTCGACCGGCGCATCCAGGTCTATTGCTCCCTTAGCCTCGGGACCCACGGCTATCTTATCCATATACATGTCCGGCGCATGCAGCAGGCTGCCCCGCTTGGCTACGGCCATCACTGCAATAGCACCGGTCAAACCCTTTGCCACAATATTGGTTCCTTCCAGGGGGTCCACTGCCACGTCTACCTCCGGCGGCGTCCCCTGTCCCACCTTTTCACCTATGTACAGCATAGGCGCTTCATCCATTTCTCCTTCACCGATAACTACAGTACCGTCAATACTGATAGTATCAAACACAGCACGCATGGCCCTGACCGCCGCGTCGTCAGCAGCCTCCTTATCACCACGACCCATCCAGCGCCCTGCAGCTAAAGCAGCCAATTCTGTCACTCTGGCAAATTCCAGTGCTAGTTCGCGTTCCATAGTTACCTCCTCCAGAATTAGAAGTTTGAGGTGCAATATTGGAAATTCAAAAGGTTTATTGCCCAAACTTAATTTTAAACCAAAACTATAACTATCAACTACTTGTTTTTCACCGTTTCCCAGTCCGCCAAGAATCTGTCAATGCCTATATCAGTCAGGGGATGCTTAAGCATTTGCTTGATCACCTTGTAAGGCACCGTGGCAATGTCCGCACCGCACAGTGCTGCTTCTTTCACATGGGCAGGGTGACGGATGCTGGCCGCAATGATTTCCGTATCTATGCCGTACCGAGCAAAAATCTCCACGATATCGCTTACCACCTGCATACCGTCATGCCCAATATCATCTAATCTGCCGACAAACGGGCTCACGTAAGTGGCCCCGGCCCGTGCTGCCAGCAGGGCCTGATTGGCGGAAAACACCAGGGTAACATTGGTTTTGATGTCCTTTTCCTTCAGCTTGCTGGTAGCAATTAAACCCTGGTCCGTCATGGGGATCTTAATCACTACATTGGGATGAATTTTGGCTAGTTCTTCCGCTTCGGCTACCATTTCCTCAGCTTTGAGGCTGATAACCTCCGCACTAATGGGACCATCCACAATCTCAGCAATTTCCCTTACTACCTGCTGGAAATTGCGTCCTTCCTTGGCTATTAGCGAAGGGTTAGTCGTTACACCGGAAATAACACCCATTTCGTTGATTTCCCGAATGTGCTCCACGTTAGCACTGTCAATAAAAATACGCATCAATATCACCTCTTTGCCGTTATGCTCAAAAACTTGAGCCGGAACTTATCAACCTTAACTCATTCGTGGTTAAACTATGAATTCCTGCTATTTTTTTCATTTAGTATAAATGGGTTATGGGAAATATCGTCAAACCTACCAGTGTTTTTGTAAAGCATTGCTGACGGAACATATCCCAGTTCCTAATAATCATTTCCAATTAGCTCACATTTATGCAGCAAAATCCAGGAAATAGTCCCAAATGCTCACTGCTCAGGTAAGCAAGTTAAAATTAATAAATATTTAGAATTAGGTAAAGGCAAAGGGAGAACCGTCCATTAAAGACGGTTCTCCCACTTTAGATAGCTAATGAAACTTTCGCATACTTATGTGCTTTTAAGCTTTCTGGCTGCTGCCGAAAAGACGAATTTTCTCTTTGATTACCTCTTTCATGGCGTCCCTGGCAGGACCCAGGATCTTGCGCGGGTCAATTTCATCAGGTTTCTCTGCCATTACTTCCCGCGCCCGGTTGACAAACGCCTCTCTTAAGTTGGTATCAATATTAATCTTACGTACGCCCAGTTCAATGGCCTTTCTGATAGAATCTGCGGGCACTCCGGAAGAACCGTGTAGTACTATGGGAATGTCCACTAGCTCCCGTACTCTTTTCAAGCGATCAAAATCCAGCTTGGGTTCACCTTTGTACTGTCCGTGTGCCGTACCAATAGCTATGGCCAGTGCATCAACACCGGTGGCTTCCACAAAAACTTTTGCCTCTTCTGGGTCAGTCAAAGACGCTTCCCATTCACTGACACTGATGTCATCTTCCGTACCGCCAATCTTACCTAATTCTGCTTCTACGGACACCCCAACGGCTCTGGCAACTTCAACCACCTTGTTGGTGAGGGCAATATTTTCCTCCAGCGGCAGCTTTGACCCGTCTATCATCACCGACGTAAAACCCCGGCGAATACAACGCATTACCTGCTCAAAGCTAGTACCGTGGTCAATATGTAGGGCAATAGGAATATCAGTATTTTCCGCTGCAGTTTTCACCATGGCCGTGATATAATCCAAACCAGCATACTTAATAGCACCCTGGCTGGCTTGAATTATTACAGGTGCATTCTCCTCTTCCGCAGCAGCTACAATAGCCTGGATAATCTCCATGTTATTACAGTTAAAAGCTCCCACTGCATACTTACCGTGCTCGGCTTTTTCCAGCAGTTCGGTCATTGTTACAAGTGGCATCTTTACCGCCTCCCATGCTAAATTTTTTATATGTTTTTCTTATCATGTCTCTTTTTAGATTTTATTGATACCATATTGGACAGTACAATTCCCTTTTGTGTTAGCTGCAGTTCTCCCTGCCGTTCCAGCGCGGCCACGTCTTCCTCGGTAGCCGCTTTAATTATACCGCTGGCCTGGCAGCACTGGCAGTTAAGCTCAATGCGATCGGAAAGAATTTCCAACTGCAGGTTGGTATTGCCGCATTTACAGTATAGTTTGCCCACATCTGCCATATCATAAATTACATTTAACAACTGGTACATTATCTCGGGATCTTCGAAGTAATCATCCTGCAACTCACAATCAAGGCGAGCAATGGCTGATTCCAGCTGATCTATGGCCGTTTCGACAGCTTCCCGGCTACCAACAATTCCGGTCTCTAGCCCGGTATCCTCGCAATAAAGCTGCTCCGCACTTTCTTCCGTCCATAATTCCTTTTTGTTTAGTCGGTACCTGTGATTCCCCGTACACATGCCACAGTAAACATCCAGCAGAAAATTACGGCAGCTATTGCTGGTCAACGTACCCAGCGGGGCCCCACAGCTACACTTTAAAGTGATGGTTTTATTTCCGGAGAACTGAAATAAAGACACACGGGTAAATTCTATTTTACCGCAGTCCGGGCAATACAGCGCCACTGTAGCTGTCGTGGAAATAAGCACTCCACGTACCTCCTCTTAAGCAGGACTCCCTGCATTTCCTAGCATATGTTTTCTTCGCCTGCTTTACCTTCCAATACGTTTTTGACCAATTCCCGCATCTTGTGTACATCAAAAGGCTTGTTGATATAATGCTCTACTCCAAGTTTTTTGGCTTCCGACACTATTTCCAGTTCACCATAGGCAGTCATCAGAATAATAGGGCTATGGCATTTCAATTTTTTAACCTCGCTAATTACCTCCAACCCACTCATACCAGGCATTTTCATGTCCAGCACTATTAGTCGTGGTGGTGTTTCCCGTACAAAGTCAACGGCTTCCTCCCCGCTGCTGGCTAACTTGACCTCATAACCTAAACTACCGAGAACTTCCGCCAGCAATTTACGCACGCCTACCTGGTCGTCAACAACTAAAATAAGACCTTGATCATGCATATGGCTTTGCCGTCACCTACCTTCCGCTTTTGTCCATGAGACAAAAACGCGTTTAATCAATTACACAGTTATTTCTAAATGAGATTGCCAAAGTCCTGCTTGTGAAGAAAATTTAGAATACCGTGCTTATAGTATTCACAAAGAGCTATTTTCTATTATTACCTATTGTGCAAAATTATAGTTCCTACCATACAGGCCCCATGTTCATTAACGAGCCCATACTGCTGGCCACAACCACAACAAATACCAGAACCAAACCGAATACAACAGCACCGGGAAGCAACCTTACCACCAGCGATTTCAAAGTGGATAAATTGTGGCTTTCCCTTACTGCCAGTACCTGCAGCACTAGAACCCAGATAAAGACCACCAGTAAAACTATCCCTTTAAGAAAACCGAGGTTTATAAACTGGCTCAGGATATTAACCATACCGCCGAAAATACCCGGTAGACGGGCAAAGGCAAAAGCAGCCAGTAAACTGATACCATCACCTTTCCCACCGAATAACTCCGCAATTAAATTAATAATGGCTGTACTGACAAACAGCACTAGAAAACTCATCAGCAGACCCAACACCATCATGGGCGCACCCATAAAGCGGCCAACTGCAAACGGCAAGTCAAAGTTAACACTTAACTGGTTAGTTAGCACCCGCCAGCTGAGAGCAATTTGAAATACATCCACAAATAAGTATACCAGCAGTCCCCATAGCACCGGCTTATGTTCGGCAATCACTCGCATTGCTTTCACGGGCTGGAAAAGAGTCCAGTAAGCATAATCCCAGATTTTGGGCTGCTGCGGCATTTGTTGTTCAGTATTTTCGTTTTCAAATTGCTCGGCACCACCCGTCAAATCAAGTTGGCTCTCATCATACTTATCTAAGCTCACTCATTTCACCCCGCCACTCTGCCATTAACGGCAGGAATCTAAATAACCGTGCATCCAGCAAATTAAGCCCGTCGTTTCCCAGGTACTGCTTGCTGCTGCTTAAAAACAGCTCCAGTGGCGTCTGCCTGCCAAAAGTGCGTATCCGAGGTTTTCCCTCAATACCCGCTTTTCTCGCAGCAAACATGATGGCATCGTAATAATTGCCCAACTCATCCACCAACCCCAGCTCTTTAGCCTGCTTGCCGGTGTAAATCCGGCCGTCGGCCAGCCGCTCAGTCTTTTCCCTGGACAAGCCACGGCCCCGGGAAACCACTTCAACAAACTGGCGGTAAATATCATCCACCATGGCCTGTAAAATTTCTCTTTCCTGTTCCGTCAATTCCCTGGCAGAAGAACCCATATCTTTATGAGGGCCGCTCTTGATGACATTGACATCTACACCAATTTTCTTATATAGCTCCTGCAGGTTGGTGCTCTGCATAATCACACCAATGCTGCCGGTCATGGTGCCTGCATTGGCAAAAATGTAATCGGTGGAAGCGGCAATCCAGTAACCACCCGACGCCGCCACATCTCCCATGGAAGTGACAACCAGTTTCCCCTGTTCGCGCAGTTTTTGAATCTCCCCGGCAATTTCCTGGCTGGCGGCAGCGCTGCCGCCCGGGCTGTTGATACGGATGACCACCGCCTTGATTGAACTGTCGGAAGCCGCCTCACGCAGGTGACGCATGATGGACTGGGAGCCGGCCACGCCGCCAAACACATCATCACTGCCTCCGGTAATAATGCCGTTGATAAAAATGACCCCCACCTGGTCCCTGCCGTGCACGCCCACAGTAGTGCCAGTCCCGATGTCCGGACTGCGTAGCGCCAAAAATAACAGGACCATACTCAATACAAAGATTGCACCCACAACAAGTTTTCGCCGCATTAAACCCCTCCATTCTCACCAACCCGTAATGACTCACAGTTCACCCACTGACCCTGAAACCAATAGCGCCGCTCCAGGTATTTGGCGGCAGTCGTACGCCGCAAAAACACCGCTACCTCATCTCCTACCGCCACTTCGGGACTGGTACCGAAATCAACCATGCTCAACTGCATGCCGACGCGCCCCACCACCGGGTAAGACCTTTCCCCCACGGAAACTCTTAACTGCCTATCCTGCCAGCCAAAATAGGTTAGCAGTGTTTTTGCTATCATTTTTATCAAGTCAACCGGCGACTTGGCTCTGGATACCGGAGCAACACCGTAGCCGTCGCTAAAACCTAACGGAATAATGCCTATGTACGTTTCCCGTTTTGTCACATACTCGTGCCCATAACCAATGCCAGTACCCCTAGGAACGCGGCGCAGGTAAATAACCCGAGCCCGGGCGGACCAGGGGTCCTGAAGGTCCAGCTGCCCGGAGCCGCCCCCGGGATATTGACCGTACAATATGGTGCCAACCCGTACCATGGAGCGGTGCATGTGCGGGTACATCAGAGTGGCGGTACTGTTGCAGCAGTGCACCAGAGGTATTTCATACCCCAGCTCGCATAACTCATCCACCACGCTGCTGAACACCCGGTATTGCCGTTCGGTCATTTTTTTGTCGGCCGCCCTGGGAAAATGAGTATATATTCCCTGCAGGTCAAGCCACTCGTCACCAGTCACGCGCCGCACTACACCGAGAACCAGCTCGGGAAAGACTCCCGTGCGCCCCATGCCGGTTTCCACTTTGATGTGTACTGCAGCATGAGTCTTTAACCGGCCGGCAATCCTACCCAGCAGGTCAGCGTGTTCGGGAGAGCTGACGGTTACCGCCAAACCCGCCCGGACTGCTTCTTCCATCTGCATCTCCAGCAGCGGCGCAAACACTAAAACGGGCGTCTTGAGGCCCGCCCGGCGTAATTCCAAGCCCTCTTCCAGGCTAGTAACCCCAAACATGTCCGCTCCGGCGGTTTCCAAAGCCAGTGCCACGGGGACGGCACCCAGCCCGTAGGCATCAGCTTTTACCACAGCCATTATTTTGGTGTTTTCCTGCAGTAAACCCTTCACTTGTTTATAATTATGCACCACTTTATCCAAATCTACCTCTATCCAGCGATTTCCCTGCATTTTTATTTCCCCCGCAGCTTTTTCCTGAGATTAATGAGCCTGCGGACGCCTTTCTGGTATACCGGCTCCCCTATATTCCACAATCGGTAATACAAGGGAGAATAAACCAGATCGTACTCACCAATAAATTGAGTGTACTCGCCGTTAAAACCTTTCTTAAATCTGTAAAGACCGTACAAAGGGTTATCCTCAGTCAATTTACCCGGCACGCCGCGAAAGTCATATATTTTACACCCGTTGTTCTTGGCCCATTCAATCATGGTCCACTGCAACAGGTAATTGGGCATTACATTTCGGTGCTCGTTGCTGGAAGCCCCGTAAATATACCAGGCAATGTCGCCCATGATAAAGGCTAAAGTACCGGCAATGGGCTTGCCCTGGTAATAAGCCATAAATAACTTGGCCAAACCGTTTTCCACTAGCTGGTCCCAGATAATTTTGAAGTAATCGTAGGACCGAATGAGAAACTTGTCCCTTTCCGCGGTTATTTTAAGAATTTTATAAAAGTCCTGCAAATCCTGCAAGGTACAGTCCTGTTTTATTTCCACACCCTTGCGCCTGGCTAGCCTGACATTATAGCGAGTCTTACTATGTAAGTTCATAAACAGCTCGTCCATTGACGGGGTAATATCCAGGCGGAACACGTACCTGGGCTGAATCCCCTCAAAACCACCCTCCTCGTCACCTGCAGGCCGAAAACCGTTCTTCTTTAGCATACTGGTAACCTTTTCGTTGGGCGCGGGAATATCCGGGTCAATTTTCAATAAAATTGCACCGTGTTCCCTGGCCACGGTAGCAATTTGGTCCAGCAAAAATTTAAACAGCTTTTCGTCTTCAAAGTCCACCACTGGACCCCGCGGGGCGTAAAAAATGGACTTGTTCATTACCGGCAGGGTACGCTTTAACAAGGACACTGCCGCTACCATCTTGTCGTCTTCTTCTATTACCAGCCGGATGGGTTCCCACCCGGTCAACGCCTTCACTTCACCCCAGTGATATGATTGAAGAATATGGCCTTTGGGATGACCGGCAATAAAATCGTTAAACTGGTCCTTTTCCGTATCCTGAATAAGTCTCCCTCTTAAGGACAAGGGTCTCCCTCCTCCGTTTTGGATAATGCATGTAATTAGTTTCTTCTTTCCAGTTAGGACCTATACACTCCTGCAACGCTGCATACATTCATATAAAAAAGGCTTTGGGAACATCCAAAGCCTATCTGTCTCCTACTTTTCACTCTGCCTGATGGCCGCACCGATAAAATCCCGGAACAGCGGGTGCGGCCTGTTGGGCCGGGATTTAAATTCGGGGTGAAACTGGGACGCCACAAACCACGGGTGATCCTCCAGTTCAATTACTTCCACCAGGCGGTCATCGGGAGAAGTACCGGCAATAATCAGCCCTTTAGCCGTCAACTGCGCGCGGTAGGTATTGTTAAACTCGTAACGGTGCCTGTGCCGCTCGTAAATAATTTCCTCTCCATATGCCGCGTAGGTCTTGGTATGCTCTCCGATTTTACACGGGTAAATACCCAGACGCATGGTACCGCCCAAATCATCAATTTCCTTTTGTTCGGGCAGCAGGTCAATTACCGGGTCAGGGGTTTCCGGTTGGAATTCCGAGCTGTTGGCCTCTGTTAGACCGCACACATTTCTGGCAAATTCCACAACAGCCAGCTGCATACCCAGGCAGATTCCCAGGTACGGGATCTTGTTTTCCCGGGCATACCGAATGGCTTTAATCTTGCCTTCTATCCCCCGGTCCCCAAATCCGCCGGGAACCAGGATGCCGTCAGCTTCCCGGAGCAGTTTTAAAGAATCATCTCTGGTCTCCAAGTCACCCGAATAAATCCAATCTATGTTGATTCCCGTCTCATGATAAATACCAGCATGTCTTAAGGCCTCGGCAACACTCATATACGCGTCGGGCAGCTCTACGTACTTACCCACCAGGGCAATGCGGACATGCCGCTTGGGATTCTTAACCTTATCAACTATTACCTTCCAATCTTCCAGGTCTGGTTCGCCGGCTTCCAGTCCCAAACGTTGGATAACTATTTCATCCAGACCTTCCCGGGCCAGGATAAGCGGCACTTCATATATGGTTTCCGCGTCGACAGCCTGTATGACGGCATCTTTATCTATGTCACAAAACAGGGCAATCTTTTCTTCCATTTCCTTGGACAGCGGGTATTCGGACCGACAGACAATTACATCGGGCTGAATACCGATACTGCGCAGTTCCTTGACACTGTGCTGGGTCGGCTTGGTTTTGGCCTCGTTGGCAGCTTTCAAGAATGGGACCAAAGTTACATGAATGTACATGACATTGTCTCGACCCACGTCATTTTTAAACTGGCGAATGGCCTCCAAAAAGGGCAAAGACTCAATATCGCCCACTGTACCGCCAATTTCCGTAATTACAACATCTGTATCGTGCTCCTTGGCTACCCGGTACACCCGTTCCTTGATTTCATTGGTAATATGCGGAATTACCTGCACCGTTCCACCCAAGTAATCACCGCGACGTTCCTTGTTGATTACCGACCAGTATATTTTGCCCGTAGTAACGTTGCTGTTTTTGCTGAGACTCAAATCCACAAACCGTTCGTAATGACCCAGGTCCAGGTCGGTCTCCGCTCCATCGTCGGTGACAAATACCTCGCCGTGCTGATAGGGGCTCATGGTCCCCGGGTCAATGTTTATATAGGGGTCAAACTTTTGAATGGCAACTTTCAATCCCCTGCTTTTGAGCAGACGTCCCAGCGAGGCTGCGGTAATACCTTTGCCCAGGGAAGATACCACACCGCCGGTGACAAAAATGTATTTTGGCATGGGAAAACCTCCTGCTTTATCCAGTATAACCTCCATTATTCTATCTTCCTTGAGGAATTTAGTCAACCCCGACCCGGCTCAGCTAATGGGCCTACAAGCGAACCCTTCTTTTTTTGAGTATTTGATTATCCATCAAAAAAAATCTCTTTGTATATAACTGAATGCCGGGCAGGTTCTTCCTCCAGGTGCAAGCAAAGCACAGCACATTTTACTGCTTACGATACCAGGCGTTTACCCAAGAAATATCCGAGAAAAATACCAACAATACCCATCAAACCAGCCACGGTTGGCGGTGCGGGAACGGGCAGCTTGAGCACCGAAAAAAGAAAACCTACTATGATTCCGGTAATTGTAGACAACATGATCTGCCACATGAATTACATCCTTTCCGGCGCACTGACGCCTATCAGGCGCAATACATTTTTCAGCACTATTTGCACAGCCTGCACCAACAGCAGCCGTGCTTCCGTCAGTGCCTTATCCTCGCCCAGCACCCGACAAACGGTGTAAAAACTATGAAACTGGCCGGCTAATTCGTGTGCGTAACGGGTTAAGCGGTGCGGTTCCAGTGCCTGGGCGGCACCGGCTACAACTTCAGGAAAATCAGCTAGTTTCCGCATTAACTCCAGTTCTTCCCCGGTATTTAAAAGTGTCAGCTCTACATCATCAACGGCTGGTACAGCAATGCCTTCTTCAGCCGCCTGGCGCAAAATGCTGCAAATGCGTGCGTGGGCGTACTGAACATAGTAAACCGGGTTTTCCTGTGACTGAGACTTGGCCAGGTCCAGGTCAAAATCCAGGTGGCTGTCCGGGCTACGCATGACAAAGAAATACCGCGCGGCATCCTTACCCACTTCCTCAACCAGTTCGCTGAGGGTAATATACTTTCCGGTCCGTTTGGACATGCGCAGCACTTCGCCGCCCTGGAACAGACGCACCAGCTGCATGAGCACTACCTGCAGCCTGTCGGAGTCATATCCCAGCGCTTTCATGGCTCCTTTCATACGGGACACGTGACCATGATGGTCTGCACCCCAGAGATTGATCACCCACTGAAAACCACGCTCAAACTTGTTACGGTGGTAGGCAATGTCCGCTGCAAAATACGTAGGAATGCCGTTGGAGCGTACCACCACTTCATCCTTTTCCTCACCAAATTCCGTGGCTTTGAACCAGAGAGCGCCGTCCTGCTCATAGAGGTAGCCCCTTTCATTCAGAATATCGATGGTTTCCTGAACTTCACCGGAATCATGCAGTGACTGCTCGCTAAACCAAACATCATACTCCACGCCAAAATCGCGTAGAACATTTTCAATGGCAGTCAGCTTTTCGTCAAGGGCATATTTAACCAGCATTTCCCGTCGCAACTTGCCATCCACGTTAAGGTACTTGTCACCCTCTTCTTCAATAAAACGCTTTACCGTTTCTATCAAATCCTCCCCGTGATAGCCTTCATCGGGGAACGGGACATCCTGGCCCAGCTGCTGCAAGTAGCGGGCTTCCAGAGACCTGGCGAAATTTTCAATCTGGTTTCCCGCATCGTTAATATAAAACTCCCTAGTTACATCGTACCCCACTTCCTCCAGCAAATTGGCAATGGAATCCCCCAGCGCTGCACCCCGGGCATTCCCCATATGCAGCAATCCGGTGGGATTGGCACTGACAAACTCCACCTGTACTTTCTTCCCCTGGCCTAAATTGCTGGTGCCGTATTTCTCCTTTTGCCTGATTACCTGGGGAATCACCTGGTACAGCCATGAGTTGTTTAATCTAAAATTGATAAATCCCGGCCCGGCTATCTCCACATCATTAACATAAGCAGTTTCTGGAAAACATTCTACAATTGCCTGCGCAATTTCCCGCGGCGGCATTTTGGCCTGCTTAGGTAACAGCATTGCCAAATTGGTAGCAAAATCGCCATGCTGTTTCTCTCTGGGCACTTCAACCACAAAATCAGGAATTATTTCAAAATTAATTTTTCCCTTTTCCCGGGCAGTTACCAGAGCGGTTTTTAAATTTTCCTTAATTTCCTCCTGTATTTGCGCCACTAAGTTCACCTTTATCCCGCCTTTACTGGAAATTAAAAATAAAAACGACAAAAAATTCATATTTTAGCTTAATACTTACTTCTGTCTAATGTCAAGTGAAAAGTGGTTCAGAATATACAGAAGACAGAATGAGCTTTATACCAAGTTCTAATTCTGAATCCTGACTTCTGACACCTGTCTTCTAACTAATATTATTACCAGCCAACTGCTTTTAAGTCAGCTGAGAAAGTCTCTCCATTCATGTGAGAAACCGCGGGATAATCCCGCGGTTTCTCGTTGCGTACTTGCCAGGGAACACGGTATACCCACACCGTTAATTGGCTTCCGCATCAGTGTTCTCTATACTGCCTGTCCTGTCAGTTTCATGCTCTTTAGCAACGTCAGGTAGCGTCGCCCGCCAGATACCACGGGTACCGCCGGGCTTGGCCCAGTCAAACAGCAGCTGCTGGGAGTCATCCAGCCAATCTACCCAGATTTCCCCATCTGCATCAGCTTCCGGTGTAATCTGGCATATCTGGTCCACTGTCAGGTCTTCCTTGACAAACAATACGTACAGCACACCATTCTCATCAGTAAAGGCAATTTTCGAACCATCAGGCGACCACTTAACCAGCCTGCCACCGCCCAGCGTAGTCAGCTGGACCATGCGGTTCTGCGCCAGGTCAACCAACCAGATGCCCCTATCTCTTTCCGCTTTGGGTGACATCTGACCAATATTAACCGCCAGCATATCGCCACCTGGAGCCCAGCTGGGCACCATGGACTGTGCAGCAAAACTGCGCGTCACTGCTTTCGGATCACTACCGTCCTTATTGACCACGTAAATCTGGTTAACAGTCTTCCCGTCTTCTTCACTCATGGAACGGAAGTAGGCTATTCTCTCTCCCTCGGGCGACCAGGCAGGATTGGTTTCCCGGGCCGGCGTCTTGGTAATCACCCTGTTATTGCCTTCCGCATCAATAGCCATAATATCAATATTACCTGCTCTGGTAGTCAGGTACACAATTTCGCCTTGAGAGGACCAAACCGGATTATAGGCCCACAGGTCTTCCTTATCCTGCTGCACTCTTTCCAGGGCTTTTCCGGTGGTATCCAAAGTCATATTGGTCCCGTAACCATCTTCCAAATTATTTACCCATATTTCCAGGTAGCCGTTACGTTTAGTAACATACGCTATTTGGGAATGGTCATAGGACCAAACGCCTCCGCCCTGCATCAGCGGCAGGCCATACTGCCCCGCAGCCACCATTTTGCTTTCTTTTCCGTTGAAAGTGGTCTCCCAAACAGTATACCGGTCTTCGCCTTTGCTGCGCTGGGATAGGTACAGTATCCGGTCCTCACCATCAAAAACCGGGTGGGTACTAGCAAGCTCCCGGTCTGTCACAACCGGTGTCAGGATAACCGTAAAAATGGGTTTTACCGCGATGTTCTCGCTAATCTTTTTATTCTGCTTTTCCTGCTCATGAGTTATAGTTTTATCGATACTACCGGTTTTTTTCGGTATGCTGGGTACAGTTTCACTTTCCCGCGGCGTCTCCCGCTCCGGCTCAGATGGCTGCTCCTCACTGGTTTCCTTGGTCTCTTCCTGCCCGTCGCCTTCCTTGGTGACAATTTGCTGCTCGATTTTCGGCTTGTTCCCCGGACTGCCGGGCACCAGTCCCTGCAGCTGGCTATTGCCATACATAAAGAGAATACCTATCACCAGAAAAACTGCTATATATGAAGCGGGCACCAAAACCCTGGTTTCCACGTCCCGCAGTGCCTCCAGCCACCGGCGCAGAGAAAACCTCTTCCGGCTCTCCGGCTCCACCTCTGTCCCGGCGGAAAAACCGGTACTGGTGTCCGGAATTTGCGCCATAACCAGCTGTGTAAAATCAGCCGGCGGTTCCACAGGAGTACACGTTTCGTCCAGCAGCTCATCCAGTTGACGGGCTATATTCAGTTCCTTCTGGCAGGAGGGGCAAACCGACAAGTGCTGGTAAAGCACTTGTTCCTGCATCTCGGTAAGCCTGCCGTCCAAATAACTGTGGATATATTGTTTAGCTTCTTGACACTTCACGTTTGCCCCCCCTTTCCAGGACGAGTTTCAGTTTCTTCTGCAGTAATGCCTTGCCGCGATACAACCTGGTCTCAACCGTGGTCACCGGTACCCCCATTGCCTCAGCAATCTGCTGGTAGCTGAATTCCTCCAGGTACCGCAGCACTATGGGAATGCGATATTTTTCCGGCAGCTGCTTGATCGCCTCCCTGACCAACCGCTGGGTTTCCCGGGCTTCACAGTGTTCTTCCGGTTCGTTGCCCGTAGCTGGTCGCAGCGGTGTAAAGTCTATAACCTTTTCCAGGGATACTTCATTGCTGGAATTTCGTTTCAGTGCCGTATAGCAGTAGTTTGTAGCTACCTTATACATCCAGGAAAAGAACTTGTACCTGCCATCAAATTTATCCAACACCTGGTACAGGTGTAAAAATACTTCCTGAGCCAGGTCCTGAGCTTCATTAAAATCATTGGTTAACCGGAACGTCAAACTGTATATTTGCTTTTGATAGCGGCGCACTATCTCGGCAAATGCTTCCCGATCACCGTCCAAACACCGCTTAACCAGTACTTCGTCTGCCAAATGTTGCATATGTATTCTCCTTAAGCAAGCTTTTTAAACAGCAGCTCAACAAGCTCCTTCATTCATAAATACTACCTTACTCCAGAAAATCTTGCAAAAAAATTTTCGTTATAAATATTGGCAATAAAAAAATGACCTGGTTACCCAAGTCTCACCGTATTTTCCCGTCTCTTATCAGGCCGATAACCATCCACACCCCCAGAATGGACGCAATGCTGAAGCTGATAAGGCCAAAGAGCAGGTAACCGGGCTTATCAAGCAAAATTATCAGCGCCGAGCTGATCATCATGGCCACAATAATCAAACTTATGGCCAGGCGGCTGGAAACCACATCCAGCTTGTCGTAAAAAGGCTCCAGACCCCTGTGTACAAATATGGTCATCAGTTCCCCCCTGGCCAGGTTAGCAATGACGCGGGCCACATCCTGGGGAAACTCCATCAGCCCTTTCAAAAGATTGGCACTTCGCTTGTAAAACTGTTCCTGACTGAAGGAGGGCTGCAGGTGGTTTCTCATGTAATGTACCGCCAGGGGACGCGCTACCTCAACCACATCCAAATGGGGGTCAAACTGTCTGGCCAGGCCTTCTGCAGTCAGCATGGCCTTTCCCAGGAGAAAAAAACTACCCGGCAGCTTAATCCCGTGATTTAAAGCAATATCAATCATTCCATTTATCAGGCGACTAAAACTAATCCCGTCCCGGAGACCGGCTGCCCGGTCCAGCATTTCTGATATATCCTGGTAAAGGTGCTCCTCGTTCACTTTCCGGGTCATCACCCCGAGTTTCTTAGTGATATTGACAACGGCACACGTATCTCGCTCGCTAATGGCAATCATCAATTCGGCCACGGTAAACCGAAACTCTTCATTCAGCCGCCCGGTAATACCAAAATCCACCAGTCCCAGCCTGCCATCATCCAACAGGAAAATGTTCCCGGGGTGAGGGTCGCCGTGAAAAATCCCCTGCCGGAAAAACGGTACCAGAACCGTTTGGAGAACCCGTTCCGCAAACTGCCGTCCTGCTGCCTCATCGCGGTTTGCTGCCAGTACTTCTTTAGCAGGGGTCCCCTCCACCCACTCCATGGTCAACACCTGCTCAGTAGTATAATCCCAGTAAACCCGGGGTACCTTTATTGGGGTATCGGCAAACACCTCCCGAAAGCGGTCCATATTCAGCGCTTCCACGGTAAAATCCAGTTCCCGTCTAATCTGACGGCTAAATATTTCACGAATTTCCGCCACGTCGCATATCTGGCCAAGAATTGATCGCTGCAGTACTCCCTGCAAATCCTCCAGCACTGCCAGGTCCTTCTCCACCAGTTTTTTCAAGTGAGGTCGGCGGATTTTTACCGCCACCTGCTGCCCGCCCGGAAGCTCCGCCTTGTGTACCTGAGCAATAGAGGCACTAGCCACCGGTTGGTAATCAAAAAAAGAAAAAATTTTCTCCGGGCCGCATCCCCAGGCCTTATTAATTTGCCGGCGCACTTCCGCCGGGCTGAAGGCCCCTACCCTGTCCTGAAGTTTTCCCAGTTCTTCAGCATATTCTTTGGGCACCAGGTCCGGCCTGGTGCTGAGCAGCTGCCCCAGTTTGATAAAAGAAGGTCCTAAATCTGCAAACAGCATCCTTACCCGCTGGGGCATGGTAAGCTCTTTCTGCCGCAGGTCCGCCGTCGCGGTGGGCTTGGGATAAGACGGTAAAATACGCTGCCGCCAGTAGGTCAAACTGCGAATCCCTCGCCTCTGAAATAAAAAACTAAAGCCATGGCGGCTTAGAATACGAAAAATTTCGCGGTAGCGTTCTCTATTTTGATATTTTCTGTATAAATTTTGAAATTGCATGGCCCTGCCCCTAAAAATTTTTTTCCAAATCATTGCTAGTATGGATACTTTTTTGCCTTTTTTATGCATTGACAGCAATAATAGGCAGCCTGTCTTCGCTGAAGAATATCTCGGGATGTTCGGGGAAAATTAATGATAACACGTGTTTTATAGGAGGGATAAAGTTGGGTGAACAAACCATTTTAGCTACGTTTCCCAGCAGCAGTAAAGCGCTGGCAGCTCAAAAGGAATTAAAAGAACATGGCTTTAACATTACGCAAGTTGACCATGTTGGCAAGTTTTCCAGTGAATCCAATACTGACTACAACAACCCGCTTTCCGGGCGTTCCAGTCTTTCCGGCTTAACGGAGTATTCAGGCGCCAACCTTTCCAGGGATGTGGGGCCATTACTGGCGGTAGATAATGCAGCCAGCGGTTATGCAGCAGATACAGAACTTGCTAATTTGAGTATTCTGCTTACTGCAGTGGTCCCGGAAGAAAAAACAGATGAGGCAATGGAGATTATCAAAAATCATGGTGGTACAACTTAAAATTAAAGGCCCGACATTGGTTGGGCCTGACTTAAATTTGCCTTAGGCTTTATGAACTCAGAACTCAAAATTGGCGAAAAAGCCACTGTTCTTTAGATGTTAGAAATAGCTTCCTTGATTTGTGCCACAAATTGCTCCAGCTGTTCCGGCAGTATTTCAGACGGGTACTGTTCCACCAACTTAACCAGGGCACTGCCCATGATAACACCATCGAAAATGAGTGCCGCCTGTCGGGCTTGTTCTTTATTGCCAATGCCAAACCCAATCAATACCGGCAAATCGGTAATTTTTTTTACCCGGGAAACTTCTGCAGCCAACTCATTTCTCAAACTATCTCTCACCCCGGTTACTCCGGTAACCGACGTGTAGTAAATAAAACCGGAAGCATATTTACTGATTTCTTCCAACCTTCCCGTACCGGTAGTCGGAGCTGCTATACCGATAACATGTAAACCTAATTCGGCTGCGTACCTGCGCAAGTCTCTACCGGCTTCTAAAGGCATGTCAGGTACGACAACACCATCCACGCCACATTTAACGGCGGCTTCCACAAACCTATCCAAACCATAGACGTAAATAGTGTTGTAATATATCAGCAGCACCACGGGAGTGTCTTTCAGAGTACCGTCACTACGCAGGCCGGAAACCAGTGTTAAGACTTTATCCAAATTCACCCGGTTATTTAAAGCGCGCACGGAGGCGCGTTGAATGACGGGACCGTCGGCAAGCGGGTCAGAAAAAGGCACTCCCAGCTCAATAATATCTGCACCGCCGCGACGCATGGCTGCCATCAATTTGGCCGTATCTTCCAACGAAGGATCTCCTGCTGTTATAAAAGGCATAAACACTTTTTGTCCCTGTCTCTTCGCTACCATAAAGGCCCGGTCAATGCGGTTGCTACTATTGTCCATCAGCCGTATCCCCTTCCTTACAGACAGTATCGACATCCTTATCTCCCCTACCGGAGAGGTTTACAATCACAATTACTTCCCTTGCCGCATTCTGCCGGAAGTACGGGGCCATTTTTTCCAAATACGCCAGTGCGTGTGCGCTTTCCAGTGCAGGAATAATACCCTCTATCCGGCTTAACAGGTGAAAGGCACTCAAAGCCTCTCTATCAGTTACCGCCTGGTATTCCACCCTGCCCGTATCCTTCAGCCAAGAATGCTCGGGACCAACTCCCGGGTAGTCCAACCCTGCAGAGATGGAATGGGCTTCTTGAATTTGACCGTACTTATCCTGAAGCTGGTAGCTCAGTGCACCGTGCAGTACACCTTTTGTTCCCTTGGATAATGGTGCGGCATGCCGCCTTGACTCCAATCCTTCTCCTGCCGCTTCTACACCGATTAACCTCACACCCTTATCTCCTATGAAGGGATAAAATATCCCCATGGCATTACTGCCGCCGCCTACACACGCAATAATATAATCGGGCAGACGTCCTTCCTTTTCCAAAATCTGTTTTCTGGTTTCTTCACCGATTACTTTTTGAAAATCACGAACCATCGTGGGATAAGGATGAGGGCCGACAACCGATCCGATGATATAATGAGTATCTTTAACATTTGTAACCCAATCCCTGATAGCTTCATTACAGGCGTCTTTCAAAGTCTGCGAACCGGTTGTCACCGGCTTTACTTCAGCGCCTAGAAGCTGCATGCGATAGACATTTAAAGCCTGGCGCTCAATGTCTACAGCGCCCATATAAATGCAACACTGCAGTCCCAACAAGGCGCAGGCAGTAGCCGTTGCCACCCCGTGCTGCCCGGCTCCGGTTTCGGCAATAATCCGCTTTTTACCCATTTTTTTTGCCAGCAGCGCCTGTCCCAGCGCATTGTTAATTTTGTGTGCCCCGGTATGGTTAAGGTCTTCTCTTTTTAAGTAGACTTTTACTTGATAGTTTTCCGTCGAATATTTTTCCGACAGCCTGGAAGCTAAAAATAACGGAGTGGTCCTGCCACAATAGTCGTTAAGATAATACTGCAGCTCTGCCCAGAAACTGTCCTTTGCCGTGTAATACTGATACGCTTTTTCCAGCTCTTCCAGAGCTGGCATTAACGTTTCCGGTACAAACTGCCCCCCGTAGTCACCAAAATACCCGCTTTCTTTACCTTGCTTCGCTTCCACCCGAGAAAAAATCATGGTTTTTCACCTCTCCCTTTACGGCTTTAATGAAGGCAGCTATCTTTTCAAAGCTTTTTTTGCCAGGGCTTACTTCTATTCCTGACGACACGTCCATCCCCAGCGGCGTAATGCGGGTTAACAACTTGCCAACATTACCGCTGTGAAGACCCCCGGCGATAATAACGGGTTTACTGGGCCAGCGGTTGGCAAATTCTATCGCCAACTCCCAGTTAAATATTTTTCCCGTTCCCCCTAATCTTTGTGGTACATAAGCATCCAGCAACACCGCATCCACGTATGGATGATAGGCGGGTATTTGCTCAAGTACCTCCGGCCCGGAAACGGAAAAGGCTTTTACCAGAAAGGACCAGGAACTGCCTTGATCAACCGCCAGCATATTTCTTAGTTCCCGACAGTAAGCGGCAGTTTCCTCACCGTGCAACTGAACAGCACCCAGCGAAACCTCACGATAAATCTGTACTACCTGCTGCAACGGTTGGTTGGCAAAAACACCTACAGCACAGTGTTTTCTTGTTTTGACTACCCCGGCAATCTTTTTTGCCTGCTCCACAGACACATATCTGGGAGTATTCTTAACAAATACCAGGCCGATAGCATCTGCCCCCTGCTTTAATGCATACTCTGCCAGGCAAGCATCAGTCATCCCACAGCACTTAACCAACGGACGGGTCACAGGTTTCACCACCCGGAACCGACCTCTTACCGTTCCTGTACCTGTCAAACGTGTCCTTAAAACCTTTAATAATTGCCGCGGGTCTACTGCAGGTCATCAACACTTCACCCACCAGCACCCCATCATAACCAGCAGCGGCTATTCTTTTTATATCAGCAGAGTTTTTGACCCCGCTCTCCGCTATTGTTACTGTTTCCTCTGGCAGCCGCTTTGCCAGGCGAATACAGGTATCCAGGTCCACTGTGAAGCTGCTTAAATTGCGATTATTAACACCGACCAGCGGCGGAGAGAACTTCATCACCTTATCCAATTCCCGTTCATCATGCACTTCTACCAAACAATCCATCCCCAATTGTTGTGCTTCATAGTACAATGCCTGCAGCTGCCTGTCGTCCAATAAAGCTGCTATCAGTAACACTGCTGAGGCGCCGGCAGCACGTCCGCGGTATATCTGCCACGGGTGAATAATAAAATCCTTTTGCAGTACAGGCAGTGTCGTCTGTTCCTTAACCTGTGCCAGCTTTTGGTAACTGCCATCGAAATAATACCGTTCAGTAAGAACAGAAATAGCAGTGGCACCTCCCCTTTCGTACTCTGACACCCTGCTTTTCAGGTCGTAATCTGCAGTTAATCTTCCCCGAGAAGGAGAGGCATACTTAATTTCAGCAATAATTTTACAGTCCGATCCTCCTTCCATCACCTTTTGAAACCTGTTCGGAGCCGCCGCCTGACTTGCTATCTGTTTTTCCAAAATTTTTAACGGTATTGCTTCCATTCCTTCAGCTACTTCCTGCTTTTTCAATGCCAGTATTTTTCGTAGAAAACTAAACATGAGCTGTCCTCCGTTGTATACCGAAGTTTTCCCGGTCCCTGTCAAGGCTTTTCCGGCGCAGCTCCCGGGTAACTGAAACCAACTGCTCCAACTTGCGCTCGGCCAATCCTTTGTCAATTAATTCAGTTGCAAAAGCCAGTCCCTCTTTAAGACTGCACACCTTGCCTGCAACATAAAATGCGGCAGCAGCATTTAACAGCACTACTTCTCTCCTGGGCCCCCGTTCTTCACCGGATAATATCTTTTTGGTAATTTCTGCGTTCTCCTGTGCAGTACCGCCTATTAAATCATCTATTGTACAGCAGTTTAGACCCAATTCTCCGGGTAAAATCCGGTAGCTGGTCACCGTACCGCTGCTAATCTCACTAACATAAGTAGGCCCGGTTAAGGTAATCTCGTCCATACCGTCAGACCCGTGCACTACCATGGCACGCTCAACACCCATATTTTTCAAAGCATTAGCCAAAATACCGGTTAACCGGCGCTGGTAGACACCGACTATTTGAAACTTAGCAGCAGCAGGGTTGGTCAGGGGACCCAGTAAATTAAAGATGGACCGAAACCCCAACTCCTTTCGGGGCCCCGCCGCATACTTCATTGCTTTATGAAATGTAGGAGCAAACAAGAACCCAATTCCTACCTCCTCCAAACAAAACCGCACCAATTCAGGCGGGAGGGTAATATCTACCCCCAGGGCTTCCAAAACGTCCGCACTGCCGCTCCGACTGGATACAGAACGGTTTCCGTGCTTTGCCACCGGCACTCCACCGGCTGCCACCACCAGTGCTACCGTGGTGGAAATATTAAAGGTATTTAAATAGTCACCGCCGGTTCCACATGTGTCTACCACAGACTGCCTAATAAAAAAAGGAGCCGCTTTCGCCCGCATGGCCTTGGCACAGCCGGCTATTTCTTCGGGAGTTTCTCCTTTCATTCTCAATGCTGTCATAAAAGCCGCTATTTGGGCAGGAGTAGCCTCCCCGGCCATAATTAAACTCATGGCTTCCTGCGCTTCATTTTGGGATAAATTTTGCCCGCCAATAAGTTTATTAATAGTTGCCTGCATATTTTCTCTCCTCTCCTTTACTCTACTCAGCTATTCTCTTAAAAAAACTTTCCTCTAAACAGAAAACCGCCTAATGATAAAAAAAGTTACTAATCAGCCTCTTTCCTTCCCTGGTTAAAATGGATTCCGGGTGAAACTGCACACCCCATACGGGGTACTTCCGGTGTTTAACAGCCATTATCTCACCGTCCTCTGTTTCAGCCAAAACACCAAGTTCAGAAGGCAAGCCATCACGCGACGCTAGCAACGAGTGATATCTTGTGGCTGCAAAGGGATTAGTTAGCCCTTGAAAAATGCCTTCTTGGCTGTGATAAATACGTGACACTTTACCGTGCACCGGTTTAGAAGCCTTTATCACCTTCCCGCCGTAGACCTCCACTATGCATTGATGTCCCAGGCAAACACCTAAAATGGGAACAGCCGGTCCGAAGTACTCTATGAATTCTTTAGAAATTCCAGCTTCTGCAGGGGTACCGGGGCCGGGCGAAATAACTATGTGGCTGGGCTTGATATTTACAGCTTCATGTAAAGTGACCCGGTCATTACGTTTTACCACCATGGGCAGTCCCAATTCCCCTATCATTTGTACCAGGTTATAAGTAAAGGAATCATAATTATCTATTACCAAAACATTCATTGCTTCTCACCTCGCGCCATGGCTATTGCCTGAAACATTGCCTGGGCTTTATTCAAAGTTTCCTGATATTCCTTTTCCGGCTTTGAATCGGCCACAATCCCTGCTCCTGTTTGTACATAAGCCCGGCCCTGGTGCACTGTTACGGAACGAATATTAATACAGATATCCATTTGCCCGCTGTAAGCTAAATATCCCACCATTCCGGCATATGGTCCCCGTGGTGTTTTCTCCAGTTCCCTGATAATTTCTATGGCACGTATTTTCGGGGCACCAGATACGGTACCGGCCGGAAAAGCTGCAGCTAAAACATCCAGCGCATCCTTACCGGGCAGAACTCTTCCCGTTACACAGGAAACCAAATGCATCACATGGGAAAAATACTCCACTTGGGAAAACTCTTCCACGGTCACTGTCCCGAACCGGCAAACCCGGCCTAAATCGTTACGACCTAAATCTACAAGCATAACATGTTCCGCCTGTTCCTTTTCATCACTTCTCAGGTCTTCAGTTAACAACAGGTCTTCCTCCCTATCACGTCCCCGTTTCCTTGTTCCGGCTATGGGACGCAACTGAGCCTGGCCGTTTTCCAAGCGAACCAGCATTTCCGGGGAAGCCCCTACCAGGCACAGGTCTTCGAGTTGTAGGTAAAACATATATGGAGAAGGATTGATAGCTTTCAGGCAGCGTAATAACGCCAGCGGGGCAAAGTCAGCCGGCAGCGAAAAACGCTGTGACAGCACGATTTGGAAGGCATCTCCACAGTCAATATATTCCTTTGCTTTTTGGACAGCGTTACAAAACTGTTCTTTGGTGAAATTACTGGTAATTTTTAATTCTGCAGGGTTACCGCCAGGTGATACCGCCGGCAGCTGTACATTCTTTTTCATCCGGCCCAGAATGCTGCGTATCAGCAACTGTGCCCGGTGGTATTCTTTTTCCGGATTATCTCCCGGAAGTGTATTCACCACTACCTTAAGCGTACTTTTTAAATGGTCAAAGATTAACAGCGACCTGGTAAATATCATGTTAATATCAGCCAAACCCCCGGGTTCTAAGGTTTTTGCCAGTACGGGCTCAAAATAACGTACTCCTTCAAAACCGATATAACCCACGGCACCGCCGAAAAAGCGGGGCAAATTCCGGCCCGTTTCCGCCGTATATTGTTGTAGTAGTTTTCTTAACTCTGCTAAAGGTTGGTCATTGTCCCTTTCTTCCCACTGGCAAATTTTATTGGGGAAAGCGTCCTGCTCACCGGGTTTACCGAGTTTAACCTTGCTGCCCGCCGCCTGAAATACGAGATACGGGTCATTGCCAACAAAAGAGTAACGGGCAATTTGGTCATTTCCCTCGACACTTTCCAAAATAAAGGAATAAGGTGTCTGCCCCAGTTTTAACAAAGCCGAAGCAGGTGTTTCATTGCCAATCATTACCTCCGTATACACCGGAATGACTTTGTCGCCCCTGGTAACTTTCTGACAATACTGACGGTAATCGGGAATTACTTTGACACCTTCTAAAAATTGCACAGTACCAATTGCCGGCTTGTATTTATCCCGCTTTGACGGCATTTGCCGCCCCGCCGCATCGACAAACGGGCGCAGCTCTTCTACCAAATGCTTAAACTCTTGTATAGTCAATGATTGTTTGCCGTCACACAAAGCATTGTCAGGGGAAGGATGCACTTCAATCAACAGGCCGTCAGCCCCGGCGGCAACAGCAGCTTTCGCCATAGGTAGAACCAGGTCTGCCCGCCCGGTACCGTGACTGGGGTCCACAACCACCGGTAATTCCGTACGAGACTTGGCCAGGGGTACGGCACTTAAGTCCAAGGTAAAACGGGTAGCAGACTCATAAGTACGGATACCCCGCTCGCACAGGATAATCTGGTGATTGCCCTCCACAAGCAAGTACTCGGCTGCATATAACCACTCTTCCACAGTGGCAGACAGGCCTCTTTTAAGCAGTACGGGTTTGTTTAATTCCCCCAGTCTCCGCAACAGTTCGAAATTTTGCATGTTGCGGGCGCCTACCTGCAGTAAATCGGCATAAGCCGCTACCTGCTCCACGTGAACCGTGCTGACCACCTCGGTAACCACCGGCAGTCCGGACACCTCCTTAGCCCGCAGCAGCAGGTCCAGTCCATGTTCTCCCAATCCCTGAAAGGAATGAGGGGAACTCCGGGGTTTGTAAGCACCACCCCTCAGGACACTTGCACCCGCCTGAGCTACGGCAGCAGCTGTAGCCAACAGCTGCTGTTCGCTCTCCACGGCACAGGGCCCGGCCATGATCTGAAATTCCTTGCCGCCAAAAAGAACATTGCCCACCTTGACAACACTGTTCTTAACACCATTCCCTGGTCCCTGGTAACCAGCCTTTTCCACGCTCATAACCGTCCCCCATTTCCGGTTTTTTCTTTCTTACCACCACGTAAATACAAAAAACCGGCAGACCCGCCGAATCGAGGTCTGCCGGCAAAACGGCACACGATAGAAATTAAACAAACGCCAAAGCCATCCTGAAAAGTAGGCACATTTTCAGAATAAAAAATCCAGGCCGCAGCCTGGAAAATATACTTTTCCCTGTGCTCGGCTTTGCTCAATCTCATCTTTTCTTAACTCGACTCAGCTAGGTCAACCTATAAACTAAACCAAAAACCAAATTTTGTATAATTATAACAGGGTCCAAACCAAAAAGTCAATACCAAGTTTTGTCAATTTATCAGCAGCCGGTTGTCCGCGGTAAAACAGCGGCGGCGTACCAGGTATGTAACGAGGACGCTACCCAGAGTGGTTGCTCCGATAATCATCATCATAACCATAATCTGGTACTTAATAGCCAGAATGGGATCCGCTCCCGCCAGCAGCTGCCCGGTCATCATCCCCGGGATGAAAACAATTCCCATGCCCATTAAGGAATTGACAGCCGGTATCATTCCGGCGGAAATCGCCTGGCGTAGAATATCATCAGACGCCTCTTTGTAATCCGCACCTAGCGCCAGCTGCATTTCCACCAGCGCAGCCTTTTCCCGCAACCCGGAAAACAACCTTTCCAGGGAAATAGCTATGGCATTGGTTGAGTTGCCCACTACCATACCACCAAGAGGAATAAAATACTGCGGCAAGTACCACGGCTGCACGTTCAACAGCAACCTGGTGGAAAAGTAAGTAATCACGGTAAAGCTCAGCAGCATGGAAATAAACACGTGAAAGATGTAAGAAACCTGCCTCTCCTTGACCCTACCCTTGATAATGTTTGCCGCAAAAGCAATCATCACCGTAAACAGGCCCATCACCAGCAGTAATGAATCCACCTGGAAAACATACTTCAGTACATAACCCATTAGAAATAACTGAGAAATCATCCGTACGGTACCCCAGAACAGGTCTTTATGGAGGCCCAGGCTGAAAGTAACCGAACTAACACCTGCCAATAAAATAAACACCAGGCCCAACAGCAGCTGAAAAAAATTTATTTCCACAATCATTATTGCCTCTCCTCCAGTCGTCCGCCATGCAAGTAGAATTCTTTAGCAGGAACACTGCGGGGCAGGTAATCGTTATGACTGATCATAATGATACCGACACCCTTTTCCTTATTGAGTTTTTCTACAATCTGCTCCACAAGCGCTCTCGCCTCTTCATCCAGTGACGCCGTAGGCTCATCCAGCAGGAGAAATTCCGGTTTCAGCAGTAATGCACGTATCAACGCCACCCGCTGTTTTTGCCCGCCCGATAATTTGTCAGCCCTCCTTGTCAGGGGTACATCATTGAGCAGCAGGTAGTCCTTCCAGTATTCCAGGTCCTCGTCAGCAGGTAGAGGGATGCCCCGCTGCTGTTTGAAACGAAAGGGAAGCAGCAAGTTATCTTTCACGGTACCCGGCAGCATTACAGGGGTCTGCTGCACATAACATACTTTGCTGCGGAGATAAGTACTGCTCCAGTCACTTAACGGCTTGCCCCGGAAAAAAATTACCCCCCGCTGGGGCACTTCCAACTTGCAAAGCAGGCGCAGCAACGTAGATTTGCCCGAACCGGAAGGTCCTTTTAAAATAGTAAAACCCTTGGGAAATGTCACCGTTACATCCTGTAAAATAGGCTTGTTTTCCTCATAGGCAAAAGTAACTTTTTCCAATTTAATCATCTAGTTGTTCTCCCCTGTTTTTTCCTGTATGCTCTGTCTCGATTATACGGCAGGAAATTTTTTTCGTCAAAAATATTGACTAAAATGCCAATTACCATCACAATGTAGATAGTTATTATAAAAAGGTCAAAGCACATGTAAAGGAGTTAGTAGCATATGCCTTTAAAATCAGCACTTTTGGTCTTCGCAGCAGGAATTGCTGCAGGATTTTTGAATACCGTTGCCGGCGGCGGCTCACTGCTAACCATGCCCATGTTGATTTTTTTAGGACTGCCTTCCGCGGTAGCAAACGGCACCAATCGTATTGCACTGATGGTGCAAAATATCGTCGCTGTAACCAACTTCCGCCGCAAGGGTTTCTTTGACTGGCAGTTGGGCTTGATGCTAGCCGTTCCGGCTGTGCTGGGTTCCATTGTCGGTGCCAATATAGCCATCCAACTGCCCGACAGAATTTTTAACAAAATCCTCGCCGTAGTAATGATGGTAGTACTGACTCTGATTTTATGGCAACCACAAAAAAGGCTTTCCGCTCATGCGGAAAACCTGACTGTCAAACGAAAAATTATTGCCGTGATTACCTTTTTCTTTGTGGGAATGTACGGTGGTTTTATCCAGGCGGGAGTAGGCTTTATTATCATTGCCAGCCTGACCGTAATTACCGGCATGTCTTTAGTGAAAATCAACAGCATTAAAGTATTTGTGGTACTGATATACATGCTGTCCTCACTGGCCGTATTTATCATCAACGGACAGATAAACTGGCTGCTTGGATTAACCCTGGCACTGGGAAACGGCACGGGAGCATGGCTGGGCAGCAATTTTGCCGTGGCCAAGGGTGATAAGTGGATACGCGTCATCCTGTTTGTAGCCGTTACCTTGATGGCCGCCAAGCTCCTCGGTCTATTTGAACTGCTGGGTCCCGGCGCCTAACAGCCGCTACTTTTGCCACAGGGCACATATGAAGCCTCCTCTTTCACTGGCAGCAAGTTTTTTTTCCTTTTCCATGCCGATATCTCTTTCGTCTATGTCCGGGGGAATGAACAGACATTCTCCCGTTTTTACCAGGTTACCGCTTTTTAGCCTTTTTAAATCTTCCAGCGTCTTGAAATCCGCATATTTAAAGACGGTATTCTTCTGAAACTCCTCGCTTAAGTAAAGTTCCCCCCACCTGCTGTCTCTATTAATTGTGCCTACCAGTACAGGAGCCCCATGTTTTGCCACCCGGAACATTTCCTCAAGGGCTTTTTCCGGCTGCCTGACAAATTCAAAGGCAGCCATGGAAAAAATCGCATCAAAATGCTCATCCGGAAACTGCAGGTCGTAGACATCCATTTGGTAAAACCGGATATCAAGCCCCTGCTGTCTCACCTTTTCCCTGGCAATATCCAGCATTTCTTCAGAGATGTCTATTCCCACAACCTTGCAGCCCTTCTTTGCCAGTTTAATGCTAAAATTACCGGTGCCGCAGCCCACGTCCAGCACCATCATTCCAGGCTTTGCCGGAAACAGGTCAAATGCCAGGTCAGTCTCCACTTTATCAATAAATGCTCCCAGTTTCGTCCGGTACCAATCATCATAGGTACTTGCTTCCCTATCAAATATAGCCATCCTATCACCCTTCTTTTACTTGATTTTACGGTACCACAGATACACCCTCACGCGGGCCGTCGGCAAAAACGACGGCCATAACGGTGCAGCCGGCGGTAGCATCAGCTCCACAACCCCTATGCCTAAAGAATATCCAGGATATATCTTTTAATCGCATTAAATTCTCTGGAGGTAATCAAGTCCTTGGTACGCGGTTTGGGTAAATCTATTATCACTTCATCCTTGACGCTTGCCGGGCGCCCGGACAGCACATAGATTCTGTCGGAGAGAAAAATGGCCTCTTCAATATCATGGGTAATAAACAGGATGGACGCCTGCAGCTTGTTTAAAACCTCCAGCAGCCAGTCCTGCATTTTTGACTTGGTGATGGCATCCAGCCCACCAAAGGGCTCATCCAGAAGAATTATATCGGAAGAAAACATGTAAGTCCGCATCAGCGCAGCCCGCTGTCTCATCCCCCCGGAGAGCTGGAACGGGTACCTGTCTTCAAAGCCTTCCAGGCCAAATAGAGGAAAGTATTTCTGTACCTGCCGCCGCGCCTCGGGCCAGGACCGGCCGCTGATAACCAGCGGCAGGCACACGTTATCAATAACCTTCTTCCAGGGAAGCAGCAGGTCCTTTTGGTACATGTAGCTGACCCGCCCCGTTCTGCCGGTATAATCCTCACCTTCAATAATTACTTTACCGTCATCGGGAGACAGCAGGCCGGCTATAATGTTGAAAATGGTACTTTTCCCGCTGCCGCTGGGGCCAATTAAGGACACGAACTCGTGTTCCCCGAGCTTGAGGCTGACGCCGTCCACAACCAACAGGTCGTCAAAGGACTTTCTTAAATCTTTGACAACCAATTTCTCCCTATTCTTCCGGTAGGAACTCATTGGTGAAAGCCTCTTTTACATCCAGCTTTTTGTCGATAAGGTCATGTTCATACAACCATTCCGCATAGTTTTTCCAGATTTCTTCCTTCATTTCACCCCACCTGTCAGCATCGGCTTGATACTGCTCCGCCAGGTACTTTTGACTGGCAACCGCTATCTCCCGATCAATTTCCGGGGCAAATTTCAACAGGGATACTACCGCATCTTCCGGATGCTCTATGGCATACTCATAACCCTTGGTAGTAGCCCGCAAAAACTTTTTCACCAGCTCCGGCTGTTCTTGCAACAAATCTTCCTTGGCTATAATAACCGGGGTGTAAAAATCCAGTCTGGGGTCAACATCCTGCAATTTGATAAAGTTAATGGGAAAGTCCTTTACTTCCGCAGCCACCCCGTCCCAGCCGTAATAAATCCAGGTAAAGTCCACTTCGTTCTGCACGGCGGCAAAAAAGTCAGTAGCGCCGATATCCACCATTTCCAGCTCGGAAAAATCCGCTCCCTCTTTTTCCATCAGGGCCTTTAGCATGGCCTTTTCCACGGGTGAACCCCAGCCACCGTATTTTTTACCTTCAAAATCTTTGGGACTGGTGATATTTTTTTCCACCGGAGAAGCAAATCCGGAGGTATTGTGCTGGATAATGGCAGCAATGGCTTTAATTGGCAGGGAGGGTTCCGCAGTCCGGGCAAAAGTGACCTGTTCCTGGTAGCTGATCCCAAATTCACCCTGACCGGCAGCAATTAAGTCAGCACTTCCCCCGGCAGAGGGCTGAATTATCTCAACATCCAGTCCTTCTTCCTCGTAGTACCCCTTGTCTTTAGCAACGTACAGTCCCGTGTGATTGGTATTGGGCACCCAGTCAAGCAGCACCCTTACTTTTTGCAGTTCCTGTTTTGCCTCGGGAGTCGCGTCGTTTTTTGCACATCCCGCCAAGGTAAACACCAGTACAACCACTATGAAACCAGCTAGCAGTTTTTTAAACACGTGTATCTCCTCCTTACACAAATTTTACTTATCATTCTGCATCTTGCGCTGCCAGGGCATTAATAAGTACTGCATGAGAGATATAACCTGAAACACGGCCATGCTGAAAAGCACAATTACCAAAATGGTGGCAAACACCCGGTCCAGAGCATAAGAGTGCTTGGCCCGCAGCATGTAAAGTCCCAGACCGGCAGTGCCGCCCAGCCACTCACCGATAACCGCACCCATGATGCTGTATGTGGCGGCAATACGCAGTCCGGAAAAGAAGTTAACCATGGAAGCGGGAAATTTCACCAGGCGAAATACCTGGAGCCGCGATGCTCCCATGGATTTCAGCAGGTTTAACATATCCTTGTCCGCAGACCCCAGGCCATGCAGTAAGCTGATAACGATGGGAAAGAAACAGACCAGTACTACCACGATGATTTTAGGCAGCATGTAATACCCAAACCACATACCAAACAAGGGAGCCAGGGCAATGATGGGAACTGTTTGAGATATAATAATCAGGGGATACAGGGCTTTTTTCACCAGCGGCACGTTGTCCATCACCACCGCCAGCACTATGGCCAGTAAAATGGCTATCCCGAATCCGGCAAGGGCCTCCTGCAGTGTGACCATGATGTGCCCTTTTAACACCGGTAAAATTTCGACCAGTGCGATCACAACATCCTGAGGAGAGGGAAGGATATACCTTGCAATTAAACCGCTTTCTACCACTGCCTGCCATACCAGAAGTAAGGCCGCCAGAAAGAGGCACGGCACCAGCCTATGTTCGATATTTGCCCACTTTTTCAAGCATCGTCACACCTTCTGGTTTGTAATCTATTTTCACCACAGACAGCACCCTGGAGGCGCCTTCCGCCACACAGATTTCCTGTGCCTTTTTCACTATCTCCAGCAGCTCGTCCAACTCACCCTCCATGGTAGTCTCCATGGGACCCACTTCATACTTTACGTTGCAGGAATCTATATAGGCAATAACCTTATCCACTACGTCATACAGTTTTTCATCAGCCACTTTCGGTATTACCTGCAGGCTTACATTGACGCTTGGCACTATCGTTTCCCTCCTCTCCATAATAATAAAGCCCTTTATCCTCCACCGAATAAAGGGCATAGCATACCTTGCCTGACAAACTATCTCCTCCCTCCGCTGGCATTACCCAGTTCAGGTTATTTGGGTCGGAACAATACAGTTCCCTCTCAGCCGGATTTACTCCAGCTCCCCAGGTTTGTATTACTTATATTCTAATACCATCACCAACTGCCGTCAATACACATCAGGGAGCTATTGAAGGTTTTTCAATAGCTCCCCTCTGGGTCTACCTGACTTTTTTATTCCCGCCGCCGGGCACCTTGGTAAGTTTCGCACCTTCAACGGCATACTTCAGGCCTATATACAGGAAATGGTTCTCTTATTTGTTTGCGTTCGACACTTTTTGCGAAAAACCTTCCTGGAAAGTTTGCTAATATTACCTGATGCAAAAAACTACTGCCTTGTTTTTTCCGGTAGACGACTGCAAAACATTGGTGTAAGCTTAATATAAAAGTTCTTATTGTACCAGTCCCTTGTCAGTAGGTTTATGAAAGGTGGTGCTCCTTGTGCCCGATTTGGAAAGACTGGCTAACACGGTATCAACTCACCTGGGAAATTTGACCGTGGACTCTTCCCGGTGCACGCGTGTCAGGTCACCTTTGAGTAAATGCCGAGCCTGTCTGGAGGTTTGCCCTACGGGCGGTATTAGCTGGAACAAAAATGAACTGCAGGTTGGCAAATGCATTGAATGCGGCCTGTGCGCCACCGCCTGCCCCTCCGGTGCGCTGGAATGGAAATATCCTTCACCGGAACAGCTGATTAATAAGCTCAAAGAGTTGGTAAGCCTCTATCAAGAAGCATATATCTACTGCTCCCAGCATACACCCAAAAGAAATGTTCCATGGGGCACAGAAGTATCCTGTTTCGGCAGTATCCCCTGGGAGTGCTGGTTAGCTATATTACAACTAGACGATAAGTTTAAACTGGCGCACCCGGAAAACAGCTGTCATACCTGCCGGGTTACCAACGGTGAAAAGCTCTGGCAGCAACAGCTGCAAAAAGCAGAGAACCTGGCGGGTAAAAAAATAAATGTCATTGAAGAAATAAAACCCAAACGTCTCAAGAAAAAACCGCAAAAAATCAACAGGGAGCGCAGGCAGCTGTTTGCGTTATTTGTTAGCAGTTTGGGTAAAATTCCTGAAAACATGGTTAATAGTATCGCAGGCGGCAAGAAAGAAACAGAACGCATTGTTCCCGTAAGCGGCACGGCTGCACCCAGGCGCAAGGTATTACTACATGTGCTGCAAAATAAGCCGCACCTTGCAGAAAGGATAACCATTTCCCTGCCCGTAATCAATGAAAAATGCCAGTTTTGTAAAGCCTGCAGTATTTTGTGCCCACGGGGCGCCCTGCAGCAGACTGAGTCCGGCGGGATGTTTGAGCTGCGCCTGGACAAGACGCTCTGCAGCGGCTGCGGTCTGTGCACGGAAGTCTGTTATCATAACGCGGTGGAACTAACCAAATACCCGGCGGCAACCCTAACCAAACCCGGGCAGTTGTTAATTTCCGGCGGAGAAATTTCCTGCCCCAATTGCGGCTTTACTTACGCCTCCGCTGATACCAAGGCAACATGCCCTAAGTGTAAAAACAGAGGAAATAACTATTTTCTCTCCTAAAAACTTTCAGGAGTTTGCCAGAAAATCCCCGGGGTCTACTGTCAGCTCAACCCGGGAATTTTTCTGTTATCAACAAGCATTTAAAACGTGTCAATATGAACAATCTCCCCCGGTCCTTTACAGGCTACTCGACCAAAAACTGTATATCCGGCTTCATCAGTACCGGCAACTTCGCCAACTCTTTATCTCATTTAAGGGCAAAAGGAAACCTCCTCGCATTTTTTAACGAAGAGGTTTCTCTTTTGTTACTTGTTCTGCTGTTTTTTCTGTATCTTAGCCCAGGTATCTTTCAATGATACAATGCGGTTGAATACCAGCCTGTCACCGGTGGTATCCGGGTCAACACAAAAATACCCCTTGCGTAAAAACTGGTATCTATTGCCGGGTTCGGCACTGGCCAAACTAGGTTCTACCTTACAGGCAGTCAATACCTGCAAAGAATTCGGGTTCAAATGATCTTTAAAATCTGCGCCATCTTCTTCCGGATTTTCCTTGGTAAACAGGTGATCATACAACCGTACTTCCGCATCCAAGGCATGCTTAGCAGATACCCAGTGCAGCGTTCCTTTTACCTTGCGTACGTTAGTGGCGGAACCGCTCTTGGTTTCGGGATCGTAAGTACAGCGCACTTCCACTATTTCACCTGTTTTTTCGTCCTTAATTACTTTTTCGCATTTGATAATATAAGCATGCTTTAACCGCACCTCGCGACAGGGAGCCAGACGGAAAAATTTCTTTGGCGGGTCTTCTTGGAAATCGTCCCGTTCAATATAAATTTCCCGGGAAAACGGTACTTTCCGTGTTCCCATTTCCGGTTTACCCGGGTTATTTTCTGCCTCCAGGTACTCCACCCTATCTTCAGGGTAATTTTCAATGACAACCTTTAACGGGTTCAGCACCGCCATGACACGCGGTGCCCGCTCATTTAGGTCTTCGCGCACACAGTGCTCCAGCAGCGCTATATCCACCATGCTATTGCTTTTTGCCACACCAATACGATCACAAAAATCACGAATTGATTCCGGCGTATAGCCACGCCGCCGCAGGCCGGATATGGTGGGCATGCGCGGGTCGTCCCAGCCGCTGACGTGGCCCTCTTCAACCAGCTGTCGCAGCTTGCGCTTGCTCATCACGGTGTGGCTGAGGTTCAAACGGGCAAACTCTATCTGCTTGGGCCTAGTTTCGGTGTCAAGCTTGACATTTTCAACCACCCAGTTGTACAGCGGGCGGTGATCTTCAAACTCCAGCGTACAAATGGAGTGAGTAATTCCCTCCAGTGCGTCAGATATGGGGTGTGCAAAGTCATACATGGGATAAATGCACCATTTATCGCCGGTACGGTGGTGTGTCCCCCGCTGGATACGGTAAAGTACCGGGTCGCGCATATTTAAATTCCCCGACCGCATATCAATTTTGGCACGCAGCACGCGCGAGCCGTCCTCAAACTCGCCATTTTTCATGCGTTCAAATAGGTCCAGGTTTTCTTCAACCGACCTGTTGCGATAAGGGCTTTCTTTGCCAGGCTCGGTCAGGGTGCCGCGGTATTCTCTAATTTCTTCTGGGCTTAAATCATCAACATATGCCTTGCCGTCTTTAATCAACTGGACAGCCAGCTCGTACATCTTGTCAAAGTAGTCGGAAGCATAGTACTCCCGGTCTTCCCAGTCAAAGCCCAACCAGCGAACATCTTCTTTGATGGCTTCCACGTATTCTACATCTTCTTTACTGGGATTGGTATCGTCAAATCTCAGGTTACAAAGACCGCCGTACTGTTCGGCAATGCCGAAATTCAGACAAATGGACTTGGCATGTCCGATATGTAAGTAGCCATTTGGCTCAGGAGGAAACCTGGTATGGATTTTTTCATACTTTTTTTCGGCCAAATCTGCATTAATGATGTGTTCAATAAAATTTGAAGGTTTATTCTCAGACATCTTTCCGCCTCCTTAGCAAAATAAACTCTGAAGAGCAATTACTTATCCAGGCCTAAACCATCTCGTGAATTTTCATGCTGATAAATTATATATCACATATATACCTTTTTTAGCAAATGTTATCAAAAAAAATGTTCTACTATATCGGCGTAATTACTCTATTTCCATATATTTTCCAAAATACCTCCCGAATATGTGAATTTAAATATTCCTCTTTCTCCTCAACTCCGGCGGTATTCACATTTATTTTTCTGACAGCACCTATTTATGTTATAATTTAATGAAAAGGAGGGCAGGCAGGTGCACTCTAAGAAGTTGCTCATAGGGGGCTTAATCATTCTGGCAATAAGCTTTGTCTCTTACTATTTTGTCATGCAATCCGGCCTTGCGGCAGGCGGCCAGCTTACAGATAAAGCCACACCCCCAGAACTTCCCATACTCATGTACCACCACCTTTCAGAGAAACCGTCTTTATGGAACTCCATTATAGTCTCGCCAAAAAAGTTTAAAGAAGATATGCTTTATCTGAAAGTCATGGGATACAATACCATTCATTTCAAAGATTACCTGGATTATGTCAATAACAGGAAAGAGCTGCCTGACAATCCCATTATCATCACTCTTGATGACGGCTATAAAAGCAACTACACACATGCCTATCCGATCCTAAAAAAGTTAAACATGAAAGCCATGATCTCGGTTATCGGCAATTTGGTCGGTGTTGAAGGCGGGACACCGCTGGCGTATTCGCACTTTGACTGGGAAGAAGCCAGGGAAATGTACAACAGCGGTGTGATAGACATCCAGCCCCATTCCTTCGCTTTGCACCATCCCGGTGATGCCACTCATGGCAAAGGAGTGCTGCCCAGGCCAGGCGAAGACCAGGAAAGCCATGAAAGAAGATTTAGACAGGATACGGTAAGAATAAAAAAATTGATAGAATCCAACGTGGGCAATGAGGTAATCGTGTACACCTACCCCTATGGTGTCTATAACAATACAACCGAGAAAATATTGAAAGATTTGGGTTTTAAGTTTACCCTTACCGTAAATCACGGCCTGGCAGATTTGAGCAACGGGTACACCTTAAATAGGATTAATGTTCCGGCAGATATGTCAAGTGCTGAATTGGTAAGGTTACTTTTAAAGTTACAGGGAAAGAAAGCCAAAATTCCCTTTGAAAATATTGCAGACCAGGACGAACGAATTGCCAAATTGACAGAACTGGTGCAGAAAGGCCAGTAATGGGCTTTATCTTATGCGCTCCATTTAAAAAAAAAAAAACAGGCCCCTTGTCTAACCACCAGGGGGCTTGCGCTATCATTGAGTTTGCCAAAAAGGTGAATCTATATATATTTTAGCAGTTTATCCTCTATCTGACTAAATAGGAGCTGATTTGACTTAATGAAAAAAATTTTGGCTCTATTCACCCTGCATTTTCCATATACTCAAAAAGCACCTTTTCGTCTTCATCCGAAAAAAGTTTTGCTAAGTCTAATAAAATAATAATCTTTTCATCGCTTAATTTACCAACTCCAATTACGTACTTTCTATCAATGCCACTTACTATTTCCGGTGGTTTTTCAATATCCTTATTATCTAATGATATCACTTGCGAAGCCTCATCTACTATAAAACCTACTTGTTTTTCACCTACATTTGCAATTATAACTCTATTACTGCTGTTTATTTCCTCGCATCCTAAACCAAACCTCTTTTTTAGATCTATTACAGGAATTATACTACCCCTTAAATTAATGATCCCGTTTATAAAATCAGGTGTATTCGGTACTTTTGTTGTTTTCTTGTATTCCGTAATTTCTTTAACTGTCAAAATACTTATTCCATATTCTTCCTCTCCGAGCCTAAAAATTACAAACTGTTTTTCAGACATATTATCAATTTCCTTTCTTTTCATTCTTGTCTGATTGGTTTTCATCTAGCGTAAACTGTTCTACAGATTTTCTCATTCTCGCAACCAGTTTTGTCAGTACCTCTGTCTTAGAGGCAAGCTCTTCCATAGCTGCTGTTGTTTCCTCTGTAGCAGATGATATCTCTTCAGCCGAAGCAGAATTTTGTTGTGCAACTGCTGTAATGTTGCTTGTAGACTCCACAATCATATCGATGTTTGCATTAGCTTCTTCCAACCCGGCAGCAATTTTTTCCACTTCCGCGCTAATGCCTGAAACACCTTTGATAATTTTTTGTAGTTCTTTTTCACCCACTCGTGATTTTTGTTGTGCTGAATCTACCTCATCCCTGATATGCTCTATAGAATTAGAAGTCTCATTTACATCACTTTGAATAGTCTGGATCAATTCGGTAATTTCTTTAGTAGCATTTCCTGTATCTTCTGCTAATTTTCTTACTTCTTCTGCTACCACTGCAAAGCCCCTCCCGGCATCACCTGCCCTTGCAGCTTCTATAGCAGCATTTAAAGCTAAAAGATTGGTTTGTTCTGAAATATTTATAATAACTTCAAGTATTTTAGTAATGCCGTCGGCGTTCTCTCGCAGTTTCACCACTTTATCTGCACTTTCTTCTATTGTATTTTTCAATTCTTCTATTGCATTAATAACTTCTACAATGTTCTTACTTCCATTTTTAGCATCTTCGTCAGACTGTCTGGCCAGATTAGTTATTTCTTCCCCGTTAGCAGCCAAATCCTTAATCATCGAAGCAATTTCATTTATGTTTACAGACATTTTTTCCAATTCCCCAGTTTGGTTTTGCGCCCCTGTAGCTACTTCGTCAATTGAAGAAGCCACTTCTTCCATAGCTGATGAAGTTTGCTGAATACCTGCATTAATGTTGTTAATATTATCTTCAAGCTCGTCTGCATTGGTCTTGACCTCTCCTATTTTGTCTCTTAAATCCTGAATTACCTGATTCATTCCCTTTCCTATCTCAGCAAATTCATCATTGGAGGTATCCTGAAGTCTAACTGTTAAATCTCCCTTGGCCAGCTTTTCAACTCCGTCTCGAAGTACTGTTAATTGTTTTGTAATAGACTTTATTGATAAAAATCCTAACAACAAAGATATTGCCAGAGCTCCTGCTACTGCAAAAATAATATTAGGTACAAAATACATCAAAGCAGCTGTAATGATCACACATAAAGCAGCTAAAAAGAAAATTTTATTTTTCATACTTTGTTCCTCCCTTAACCAGCTTTAATAGTAATCATGTTTCCGAATTCTACAGAGTATTACAGTCTCCTCTGATTAGCAGGACGCTCTAGCAAAACTGCCATTCAAAGGAGTAAAACCACTTAAGTATCCAGATAATATATAGTTTTAAAATACTGCTGTGCAAAAAAAATTACCAAATATATACATCCGGGGGTTGCATAAAGGGAGGATCTCGCAGCATTCTACCTGTTAAATAACGACATAAGAAGCCTTTGCAAAGAAAAAAAGAAAGGCGGGATAATATAAAAGAATGAAATTTTGGAACTACATTTAAAGGGAGATATATTTCTATTTTTTTGCTTATATGCAACAATTTAACTCCCCGAAGGGAACAGGTGTTCGAATCTATGACCCCGTAATATTTATAAAACAACCTTAACATAAATATCTCACTTCCTTTTAATCTAAATACTAAAGGCAGCCCTGCCGGCTGCCTATTATCCTTGCATCCCCTTGATGTCCTGCATTGCAGTAATCCGGCAGCCTGGCTATCATATTCCATAAAGGAACTTAGACCCACGGCTTTGCGTCCCGCCCTTTCGAACGGTTTGCCCTTAGCGTATTACACAAGCAATATATAGTTTTTACTCAAGTTTGACACCGAAAAAATGAGAACCCAGTAACAACAGGCATTTCATGGGACGGAATACAGGCGTGCTACATCCTTGTGGTGGAACAATTAAAGCTGTAACACTTGCTGGGGAGGGCGAGCGCCAACAGCCTTGAAGGCCAGTAGGCGTCACCCCTAAGTTCTGTGCGGACAACAAACTCCTTGCCGTTCATACTGAGCTTCACCGCCTTGACGCGGTTGAGATCGGTGATAACTCTGGTATAGTCGGCCTCAGAAGCAACACTGCTGAGCATTTGGCGTAGCGCCATCTCAAGGTAAAAGGCAAGGAAACATACCATGATGTGGCCACAGATCCGACTTTCCGTCCAGTGATACATGGGACGAAGCTTCAGTGTGCACTCCATCTCCCGGAAAGCTCGCTCCACCATCCAAATGCTTCTAGGCTAAGGCCTCTTCGCTTGCCGATAATGTGGTATTGGTTCTAAGTACATACTTGCCGTCAAAGCGGGCTTCTTCGTTTATCCAGTCCTTATCATCTGGACGGCGCCATTTGAAACCACTACTACCGGGCTCTGGACTTTCTGGCCCAGCGCAAGGAGAGACTTGAAGAGCAGCTATTTTTCCAGGCGGGACATTTTTAACCGGACGGTTGACCTGGTGTTTTTTGATAGCTGGACCGTTTGAATGAAAGTTTAGCCAAGTTTTCGGAAAAGCAAGCAGTTCTACAGGAGGCCCAGGACCTCTTTGCCGAGTGGAGCAAGGATTATGGGCCAGCCTAGGTCTTCCGCCGGGTCTGAGAGAAGGTTGGAGTGGCACGTATCCTGGAGAAGTTTTGCTCCGAATCCCGGGTAGAGTTCAATGTGGTTAAAGCTGTCATGAGCTTTAAGTAGTCTTATTATACATAGGAATTTATTCCCTAAAAATCTATGATATGGTACATTATTCGATATAATTCGATAAAATTTTCCGAATTCCTTCTTAAATATAATTTTTTTTATTTTTTTTATACCATCCCCGGTATTTGCTCATATTGCACTCCACTTTTCGGGTAAAATCGCCAGCAAGGAGAGGAAGATTGACAGGATAAAGATGGTCGCACTATAGCCGGAATGATTGCTACTATTATAAAAACTACTCCTAATTTCCTACTCTGGAAGTTTGGCATAGTAAAATACTTATTCCTTTAATTACTCAAAGGTCTCCCATTGAAAAAATTAAATTTATCTCAAAACGCAAAAACCCCTGTAAAATAGGGGTTCCGCGTAAAAATTTGCATCATTTGTGATAAGGTTCTCCGTAACGATTTTAATGCAAAATTTTTAAATGTCTACCAGGGCATCCATTATACGATTCCCTTCGCCGAAAAATTTTTCAATCTTTCCCCATGACTTCCACAAATTTTACTGCCAGGTTCGGGTCAAACTGGACTCCGGCATACTTAATTTCATCAATAGCTTTATCATGGGACATTGCTCTGCGATAAGGTCGATTACTAGTCATGGCATCGTATGCATCGGCAATGGCAAGAACGCGGCACAAATGCGGTATTTATGCTGAGCGAAATTTGAAGCTTTTTTTCATTGTATTTTGCCACGGCTTTTTTGATTTTTTATAGGTATCTTCTATAACCTCTCTGGGACAATTGTCAAAGATTACTGCAAATTCATCGTCGCCTATCCTGGCAGCGATTCCCTCCTTAGAAACCGCTTTCTTTATGATTCCAGCAGCCAGCTTCAGGCGTTCATCCCCGGCCTCGTGAATATCCCTGGCATTTTCCGCAAGGAGGCGAAACAGCTTTTCGCTTTCCTCCAGTCCAGCCTCTTTTCCGCTTTCTTGAATAAAGTAATGTCCGTTAAATCAGCAGCAATAACCCCGGCTCTTATACTTCTAAATGTTATTTCCAGCTGTTCCCTGTTTTTTGCAGTTCCCGGCCTTTTTCCCGTTTCGGTAATACCTTATAAATTGCAACCACTTCTCCCGAAGGAAGCTTATACACATAGTTGTTCCTCCGGCCGGCTCTCCTTTTATCCGCTTTCCCTCCATTCACCCGCCCCGTTTACTCTCAGCAGCCTTCGATAGCAAGATTTTGCTAGCTCATCCAACTGCCGCTAGCCTTAAATGTGGTTCCTGAACGTCGGGCCTTAAGCTTCCACCGGCTTCCTTCAGACCCTGCATCGCCGCAGGCGCCCTTGCCTTAAGCTAACAACTACTGCTACCTTCGTCGTTCGGAACTTTCACCCGTAAGCCTTCGCCCATGCCGGGCGCACGAAGAAATTACAGCCCATCTGAAAAGATGAGCTGTAATTTCTTTACTTCCAACCACTTCCCTACGCTGGAATTACCCAGGTCAGGTTCAAGGGTAAGGGTTTTTCCCTTTCTCAGCCTGCTCTACCGCAAGCACCCCTAGTGGATTTCTTTTAACTTGTTTTGCGTATTCTACCAGATTTTTTCATAGATGTCAACAACTCAAGTTCCTACATCAATTCAGCAATTTGCAAGTCTTACATCTAGATTTGAAGTCCAGGCAGGCCACCAAGCCGTTTCCACCCCACAAAAAGAGCCCTTAAACAGGGCATTCCTTACAAAATAAAACCTAAAGATATTATAGGGCCTTATATATTTGCTGCTTTTATACTTTCTTCTCTAATCAATTGCAATATTTCTTGCTTCAAGTCTAAAAACCCAGGTGTATTCTTCACATCAAAACTCCTCGGCCTGACAAGGGGAACTTCAATTTTGGCTTTAATACGTCCAGGCCGGGCAGTCATTACATAAACAGTGTCACCTAAAAAAATAGCTTCTTCAACGTCATGGGTAACAAATAAGATTGTCTTTTTAGATTCCTGCCAGGCTTTTAAAAGAATTTCCTGCATAATGGCCCTAGTCTGAGCATCTAAGGCTCCAAAGGGCTCGTCCATTAAAAGCACCTCAGGGTCATTGGCCAATGCCCTTGCAATTGCTACCCTTTGCTTCATGCCACCTGAAAGGTTTTTCGGGTACGCATTTTCAAATCCCTTTAAACCTATCAGTTCCAGATAATGCGAGGCAATACGGCTCCTTTCCGCCTTATCCATGCCTTTAAGTTCCAAACCGAATTCAATATTTTTTTGAATTGTCAGCCATGGAAACAATGTATAAGATTGGAATACCATGCCCCGGTCAGCCCCGGGAGAGTCAATAATTTTGTCATCAAGCAGCGCTTTTCCTGAAGAAGGCTGGGTCAAACCAGCCACAATACGCAGAATAGTTGATTTGCCGCAGCCCGAAGGTCCGAGTATAGTAACAAATTCTCCCTCTTTAACCTCAAAGGATGTTTTATCAAGTGCTACTACTCTATTATCGCCATCACCAAAAATTTTGGAGACATTCTCAATTTTAAGTTTAACTCTTTGTTTTTCAAGACCTGCTGCCATTTTTAGATTCACCTTCTATCATCCAGGGAAAGAGTTTATGATATAGAATCTTAAAAATATAGTCACTAAACATACCTAAAAAACCAATAACTAAAATACCCACCAAAACTTTATCCGAAGCTACAAAGCGGGAAGATTGCATAATCATATGGCCAAGACCCTTTGATGCCCCTACAATTTCAGCAACAATTAAATAAGTCCATGCCCAGCCAAAGGTAATTCTCAAAGTATCAACAATCCCGGGAAATGAAGCAGGTAATATAACCTTTGTAAAAACGGCCTTTTTACTGGCCCCAAGGGTATAAGACACTTCAATCAAGTCATTTGCCACATTTTTAGTAACATCCATAACCATCAGGGTTTGTTGAAAAAATGTGCCGAAAAAAATTACTGCTATTTTCTCTCCTTCCCCCACACCAATCCAAAGTATAAAAAGCGGTATAAATGCTGAAGCCGGCATATAACGAATAAATCCTATCAGTGGTTCAAAAAAACCCTCAACAATTTTTAACGTCCCCATCATAACTCCTAGCGGCACTGCTATCACTGCAGCCAAAAGAAATCCGGCAGTTACCCTCCAAATGCTGTAGCCCATATGAAAAATTAAGTTCCCTTCGCTCAACATCCTGATACCGGAAAGTAAAACAATGTGGGGGGCCGGGAGCATTTGAGGCTCAACCAAACCACTGTAACTTAAAAGGGACCAAACAAGGAAAAAGATAACAAAAGCTGTAAATCCTAGGCTTAAATATATATTCCTAGTAATATCAACTTTTGGCGTAAAGTATTTATTTAAATTCCCCAACTGCTTAAACCCCCATTTATTGTTATTGTTAATATTTAATAATAACTTAAAGGGAGCCAGCAGCTCCCCTTTAACGTTATATCTGATTTATAAAGCCGGGATCAATTATTTCTTCTGGTCTTGGTTCTGTTTCTATTACATTTAGCTTAGCATAAAAATTTATAGCTTTCTTGGTAGTTTCATAAATGGCACCCGGAGCTTCTTCAGTCCCGAAAAACTTTTTATTGCCTTCAAGATCGTAAAACTTTAAATCGGGAATAGTAGCCTGAAATTCTTCCAGGTCGATACCAAGCCCTTCAGCCATTATCTTTTCGGCTTCCTGTTTATTATTTTTCCAGTATTCCATTGCCTGGGCCATTGCTTTCACAAAACCTTCCATTGCCTGAGGGTATTTTTCTACTATATCAGCTCTAAAGCTGACAGAATCTACAATAATTCCGGGATAATCTTTAGTGCTCACCAGAACTTTGCCATTGTCCTTACCCTTGCTCAGCCAGGGTTCCCAAGTAACAGCAGCATCTACCTTGCCGGCAACAAAAGCTGCCCCGGCATCTCCGGCAGTCATATTTTTTATAATAATATCATCATCACTCAAGCCAGCATCTTGCAAGACTGTCAATGCAAAGAAATGGCTTGTCGTTCCCATTTCCAGGGCCACTGTTTTGCCCTTCAGGTCGGATACATTTTCTATTTCTTCACTTGCAAGTATCCCATCTCCGCCAGCAGAACTGTCCAGGGCCCAAATTACCTTTACCGGAACATTTGCAGCGGCCAGTGTTACCTGAACATCCTGGGCAGTAGCCATACCGTCAATTTTCTTACCTGCCAGAGCTTGTTTTCTTTCTGCCAAGCCCTCAATTTTAATCAATTCAACATCCAGCCCCTGCTCCTCGAAAAATCCTTTTTCCTTTGCCAGATATAAAGGTCCGTAGCCTGTCCAGGTAGGTAATGCAATTTTCAGTTTCACAGAACTATTACTACTGGTACTACACCCTATAACAGAAAATAACGACATAAGAATTACTAGCACAATTAGAATTTTTTTCATGCGGCTTCTCCTCCATTTACATTTCACATTTCAATCGTGGGAACAGTTATAAATTATACATGTATTTGCATAAAAATGCAAGGGTGATTTTTACTCATATAATTTTTTAAATGTCCTGTAAAAAAACTCCATATCCTCAGGGGAACCTATGGTCAAACGAATATGCGTTGGAAGTCCCCAGACATCTGCAGTCCTGACAATTACCCCTTCCCTTGCCAGGAATTCAAAAACCTCCACACAATCTTTACCAGTATCAATTAACACAAAATTCGTTTCCGATGGGACATAGGAAATACCCAACTTATCTAAAAAGTGATATAGCTCCCTTTTTGCTTTCATAGTATAGTTCTTTATTCTCTCAACTGACTCTTTATCAAACAAACTGTTCAAAGCTCCAACCTGCCCGAGAACATTTACATTAAACGGAGGCCTCACTTTATTTATGGCTTCAATAATTTCCGGTTTCGCAACACCATAGCCTACCCGAGCAGCAGCTAGCGCATATATTTTTGAAAAGGTTCTGACTACAATAATATTATTGTTAATTTCCTGTACCAATTTCGTTCCGGAAATAAATTTGAAATCTTCCACATATTCCGCATATGCTTCATCAATCACTACAAGAACATCTTCGGGAACATCCCTGATAAATGATTTAACCTCATCCCCAGTAATAATTGTTCCAGTGGGATTATTAGGGTTACAAAGTATAACCATTTTAGTCCTTTCAGTTATTGCATTATAAACACTTTCCAAATCTATTTTATAGTCTTTTAACCCTACCTTTACGGGCTTTGCTCCCATTAAAGTAACCGAGGAAAAATATTGTCCAAAAGTAGGAAAAGGAATAACTACTTCATCCCCTTCATCCAGAAAAGTTTGAGCAAGCAGTGCAATCATTTCGTCAGCACCATTTGACAATACAAAAAAATTTGCAGGGAGCCCATACAAATCTGCCAGTGCCTGGCGAAGTTCCTTTGCCACTGCATCCGGGTATAAATTTAAAGAGAATGCAGCCTTTTTAATTGCCTCTACAGCAGTAGGAAACGGTCCCCATGGATTTTCATTAAAGGAAAGCTTGGCTACCCTGTCCAGTCCCAGGGTTTTCTTAATTTCTTCAACAGTGAAATCTGCCAACTCGGGAGTAAAAGCTTCCAAATCGCGTGCTTTTTTACGCATTATTTCCTTTACTGACATTGCTGTATCACCTTCCTGCCTATTTTGTCAACCTTTAATATGGCAATGACCACCATCTGCCAGTTTACTTCAAAGGGCATATTATTCATATCCTCTATTTCCACTGATGCAATCCCTACACTCCTCGCTTTTTCATCTGTAAAATCAATAATTCCCAATTGTTTTAAGGTATAAGGCAGTTCCGTTTTCTGATAATAGGAAATAAGTTCCTCAACTTCCTTTTCTCTACCATCCAAAATCAACTGACTCAATACTCCATAAGCCACTATTTCTCCATGAAGACACTTATGTACCTCATCCAAACAGGTTAAACCAGAATAAATGGCATGTGCCGCTGCCGTACGGCATTCATCACCACCCAGACCGCTAACCATTCCGGAAAGCATTATATTGGTATCAATTATTTGTTCAAGTTGCGGCTTGACAGTTTTGTTTTTCACAGCCTCAATTGCTTCTTCCCCATATTCCAATAAAGTCTTATAGCAAAGGTTCGCAATATTTAGAGCTGCAGCAACCGGAACACTGTTTTTGGCCTTACGGCTAGTAATTTCCAGTTCAAACCATTTTGCAAGTGTGTCACCTATTCCCGCCCGCAAAAAATTAACAGGAGCATTCACAATTATTTCAGTATCTACAAGTACAAGGCTAGGATTTTGGGCCTTATCCGTAAGGGTCTCGTACACCCCTTTGTCGTCGTAAATTGCTGATAATGGAGTCCAGGCGGCACATGTTGCAGCAATTGTAGGAACGGTAATCACCGGTAAGCCTGCTAAAAAAGCAGCTGCTTTTGCTGTATCAAGTGCCTTTCCACCACCTACACCAATGATTACATCCGCGCCCAAGGCACTAGCCCTCTCAGCCCCTGATTTAATATTAGACCAGCTAGATTCTCCTCCATACCAATCAACGGCTGCAACCTCAATTCCTTCTCTTTTTAAGCTGTTAACTAGATTATCTTGAGCAACACTTAGAGCTGTTTTACCGCCCATTATATATGCCCTTTTACAAAATCCACTGCAATATTTACCAGTTTGAGCAGTTACTCCCTCGCAGCGAACATATTTGCCGGGAGCAATCATGCGTTGCACCATAGGATATTCCTCCAGTTTTCGTTTATTATCAGATTATAACATACTGGATAAAAGAAAGGTATAAAAGTTGTATTCACAAGATTTTATTACCTTTCATTGCCTGGCTATTTTAGCCAATTCGTTCATTCCGTCAAGAGCAACGACTATCGCCCTCGCTTTGCTCGCCCTTGACTTCGTTCCCGAATTTGGCTATTAAACATCTAGTAATGAAAAGTTTGCAAGCAAAAATTTATGCTTTTACTTCTTTGGTGGAAATACCATCCAAATTTATGCAACGCTAGTGTTATTTTATAAATTATTTATAAATTATTTTATAAAGTTAGCATTTAGTTCATACTAAATTGTGCAGTATAGTAATTTCTATTAAGGTAGGTGCAAAAGATGTTAAAAGATAGTTTTGTTTCAGGCACTATAGCCGGAATGATTGCTACAATTATAAAAGCTACTCCTAATTTCCTGCTCTGGAAGTTTGGTTTAGTAAAATACTTATACCTTCATATAGCTGCATCAGCAATAATTCTCCCTCAAGACATTGATACTTTTTTAGGAATAACTCTCGGGGGCATTTCCGATGTTCTTACCGGAGGAATGTTTGGCTTGCTTATCGTCGTTACATTTAAACTTACTAGTAATGATGCCTGGTGGTATAAAGGTATGATTATCGGCAGTATACTTTGGCTTTTTGCACTGGGGGTCGTAATAAACTTAGGAGCTGCTAGAATCATTCCAGTTCAACCCATATTTCGTTTAACTTCCTGGATAGACCACTTGATTTTCGGAATTACCGCTTCATATTTAATTACTAAATGGTCTCCCATTGAAAAAAATTAAACCTGAAATCAGCAAGTGAAAAGACATTCCTGTAGAGACATTACCGATTTCAAAGTTAATAACCAGAAATATCTATTAAAATAAGTAAAATTAGTTCTGATATTGATTTTTTCAAAATTTGGCCTAAAAAAGGGTAGCATCACCTACCCCTTGGTTTTCTTTCAATAAAGACTTTTGGGTTTTTTCACGTCCAATCTTTCTTCTTTCACGTCTGGGTAAAAGGGTGCTTGACTGTGACTGATTTGTTGTTGTACCATCATTTCGAAGACGTCCTTTCTTTTGGATTCTCTGAACAAGTATCCATTTAAATTCAGAAAGGTGTCTTCCTTTTTTTTTAATTTTTAGGTAGTAAGACAGCGAAAAGCTGGTTGTATAAAGGCTTCAAAGTATTTAGTTGATGCTTACTTGCCGGTTATAAGATATAATAAAAACAGCTCCCGGACATCAGCAATAGAAGAATTTATATCTTTTTTAAGTTCATTTTTTGATTGGGAAGAATATGATTGGAGGTGTATAGTTAATGGCCAGGATGAAGGTTCTCTTCCATGTAAACGAGACTGAAAGGTGGCAAAGGGCACTGTTGAACATTATAAATTTTATTAATGACGCGGGACAGGAGAATGTAGATATTGAAGTTGTGGCCAACGGTGCCGCGGTGTCTGCCTATGCTGACAGGTGTTTTAGTCCGAAAGGCAGCTGCCGGGCTGCGGCCGGTTGTGGGAATGCAAATGAAAACGATATCATTGACCAGATGTCAAAGCTGGCTGAAATGGGTGTAAAATTTGCAGCCTGCCGGAACGCTCTCAGAGCACAATCCTTAGATGAGAACACGTTGCCTTCCTTTGTAACGGTAGTTTCGGCGGGCATAACGGAGATTGCCAGAAAACAGGCTGAAGGCTATGCTTACATCAAACCATAACCGGAAAACTTTTATACGAACCCACCGCTTAGACAAACAACGATTCATGGAGGGGCCCGATTAATCGTGCCGGCACAACATAATAGGTACGCAAACATTTGAATGCCCGGATGGCCACCTTTTCAGGTGAAACTGCGCGCCTTTTGTATTATAATGACTAAAAGCGGCAATTAACTGTAAACAGAAGGGAGTAGATAAGCATGCCCGAATTGACTTATCTTAATGGTGAAATTTTTGAGGCCGGCGAAGCCAGCATATCCACCAACGACCGAGGATTCATCTTCGGCGACGGGGTTTATGAGGTGGTACGCTCTTACAACGGCAAGCTGTTCGGCCTGGAAGAACACCTGCAACGTTTGCAGCAGAGCGCTGACGCGATAGAGCTAAAACTGCCGCACACAATTGCCGGGTTCAAAGAACTCATAGAAACCTTAAACAACAAAAGCAAATTACCCAATACATTAGTTTACATTCAGGTTACGAGGGGGACGGAGCCTCGCAATCATCTTTTTTCTCTGGACCTCAAACCAAACGTTCTCATTACAATCAGGACTCTGCCTGCCATTCCCGAAGAAATTTATACCAACGGTATCAGTACAATTACGGTGCACGACGGCAGGTGGGATAGATGTCATGTAAAATCAATCTCTCTGCTGGGTAATATCCTGGCCAAGCACGAGGCGCGCAAACAGGGCGTTTTCGAGGCAATCTTTGTCCGCGAGGACAGTACAGTAACCGAGGCATCCACCAGTAATGTATTTATGGTATCCGACGGGGTTCTGCACACCCACCCGGCCAACAACAGAATTCTCAACGGTATCACCCGGCAATTCGTTCTCGGCCTGAGCGAGCAGCTAGACATCAATGTGGCGGTACAACCTTTTACCAGGAAAAAACTGCTGCAGGCTGATGAAGTTTTCCTGACCAACTCAGTGCAGGAGGTCATTCCTGTGGTGACGGTAGACGGCGTAACCATTGGGAACGGAAAGCCGGGAACGATCACCAACCGGCTAATGAAGGCCTACAGACAACTGGCAGCGCAAGGCGGTTTGCAATAACCACACCCGGAAAGGGTAATTTCCCGGTAAAAAGCAACGGACCTTTAAAGAACGCCATCAATATCACCAAAGCTTGAGCAATAAAGCAGTAGCCTGAGCGAGGTCCAAGTGGCTGTCCCTGGTTGTCGAAGGCGGGTTACCAGAGGCTCCGTGTAAAGGCTGGCTCTAATGAACCACCCCGAAGGGACTTGGCCTTTATATGGAGAAGGTAACCTGCTACCCTATGGGGCGCAGCCACATAGCTTCGGTAACATACCCGCCATCAAGCGGTTTTACGGGTATTAAATTTAGTAGGTTCAATATGAAATATAGCTTAACACATGAAATGTATCATTTCTCGTTCTATATTTATTTAATTTTTCCGGGTTGATAGGAAAGAGGGTTACACCTTCGGATTGGCTGCACCTACAGGTTTATTACACACCCGTGTACACACGCAGACATAAAAAAATCATGAGATATATAAAGGATTTCCCTGCATTACACCCCATGATTTTAAGCAAACTTTTTTATCTTTAAGC
>JACDOG010000005.1 GCA_017656305.1 Thermoanaerobacteraceae bacterium
ATCAACAGCACTAGTACTACCAAATAATAAATTTTATAAATGTCAGCTAACGTTCCCAGCATATACGACGTTGCGACTGAAGTGAGCAATGTCCCAAAGGGCAAGGGCGCAAGTCCGAAGCGTATATGCTGTGTTAGGCGCTGTAAATCTGAAGTACTTCCACATAACAGTCAATTTTTTAGTTATCATAGGAATTTACCTTTTATTGCACCTTATGTTCCGAGAATTCCATATTGCCCAGCAAGAGTACGAAAGATATCAAGCAGCCCACGCCGATAGATCCCCATAGAGCTACCTGCATGATGTCTTCCGACGCACCTGCTTGAAACGCCCACACAGCTGCTGCGGATATTGCAGCCATGTAAACGGCGCCCTTGACATTCCATATCACTGCCAACACATATCCCCAAGGTTGGCGCTTCCACAGCCAGACCGCGCCCAACAGACCAAACGAGACCACTAATGACAGGTCCAATGCGGATATCAAATTAGTAGGATGCTCTACATTAATGACGATCTCTGGAACCTGCCCGGTAAAAACGTATCCGAGTGATAGAGAGATATGAAAACTACCCAGCAACAGTGCCACGAGCACCATGTACCCGCCGATCCATTTCACAGGCGTACCAGGTCGAAACCGCTCTGTAATTCCCTTCACATTTAGTGACGTTATTCCAAAGATGAGAGCAAAAATCGAAAGGGTAAATAGTGCAACATACACCAAAAAGAGGCTGTTAAACGCTGCCCCAAAGAGATAAAAAGCATAGTTGTAAAGCGTGTAAAATAACATCCCAAACCAGATCAACTGTGCACGCTGCGAGCCCCTTTTTGAAAGCACCAATGATAGGACCAACAGAGGTACGGCTAAAAGAAGCGTCACCAAGTCATTGCCGTACCATCCTGAAGTAACCAAGAGGTTATCTTGGTAAAGGCCATCGATAAAAAGCCCTCCCACAGATGCCACGACCATCAAGATGACAATGATGGCCGAGAGAATAGAGGCCGATTTAAATTCTGTCTGTAACATTGTTTCTTCATTTTTTGTCGTTTTTTCTTTCATTTTTTACTCCTCCAATTATATATTGCTTCAGATTTATTGCGCTTAACTTATAAATTTACGAACTATTAGGTTCGTAAATACCTCCAATTTAAGCATGTTACACGAAGTATTTCGTGAAATCCGTCTATAGAAAAATCTATTCTTGTTTATGTTGAGAAATCAAACGGTCTAGTGGACTTTGAATCCTTCTTATATCACGCTTACTTACGCGGGTGTAAATTTCAGTTGTTTTCGAACTTTTGTGCCCGAGTAACTCCTGAATATAACGCAAATCAGTTCCTGTTTCCAGCAAATGGGTGGCAAAAGAATGGCGTAGGCTGTGCACCGAAACATCCTTTTTGATACCGGTTTTTTTCCGTGCAACATCAAAAATCTTTTGAACAGTGCGTTCATGCAGATGTGTTCCAGGCTTGGCTCCGGGAAAAAGCCACTTCTCCGGGCGGTATTGCTCCAAGTATAAATTCAAATGTCAACTGTTACTCCAGGTTTCTTTAGAACATCCCTAAACATAATCTTTAGAGCGCTTAGCGCTTAATTAACCAAGTAAGCTTAGCCGGCATTAATAAATTATAAAATGTGTGTAGGAATAGAAATAATGGCAAATCCCAACTATGGTAATCTATAAATGCAATACTATTCATTGCCGCTAAAATGCACTTGGACCCTTCAAAACAGCTTTGACAGGCATTTTCTGGAATATTCAACGCAAAACCAGGATTTTCCTGCAAATTAGTAGCAAAACTATTCTCAAAATAACGCTGAAGGTGTCCCTCTGGAGAGTTCACATTCGATTTTGCTTTTCTGAGTAACTTTCCCTTATCATATTGAGAATCAGGTGCCGGCGCGCGGTAGAGGCATGGTCATCCGCCCTGTAAAACAGTGGCAGGACATAAAAAAAGTCTTCCGTCCATCCCCTTCCAGTAAGTATAAACTATGCATTAATGACATACGTTCTGAGCGGCGATTAGTGGAAGAAATTAAGGTTAACATTGCCTATCATTGGTTCTTGTCAAAACCCGCACAGGAGGTTTAATGGAACTGATATTTTCCAAGAGATATTTGATGAAATAGTGTTGCAGGCCATTAGGAAAGGGTTAATAGACGGGAAGGAACTTGTCAAAGCAGTGGCAAAGGACCGCTTGGAGCACGGGAAAAAGCCGCTGCTTTAGATGCAGGTTATCTAACCAACCCTATCTGTCACGGACTTCGAGAGAGGAACATTTTTGCCATTATTGCCCATAGAATGTATCATCCTAAAAAAGGCTTATTTCACAAATGGCAGTATAAATACCACCCGGAAAAAGATATCTACACTTGTCCTGGCGGCAGTATTCTTACTTACCGGACAACAACCCGGGAAGGCTATAGGGAGTATAAGTCCTATCCAGAGGTTTGCCAAAACTGTCAATTCCTTTTGAAATGTACTCATTCCAAAGGGCACGTCAAAACTATAACCAAACACGTTTGGGAAGAAGAAGAAGAAAAAGAATGGGTCAGGCTAAACCGGTTAAGTCCTAAAGGAAAGGAACTCTACAAGCGAAGAAAAGAAACTATTGAACACAGTTTTCCGATGCCAAAGAACTTCATGGATTGAGATTCTGTCGGATGAAGGGGCTAAGTAAAGTTCAAGAACAATGCCTCCTTACCGCTATTTGCCAAAACACAAAGAAAGTAGCCCTTTATCTCTGGAAAAAGGATAAAGGGCCAGATCCAATTCCTGTTTTGTTAAATTCGATTACTCTATTTTTTGCCTTTCCTGAAACAAAACCCGAAATTACAACTCTGCAGCTAGCTTAAACTGTATGGCTTGTCAGCAATCTCAGAGCCTCCTTATAAAAGGCTCTCTAATTTGAAAATTTGCGTCATTTGTGATACGTTTCTCCCCGGTTGATCTTAAAGCATCTATAGAGCTGCTCCAGGAGGATAAGCCGCATCAGTTGGTGGGGAAAAGTTAAGGCTGAAAAGGACAAGCGCCAGTCTGCCCTTTCCAACACGGTTTCGTGCAGGCCCAAACTGCCGCCAATGATAAAGGCCAGTTTGCTTTTTCCCTGTAATGCCAATTTTTCCAGTTTCTTGGCCAGCTGGGGGGAGCTGACGGTTTCGCCGGCTATAGCCAAGGCGATGACATAGCTATTTGCAGGAATTGACGCAAGTATCTTCTGCCCTTCCTTTTCTTTTACCTGCTCCTCTTCAGCCGGCGAGGCATTTGCAGGTGCCGGCTCGTCGGCCACCTCAATGACTTTTACCTGCGCATACCGGGCTAATCGCTTCAAATATTCCTCACAGCCACTTACCAGGTACCTTTCCTTTAACTTACCTACTGCAAGAATGGTAATCTGCACTGGTGTCCTCTCCCTAAAAAACCTTTTCAGACCACTAAATAATGCGGTGCGCGGTCGCAAAAGTCACACGTACTGGGTGTAATCCAATCGGTAAAGGAAACCTCGTCCAAGATATACAAATCCGGTGGACTTTCATACACTTCTACAAATTCATCAATTGCCCGGTCCAAATGTTCCGCACACACCACGTACATAACCACCGCTCCTGTTAACGACTAGGCATTTCGCCTAGTACCAGATCTAATTGGACTTTTCTTCCGTCACGGAAAACCACAACTTTAACCTTATCGCCAACTTTATGCTCCTTCAGGAAGTTGTAAAGGTCACTAAGAGTCTCAATCTTTTCGTCATTTAACTGCACTATGATGTCATTGGGCTTCATGCCGGCCTTGTCAGCCGGGCCGCCCCTGACGACGCCGTTCACATGAATACCTACGGGAACATCATACCACTGGGACAGTTTTTCCGTGATTTCGCTAAAATCATAAATCCCGATAAAGGGCCTGCTAACTCTTCCCTTTTCGATCAGCTGCTTCACTATGGGGCGGACATCATTGATGGGAATGGCAAAACCCAAACCCTCCACGCCTTCCCTAGCAATTTTGGCGCTGTTGATGCCGATTACCTCACCCCTGGTATTTACCAGGGCACCACCGCTATTACCCGGGTTGATAGCAGCATCGGTCTGTATTAGCTCCAGCGTAATTTCCATTCCACCGCTGGACTGCACTGTCAGTTCCCTGTTTAGTGCACTAATAACACCGACGGTTACCGACCGGGCAAACTCGCCCAGCGGATTGCCGATGGCAATGGCGGTTTCGCCCACCCGAATTTTCGAAGAATCGCCAAATTCGGCCTCCGGCAAATTTGGAGCATCTATCTGCAGCACAGCCAGGTCCGTTCTCCTATCGCCACCAATTAGTTTTGCTTCATACTGCCGGTTTTCATCCAAACTAACAACTAGTCTATCAGCATTATCTACCACATGAAAATTAGTTACGATGTATCCCTTCCGGCTGTCAAAAATCACACCCGAACCGGAAGAGACAGAGTGGGGACTAATAAAGAAACCGCTCTGATAATTAGTAATGGACACCACAGCAGGCCCCACTGTATCCGCAATTCTAACTATGGGATTGTCGCCCGGTTCAAAGGGTACCGGTAACTCTGTAGGTGGCTGCAGATTTTGATTTTGCGAAATATTGTCGGGCAGCTGTTCCTGGGGGTAAAAATACGGGAAAAAGGACAGCGCGATTATCCCGCCGATAACAGCACTGACAACGGCCACCAAAATTGTGGAAAAAAAACCGGACCGCCGCGGCCGATAATGATCATAATAATAGGTCATCTCTATCCCTCCATTCTTATTTAACCCAATAACAGTTATTCTATTCCTTCTACACAGTAATTAAGATATTAATAATTTCTATTATCAGTTAGCATTTTCCTGCAAGATAACTTTGAAAGCAATAACAAGAAAACCCCTGATTAGGGGGGTTGGAGTTTTATTCAACCTTTTCTATATCAGCGCCCAAATACCGCAGTTTTTCGTCCAACCGCTGGTAACCTCGCTCAATCAGCTCCGCCTCAAACACTTCCGTAGTGCCCGTGGCAGCTAATCCCGCCAGTACCAGGGCAGCACCGGCACGGAGGTCCAAAGCCCTCACCTTTGCTCCTTTTAAACTTTCCACTCCCTGAACAAAAGCAGTCTGTCCTTCTACTTTTATCTCAGCTCCCATTCTTCTCAATTCCTCAGCCAGGGTCAACCTATATTCAAAAACATTTTCCACAATAATGCTGGTTCCCTCTGCCAGCGACAGCAAAGCCATCATGGGGCTCTGCAGATCGGTGGGAAATCCGGGATAAGGCAAGGTTTTGATATCTGCAGGTAAAATGCACTCAGTGCCGCATACCGTCAGGGAACCGTTTTCCTCACGTATTTCCACACCCATTTCGGTCAGCTTGGCTATTAACGGCTGCAGGTGGGTGGAAATAACGTTCTCCAGGGTAACCCGACCTCTGGTAATGGCCGCAGCTATCATAAAGGTACCCGCTTCGATACGGTCGGGTATAATAGCATAATTGACAGGGCGCAGTTCCTGTACACCGCGTATCTTGACTACATCAGTACCGGCACCCCGCACCTTGGCACCCATGGCATTCAAGAAGTTGGCCAGGTCAACAATTTCCGGTTCCTTAGCCGCGTTTTCAATAATAGTCTGTCCATGTGCAAAGCAGGCCGCCATCATTATATTTTCCGTGGCACCAACACTGGGAAAGTCCAGATAAATTTTGTTTCCGGTAAGCCTTTGCCCCCGGGCGTTGACATATCCATGTTCCAAAGTTACCTCAGCGCCTAGCACCTGAAAACCCTTGATGTGTAAATCCATCGGACGTGACCCGATATTACAGCCTCCCGGTAGCGGTACGGAGGCACGCTGTCTGCGGGCCAGCAAGGCACCCAGTAAAAGGTTGGAAGCACGGATATTTTTCGCCAGCCCGTAAGGTACTTCCGTGCCCGTATTCTCGGGTATCACCAAATGCACCGTTTCTTCCTGTCTCTCAACACTTACGCCCAGGTGTTCCAAAATACCCAGCATTACCTGCACGTCTTTAATATCCGGAATATTCTCCAGAGTAATCTCTCCCGACGTCATGAGCGTTGCTGCAAGTATTGGCAGGGCGGCATTCTTGGCGCCACCAATATTTATTTTTCCTTCTAATGGACCGTTGGCTCTGATAATATATCTGCTCAACCCGAAAACCTCTTCCTGATAAATATCATTACTAAACTATTCGCAAAAAAAGCATATATTCCTGTATTGAGCACATAAAAAATCCCGGTTTTTCACCGGGAAGATTAGCCTTTACATTTATAAACTCCGGAAAGCTTCCACCGGATCCAACCGGGCCGCCAGGTATGCAGGATAAGCACTGGCTATCAACCCTATGAAACTAGAAGTCAAGACTGCTGCCAATCCCAGGCCAGGGTTCCAGCCAATTTGCACATCTAGTTGAGCAATAAACGGTGAAGCAAATTTAGCCAGTAAAATACCGCTAAAATATCCAATAACTCCGCCAACAATACTGATAATCAGGGCTTCCGTTAAAAACACCTTGATAATGTGGCTTTGGCGAAAGCCAATCGCACGGAAAATACCGATTTCCCTGGTCCTCTCCTTCACGGAAGACATCATTGTCGTTAGCACAATCAAACCGCCAATCACTAAAACTACCACGGAAACCAGTACGGAAAACTTAGCAAAGCGGTCTACGATATCCCGCCGGGCTTGTTTCTGGTCCTTGACGGGCACAACATTAACTCCGGGAAATTCGTCTTCCAGCTGCTTAATTACCGCCTGTTCCCGGTAAACATCCTCCTTCCCGGGCGGCATAATACTTACTTCGATAAATGTGATTTCCCCGGCTCTTTTAAATAATCGCTGCGCCTCAGGGAGGGCCATGTAAATTAGCTTATCTTCCACTGTCCCAGTTTCAGCAAGTATCCCGGACACAACAAACCGGCTACCGTTAATATCTACCGTGTCGCCGGCGGCTAGGCCCAACCTCTCTGCCGCCAGCAGCCCCAAAACCACTTGTTTGGTGTTAGGTAAGTTGCCTTTTACCAGCCAGTACGGCTTTAACCTCAGTTCACTGTCAAAATTCACACCGGCAACCAGCATTTTTTGCGAATCAATCTCCACCGGCTGGACAAGCTTCGGGGCTATGACACTGACGCCCTGGCCGGCAATATCCTCAAGTTTCTCAACAATCTTCTCCGAAATGGTACGGGACTGGTATGATGTGGTGGACGCCACACTGACGCCATTATATGATAAAGACAGGGAATCTGATACCGGGGTTATTATGGCGAGCTGCCCCACTGCATTAAGGTTATCTTCCAATTGCTCCTGCATAGCCAGGGTAATACTGGTCAGGGTGACCACAGTGGTAATGCCCAGTACAATCCCCAGAATGAGAAATAGGACTTTTATCTTTCTAACCTTGAGATTGTTGACTGCAATGTTTCCCAGGTGCATGACCGACTCCTTCCCAAACTGAATGGTTCGTCAGGTTAACTGCCGCCGTCAAGCGACATCGCCATGAAAGTTTGAATTTTCTATCATTCCGTCCCTGACCACGATAGTACGCTTGACATACTTAAGGTTTTCCTCATTATGCGTGACCATGACTATGGTCAGTCCCTCTTGGTTTAAAGTATGAAACAATTTCATTATTTCCTCACCGGTTTTTGTATCCAGACTCCCGGTAGGCTCATCGGCAAAAACAATAGGAGGTTGGTTGACAATGGCCCGGGCAATGGCTACCCGTTCCTGTTCACCGCCGGAAAGCTGGTTGGGCAGGCGCTTGGCCTTATCAGCCAACCCTACCTTTTCCAGGACATTTTCCGCCATTTTCACCTGTTCCGCATGGGAATAACGTAAAATAGCCAGCGGCAGCATTACATTTTCAATAGCAGTCAAATACGGAATTAATTGAAACTGTTGAAATACGAAACCGATATAACTGCTGCGAAAGTCGGCGCGCCGCTCAGCGGGCAGGTCATAGACATCTATACCATCTATCAATACCTTACCGCGGGTAGGCGGGTTTAACGCACCAAGCATGGTTAAAAGGGTGCTCTTTCCCGACCCTGACGGACCTATCAAAGCCACAAACTCTCCTTCTTCAATGGTAAGGTCCACTTCTTTAAGAGCCTCAACCGCAGTTCCGCCGCTATCATATATTTTGGTACAATTTTTCACCTCAATAAGACTCATACAATCACACTCCCGAGCTTATATATACCGCAGCGCTTCCACAGGATCTAGTTTTGCCGCCAGCACGGCCGGGTATGCGCTAGATAATACTCCCACAACCACTGCCATAAAGACCACACTCACGCCTATTAACGGGTTCCAGGGTATGGTGAGCTGCATGTTTGTAATAGCCGGCGCCAGACTTTTGGCAGCCGCAATTCCCACGACATATCCAAGCGTTCCACCAATCAGTCCGATGATCATGGCTTCCGTAAGAATAATTTCAAAGATGTTGCCTTTCCTGTAACCCATGGCCTGGTAGACGCCAATCTCCGCAGTTCTCTCGCTAACAGAGGACATCATGGTCATCATGACCACCAGTGCACCAATGAGCACCACTATTAGCGATACCGCATAGGTAAAGTTGGTAAATCTATCAATTACCTGCTGCCGGGCTTTAACAACCTCAGCAAGCGCGGTTACCCTGGCATGAGGCAGGCTGTTTTCTATGTCAGCAATAATATCCTCAATCGGGCAGGTTGTGCAGTAGGCTGCTACTTCTATAAAACTTAATTCATTTTCCTTGTCCAGCAGTTCCTGTGCCTTTAACAGGTGCATAAATACCAGCCCGTCTTCTTCCGTCCCCTGCTCTTCCAGTACAGCTGCCACCTGAAATTCCGTACCGCCGATGTTTATAACATCACCGGGCTGCTTGTTAAACATGGCAGCTACCCTGCTTCCCAACAGCAAATCCGTCACAGCAACAGGTTTTTCACCCCAAAACTGCCACCACTTCTTTAATTTTAATTCATAGGGAAAATCCACCCCTACCACCGTTATTTTTTTCCCCTGGTAGCGGGTTAAACCCAGCACCTTCGGTGCAACGTAGGCGATATTGTCTCTATTGGGAATAGTGTTTATCTTGATAATATCATCGTTGGTCAACATAACTTCTTTGCTACCTGCTGCCGGTATGCTGACTCCACCGTAGGATAACGACATCCCGTCGGATTTCGGCATCACTATGATATTGGCGCCAATTTCATCAAATGTCTCTGCCAGCTCACGGTTCATGGCTGTGGTAATGGAATACAGAATGACTACTGTGGCCGTGGCCAGGATCATTCCCAGAATCATAAATAACATCTTGCTTTTTCTTCTTTTCAGACTATTAATGGCAATACTGTCCAACCGCATCAGCGCAATACCTCCGCTTGTATTGGGCTAGCTTATCCTACGACGTCCCGACATTTAACAGATAAATGACAGCAGGTCCATCACCACGAGGACTATTACCAACATGGCCAGTGCCGGCATTTTGCGGGAAGGTACGGGATTGATAATTTGTTCCACCCGACGAGCCAGATTTCCGTAGGCAATACCGAAAGCCGGATAAACCGTAGGTTCAGTCCCCCGGTCGGTTCTGGCTTTCCAGACTTTAATCAACGTTGAACCATACTGCAGCCTGTCTTCAATTAAATTCACCGCTGTTTCATCGGCCAGTTCCTCTTTAACCGCCATTAAACCTTTATATGCCCAGTGAGCAGCCGGGCTGAAAAACATCAGGTCCCTTAACAGAGCAATGATGACGCTAAAAAACGCGTCTTTCCGGTAAACATGCGCCAATTCGTGAGCAATAATTGCTTTAATGTCCTCATAATCTAACTCCAATATACTCCGGTCAATGACAACACCCGGGCGAACCAGACCAAACGCAAAAGAATCCAGCCAACCGTTGGAAACCACAAATACATCCGGTCGTCTCATGCCTAGCTTTCCACATAGCTCGTCCACTATGGCAAACAGCCGAGGGTACTGCTCTGCAGCGGCGGGTTGGTAAAGCTGCCTGACCTTTCTTCCCGAAAGCAAGGCATTACATAAGCGGATGACGATCACTGCCAGCCAGACAAACAACACCGGCGTTAATAACAACGAACTCCAGTAACCCACCTGGCAGGCCCATTCAAATATGGTTTGAAAAACTGTCCCGTAAATCAATCTTTCCTGATAAGCACCAAATCGCGGGAACAACACCTGCAGGCTTAAATACGTAATAAAGGGAATTAAAAGCACCAGCCACATAAATTTTGCACGAAATTTGGTACAGTAGGAGTAGGCACCGCCAAATTTGCTGCACAAAAGATAGAATAAATATACAAACAATCCCCCAAATATTACATAGGAGGAAAAAGTATGGGTTAAATCATATATCAGTGTCATGACGCTACTCCCCTTTATTCCGGCGCTGGCGGATTAGTTTCTCCAGCTGGGTAATTTTCTCCTCATCTTCTTCCACGTGCTTGAGAAAATGCGAAAATGCGGCGTCGGCATAGTCCTCAAACAGCCCGTCCAGTACTTCTCCTACCAGAGATTTGGTAAAATGTTCCCTGCTGACTGCCGGCCGGTAAACATAGGCAATTCCTCTCTTATCCTTGGTAAGAAGGTTTTTGTCGGCTAACCGGCTCATAATGGTCATCACTGTTGTATAGGCTATGCGGCGCTCCCGAGAAAGCGTTTCAAAAACGTCACGTACCGTGGCTTCTTCTTTTTTCCACATAATTTCCATAACTGCTGCTTCCAGGGGTCCCATTACTTTTCCCAAGCCTTTTTGCCTGGGCCGAAATTCACCGATTAAGGACTTCAGCTTCATCTTGTCACTCCTTTCACATGCCTTTTCTTAATTATAATATAGCCCCTTACTACATGCAATAGTAAGGGGCTTTTGTTAACAAAAATTACACATTTAGGAAACGACCGTTGCCGCAAAGCGTTCTTGGAATTCATCAAGTGTCATGCCGTACACATCCCCAAAAGCAGGGGAAAAACGCTCGCCTTCCCCCAGCTGCACCAGGAGCCGGTGTATACCGTTCATGCCTTTCAGTTCTATCATATACTCCACCATAGCCAGGGACTGCCAGTATGCAACCCGCTGGCTGGGAAGAAAATCAAACTGCTTATCCATTCTGCTCAGGGAGTAAAGATTTTCCGGTCCCGTTATTTCGGGAACACGAAACTGAAAACCCGTCACTTCTCTCTCCACATACTGGGCAATTCCCTCTGTTAACCAGCGCGGGTAGTTTCCGCCAGTTTTGTAGTCCACTATCAGGTGCGCATATTCGTGGGCCATGGGGCCGTTATCCCGAAAATATTTCTCTTTTTCCCGGTAGCTGTCACCTTTTACCCAGTCATTGGGAGACAAGACGCGAATTACTCCCGCCCAGTAAACCCCCATGGCATTTTGGTCAGCATCCCAACCAAAGCTTTTATTAAAAGACGCTTTATTGGGATAAATGACAACCGGAACCTTTTCGCCGGGCCCCATTCCCAGCATCCGATTAGCCGGTTGAAATGCCTGTTCTGCAGTCTCCAGCACCATCTTGGCCACACTGCTGTCTTCCGGTTTATATCTCACGTAAAAATGTTCGCCGGACATTTCCAGCCAGTTTCTGGTTTTCCATTCCGTCTGTAGTTTAACCATTTCACGGACAAATTTATATGCTAAGGTCCGGGGAGACAAGGTATTCTTGCTGAAAAGACCGAATACAACCAGCATTGCCGCTACCAGGGCATTACGCAGCAGTCCCCATGAGCCGGGCTTTACTACCAAATCACGCAAGCAAAGCATAACTTATCCCTCCCCCAAAAACCGTTTCTCTCCCGCTACGTTGCTTACGCTCCAGTTTCCCTCCTACTTAAATTATACAATAGATATGCCGCCGTCTCATTGGTAATAACTACTTGGCAGCAGTTTTTTTGCATAATTTTCCATTAAAAGAGCAAAAAAAAAAGACGCAGTAGCGCCTTCTCGATACGGCTGTTATTCATTCAATTTTCGCAGCAACTGCTGCATTATTTACTACTTCCTCAACCGCCTCTGGAAAACAAAAACCACAGGGCCAGCAAGAAAAACGCCAACGGCAGTATATTATCCAAAATGACACCCCCAAAAACCTTTTGGTAATATTATATAACATTTTCGCTCTAATTACATTAGGTTCTTACTGTAAAAAAAAAACAGGTCCGCAAAACAGGACCTGTGGTTTTAAATCTTATCAACAATGCTGAGCAGCGTCTGTTCCGGGTCTTTATCCTTGATACCAACCCAGTACAGCCGCCTGCCTTTTTGATAATAGTAGTTATCCAAGCCAATACCGCTGACATAATAATACGTGTGCCCGTTTAATAATTTCACCTGGTAATTGGAAAAGGCCTTGCTGTCCGGCATCTTTTCATCCATTATTTGCAGCAGTTTAGTTGCTTCGGCCTTATTGGACGATTCCGTAACCCAGATTACCATATGGCGGCTGCCGTTCTCCGCTCCGAACATGGCAATCAGTCCCTTGTCCACTTCAATTTCCACACCATGCAGTTGGCTGATGTTACGTTTTGCTTCCTCACCAGTAACCAGTTTGATTAAAGACATACCAGCAAGTTCTTTGGGAAACTCCTCTTCACTGAGGCTCGGCAGGTCTTCCGCCTGTCCGAACAATAGCCATGAACCCAGGGCTACAACTAAAATTACTGCAACCAGTAAAACTTTTTTATTCATCAGCCGCCTCCTTACCGGTCCTTAACCGCTTGCTCCAGCAGTTCAATTTCCTTAGCCAGCTTTTTCTGCCTGCTGCCCAGAAACAGTGTATACCCAAAAATTAGTACCCAGATTAAACTATATGCCGCTACTACAGCTTCCATAAGCGAACCTCCTTTTAATGGCTTTTTGCCCTAAGCGTCTCTTTAATTTTTTTCAGCCGCTCTTCCGCCTGTTCAATCAAGATTCCCTTCTGCAGCATGTAAAAATACAGGAAAGTAAAAGCTATGACACTGGCAATTAAGGCATGAAGCATCTGCGGGTGAATGCCTCCGCCCGATTCCCCAAATACCAGTGGGTGCGCCTTGGCTCCCCACCATTTTATAGCAAAAAAGACAATGGGTACATCGATAAAGCCTATAATACCGAACACAGCAGCTAGCGTAGCTTTCTTCTGGGTCTCCATACCGGAGGCACGAATTAGTACATATGCCAGGTAAATGAACCACAGGATTAAAGTGGTGGTAAGTCGCGGCTCCCACGTCCACCATGTATTCCATGCCGCCCGGCCCCAAATGGGCCCCGTAACCAGAACTATGGTGGTAAAGACAACACCTATTTCCGCAGAAACCTTTGCTATCGTATCCCAACGCATATTTCTAGTAATGAGATAGATAATACTGGCGATAAACACTATAAAAAAAGCAAAAAATGCATTCCAGGCAGAAGCTACGTGGAAGTAAAAAATCTTCTGTACATAGCCCATTACCCTTTCAATGGGCGCATAGATAAATGACATGTATAATGCCACCAGAACCAGAACAAACGTTATCCATCCCAAAAGCTGATGACTTTTTGAGGGTTGTAACATGGCTAAACCTCCAGTACATAGTCAAATAAAATAAAGGGAACAACCAAAAAGATAACGTCATATACCGCCAGCAGTTTCACCCAACCAACAATCTGCTCAAATGCACCCTGGTTAAAAATTGTGGCAGTGGATTCCACAGCACCGATAATCACCGGAACCAGCACTGGAAAGAGAATGATGGGCAGTAAGATTTCACTGGTTCTCACATTGGCTGAAAGAGCCGCCAAAAAGGTACCGATACTGACAAACCCCAGGGTACCGAGAAAGATCACCAGCAGCAGCTGCAGCAGGGAACCCTCCATGCGGAAATCAAATAGCACAAAAAATACGGGCAGGGAGATGGCCTCCGTAATGACCATCAAAATGAAATTGGTAATCACCTTACCAAAGAAAATAGCCGTACGGTCAACAGGTGCCAGCATCAAGCCCAGCAGCGTCTCATTCTGTTTTTCATTGACAAACGACCGGTTCAGACCCAAAATACCGGAAAAAGTGAAAGCTACCCAGATAATACCTGGAGACACCGCACGCACAGTTTCCCCCACCGGGTCAAAAGCAAAAGCAAAAACAATAATCACCAGCACGGAAAAAATAAGCATGGCACTAATCATCTCTTTTGTGCGGAACTCCGCCACCAGGTCTTTCCAGACAATGTTAGCTATCTTGGCTAGAAATCGCATTAGCTTTCCCCCACCAGCTTCAAATAGATATCCTGCAGCTCTTCGAGGCTAAGGCTTTTACTGGAAGCTTCATAAACTATCCTGCCGCTTACCAGGATAATAATCCGGTCGCTCATATGCAACCCCTGCTCAAAATTGTGCGTTATCATATAAATGGTACGGTTCTGGTTGGTCAGATTAAGCAACACCTGGTTTAAAATCCCTATGGCATGCTGGTCCAACCCGGTATAAGGCTCGTCTAAAAAAAGGATATCCGGGTCATGGATGATAGCCCGGGCAATGGCCAAGCGCTGCTGCATACCCCGGGAAAAAGTACGTACCGGGTCGTTAAGGCTGTACTGCAGCCCCACTTCGGCAATGACTTCTTTAATACGCTGCCTGACATTGGGTACATCGTACATGCGACCGTAAAAGAGCAAATTCTCGTAGGCGGTTAAGTTGCCGTACAGGAAAGTATTGTGGGAAATCACTCCCATCTTTTTCCGTAATGCCAGGGGATTCCCGGTAATCTTCTGGCCGGCGATATATACTTGTCCTTCAGATGGGGGAGTTAACAGTGTCAAAACCTTTAGTAAGGTGGTCTTTCCAGCACCGTTGGGTCCCAGGACACTAACGAACTCCCCCGGCTCAATATGCAAATTGATGTCTTTTAAAACGGTTTTTGAGCCAATGGTCTTAACCACATTTTCTGCTCGAATTATAGAAATTACCCCCCTAACCAGCCAATTCTTTCAATTTTGCCTTGACTTTTACCAGCTTTTTCTTGTAAATTTCTCGGAGCTGTGTGTAGGTTTCTTCATCCACCTCACCGTTGGCATACTGTATTTCCAGTTCTTTCAGCTTGTTCATCAGCACTTTTTGTTTTTTGACCAGTCTCTGGAACAATTCTTCCTCCTCGTCTGTTTCCGTAGCCAATTCTGCAGCTTCCTGCGTGCGCCGGTAAAGGGCATAACCAATAGCACCAGCTGGAACAACAATTACCAGGAAGAGAAACAGGTGTGCATCCATTCCGGCAAAAGGCGACTGTTTCCAAAAACGGATGTGCCCCGGTGTATGAAACTTGGGAGCCTCCCGGGTTACAGCCCCGGAATAGCCACCAGAGTTATCCTGTCCTCCAGCTGACTCATCGGCCATGCTGATAATGGCTCTAATTTCCATCTTAGTCCCCGGCTTTACGTTATCCGCGGCATGGAACTGGTACTGCATGCCACCCATGTTCTGAACGCCGCCGCTTTGCAGCTCACTGCTGATTATTTTCATGCCTTGAGCCGGCGCCAGGACAAAATACGACTGGGTGGGATAGTTAACGGTCTCCGAAATTATAAAGTGCGGAGCAGTCCCCTCGGAAAAAGTTTCCATGACATAACTGAAACCTATCATGGTTTCCCCTGCTGGAAGCTGCTTGATAATTATACTGTCTTCTTCTACCTGCACCATATCTTCATTCAAATCGTGGAAAAGCTCCAGTTCCCGATATCCCAACGGCAGTGTAATAGTAACAGTTTTTCCTTCAGGCAAGGCTTCACCGGGATTATAGATTACCAGCTGTTCCTTGACGGTTAAGGTCCGGTCATCGTTGGGAGATAATAACAAGTGGTGAACCTTCACAGAAATCTTGCCAGCCTCACCGGCAACAGCCTCTGTTGCCACAGCACCGTCAGCTGCATCACCGGCATTCCCCTGCTCTTCAGCAAAGGCCGGCAGTGAAGTCGCCAGCAAAAGAAGTGCCGTAACTAAGACAGCAAGTGTTTTCCGAAAACTCATTCATGTTTCACCCCAAACTATCCTCATAGATAAATTTATTTACCCTTGTTTTCCTGCTTAAGTTTTTGTACTTCTCGTTCGATTTCCTGCTCAATTTCCTTTTCCAATTCTTTCTCCAGGTCTTCCATATCGCCGTCATCAATCAAGTCTAGTTCCTGCTCTTCTGCCTTAAGTAAAGCAACGGCCTGTCGCTTGTACATTGCTTTCAGTTTTTCATAATCCTCTTTGGAGAGCTTTTTCATCCGGTAATCAAACTCTATTTCTCCCAGGGTAATAAATACGGATTCCTTTTGCTTTTCCAGGGAATCTTCCGCGTCATAATCCAAACTGCGATCCAGCGATTTGACCTCTTCCTCATCTTTAATTAAGGGGTAACCGACAAGAAATACTGAGACCATTACAACCAGCACGCCCAATACCAGTGAAAACCCAGACAATGATTTTCCCTCCTATCAATACATAACCTCATCCGTAAAATCAGTCCCGGCAAACTCATCTAGTAATATTTCTTGATCTCCTCATCTACCAGTTCCTCGTACTCTGCCAGGTCCGCCTCATCAATTAATACGGTATCGCTTTCTGCCGTTTTCCTGTAAAATACCCATTTGTCCAAAGCCGTATATATCAACAAGCCGCCGCCGAGAATGGCCAGAAACGGTGTCACCCATGCCGCAATGTTAAACGGGATACTGGCCGGTGGAGCAGCCATAACTTCTTCACCGTAAATACTAATCATGTAACCGTAAATCTGTTCCGGAGTCATGCCTTCCTTTAGTTTCTGGCGGATTTCCGCCCGCATTTGCTGGGCGGTAGCATTGTCGCAGGATTTCAGATACATCCCACAACCGTCGGTACACATCAAGTTGGCCTCAATTTCCTTAAATAGCTTTTCGTCTACCACGTACTCCTCTGCCAGGGCAGGGAGAGCAAATACAAGATTTAACAGCAAAACAGCAAGCAGCAAAATAACCTTTTGCCTCACAAAACTCCCCCCTTACTGGGTGTATTTAGGCCCCAGGCGGCTGCCTTTACCGGGCCAGACTGCAAAAATAGTGCCCAGTACCAACAAGTAGCCGCCAATCCACATCCAGCTCATCAACGGGTTGACATTAACCTTGAAAGTAGCGCTGGTTACAGACTGGGTTTTCTCATCCCATTCCCAGGTAGCAAGAATCACATATAAATCTTCAGCCAAAGTTCCGCGAATTGCCACTTCCGTACCGGGCTGTTGCCAGTTTTTGTAAAATACTTTTTCCGGAGTAATGGTGCCGATGTGTTTACCGCCTTTCACCACCGGCATTTCCGCATACACCACAGCATTTGCTCCTTCTCTTTTCTCCATCAGCCCGTTATAAGTCAAGGTATAGTCCCCAATAGTAATTGTCTCGCCCGGTTTTACCTGCTTAGTAACTTCCAGCTTGTAACCGTAAGAACCGATAACCGCCAGCACGATGAAAACGATACCCAGGTGGACAATATAGCCCCCATACCGGCGGCGATTACGTACCGTGAGCCGCCCTAAAGCCGTAAGGTAACCCTCTCCCGTCATCCGGTGGCGAACTACCGTACCACGGTAAAATTCCTGAACAATGGTCAAAATGACAAATGCACAAACCGCAAAGGCAACAGCACCATAGAGTTGCCTGCCGGGCAGGTAGAAATAAAGCACTACTCCAATGACTGCCGCAATCAGCAGCGGCCACATGAAGTTGTTACGCAGGTTCTTCAACGAAGAGCGCTGCCACGCTATTAAGGGACAAATTCCCATAACAAATACCATTGCCAGCAATATGGGTCCGTTGACCTGGTTGAAGAAAGGTACACTGACCGTCACCCTGACGCCTCGAACAGCTTCGGAAATTAGCGGGAAAATGGTCCCCCAGAATGTCGCAAAGGCAGCACCGACCAGCAGCAGGTTATTTACCAGGAAACTGCTTTCTTTGGACAGATAGGATTCAAATTGATTACCCTGCTTTAGCAAGTTAATGCGGTCAATTAACAGGTACAGGGACACCAGCGCCACAAAGCTCATGAATATGAGGAATACAGTACCCAATCCGGGGTTGCTGGCAAAAGAGTGGACTGACTGCAGCACCCCACTGCGCGTCAGGAACGTACCGAAAATAGTGGACAAGAATGTGACAATAATCAATGCCATGTTCCAGATCTTCAGCATATCCTTACGCTCTTGAATCATTACCGAGTGTAAAAATGCCGTTCCTGTCAGCCATGGAATAAATGAGGCGTTCTCCACCGGGTCCCAGGCCCAGAAGCCGCCCCAACCCAATTCCACGTAAGCCCACTGGGCACCGTACAGGTTACCGAGACTGAGAAACATCCACGCAATTACCGTCCACCGTCGGGTTACCTTAATCCAGCTGTCGTCAACTTTTTTCAGAATTAAAGCGGTGATGGCAAATGCGAATGGAACTGCAAAACCAACATATCCCAAATAAAGCGTCAACGGGTGGAACACCATACCCGGATTCTGCAGCATGGGGTTAAGACCGGAGCCTTCTGCGGGCACGTAACCGAACTTCTGTACGGACTTGATAAACGGGTTGGCAAAAAACAGCATCACAAATAAAAAGAACAGGTTATTAAATGTCAAAATGGCACTGACATAGGGAAGCTTTCCATCTTGCTCATGCTTCTTGGAAAATGTAATGATAGCCGTATAAATGGCCAGCACCCAGGACCACAGTAGCAAAGACCCCGAGTTGCCCGCCCAGAAGGCTGAAAATTTGTAGAATAAAGGCAGGTCAGTACTTGTATACTGAGCCACGTAAGCAATAGAAAAGTCACTGGCAACCAAATGATAAATTAATATAAACGAGGCCGTAGTTACCAGCAAGCAGATGGCAGCTACGCCGCCTTTGGCACTGTTTTTCAGTTTCCGGTTACCAGTTTTTATGGCAATAACAAAAGCTATTATAGTATAAATACTAATTGTCAGCGCTAAAATCAGTGATAAATAACCTAGGTCAGCCATTAAAAATATACCTCCTTGTCCACAGTCACGCCAAAATTAAGTACTGGACCGGTAGACAGCAAACCTGCTACCGGCCTTGCGTTATTACTTTTGCAACTCCCCATTCATTTCCTCAATGCTGCCAGCTTCGTACTTTGAAGGACACTTGGTAGTCAACTTTTCGGCCTTAAAGACATTTTCCTCTTTATCATAGAAACCTTCTAAAATGACCTCTGTAGCATCATCAAAATTGTCCGGCTTAACATCATTATAAATGACAGGCAGTTTATTTTTCCCATCTGTCACTGTAAACGCAAGCTGAACCTTGTCCCCATCAAACTTGACACTGTCACCTACCAGTTTACCCGGAACCATTAAGTACTCACCGTCATAATCTTCTTCTCCCGCTACCAAATCAGTAATAGTCACCTGATACCCGGCAAAATTGGAAAAGCCAGAAAACATCAAGTAACCAACGGCAACAACGATAATCAATACCCCGACAAAAATCTTCGTGCTCTGCTTCAAAAACAGCACCCCCTTACCTTCTTATTCATCAATCTCTTCCAGCAGCTTTTTATAAGTATCCTCACTTATCTTCCCGTCTAAAAGCATTTTGCGTAACTTCCGTTTTTCCTCTGCCACTTCCTTCCTGCTAACGCCGCCCTGTTTACCTTTTAAGCTCTTAGTTTTTTTACCGCCTTTTTTAGATTTAGATTTCTGAGTAGCTTTTTGATTGTTATTACTGATGGCTATAAACAGGAATACTGCCAGCAGTGCAATAAACACTACAAGTAGGATAACAATTGTAGAATTGACAGAAGACTGCGCCTGTACCGGCTGCATACCGCCGGCTACGTTTCCTTGTCCGGTCTCTGCTTTTACGGAAGGTTCATTGCTTTCTCTGACATAACTTATGTCAAAAGTCAATTCATCTTCAACCGTCAAGCCATTATACCGGTAGATATAATTGGTAAACCCTTCGTCATCCCCCTGGGTTTTTGCAGGTTCCGGCTGTAAAGATACCTCTGTTGCCCCCTTGGGCGCTTTAATTTCCACGGTCAGGTTTTCTACAGGGAAAGCAGGTCTGAAGGTCTGCGTAAACTGTCTGGGATTGGCTGAGCCAAAAGGCCTGTAGTAGTACTCCATCATTACAGGGAATTCTGCTCCAGGCTCAATAGGATGAGAGGGTTTCCAGACCACCACATCGTAGTCAGGATTGTCCTTCTCAACTATGTATTTTTGGCAAACCATCCCTTGTTCAGTTTCACAAACCATATTTATCTCCGCGTTTTTGGGAACCTTGTACCGCAGCTCCCCGTCAAACGGCTTGCCGGTATCATTGACGAAAACGCCCGTGTAGATAACCAACACGTCCGGCCACCGGTCATATTCCGGCCAAATGGAATAATAGAGCTGCTTCATGGTCATTGTCTTCGTTTCTTCTGCAAAAACCGGAACTTGCGGCACCAGTGCCACAATCAGTGCTATCAGCAACGCAAAGACCAATAGCTTTTTCTTTCTTCCGCCTGCCATTATTTTCCTCCTTGCAATTGTTACTTTTTTGTAACCCTTTTCACATAAACAGAAAAAATAAATTGAGCGCACTATAGTAAGTTCTCTGATTAAAAACAAAATCCTGCACCGGATAATTTTTTTTGCTGTCATATATTGTCTATAATTGTATGTTTTTACTAGCAAGCAAGGGCAGATACTTATGTCTTATTTACACCTCCTGCGATACTTGATAATTGCTTAGTCTTATCATAACTCCAACCTTTACTACAGTCAATAGTAATTAAAGTAATCAAGCAGGTAGAATTCGGGAATAACTTCCCGACTTCGTTTCTCTCACAGAACCGTTAGGAGTGCCTGCTGTTACGCAAGGTTACCCTCCTGACAGGCCAACTTCGGTTCGCTCGCGCTACGTTCCATGTTCTTCCTTCGGCTTCCTCCAGACCCCGCCGTTACCGGTGACGCCATTGCCTGCGGGTCGTCTTCCCGCTGGTTAGGTGACAGGGTTTCTTTCAACCCATCGGCTCAGCAGACATGCTGGGCGAACAAAAAGCACCCAAAAGCAAAACCTTTTGGGTGCATGTATTCCACATAGGATTTAACTTAATCCAGTACTTCGTAGCCGGCATCTTCAATGGCAGCCTTGAGCTGGTCATAGGACACCTTATCCTCGTCAAACTTGACAGCTACCTTATTGGCACTTAAATCCACTTCCGCCATGATCACGCCATCCAAAGTTTTCAAGGCATTTTCCACTGCCATCTTGCAGTGATTGCAGGACATGCCCGCCACACTGATTTCCATCATTTTTTCAGCCATTCCAGTCACCTCCTTAATTAAAATTAGCGTTAATTAACTGTATTTAAATTTCCATCTCTTTAACCGCAACGCGTTCGTTACCACGGATACCGAACTGAAAGCCATTGCCGCACCAGCAATTATGGGTGAAAGCAGTCCCATAGCTGCCACGGGAATCCCCAAGCTGTTATAAACCAGTGCCCAGAACAAATTCTGACGGATATTTCTCATAGTAGCCTTGCTGAGCTTGATGCTTGCCGGAATCCCCATTAAGTCGCCACGCATCAGGGTAATATCCGCCGCTTCCATGGCCACGTCCGTACCGGTACCGATGGCAATACCCACATCAGCAGTTGCCAGAGCCGGCGCGTCATTAATTCCGTCCCCGACCATGGCCACTATTTTGCCCTGGTCCCGCAACTTCTGCACTTCGTTGGCCTTATCTTCAGGTAAAACTTCTGCCAAAACGTTATCTATGCCTACCTGTCTGGCTATAGCCCGGGCGGTCCGCTCGTTGTCCCCGGTAATCATGATTACTTCTATGCCCATATCCTTAATTGTCTTGATGGCTTCTTTGGAGTTCTCCTTCACGGTATCCGCCACGGCTACTATACCCACTGCCCTGCCGTCCACTGCTACCAGCATGGCTGTCTTTCCTTCTTCTTCAAGTTTCTCTTTTTGCGCCGTCAGGTGGGAAATATTTATATTATGTTTTTTCATTAATTTGGTATTTCCCAGCAGTACGTGTTTTCCCTCTATATCGGCCTCGATACCGTAGCCGGGAATGGCGTTGAAGTTCTCCGGCTGCACCAAGTCAACTCCTTTTTCTTTGGCTCCTTTCACAATTGCTTCTCCCAGGGGATGCTCGGAGCCCCTTTCCGCTGAGGCGGCAAGTTTAAGCAGCTCGTCCTCGTCATAACCTTCCGCTATCACGTCGGTTAGTTCAGGTTCACCCTTAGTAATCGTTCCCGTCTTATCCAGGACAATGGCATTCACCTTGTGTGCCTGCTCCAGGTGCTCACCACCTTTAAACAGTATCCCGTTTTCCGCTCCTCTGCCGGTACCTACCATAATCGAGGTAGGCGTAGCCAGTCCCAGGGCGCACGGGCACGCTATGACCAGCACTGCCGTAAAGTTGATTAAGGCCCACGTAAAGTTGTCAAAACCGGCCGGCGGTGTCAGGAAAAAGTACCAGACGCCGAAGGTTATCAATGCTATTACCACAACTACCGGTACAAAATACCCGGAAATGACATCCGCCATGCGCTGGATGGGCGCTTTGGAACCTTGAGCCTCTTCGACAATTTTAATGATCTGTGACAAGGCTGTATCCTTACCCACTTTAGTAGCTTTAAACTTAAACGACCCGTGTTTGTTGATTGTAGCCCCGATTACTTCGTCTCCTTCTTTTTTATCCACTGGAATGCTTTCCCCGGTAAGCATGGATTCGTCTACAGTCGATGTTCCTTCAATGATAATACCGTCCACAGGTATTTTTTCACCCGGTCTTACTATGATAATGTCTCCCTCTACCACTTCTTCTACTGGTATATCTTCTTCCTTTCCGTCACGTACAACCCGGGCGGTCTTGGCCTGCAACCCCATCAGCGACTTGATGGCTTCGGAAGTACGGCCCTTGGCTATGGCTTCAAGCAATTTACCGAGCAAAATCAAGGTAATCAGCACCGCGGACGTTTCGTAATAAAGCATACCATCGGTGAAAAAGGTATTTGCCACGCTGTAAAAGTAAGCTGCTGAAGTCCCCAAAGCCACCAGTACGTCCATGTTGGCACTGCCGTTGCGCAAGGCATGGTAGGCACCCTTGTAAAACTGCGAACCGGGTATAAACTGCACCGGTGTTGCCAACAGGAATTGAAATACCGGCGACATTAAAAATTCATTCAAATGTAATGAAAACATTTCCGCAAACATGATAAATACCAAGGGAAAGGATAGTAAGGCGGACATAACAAACATGTTGCGCTGGCGCTTTATTTCCTTTTCCCGTTCTTCTTTTTCCCTGTCTACACCCGTTCCCCGGTCAGCTTCCCTGGCATTATAGCCCATGTCCTTGACTGCTTTTATCATATCTTTGATACCAGTTTCGGCACTGTTGTACTCCACAGTAGCCTTTTCCGTTGCAAAGTTAACTACCGCTTTGGTCACTCCAGGCAAACTGTTCAATTTCTTTTCAATCCTGTTGGCACAAGCGGCACAGGTCATTCCTATGAGCTGCAGTTCCGCTTTATCAGTCTCCACACGATAACCCAATTTTTCGACCGTCTCGGCCAGATCTTCCAGACTGACTTGCGCCGGGTCATAGATAACGGTTGCCTTCTCCACCGCAAAGTTAACTGCTGCTTCGCTAACCCCTTCCAGCTTGTTGAGACCTTTTTCCACCCTGCTGGCACAGGCAGCACAGCTCATGCCGCCAATGGGCAGCGTCGTTTTTTTCAGTTGTTTGTCTTGTGCCCCGCTTTTTTCCGGCATGTCAAGCCCTCCTTCAGGGATATTGTACCCATTATCATCAACCAATATATATATATACCTTACAGGGGTATGCTACCTACAAATTCATTCTATTTCACATAATTTAGTTTGTCAATGCTTAAGCATAAAAAAACAGCCGCTAAGGGCTGTTATTCAGACGAATCATATGACACCGCCCAAGTACCGCTCAGCAGCCATGGCTGCATGGGCACCGTCACCGACGGCGGTACTTACCTGGCGTAGGAATTTTTCCCGTACGTCACCGGCAACAAATATCCCCGGGACGGAAGTCTGCAAAAAGTCATTGGCAACCACATAATTCTTGTCATTCAGTTCCACTACTCCCTGCAGGAATTCGGTATTGGGTACGGTACCGATAAAGATAAATACCCCATCAAACTGGTGGTCTTTGACTTCTCCGGTATTCACATCTTTTACTGCAACCTGCTCTACTTTGCCGTTACCTTTAATCTCCTCAACCGTACTGTTCCACAAAAAGTCAATCTTTTCATTTGCAAACGCTTTATCCTGCAGGGCTTTTACAGCACGCAGCTGATCTCTCCTGTGAATAATGACAACTTCAGAAGCATACTTGGTCAAAAACAGCGCTTCTTCCACCGCGGAATCGCCGCCGCCAACGACAGCTACTCTTTTATCCTTGAAAAATGCACCGTCACAGGTGGCACAATAGGATACTCCCCTACCCTGGAATTTCTCTTCACCGGGTACTCCCAGTTTGCGTGCCTTGGCACCCGTGGCAATAATGACGCTTCTTGCCTCAATCTCTTCTTCACCGGCCTTGACAATTTTTATCTCACCCCTGTCTTCCAGACCGGTGACTTCTTTCATTTTAAACTCAGCACCGTGCTTGACAGCCTGCTGGTGAAACTTGTTCATCAGCTCCGGTCCGCTAATACCTTCCGGAAAACCGGGATAGTTAGCTATAATGTCAGTTAGGGCAGCTTGCCCCCCAGGCATGGTGCTTTCCAGTACCAATGTCTTCAAGCCGCCCCGGGCACCATACAGTGCTGCCGTTAATCCTGCAGGTCCTCCACCAATGATGACTAAATCGTAACTCATGACACAACACCCTTTCTATGTTCTTTCATCATGCATTTGTCCATAATTACTTCAATACCTGCTGCTCTCGCTTTTTCAGCCGCTGCATTATGTACTACCCCTTCCTGCAGCCATAACACGGGTACATTTCTGGCAATAGTCTGCTCAACAATTTCCGGAACCACCGCCGGTTTGCGAAAAACGTCCACAACATCAATCTTTATATCCTGCGGAATATCTATAAGGGAGGCATAGCTTTTTTCTCCCAAGACCCGGTCTTTTGTAGGATTTACAGGGATGATTCGGTAGCCCTGGTCCTGCAGGTATTTGGCAACCCGGTAACTGGCCCTTTCCGGATTGTCCGACAATCCCACCACAGCGATGGTTTTAATCTCATGCCAATCCATTTCAGATCACACCTCCTTACCCCTATAGGGTATTATTTACTTATATTATATGAAAACTTTCGCTCACATTGCAACCCCTGATTTGCCGTACCATTATTTTACCCAAAAAAATTACCCTTCATAAGAAGGGTTGGTAATCAATATTATTCCAGGTAGCGCAACGGGTTGCGCGATTTTTCATTTACCAGCACTTCGAAGTGCAGGTGCGAGCCGGTACTGCGCCCCGTGCTACCTACCAAGCCGATAATATCTCCACTGGACACCTCTTGACCCACCTTGACTTTGATTTTGGAAAGATGGGCATAACGCGTCTGTAGTCCATCGCCATGGTCAATTGCTACCAGATAACCATAGTTTCCGGACCAGCCGGCGAATAATACCTTGCCGTCCTCAGCCGCCAGAACCGGATCGCCGGTTTTTCCATCTATATCAATTCCCGTATGAAACTCCCTGCCCCGGTAGCCATAGCCGGAAGTAATCTTGCCCCGCAGGGGCCAGCCCAGTTCGCCATCACCACCGGCACCCCGGGAAGCAACCATCATTTTTGTACCGCGGCGGACTATTTTTGCTACCGGCTGGGTAAGCACCTTCTCGTAAATAATTTTCCGCTCCACTTCCCGGCCATTCCGCAAAGTTACCCGATACTGGACTTCCTTTTCACCGTATTTGCCCCACTCCTGAACTTCCTCCTGTCCCCGCCACAGCGAGCCATCAGAAATCACTTTCACCGGATAGGGCACTTTTTCTGTTACCGTCTCCTGATAAGTAGTCAGCGTGTGGATCACCGGCTCCGCTTTTACCAGCTTTAATTTCTGTCCCGGCTGTAAAGGTGTATCTTCTGAGATGCCCGGGTTGGCTGCTACTATGTATTCTACTTGCAAATTATAAGCCCTGGCAATGGTCCACAGGGAATCTCCTTCTTTAACCTCATGCGTTTGCACCACTTCGCTACCTGTAGTCAACAGATTGACAGCTTCTTCCACAGTAACAATCTCTTCGGGTTCTGCCGCCATGGAATTAAGCTTTACCTCCTCCTCAAACTTTACGGACTCTACCGCTGCATCTTCCACCCCCGGTTTGTATTGTTCCTTTATGAGATCCAAAACCCTCTCAGCACTGGATTTATCTTGCAAAATCACCTTTGTTTCCTCATTTACCTCTATTGCCGTAGCCATTATATTAAAAGTCAGCTTTTGTTTTAAAGCCTCATACAGGTCATCCCTGGTAGCCAGCGCCTGTTCGGCATCCACCTGGACCGATTGAACGGTAAACTTGTTAACCCACACCACATTTCCTGTAACGCCTTCGGTCAAATCAGCTTTAACCTCTTCATAAACCTGCCACGCCAAATCACCATCGCTAACCAAAGCCAGCTGTTTGCCATCCAGCGCGACAGCAAAAACCGCCCTCTGCTGGGGAACAAACAGTAAGACCATTGTAGAAAGCAATAAAAACATGCTTACCAAAAAAACCGGATGTTTCAAGTACTGGGAGATGCTATTATGGTTCTCCTTTTCCCTCACCGATACCTTGCCATCTGCCGCCGGCACTTCTTCCCTGGAGGCTGAATACATGTCCTCCCTCCTTCCGCCTCTATTCTATTCTATGTCCCGCATAACCCATCCTGTGTGGAAAAACATTCCAGGGGGAAGTTTTCGGGTAGTCAGCATTAAATTGCCTGAACTAACTAATACGGCAGTTATCAACCAATATCCTGCTGCAAAAAATCACACTTTTTGTCGCCTCACCACTTACCCTTTACAGGTTACGCGCAAGGGACACCTTTCAGGACCGGAAACAAAAAGAAACTACCCGACATTAACAGGTAGTTTCTCGCAACCGGAAACTATTTAATTTCCGCCATTCGTCTAATACTGCAACGGCAGTCATAATAGGCGGCAGTGGTACCCATATCAGAGACAGTATCGGGAGTTAAAAAATTTACCCCTCCGCCAAATTTTAACCACCAGCCTTCCTCTATCACCAGGACACCGGGCAAAACGTGCCTGCTCAGCTTGGCAACGGCCGTGACCTGCCCGCGAGGACTCTCCACCAGCACATCCATACCATCACCGATGCCGTACTCCATGGCCGTTTCCGGATGAATCTCTACCGGCATATGCAGGGTCTCATGCAGCTGCAGGTCATGAAACTGGGAGTGAAGCCTCCCGCTGCTGTGCGGCGACAGTAAAATTAGCGGGTATGTTTTTTGAACATCCTTACTGCCAATTTCCCCGTTCTCTTTCATCGCGGCTACCGGTTCTAAAGCCAAGGCTTCGGAATACAATTCAATTTTACCCGACGGGGTATTAAACTTTTTATCCTTCCAGGCAACATCAGGTATCACCGGATTAAGAATCACGCTTTTTTCCTTTAACGACGCCAAATCTACACCGTATTCTTGCAGCGGCTCCAGCAGTTTTTCCATCCATTGCTGCCGGGTCAGCCTGCCGAATTTGTCCGCCAGTCCCATCCTTTCGGCCAGCCGGCTGAATATCCACATATCCGAACGGCAGTCTCCCAGGGGTTCTACCAGTTGAGGCGCGTATGCCAGGTACTGATTCATACCGTTAGCAACAATATTTTCTTCCTCAAAAATGGTAGTACAGGGCAGAACCAAATCGCTCTCCAAAGCAGTATCCGTCAGCATAAAATCCACGGTTACCACAAACTCCGCCTGCTTAAAGGCCTGCCTCACCTTGGCTGTGTTGGGAAGCTGGGTCACCGGATTAGACCGGTTGACAAAGATGGCACGTATCGGCGGTTCTTTTAAACCCAGCACCTCTTCCCCCCACCGGGGATAGGCAATTTTTCTACCGGTTCTGGCCAGTTCCGGCCCGGTAATATCCTTAAGTACGCGGCTCTTATAATCGGAATAGGAATAATTGACCCCACCGCCGCTTTTGCCGACGTTGCCCGTAATAGCCGCTAGCGAATCAATGGCACGAACGATCCGGCCACCATTGCTGTACCGCTGCATGCCGTATCCCAGGTAAATACTGGCAGTGCAGGCCCGGGCATAAAGGCCGGCAAACTCTTCTATTCGTTTTGCCGGTATCCCGGTTACGATTTCGGCTTTCTCCGGAGTAACATCTTTGACCACTTCCAGGTACTCAGCAAAACCCTTAACATGGTTGGCAACAAAGTCCAAGTCCAGCCACCGTTCACGGCAAATGACATGTGCCGCCGCCAGCGCCAGCACCCCGTCGGTGCCAGGCTTGACCTGCAAAAACATGTCCGCTTCAAAGGGCAGTTTGATATTGATGGGGTTGATTACTACCACACGCCCACCTTTACTTTTCACTTCTTTCAAGTAAGGCAAGAAGTGCCTGTTGGTAACGGCTACATTACGCCCCCAGAGCACCACCACTTCACTATTCAATACGTCTTCCCAACGGTGAGAACGCACGCCGCCGAAATCAGCAACCTGTGCTGCAAAGCCCGCTCCCCAGCAAAGACTGCCGTAAGTGGTGGTGACACCCCCGTAGGCATTGAAAAAGCGCTGGACCAGGTCATTGAGCAAACCGTTGCTCCCCGAGTCAAAACTATGTAAAACAGCAGTAGTCCCGCTCTCCCCGGCGATTTTGTCCAGTTTTTCCGTCATCAGGTCCAAGGCATCATCCCAGGAAATTTTCTGCCAGCCGGAGGCAGTTTTGCGCAGAGGAACCCGCACCCTGTCTGGGCTGTACAAACGTTCCACCTGCCTGTGCGCTTTGGAACAAACAGTCCCCCTCGTATAAGGATGCTCCGGATCTCCGGTAACTTTGGTCACTTTACCATCCCTGACTTCCACCATCAAAACGCAGGAGTCAAAACAATTCAGGGGACACACCGATTTGTATACAGCCATCTGCATACACCTACCTCAACGCCAAACTGATGTAATAAAGCCCCAGAACGACCAGAATCAGACCGCTAATGGTATTTAACACGTGACCCCACTTTTGCATAGTAGCCATCTTTTTCAGTAACCCCGTAAAAGTACCGACCAACAGCAGCGGGAAACCGTGGCCCAGGCCATAGACAAATAGCAGTGCACCACCGCCCAACAGCTGGCCCTTCGTTGCCACGTATGCAAGAATTACAGCCAGAACAGGCGTTGAACAGGCCGAAGCCACCAGCCCGAAAAACAGGCCTACCAGATATGCCCCGATAAGGCCGCGTTTTCGCGGTGCCACCAGGTTCAGCGTAGGCCAGTTTATCTGGTAGAAACCCATGAGGTTGAGCCCCATGGCTATGGCCACTGCCGCCATAAAGTAATACCACCCGTCACCTATACTGCCAAAGACGGTACCTAAAGATGCCGCTACCAACCCCATGATACTGAAAGTAGTTGCCAGGCCAAGGCTGAAGGCCAACGACAGAACAAACCCCCGGCCTTTGGAAGCCTCACCGTATCCGCCGACGTAAGCCACCAGAACCGGGACCATGGACAGTACGCAGGGGCTGAGACTGGTAGCTATCCCGCTGAGATAAATTATCAGGAAAGTAGTAACAGTTATCTGGTCAATGGCCTGCGGCACCAGTTGTGAAAATGCATCCGGCATGTTTCTCTCTCCCTTTATTCTTGTAAAAGTTTCTTAACCTCCAGGTAGATGGCACACTCCAGGCGTTTTTTCTGTATCAAACAGCCCACGCCATAAGGCGTAAACAGATCACCATTCTGCTGGTAAGCATTGGCGTTACATCCCCCGCTGCAGTGAAAACGCGCCCAGCACTGCGGGCAATCCTTTTTATTAAAAACATGTGCCCGCTGAAAATAGCTGCTCAGGTCCCAGTTAGTTATTCCTGTTCCCACGTTACCTAAACAGAATTCCTCTTCACCCACAAACTGGTGGCAGGGATACAGGTCTCCCCCAGGCGTAACCGCCAGGTATTCAAAACCTGCCCCGCAGCCCCTGAGCCTTTTTGACAGGCACGGTCCCTGTTCCAGGTTGACATTAAAGTGAAAGAAATTAAAAGATTTGCCCTGAGCCTGCCATTCCAGGTAAAGCTCCACCAGCCGGTCATACTCCTGGGCAATACGAGGGTAGTCCTGCTCGCTCAGGGAATAGGGGGCCTCCGGAGGCGCCACTACCGGTTCCACCGATAATTCCCGAAAACCCTGCCTGAGCATATGCACTATATCCTCTGAAAAATCCAAATTATGCCTGGTATAAGTCCCTCTGATATAATAGTCTACACCATTTAAGTCGCGCACCATAGAGTGAAAATTAGGCAATATCTTCCCATAACTGCCCTCACCGTTTGCCGCAGGCCGCATGTAGTCGTTAATTTCCGGCCTGCCGTCCAAACTGAGAACCACCTTAATCCCGTGGTCCTTAATAAACTTTCTTACCGCCTCATCCAGCAGCATGCCATTAGTGGTCAGCGTCAGCCGGATTTCTTTACCCGTTTTCCGGGCAGCTTCTTTGGCATACAGGACCGTATCCCGCACCACGGAAAAATTTAGCAGCGGTTCCCCGCCGAAAAAATCTATCTCGCAAAATTGCCGCGGTCCGGAAGCGTCCAGCAGGAAATCCACCGCCTGTTTTGCCGTGGCCAGGTCCATCAACTGCCGTTCTCCACCAAACCGTCCCGTACCGGCAAAACAGTACCGGCAGCGCAGGTTGCAGTCGTGTGAAACATGTAGGCATAATGACTTGATATACGACTGTTCCTGTTCCAGCGCCCCAACATCAATTGTGCTTTTGCTGCCCAGCAGTCCCTGCTGCTGCAGCCCTGCCAGCTGGTCACCGGCCTCCTTCACGGCCTGCCAGCCGTACCTGGTCGCCAGCGGTTCAGGAGACTCCCCATTCAGCAAACAACGCAGGTATTCCGCGGCCACGTCATCCAGTACATGCACGGCACCGCTGTTGACGTCCAGCAGGATATTCAGTTCCCGGTATGAAAACAGGTGTACGTCACTGGGGCTAAGTTCTTTGATAGCATGCATTTCCACCACTCCAGTTAACCAGGTCTAAAAAAATAAAACCCACGGAAGTGGGCTGCAACCTACTTATTTTCACAAACCTGATTTCCCACGGTACAAGAAGTCTTGCAGGCCGATTGGCAGGAGGACTGGCAGGTCCCACAACCACCGGTTTTCAGAGATTCCTGTAATTTTGGATTAACAATGGTTTTTATATGTACTTTTCCGCTCATGAAACAATACCTCCTCGCATTCAAGTTCACTGCAGTCATTATACCACAAGAACCGGTACCCGGCAAAAGCAAAAAGCAACAGGAGATTGTAATATTTTATCGAAATGTATCCATAAAACAACCTTTGGGAGGAAAATGCCTTGAAAAGACTATTATCCCTGGTTTTAATCATTATATTAACGTCTGTTATCTCCGGTTGCAGCCTGCCGGACCTGCCGCTGCCCTGGCAAAAGGATAAGCAGGCTGAAGCCGGCAGGACGGCAGCCAAACAAACGGTGCAATCCCAGCAAAAAAGTACCGGTACCGTACCACTCAGCCAGCGGAAAATAGTTTTGGTCAGTGAAAGGCCCCAGCCGATTGACCTGGTAGGTAAAATCACAAACTTTTTAACAGCCTGGCAAAATAGTGACTATCAAACCTTGCTGGAAGATAAAATGTGGCAACAGTATATCCGAGAAAACTACGAAACAAATATCGCTTTCAAATTGTACTGGGACGACCTGAAAAAGCAGCTGCAGGAAAGTGCCGCGCAGGCGGGTATTACCCTGTTTTCCGGGAAACCAGAATTATCCCGGACAATACTCGGCCCAGAAGCACTGGTTGAAGCCACCCTGGATAACTGGGTGCAGTTTCAATTTCATTTAAATCAATACGGGAATCAATGGGCAATTAAACATGTTGATTACCGCAAAACCGATTTTGCGGAAAAGTGGTATCAAAATAACTCTTTTTACAAAACCATCAAACCGCTATACAATTCATATCAAACCCTGGTTGACTGGTCAGACTGGGCATTTCAACAGGATACACCTCAGGAACTGTCCCGTTACTACCGGGATATTCAAGCTTTGGAAAACCGGCTAACCGGTCTGAAACCAACCCCGGAAGCAAGACAGCTGCAGGAAAACTGGCTGGCTGCTGTCAGAGCTTTAAGGAAAGCAGTAGCGGAGAAAATGAACCAAAAGGACCCCGAAACAATCATCAGAGAGACCAGCACGCTTGTGGACACCATAGATAGAGCTGAAAATATGAAAGACCCGTTAACCGACAAACTGGAAAAGGCGGACGGTATAGATGAAGATCTGGCAGAAGATACCCTGGCCAATGCCCAAACCATACTGGAACAAAAACTGCAGCAGTTAAAAAACAAATCCAATTTATCCAACACTTCGGTAGACACTCAAAAAAGGACCTGGGAAGACCTGCACAGCCAGTTTACCAGCAGTTTCGATGATTACCAGGAACAATACGGCGGTACCAATTAAAACTTCCTTCCCCGGGAGGCTTTCCTTGCAGCAAAGTAAAAAAAAACAGCATATACGCTGTCTAAGAGGCTTTTTGTGTGAAAAGGTCCGGTTTGGGCGGTTCCGGTTGGTCCAGGTTGGTAATATACTCCATGATAAATTTGGCCAGCGGTACCTTGGACTGCAGCAGGGCCTGGTTGCCAAACAAAACATTGAACTCCAGGAAATACAACTTGTCTTCCACCACAGCCAGGTCAAACCCGGCATGGTTTATCCCTAAAGTCCCGGCAACGCGTTCCACCAGGCTGATAACCTCCCGCGGCACCGGCGAAAAATCTATCCTGCCGCCCTGGGCAACATTGTTTTTAAAATTACCACCGCCAACTCGCCAGTAGGCGCAGACTACCCGCTTACCTACATACACCGCTCTTATATCCCGGTCTATAGGCAGGTATTCCTGCAAGTACAAAACCCGGTTGCTGCTCAGGTATTGTTCCAACTGCCTGGCATTTTCTATTAAATAAACACCCCTGCCCATGGAACTGCGCACTTCTTTGGCGATAAAAGGAAACTGAAAGTAGTCCAAAATTTCTTCCGCAACACCGGCCACATTAGCTTTGATCAGTGTATCGGGCACGTGTTCCGGTGCCACTGCCCAAAGCGCCCGGGTCATCTCCACTTTATCATGTCCCAGGTGGTAGGAATTAATGCTGGGAAAGATTTTTTTACCCCAGCCATACACCAGAAAGTTAACCTGCCAGTACTCGGGAAACAGTACCCAGTCAGCACTTTTTACCAGCTCTTTTTCTTTAAAAATCAGCTCTGGTTTAACGTAGGTCACTCCCGGAATACCGGCACTGCGAAACGGGTCAAAAGAAACCAAGCGCACCCGCTTCACCCTCCCACACCTTGAATAATACGTTATCTGATAGTTAATCATAAGCTGTTTCTTACGGATAGTCAATACGGTTTTTGTCCCACCATGCACCTATTTTTCTTTGTCAAACATCCAGAAATCATTCAACATCAGCCTAATTCCCCCCCAAACTTCCGGATCTTCCTGACCCAGCCTCCAGACTGCAATGCCGGGTAGATTGTAGGGAAATTTCCACCTTAAGACTTTTGTTGTCATTTGTTGAAGGGTTACTGGGCACTGGCCCGTCTACTATATGCTAGGTTGCTGAACCTATAAAGTAGTTTAATACCATTCTTGCTTCTAACACCTGATAACACATTTTACAGCACAAACAAAAAACGGCGGAAAGTCCGCCGTTAAAAATTTGGAGCGGGCGAGGGGATTCGAACCCCCGGCTCTCGGCTTGGGAAGCCGATGCTCTACCCCTGAGCTACGCCCGCAAGTGTAGTTCTATTTATATTATAGCCTTATTCTCAAGTTTATGCAACTTGAATTATCTAACATAAAAAAGACCTCATGGCGAGGTCTCAAAATTAATCTGGAACGGAACTCAGGAATTGCACCTGAACCTGGAACCTGGTCGGTTCCGGCCCGCCTATGGATTCCGCATGATTTGGCGGAGCTGACGGGACTTGAACCCGCGACCTCCAGCTTGACAGGCTGGCATGGTAACCATCTCCACCACAGCTCCACACACGTGGGGCAAGAAGCCCCCTTAAAGCTTCTTGCCCCTCAGTATTGTATGGTGGGCGATGCAAGGCTCGAACTTGCGACCCCCTGCTTGTAAGGCAGGTGCTCTCCCAGCTGAGCTAATCGCCCAAATGGTGACCCGTAGGGGATTCGAACCCCTGTTACCGGCGTGAAAGGCCGGTGTCTTAGACCACTTGACCAACGGGCCACTTGTGGTGAGCCATCCAGGACTCGAACCTGGGACACCCTGATTAAAAGTCAGGTGCTCTACCAACTGAGCTAATGGCTCACGTGCTTTCACCCGCGCCTCACAATGCTATATATTACAGCATTTTGTTGAGGTTGTCAACAGTTTTTTAAACTTACCTGAAGTTACCAGAACACCGTTGTTTGTTGGCCAAAAGCCTTAATCTTCATTACCGATTTTAATTAACTCTTGTACTCTTTCAAGGTGGTCAAACATAAGCTTACGAGCTTTTGCCCAGTCTCTTGCCATCATGGCATCAACCATTTTTTGATGTTCTCTAAACAATCTTTCCGGCGTTTCTTTTGGATGCGACAGCCACAGTTCCTGATACACGTGCATTGCCTGAGTCATGGTGTCGTAAATAGTATTCATCAGACGAATAAGCATGGTATTTTTTGACGCTTCAGCAATAGTATAGTGAAAGTGCAAGTCTGCCTTAGCGCCATTTTTACCAGTTTTTAATGCTTCTTCCATTTCATCTAGAGCATCTTTAATTTTTTCAAAATCTTCATCCTCTGCCCTTTCAGTAGCCAGACCAATAGCCTCTACCTCTAACGCTTTTCGTACTTCCAACACTTCCTGTACCCTGTCCCTTTCCAGTAAAAACATTAAGGCCAGTGGTTCAATAATAGTATCCAAATTGGCACGCCGGATAAAAGTGCCTTCCCCGGGACGCACTTCCACCAGACCGGCAATTTCCAGGGCGCTCAAGGCCTCCCTTACGGAGGTTCTGCTTACCTTCAAGGTTTCAGCAAGTTCCCGTTCGGACAACAGTTTGTCCCCGGGGCTGAGGCTGCCCTCGACAATCAAATCTTTGATTTGGGATACAATTTCCTGGTAAATGCGCCGCTGTTTTATCGGTTTGAACTGCATTAGCTACACCTCGATTATAAAAGGGTGGCAGATGCCACCCTTATTATAATATACAATTATCTACTTGTAAATTCTCTAGCCAGCGTTAAATTATTACTTAGCAAACTAGAATATCCCTGGACACTTGCGTCACTTTTTCCGTGCCGGTGAGAATCATAGCCTGGAGCAGTTGCTTGGTGTAAGTCTCAATGGTCAGCTTAACCCCTTCACTGCCGCCACCAAAAGCACCAATAATCAGCGGGCGACCTACCAGCACTGCATCAGCACCCAAAGCCAGCAGTTTCAATACGTCGACACCGGACCTGACACCGCCGTCTGCCAAGATAGTCACCTTACCCTTAACGGCATCGGCTATTTCCGGCAGTACATCGGCAGCACCGAGGGTATGGTCAAGCACGCGCCCGCCGTGATTGGATACCACAATGGCTGCTACGCCGGCCTCAGCCATGAGTTTGGCCTCGTCCACCGTCATAATACCTTTCACAATAAACGGCAGTTTCGTATAGGAAACCAGTTCCTTGATATTCTCTACAGACTTGGGACCCACAGGCTGCCCGTTCAGCGCCATGGTAATCAGGCCCGCACCATCCACGTCCACACCTACAGCCAGGGCACCTGCTGCTTCCGCTTTATCAATTCGCTTTTTAATCTCTTCCTGGCTGCGCGGTTTGATAAAGGGAATACCTTTCCCGTTTACTGCCTTAATACCGGCCAAACCGTCGTCGTACATGCTGGGAACACCAGTGTCGCCGGTCATACCCAGAGAACCGGCAGCGAGGGCACCCTGGAGCAAGGCATCCACCATTTCCCGTTCCGTCAGGGCACCGCCCATGTTAATTGAGGCCCCGGTAATAGGTGCGGCCAAAATCGGTGTTGCCAGCTCTTCACCAAAAAGCGTCAGCGATAAATCAGGCTCTTTTGCCTGGTGAATGGTACGCAAGTTTAATTTCACCTTTGCCAGTGCTTCCAGGTTAGCATTAAAAGCACTTCCCGTCCCCGTACCGCCGATGCCCGGCACGGAACCAGCACAAGCCCTGCCGTCACACACGGGGCATACACGACAGTAGCCCTTCATTTTCTCCCTTGCCGTTTCTCTTACCTGCTTCAAATCCATAAGTATTCCCCCTTGCTGTGTTGTTTAGGCAGATTTAACCAAAGAGCCATTATAAAGTAGCACCTACTTTCGTAGGTGCTACCTGGTTATCTACCGACAATACTATTGTATCTCAAATAGAGCATTCTTGCCAGTGAACGGTTTATTATTTGTTTTTAGCCCTTCCGGCAAGTATTTCCGCAGTATGCATCACTTTGACGTTGCTTCCCGCCTTGTCCAAGCCGCCTTTGAGCTGGATCATGCATCCGGGACAGTCCATGGCAACGATGTCCGCACCGCTGTCTTCAATGTTCTTGATTTTGCGCTTCATAATTTCTGCTGAGATTTCCGGGAACTTGACGGTGTATGACCCACCGAAACCGCAGCAGCGGTCGCTTTCATTCATTTCTACCAGTTCCACATCATCCTTTTGCTTGAGCAAGTTTCTCGGTTTATCAGATAGACCCAAACTTCTGTTGTAGTGACAGGAATCATGATAAGTTACCTTGAGTGTTTCCCCGGCATTACTGCTGCTCGCCTCCTCAGACTGCAGTTCGTTCATCAACTCAGAGTAGTCTTTAACTTTACCTGCCAGTTTTTCCGCCCTTTCCTTCCATTCGGAATCATCCTTCAGCAGTTCTATGAAATCATGTTTTAAAGCATGGGCACATGTCGGGCACGCAGTTACCACATAGTCTGCATCAGTTTCCAGAGCTTCAATGTTTTGTTTTGCCATTTCGCGAGCAGTCTGTCTATCTCCCATATAGGCAGCCGGCGCACCACAGCAGCTTTGTCCTTCAGGAAATTCCATTTCAATCCCCCGGTCCTGCAGTGTTTCAAAAACGGCAGTGCCCACTTCGGGATAACAGAAATCAATCACACAGCCGGCGTAAAATGCCGCCTTGGCTTTTGGTTTCACAACCTCTTTTTTCACTTCCGGCACTAAATCGCGCAGGGGTTTTTCTGCTATGGCCGGCAAACTGCGGTGTTCAGTGTACTTGGAGAAAGATAGCGGCAGGTGCCGGATGTATCCTTCCTCGGCAAAGGGTTTTTGCAGTGTTTTTGCCCGGCGCAACCATTTGTGGAAAGTACGCGGTTTGGATACAATATTCTTCAGCACAAAATTCTCTCCGAAGGACAAACCTTTTTTCTCGGTAAGCCGCTGCCGCAGTTCCTTCACCAGTTTCGGAATATCTATTCGGCCGGGGCAGATGGTGGCACATTTACCGCAGCTGATGCAGAGATTTTGTGGGTCAAAGGCTTCGTCTTCACCGTTTAAAAACGCCGTCAGGATGGTACCGATACCGCCAGCATAAATGTGACCGTAAACATGACCGCCCACCAGCTGGTAGACCGGACAGACGTTGAGACAGGAAGCGCAGCGGATACACTGGGCCGCTTCCTTAAAGACCGGGTCTTTAATCAATTCGCTCCTGCCGTTATCCAAGATTACAATGTGCAGGTCTTTATCTACTACTTTACCATCCTTCCATGTGGGCGTCGTGCCGTCTATCATGGTTACGTAGCTGGTTATGATCTGGCCGGTAGCACTGCGTGGCAGTGCTTCCAAGATTTTGGTCACAGTTTCCATATTGTCTACAAATTTTTCGATACCAACCAATGCCACATGGATGGGCGGCAGCGTGGTTGTCAAACGCGCGTTGCCTTCATTGGTCATCAGTACCAACGCACCGTTTTCGGCTACGGCCATATTGGCACCGGAGATCCCCATATCTGCGTTTAAGAATTTCTTGCGCAGCTCGCGCCGCGCCACCTTGGTCAGTTTGTACGGGTCCTCCGGCATTTCTTCATTGAGATGCTTGGAAAAGGTTTTTGCCACTTCTTTCCGGGTTAAGTGAATGGCAGGCATAACCATGTGGGACGGCTTCTGCCCCATCAATTGAATAATCCATTCACCCAGGTCGGTTTCCGTCACCTCAATACCTTTTTCCTGCAAATGGCGGTTGAGGTGAATTTCTTCCGAGGCCATGGATTTTGACTTGACAACAGTTTTTACTCCGTTTTCCCGGGCGACCCTGGCAATGTATTCATTGGCCTCGTCAGCTGTACGGGCATAAAACACCTTTGCCCCTCGTTTCTCCGCTTCCCTGGCAAACCGTGCTACCAGTTCATCTATATTCTCAGCAGCCTTCCTTTTAGCTGCGGAAATGTAATCCCGCAGCGCCTCCACATCCTTACCGGCATATGCCCTTTCCCTGGCAGCAGGATAATCATTACCGAACTTAGTCAACGCCCGACGCAGGTTCTCATCATTCAGTGCCTTGTTGGCTTTTTGTTTAAATTCCTTACTTACAGCCATGCTAGCAATCCTCCTCATCTACAAGTATGATGACCAACCGTCCCGGGCCGTGCACCCCGATAGTCAGCACACGTTCAATATCTGCCGTACGGCTGGGCCCGGTAATAAATGCTGTATATGCCGGCAGGGTGCCTTTCTGCTCCAGTTTCTTAATTGCCTGCAGCATATTTTCCTCGATATCCTTGGTTTTTAATAGCACGATATTGGTAGGACACAGCATGGAGAAGTAACGGGCAAAAAGGTTCGTGGCATCATGGGCCACAGTACCGGTCTCGGCTATACCAACATCCACCGGTATGATGCCTATTTCCAATCGTTCCAGGTCTTCGGGCGCTCCTTCTTCCACAACATTGACATTGCTATCCTTTAATCTCGGCAGCAAACTCTTGGTCAGACCAGAAGCGACGCAGCCTACCTCCTTGACCTTCGCTTCCGCGACAATATCTAAAACGTTTTGATATGCCTCCTCACAGGTTTTAGCACGAATCACCTCGGCAGAAACAGCCTGAGCTTTTTCCTTAAATTGACTAACCAATTTTTCGTCCACTGCTTACACTCCTCTCAGCGGCATAAGCTTCAGCTAGTATTTCCACCACGTGTTTTACGGCAACATCTGACTGAGCCTGATACAGACCGTCTTCAAGCTGCATGCGGCAGGCCCCACAACTGGTCAGCACCATATCAGGATTTGTAGACAGGGCATCAGCAATCTTCTTGTCCCTGATCTGACTGGACAGGTTATAATGCGTCAGGCTGAAGGAGCCCGCGCTACCGCAGCATCTGTCAGGCTTTTTCATTTCTACCAGCGTTACCCCAGGGATACTGTTAATTACCTGTCTTGGCTGGCGGCTTACACCCACTCCTCGAACCATATGGCACGGGTCATGGTAAGTCACTCTGTAATCCAGCTTACCGGCAGGTTCACGCAAACCGATTTCATCTACCAGATACTGGCTAACGTCAAAGGCTTTTCGGGCCAGGTCCTTGGCAACAGCAGCATATTTCGGGTCATCTGCCAGCAGTTCCGGGTAATGGTGCGCCCAGGCACCGATACAGGTCCCGCAGTGGGTAATGATGGCATCGAAATCTTCCTTGGTAAAGATATCCAGGTTGTACCTGGCAATTGCCTTTGCCGTTTCGATGTCGCCGTGTACAAACACGGGGATTCCGCAGCAGTGCTGCTCCTTGGGCACAACCACATCCACCCCGTTGGCATTGAGTACCTCAACCACCGCTTGCCCCGCATCAGTATAAATGTAATTGAGCATGCACCCGGTAAAGAACGCCACTCTGGCCCGGGACTGCCGGGCTTTACTAACTTCAGGCAACTGGGACAACAAAGATTTTTTCGCCAGCGGCCGGACCACACGTCTTTGGTCCAAACCAATGGGGAAACGCGGGCGAGCGAGATCTTTACCAGACACCTTTTTCAGACCAAAGCTCTGCAGCTTGGAAGCCATGTCCATTCCCAGGCGAAATCTCCGGGGTTTGGACAATACTCCAAATATTTGTCTTTTTAATGTCGGTAGTCCTTTCTTTCTTACCAAGGCTGCTCTCGTAGCCAAAATAATCTTATCGGGCTGCACACCGCAGGGACAGTTGGCCGCACAGGCCTTACAGGTCAGGCACAGCCCGAAAATTTCCTGCAGTTTTTCTGTAAACTCCAACCGCCCTTCCAGCAAATCCTTAGCTAACTGAATCTTACCGCGGGCTACTCCCGATTCTCCCAGCACCTCTTTATAAATAGGGCACACCGCTTGACAGTTACCACACTTCATGCACTTGGTGATTTCCGCTTTAACATTTTCCAATTTATCGTAATATGCCATAGTAATGCCCCCTAAAGACTAACGATTTTACCCGGGTTCAGAATATTTTCGGGATCAAGCGCTTTTTTCACAGCTTTTAGCGCTTCCACGCCGGCTTCACCAAACTCGTTTATTAGGTACTTCTGCTTGGCTATGCCTACCCCGTGCTCACCGGATAAGGTGCCGCCCAACTTTAAGGCTACGTCAAAAATCTCATCTACCGCCTTGTGGACCCGTTCCATCTCTTCCTTGTTATTTTCGTCAGTTAAAATGGTCGGGTGCAGGTTGCCGTCGCCGGCATGTCCGAAAGTACCGATTGTGAGCTGGTATTTGTCGGCAATATCACGCAACGCTTTCAACATGTCGGGTATTTTACTGCGCGGTACAGTGGCATCCTCTAGTACGGTAGTGGGACTTACCTGAGCCAGCGCCGGCAGTGCCGCCCGGCGGGCCTGCCAGAGCTCGTCCCGCTCTTCCGCAGACTCGGCAATCTTTAACTCGCCATTGTTTTCCTTACAAACACGCACGACCACTTCCGCTTCCTTTTCCACCACTTCAGGAATACCATCCACCTCTATCAAGAGAACTGCTTCTGCATCCGTGGGAAGCCCCACACGGGCATAATTTTCCACCGTCTTAATGGTTACGTTGTCCATTATCTCCAGGGTAGCAGGGATCACCTTGTTGCTGATAATTCCGGTTATGGCCCTGGCAGCATCGTCAATGGACTTGAATATGGCCAAAGCACTTTTCCGAGCCTCGGGCGCCGGGATAAGCTTAACTATAATCTCGGTAATGATGCCAAGAGTCCCCTCGGACCCGACGAAAAGCTTCACCATATCGTAAGCAGTGACATTCTTGACCGTCTTGCCACCGCAGCGCATTACCTTACCGTTGGCCAGGACAACTTCCAGGCCCATCACATAGTGCTTGGTAACACCGTACTTCAAGCCGCGCAAACCGCCGGAACATTCAGCCACGCTGCCGCCCATGGTCGCCGTGGCCACCGTGCCGGGATCCGGCGGATAAATAAGGCCGTACTGGGCCACCGCATCATTTAAGTCCTGAATAATTACACCGGGCTGTACGGTAGCGGTCAGGTTTTCCGCATCTATTTCCAAAATCTTGTTCATTTTTACCATGACCATTACTATTCCCTTGTTTATGGGAACAGTACCACCGCTTAAATTAGTTCCCGACCCGCGGGTGGATACGGGTATCCTGTGCCTGGCTGCAATTTTGACCACTTCTTGTACCTGTTCCGTACTGGTTGGAGTAACCACCACTTCCGGCAGCACTTTGGATATGTCCGCAGTGGCATCATAAGCGTAAGCTGCCAGTTCTTCCTGTTCGATAATCACGTTTTCCTTTCCCAAAGCCTGCACCAGTTCCTTGATAATACTATCGGAAAGCATGAGATTTTTCCTCCTTTACCAAACTTAGTAAACACCGATAAAAATAGATGTGCAGGAGGAAAGCTAGTTTCCTCCTGCCGGACTTAGAACCTTCTATTTTGGGGTTTATAACGGGAAGGGGTCGAAGCCGCTGTAGATCAATACCGCAGCTATTACGGCCACAATTAGGGTGTAAATAATCATCGGGATAGCATTGCGGCGAATCAGCTTTCCTTCGGCCCCAATGGTTCCCACCGTAGCGCACACAGCGACTACGTTGTTAACACAGATCATGTTACCGATAGCACCGCCAATAACCTGCAGCGCTACAATAAGAAGAGGCGACATGTTGAGAATTTCTGCAGTTTCAAACTGTAAAGAAGCAAACAGGATGTTTGAAACCGTGTTGGAACCGGACATAAATGCTCCCAGTACACCGATCAACGGGGCAACAAACGGATATGCCTGGCCGGCAATTTCTGCTACACCCTGAGCCATAATTGTCATCATACTGTCCAGTCCGGCACCGTTGGTTCCGGATTTCAACATCAACTGAACCATAGCCACACCGAAGAACAGGGCAATGGCAGCACCAGTAATCTGCTTGAAGGAGTCGCTCCAGGCTGCTTTAATCTGTTCACCGTTCATTCCGTGCATTACGTGAGTCAGTAAGGCTACCAGAATAAACGGTACAGTTCCCGGCAGGTACAGGTACATCAAACCGTAATCCAAACCTTGAATGCCTAATATGTTAGGAATAACCAGCTTTTGAGAAGCCAGGAAGCCTTTCAATCCCAGCGAAGGAACTCTTGTCACAACCAGGATTAAAGCAATCAAAGCATAAGGTACCCAGGCTTTAACCAGGGACATTTTGGCTTCGCCTACGTCACCGGTATCAACAACAGATTTCCAATCTTCTTGCCATTCTGACTTCGCAGGAAAGTCCCAAGTCGTCTTGGGAACCAGGAAACCTTTCTTAGCTGCTACAATCACTATAGGCAGCCCGATTAACGCACCCACCAAAGAGGGCAGCTCGGGACCCAGGAACCAGGCGATCAGATAGTAAGGAACTACGAAAGATAATCCGGCAAAGATAGCAAACGGCGCAACTTCCAGTGCCGGTTTGATGGAACGCTCCTTACCAAAAAACCTGGTCATCATGGCAATACCCAGCAGCGGAACGAAAATGCCCACAACGGAGTGCAGCAACGCGGTCCACTGTGACAGGGCCAACTTAAATCCTTCAACTACGGCCTGGTCCTGCGGCAGGTTACCTGCCAACGTGCTCATGGCACCAAAGATTGGTGTTCCCACAGCACCAAAGCTAACTGAAGTACTGTCAAAGATTAACGCTACCAGTGCTGCAGCCAGCGGCGGAAAGCCCAATCCTACCAGCAGCGGTCCGGCCAGTGCTGCCGGAGTTCCGAAACCTGCAGCACCTTCGATAAAGGATCCGAACATCCAGCCGATAATGATGGCTTGGATACGGCGGTCCTTGGTAACATCCATGAACCCGTTGTTAATAGTAGCCATAGCACCGGATTTTTTCAACGTATTGAGAATCAAGATTGCACCAAAAATAATGATTAGTACGTCCAGTGCTTTTAGCACACCAAAAATCGAGAAACCGAAAACGTGCTGTGCGTCCATGCGCCAGACACCAAAAGCAATTACAACAGACAGCACCCACGCCAAAGGAAGTGCCCTTTTAGCCGGCCAAGAGAACACGGTCATTACAACAACCGTAAACAATATGGGAATGAATGCAATAAAAGCTAGTCCAAGCAAGGAACCCATCTTTAGACCTCCAATTTCTTGATTTTTTGGTAAATTCTCTAATGTTTTTAATTTCTGCTTACCACTTTAGAAAAATTCCCCCAACTCACCAACATGTCCATTCCTGGCCCACGCCGATATACCACTCCCCTTTCCTTCAGCACACCAGGTGGTATGACCATCAGGGCAAAAAAAATAAAAAATCTTCACTCTGTACCACCTGATGGTATGACCACCAGGTCTAAAAAATAAAACGAATGGGAATTATCGCTGTTTTAAATATACCACGAATTTTGAGACAATTCAATACCAAGTTGTCGACATTGATTGTTTTTTGTCAAACTGTGTCACTATTGTAATTTCCTCTGAATTTGCTCAATAGTGGCTGGCAAGAAGAAAAGAGACCCTTAAAAGGTCTCCACATCCAAATTATTTGTCAATTGAAATGTAATTTTGTTAATACACTTCTTAATAAAACCACCGTTTAGAATATCTCCAAAACCGGTATTGTCTGGCTGCGCTTGGGCCCGACGGCAACAATGGAAATCTCGACGCCGGTCAGTTCCTTTATTCTTTCCAGATACTTTCTGGCATTTTCCGGCAGGTCCTCCAGTTTGCGTGCCCCGGAGGTATCCTCTTTCCAGCCCGGCAGTTCTTCATAGACAGGTTCACATTCAGACAAATACCGCAGGCTGTGGGGAAACTCCCTGATAATCTCCCCTTTGAATTTGTAGCCGGTACAAATTTTCACCGTGTCCAGGCTGTCAAGTACATCTAGCTTGGTTATGGCCACCGAACTCAAGCCGTTAATCCTAGCGGCATACCGCAGGATCACGGCGTCAAACCACCCGCAGCGCCGCGGCCTGCCGGTAGTCGTGCCAAACTCTGCCCCGTTATTTCTTATTTCATCCCCAATCTCATCTTTTAGTTCGGTGGGGAAAGGCCCTTCCCCTACCCGGGTAGTATAAGCCTTGCACACACCAATCACCTGGTCGATGCGAGTCGGTCCAATACCCGCTCCGATACAGGCTCCCCCGGCCGTAGGATGGGAAGAAGTAACATAAGGATAAGTACCGTGGTCCACGTCAAGCAGCGTACCCTGGGCGCCTTCGAACAAAATATCCTTTTTTGCCAGAGCAGCTTCATTAATCAGCAAGGAGGTATCGGTGATATAATGTGCGAGGCGCCTGGCGTAGGACATGTATTCCTCAAAAACTTCCTCCAGGGCAAAACCGTCAGTATCAAACACGCGTTCCAACAAGTAATTTTTTTCTTCCAGGTTGCGGACCAGCTTGGCTTTAAATTCTTTTTCATCCAGCAGGTCAACCATCCTGATACCGATACGGGCCGCCTTATCCATGTAAGCAGGTCCAATTCCGCGCTTCGTGGTTCCTATTTTATGCTCACCGCGACGGTCTTCTTCCACCGCATCCAACTTTTTATGGTAAGGCATGATTACATGCGCGTTGGCGCTGATTCTCAATCCAGAAGTGTCAACTCCCCGGTTTGCCAGGTAGTCCAGTTCTTTCACCAGCACAGCAGGGTCCACCACGACACCGTTGCCAATAACACACAGTTTGCCAGGATACAGGATACCCGAGGGAATCAAGTGCAGTTTAAACTCCTGGTCGTCTACCTTGACCGTGTGTCCCGCATTGTTACCACCCTGATACCTTACGACTATGTCCGCTTTCTGCGCAAGATAATCAGTGATTTTACCCTTACCTTCGTCGCCCCACTGTGTACCAATTAATACAACCGTAGACAAGAAGTCCACCTCCACCTAATCTTCCATATAGTGTTTGCCAAAACGGCCTTTCCTATAATACACAGGACAAAACCCGAACATTAATAAGAGAATACTTATTAAATGTTCAACAAACCATTAATATCATAACATGGTTTGCTGGCCAATGGAAGTATTATTCATTCCTTTAATACAGTAACATGTTAATGATATAATGTCAAAAACAAAGACCGCATGTTACCATTTATAAAGAGGTGCCGAAAAGGGGTTGAAGGGGCACTGGTAACACTGCGGTCCTGTGCGGTCCTGACTGATATTTAACAGTCTAAAACTTCGCCATCAATTCCAATTTTTATTTTGTTAACGGGAACATCCTTACCTGCTGCCTGCAAGGCACGCTCCACCGCACTCACTATGCCGCCGCAGCAAGGCACTTCCATATAAGCAACCGTGATACTATTAATGTTATTGTTGGCAAAAATATCAGTAAGTTTATTCAGGTACATTCCGAGATTATCCAATTTGGGACAACCAATTACCACCTTTTTGCCCTTAAGTAGTCCCAGGTGGTAATTGGGATAAGCAACCGGCACACAAGACGCACTGATCAAAACATCGGCATCCTGCCACAGTTCACCGGATGCTGGCACTAACGCCAACTGCACAGGCCAGTGACTGAGCTGCGACTTGATGGACAATTCAACATCACCAGCATCTACCTGTGCTGCCCTGGCAGCAGCTGTTTTTTCTTTTTTAATAATCCGCGAACGACTGCCCGGACAGCCGGTTGCCGGAGACGTCATCACGAGGTCTTTCCCGGTCTCGGAAGCTTTTTTCTGAGCCAGCAGTTCTTCTACCGCCTGCTCGTCAAATTCTTCCGCCTCACGTTCAATTATTTTCAAAGCCCCCTGCGGGCAGTGACCCAGGCAGGCCCCGAGACCATCGCAGTATTTGTCGCTAATCAGTCTGGCTTTACCATCTACTATCTCAATGGCTCCTTCCGCACAGTTGGGAATACACTCCCCGCAGCCATTACACTTTTCCTCATCAATATGGATAATTTTTCTTTTAACCATGAAACCATACCTCCTCGCTATTTACTGATTACATTATATATAATTTACTTGCTGAAAACCGTGACACCCCACAAACCCAAGTTGTGATATTTATCACAGAAACGAATTTTGCAGGTAATGATTCATACACAATGAAAACGGCAAACTCCTCAATGCGCTGGACACATTCAGAGACATCAGTAACATAGTTGCCAACTTCTCACTTGTTCCCAACTGCTACTCGCGAAAGGTTACACAGCAGTACCGGCTGTCAACCAATACTCTAGCGAAACAGGCGAGAACGGTCAAGGCTGTCAATATGATGGTGATGCTGGGTGCTCTGCTGAATGTAAGCAATATGGTAACACCAGCTTCCATATATGCAAGCCTGAAATGATAAATTGCCCGCTAACAAGCAGTTGCGGGCTTTAATCCTGCGGGCACTGCATTTGGGAAGCACAAAAATCACCACAGCGTCCCGAAAATTAAAGAGCGGCTCTCTTTGGTAAGAGCCGCTCCCATTTTTGCTAGGAACTGATGTCATCTATTTGCGACAGCGCTTTGGTCCTGCCAAAGGCACCGATAGCCTCCAGTATAACCCAGATTTCCAGCAGTACCATCAGCAGACTGATTACAAACAGCAGAGTGTTACCACCGGTGTAGAAGTTCTTGAGATTGATAATCATAGCCCAGGAAGTCATTATTAAGATAAATATCATGGGAATGGACGAAATGGCAGATGGCTTCCTGATCTTCACCAGCCAGACAGTCACTACCAACAGCGCCATTCCGGCCATAAGCTGGTTAGTAGCACCGAACAGCGGCCAGAGAATTAAACCGCCTTTACCACCGTTAATGGAAGCCAGGAGAAATGCCGGTACTACCGCCAGCAGGGTAGCCGGGTGTCTTCTGGTAAATACTTTTAAGTTCAAGTCTTCTGCCAACTCGGCGATAATGTATCTTTGAATCCTGGTAGCAGAATCCAGGGTAGTTGCCGCAAAACTGACGACCAGCACAGCCAAAATACCTGCCGCTACATCAACGGGCACGCCCAGCCCGGCAATAAAGTTTGCCCCACCTTCAACAAAGGCACCCACTTTAGCACCTAAGGTTCCCGCAGCCTCCCAGCTTACGTAATGAGCATTCCAGGCATCAACCGATTTAAAACCGGCAGTGGCGGCCAAAATAGCCATTACCGCCAGCGCCCCCTCCATCATCATACCGCCGTAGCCGATAGCTTTGGCATCGGTCTCCTTATCCAACTGTTTAACCGTGGTACCCGAAGCAGCCATGCTGTGAAAACCAGATAAGGCCCCGCAAGCAATGGTAATAAACAGGAACGGGAAAAATGCCGGTGCATCAGCAACATTCATATTTACTGCCGGCGCCACAATCTGCGGGTGGGTGACCAGCAGTCCCAAAAACATCAATCCCAACCCCACAAACAACTGGTGCGAGTTGATGTAATCCCGCGGTTGTAGCAAAATCCACACCGGAAGCGTCGAAGCAATATAGGCATATACCAGCAAGATAACTACCCAGGTATAGATAATATTGTTATTGATGAATGCCGGTATCTCAATAGGTACGTAGACCCCGATGACTACAAAAATATACATCAGAACAATCGCTACTATTCCGGCCAGGGTAGAGTTTCCTGATTTTTTGTATACATAATAACCGACAGCAATGGCAATAGGTACTTCAATCCAGATGGGAAGTACGCTTTGCGGGAATGAAGTAAATAAAATGGCTATCACCAGCGCAAATACAGCAATAACAATTAATAAAGCAAACATGGTAAGCAGCAGGAACAAGGTACGTGCCCTGGGGCCAATCAGGTCCTCGGTAATATCACTGACCGACCGGCCCTGGTGGCGAGCCGATATCACCAGCGCACCGAAGTCGTGTACCGCTCCCATAAAGATGGAACCGAAAACAACCCACAACAGTGCAGGAACCCACCCCCAGATAACAGCTATGGCCGGTCCTACTATGGGAGCTGCACCGGCAATGGTAGTGAAATGGTGGCCAAAGAGAATTTCTTTTTTGGTCGGAACATAGTCAATGCCGTCTTCAAATTGGTGCGCGGGAGTCTTGTTACTGTCATCCAGATTAAAGATACGCTTGCTTAAATAAGTGCCATAAAGACGATAAGCAATGATAAAACCCACATAAGACGCCAGAGCAACTACTAAGGAATTCATATTGCCCCTCCTCATTGAGCAGAACTTAAACTAACAGCAAGTCTCAAAAAGCAGGTACTTAAACTTGAGCCCCAATCACCCCCCCAGTTAACACTGTCTGTCCTCAAAACCTCTGAAAAAATAAAACCTTATTAACTATCTATTCGCCGCTGATAAAAAAAAGAACAGTCAAACCCTAATGCCACCAGGTTTGCTATATCCTGTAATGTTTGCAATATATATGTAGTATTCGAAAAATTTTGTCATTTTCCTTCCTTAATTAGCTAATTTTCTGTCTTATTTTATCCATAATTTTGATTCCGTTGAAACGGCAAACCTGCAGGTATTGAAGTCAAAACAAAAAAGGAACCCCAAAAAAGGGTCCCTCTCCAATCTATCTTTTAGCCAGGTCCCTGGCCACCACGATACCCGATACCGACGCCTGCATCAAGCCGCGGGTCAACCCGGCACCGTCACCAATGGCATACAAACCGTCAATATCCGTTTCGAAGTTGGACTTCAGCTTAACCTTAGAAGAGTAAAACTTCACTTCCACACCGTACAGCAGCGTGTTGCGGGCATACAATCCCGGAGCAATATTGTCAAAGGCCTCTATGGTTTCCACAATAGAAGTCAGATAGCGTTCCGGCAGCACATAAGACAGGTCTCCGGGCACGGCGCTCTTCATAGTAGGAATAGTAGTGGATTTCTTCAGCCGGTCGTAATCAGTTCGCCGGCCGCGCAGCAAATCTCCTAACCGCTGTACCATAATGCCGCCGCCGGTAAGCATGTTGGCCAGACCAGCAATATACTTCCCGTATTCAATGGGCTGGTTAAACGGTTCGGTAAACCGGGTGGATACCAGCAGCGCAAAGTTGGTATTGTTTGTCTTCAGCTTGGGGTCAGCGTAGCTGTGGCCGTTAACCACCGCAACCTGACCGTCATAGCGTTCCTCGGACACCACCCCGCCGGGGTTCATGCAGAAGGAACGCACGCGGTTGTCAAAGGTATCGGAATAATAAATTAACTTGGCTTCGTAAAGGTGCTTGGTGAGGTGGTCCATAATAGAATTGGGGACTTCCACGCGAACACCGATATCCACCTCGTTATTCTCAGTTTCAATCCCCAGTTTTTTTGTCTGCTGGGACAGCCACTCGGCTCCGCCCCGGCCGGGTGCAACCACCACGTAATCAGCCATGATTTCCCGAATATCGTGGCCTTTTCTGGTTAAACGCACCCCTTTGACACGCCCGTTTTCAACAAGAATTTCGTTTACTTTGGTCAGCTCCCAAAACTCGGTTCGGGTTTCCTTCATCAGGTATTCGTACATGGCTTTTAACACATGGTACGCTTTTTCCGTTCCCAAATGCCGCACCGGACACGGTATCAGCTGGATGGCATATTTTGAGGCCTCATAGGCTATATCTTCGATGGCCTGGTTATTAAGGCCATACACTACATTTTGGGCCCCAAATTTCAGGTAGTACTGGTCTGCATAGTCGATCAGTTCCTGAGCTTCCTCAACATCCATATACTCCACAATTCGGCCGCCCACGTAAGGCGAGTGACTCAATTTGCCGTCGGAATAAGCACCGGCACCGCTCCAGCCAAAAGTAATGGCACAGGGGTCACAGTGCTTGCACTGTCCCGTTTTCCGCGCCGGACATACCCTTTTTTCAATGGTCCTTCCTTTATCCACCATCAACACTTTCGTATCCGGTTTTAATTTGGCTAATTCCAGGGCAGTAAATATCCCCGCAGGCCCGGCACCAACGATTATCACATCATATTTTTTCATAGTCCTCATCCTTCCAGACACAAAATTACTCAAAAGAAATTCTTGATTTCTTTTGAGTAGAAAACACAAAATATCTCCCTGTTCTAACCAGAATAATTTTAACATTTACCCCCTGTTTTAGTCAATAATACCGAACATTTTTTACCCTCTTTCATGGTATTATTCGGTTGCTTTTACTCCAACAACCAAACAGTAAAGTCCATTTTCAATATTAATCCATTTTCTTCTAGAAACGCATAATAACTGCGTCCAGTATGGCTACGCCAATGATGGCTAGCACCAGTACCTGGAACCACAGATAATCCATGCCAATGCCCTTTAAAATGAATGACCAAGAAATAGGTCCAAGGCATGTAACGCTTACCGGTAAATTTACAGAAATAAAGTTACTAATTATGACATTACTAATTTAAGACATTTTTAATTACCTGCAAAGCTAGGGCTGCTCTCTGCCGCCAAGTATTATCCCGCGCCACTTGCTGTCTTTTCCGCACATTTGCCTCACTGTTTTCCGCCAGCGCTTGAGCAACTACTTGTGAAGCATTTGCGCCGTTGGCCGGATAATATAATCCTGCAAACCGTTTTAATTCAGGCAAATCCGAGGCCACCACGGGTTTACCAGCAGATAAGTACTCATAAAATTTAATCGGATCGCACCCTTTAGTCATTTTTGTCAGTTTAAAGGGAATAATGGCACAATCAAACCAGCTTAAATATCGCGGCAGGTCAGCGTAATCCTTCATGGGCAAGACGGTGACATTGGGATACCTAATCGGCAAGTTGAAGATTTTATTGGCCCCGATGAGTACTACCGGGTAAGATGCAGCAATCTTGTGGATCATACTTAAATCCAGCCACTTGTAAATAGCACCGAAATAACCCACCAGCGGTTCGCCTCCGGTCGGGGGCAGGTCAGCAGGCCTTGGCCTCATAGGCCGACTGGCACATTTGAAATGGTCGAAATCTGCAGCGTTGGGCAGTAAGTATACCCTGTTCCTTCTTAATTTATGCCGCCGGTACATGAGTTGGGCCGTAGCAAAAATTATGTCCGCTCTACTTTCCATTAGCGGCAGGTATTTTTTCCACATGCTGAATTCTTCTTCCGGATTATCCACCGAGTCAAAAACCGTTAAGTCAGGCTGGAACATGTCAGCTTTATCGTAATGAAACGCCACGGTCAGCCAGAGAACCACTTTGCCATGTAACAGGTGCTGATAATTCACGTCCTTTTGAACTACCTGAAAATTGGGCAAATGAGCAAAGGGCCTTTCCACCGGTACAGCTTGGGGGTACATTTGAGCCGGATTGACATAAATGACGTTACAGCCCAATTCGGCAAAAGCCTTCATCAGCTGCTGGGGACGCTGGTACATAAACCTGTAATCAATAGAGGGTGGATACAGTATGGTTATATTTTGTGCAGACATGGCAGACACCCCGTTTACAGGTAACCCAGCTGTTTCATATTGTCAGCACATTGTTCAATGATATACTGCCGGTCCTTTTCAGGTATCCGGGAACGAGTGCTGAATAATTTATGGGATAATACATTTTTGATATCCGCCGCTGTCACCCGTGCCAGCTCGGCAAGCAGTTCCAAAGTCTGTTTTTTCTGCTGTACTACGTCTTCATAAAGAAACAAATGCGCTTTGGAGTCACTTTTTGCTAATCTCAAATAGTATCGCGTGTTGCTGTTCCACTTGTGTAGAAATACCTGGATATCCTCCTTCCAATTGTGGGGCATGCTCATCCACACATCCACAGGATTGCGAATTAACAGCACAAATTTAACCTCGGGATAACACCGCCTGAGCAGTGACAGTTCAGCCTCTCCATACCGCACTTCCTTAAAGCCGATCAAGTCATGACTTTCCCGGTACTGTGAGTAAAACGCGTCAAAAAATGCCTGCACGGAGTTGATAATAGCCCTATCTGCGTACCCAACATCCGGGTTCATATTAGCAATCCAGATATTGGGATTTTCCCCGCCGGCAAAGTAGTTTTGATGTTCCTGCTTGCTGTCCTCGGAACTGCATATACTGCGAGCAGCACTGTAGATTTCGCAGAAATAATTTACCATACCGTAATGTTCTCCCCAGATAAGAGTTTTCTTGCGCATGTTAAAAATGCGCTGCATCAAAGTAGACCCGGTCCGGTGCGTAACAGCCGAGATGATTACGTTCACTTGGTCACCCCCAGGAATAAAATTATTAATAAAAAATAACACCACTTTATCATATGTCATGTTTGGTTCCGCTGTGTGCAGCGTAAAAACCGTAAATATACACATCACCAAGTCACTCCGGCAGTAATACAATGAAATATAAATACTCATCCAACAGGAGGTTTACCAGTTGAAAATTTTATTTACACGGAATCACCCCGTAATTCATTACAGTCTGCAACCGCCCTTGTAAAATCTCAGTTCCGCCTCCCCCGGCACGAAGATATCATTGAAAAAATCCCGGCACTTTAAATCTGATATCAGACTTGACAGGCGTTACCCTTGAGAAAATCCATTACTTGCTGGACAAAAATATCTGCAACAGTAAAACAAAAAATTTCTCCCAAGAAGATGAAATATTATTAAAACCAACTGCGGCAGCGTCATGCAGCAGATAGGATACATGCAACAAACCTTGGTTTCAATTAATTTTAGCCGGTAAACATTTAGGAGGTCTTTCAATGAACATTTTGTTCACCACAAATCATCCGGTCATCAGGTTCGGCCTGCAGCCGGCACTGGAGCAACTGGGAGTAAAAACGGCAGATTTCCAAATCAAGCAATGCCCGCAAAACCGCCGTGCAACACTTGCTGAAAAGGTTATTAACACTTTTAAGCCGGATGTTGTCTTCAGCGCAGGTTTTGTAGCTCCTCACCTTGACGAGTTATTGCTGTTTTTAGACAGGTATTCCATTCCCCATGTATATTGGGCCACAGAAGACCCGGTACTTTTTGAACCGTTTGGTCTGCCAGTGGGAAAGCACAGCGCTCTGGTCTTAACAACTACCGAAGAGCTCATACCTGTTTACCAAAAACACGAAATAAGAGCAGATTTCCTCCCCTTTGCCTGCAACCCGAACCTACACAAAAAAGTGGCACCCGTCCCCGAGTTTCAACACGATATAGTTTACGTTGGCTCCAACTATAAAAGAAGGTTAAAAGCCATCAACACTATCATAAACCCGCTCGTGAAAGCAGGGTATGACCTGAAAGTTTGGGGACACTGGTGGAATAACAAAGAGATGCCTTACCAACTGCCAGCCGGTAACTATGCAGGCCTGCTACCCTACCACAAGCTGGCACAGGTCTATTCTTCTGCAAAAATTGTGCTGGGAATGCACGCAGTGGATACTTCCAAATCTCATTCCAGCAGGCGCACTTATGAGGTACTGGGCTGCGGAGCATTTTATCTCACACAGTACACGCCCACCCATGAAACACTGTTTGAAAATAGAAAACACCTGGTATGGAGCAAGTCTGCCGAGGAAACCTTGGAACTGGTGGACTATTACCTGAGGCATGACGATGAAAGACAGCAAATCGCCGTTAACGGCCAGGAGGAAGTCTACGCCAAGCATACTTACGCTCACCGGGCGGAAAAAGTGATCAACACATTAAAATCACTTTAACTACACATTGGATGCGAAAAAATGGACTTAATCATTTCCGCTGTCTCACAGTGATCCGGTTCAACCCTGTTGCAGCGAATATGTAATGCCAACTGATCTCAAACTTGGCTCACGTCACTGGGGAACAAATAGAAAATGTCCTGTCACATAAACTAAGAAGTACCGCCAAGCAAATACCGCAAGCGCATGAAGAGATAATAATAACAAAATGCCGCATCTTATTGAACAGCTCAACTACAGTTAAATTAACACCACTGGCAAGTGAGGCCTCTAGATTATTTTAGAGGCCTCATTAAATGACTACCTGTTACATATCAAAATGATGCTTAAGAATCTCCCGGATCTGATGGCACCGGGATTCCCATGAATTTATTCTGGCAATGTTTTGGGCTTTCTCTGCAATCTCTTGTCGCTTTCTGTCATCACATACAAGGTTCAACACTGTAGCTATATGCCTCTCAAATTCCAAATGATCTTGCGCCATCCATATTACCCCCGGCACGTGTAATATTTCCGGCAAAGCGGTTGCTACTACCGGCTTGCCTACCGCTAGATATTCCCACATTTTTATCGGGTTGGCTTGCTCTGTAACTTCATAGCGCAGCCACGGAATTAACATGACATCAAAATGCTGCATGTAAAAGGGAAGTTCCGAGTATTGCCGTGAACCCAGCCAGTAAATATTTTTCCGTTTCGGCACCTGCAGCCCTCCCTGTTTTGGGCCAATGAGAACGATATTCCATGCAGGATGTTTCTTTGCAATCATGTCCAGCAGCTCAAAGTCCAGCCATTCGTATACAGCCCCAACAAACCCCAACCTGGGCTTGCCGATACCTTGCAGGTCGCGGGGCACCGCGTTGTCATTCCTGTACATGCTGTCAACGGTGGCAAAGTGCTGGTAATCTGCTGCATTGGGGACCAAATAAGTTGCCCGATTTTTTTTGCCCTGTTCGTTATAAAGGCCCTGTGACGTCGTAAGCACCACATCAGCTTTCTCCACCAATTCCTTTTCCCATTGTTCCGTTTCCGGACTGGACCAGCTGAAAGAATGAAAGCTGTCCACACAATCATATACCACGCTGGTTTCACCTAACTGTCCAATGACGCCGACTGCTGCAGGATTGTATATCCATAATAACGGGTTATTAATGTTAGTTGCGGCAAATACTTTACGCAGTTCCAGTTTTAATAAGTCCAAATTTAGTTTCCTGAGCTGTTCTTTATTCATTTTCGGATAACTGGCCCGGGATATTTCCCGGGGTGAAAAAACGTACAACGTATTGCTCATCATTCGCAACCGCTGGCCAATGCTTTTCTGCCCCTCTCCCAGTTCCCTTGCCACCTGTTGGGCAGATACCGGAAAAGGCGGGTCTACATAAAGTACATCATAAATCTGACTTAAACGGGTCATAATTTGCTGTGGTCTCTGCCACAAAAAATCCCACCGGGTTGACGACATGCATACAATCTGTTTTCTGGATGTTCCCGCATTTTTAAAGGAGCTTTGAGACAAGCCGGATCACCTTCCTTGCCCGTTTGGTATAGGTATCTCTCCTGCAAACCAGCTGCTGGCCTGCAGTGGCAATTTCCTCCCTGGCTTTTTCGTTCTGCAAGTAATAATCCACCAGGCGTAAAGTTTCCCCAGGAGACCTGCTCCAAACGAGATGCTTACCGTATTTAAATAGACGTTTGTGAGCAGGTGTATAGTAAGTAAGGTAAAAAGCACCGCAACCGAGAACTTCATAAGTACGCATAGAGGTCTGCGTAACTGAGGAGTCTACGCAATGCAGTCCCAAGACAATTTTTGCCGAAGAGTAGACCGTGGGTAGCAACTTGTATGGAAGCACCCCGCCCAAAAACCTGTCCGGTAGCCTGGTAGGCCGGGAATCGTCATCCCACCAGATACCCCACACCTTGATATCGTACCCCTGTTCCACCAACGGTTTGACCATCACACCTACCTGGTGATATCGGTTATCATAATTGTTGGCAACCAGAACAATGTCATGCCGGTACTGTTCATCCGGTTGCACCCGGCGGTGAAATCGCGGGTTACAACCAAACAGCAGGATATCTACCTTATAACCCTTGGCTTTATATAAAGGTACGCATTCCACAGTTGTCGTCAATGTAAGCAGCGCTTGTTCCGCATACCACTGGGAAAAAGACGGGTACAAAATCGGGTCTTCAATTGCCCAGTAAACCAACGGCACCCGGGTTTTTTTTAAAGTATTGAATAAAGTGGGCAAATGTATGCCCACAGCATGACCTTCGGAAAAAATGAAATCTGGTTTAAATTCTTCAATGGCTTCTTCCAAAACCTTGCCCTGTTGTTCTGTTTCCACTTTACATAATTTAAGCAACTTGGTACGGTGACCGATATCCTCAAAACCAACCGCTAATCCGTATTTGAGCAAGGGCACGTCATTGGTAAATAGTACCCTCATGGCTTCTCCTCCCACCAAATTTAATTTCTACAACAAACAGCAATTTATCAAACAATCTGGATTACACCTCATTAAAGCATTTCAGTTACCAGCTCCACTACCCTTGCAGCACGTTGTACATACGTATCCCGTTCATACACCAACCACTGTCCCTGGACTGCAATTTTCCTCCTGGCATCATGGTCCTGCAGGTACCGGTCCACAAGCTGTATTGTTTCACTTGGTGATTTGCTCCAGACAAGATGTTTACCAAATTGAAACAAGTGTTCATGGGCCGGTGTATAATACGTGAGGTAAAAGGCACCACATCCCAGTGCTTCGTAAGTACGCATGGATGTCTGCGTCGTGGAAGTATCCACACAGTGCAGTCCCAGTACAATCTTAGCCGAGGAATACACCTGCGGCAATTGTTCATACGGAAGCAAACCACCTAGGAACTGGTCCGGCAATCTTGTAGGACGCTGCTCGTCATCCCACCAGTACCCCCACACTTTGATGTCATACCCTTTTTCTACCAAAGGTTTGACCAAAACATCCACCTGGTAATAACGATTTGCATAATTGGAAGCCACCAGCACTATATCATGCCGGTATTTTTCCTCGGGAGGTACGTTCCTGTGGAACGCCGGATTACACCCAAATAACAGTAGATCCGCATGCAGTCCCAGGGCTTTATACCACGGCAAGCATTCTTGGGTGGTCGTCAGCGTAAGCAGGGCATGGCGTGCATACTGCTTGGATACAGTGGAAAACTGTATCGGGTCTTCAATGGCCCAGTATACCAGCGGTGTTCCGGTTTGTTTGAGAACTGCAAAAAAAGTTGGCAAATGGACACCGGCTGCATGCCCCTCAGTTAATATAAAATCCGGTTTAAATTCCTCAATGGCTTGCCGTAAAAATGCTCCTTGACGTTCCTGCTCAACCTGCCAGAGTCCTATGATTTTGGTATCATGCCCCAACTGTTGAAAACCAACTGCCAGCCCGTACTTGATTAACGGAGGGTTATTGGTAAACAGTACTCGCAAAATGTTTCCCTCCCGGGTAATAAAAAATGACTTATATTATTTTATGACCGGCAACAACTGATAGTTCGATAAAATTCACCCCTGCTCAACATCTTTACCGGCATAGAAAAACCCGGCTGGATAGCCGGGAAAATGATACAAATTGTTAGAATTAGCACCAAATCAAGTTTTAACTTTTCTCCTGCTGTAAGCACTTTTAAACGGCCTTTTCAAAATGGCCCCTCCGGCAATACCCTGCTTGGTCAGTTCATAGGGGGAGAAGATAATGTCCACCTCCTTTTCGTCAAACAAACCTTTTTCCAACACCAACTGCCTCACAGGCTTGCCGGTTTCCAGTGCTTCTTTAGCCAGGGCAGAGGTAGTCTCGTAGCCCAAATACGGGTTTAAAGCCGTGATGATGCCGATACTATTTTCAAAATACTTGCGGCAGATATCCTCGTTGGCTGTTATGCCCTTAACTGCCTTGCGGGCAAAAACCCGGATGACGTTGGCGAGAATCTGGAAGGACTGGAATAAATTATACGCAACCACGGGCTCCATGACGTTCAATTCCAACTGTCCTGCTTCCAATGCCATGGTAATGGTAAGGTCATTACCAACCACCTGAAAAGCAACCTGGTTTACCGTTTCGGGGATTACCGGGTTTACTTTACCCGGCATTATAGAAGAGCCCGGCTGCACCGGCGGCAGGTTAATTTCGTTAAAACCCACCTTGGGTCCGGAAGACATCAGACGCAGATCATTGGCAATTTTGGATAAATCTACGGCCAGTATTTTCAGCGCTCCGGATATCTCTGCCAGGACATCGATATTTTGTGTAGCATCCACCAGGTCACTAGCCAACGACAAATCGTACCCGGTATAGTCCCGCAACTCGCTCACTACTATTTCACTGTATTTCTTGTCCGAGTTTAGCCCGGTTCCCGTGGCAGTCGCACCCATGTTAATAGTCAGTAATGCCTGCAGTGACCGCTTGATTCTCTGTTTATCGCGGGCAATTACATGTTTGTAAGCACAAAACTCCTGCCCTAATCTAATGGGAACAGCGTCCTGCAGGTGAGTGCGTCCGACCTTGACTATATGGTCAAATTCCCTGGCCTTCATGCCAAAGGTTTTTTTCAACTCGATAATAGCCTCCAAAAGCTCGTCGCCAAACATCAGGCTGGCCAGGCGGATAGCCGTTGGGAAAACATCATTGGTAGACTGTGAAGCATTAACGTGTGTGTTGGGAGACACTAAATCATAATCTCCCTTTTTGCCGCCCAGGGCTTCTATGGCAATATTGGCAATCACCTCGTTGGCATTCATGTTAATGGACGTTCCTGCACCGCCCTGGATCACGTCAACCACAAAGTGCTCGTGATATTTGCCGTCAATAATCACATCACATGCTTCCACTATGGCATCGGCAATATCCGGACTAACCACGCCGGTACGCTTGTTGGCCACAGCGCAGGCTTTTTTTACCATGGCCAGCGCCACAATCAGGTTGGGATAGAGCCGGTAACCCGTGATAGGAAAATTCTCCACAGCCCTTGCAGTCTGAATGCCGTAATAGACGTCTTCGGGAATCTCTTTTTCGCCTAACAGATCTTTTTCAATTCTTGTCATCCGTTTCAACCCCTTATGTCCCCGGATATCGGTTGTTCCATTAATTCTTTAACCCGCTGCAGGTTATCAGTCCTGCCCAGTACCCACATTAGTTTGGTTACTATAGCCTCCGTTGTCATGTCCTTTCCGGAGATAATCGGGTTTTGCGCCACCTTCTTCCCCACTTCATAGAGGTTCAGGTCAATCCCTTCTTCCAGGCATTGGGTGGTAACCACCACGGCAATGCCCGCTTCGGTCAGTTCTCTCACCTTGGAAGTGAGGTCCCGTTTTTCAAAGGGAATTCCTCCCAGGCCGAAACTCTCAATGACAACGCCTTTGTAACACTCCTTGAGATAATCAAATACCTCCGGCTGCAGTCCCGGGTAAAGCTTTAAGAGAAATACGTCCGTACACAAGGAGGTATCCAAAGTAACTTCTCCGCCGGTGTCCAGTATGACTTCACCAGTAAATTTAACGGTGTCATTTTCTATAAATGCAACATAGGGAGAATTGATACTCGCAAAAGCATCATAGCTTTTGGTTTTCATCTTCACCGCCCGGGTTCCCAGAATAACCCGTCCGTCAAACACCACAAATACACCGCCGCCACCTTCTAAAACAAATCTGACCGAATCTATGACATTTCTTTTGGCATCGGTTTCCTCCCGGTCAATCGGTTGCTGGGCACCGGTTATAACCACGGGTTTTGACAGGTTCTGCAGCATGTATGACAGCGCCGCAGAAGTGTAACCCATGGTATTGGTCCCGTGAGTAATCACAAAACCGTCATATTCAGCGTAATTTGCATAAACCACCCGGGCGATTTCCTGCCAATATTCAGGCTGCATGTTGGTACTGTCCACATTCATAAGCAGTTTACCCTCAATACAGCACATGTCATTTAATTCCGGCATATAACGCAACAGCCCTTCCGCCGTGTAGGCGGGAGCCAACCCTTCCTTACTCTCTGTGGAGGCAATAGTGCCGCCCGTTGCCAGTAAAAGTACTCTTTTCATCATTGATACACCCTTGCTGAAAACTAAGCTGCTGGCTGACTTGTTTCGTCTGCATACCAAATAAACTTATTGGTATAGCTATAGACTATTAGTTTGATTTTTTGCTTTTTGTATACAATATACTGTACACTATGGGCTTCGGCACAATATACTAAATTCCTGCCTGTAATAAAATATATTTTAGAGAAAAATCTTAGCACTCAAGGTTTTTCCCTGTATTATTGTTTCCCGTCAGGCTGCAAATAATTGATAAAATAAATAAAGCTCTGGTTTGATTAAAACCAGAGCTTCGTTCAATCAATTGAGAAGCATTAAACCCACCCCTGTCTATTCCGCAAACACCCGCTCCATGATTTGACTGACATGTTTAATGGGTATTATGTCAATCCCTTTTAAACCGGCAGGAATATCCTGTTGATTCTTTTCCGGAATAAACACCGTCTTGATTCCCACCTGCTTGGCCCCGTATATTTTCTCAAAAATCCCGCCCACCGGTTTTACCATCCCCTGTATGGACAGTTCACCGGTGACGGCTATGTCCTGGCGCAGGGGTTTTTCTTCCAGGGCACTGAGTACAGCCAGGAAAATAGCCACTCCTGCAGACGGCCCGTCAATATTGCCACCACCCACCACGTTAATATGCAGGTCATAATCAGCCACATCCTTACCCGTTAGCTTGCGGATGACAGAAGTGGCGTTAAACACGGAATCCTTGGCCATGGAACCTGCCGTATCGTTAAACCGTATTTTCCCCTTCCCTTTTTCCGCCGCAGGGAAAGCCACGCTTTCAATCTCCAGTACCGAGCCGACAAACCCGTGGACACCAAGGCCGTAAATTTTTCCAATTTCTGGTGCTCCGCCGACATTAATGTTTACATAGGGAGTTAACCGGGCATTCTGTATTACCTGGAAAATATCCTCCGGACTGATGGTAACGCCTTCCATGCTGCTGTTATTTTGGCTCTGCCGCTCAAACAAACATAAGCCGTAGGCATCGGCCAGGATGTTAATCGCCTTTCTCCCTTCGATAGTATATTCCCCTATAATTTCCGGCACCCGGGGGTGGACATTTACCTGCAGTTTCTCTGCAGCATTAATGACAATCTGCTGGATATCCCGCGGTGTCAGCGGCTCGAAGAACACTTCTGCACAGCGCGACCGTAGTGCCGGATTTAATTCCTGAGGGCTGCGCGTAGTAGCTCCTATCAGTACAAAATCAGCCGGGGCACCCTCTTCAAAGATTTTTTTGATGTACCGGGGAATATTGTTATCGTGCGGGTCATAATACGAGGAATCGAATTCAACCCGCTTGTCCTCCAGTACCTTTAACAATTTATTGAGCAGCAACGGGTCCATTTCGCCAATTTCGTCAATGAAAAGAATCCCCCCGTGGGCATCAGTGACCAGCCCCAACTTGGGTTCGGGGACACCGGTGTCGGCAAAGTCCCTCCTGGCTCCCTGGTAGATCGGATCATGGACTGAGCCCAGCAGCGGGTTGGTGACGTCACGCGGGTCCCAGCGCAGCGTTGTTCCGTCCACTTCAACAAACGGAGCATCTTCGGCAAACGGGGTGTTGGGAAAGAGCTTAGCCTTTTCCAGGGCTAACCGGGCAGCGGTTGTCTTGCCCACTCCCGGCGGCCCGTAAACAATCACATGCTGGGGAAAGGGGGATGCAATTTTGGACACCAAGGCGCGAACGGCCCGTTCCTGCCCCACAATATCCTCCAGCTTGGTCGGCCTCAGGATTTCCATAGCCGAGCGTGCCAGTTTCTTGCGGTCCAACTTTTCCAGGATGGCCAATTTTTTTAACGTTTGCGCGTTTTCCGGGCCGGCTTTTTCCCGGATAATCTGCATCTTTATTTCGTTTAAAAATTCTTCATACCGCTCCTGCATGCGCCCCGCTATTTTCTGTTCCAGTTCATCTTCCAGTGATTTTCTGGCCATCTGGTCAGCCAGAATATCCTCCAGATGGTCCAGCACATCGGAAAATTCATCGGGAAAGGGAACCGTGTCTATAGTGGGATCGCCGTTAATCAACCGCATTAGAGCCAAAATTCGCTCCGCCACGTCCTCGGACCGCATCTCCTGCAGCGTTCCCAACTTGCTGGCCCGGAGCACCAGCTTGTCAGTACCCCAAAGGTCGTCTAACAGACCGTACAGTGCCGTAACTCTTTGCTCGATCTCCTGCTTAATTTCTATATGGTCGCTCGCTTTTGCAATATTATTTAACCGTCTGCTCATAGCAAACTCCTTTCGCCAGGTCATTGAGCAGTTACCTTTACTGTTACCTTTCCGTGTACTTCAGGATGGATCTTCACCTTGAGGTTATAACTGCCCAGCGATTTGATGGGGTCATCCAGTTCAATCTTGCGCTTGTCAATCTTGATACCCAGCTCGTTTTTAATGGCCTCGGCAATGTCCTTGCTAGTAACCGAACCAAACAGTTTACCGTTATCGCCAGCCTTTGCCTTAATAGTGATAACTGACGCAGCCAGTCTTTCCCTGGTTTGTTCCGCCGCTGCAACTTCTTCCTGGTAGCGGCGCTGTTCCGCCTTTTTCATCTTTTTCAATTCTTTCATATTACCGCTGGTGGCCTCTTCGGCAAGTCCTTTCGGTAATAAAAAATTGCGCGCGTAACCATCGGAAACCTCAACCACATCTCCCTTACGGCCCAACTTTTTTACGTCTTGTTTGAGAATAACCTTCATTGCACCCTCTCCTTTCCTAACTTTCTCCAATCAAACAAGGGGTCAAAGACGCCTATGACGCTTAAAAATAAGCCCGCTAACGGCCAGTTAATAACTATAAAAGCAATCAGCAAAACACGCAGCAACGGTGAATTAAGTCTTTCCTTGTAAAAGTAAACTACCACGCTTAACCCGTTAATAAGTATGAAAGGAAAGTAAATGTACAGCACATTTTGCCCTACAGTAGTCATCCCCGGAAGCTGCATGTAGTCTCCGAAAAGAACAAGTGCCAGGCCGATAATAACCCCCCATACCGAGTACCAGGGCAACTGCCAGTAGCGAAACGGCGGAATATAGGGGACGGGAAAGTTAAGTTTCTTAATAATCAGCCGTGCCAGCAGGAAGTTAACAATGGCAGAAAAAATCGTACTGACAATCAGAATACCGGGGATAATGGCCTTGAACCAGAGTGCCAGTTGCTCCATGGTTTGCCGCAGTTCTTCCTCATTAACACCCCGGGCGGCCATGTTATCCAGCAGTCCTATTTGTCGGTACAAGTCAATAGTGGATTCAATTGAGGTATTTAACTGCTGGTCCCAGGCAGCCAAATCCACCCCTGTCACCCCGGCAGATAGGAGCAGCACCAAGAACATGGACAGGCCCGCCACCAGGCTGCCCCAGAATACAAACTTTCCGGGTGAGGCCTGTTTTTTGAACAACCAGCCATAGATAATCCCCACGCCACCAAACTGAACTATTTGCACAAAAGCCCTTACCGGGTCGGAAAATATCATTACCAGCAAAGAAGCCACAACGGTGACCAGAATTCCCGCCCGCAGGTCATACTTGATAATTGCAACTACCATCGGAACGGTCCAAATAAAACTGGTAATCACCTGAAGCGGTGGTATCCACAATCCCACCAAAGCCAACAGCGCCGTCAACGCTGCAAGCATTGCTCCTTCAGTTAATGCTTTGGTACCGGAAGTCTGTCGCAAAGCCAATCACCCCTGGTTGTCTGCTAAATAATCCAGCAACATTTCCATTTCATCCTTGATACCTTCATCTTTCGCGGTATACTTTATTGTCCGTTTTAGCTTCCCAATTACCTGGCTGTCCAGCCGGCTAAAATCGATGCCCAGTTTTTTAGCCAGCAAGTAAGTACTTATGATAGTACGGGTCAGCGAATCTATAACGTTGCTCTGGTCATCCTTGGCCAAAGCTTTTAAAACACCTGCTGTACTATCTACCAGCTCGGCCTTTAGTTCCTCAATAATATGAATATTTCTCGCAATGGAAACCTTGTCCTGATATGTCATGTACTGTTCCTCCTAGATACATTTCCAAATTTTTACCCGGTATATGCATGGTGGATACACTTTGAACCTGCTCCTTATCACGGAATGACATCTTTTATAGCTTCTATCTTTATCGCCTAACTCCTGCCGGGTTTACCCGCTGGAAAAAGTTGAAACTGCCCCTGTTTGGTTAAATTTAAAAGGGAGCAAAACGCTCCCTTTCAAAGCCTGTCTATTCTGCTGTAAACGGCATCAAAGCCATAATTCGCGCACGCTTAATAGCTCTGGTCAACTGCCGCTGGTGATGTGCGCAGTTGCCGGAAATTCTCCGGGGGAGGATTTTGCCGCGTTCCGTTACGTAACGACGCAACCGGTTTACATCTTTATAATCAACTACGTCTATTTTATCCACACAGAAACTACAAACTCTTTTCTTGCGCCTTCTGTCTCTAGCCACACTATCCCTCCTCACATGGCAGGTTGACAATATATTCTTCCCACGTTAAAAAGGAACCTCGTCATCCACTTCCGTACCCAAGTCGTCAAAACCGCCCAGGTCTGCATCAGCGACTTTTCCTTGCTCCTTCGGCCAATCCAGGAAACGTACATCATCTGCTACAACTTCGGTGATGTGCCGGCGCTCTCCTTCCTGGTTTTCGTAGGAGCGCACCTGAATACGACCCTCTATGGCAACCAACCGTCCTTTACCCAGGTTATTGGCACAGACTTCCGCCAACTTGCGCCACGCTACAATTCTGATAAAATCGGCCTCTCTCTCTCCTTGAGCATTGGTATAAGGACGTTCTACTGCAATTGAAAAGTTAGCCACTGCAACTCCACTAGCAGTATAGCGTAATTCAGGGTCATGAGTTAAGCGGCCGATAAGGATTACTCTGTTAAGCAAAAAAAACACCACCTAAAAAAATTTAACTTACCTCTTCTCTACGAACAATCATGTACCTGATAACATCATCGCTAATCTTAAACAACCGCTCAAGCTCCTTCGCCACTTCCGGCTCACTGGTGAAATGTACCAATACATAGTACCCTTCACGGTAGTCTTTGATCTCGTAAGCCAAGCGGCGCTTACCCCATTCGTCCACTTTTTCCACTTCACCATTACCTTTGGTGATAACACCCTTAAATCTCTCCACCAAAGCTTTCAAGTCTTCTTCTTCAATGTCAGGACGAACCAGGTACAGGCATTCATAAGCCCGCATTGACCTTCACCTCCTCCCTCTGGACTATTGGCCCCGCCACCAGCAGCGGAGCAGGGATTTAAACGCGACAGTAATTATAGCATAACACCGCTGATAACACAAGTCTCAGCGATTAAAGTGGAAAAATACCACGTCGCCGTCGGCTATTTCATAATCTTTGCCTTCAAACCTCACCAGGCCCTGCTTTTTAGCAGTTGCGTAATCTCCGCATTCAAGCAGCACATGCCAGGGAACAACTTCCACCCGGATAAAGCCTTTTTCCATATCGGTGTGAATTTTTCCGGCAGCCCGCGGGGCCACGGTACCATCTTTCACAGCCCAGGCACGTACTTCCGTATCATTAAAGGTAAAAAACGTGATTAGCGACAGCAACCCGTAAGCACTTTTCACCAGCCGGTCCAGGCCGGACTGCTCCAAGCCAAAATCGGCCAAAAACTCATGCCGCTCATCCTCCGGCAGTTGCGCCACTTCCGCCTCCAGCTGTGCCGCTATGGCAATGGAAGCTGCTCCTTGTTTCTCCGCATAGGCCGCCACCTGTTTTACCGTTTCCGGCTGCTCGCCCAGCTGTGCTTCAGAAATATTGGCTACGTACAAAGTGGGCTTCACCGTCAGCAGGTTCAAATGGTTTACCAGTTCCCGTTCTTCCACCGTCAGTATATGTTTGGCCAGTTTCCCTTCATTAAGTCCCTCTTCCAGCTTATCCAGCACCGGTTTCTCTTTTTCCGCTTCCTTATCCCTGGCTTTCAGCTTCCTGGCAACTTTCTCCTTTCGCCGCATAACCACTTCCAAATCCGCCAGTGCCAGTTCCGTTTCAATGACGGCGATGTCTTCCAGCGGCTCTACCCTGCCCCTGACGTGAGTGATATCACCTTCCGGAAAACACCGTACCACGTGTACCAGTGCCTCCACTTCACGCACGTGGGATAAAAACTTGTTGCCAAGACCCTCTCCCGAACTGGCACCCCTGACCAGCCCGGCTATATCCACAAATCTTACCATGCTAGGTATCCGCTCATCTCTATGCAACAAGTCCGCAATTTGGGTCAACCGCTCGTCAGGCACCGGCACGATACCAACATTGGGTTCAATAGTGCAAAAAGGAAAATTTGCCGTTTCCGCCTGCTGCGTTGTTAGCGCATTAAATAAAGTAGACTTGCCCACATTGGGCAGCCCAATGATTCCCACAGATAAAGCCATATTACAAGACCCCCAAGCTACACCTACTCAATACGTGACACTATTTCCTTGACACTTTTCTCAAACTTGCGGCGAGGTAGCATTACCTGTCTGCCGCAGCCCAGGCACTTGATACGAAAATCCATTCCAGTGCGCAGCACCTCCCATTTGTCGCTGCCGCAGGGATGAGGTTTTTTCATTCTCACCACATCACCCAGGAAATACTGAACCATGCTTATACCCCCTCCACCGTTTCCTGCTTGCCATCTTCCGCAATAATAACGCGGCGCGGGTAAGGAATTTCGATACCGTGTGCATCCAGGGCCTGTTTAAGCCGCTTGCGCAGTTCACGCTCCACACTCCACTGTTCACCCGGCACAGTGTGAGCTATCACCCGGATCACCACTGCAGAATCCGCTAGTTCTACCACACCCTGAACAATGGGAACCTCCACAATAGAAGGCAAATCATGATAAGCTTGTTCTGCAGCCTGCCGCATCACTTCAATAGCCCGGTCCACATCCTCTTCATACGCTATGCCTACGGTTACCAGCGCCAGCATTTTTCCTCTATTATAATTGGTAACTTTGCTAATTTCTCCGTTGGGAATAATATGCAACTGCCCTGTCCATTCCCTCACCTTGGTGGTCCGCAATCCCATCTCCTCGATAACACCGGTAACTCCTGCCACCGTCACATACTCGCCCACGGAAAACTGGTCCTCAAAGATGATAAAAAATCCGGTAATCACGTCCCTCACCAGATTTTGGGCACCAAAGCCCACTGCCAAACCGGCAATTCCGGCAGTTGCCAAAATGGAGTTGGTCCTAACCCCGAAAGTTTCCAAAATCATTAGTCCCGCAATAAAGTAAACTACGTACATTAGTACACTGCGCAGCAGCACACTTAACGTCTGGGCCCGCCGGCCCTCCAGTATTAATTCACCTTCTTCCTCGCTGATAAAAATATGGTCGATAACTACCCCGCCAAACCTCAACACAAGTCGGGCTGCGATGAGAATAACTACCGACTTAAAGATGTTGCCGCCAATTTCTTTCAGGTCTTCGGCCTTTATCACCGGTATCTGAAAAATTTCCAGGACAAATAACAGGACCAAGAAGTATATTCCGTAAACAAAAAACGTGCGTACCAAAACCTCAGCCGTTTGCGCCAGGTTTTCATCCATAGCAAACCGGCCCGTTTCAATGCGGTCAAATAATTTCTCAATTACCTTTTTCCCCACATATATAACAAATCGTGCCGCTATAAACAGAAGCAGCACCTTACCCAAATTTATTCCCCAGTACCATAACACCGGTGGGGACAGGTAGGTTTCCAGCAAGTTTTCCACTGCGCGAAAACCACTAGCTTCCACTTTCCGTACCTCCTATATATAGCTGCTGCAATGCTTTTTCGGCCTGCGTACTTACTTCCCAGCGTTCATCCCGCGTCAATTTCTTCAAAGATGGTATTGCCTCCACAATTCCTCTGATGCCAACTACCCGGGCCGCCTGAGCGCGCACCCGCCAGTCACCGTCGTGTAAGGCGTGCAGTAAGGCCGCGGTTATTTCCGGAGTGGTTTCCAATTTTCCCAGGGCAATTACCGCTTCCCTGCGCACGCCGGGTTGTGAATGTGACAAGCAGTTGACAAGTTCTCCCGCTGCCTCCGCTGCTTCCAGCTCACCCAGCAGCTGAATTATAATTTCCCTACCTTCTTCCACATTTCGCAGTTGATTAACCAGGGTGGGCACCGCTTTATCCCCCAGCGCCATAATCACTTCCGCCACGCGGGTAGGCAAGCCTGGGCGTTCGCTTTGCAACAAGGGCAGCAGCTCATCTAAAAGTTCCGGCTCCGCCGTAGCAGCTAAAGCACGGGCCACAGCCAGCTGCACACCGGGACTGTTCTGATCCCAGGCCTGGAGCAACCACTTGCGCCCGTTTTCTCCCCCGAATACCGCTACTGCCATGGCAATATCGGCCTGTTTACCGGCATCTCCGTGATCCAATCCTCGCTTCCAGCGTTGTAACAGTTCTCTCTCTGACAGCGCCTCCGAAATTTCCGCATCTTTCCCGTCAAGCTCTTCCCGGTTATCCAACAGCCAGCGAGCCGCTGCCGCCGGTTCCATAGACGCCAATTTCTCTTTCACGCTTTGGGAAGTTTTTCCCCGCTTGTTAAAAAGCAACCATAAGGTAACCAACAATACCAGTACCCCTACCAACTGGGCCATAAGAGAAAGGTTCCTCCTTTAAAAAATGCCATTTTCAAGACCTATAGCGTTACTACACGCTCCCCGCCCATCAGATTCTCCAGGATGGTGTACATGTTGGTAACGCTGCCCACGCACAGCTTATCCTTGAGGTTGTAGTAGTCGAGACATGTCCCGCAGGAAAGAATCTCCACTCCCGCTTCTTTTAAGGCCATCAACTGGGCCAGCACGGGAGAATCCTCACAGGCAAGATAAACCCCTTTATTAATAAACATCAGGGTCTTCGGTTTCATATCACTTTCCACCAGGGTATAGAAGAAGCTTTTTACCAGCGTTTCCCCCAATTCCTCACTGCCGGAACCCAAAACATTGCTGGTAAATAGAATAAACGCAGCCTTTTCCTCCATAGTTGCGGTGGAAATAGCAATATGTTCATCTTTGTTGACCGTTTCCCCCTTGTTAATGTGGATGTGATATTCCCCCTGGTGTTGTTTGACCTCCACATCCAGAGACATACTTTTTGCCAGTTTTACTACATTATCCCGGGCAGCTTCATTATCCACTATGGTCACCAGTTCTCCACCGGAAATCTGCTCCAAAGCCTTTTTGGTTTCAATCACGGGCTGCGGGCAGGCCTTTCCGCGCGCATCCACCGTGTTCTTCATAAAAACCCCCCTCGTATAATATGTTTTGACCAACCCAACCACAGAATTTATGGTTCAGGTCTTAACAAAACTAAAATTAACTTTTATCCACAGACAAGCCCGTTCATTTCACCCTTGACGGTGAGAAGGGCCGCATGGTAGGCTTTCCGACCGCATAGACACCCTAACCGGTTACAGTGATTAATCCCTTACTATCGGTAATCGTTCCAATGACGCTCCCGTCAATACCTGCCGCCTGCAGTAGACCGGTCAACTCACTTAACTTGGACTCCTCCACAACTATCAACAGTCCACCGGAAGTCTGCGGGTCACACAGTATTATCTGCCCGTGCTCGGGAACACCGGAAAATTCAATCTTGTCCTCCAGGTACCGCTTATTTTTGTATGCGCCGGCGGGAATTACACCCATGCTAGCAAAGTCCACAACCCGGTCCATCACCGGTATATCCCCGTACTGCAACTCCATTCCCACACCGCTGCTGGCACATATCTCCCACGCGTGTCCCAGCAAGCCAAAACCGGTGATATCGGTGGCCGCCAAAACACCCACCTGCTGCATCACTGCCGAGGCTTTGTCATTGAGCTCGGTCATAACGGCAGTCAATTCCTCAAGGCCCTCATTGTCCAGCAAGTCCCCTTTCAACGCAGTGCTCAAAATACCGCTTCCCAGCGGCTTGGTAAGCACCACCCGGGCACCGGGTTGGGCCCCGGCATTGGTAATCAATTTATCCGGGTGAACCAAACCGGTAACAGCTAAACCGTACTTGGGTTCTTTATCCTCTATGGTATGGCCCCCGACAAGCAGGCAGCCTGCCTCCTGCAGTTTGACAGCACCTCCGGCAAGAATGCGCTGGATAACCTCTTTACCGATATCCAAATCAAATGCCGCTATATTCAGAGCAGTCAGCGGCCTGCCCCCCATGGCATAAATATCACTCAGGGCATTGGCCGCAGCCACCTGCCCAAACACATAAGGGTCATCCACCATGGGCGTAAAAAAATCCACCGTCTGGACCAAAGCCTGTTGTTCATTTAACTTGTAGACTCCTGCATCATCCATTGTTGCGCCGCTGACCAGCAGCCGCGGGTCCTGAAACTGCGGCAAGTCCTCTAATATCTCACGCAGTGTTTCAGGCCCGATCTTTGCCGCTCAACCGGCAGCAGACGCACAATGGGTTAATTTCACCAGGTCAACCACCCGTTTCACCTCACTTCTGCATTCTATTTCGCCATCACCGTAGCGTCTCCTGCTTATTTGTCCCCTGATAGAAATACATTATAGGCTTTGACCGTATAATAGAAATCTATTTTACTGGCAATTTCCAGGGGAGCATGCATACTTAAAATGGGTGGTCCGGAATCAATGGTCTCAATACCCTTGTTGGCTAAAAACTGCGCTATGGTACCACCGCCACCCTGGTCCACTTTACCCAGTTCACCGGTCTGCCACAAAACGCCGTGCTTGTTATACAGCTGTCTTATCTGCGCTACGTACTCCGCCCCAGCATCATTGGCATTGTACTTGCCACCGGCACCGGTATATTTTGTCAATACCACACCGCATCCCAAGCGGGCAGCATTGTGTTTATCCATCACTTCGGGATAAGTGGGATCCAGGGCCGCGTTAACGTCGGCAGATATGGCCTGGGAAGCACCCAGCAACTGGTGCATACCTACCGTTTCCCCGGACCATACTATCAGCTGTTCCAACAAATACTCCAGCATGTTTGACTGCATCCCGGTGATACCGACACTGCCTATTTCCTCTTTGTCTGCAAACAGTCCCAATGCCAGGTACTCCGGCTCCCTAATGCCTGCCAGGGCTTTGAGGGTAGCATAGGCGCAGATACGGTCGTCCTGCCCATAAGCAGCAATTAGGCTCCTGTCCAGTCCCAGGTCTCTGGCAGGCATGGCAGGGACCAATTCCAGTTCGGCACTGATAAAATCTTCTTCCACTATGCCATACTGCTCGTAAAGTTGTTCCAGCAAAGCCAGTTTCACCGGTTCCTTGACTTCCTCATCCTGCACCGGAATACTGCCGACAACAATATTCAACGCTTCTCCAGGCACAGCCTCCGTGGCCTTCTTTTTCATCTGGTCTTTTGCCAGGTGCGGCAGCAGGTCGGTTATGGTAAACACCGGGTCCCCGGCATCTTCACCAATCATTATGGAAACCCTGTCACCCTGCGCGGTGTAAACCACACCGTGGAGTGCCAGCGGTACGGCCGTCCACTGGTATTTTTTAATGCCGCCATAATAATGTGTCTTGCACAAACCCAACCCTTCCTGCTCGTACAGCGGTTCCGGTTTCAGGTCCAACCTGGGCGCATCCAGGTGACTGCCTACCAGGCGAAAACCTGCAGACAGCGGCTGTTTCCCCCAAATACCAAGAATCAGGGACCGTTCCTTCCAAACAAAATAAAAACGCTCCCCTGCTTTAGGCCGCGCTTTTTTAGCGTCTTCCAGCTTCAAGAACCCGTTATCCTGACACCACCGGACAATCTCAGCTACTGCTTCCCGTTCCGTTTTAGCTTTATTTAAAAAATCCATGTAATGTTTAGCCAGGGCAAAAACGTCGTCCCGTTCACCAGCCCCCAGGCCCTGCCAGCCATTTTTTCTGTTGAGTTTCAACTTCTCAGCCAACTGGTTGTAGTTTTTTTCAGCCATAAAAACCCTCCATTTTTTTGGATTAAGTTACCAGGATATATCAATTTTAGGATTTCCTGAAAGTAAGAGTTTATGATTTCTACCGCAAACTTTTTCCTAAAACTAGCCGGATGCCCGACTACCCGGTTCCAGCATCAAAAAAAAGCCTACGGGTTAGCAATATTACGAAAAAAACAGGTATTGTTGGATTATAAACTTAAATAGAAACATTAGCTTGGGCACGAGAACAGACCGGTTTATTGCGCCGTTGATATCAGCAAGTATGCCACCGCCCGGCACTGCCGTACTGATTGCCAGCAGCGGTGTCACAACCACCAGCAGCAGTCCTAAAATAAACGCCGTAGTAACAAGGCCTACAATTAAGCCGCCCAGGCGGTTAATCCCCCCCAGCAATGTATGCTTGATGGTAGCAGTAATGGCTGTGGCCAGAAGCCGCAGCAGAAAAGTTGCTATAAAAATGAGCAGTAAAAAAACAACGGCTACCAAAAGAGCAAAGCTGAGATTATATATCAAATTGCCCTCTGATACCGCCGGTGACCCCAGAGGCAGCTTGTTCAACAGCTGGTGAAAAAAACCGGCAAAAAAGCCGCCCTTATCCGGTCGCTCCAGCAGGCCCAAGTCAGGCAGTTTGGCTGCCAGCCAGGGAGTTATCCTACTGGTAATCAAATACCGCTTGTCCAAATAAAAAGCCACCGGGCGTGCCCAACTGGAAGCCACGGCACACCCCAGTGCCAGTCCCACCAGACCGGTAAGAGAATTTAACAGTCCTTTTCGATAGCCGCGAAAGGCACCTAAGCCCAGTAGCATTAAGATTATTCCGTCCAAATAACTCATAGCTCATCCTTCACTTTCTCTTACCCTTGTTCCGTACCGGCACACCTTTCCTGCCGATCAGGTCATAAATGGCATTTGAACCGCGGGAGACAATTATACCGGATAACACGTAATCAATTATGGGATAAGGGGTTTCCAGACCCACAGCGGCAAAAATCCCCAACCGGTAAGTAATACAGAGCAAGATACCGATAGCCATAGAAACCAGCTGGCTGTTGCGGTCACTGACCAGCCTTTTGAACACAGTAGTAAGAAATTCCACCACCAGTGCCAGAAAAATTAATCCTTCCAACGCCTGCATCATTTTTCCCCCTTGAGGCAGAAAAATTTATCGGACTTGCTAAAATATATGTGCCGCCCCAGGGGGTTAGACTAATTTTTTGCCGGTAAGAGCAGGTTCTTCCCGGTCACGAAATAACCTTGTGTAGTTTACCTAAAAGTATGTTCCTCTGCCGGGAACACCCCACGACGCACCTCATCCTTGTACTCTTGTAAAGCTGCCACAATTTCTGCAGCCAGGTTGCGGTAGCGCTTTACAAACCGGGGCTGAAACCGGTCAAACAAACCCAACATATCGTGAAACACCAGCACCTGGCCGTCACACCCGGCGCCGGCACCGATACCAATGGTCGGCACCTCCAGCATTCCGGTTATCTCGTTAGCCAAAGCCTCGGGCACGCACTCCAGGACAACCCCCATTACCCCGGCCTGTTGTAGTGCTCTGGCATCTTCCAGAATCTTTTGCGCTGCTTCCGGAGTCCGCCCCTGGACTTTATATCCTCCCAACTTGGTGGCCGTCTGCGGGGTTAACCCCAGGTGACCCAGTACCGGAATGCCGGCATCCACTATGGCCTTTACCGTGGGAGCAATTTCCGTGCCGCCTTCCAGCTTTACTGCATGAGCACCCGCTTCCTTAACCAGCCTGCCGGCATTTCTGATAGCCTCTTCTCTGGTAATATTGTAGGACATGAACGGCATATCGGCAACAACGAAACACCGCTGTACCCCGCGCATGACTGCCTTGGTGTGGTGAAGCATATCTTCCATAGTCACCGGCACGGTACTGTCCAGTCCCAACACGGTCATGCCCAGCGAATCTCCCACCAGAATCATATCAATCCCGGCCCTGTCCACCAGCAGGGCAGTCGGGTAATCATATGCCGTAAGCATGGTAATCTTTTCCCCGTTAGCTTTCATTTCCTGCAAGGTAACAATGGACACCTTTTCCGCCATAATCCACCCTTCCCTAGACCTTATTTTGGTTATTTTCATTATATTGTTTTTTCCACCAATTAACAAGAAAAAGGACCCTACTTGTACTTTTCAGAACAAAATTTGACAAATATCACACCTGTAGTATAATAAAGATGTGTGTGTGGTGTGACATGAAGCATAAGCAAAAGACCGCTGCTATCCTTCAAGTGGCGGTCTTTTGCTGTCTGGACTTTTCAAGCAGCCTGTCGATAACGGTCTTCCGGATGGCCGATTTCGGGCGGAGTTGGTTCGGCAGGCACCTCTTCGGGATTTTCGGGGTGCACCACCTGGTCCGGCTGTGGGGTTTCCGGCTGCCATGGCTGGTCAATCCGCAACAGCAATGTTTATACCTCCTTCCTCAATCTGTGTTACTACAAGGTACAAAAAACAGTCCGAATTAGTTTTATCATGCCCATATAAGACGCCTGGTATTTCCCCAAGACCTTCCGAAATATTGGGCCACCACAGGTAACTGGATGTTGACACCGGTAAAGTTCAATGATACACTAATCATAAATTTAAAAATAGTTAGCAGGGGTGCCGCAAGGCTGAGAAACGAATATGCTGGTATTCGTTACCCTTTGAACCTGATGTGGGTAATACCACCGCAGGGAGCTAACGACATCAAGAATTTCGCCACCCTAAACTGTCAGTAGACTCTGTATGCGCATAACCTCCACTCAGGTGGAGGTTTTTATTTTAAAATTCAAGGAGGGCCCAATATGCTAGAACAGCTTCACTGCTGCCTGCAGCAAGTAAGAGAAAAAACACCGCTGGTTCATGCCATAACAAACTACGTGACAGTTAACGACTGTGCCAACATCCTGCTGGCCGCTGGCGCTTCTCCCGCTATGTGCGAAGCCGCCGATGAAACTTTTGACTTCAGCCAGATTGCCAGTGCCCTGTACCTGAATACCGGCACCCTTACCAGGGAGCAGGAAGTGGCCATGCTGCTGGCTATTCGCGGTGCCACCATTAAAAAAGTACCCGTAATCCTGGATCCTGTAGCCTGCGGTGCCATCCCCAAAAAACTGGACTTTATCCGTAAGTTAAGACATTTTGGAGACATATCCGTCATTAAGGGCAACATGGCAGAAATTAAAGCGCTGCTGGGGGTGGAAACCAAAGCCAGGGGAGTAGATTCTTTGGACGACGGTGATGACGGCGTTGAGGTTTGCCAGACCCTGGCAGAAAAGTTCAACTGTATCGTGGCAGCTACCGGGAAAACTGATATCATCACCGACGGCGATAGAGTATGCCTGGTTGACAACGGCTCGGAAATGCTGGGCAAGATCACCGGTACCGGCTGTATGCTGGGAGCGTTAACTGCCGGTTTTTGCGGGGCCAGTGATGACCTGTTTTTGGCCACCTGTGCCGCCCACCTGACCATGGCCTTGGCCGGAGAGCTGGCTGCAGAAAATGATGGCGGTACCCTGCCCGGTACCTTCAAGAAAAATCTTTTTAACCAGATTTATTTAATGAATGAGAATACCATGAAGGAACAGGGGAAAGTCCAATGGCAGTAGATTACAGCCTTTACTTGATCACCGACCGCCATCTCGTAGGAAATAAGGATTTTTACCGCTCCGTAATTAAAGCCCTGGAGGGCGGCGTTACCCTGCTGCAGGTCAGGGAAAAGAATGTCAGTTCCAGGGAGTTTTACGAAATCAGCCTCAAACTAAAAAAAATTGCCAGGCAATATGATGTTCCCTTAATCATCAATGACCGGCTGGACATCGCCCTGGCCGTTGATGCCGACGGCCTACACATAGGCCAGGACGACCTACCCGTTGCAACGGCGAGGAAGCTGCTGGGCAGAGAGAAAATTTTGGGGTACTCGGTATCCAACGAGGAAGAGGCACTTTACGGCGAGCGGCACGGAGCCGATTATCTAGGAGCCGGTCCCGTCTACGCCACCGACAGTAAAAAAGACGCCGGCAGACCCATCGGTACGGAAGGGTTGAAAAAGATAAAGCAGACAGTAAATATTCCGGTCGTGGGTATCGGCGGCATCAGTGCCGAAAACCTGGCCGATGTAAAGCGCACCGGCGCCGACGGCATTTCCGTCATTTCCGCAATTCTCTCCCGGGACGACACCTACCGGGCTGCAAAGGAGCTAATTGATTTATGGAACGAGTAACCTTCGCCTTTTTCATTGACTTTGACGGTACTATAACGCGCAACGATGTCTGCGAAACCCTGGTAACCACCTTTGCCGGTGACGGGTGGCAGGAAATCAACCGCAGGTGGGAACAAAAAGAGCTGTCCACCGTCGAGTGCGCACGGCAAACTTTTAAGCTTTTTACCACTTCCGACCCCCAGGAAATAAGAAAAATTCTTGATAACATACAATTGGATGCAAGCTTTAAGGATTTTGTTTCTTACTGTAAAAGCCACGGGTTCCCCATTTACATTTTAAGTGACGGCTATGACTTTTATATTGACTACCTGCTGGAAAAGGAAGGAATCGAGCTGCCCTATTATGCCAATAAACTCATCTTTTCTCCAGAAATGGATATTGAGGCACCCTACCAGTCCGCTGACTGCGACCTGTGCGGTGTCTGCAAGACGAAATTAATGCAGCAGTTACAAAAAGCAGGACAGGTCAGCGTCTACATCGGCGACGGCTATTCCGATTTCTGCCCGGCCAAGCATGCCGATTACGTATTTGCCAAAAAAACGCTTTACCGGCACTGCACGGCAACAGGCAGGGAAGTTTTTCAATTCGCTACCTTCAGCGATGTGCTGCAGGAAGTAAAAAATTTAATTGCAGAGGTGGGACAACAATGAAGCACGTCTTAACTATTGCGGGTTCAGACTCCGGCGGCGGTGCCGGTATCCAGGCGGACCTGAAGACTTTTTCCGCCCTGGGAACTTACGGCATGAGTGTAATAACGGCTGTCACCGCCCAAAATACCCGGGGAGTTTTTCGGGTGGTGGAAATGGATAAAACCATGGTTAAGTCACAAATAGATTGCATTTTTGACGACATCAGAGTTGACGCCGTAAAGATAGGCATGGTTTCCAACGCGGAAATTATCGCCCAGATTGCCGCCTCCCTAACCGAGTGGCATGCGCAAAACATCGTGGTGGATCCGGTCATGGTCTCCAAAAGCGGCCATCACCTGCTGCGGCCGGAAGCCAAAAAACAGCTGGTAGAAAAACTGCTGCCCCTGGCTACAGTAGTTACCCCTAACATACCGGAAGCAGAAGTTATTTTGGATAGGGAAATAAAAAATGTAGATGAGATGGCAGAAGCAGCAATGGATATTTACCGGCTGGGACCAAGAAGTGTGCTTGTTAAGGGCGGGCACCTGGATGGAGATGCCACCGATATCTTTTTTGACGGCAAAACCATAACCGAGTTTACAGCCGAGCATGTCCACACAAGAAACACCCACGGAACAGGCTGCACCCTGTCCTCGGCAATTGCCGCTCACCTGGCACAGGGCCACGACCTGGTCACCGCCATCAGAAAAGCAAAGGAATATCTCACAGAAGCCATAAAACACGGCCTGAATATCGGCAAAGGCATCGGGCCGGTACACCATTTTCACAATCTCTACCGCAGGGCAAGCATGCTGTAAAAATATTCTCCAAAAGAGGAAGCCGGAAAACAGGCCGGCCTCCTTTATTTTTTAATAAGCCTTTTGCAAAATGACAATTTTAGGTTTCTTTCTTTCGCAAGCATCAATAGCTGTGCTGTCAATAGCAATTGTTTATAAATTATTTCTTCGTCATAGCATTGTTGAACTAAGTCATAAAACAACTGCTCTGGGGTGAAGTTCTTTCTTTTCGTCTTCATCCCTTGTTATATAAGGGTTATATATTATGCAAAATCCTTACAATACAAAAATTAACAAACATTGCACGTAGTCAACAAACCACTCGGTTTACGGCCACTGGCCCAGCAGGCGCAACATCAGGGCTGCAATACCGCCGGCCATCAGCGGACCTACGGGTATTCCTTTCAGAAAAACTATCCCGATAATGGAACCGAACACCAGGCCGATCATCAATTCCGGTTGGTGCTGCAGCAGCTGCAGTCCCTTGCCGTTAAGACTGGTTGCAATGGCTCCGCTGATCAGGGCTACAAACCCCGGGACGGAGAAAAAGGAGGAAATAATCTCGCGACCGTCAACCTTGTTGGCAGCAAAAGGCACCAGCACCGATATTACCAAAAACAACAGGCCCAACTCCAGACCCCTGCGTTCCAAAATCGGCAAAAAACGCTCCAGGTTAACGTAATCTATAACCAGCAAAATTGCCGCTGCCGCAGCAATAATATCCGATTTTCCCAAAATACCCAGTATAAGAATGAGAATGATAATCCAGTTTACTTGCGGCACGGTTACCCCTCCGCTAAACATCCTATTCACGGAAGGCCATGCCTAGACTAGTGAAACACATTTCTTTTTTCCGTTTATTTCCTTTTCCAAAAAGACCATGCCTTAACCGGCTTAATTAAATTAATTGTAAAATTCCCGGCCTTCGGAATTAAATCCTGTACTCCTTAATTTAAAAGAACTTTTTTCCAAAAAATCAGGCTTTCCCATGGTTTGAGAAAGAAAATACATGCCGTCAGATTGTTATCATTTTCCCGTCAAAGTACGGAACTAGATTTATTTTCCCCACCTGCGCACAGTACTCAATATCCTCCGTAAAACCCAGTTCCACCAAATACTGACCGTGATTGGACATAAGCAGCAGTTCACGCATTTCCCTGCTCTCAGCCAGCAGGCAGGCTGCCCGCGCTCGGTCATCCATAGCAAGTTTGACCCGTTCCCGAAGCAGGCAAAGTATTAACCCGGCCACGGCAAAATCATCCAGGGAAAACCTTTCCCGCGTACCGGCACATACCAGCACCACATCCTCATGTAAACGTAGTAACTGGTCGGCAACCGCCGGTGCATTCAAAGCACTGCCAATCAATATGGTACCGGCAGTCTCACTGCGTTTGATCGCTTTCGTACCGTTGGTAGTAGTCATCAACAGTGTCTTCCCCGCCACCACATCACCGGTATATTCCAGCGGTGAATTGCCCAAATGAAAACCTGTTATCTTAACTCCCTTGCGTTCCCCGCACAGCAATAGCTTGTTGTTGTGCCATCCATAATACTGCTTGGCCTCCTCAGGAGTAAAAAAAGGCATGACTGCTGTTGCCCCGTTGGCAAAAGCCGTCACCATGGTAGACGTGGCCCGTAATACATCAATTACCACTGCTGTTTTTCCCGAAATGCCGGTAATTTCCCCGGCATGTGGTACCACCGTTACCTGCAAGCCTGTCACCTCTCTAAAATTTTCTTCCCCTCATCCGTTAAGCTTTCCTGCCCGGTAATGTCCTTGTACAGGGCGGGTAGCACCGCTTTTGCCTTCAAACAGTCCCGCAGGGTATCGCCCCGCAGGCCCACGCGCAGTGCTTCCAAAGCCAGGATTTCACTGGGCTGAATGTTCCCCAGGTTGACGTTGGGGCCAAAACTCGTAATCAACGCCTGCTGCTGACTTTTCAGCGGCGCCTCCCACAGTATCTTGCCAAGGTCTTTAATACTGGCTAGCAGCCGTTCCAGTTCCTCTTGCCTTATAGCACCCTTTTGGTCGTAAATAACTACCCCTTTGCCGGATTCTCGGCCCTCCACAATTACCTTGTACGCCCCGTCTTGCAGGTCCTGCTCTATCTGTTCACAAATTCTCTCTGTTTCCAGCATATCACGGGGGTCCTTTTTACCCACTTCAGCCAGCACCTTGAAACCGCTGTCAATGGCCCGTTTAATTGCTGCCGAACGTATGCGCTGCGGCATGTTGATAGTACCGTCGGAAACTTCAACGGCTGTAAACCCCAGCTCTTTAGCAGTTTTTAAAAACACCTGCAGCTTTCCCTGCAGCACCGCAACCTCCAAAAAGGTGCCCCCGGGAAAGATATCCACATCATAGGAGGTCACCAGGCGGATTTTTTGTTCCAGCAGCTGCTGGGAATAAAAGGCGGAAGTACCAAAACCCAGCTTGATAAAATCAATGTAGTCAGCGGCCAGGTCCAGCAGCTCTCTGGTCTCAGTAAGCCCCAAACCCTTGTCAATAATCATGGTAATTCCATTTTCCCGCGGCTTGTCCTGCCTGCCCATCAAGGGGAACTCGAATATCTCCTTCCATGCCTTTAAGCTGTTAAGTTTCGCCACCGAACAGTCATCTCCTTTTTTTATTTTTCTATTCACGCTCCCGTTGTCCGGTGACAGCCAAGGCAAATTTTTTGTAGCAGCTTTTGGCCGGCAAACATATATACACCCGGTCTTATATTGTCCGCCAATTTTTGCCGACAGCGCCGGCTTTTTTATAACTCTTAGCGATTATTTTACAGAGCCTTCCCCGGCGTAATGATTTTGGTTTGGATGGGGTAAACTAGTTTCTGATTTGGCAAAAGGAGGCACATGATGAAAAAGGATTCAGTAATCAAGCTGGTTGCCCTGGGCGGCGTGCCATTATTAATGGTATTAGGAAATTCTATGCTAATCCCGGTTTTCCCACAAATGCAACAAGCTTTGAATATCTCCCAGTTTAAAGCAGGACTCACCATCACCTTGTTTTCCATTCCTGCAGGTGTCAGTATCCCGGTTTTGGGCTTTTTATCGGATAAAATAGGGCGAAAGTTGATTATCGTCCCTTCACTGATACTGTACGGTATCGGCGGCGTAATTTCCGGCATCTCGCCCATCCTGCTTCAGCAGCAGGCATACCCTTTACTGCTTGCCGGGAGGATCGTACAGGGAATAGGCGCCGCCGGCACCGGGCCCATTGCCCTGGCACTGGTAAGCGACATCTTTACCGGCGATGATCGGACTCAGGCCCAGGGGTCTGTTGAAGCGGCCAACGGTTTGGGTAAGGTGATCAGCCCTATCTTGGGATCCCTGGTGGCGCTGATTACCTGGTATGCTATCTTTTTTGTCTACGCCTTTTTAGCCATTCCCATTGCCCTGGGAGTTTGGTTTCTCATCAAAGAACCCAAACCCAATCACCAGGGCAACTCATTAAGCAATTACTTCCAGGGAATAAAAAGAATCTTTTCCCAACACGGAAAATCCCTGATAGGCTCCTACCTGGCCGCCAGCGTTGTGCTCTTTACGTTATTCGGCATTCTGTCCTATTTATCTGACGTTTTGGAAATGCACTACGGCCTAAGAGGAGTCATCAAAGGCTTTGCCCTGGCAGTGCCGGTATTGGCAATGTCCTCCACGTCGTTTCTTTCGGGGAAAATCCTGAAAAACAACCAGTCGCTTCTGAAACCTTTCATTGTCGGCGGTTTAGCCATCCTTGCGGGTGCTTTATTAATCCTGTCTTTATTTAAAACAAATCTCATCTTTTTTATCGCCATAGTCATTATGGGTATCGGTACGGGACTGGTACTCCCGGCAGTCAATACGGTAGTTACCAGTGCGGCACCGCTGGAGGAACGGGGCGGCATCACCGCTCTTTACGGCACGGTACGTTTTTTCGGCGTGGCAGCAGGCCCACCTACGTACAGCAAACTGCTGGAAATCAGCAAAAGCACCATGTTCTGGGGCGGCAGCGGCATTGCCCTGGCGGCTTTCCTTATCAGTTTTCTGCTGGTTAGTAAAAAGGAACTCGGCAAACCAGGAGAAGCCGACCAGTCATCACAGAACTGGCAAATACCTGAAGGGGAAAATGACCAAACAAAAAAGAAAGAACAAACGGCAGATTCTCCCTTACTAACACCACCAAAGAGACTCCCCGGTTTTAATTTACAAACAGCTTGGAAACCTGTCGCCGGTATAGCTTCCTGCCTGGCCATCCTGCTCTTCTGGCTGAAACGCAGGCAGCGCTAGCCCCTGCCCACACCGTAAAAAATCAGGGCCACGCCAATTAATATGTAAAGCATCTTACTTAGAGGCAGCTTCCCGGCCAGTCCTATCAATCCCAGTGCCATGACAATAAACAGGATGCTGGGTCCGATAAATGCCAACACACCGTTGATTTTCATGGCAGTTTCCACCCGGTTAAAATAAAGCATGAGCAGGGCGGCGGATATCTCAATGCACCCGGACAAAACGCGAACCAGCGCCATGCCAAATACGCATTTATCCTTGACAAAAAACCACAACAGCAGCCAGCCTCCCTTTCCACATTCATTAATGCTTATGCCCGACTGTTGTGGTTAATACCTCTTTTTTGGTGGAACAAATACAATCCTGCCAGAATTAAAGCCCCGCCGACTGCTTCCGAAACAGAAGGAACTTCACCAAAAAACAACCATGCCAGCACTGTCGCCCCCACCGGTTCACCCAATATATTGACCGATATGTAGCTGGTTTCCAGGTACTTCAATGCCCAGTTAAACAGGCTGTGGCCTAACATGGTGGGCACCAGTGCCAGGAGAAAAAATACCAGCCATGTACCTGCAGGGTAACCATGTAACGGCGTGTTACTGACAAGGGCTAGCACCAGCAGCACTACTGTACTGGTCGAATACACCACCAGTGTATACTCCAGCATGGGTACCCGTTTTCTCAGGCTGCGCCCGATCAATAAATACACTGACACCAGCAAGGCGCCCAGCAGGGCCAGGACATCACCGTACAGCCTGTGCAGCTCCTGGGATCCGCCCAGGCCGATAAAGATACTCCCCGTCAAAGATATGGCAATGCCCAGCATGGCCAGAGGCGCTACCCGTTCCCGGAAAAGCAGGTACTCCCCGGCCACAACAAAAATAGGCTGCATGGTGACCAACACGGTGGAGCTGGCTACCGAAGTAAGCTCTAAAGAAACAAACCAGCTGTAAAAATGCAGTGCCAGAAACACACCGGAACCCATGGCCAACACCATATCCTGCACTGCAAACGCTTTAAAATTTGCTTCCCCACGGGTAAAAATTACACCACAAGTCAGCAAAGCAGCAAACAATAACCGGTACATGGCGGTTATCAACGCCGGCGCAGCCGACCAGCGTACAAAAATCGCCGCGAAGGAAACCGCCAAGACACCCACGAGCACCGCTATTTTCGCTATAACCTGTATCTTTTCCTCATTTATCCCCATAAAATTCCTCCAAAGTATGTCAGTAAGCAGGAATATCCTATCACTTAGCGAAGTAACTTAATATTGGACCAATTAAAGGAGGGGTAATGATGGCCAAGGAACAAAAACCCGTACCATTGATGCTGACCTACTATAAACCGGAAACCGAACACCAAAAGCACGCCGCCACTTTTATGGCTTACGTAATGTTCATCGCCCTGGCACTCATTTCGGTCTTTTTAATGTATCAATTTACTTAATAAATCAAGCAAGCCCATCACCAGTTTAAAAGACCTCCACTAAACCTTTAGTCGGAGGTTTTTTTATTTTTCGCCAGGTAAGGCATCAGTCTTTAGGCAGGTATTTGCTATCACCCCAGCTTAATTGCACCCGGTCATTGGTCACGTTAACCAAACACTTTCCCAGCCCTTCTTTTTGCTTCACCGGCACCCAGTAGGACAGTGCTGCACGGTCGGCAAACCGGTGCTGACCGGTAATACAGTCAAACTGTTTTACCTCGTGTTCAATGATGCCTATCAGGTTATAATCCGCCCGAACCGTTAGCTTAATGTGCCGCACCATCAATTGTTTTCCTGCCGCCTCTACCCCCTGCTGGGCTGCCTGGCCGTATGCCCTGATTAATCCGCCGGCACCCAGTTTGATGCCGCCGAAATAACGAGTCACCACCACAACAGTATTGGTCAGTTCGTTCTGCTTCAATACTTCCAAAACTGGAACGCCGGCTGTACCACTGGGTTCCCCGTCATCGTTACAGCGCTGCGTCCTGCGTTCAATGCCCACAATAAACGCTGGAACATTATGCGTTGCTTCCCGGTGATCCTGCTTAACCTGCTCCACAAACTGCAGTGCTTCCTGCTCCGTACTAACCGGACTGACAAAAGCGATAAACCGGGACTTTCGGATAACCAGCTCCTGCCGCGCCTGTTTCCTAACAGTCCAGTAGCTCTCCAACAGCAACATGCCTCCTTAATCCGGTAAACTAAAGTAAAAAACAAGCCGGACAAGTAGTCTAACCGGCGGTACACACGAAAAAGACCGCCAGTTCAGCGGTCTCAGTATCTCCCGTCATAATATTTTATACACCGGCCGGTATTACTCCGCAAGAGTTTCGTTAAGCGCTTTAACCAGGTCATCTACATCTACGCCATGTGCCCTCGCACCCTGTTCAATATTTTCAAACTGTGCTGCTGCACAGCCAAGGCAGCCCATGCCGTGCTCCATAAAAACCTTAGCTGTCTGCGGGTACTTGCTGACCACCTCGGTAATACTCATGTCTTTTGTAATCATTATTTTCACCTCCCGGAGTTACTTACATTTTAATAAAACCTGCAAGTCTTGTAAACCCATTTATTTACTCTATTTTTACCTGTCAAAATAATACATGGCTTTTAAAGTGGCAGCATCTATGTCTTCCGTAAGAAACCCGCTGGCACTGGAAAGCAGGTAACCCCCGCCCTGGGAAAGCAGCGCCACTCTCTCAGCAACCAGCTTTTTCACCTGCTGCTCGGATGCTTCATAAAGCTCGGTCAGGTCAATTCCCCCCATCAGGATAAATCGCTTGCCGTACTGCAGTTTTATGTAGGGCAGGTTCATGCCCGCAAGGGGTTCCAGGGAATGTAGCCCGCAGACGGGAGTGCCGGCCAGCCATTCCAAAAGGGACATGATGTTGCCGTCGGAATGGAAAAACACCGGCTTGCCCAATTTGTCAATGGCTGCAAAAAGTTCCTGTTCATAAGGTGCCACCCATCTGAAAAAAACCTCCCGGCTGCAAAAAAGCCCCCGGCGGTGGGCCACATCATCGGTCACTAAAATGGCATCCACGCCTGTCCTGCACAGGTGTTCCGCCAAGCCATAACTAAATTCCACCGCCCTGGCAAACATGGGCTCCAGTAAGTCAGGTTCTTCCTCAAGTACAGCCAAAAAATCCAGCAGGTCCATGGTACGGGCGACAGCCTGAAACACACCGTCCACGATACCGAATAAAAATAACCCCTTGTTTCGTAAGGTACCGCTGTCCGGGAAGGATATGCCCGCAAGGTCAGGAAAACGGTACTGCTTGATATCCTGAAGGTCAACAATGGGGTAGGCTACCAACTGCTCTCTCCCGCCGGGTATCTGCCAGAAAATTCGTCCCCAGCAGTCCCGCAGTTCCTTTCGCCCCTTGTCGTCATACTTGATAAACTGTTTTTCCGGGTATTGCGGCAGTAAGCCGTAAAAATCAAATCCCAGCAAGTCGATACCGGCCTCCAAAACACCGCTTCCATTATTTCCGGTCAACTTTTGGCATAGAGCACGGTTTAGAAAAAATTCCCCCCGGGGTACCGGCCGCAGTTCCTCTCCCCTGATAATACGCTTCACGCTTTCCCTGCCTTGCATGGTCATCCCTCTTTTGTCACCCGGTGTACCTTATCCCACTTGATTCCCTTTTGGCCAAGCTTTTCCAGTATTTTCTCCCGGTCTTCCCAGAAAAATTTGACAGCCATGCCGCAGCTTGCTGAAATCCGGCGTGGTGTCGGAATGAGCAGAAATGTTATCCCGGCTTCTTTTAGCACTGCTTCAGACTGCAGCGCCTGGTGGGTGGTACCAAATGTAACCACTCCGTAGGCGTTACTTTTCAACAACCCGCTCAAATCGCCAGTCATAACTATTACCTCCTAGCCTGACAGCCCAAAGATTGCAGCCGCTATCAAAAAGTTATATAATTAGCCACAGAACGGGGGGGATAGCTATGGAAAACGTGGTTCCCATTACCATTAATAGGGAAGGGGAATGGTATTACGGTGATAATAAAATGTTTCGCCTGGATATAGTGTCTCTCTTGGCAGAACACCTGGAAAAAGACAGGCAGGGCAACTACTACATTCATTACAACAATCAGGTTTACCCCGTTAACGTGGAAGCCACACCGTTTGTGGCCCAGAGTTTGCAAGCCATAACTGCGGAACAACTGACAGTAAAACTCACCGACGGGCGGACGGTTGACATAAAATTGGATACCTTGATTTTGGATAACGGTATCCCCTATGCCACCATGAAATGGCCTCAGGATACCCGTCTCTCAAGACAGGTTCTTTGGGACCTGGGGGATTACCTGGTGGAAGACAATAACAGTGTTTACTTACAAATTGACGGCAAAACCCACCAGTTAAATGAACGGTAAGAACTCAACAGTAATGGTACCACTTTATACCAAACCGGTCCAGCCTTTTACCCAAAAAATTCCCACTAAAGTTTTAGTGGGAATTACTTTTTTTAACTTATAACCGGCAAGTAAGCATCAACATTTCTGGTTGTTAACTTTGAAATCGGTGATGTCCCTACAGGTTTCATTTGCTAATTTCAGTTCAATGTTATTATTACCATCCACTACAAAATTATCCGTCGAAAAAAAATGAATAATTGCTGTCGCATGTTAATAACGTTAGCTATACGGAAGGTCCACCGGCTATCCAAATTTCACCCTTGAATACCCTTACCCCCTCATGGTATTATGATAACAGGGTGACATTCCCATTTTTGAAAAAGGAGGGTTGTGGAGTGGTAGTTTTACAGAGACGTTTCTTCATCCCGCGGGTTGCTCACTGCAGCGAGGGCTGCTGACTGCAGTCCCGGGCAAGACGTTAAACTGCCCATAGAGAAAGGGAGCAGCCTCCCCTGCTCCCTTTTTATTATTCACCCATTTCCCGTGCCGGTTCTGGCCCGCGCGCCAGTGCAATTCTGCCCGTCCGCACAATCTCAATGATGCCGTGCTCCTGGAGTACCTCCAGCAGCGCATCGGTTTTATCCACTTCTCCTGTCAGTTCAATTACCATGGTTTCTCGGTTCACATCCACGATCTTGGCCCGAAAAATGTTGACGATATCTACAATATCAGAACGATTTTCCGCCGGCGCTCGCACCTTGATTAAAGCCAGTTCCCGGCTGATGGCCTTGGTAGATGTCAAATTGGTAATCTTGATGACGTCCACCAGCTTTGCCAGCTGCTTGATTACCTGGTCTATCTCATCCGGCTCGCATTCCACCACCAAGGTAATCCTGGTCACTTTGGGATCCTCAGTGGGACCGGCGGCAATGCTGTCAATATTAAAGGCGCGCCGGCTGATCAATCCCGATATGTGTGATAGCACCGTAGGTCGGTTGACAACCAGTAACGCAAGGGTGTGTTTCAACATGGGCACCTCCAATTTTTCTTATATTGTATGGCCCTGGTAAAATTTTGTCAACGCCCTATTTTCTGAAACAGCCAGTAGGAATAAGCAAGGGAAAAGAAAGCGGCACCAAGTATCAGCGGCATAAATACCAGCCATATCCAGCTCTGGGGCAACAGCAGCGCACTGAGCAGCGCCAACAGGCCGGAGATGGTCCACACATACCCTGACAGGCGGTGCGTCCGCTGCCATACCTCCTCGTTAGCCAGCGTCCAGGGCGTTTTAATGCCGACAAAGTAGTTAAACCGCAGGCGTCCCATAAAATTGCCGATAATGACAAGCAACAGGGCAACGGCTCCGGGGATCACGCGACCAACAGGCACTTGATAACCCAAAGCCGTCAGGATAATGACCACATACAGTACCTCCAAAAAGACATGAATCAGGTAACGCAATACCCTGTAAACTTCGGAAAATTTGGCATAATTTTCCCGTTTGGGATCCAGCTGCGGCAGGTAAATGAACAGGAAGTAAAGAGCCAGATTTAATAAAGGTATGGCAAATGCTCCCTTGAAACGACTGCCGTAACTGTCCACCTGACCTTTGACATTCCAGTGCATAGGTACCTGTTCCGGCAGTTGAGGGTACACCCAAATTGCTACCAGCAACGTCAGCGCCACCAAAACCGCCAACGGCCATTCCCACTTGATTTCTCTACTCATCATTCTTTCCTCCCTTGCGGTAATCTTTTAAATCCAGCACCCAGTTCAACAAATCCTGTACCACAGTGGTGTTAAGCGAGTAGTATACGTGCTGCCCTTTTCTCTCCGCCAAAACCAGTTTGGCCTGTTTTAAAATGTTTAAATGATGTGAAATGCTGGGTTTGGAAATAGAAAACCGTTCTGCAATTTCTCCAGCAGTCATATCTCTTTCCTTTAACATACTTATAATGCGGCGCCTGTTTCTATCGGCCAATGCCTTAAAAGTATTGTTCAGCCCGCTCATAACATCCCCCCAAAGTAAATCTTGTTAGATAATTAGATAATTATCTAATTGTTTAATTGCATTATATATCTCCAATCATTCTGTGTCAATAAAAATAGTACAGAGGATTTTTGAAAATAAGAAAGAATAGAAGTATAAAAAGTAAACAATAAAGGAAGCGAAAAAAATGAGCGAGCAAAATAACAGCAAAAACGCCTTCTCTTTGCTGCCGGAAAACAGGCAACTGGAGCAAGCGGTAGGTGAACTGCTCCGCAAACACAGTTTGACAATAGCCACTGCCGAGTCCTGTACCGGCGGGCTGTTAAGTCATAAGCTGACCTTGGTCCCGGGTAGTTCCGGCTATTTCCCACTAGGCCTGGTCACTTACGATAACCGCTGGAAGGTAAATTTGCTGAACATTCCCGAAGAAACCATCACCACAAACGGGGCTGTCAGCCCGGAAGTGGCAGAAGCCATGGCCCGAGGAGTAAGGCAGAGGGCAGGTACGGATTTAGGCATTGGTATTACGGGTATTGCGGGACCGGGAGGGGGGACCGCGGAAAAACCTGTGGGTCTGGTGTATATAGGGCTGGCAGATGACAAACGGGTGACCGTGAAACGGTACCATTTTACCGGCGACCGGGCAGCTAACAAGGAAAACTCCGCCCGGGCGGCCCTGCAGTTGTTATATGATTACCTGGTTAATCTGAAATAAAAAAAGCGGGGTACTCCCGCCTTTACCCAGGTTCCTAACTATCGCCCAAATAGGTTTGGTTGAGCCTGCGGTACCTGGCATCGTAAAAAGCCTTACCCACTTTTTTGCCATCCTCGTAAGCAGCGTAAACCGTTACGGAAATACCCTGGTTTTCCGCATCCAGAATCTTCATAAATTTATCCCGAACCCGCCCTGCAGTAGCGGCAATTTGTTCCTTGTTCAGGTACTTGTAAATAATTATGGTCACGATGTACTCCTTTTTTTCCTGGTTGTACATCACTCCAGCCTTTTTCACATCCTTAAACTCCTCACTAATGCCTGCAGCCAGCTTCTTCGCCTGTTCCAACTGGCCGTTGCCACCGCCGCAGCCGCCCACCAGCAGCATCACCAGCACAATCAGAAGGCAAACGCAACTTCGCCTTATTTTCATAACCACCCCGCCTTTTTCATAAAAATTAGGATGCAGTTGTGAAAATATACACTTAAAGTTATATGCCGTATTTATATTATATTTTTTGCCTGCGAAACTATTCCTTTAAAGAATCTCGTCTACTTTTGCCGAATCAGCACTTTTCCCTGAGGGTGGTTTAGAAAAAGATAGCAGCCAGCCACCCGGCAATAAAAGGTGTCAAGAATACCAAGCTTAGGCGCACAAACATAAACCGCGGCCCCATGATAGCAAGCTCAAAAGGAAGCTGGCCAATCCCCAGCATGGCCCAGCCGGTTACAAAAGCTACTGCCGTGCCTAGGCCAGCACCGGCCTGAAAGATTGAAGCTATAATGGGAAAGGACACGTAAGGTCCACCGGGTATTAACGCACCGCCCGCGCCGCCAATTAGAATACCTTTGAACCCGGCACCTTCACCCAGCCAGTTTTGAATCAACTGCGCCGGCACTGCCACCTGCAGCATACCCGATACTACAAAGGCAAACAACAGCAGAGGCAGTAAGTTCACCAGCATCTTCCGGCCGGTATCTACGGCTTTCAAATGTGACCCGTCCCGCCGTCTATATGCAATAATAAATAGGATTAAAGCCATCACAATTAAGATACCCAGCGCTACTGTCATGCTTCCTCACCTTTCTTGCTTATTTCTGATATCTGGTGCCTGATTCGCTGCGACATTTTTTCTCCATATACCGCATTAGCCACCAAGCCCACCAGAATGGGAAAAGCAAAAGTTATCACGTAGCGAACCAGCGTAATGTGCGACCCAATTAACGCAATCTCCATGGGCAAGCGGCTTAACGTCCACAGGTTTTTCGCCGTCACAAAGGCCAGAACCGTACCTATCTCCGCACCGCCCATCAAAAAGGAAGCAGCTATAGGATAAAACACATACGGGCCGCCAGGTATCAGTGCTCCCGCAACCGCCCCCAGCAGCAACCCCTTAAAACCAGACTCTTTTCCCAGCCATTTTTTAATCATTTCCTGAGAAACCAGGGTTTGAATCAGCCCCGCCACAAGAAAAGCCACCAGTAACAGAGGAAATACCTGCAGCAGCATCTGCCCACCGTTGGCAAATCCCCTGCTGACCAATTTTAAACCGCCCTGAACATATGCCAGAATAGTCAAAATAACTGCTACAACCGCCATGCCAATTGTAGTATTGCGCATAAAATTCCCCCTTTTACGATTAGTCTTTCGCCATTTGCCTGATATTACCTTTAAAGCATGGAAAAAAAAACTAACCGGTTCAAATCAGCAGGCAAAACAGAAATAATAAGACCGATGTTTACTTGCTTAACACCGGTCAAAAGCGCTTGCGAAATACACCGTATTCTTTCTTTAGCTATTCTTTCGGTAACCTGCGGGAAAAATGCAGGTAGCCGCCGCTCAAGTTAATGGGCTTGAAGCCGTGATGGTCCAACAGCTTGCATGCCTGGTAGGAGCGGTACCCGATGGCACAGTAAGTGTAGACCGTTTTTCCCTTATCCAGTTCATCCAGGCGGTCACGCAGTTGGTCTAAGGGTATGTTTACCGCTCCCGGAATATGACCACCATCATATTCCTCCGGACTGCGTACGTCTACAAGCTGTACATCTTCACCGCTGTTGACCACTTTCAGCAGCTCTTCCGGAGTTATGGCTTCATATTCACCCCGGTAGATATTGGCAGCCACAAAGCCGGCAATAATGGCAGGGTCTTTTGCTGAACCGAAAGGCGGAGCGTACGCCAGGTCCAAATGCTCCAAATCCTCAACGGTTAACTGAGAGTAAATAGCCGTGGCAAAGACATCAATTCTTTTATCCACTCCCCTGGGCCCGACAATCTGCGCTCCAATCAGCCGCGCGGTGCGCTTGTCCACCAGCACCTTGATAGTCATGGTTTCCGCCCCGGGGTAATACCCGGCATGGTCCTGAGAATGGGTGTAGGAAACAAAATAATCAAATCCGGCATCTTTGGCATCCCGCTCGTTTAACCCGGTAACGGCAACCGTCAAGTCACATACCTTTACTATAGCAGTACCAAGAACCCCACGAAACTCCATGTAACCGCCGGCCGCATTGGCACCAGCAACCCTGGCCTCCTTGTTTGCCGGGCCGGCGAGAGGAATGCGAACTTTTCTTCCCGATACCAGGTGCCGCTTTTCCACAATGTCCCCGGCGGCATAGATATGGGGAACGGACGTCTGCATGCGGCTATTGACCACGATACCGCCACTATCACCAATCAACACCCCGGCTTTTTCCGCCAGCTCCAAACGCGGCCTGACGCCGATAGAGAGAATTGCCAAATCGGCGTCAATCCTTTTACCGCTTTCCAGCTCCACCTGCTCCAGCTGTCCGGAGCCGTTGAAAGCTTTAACCCCGTCTTCCAGGATGACATCTACGCCTTTTTCCACCAGGTGTTTTTCAATCAGCAAAGCCATATCCCAGTCCAACGGCGGCAGTACTTGGTTGGCCTTTTCCACAAGGGTAACCTCAATACCGCGCTGCAGCAAGTTTTCTACCATCTCCAGGCCAATAAAGCCTCCGCCAATAACTACGGCACGCCGGGGCCGTTCCCTGTCTATGTATCCTTTCACGGCATCAGCATCAGGCACGGTCCACAGCGTAAAGATATTGTCCAGTTCAACACCCGGCAACGGAGGTCTAACCGGTTCCCCACCGGTGGCAATGACCAGTTCATCATAAGGTTGTTGAAACCGGGTGCCGCCGGTTAAGTCTTCAACCGTAACCTCCTTTTTCACCGGGTCAATATCCGTAACCCGGTGCTTGATTTTTACATCAATGTTGAAGCGCCGTTTAAAACGCTCCGGCGTTATCAAAAACAAATCTTCCCGTTGGGGAATTACTTCACCTACGTAATAAGGAAGGCCGCAATTGGCAAAAGAGACGTACTCGCCCTGTTCATAGATAATTATCTCCGACGCTTCGTTGGTCCGTCGGGCCTTAGTCGCCGCTCCGGCACCGGCAGCAACCCCGCCAATGATGACAATACGCTTTTTCATGACATCTGATTCCTCCCAGAACTTGTAATGCTTACTTCTCTATATTACCCGCTATATATTCTTTACAAAATTTCATAAAATGTTCACAAGCCAGCGAGGGAACCTGTTCTTTGAATAGCAAAAAACGAAAGGTTCTTTTTAAAGAACATCCTTCCAATGCTGCCGCTTTGAGACTACCCGCAGCCAATTCTTCCTGCACAGTTAATTTAGACAGTACGGTAACTCCTAAATTTTCTTTCACCAGGGCTTTTATAGCCTGCGTACTACCCATTTCCATGAAAACATTTAGCTCGCCAAGTTTTTTGCCCATACCGGTAACGGCATTTTCAATTACTTTGCGGGTACCGGAACCCGGTTCGCGCAGAATCAATTTTTCCTTTGTAAATTCATCCCAGGAAACAATATCTCGTCCCGCCCACCTGTGTCCTGGCGCAAATAATACTAGCATCTCGTCAGTCATAAATTCCTGTTCTATCAAACGCTTGTTGGTAATAGGCCCTTCTACCAAAGCTAAGTCTATCTCATGCTGGCTAAGCATGTTTTCTATGGTTTGGGTATTCTCCACCTCCAGCAAAAAATCCACTTCAGGAAATTTTTGCTTGAATGCACCCATAATGGCCGGCAGTAAATACTCCCCTATTGTGAGAGTAGCCCCTAATCGCAGCGATCCTCTTACTTCGTTCTGCAGCCGGTTTATTTCTCGCGTAGCCTCATCTGCGAGCACGGAAATACGCTGGGCATAATCCAATAACACTTTGCCTGCCGGGGTTAGCGTTATTTCCTTTTCATATCTTTTAAACAACTTCACTCCCAAAGTATCTTCCAGTTGCTGAATTTGAATGCTTACCGCCGGCTGGCTAATATGTAAATAATCCGCAGCACGGGAAAAGTTTTTTCTTTCTGCAACAACCATAAAAGTTTTTATACGGGAATCAAGCATATTAATCACCCTATAATACTTAGATATTCAGCTAATTTCGTTCTTTTTCGATAGTTTTTGGTGAAACTAAATCTTACTATACGCCAAATTTGACAAATTTTCAAATTTGGGAAATGTGTGACACTTTCTTAAAAGTTTCAGATATTCCCAAACAGCTCAAGAGAAATTTAAACAGGTAAATATATATATACACAATCATTAACGAACAGTGGTACAATGTTATTACATGGTTTTATCTTGTCAAATTATGAGCTTGCCCATTCCCCTGGTTTTGTTCGGTTTTGTAATTACCTGTCTTATTAGCACCTTTTTTAGCATTCCGGAAATGGTATTGCGAAACATTTCAGCAACAGCATCGTCTCTTCTGACCTCGGCCATGGTAACCCCAGAACTTAACGTAAACCTGTCCAGTCTACAAAATCGAGTATTACACTCGCCAGCAGCTATGCTCTTTATTTCGGCAATTATTTCCATGGTATCTTACTATACTTTATGGTTCTAAGTCACCAGTGGATGCAAATGGGTAAGGAAAAATTCGGGGCAATGCCGGTTGTCCCTGAGGAGGTGAAATAATGAAGGCCTTAAGCAACTACAAGAATAAACCCTTAAGCGAAGTGTATCATTTACAACTTTCTAAGCCTAACCAAGGAGATAACAGGGCAGATGTGGAACGGGTCGTTGCTGCACTGCAGGAAAAGATACAGGTTCCGGTCACCATGCCGCTGGAATTAATGTATGAATTGCCGTCAGCCCTCCGCCGTAACAATTGGCAGCTGTTCGTCACAATAAATTACAACTGGTTTCCTGCAAACAGGCCAGAACATCACCTTCAAGCTCAGGTGGTCTCATTTTCTGCACCTCAGTCCCAGCCCGTCCCCTACGGAGTAGCGGTGGACCTGGGGTCAACCACTGTCAGCGGCCAGCTGTGGGACTTAAATAGCCACCAGCTGGTAGCAGAAGCAGCATGTCTTAACGAGCAGGTTTCCATTGGTGAAGATATCCTATCCCGGATTTTTTATGCAGACACCCCTGAAAAACAAAAGCACCTGCAGCAACTAGCCGCTGCAAGCGTCAACCGGGTAATCACCGACTTGGTCCAGGCTTGTAAAATTAAGGCAACAGATATAACTGCAGCCGTAATCAGCGGCAATACCTCCATGACCCATTTCTTATTGGGATTGCCCCCCCAGAACATTTGCCGCAGTCCATATACACCAGTCCTTAACAATCCCTGTTTTCAAACGGCGGAGAAACTGGGATTGTCCATGCACCCGTCAGCAGCTGTGTACCTGCTCCCTAATGTCGGTAGCTACGTGGGCGGTGATGTGCTGGCCGGCATCCTGGCCAGCGGCATGCACCGGAAACAGGAAATAAGTTTGCTGGTCGACATCGGTACCAACGGGGAGATGATTCTTGGAAACAAAGAGTGGCTGCTAGCAGCCGCCGGTGCTGCCGGACCGGCACTGGAAGGAGGAGTGGTCACCTGCGGTATGCGGGCCAAGCCCGGCGCGGTATACTCTGTACAGATTGACCGGAACAGCCGCCAGGTATCATACCGGACCATTGATAATCTCCCCGCCAAAGGTATTTGTGGCTCAGGAATTATTGAAGCCGTATCCGAAGCATTAATGTCTGGAATTATCAACCGCCGTGGCCAATTTAGGGAAGGACGCACTTCACTGGTTATCGTCCCGAAAGAAAAAAGCGCCACCAAAATGCCCATCCAACTAACTGCCAATGATATTGCCAAGCTGTTAAGAACTAAAGCAGCAGCCAATGCCATTTTAGCCACGCTGCTTGACCAGGCAGGTTACGATCTCACCGACTTAAATCATTTTTATGTTGCAGGTGCTTTTGGTAACTACCTGAATGTTGAAGCTGCTATTACCATCGGGCTGTATCCCGACGTACCCCGGCAACGGATTGAAATTTTGGGTAACAGTTCCTTAAAAGGTGCCGGATTGCTGTTAAACGATATCAGTAAAGCTCTGGAACTAGCTGAAATCCTGAAAAAAATTGCCTATGTGGAAATGAATGATAGTGCCGACTTTATGAAACATTTTACTGCCGGTTTATTTTTCCCGCATACGGACTTAAACCTTTTCCCCACAGTCAGGGCAAAGCTTCTCTCAACAACCCGGGACAAGTAAACATTTAATGAAAATTGTGCTATTTATTTTCCATTACAAACCCCTATACAAAAGAGCGCAGCCCTAAGGGCTGCGCCCAAAATTATATTTGAAACCGACCGGTGTCAACACAATCCTAATGTACCCGAGGCAACCATACAGCCGAAAGTAGGGGGGGGGAGCAATATGGACCTCAGGCTGTCGTCGGGGGACGCTAAAACCAATAAATTAGAGGCACTACATCAACACCGGTCGGTGGCTTGCTAACCACGAAAGAAACGATTACTCCTCCAAGAATTCAAAAAACGGCCTGTCCAAGTCTGCCAAAGCATTTACCACCAGTTCGACTATGCCAGCATACTGAACATTGTACTTGGCAGTCAATTGGTAATGTTCCAAAATATCTCTCATAGAACCCTTGCAGTTGGAACACGGTGCACAAATATACTTAGGAATACTGGCATCCTCCAGTGTATCCTGAAATACTTCAAGAATCTGCTTGACTTTCATTCTGACACTGACATTTTTCCGCCATTCGGGAAAGTTAAAAGAATTCATAATGGCAAAGCCACTGCCGCCACCGCAACAATAGTTATACACACCATGGGGTGTCATTTCCCAGAACTGCGGCGCAACAGCCTTTAATATATCCCGCTGCGGTTTGACAATACCCATTTGCCGGACAACGTTACACGGGTCATGCAGCGTGACGGGAAAATTATTTTTGCTTGGATCCAGTTTAAGCCTGTTATCTTTGATAATATCCCTTAAAATGGGCAGAAAACTCTCCACCGGGACCTTGTTAGCGCCGTAAGTCATCCTGTCAGCCGTCACTACGGCAGCTTTGTGCGCGTGACCGCACTCTCCCAGCACAATGCGCTTGACTCCCAACTTTCTGGCAGCTTCAAACTGTTTTAAAGCAATTTTCTTCGCTTGCCCGTCATCGTAAAAAAGCCCATAATTGACATTGTCATAACCCAGCAAATCGCTACTTAAGGTCCAGTCCAAACCAGCTTCCTCGAACAATATCGCAAAGGCCATGGGATTTTCCGGCCAGGACATGTACTCCCCCGCATTGTGAATCAGTAGAATGTCTGCTCCTTCCTTATCAATGGGTATCTTTATTTTCTTACCGGTTTTCTCTTCCAGGTCTTCCTCCAAAAACTCAATAATATCCAAAAAAGCCGGTTTGGTAAGCCCCGTAGAGGAGCCGGTCTTCAACTGTAATTCCGTTCCTTTTTCATGTAATGCTTTTGGCGCAATTCCCAGTTCCTGACTGAAAATTTTCCTGATTTCCCTGGCAAGCAAACCGTTATCCAAACCGAGAGGGCATGTCTGGGCACAGCGTCTGCACAGGTTGCACCGGTAGGACAGTTCTCCCAAACGAGCCACTGTTTCCCAATTAAGGTCAATATCAGCACCTACCAGGCCGCCCAGCAGCCTACCGCTTTTAGTAAAGTATTTTTTGACAATCTTTCGCAGCACTTCGGATCGATAGATGGGGCGATACAATTCATGCCCCTCGGTGCTTTGAAAAATATGGCAGGCTTCTGAGCAAGTGTTGCATTTGGCACAATATTCTATGGAAAGCTTCAGCGGCTGAATGATGCCCCTGTTGGTTTCCTCCGACAGCATTTTTCCCAAACCTTGCAGAAACTTCCTGACAAATTCCTCTTCCTCTTCCTTTGTTTCCGGCCGTTTTAGCGTATCGATAGCAATAAAGCCGTCCAGAGTTGTACAATATTTTTCCCGCCATTCTTCTTTTGGCTCCTTAAATTCCGGAGCCGTATCCAGCTTGTCAAACGGACCGGGTAAAGGCATTAATCTATCAATCTTTGTCAGCTGGTCAGCCGGCTTACCCATATCCCGTGGCTTTAAGTGCTTACCATTTATCATACAATCTCCTCCCCTATTCAGTTTATTACCCTACTTCTTTTCATCTGTCGTTTGCCAGTGAGGAGCAGACCACGTTATTTTCGGTTTAAACTGTGAGCCCTCCTGTATTTTCTTTTCCACTTTACTTCCTGGTAAGTTGGGGGCATTGTCCCACAGCACCTTATGGAAAGTGAAGTACTTACCTGCATAATGACTCATTTTCGTTAAGGGAATATAGATTAACAGAAGTCCCAGTAGAATAATGTGGACCGTCAATGCTGCATCAGCCTGAATTGGCTGAAAGGTCAGCAAACTTCGCGCCATTTCTCTACCATAATTAAAACCTACATCCTGTTGCCAAACGTTTATCCCAGACACTACCGTTGAAAAAATGAAGAGCAGGTTGAAATATTCCTGAGCACTGGTATATTTTTTGAAAGAAGGCATTACCAACCGCTTGAAAAGAAGTGCTGCCGAACCAAAAGCAGTAAGTACAGCACCTGCGGCTCCGGTCAAAATAGTCAGGTAATAAATCAATCGTGCCAATCCACCTGAAGAAGGAACTGCTACTCCAACAAGCTCGAAACCTGCTCCCGTAAATATCAGAATAGTCCAACCTATCAGCAGATAAATCCCTAAATGTAGCGCATAGGATAACCACCATAAAGACTTCTGGTGTTCAAAAAGCCGCTTGATAAACAGCATCTCCTGCAACATTTCCTTCAGCTCGCCCGCAAAGGATATTTCGTGCTTTTTCCTCCACCAGCCGCTTTCTTCCATGTATGAACCACCGTACTCAGCCTTGCCTTTTTCTTTAGGAATAGGGTAAAGGTCCAGTCTGCCGTGTACAGGCATTCTGGCATACTGTACCGCCTTGTACAAGGACAGAAAAATAAAGGACAACAGGGCAAAATAAGAAAATATCAACAGTAACATTTTTTAACCCCCCTTGCATCTCGCACCAACCTTGAGAAAAACAGCGGTAGCACTAAAGTTTGTTTTTGATTGTTCACTTATGGGATGTGCTGCCATTGGCACTATCCAGTTCATTTTGCAGTTGAGTAATAATTTTTTTTATTTTGATAGATATTCTACCTTGGGTGATATTATATTTTTCAGCAATCTCCACCTGTTTCAGCTTTTCCCTGCCGCCAATGCCGTAAAAGCTAAATAGTATATCCTTTTCCATCTCAGATAAACCTGCAAGTATTTTTCGCAAGCACTCTTTTTCCTCTTTGGAACTAAATAATTCTTCGGGATTATAGTCATCACCACTAACTCTATCACAGACAGAAATGCTTTTGTTGTGTGAGCCGTTGCTGTCAACTTCAAATTCATCTTCCAGTCTCATACAAACGTCCCTGAAAAACCGCTTTCTCCGGCGCAAGTACATTCTAATCTCATTATCTATGCACTTGTAGGCAAAAGTAGAAAACTTTGTATTTCTGTCATTCTTATACTTACATATGGCTTTCAACAACCCGAAACAACCTTCCTGAAACAAATCATCATATTCATCCGCTGAATTAAGCCGGTACTTTTTAATCACCTTCCGTACCAGGTCATAGTTGTTATAAAACAGTTCCCTTTCCTTTTCAGTCAATGCCACTGGTGCCCCTCCCCCAAAAAATTGGCATAATGGCTTCACACTTTTCCCAACGGCAATTTTGAAAAGTACGCTCACGAGCTACATGGCGGACAGTTCCCTTTCACGATTACCGCATGCCAGTTGTACAAAGTTTTTGGCCCATTGAGGAGTTGCCAAGCTGTGAATATGATTATAGGTAGCAAATACATTTTTGTATATAATTCCGTCTCTGCCATCTATCCCTTTACCCCGTTCCACGCTTAGGGCAAAGGAAATCTTACTTTCATCAATATTTATCAGCCTTGAATGATGAAATTCATGTCCCCTGATTTTTTCCAATAGCGTAAAATAGCCATTGGGTTCTACTACTCTTGTTACCGTGTATCCATGCCCTTGGGGCTTTTTCTCCATAATTGCATCAAAAGGCAAAGCACCTACCATGGCATATTCCTGGCCTTGGTAAATTATTCTTCTTCCCAGGTACATCAATCCGCCACATTCAGCATATACGGGCAGACCGTTATGAACGGCCTTATAGATGCTCTGGCGGAACAAAACATTTTTCTCCAATTCACCAGCAAATAACTCGGGAAACCCCCCGCCTATATACAGTCCATCCAGATTACCTAAAGAAGTATCGGAAAGAGAATCCAGAAACACCAGGTTCGCGCCTTCATCTTTCAGTTGCTGCAAGTTCTCTGGGTAGTAAAAAGAGAAGACGCGGTCTTTAATTACACCAATTGTAACGCTTTTGTCCGAGCTCCGCACCATGGATTGTTTGCCGGCCAGCCCGGGAATACTCTCCATTTTGGTTGCATTGGCTATCCGTAAAATTTGCTGCAGGTCAACGTGTTGGGCAATCACATCCCCGAGTTTGTCAACTACTTTGCAAAATTCATCCCGTTCATTGGCTGGAATCAAGCCCAGATGCCGGTCGGGAATGGTTAGCTCGGCATTTTTGGGGATACTGCCGACCACAGGAACCTTGCAGTATCTCTGAATAACTTCCCGCAGAATCCTCTCGTGCCGTGCATTGCCTACCTTATTTAAGATAACTCCTGCAATGTTAATCTCCCTGTCAAAATGCTGGTAGCCCATTACTGTGGCTGCCGCGCTCCTGGTCATCCTGGTACAATCAACCACCAGAATTACGGGGGCTTGAATGATTTTAGCTATCTGCGCCGTACTGCCTGACCCTTCAAAGTCCAATCCATCATATAATCCCATAGCGCCTTCTACAATACTGATATCTGCACCCGCACCATGCTCGGTAAAAGATTGTATAATTGTTTCCTTGGACATCAGGACCGCATCTAAGTTGTGACAATCCCGACCGGTAATGGCTGTCATCCAGCCGGCATCTATATAATCCGGACCTTTTTTAAATGCCTGAACTTTCATACCCATTTTGTTCAGTGCTGCCAGCAACCCCAAGGTAACTGTAGTTTTACCGGAACGACCTTTTGGTGCTGCAATAACCACTCGCGGAATAGTTTGGGCTACCATGATTTTCCCTCCCAAAAAACCAAAACTTGTTTATCTTTTCGCAACTGGTAAAGCCTTAAGCCCGCCGGCCAGAGATTTTACATTTTCAAAACCCGCTCCCTTGAGCACTCGAACAGCCTCATATGCCCTGACGCCTAAAGGACAGAGAACTATTACTAGTCGGTCCCGGGGAACTTCGTTCAATCGTTCTCGCAATTCCCCTAAAGGAATGTTAATTACATTAGGTTTGTTTAACGGCCTCATTCTTACCTCATTTTCCGTCCGCACATCCAAAAAAACCAGGTCCTGGTTATCCTGCGTCATTTTTACTAGTGCAGACGGCATCACTACTTCTAATAATTCATCCTGAATATTTTTCAAAGTATTGGCGGAGTGATTGGCCAAATCTATAGCAGTAGCAAACATGGGTGCATAAGCCAGTTCCATCTGCCGTAAATCGTCTATGTTTCCTTCCATTGCAATGACACTGGCAATGACATCTAAACGTTTGATGACATCACCCTCGCCAATGACCTGCACACCCAGCAACCTTCCGTTGTCCCGGTCAGCAATAAGTTTCACAATTCCCGAGCCGTGCATCGGATAATAGTGGGTAGCATCCAGCCCGGATACAATACTGGTCACCGTGTTAAAGCCGGCGGCCTTTGCCTGTTCTTCGGTTAAACCGCTGCGGCCAACATTGACATCAAATACCCGCACTGCTGTAGTACCTAAAACACCGGGAAATTTTTCATTCATACCAGCAATATTATTGGCAATAACTCTGCCCTGTTTATTTGCAATTGAAGCCAGGGGCAGATAACACGGCTGGCCGGTAATCCGGTGTATGTTCTCAACACAGTCGCCACCGGCAAAAATGTCCGGATCACTTGTAGTGAGATATTCGTCTACGACTATACCGCCAGTTGAACCAACTCTTAAACCGCACTCCCGGGCTAGCCTGGTGTTTGGTTTTACGCCACAGGCCAAGACCACCAAGTCTGCCTCCAGGGCATGGTTGGTAGTGCGTACCAGTTTGACATTATGTCCCTCCCGTGAGTGTTCTTCAATTGCGATAACACTTTCTCCCAACAACACTTCTACTCCATTGACTTCCACATTTTCCTCTAACAACGGAGCCAGGTCCGGGTCCAACATGCTGCTCAGCAAAACATTTTCTTTTTCTACAATCACAATTTTTCGATTACGATGGTTTAGCGCTTCCGCGACCTCCAGACCAATTAACCCACCACCAACTATTACTATATTCTTGACGCTGGCATCAATCTTTTGCTTTAATGCCAGGGCATCCTGGGGGCAGTGCAATGCCAGCACTCCCGGCAGGTCCGTACCCGGCACCGGAGGGTAAACCGGCTCTGCTCCAGTCGCCAGTACCAGTTTGTCATACGGCAGCCTGCGCCGTTTACCGTCTGCACCACTATTCTTGTCATAAATCACGACCTCTTTTTTTACGCGGTCAATAGCTTCAGCGACGGTACCGGATAGAAAGTTAATATCCTTCTCTCGTTTAAAGTAGTCCGTATTGCGAACAATCCCTGCAGTAGTAGTCATTAAATCATTTATGCTGGGGATCAAACCGCCGACATATAACGGCATGCCGCACCCACCATAGGAAATATATTCGTTCTGTTCGATAACAGTAATTTGCGCCTCAGGCATCAACCGTCTCAATCTGGCCGCTGTTTTCGGACCGGTAGCTACTCCACCGACAATAACAATCCGTTTGCCTTCCATAGCCACAGCTCCTTATTCTCCGCATTAATAGTCCTATCACCAATACTAAATTACAAAACAAAAAGTTTTCTCTGACAGATTTCTAAAAAACCACCGGTGGAATAAAATATACCCACCGGTGATTTTTTATACCATTGCAACAGCTCACTGGCTTAAGCTCAATATCTTATACACAACCAGTCGGTTTCGGCAACCCGGCAATTTTGCAGGCGCCTTTTGCCGGTCCTGATGGAAATAGCTCATAAATTTCTTTAAGGGAAAAGCCGGTTTCCTTGGTTACCTTGCGTACCATCGGTGCAATGCCATACTGTTTGTAATAATCTCTCAGGTAGTTAATAACTTTCCAGTGGTCCTCAGTTAATTCTTCAACTTCCTCTGTTTTTGCCAAATATTCGGCTACAGCCTCATCCCATAAATCCGGATCCGTAATGAAACCATCCTCATCAACTTCAATTACCTTGCCATTAACTTCAAAGCTCATGCTCAACACCTCCAAAAGATTTTTGATTAGTATTAAAATCAAACTAACCCAAGTCACACAGCCAACAATACCTGCCACTTTGAAATTTCCTTCTTTATCCTTCGTCGTCAGCATGTTCTTCCAGGTTGACTTTTACAGCTTCCAGTGCCATTTCCAACCCCTCGGCAATCCCTTGTTTGTACTCATTGGATTTATAATCACGTAGTTCTTTCATAATCGCTTCGTATAGTCTGATAGTTTCCTGCAGGGATTCTTTCAGTGACATAGGCTTTACCTCCTGAAGGTCGCCGGAGCTGATACCAAGCAGCATCCGGCGCCCTCTATTGCCAAAGGTTTTACTTGTTTTTCAGTTTCACATACGAGGTGCCCAGGTACAAAAATTCAACAATATCTTCCCTTGCCAACTCGTTTACCACCTTATCCACTATGCGTTTCTTCACACCCAGCGAAGCAGCAATATCCTTGTTTTTCGCCTTGTCGACTTTTTCCAGGTATTCCACTACTTGTGACCTTATTTGGTCATGAGACATTTCAGTCACGGAAGACACCACCTATTTACTTAGTATACTTAAAGTTGGTAGTGGTTCTAAACGTCGGCACGGAGAAGATAAAGTCATCTATATGCTTATCTGTAAATGGTAGTTCGGCAATTTCAAAAAATTTCTCCCAGCCGATTCTTTCAATCCACTCGCCGTATCTTTCGCCTTTTTTCGCATTTTTGACCCATATTTCTACCAGGTTTTTGATAGCACTGACCAGTTCATCCCATCTTGGCGGGTTATTGGGTACCCAGGGAATAGCCAACCGGGAAAATGAAGGGCCTGATCGCGCGTTGGATACCTTGCCACCTACAAAGATAGCCAAACCGTCATTTTCTGGGTCAATAATTTTCATTGACGGGCAAACTGTATAACAGTTACCGCAGTACATGCATTTTTCTTCATTAACGCTGACGCTTTTGGCCTTAGGATTGGGGCGAATAGCTCCCGTAGGGCACGCAGCGATTACATTGGGAATCTCGCAGTTTTTCGCCACACCTTCGTCGTCTATCTTGGGTATAGTCCGGTGTATGCCCACAAAAGCAATGTCCGAACAGTGAACCGCACCGCACATATTTAGGCAGCATGCCATGGATATCTTTAACTTGGCCGGCAGGTCATCAGTTTTAAAGTAATCGAACAATTCGTCCATTACCGCTTTTACCGGACCAGAGGCATCCGTGGCAGCGCTGTGACAGTGAATCCATCCCTGAGTATGAATGATATTGTTTAAACAATTTCCAGTCCCGCCAACAGGCCAACCTCTTTCTTCCAGCTCGGCAATTAACGGTTCTACTTTCTCCGGATCATCAACCAAAAATTCCACGTTGTGTCTTGAAGTAAACCGCAAGTGCCCGTTGCAGTACTTGTCGGCTATGTCAGCAAACTCGCGAAGAGAAGTTATACTTAGCAGGCGCGGGGAACCGGCACGAACCGTATACAACTCGTCGCCTGTTTCACTAACGTGCTTCAGCACCCCTGGTTTAATTCTTTCAAAATACTTCCACTTGCCATAATTATCCTTAATAATTTGGGGCAGCATCTCTTCATAATGTGGAGGACCAATATCAGTTCTACCTTTGGCTACCATTATTTTTCATCCCCCTCTTCTTTTTGTACCAATTCATCAGGCCACCAGAAGAAGTACGGGTTAGCCCGCGGATGATGAACCATCTGCGCTTTAGGTTCAAGGCCTACCTCTTTTAGGAAGGTTCTCATCCCCTTCCTATAAATCAACTCACCAATTCTCTCTCTTACCTTGGCGTTTTCATCCCACCATTCCCAAATGCGTTCCAGTAAGTCTTTCAGTTCTGCATAACCATCCTCTTTGTTCAACTTCATAAACGGAACAATAACCCAGGATAAGAATGCCGATTGAACAATAGTAGCCTTACCACCAATTAGAATAGTAGCACCGCAGTCCTTACCAATGCGAAGTGCCTTAGGCATCTTGTTGATACAGTGCATACATCTTACACAGTTTTCATCATCAACTGTAAACTCGGCTTTTTCTTTATCAAAAGCACAGGCTTTAGTCGGACACTTATCGACTACCAAACCTTGAATATCCATGCCACTTGCCGCATACTCCTTTACGGCCTCTGCATCAATGCGAATGGAATCTCGCCAGGTACCAATAATTGACAGGTCGGCCCGGGCAATGGATGAAACACAGTCATTTGCACAGCCGGAAATTTTTATTTTAAACTTGTAGGGCCACATAGGCCTGTGCAGCTCATCCTGGTATTCGTTGGTTAAATTATGACACAAGTGTAAAGTATCAAAGCAGGCATTATTGCATCGTGCCGGCCCCACGCAGCAGCTGGGTGTTCTTAAGTCGGAACCGGAACCACCTAAATCCCAACCGTTTTCCGCAAGCTCATCAAAACACGGCTGCAGGTGGTCGGTAGTAGTACCCAACAGTACTGCATCACCAGTAGCACCGTGCATGTTGGTCAATCCCGAACCGTGTTTTTCCCAGATGTCAGCCAGATTTCTCAAAGCATCAGAGGTATAAAACCATCCTGATGGCTGGTTAACACGCATGGTGTGAAACTCCTGCACATTGGGGAACTCTTCCGGAATATCACAGTACCTACCGATAACACCGCCGCCATATCCTCTAACACCAACAATACCACCGTGTTTCCAGTGACACATTTTATCTTCATAAGATCTTTCCAGCAGGTCGATAGCTTCTTCTGTCATTTTGTTGCCGGCCTGCTTTTCCATTTCCTTTACAAAACTGGGCCATGGACCCTTTTTCAGTTCATCCAACAATGGTCTCTTCTTATCTGACATTCCTTTCCCACCTCGCATAAAAAGTTTTCGCTTGCGGTTCCCGAGAGATTACAACTCCTGGAGGCTGATGGCTTCCTGCGGGCAAATGCTGACACAGCTCTCACAACCCATGCATTCACCATCACCTATATCTGCCTTGCCATCACTGACTACCAAGTATTGGGCGGGACAAGAAGTTTCACAAGTTCCGCAACCATCACAACGATCAGTGTCAATTGTTACAAGATACATGCGTTTCACCTCCCATGCAATAATTTAATAAGCCTCCCTTGTTCTTGTTAACACTTTAACAATCAATACTACAGAGTTTGTTGTTCATTATTGATTGCTTATTACTTTGTCTAAAATAGTGAAATATCGAAACCAGGGCTTTCACCCCTAATGAAATCAGTTATCAAAAAAATTGCGACAACACTGCCAATGCAACATATTTAGTTTTAATCCTAAATGCTAATAACATATTTCGACTTTTTTCAAGAGATTCCTCCTTTTTTCTGTGTATTTCCCCGGAAAATTTCTGCAACAGCTGATGTTTTTCTGGTATATCGAAAATACTTATAAGTTTTTTTGCTTATAATTAAAATTTGTTGTTAATTAAACTACTCTTTTTCAACGGGTATCCCAACCGCTTTCATAACCTGCCTGAATTCATCCTCATATTCCTCATAGGAGTGAACCTCAACCGGATAATTCCACGGGTTAATATGACGCCTTGCTCGGCTGTCATTAGGAAGATTTCGCGTCGGACTTAAAAAGATACCTCCCATGTGTACCAGCTTGCTAAATGGAAAATAGGCAAACAGAACACTCACCAGAAACAGGTGAATATAAAACAATACGCTGATTCCTTCTGGCACAGTCGGATTGAAGGTTGCCAAACCCAAAGCCAATTGCTTAACCGCGACAACATTCTCCCGCATAAAATAACGCATGAGGATACCGGTTAATGCCAAAGTAAAAATCACCAGCAGCGGAAAGTAGTCGGAAAGTAATGATATATAACGCACTTGGGGAATAGCAACCCGTCTGATAAAAAGATAAGTCACAGCTAAAAGCAGAATAATACCGCTTACATAAATATGCTGCAGACCAATTTCAAAAAAACCGTCCACACTGCTGATGACCTTCACGAATGAAGGAATAGGGTCCGCAAAAAAGCGCAAGTGCCTGATAATTACCAATAGCATGGACCAATGAAACAGCAGTCCCGCCAGCCACAGCCATTTTTCCCAAGTGTAAACTATTTTCGGACCATCTTTCAGTTCCGCACGCACGTTGCGAAACAGCGATCGAAAAAAGAGCACTTCCAAAGCCATCCGTGCAATTACACCGGCCGTGCTGGCAGGGTTATCAATTTTATTTGATTTAATCCACGGCAGTGATTTTTGCTGTCCGCAAGTAGTAGGTATTCGAAAGGGAACGGGTGACTGCGCCCATTTGACTATACGGTATACGACACCCGCCAGGAAGATGAAAAACGCGGCGTACGGTATGACAACCCCAAACAAAAATTGCAAACCAGCTACCTGAACTCCCAAAAACGCCAGCAAAACCAGGGCTATAACCAATAACGCGGATAATCCCATGCCCATCTTCAAATCCCCCATTTCACTATGTTTCTGTCAATTTCTATTCCACTTCAGCTTTCACTGAAACAACCAGCTTATAAAACACGCTGAGCAGGAAAAGCCCTACCGCCCAAATACCCAGACTGACCATAATTTCCGGTAGCGTAGGTACGTATTCCGTAACAGTTTCAAACGGGTTGGGAATAAAACCTCCCACTACGAAACTAATACCTTTTTCAATGAGCATTGAAACAAACACCGCCACACATGCCAAAAGTAACGCCCCATCATTGCGACGCATTTTCGGGTTAAGCAGGATAACCAGGGCAAATACCGCCAGCACCACAAACAGCCACATTAGGGGCACCAGTTTGCCATGCCCTTCAATTCCCATAAATAAATACCGTAGACTGAGCATATGCCCTGGAACTTTGCTGTAAAAAGCCGTAAAAAACTCCACTGCAATCATAAAAAGTGTTATTACCAAGGCATAAGTAACAATTAATGACAACTTTTGCACAGCTGCTTTTCCGGCGTCAAAATTGGCATACCTTTTTAATATATAAGTTAAAATAATCAACAACGCCGGCCCGGTGGCAAAAGCAGACGCGAGAAACTTTGGAGCTATCAGAGCAGTTAACCAGAAGTCTCTCCCGGCCAGACCGGAATACAGAAAGGCAGTTACCGTATGAATACTGAAAGCCCAGGGAATAGAAACATAAATTAACGCTTTCACCCACTTAGGCGGCGCTACTGAATTGCGTTCTGCCTCCAAAACATTCCAGGCAATTAATATATTTAAGAGCAGGTAACCGTTTAATACCACCATATCCCAAAACATGACCGAATGCGGCGTAGCATAAATTAGCACATTGAACAGCCTGGTTGGCATCCCCATATCGACAATGATAAATAACAAGCACATAATCACGGAGGAAACAGCCAAAAATTCCCCCAACACAGTTATCCTGCCAAACTCTTTGACATTATGCAGGTAATACGGTAAAACCAGCATCACTGCCGATGCCGCAACCCCCACAATAAAGGTGAACTGCCCTATATATAACCCCCAGGACACGTCTCTGCTCATACCGGTAACAGTCAGGCCTTCGCGTAATTGTATGAGGTAAAAAAACAGTCCTAACGCCATGAGCCCCAGCAAACACAACAGCCAATTTCTGTATAACCTGCTGCCTTTAAAAGCTTTTTCCAACATACAATACCCACTCCCCTTTACACTAAATAATAAACGTTGGGATGCGTACCCAATTCCACCCGACGCTGTAATGCAAGTCGTGTTGTCAGCAGTTTTCTAACCTGTGAATGGGGATTTTCCAGATCACCAAAAGCAAGCACATTTCTAGGACAAGCTTCTACGCATAAAGGAAGCAGTCCGGCGGCAAGTCTTTCAGCGCAAAAGTTGCATTTTTCAACAACACCTTTTCTTCTAGCGGGGTACTCCAGGTTCTTTTGTTTGATACAAGGGCGCGGGTCTTGAAAATTAAAACTCCGGGCTCCATAGGGACATGCAGCCATACAGTACCGGCACCCGACGCACCTGTGATAATCCATCATAACGATGCCGTCTTCCCTTTTATAGGTAGCTTTCGTCGGGCAAACTCTCACGCAGGCGGGATTCTCGCAGTGATTACACATGACCATACAATGATGCTTTTGGGCCCCATGGCCGACATATTTATTTTCCAAACCGGGAAAGACTTTTTCGAAAGGCTCGCTCCAAATCCATTTAACTTCCTCTTCCCGGTCCTTAATATCCGGCACATTATGCGCCGCGTGACACGCTCTCTGGCATTTCATACAGTTATCACACTTGTTAATATCTACTACCATGGCCCATCTTTTGCCCGCCAGGGCTTTGGGCGCGGGGGAAAAACGTTCTTGTCCGGTTCCCGCCAGTGCACTGGCAATTGGTAATGTGCCCAGCCCCAGCATCCATGTTCCGCCTATCTTGAAAAATTTTCTCCTGCTAATTTTCATTACTCATCCCCCTTTGCCTCAAGATGACAGCTCCAGCAGACCGGTTTCACGCCAGCATAATCATGACACCGATCGCAAAATTCCTCTTTGTTTGAATGACATTTTAAACACGTGTTCTGCAGGCTCATATCATACGTCTTGCCGTCGGAGGCTCTGTAAATCCTCATTCCTTCCCTGGCCACGGCATTTTTCCATTCCATAAGTAATTCCATATGCCTTCTTCTCATAAAGTCTCTAGACTCAACGCATTGTTTCTCTTCCAGTTGGTTAATGGCAGGAGTATCAAGCTCCAGTACCGGGGCAACCGAGTCGTTTCCCAATGCACTCCAAAACGGAAATGTAGCCATAGCAATAAAAATAATTAATCCAGCAAGTATGTTTCGGGACTTATACATCGCCACCATCCTCCGTTCTCAGCAGCGGTTCGCCACGCAAATTAGTGGTACGCTGCTTTTCACCCTTCATTATCAGCGCGTTGCCCACCAACTCATGAACTCCGGAAACACTGACCCCGGGAACCCAGTAGTTCATCAATGTCGGCAGCGCGGCTCTATCTACAGCACAAATGCACGTCAAAGTATTGACATCGTATTTTTCATGTACGTATTTAACCGCATTAGCTCTAGGCAGACCGCCTTTCATCCTCATGACCATATTTTCTTCGGCATTTAAACCAGCACCACTGCCGCAACAGAAGGTCTTTTCCCGAATAGTCTCTTCAGGCATTTCATAAAAGTAATTACAAGTATTTTTTATGATGTAGCGCGGCTCTTCAAACAGGCCCATCGCTCTGGCAGGATTGCAAGAATCGTGAAACGTAATCCTAAAGTGGTCGTTCCGGGATGGATCCAACTTCAGCTTGTTATTCCGGATAAGGTCTGCTGTAAACTCTACGATATGAACCATCTTGGTAGATTTAGCGTTTTCAAACTTGGTGCCTGTTATGGGAGAAACCGGCTCTTCTAAAAAATCAGCCGGGCCGTTCATGGTATTCATGTACTGATGTACCACCCGCCACATGTGACCGCACTCGCCTCCAAGTATCCACTTGACTCCCAATCTTTCGGCCTCGGCATACATCTTTGCATTAAGACGCTTCATCATTTCATGCGAGGTAAAGGAGCCAAAGTTACCGCCTTCGGAAGCATAAGTGCTCAAAGTATAATCAAGCCCTATCTCATGAAATAACATCAGGTAACCCATAAAAGTATAAATACCGGGATCAGCAAAAACGTCACCCGACGGTGGAATAAATAGTATTTCCGCTCCCTTTCTGTTAAATGTCGGCTCCACTCGTATGCCGGTAACATCTTCAATATCATCTGCCAGCATTTCCACCATATCCTTTAAAGCGTGCGGTTGAATGCCCAGGTGGTTTCCCTTTTTATAACAGTTGGCCACAGGAGAAGCAATCCATTCAATGTTGCAGCCCAGTAAGTTAAGCAGTTCCCGGGCGATAATGGTAATTTCGGCAGTATCTATCCCATATGGACAAAATACCGAGCAGCGGCGGCACTGCGTGCACTGGAAGAAGTAATAAAACCATTCTTTAACAACATCTTCCGTCAGTTCCCGTGCCCCAGCCATTTTTCCCAGAAGTTTGCCGGCAACGGTAAATTCCTTTCGGTAAATTGAGCGCAGCAGTTCCGCTCTCAGCACAGGCATATTCTTTGGATCACCAGTCCCCAGAAAGAAGTGGCATTTGTCAGCACAGGCGCCGCACCTGACACAGATATCCATGAAAATTCTCAAAGAGCGATACTTTTCCAACCGCTCTCTCAGTCCTTCAAAAATAACTTCCTTCCAGTTTTCTGGAAGTTTCCAATCTTCTTCCTCCGGAGACCATTTTCTTGGATTGGGAAGCCCCACTGCTTCCAGGCTTTCCGGTTTTGCAGCATAGCACCACATACCCTCTTCAAATTTCACAGGCATATCCATCCATGGCTTTGCCGGAGGTTTATGATCGATGTTAACTAGCTGTTCTGGCTTTGGAACTTTTGCCATCGTAACACCCTTCCTTTTTGCAAATTTATCTTTACAGCACCCGCTTTATCAAGTCCAGAAAAAACTTAACCGCACGCATTGCTCAATCTTTGAACCATGTGATACTCCCGTTTTATTTCGTTCACTTTTGCCTGATAAATTTGCTCCCTGGCTTCCATATACTTGTCAAATGCCAGCAGGGCCAGTTCATCCAGCCATTTATCCATTTCCTGCAACTCAGTTTCGGAAACATACCCTTCACTAATTTCCTTACCCAGTTGGTCCCTTACGACATCCTTTAATTTAAAAATAAAGGCTATCGCCTGGGAAGGAGACGAGTCATAAACTGCCTTAATCTTAATCAGTTCCTCTAAAATGGAATGCAACTCACCAGTAGCCGCACCCCGAACAAGGCCTTCGTATAACCCAGCCGCCTGCCGGTAAAAGGCTGTTCCCACCGGGTTGGCAAACTGGTTTTCTTCCTGCTTGAGAAACTTAGCAGTCTCCGGGGGATAAAACTCCAAAATCGTTTCAAACCACCTGTTGAGAATGACTTTTTGTTTTTGCTGGAGGCATTCTTTTAAATTGCAGTTCTTCAGTTTCATCTTCTTTCTCTCCTCACCGTGCAACATTACACCCATATTCCACCTCTTTTCCACTGGCACTGAAATTGTGCGGCAGGCTTGTGCCTCAATTCACATTAATTGTTGTATATTAGCGTACATTATTTTATATTAAAGATAAATCCTAAATATTACCCCTCTATTTCAATATGCCCGAAATACTTTTCGTTTCGTATTTGGCAGTAATCGAGCAGGTAAAAGTCGGGAATAGTCGTCTTCTCGCTGGTGAGGTGACAGGGCTTTTCTCAGCCCATCGGCTCGGCTGACATGCTGGACAAACAAAAACCTTCTCTGCCCAGTGCAGGCAGAGAAGGTTGTAATCCAAGACTTTTTTATTTCGAGATTAATTTCACAAATTCACCAAAAGAAATCCTGTCAATCATATTACCTAACCTTTCATTTGGCTTACCATATTCTAGGTAAACCTGCAAAATTTTCTCCACCATGTTTAAAACCTCGGATATTGTGGTATAATCCCCTAATTTCCTGGCAAACTTAACATGGCGTCCCATTTTACCCCCTACTAAAATACGGTAATAGATTTGGTCAATTTTGATGGGATTACAATGCTCCGCACAAAGACCACATTCAACACATGCCGTTTTATCAATATTGACACTACCGCTCTCAGTCTTGACAATGGCATTTTCCCGGCACATTTTTATACAAGTGTAGCAGCGATTACATTCATCCTCATCTATGAAAACTTTTGCCACACCAACAACGCCAATATCATTTAGCTGCGGATGCGTACACGCATTGGGACAACCGGCAACCGCAATCTTTAATTTCGCCGGTAAATTCTCCTCAGAATTTAAATTACTATCTATCTCCAATCCCAGAGAAGCGCTGTCAATCCTGCTATTTACACAGGTAAATCCCGGGCAGGCAACTATGTTGCGAATGTTATCGCCTACGGTGGTTATAGTCCAACCAACCTTTTCCAATTCTTCCATGGCAGCTTTGACTTTGTTTAAAGGCACTCCTGGTATTTCCACAGTCTTGCGAACTGTTAAATGCAACCGCTTATTCCCATACCGGCAGGCTACCTGCTGCAGCTTCTCCAATTGTTCAGGAAAAATAATTCCTACAGGAACTCGCAGCCGTATGGTAACCAAATTTGATTGTCTTTGAGAAACAAAATGCTGCCGCATGATTATTCACCCTTCAGATGGCTAATTATTTCTGCTGTATTTACTTTTTAAGAATAGCGCATAATCTAACACATTTTGTTTTTCCTCCGTATTCATCTCGCTTAACAGATCGACAATATTCTTGACCACAGGATCATCTGCCAGCATACCCTTTGTTTTATACCGTTTTATCAAATCTACCAGCCCGCGAAACAGTTCCATTTCTTCCACCGAAAGTTCTTCTTGAATATCATTTAAATCTACCGGTTCGTTTTCTTCTTTTTGGGGCTGGTTCGGCGGACACACTTCCTCAGAAAGTACTTCCTGCTGTTCTTCGGTAAAAAAGTCCGTTACAGGCACTCCCAATACAGCAGCAAGTTTACTGATAGTTTTTAAGGAGGGGCAGGTGTTACCTCGCTCAATTTCACTAATATGCGTATAAGAAATGCCCGCCTGCTTTCCGAAATCAACCAGCGTTAAGCCTTTACGTTCCCGCAATTTTCTTATTTTTCGTCCCACGGCACCGGTGAGGTTACTAATTTGGTCAACCACTTCTTCTAAAGTATCGCTATCCTCCTCGGAGTCAAAATAGTCTTCAGGGAGTTCCATTATTACACAAAGCTTCTTAACCAGTTGCTTGCTTAATTTTCTCTTACCCTGTTCTACGTCTTTAAGACAACCTACCGGAATGTCCAGTTTTTCCGCCAGTTCTTGAACCGAAAGCCCTTTTTCTAACCTGAGTTTTTTTAATTTTTCTCCGCTTAACACCCCACTCACCCCTTAAGTAAATCTTGGTACAATTCCGGCCTTCTGGCGGACAGGTAAAACGAGTTTTTCATGGTTTCTTTGCGTTTAGTCCTGATAGCATTGAAACGTCGGGGGTCCAAATGAGCTACAAGCATTATTTCCCGGTCATTGTAACATTCGGTAATTACGTTGCCTTTGGGATCAATTATTACAGAACCGCCGCCAAAGGTCTGCTTTTCACCGTCATAACCCACCAAGTTACATGCAGCAACATAAACACTATTATCATATGCTCGCGCATTTAAATATTTTTGCCAAACCAATCGACGGGCTTTCCCAGCCACTGGTGAGGCGTGTGGTGCAAAAATGATTTCACAGCCGTTTAATGCCAGTATTGTGGATATTTCCGGAAAATGCATTTCCCAGCACAGTTGGACACCAAACACTACCCCATCACCTTTGAAAACAGGCAATCTATCCCCCTGGCTAAAATATTCCTTTTCGTATTGGCCTAAATGAGTCTTGCGGTATTTATGAATTTTTCCATCGGGGTAGGCTACTATATGGGTAATAAACGGCTTGCCCGACCTGTTTTCTTCAACTAGTCCTGCTAAAATTGTCATTCCAAGCTGCTGAGCCAACCCACTGATAGCAGTTGAACTTTGACCGGGAACAGGCTCTGCCATTTGCCGCGCTCGTTCCCTGCTGTATCCGGTTATACTTAATTCAGGAAAACAAATAATATTTACATTTTTTTTCTGAGCAATACGAGAGTAAGTTTCAATCTTGGCTAAATTTTCCTCCACCCGCATAACTTTCGCCTGCATCTGGACAACTGCTATCCCTAACGGTTTCAATCTCAACCTTCCTTTAGCGCATCTTTTCTACCTTAATTAATATCTTAATATATCTGGTACTTATTATCAACTTCATACTTTGAATTTATGCTGTGGTATAAATTTAGTTTATGCTTTTTATAAAAATTTTTAAGTTTACCCAAATATTTATACTGACTTACTCATATAACTTAATGAAAGAGTTCTTTTTTTTACCTCCCATTTGTTCTTGTTATCACTATCTCATACCAACACCTTAATATCTGCAGTTTTTTCATATTGTCAAAGTAATATTTTTCTCTGTCTAAATCTAAAAAGAGAAACAATAATGTAAAGGGGGTATGCCAAGAAGATTTTATCAATCGGTATTTAGCTGGTTGCCCCGTAAGAGGTGGTTCTTATGAAAGATATCTGTAAACAAAAAAAATCACTGCGTCATTATTGGAAGAATTATGATTGGTTCGCAAAATTTAACCTCGGCCTATTCGTGGTCATACTTGTAGTAACTATCTATTTGATTATCCGGGATCCAGGTAATCTTAGCAATCAACCTTATGGGGCAGGGGACTATTACTACACTGATGTTGAAGGATTTGAAAAAGTATTTTTTGGAAAAGGTTTAGGTACTAATTACCCAATATTATTTTTCAGTTTGTTTATTAGCTGGGGGTTGATCTGCTGGTATTTTCTCAAGTGGATTGAGAAAAAAAAATAAGCAGATTAAAAATTAACGAGTTAATATGGAGGTGCTAACTTTGTCCGACCGAGTAACTGCCAGTAAATTTCAGTGGTCAGATTTAGTAAAAAAAGAGGATTGGTGGGCAATCTGGCTGGGGTTCTTTATAATCATTGCAACATTGATAGGTAAACTTTCCGGAGCATATACATTAAAAGCCGCTAAGCCCCACAAGGGCTGGGGAACAGGGGACTATCCCACACTATTCAGTGCCTATTCCGGAATTTTACCCAAGTTACTGTTTTTGCTTGTTTTCCTGGGAGTAATTTTTGCTATTGGTATTAAGGTAATGGGCGGGAATGTGCCAAAATTTGCTAGGGCATTTCCTGTACTGTTCATCCTAACGACAATTGCCTACACTTTTGCCAACCACTATATAATTAAGAATTACCTCGGTTATGCCTTCTGGTGCTTGGGTATAGGATTGCTGATAAGTAATACCATTAAAACGCCCGAATGGTTGAAACCCGCCATAAAGACGGAGTACTATATTAAGACCGGTCTGGTTTTGCTTGGCGCTGAGATTCTCTTTTCAAATATTGTAAAGTTCGGTATGTACGGTTTAGGAATTGCCTGGGGTGTAACCCCGATAGTCGTAATCTTCATGTGGCTTTTTGGTACCAGAGTACTGAAGATGGTAAGTAAACCCATGGTAATGATCATAGCAACCGCCACATCGGTGTGCGGGGTTTCTGCAGCAATTGCCGCCGCCGCTGCATGCAAGGCTAAAAAAGAAGATCTGACATTTGCTATCGGTTTGACACTGATCTTTACAGTTCTAATGATGGTTACCATGCCCATTTTTGTTAAAGCTGTCGGGATGGATGAAATGATCGGCGGAGCGTGGATGGGAGGCACCATCGACGCCACAGGGGCAGTTGTGCTTGCCGGTGAGGTATTAGGACCAATCGGCGCCCAGGTTGCAGCAATGGTAAAAATGATCCAGAACGTTCTCATAGGTGTAATTGCCTTTGCAATTGCCGTTTTCTGGGTAACAAGGGTTGAAAGGGACAAAGATGGACCGGCAGTTAGCGCCAGTGAGATCTGGCATCGTTTCCCCAAGTTCATCCTTGGTTTCCTGGCTGCATCGGTCGTCTTCTCTTTCTTGGTTGAACCTTCTCTGGGTACGGATGTTACCAAAAGTATTTTGAGCCTTACAAAAGGATTTAGAGGCTGGTGCTTTGCCCTGGCCTTCATGAGCATCGGACTAGAATCTAACTTTAAAGAAATGGCTCAGCTGGTTCAAGGCGGCAAACCTCTAATGCTCTATATTGTCGGTCAATCCTTTAACCTTGCGCTAACTTTACTTGTAGCCTGGCTGTTGCTGAGCGGGATAATTTTCCCTGTTCCACAACTGACAGTTTAAATATTGTATTAAAAGAGGTGGTAACCAGCCACCTCTTTTTTAATTAAAGTCCCCTGTAAAACTCCAGGAATATTAAATATATAACACCCAAAACTCTTGATTTGAAAAAATAATTGGTATTATTCTGTTTTTCAGCAAGCTCAAGAGTCGAGGACACCCGATTCTAAAACCAAGGCAGCAACAGTTCCAGGTAACCGTTTTTTGCTTACTTTCCCCACCGGTCTCCTCCTTTTCACCCCTTCACCACCGGGTTTTACCTGGAAATTCAATTAGAATTTTATTTCCTCCTGATGCAGCACATCTTGCCCGGGCTTTTTCCCTGTATAAACAAACGCAATTCGGTTCAACAGACGTTGACTACCCAGGCAATCTTATACCGGGAGATCCGCTTTTCTATCCATTGTCTGCCCTTAACTTAAATAGGCCGGGGTCACCTGGTCCAGTTCCTACGAAATATACTTTTCCTGTTCGAAAACATTAAAAGCCTATTCTAACCTCATTGTACACCAAATTAATGATATTCAACGTGAATAAGTCCGATTTATACGTATGTTTTGCAATAAAACACCAATTATAGAATTTCCCTCTGTTAATTGGGAAATATAATTATAAATTAATAATTTTAGTTGCAGAGGGGGTATTAATTTATGGATGAAACAATCCTGGCAAAAACAGAGGGCCGTGCAAGTGTGCACCAGTCAGTAGAGGAAATGCTGGAAAGAATCCGGGAAGACGGTCTTTCCAATGTCTTTGACAGGTGGCAGGCACAAGAAACGATACGGTGCAAGTTCTGCCTGCAGGGCCTGAGCTGCCAGCTATGTACTAATGGTCCATGTAGAATTAGTGATAAAACGGGCGTAACCAGAGGGGTATGCGGTATCGATGCCAACGGCATGGCCATGAGAAATATTTTGTTAAGAAATATCATGGGAGCCGCTACATACAGCCACCATGCCTACCAGGCATTTCGAACCCTTAAATCAACAGCCCAGGGAAAAACACCGTTTAAGATCACCGACGTGGATAAGCTGAAGTGGATGTGTGAAAAAGTGGGTATTGACATAAACCAGGATACCAACACCATGGCTATTCAGTTGGCAGAATTCCTGGAAAAAGAATTGCATAAAGACTATGACAACCCCAGTACCATGGTGGAAGCCTTCGCGCCGCGCAAAAGAAAAGACGTCTGGCGTGACCTGGCCATTTACCCCGCTGGTGTTGTTTATGAAATTCAGGATGCTGTTGCCAGCTGCCTGACCAATGTAGACGGTGATTATGTCTCACTGGCGAAAAAAGCCATGCGTTTGGGAATCGCCACCATTTACACAGCGCAAATCGGTCTGGAAATGGTGCAGGATATCTTGTTCGGCACCCCGATGCCGCACGAAATAAATACCGACCTGGGTATTATGGACCCGGACTACGTAAACATAGTCTTTAACGGCCACCAGCCCTGGGTCGGTGTGGCCACCATGCAACTGGCCAAAAAACCTGAAGTACAAGAAAGAGCTAAAACGGCCGGAGCCAAAGGTATAAAAATTGTCGCATCCATTGAAACGGGCCAAGAATTGGCCCAAAGGTATGAAATGGACGACGTATTTGTAGGCCACATAGGCAACTGGATCAGCATCGAACCGCTGCTGGCCACGGGAACGGTAGATGTCTTTGCCATGGACGAAAACTGCTGCCCACCCGCTATCCACGAATACGCCGACAGATACCAGGTCACTCTGGTCAGCATCAATGATATAGTGAGGCTGCCGCATTTGGAGCTTACTTTTGACTACAAACCCCCAGAAGCACAGCACGTAGCTGAAAAACTCATTGACCATGCCATAGAAAATTTTAAGAAGCGCAGGGAAAGAATTACGCCCAAGGTACCAAACATCCAGCAAAAAGCCATTGCAGGTTTCTCAACAGAAGCAGTATTAAAAGCTCTGGGCAACAGGCTGGACCCACTGGTAGATGTCATTGCCCAGGGCAAGATTAAAGGAGTAGTAGCGTTGGTGAGCTGTTCCACTTTAAGAAACGGCCCTCAGGATTGGGTGACAGTAAATTTGGCAAAGGAGTTAATTAAGAGAGACATTCTTATTGTCAGCGGCGGCTGTGGTAACCACGCCTTGGAAGTGGCCGGGATGTGCAACATGGATGCCCTGGAAATGGCCGGGGAAGGTTTAAAAGAAGTATGCGGTTCCCTGCAGATACCTCCCGTGCTCAGTTTCGGAACGTGTACCGACACAGGAAGAATTTCCATGTTGGTGACAGCCCTGGCGGATCACTTGGACGTTGACATTCCGGACTTACCCATTGCAGTAACTGCACCGGAATGGATGGAACAAAAAGCAACCATAGACGGTGTTTTTACCCTAGCTTACGGTGCATACACCCACCTGTCACCTACACCATTCATTACCGGTGCACCGCAGCTGGTTAAGCTGCTCACTGAAGAAGTTGAGAAGTTAACAGGAGGAAAAATAGTATTGGGTGATGATCCCCAGGTAATAGCACATGATATTGAAACACACATCGTAAACAAACGTAAAGCCATGGGACTGCAATAGCAAAAACCGGCCAGCTTCCTGCTGAGCCGGTTTTTTACTGAAACTTTTTTAGAGCCTTGCCGTTTAAGTAGTCACATTTCGCCCCCTGGTAGGTATCAAGCTCTTCCAAACGTGCCTCTATAAGCTGTTTTATTTTCCACCAGCTGGTATCCCAGTTGCTGAACAGTTGCTTGTTCTGCGGTCCCTTACCCACCAGTCTTTGAACAACCGCGTCCGGGTACAGGTATTCAAGAAAGGTCACTACTCGCTCCACGTACTCTTCCAGCGAAATTATCCTGAAGTCACCCCGGAGATACTGCCGGCCCAGCTCCGTGCCTTCAACAACGTACAGGGAATGCAACTTTACGTATTCTATGTCAAGGGCGGATAATATCTTGGCATTTTCTATAACATCGGTCATATCATCCCCCGGCAGGTTGAGAATAATATGCGCGCAGATAGCAAAATTTCTCTTCTTGATGCGCCGTACGGCATCCAAAAATTCAGCCAGCGTGTGCCCCCTGTTGACATATTTTAAAGTATGGTAGTTGACCGTCTGCAAACCCAGTTCTATATTGATATCCAGTCCCCGTTCCGCCAGGGGAACCAGTACCTCCAGGTATGCATCACTGATACAATCGGGCCGGGTGGAAATGGAGATACCCACGATATCTTCTTCCTCCGCTGCCGTTTCCACATTGGAACGAAACTGTTCCAGGGGCAAATACGTGTTGGTAAATGCCTGGAAATAAGCGATAAACTTCCCAGCATTAAACCGCTTTTTAAAGTAAGCTTTATTTTCGGCCAGCTGTTCCCTGACAGACAACGTAGGGGACAGGCACTGAAAACCTGCTCCCTGTTCATCACAGAAAATACAGCCGCCAACGCCTAAAGTACCGTCGCGATTAGGACAGGAGCCGGCAAGATTAACCGGCAACTTGTATACCTTCTGGCCAAATTTCTGCTGCAGGTGTTTGGAATACTGGTTGTAACGTGCTTGAAACATGGCACATGCTCCCTCATGTATCGGTAACAATTTATTTCTAGCATGTCCAAATAAATTCCTGCTCATAACTTGGAAGGAAATAAGCTTCAAATTGACCCCCGGTCAGGCCTATAAATTTTATTTTACCAAAGTTATTGCCGAAAAAAAAATTAACCCATACAATAGAAGGCGACTACTATTGACTTAAAGGAGGAAGCACCATGTTTTAGGCGGCAGGCATTTTACAACCTGGCAAACCCAGAACGGCAGAACCGTAACCACCATGCAGGAGCGGGCTTACAAACACAAAGTGGCTATCGTCTGTCCCTTTTTGGGCGAGGGGATAATGACAAACTAATCACATGAGGTTGGTTAGCGGTGCCGTTATTGTTTTCACCGGTGTCATCTTACTGATGTTAGTTAAAACGCCGTAGAACGAGGTGAATTACAATTGCTAGATATTCTAAGCAGGGAATTTGCCATACCTAAACAAAATGTCCAAGCAGTTATCAAGCTGCTGAAAGAAGGCAACACCATACCTTTTATCGCCCGCTACCGCAAGGAAATGACCGGCGGCTTGGATGACCAGACACTGCGGCAGCTGGCGGAACGGTTAAACTACCTGGAAAAGCTGGAGCAGAGAAAGCAGGAGATTTTGCAGGCCATTGACAAACAGGGCAAGCTGACCGGCCATTTGGAAGCGAAAATCAATAAAGCCGATACACTGGCCAAACTGGAAGACCTGTACCGCCCGTATAAGCAAAAGAAAAGCACCCGGGCAGCCAAAGCCAGAGAAAAGGGCCTGGAACCGCTGGCTGAGATAATTTTGGCACAGGATACAGCCATTACCGAGGAGCTTCTAGCACCTTACGTCAATCCTCACAAGGAACTTACCAATACCCATGACTGCTTACAGGGCGCTTTAGACATCATCGCCGAGTGGGTATCTGATAATGCAGACCTGCGCCAGTGGCTCAGAGATTTGGCCTTTAAAGAAGGCATACTAGCAACCAGCGGTAAGGAAGGTATTTACGATAGCCCGTACCGGGATTATAACAACTACCGGGAAAGCGTCTCCACGATACCGGCACACCGTATTCTGGCAGTGAACCGTGCGGAAAAAGAAGAGTTCCTGACTGTAAGTATCCATCTGCCTTGGGACAAAATTCTTGCCCATTACGAGAAGCACTATATTAAGGAAACTTCCGCCTGTGCCGCAGTTTTGCGGGAGGCCATTACGGATGCGTTGAAACGACTCATCCTGCCGGCCATCAAGCGCGAAGTCCGCAGCACCCTGACAGAGAAGGCAGAAAGACAAGCAATCCGGGTTTTTAGGAAAAACTTGCATAAGCTGTTATTGCAGGCACCCGTCATCGGAAAAAAAATCCTGGCAATTGACCCCGGTTACCGGACCGGGTGCAAGGTAGCTGCCGTCGATGAGTTTGGCAATCTTTTAACAACTGCAACCATTTACCCCAATGCCCCGCAATATGACTCGGTACAGGCAGCTAAAACTTTGCTGGAAATTATTGAGAAGCATGGCATAGATTTAATCGCCATCGGTAATGGTACTGCCTCGCAGGAAACAAAAAAGTTTGTGGCCAGTCTCATTCAGGAACACCACCTGGAAATCAGCTATACCATTGTCAACGAAGCCGGTGCCAGTGTGTACTCGGCCTCAGAAGTTGCCCGGGAAGAATTTCCCGACCTGGACGTGTCACTGCGCAGCGCGGTGAGTCTGGCCCGCAGGCTGCAGGACCCCCTGGCGGAACTGGTAAAAATAGACCCCAAGGCAATTGGCGTGGGTCAATACCAGCATGATGTCAATCAAAAAGCCCTCACCAAAGCCCTTGAAGGAGTAGTTGAGGACTGCGTCAACAGCGTCGGGGTAAATTTAAATACCGCTTCCGCCCAGCTATTGCAGTTTGTGGCCGGTTTAACGCCGGCTATCTGCAGCAAAATAATTCAATACCGGGAAACCAACGGCTTTTTTAGTAACAGAAAACAGTTATTGGATGTCCCCGGATTGGGGCCAAAAACCTTTGAACAATGTGCGGGATTTCTACGTATTCCCGATGGCAACAACCCGCTGGACAACACGGCTGTCCACCCGGAAAGTTATGCAGTGGTGCAGGCATTAAGCGAAAAGTTAGGGAAAACCCTAAGGGAAATATTAGGTGACAAACCCTTGCTGCAATCGTTGCAGCCGGAACAGCTGGCTTCAGAACTGGAGGTAGGCCTACCCACGCTAAAGGACATCCTGCAGGAACTGCAAAAGCCCGGTAGAGACCCCAGAGAAGACCGATTTCCACCACTCTTCAGACAGGATATCCTGGAATTGGATGACCTGAAGCCGGGCATGCAACTGCAGGGTGTGGTACGCAATGTGGTAGATTTTGGGGCGTTTGTGGATATCGGCGTGCATCAGGACGGCCTGATACATATTTCCCAGCTGAGTGAAAGTTTTGTCAAACACCCGCTGGATGTAGTTAACGTCGGTGATATAGTCACGGTTACCGTTTTGGATGTAGATGTTTCTCGCAGGCGTATCAGTCTCTCGTTAATTGCAGGTTAAAATTATCTCCCTCTCAGTTTGCATCAATCAAGCGCAGTCATAAAACCTGACTGCGCTTTGAAAATACTATTCATCAATGGTAAACTGCCAACCACACCAGTAACCCTCCGGCTTGGGATCCGGCGGACAAGCCAGGCAGCGGGTCTCAATTCGCGGGTCAATAGTCCTGGCAAATTCACCATATTCTACCAGGCCCACGGGCTTGCATGGATGCTGAGGCATGTTCTTGCGATTTCTCGCAGCCTGCACGCGGCATTCCACCATATAGAAATTCAGGGTCCTGGTATCGGGACGCTCGATTTTCCACTGGTTAATCAGGGCATACATACGCAACCGCAGAGCCTGTTCCAGGGCATCCAGGCCCCCTCCTTCATCTATCCCAAAACGTTTTATAATTCGCTTGGCTTCAATAACAGTAAATTTTTTCCAAGCATTCTTGTTAAATTCGTTTGCCTTTTCAATACCGTAAGCCTTCTCCACTTCCTGAAACCACAAGCCATCGTGCGCTAGCCAGTTTTTCGTAGCATCAGTAAGATACGCCAGCAATTCTTCCTTGGTCAAATCTTTAAAATCTCGCAACTCATGTACCCTCCCCAAAAAACATTCCCTTACTAGTATAACTAAAAATTACCATTGTCTCAATTGAAAATTTTGAATATTTAGCAAATCTGTGCTGGCTTTCAATTGCCAGCACAACCCAGGGATAATTTCGGTTCTATCTTTCAATACTTCTAAATATCGGTTTTTGCTCACGAAATGTAGTGACATATTTAAATCCGGCCCGTCTCAGCAAATCCATAGCTTCATCCAATTTCAAACCAATATTTGCGGTATTGTGCGCGTCTGACCCCACGGTAATTATTTCCCCGCCCAGCTGACGATACAGGCAGATAACGTCAAAATCAGGCAGGCTGCAATCCAAACCGTAGCGGTACCCGGACATGTTAACCTCTATGCCGCGCCCGGTATGGATGAGTTCCTTTAAAGTATCCTCAATAATGTCATAATAATCTTTCCAGTTAATATCCCTGCTCTGGCAATTCAAGTATCTTACATACCTTTTAATTAAGTCTAAATGTCCGACCACATTAAAGTGCCGGTAATTTTTCACCTGCTCGTTCAGGGCAATAAAGTAATCAGTCAGGGCTTCTTTGCAGGTTTTCCCTTGAAAAAACGCCCCGTCATGTAAATCCCCATCATCCACCACGTGAACGGAGCCAAGGACAAAATCAAACCGCCCCTGTTCGGTAAATTTACAGCTGGCTTCATAACCCGAGGGGTGTAGACCCACCTCCACACCGCGCACCAGCACCAGCCGGCCCCGGTATTCAGCTTGCAAGGTAGCAATTTCCCGAATATAATCATCATAATCAAAGTCCCACTGCAGCTCACTATCGGGATAAATAACATCCAAATGCTCGGTAAACGCTATTTCCCGAATCCCCTTTTTCACTGCAGCAGCACATGCCTCAGCCATGGGCATATTGGAATCTGCGGAAAAATCGGTGTGAACATGGTAATCAAACATGTGAAAAAACCTTTCTGAACAACATATTCTTAAATTTATTCTTTCCCAAAGCATCAATTCCTGCCTTAACCAATGACTGCAATAAGAAAAATTTACCCTATAACAAAACCATATGCTTATAGTAATTTTCTATGCTTTTTCGCTGGGTTTCCATACGTCATTTGCAAATCCACTACTTTTCTGACGTGACAAGACGCTTTTTGCTGACGGATTTTACTCAAAATACATAATTTACGCTGCTAAATTCAATATTATTTTTAAAATTGTTCAGATTATGTGTCATATTGACCGAAATTGTCGAAGCAAGTTATTATCAAACACAAGATACTGTCACTTTTTAACTTTACTTGTGCCTTAATTAACAAGCGTTACCAGATTGAACCAGTATCAAACAAAAATTGAGGAGGTGAATTAACAGCCAACTTAAGGCGCTTTTTTTGTTAAATACTAGGGGAGGTCATAACTAATGAAAAAATTACTTGCTATTTTGTTAATTACGGTAGCGGCATTTGTCCTGCTTACCGGATGCAGTGTGGATACCGACACACCCGGCCAGCAGGATACCAATGCCGCCGAAGACACCGGACAGCAAGAAGCTGCCGAAGAAACCGACAAGGACAGCGGTGCGGTCGCTGTGGACCACAGCCAGCTGACCGGCCCGTTTGAAACTCCGCAGGATGTAACCAGGCAGTGCTTAACCTGCCATTCTGACGTGGCCGCTGATATCATGCAGACATATCACTGGAATTGGGCAGGTTCCAATCCCAATATAGTAGGCCACGAAAGCGACACCGATCTGGGTAAGAAAAACGGCATTAACAACTTCTGTATCGCCACTGCTTCCAATGAACCGGTATGTACCAAATGTCATATTGGTTACGGCCCCGAGTTTGCTGGCGAGGAAAACATTGATTGCCTGGTATGCCATGCTACCAACGGCCAATACCAGAAGGGCAAGAACGGTATGCCGGCAGAAGGGGTTGATCTGGTGGCTGCCGCCCAAAGTGTCGGCAAACCAACCGTCAAGAACTGTGGCACATGTCATTTCTACGCCGGCGGCGGTGATGCGGTAAAACAGGGTGATTTGGACTCCACATTACTGGATGCCACCGCAGAACACGACGTGCATCTGGGCGGACAGGGTATGGCCTGTGTGGACTGCCACGCAGGAGATAATCATAAGATAAAGGGAACCAGTATCCATGTTGAACCCACCGAAGGCAGCGTGGGCTGTGATAGCTGTCATGGCAGTGAACCGCACGAAAACGGCACTTTGAATAATCACCTGAATACCGTTGCCTGCCAAACCTGTCACATTCCCACATTTGCCCGGGGACAAGCAACAAAAATATACTGGGACTGGTCAACTGCCGGACAGGATAAGGAAGCTACAAAAGACAAGTACGGCAAGGAAACCTACAACAAGAAGAAAGGTTCCTTTGTTTGGGCCAAGGACGTTACACCAACCTATGCCTGGTACAACGGTAAAGTGGACCGCTATCTCGTCGGCGATCCCATTAATGAAAACGGGGTAACAGTTCTAGCAAAGCCCGTAGGTAGTATAGATGACCCGGACGCAAAAATTTACCCGTTCAAGGTAATGAAGGGCAAGCAGCCTGCAGATGCCAAGTACAATTACCTGCTGACGCCAAACGTAGTGGGTTTCTGGCAACATTTTGATTGGGACAAAGCCCTGGCTGACGGTGCCGCTGCAAGCGGCCTGGAATACAGCGGCGAATATAAATTCGTCGAAACAGAAATGTACCTGGGTATCAACCACGAGGTGATACCCAAAGAAAATGCCCTCAACTGCATGGACTGCCACAACAACGAAAACGGTCCCATTGATTTCAAGGCGCTGGGATACGAGGGCGATCCCATGAAAGTTGGCGGCCGTAATTTAAAGACAAATTAATAAAAGATAAGGGTTCGCAGTTAGCGAACCCTTATCTTTTAACTACTAATAAACAGCTCTTTCAACTTGTCAAAAAATGATTTTTTTCCCATGTTTTCCTGCAGTCCCGACTGACTTAACTGCCGGGCAATGTTGTTTATCCCTCTGGCAAACGGTGTATTGGGGAAAGTTAAAATATGCGGTCTTTTTTGTTTAATGGCTTTTGTTACCGTCCTATCTTCTAGAATGTAACCCAAAAACTGCACATTCATATCCAAAAAACGCTGCGTGACACTGGTCATGCGTTCCCCAACCTGTCTTCCTTCTGCCTTATCCTCCGCACGATTAACCACCAGTGAACACTGGGGACGTGACTTGTATTCACTGATAACTTTGATAATGGCATATCCATCAGTAATTGCGTGCGGTTCGGTATTGGTAACAACAATTACCTGGTCTGAAGCTAACACGAAATCAATGACATTTTTTGAAAGCCCCGCACCGGTATCTATCAGTATCATATCGGCATAAGCCTCCAGTTTTTTATAACTCTCCACGACATACCTTAACTGGCTGGCGTCCAAATCTGCCAGAAACTGAAACCCGGACCCGCCGGGAACCAAATAGATACCGCCTGGTGCCTCTGTTACAATATCTAATATATCTTTTTCGCCATTAACTACATGATGCAAGTTATAACGCGGCTCCAAATCCAGCAAAACATCCACGTTTGCCGTACCCAGGTCCGCATCAATGACAAAAGTACGCAAACCTTGTTGGGACAGGGAAATAGCCAAATTAATAACCACACTAGTTTTTCCTACACCGCCTTTACCGCTGGTAACCGTAATTACTTTGGCCCGTTTTACAGCTGGCACAGAAACCGGAACGGATATTGTGATGCTTGGTGAACCTTGAAAATTTCTATCCAATACTTGAGACGTAAACTGCAACTTACCTGTGGTATCTGTAACTTCAAGGGTTGTTCCGACACTTAAAAGTACCAATTTCCCCTGATCATAGGGTGTCTGGATAATAGCACGGGTACCATTGATTGACAGCACATGGGTTTCATACGGGCCAGAATAAAACTGCGACTGCGGCTTGATAATTATTTTTTGATTGGGCTTCAGAACAACACCAGACACAGAGATTCCTCCCGAAAAGGAATTACTTTCAATATTCCACAGCAACTATATTTTTCCTGCCGAATCTTGTCGAAATTACTACTTCTAATTGCAGCTCACCTTTCTTCAGGTTAACTCCTTCCTTTTCACGACGATGTCTTACAAAAATACTCAGGTTGTAAACGGACAAAACCCTGCAGCTGTAGAAGCTGCAGGGCATAGCGGAGATTGTGAATCAGACAAGATTTCTCTTCTTGACACACAAATCTTACCATTAATTAAAGTTTCAAAATGTCCTTGCTGCTTTGACATAAAGCTCCCCTCCAAAAACCATATTTGCAATCTCGTTCTCCTGCTGCACACCAGATTAGTTTATATTCTATCCCCTTCCTTCCAAAGCAAAATAAATATAAAAAGCCCAAGGCACTCGCTCTAGGTTCGAGCCCTTGGGCTAAATCTTTAGCACAAATTACAATTAGGGTACGTTACTTTGTCGGTGGTTTTTCCCCGTAAAATTGGTAGTAGTCAACTTTAATTCTTCCGTTATAAAGCTTTCTCTTTCTGTCTGCCTTACGCCCGTAGAACTTTTCAAACCGATCATCAGCAGTAATAACATAAACCGACCAGGTTTTTTTGTCTATAAATTTTCGGGCCAGAGTTTTGTAAATATCTTTTAGTTCCCGGTCATCACCAATTCGCTCGCCGTAAGGCGGATTGCAAATCAGCACTCCGTAATTATCTCGTATTTTCAAGTCAGCTAAAGATTGTTGGGAAAATTTAATGCACTCATCCACACCCGCTGCAGCAGCATTTTCCTTGGCTATCTCCACAGCTGCACCATCAATGTCTGAAGCTATTATATCCAGCTCAGCTTCCTGATCTATTGCGTAAAACGCTTCCACCCGGGCCTGCTTCCACAGGTCTTTACCTAACCGGGGCCATTCTTCGGCTGCAAAATTACGATTTAAGCCAGGGGCAATGTTCTTTCCCACCAAGGCAGCCTCTATGGGTATGGTGCCGGAACCACAGAAAGGGTCCAGCAGCGGCCGGTCCTTATTCCAAAAACTAAGCTGTACCAGAGCGGCAGCTAATGTCTCCTTGAGCGGCGCTTTCACCGTTTTTTTTCTGTAGCCTCTTTTATGCAGCCCAATGCCGCTGGTATCTATGGTCAGTGTAGCCACATCCTTCAAAACGGCCACTTGAATCGTGAACTCCGGCCCTGTTTCTGGAAACCATTCCCTTTTGTATCTCTGCTTTAATCTTTCCACTACCGCCTTTTTCACGATGGCCTGGCAGTCAGGTACACTGTACAGCTTTGACTTGACAGACTTGCCCGTAACGGTAAACTTCCCGTCTTCGGTAATCCATTCATCCCAGGGCAGCGCCCTGGTCTTCTCAAAAAGCTCCTCAAAACTCAGCGCCTTGAACGCGCCCATTTTCAACAGCACCCTGTCTGCGGAACGCAGCCAGAGATTGGTCCTGGGAATGGCACTTTCATCAGCCTTAAAGGTAACCTTTCCGTTTTCCACTGTTATGTCTTTATAGCCCAAATCCAGCACTTCTCTTTTGACTACTGCCTCCAAGCCAAAAGTAGCAGTGGCAATAAGTTCGACACTTGACATAGTCATTCCCCGATCTCTTGCGTTTTTACTAGTATTAATTAGACCATAATTTTTTATTAATGGCAACCTGAAAATCCTTACGGTTTGCTTAAAACATAAAAAGCCCCCTTACCTTTTGCAGGTAAGGGGTTGAACTATTACGCAAGAGCTTTATTAAGGTCAGCTAACATTCTTTCCAAATCAATACCGTACTTGAAAGCCACTTTATCCAAAGGGTCAAACAACGAATTACAGCAAATACAAATAACATATTCTTTATCATAGGCCTTGAATACCGGTAAAGTTTCCGGATAGTTCTCCACTATTTCCAGTATGGTCATATCCTTTGAAATCAATTCTCCTACCCTCTTTCTGCCCAAGTTGAACCCGACCTAAAATCCTTATGCATGAGTTCTTTCTAATTCCCCGTAACCTTTTAAAGCCGCCCCTAATGCCCCCACAATTTGCGGGTGGCCAGGGACGTGCACCTTCTCTTTGCCGATAGCCTGTGCCAAAAATTGATCCATGCCGGGAATACAGGCCACACCGCCGGTAAATACAATGTCGTCTTCCGGGCCTACTCTGGACACCATCCCTGCAACCTTCTGGCAGATAGAATTTACCAGCCCCAGTGCGATGTTTTCCAACGCCACTTCCCGGTTCAATAGCGACACAACTTCGGATTCGGCAAAAACGGTACACATGCTGTTAATGGTAATCGCTTCTGTGGCCTGCTGTGCCCTTGCCACCATGTCCGCAAAGGAAATGTTAAGAGTTTTTTGCATGGTCTCTAAAAACTTTCCCGTACCGGCGGCACACTTGTCATTCATTAAGAAATCAACTACCTGCCCGGCATCATTAAGCTTTATGACCTTACTGTCCTGGCCGCCGATATCTACCACCGTGCGACAATTGGGATAAAAGTACCTGGCTCCAATGCCATGCGCCTTGATCTCTGTTACGATATCGTGGGCAAAGGAACTGCGGGCGGAATGCCTCCCGTAACCCGTAGCAATTATCCTGTCATAGCAGGTTAGGTCGGCAACAGCCTGTTGGGCTCTCTCAATGGGGTTGTACCCGCTATCCATAACCCGAAAAAAAACAATTTCTTGCCGGTCAAGTCCTACAATTTTTATCGTTCGCGACCCGATGTCAATTCCCAATACCCGCATGGGTTACCACCTTACCTTAACATTTCCAGGAAAGCTTCAATACGGGTGCGTATCTGTTCCGTATCATTATCACTGTAATCGGTTTCAATTATGATAACAGGAATACCCGCCTGCTTGAGTGCCCGTTCAATTTTCAGGTACTCCACGGCGTAACCATGACAAAACTGCAAGTTATAATAAACTACCCCGTCTACATTAAATTTCTTGGCCAGGTGCAGTACATCTTCCACCCTGGCAGTGTTGGGCGTAAAGCAGGAACAGTTTATCTTCATATACCTGTCCGCCAAAGCGGCAATTTGCGCATCCAGAGTTGCCCCCGTATTAACTACCTGATTTTCAAAATACCTGGTACCGATACAGCTTTCCTCACAAACCACCGCGCCACCGCTGGTTTCAATGATATGGTGCAACTGCCAGTTGGGTACTGCTGTGGGAGTTCCAGCAATCATTATTCTGGGCGTTCCCTCTGAGAATACACCGGTACCGTCTTCTATTCTCTGTTCCAGTTCCTCTGCCAATGCCTGTCCTTTTTCAATAAATCTTTCGGGGTCGTCATAAAAAGCTATCTGGGTCACCAACAGAGCATCCTTCCCGCTAATGGGAATAGCGGCCGCTTTCCGTGCGTTATGAATTCTTTGAAGAACTGCTCTTTTCTTGTTAATCAGTTCAATCTTTGCAGCTAGCTTTTCCGGGGTAATATCGTTACCCGTCAGTTGTTCCATTTTTGTAATGTACGTTTTTATTTCCTCACCCCAATGTTGAATGTCTTTCTCCCGCTTCATCTGCGGAACGTCCATGACATGCACCGGAATGTACTCGTTTAACAACTCCCAACACTTCTTCTTTCCGTCACATGTGGTTTCTCCTACCACCAGGTCCGCACTCTCGTAGTAAGGGCATGTTTTGCTGAGTTTTGCACCCATTCCCGCCTTAATCATGGGACAGAGATTTCTGGGCAGTACTTTTTCCCCGTCAGGCACCCAAAAATGTGAACCGGCACAAAGGCCTACACTGATTGCACCGGCAGCCAGTGACACTTCCTCGGGAACAAACACGCAAAAAGTAGCCACCACTTTGCCACCTTTTGCCTTGTGGTCGGTCAGTTCCTGTATCCGCAATCCGTGAATTTCGGATACTAAAAAGTCATAGTACTCCATGGCCGCAGGGCGATTTTCCTGTGATAAAAACATTTCCTCATACATGGACCCCAAAGCTACCATTAGCTGGTCGTGCCGTTCCAGGTCAAGACCTAAAGATTGCCAAAGAGCGGTATACTCCCCCATCGATTTCTCCTCCTCGCAAAATTGATTTCCAAAATCATTGTAAGCCAGGATGCTCCTGCAATACCAATAGAGTTTATCAATAGGGAAGCCATTCCTATTGGCGTCCTTTATAAAGGCACCCTATTTTGACAAACCTAAAAGAAAAAGGTTTGCAGAAATTAATCCACAAACCTTTAGTATCCCTTATTTTCCCTCTGGGACAATTCGGGTTTCCCGGTATCAAAACCATTATAAACTAACAATCCGTAATACGCATAACTACTTTGTGTCATAAAAAGTTATTTCTTGTCTCTATTTGTAAAAGATAGTAGAATAATAATTAAGAAAAATTCGGAAGGAATATGCAAGGGAGTGGACTTTAAGTGTTGGAAAATCTGCAAACTGTCGGTGTAGATATGGGATACGGATGGGCCAAAATCTGGTCGGACCAGCAATACCACAAATTTCCCGCAGTTATTTCCTGGGGTAACGACCGCAACTTGGCCCGGGTAGTAGAAACTTTTAAGACGTCGGAGATACCCCTGGACGTGGAAGTAGTTAACGAAACTACCGGGGTAAAGGGACATTTTTTTATTGGTGATTTAGCCGTACGGGAAGGTGAACAGCCCACTTACATGTGGTCCAAAAACAAGGCGGCAGACGACATGTCCCTGGCCTGTCTTGCCACCTCGTTAGCACTGGTCGCTAATAACGAGCAACAAGACTTTTATGTTATTACCGGACTGCCCGTAGCTCATTTTGGCACCCAACTGAAACAGGAATACGAAAAGGCACTAAAAGGAAGCAAGTTTACCGTTAAGTTTCTAAGCGGTTATCTGGAAAAACAAACTAGAGAGATTCGTATTTTAGCTGCTAAAGTGCTACCACAGGGGTATGGAGCCTACCTGGACCAGCTTCTCAATGCTAACGGCAATGTTGCACGCACTGAATACTTGGCACCAACGGGTATCATCGATATCGGTTTTAAAACTACTGACATTGTCTATGTCAACGATATGCAGCCCATAGACAGGTCCTCTTTTCCGTTGGAACTGGGCATGAGCTGGGCATACGAACAACTGCAAAGGCAGCTGAATGCAACTTATGATATTCAGAAATCTCTAGAGGAAATAGAAGAAATTTTTCTAAATAAAAAAGTACGCATCCACAGGGAATATAGGGATATCACGCCCTGGATTGAAACTGCCTGCAGGGCACTGACCGGAAGATTAAGAAACGAAATTGCCCGTAAGTGGGCCAATATTACCGACCTGGAAAACATCGTCATAGCAGGCGGCGGGGGGGTAGCCCTTTTTGAATACCTGGATTACCCGCAAAAAATCCTCTCCACTGACGCTCAATTTGCAAACGCCCGCGGATTTTGGAAGGCAGGAAAGAGAATTACTGGGGGTATAAAGGATGACACAGAAAATTCCACCAATAACAGTAAAGTGGACCAAACGGGATGAGACCATCACCACATGGCTCACCCAATTCCCTGAATCTATTAGAGAAACGGTAATCAAAGAAGTACTCAAAGACTACATTCTTTACGGGGAAACTGACAATCCCATACCTACGGTTCAAGCACTGAAAAACAGTAGCAAACAGGAGGTCCCTGCGGAAGCAAATGACACACAGGGAGAAACATCTCTTAACTTTACCCAACAGTTAAAAACAGTACCCGTTTCCACAGAAAAAGCCAACGAAAAACTCAATGCCATTCTCCAAAGTTTATAATAACCCGAATCAAATAAAAAAAGAGACGCTTGATAATGGTTTGGCGTCTCTTTTTTTATACCCCGAAGGAAGCCACCCGGAGTATTAAAAAATCTGCCCGCCATACTTGATCAACATTTCCGCTGTATTTAAATACACCCACAACCATACCTAAACCTACAATTTCTCTAGGTTAAAATAAAAAAGGGCCACGCGCCTAATAAAAACGGCAGCGCAACCCTTGTTGACCTATATCTGGCGGGAGTGTGTGGGAATCGAACCCACCAGACGCAGGATCACTACGTCCCACTGGATTTGAAGTCCAGGCCGCACACCAGCACGAATCCACCCCCATTGCTTATCCAGTTGCTTAGATATTATAACATATACAACAATTATTTCAAGTTTTTATCGACAATACTTTAGGGGTTTTTCGCTGTTAAATAATGCCTTATCACGGCTAGAATAAAATTCTCTTATCCTGAATTCTTTTGGTAAATTTAATCTGGTCAAAGTACTCAAGCAACGGTAAAACATACTTCCGGCTGCTGCCCAACAGGTCTCTGGCTTCACCCAAGGTAACCGTCTTTTGTTCCTTGATATATTTTGCCAGCATTTTCTTGGCCCGTTCAACAGCTGATTTGGCAAACACCAGCTCATCACTAACCTTTTCCACCAAGCCGTTTCGCATCATATAACCCAGAATCTCAGTTGCCTCGGTTTCCGTTAATGACAGTTCAGCCATTATTTCTTTCCAGCCGGGAGGTAAAAAAGGCTTTTCTTCCAGCATGGCGACAATACTTTTCACTATCTGTTCTTGCCTGTCAGTTAACGAAACTTTAAACTCTTTAGTAGCAATTTCATTGGCATAAATTTTTACGTGCCCGTCACTTTCCAGCATGCTGACAAAGGCGTTAAACTGCCTGGCACTCCAGGAAGAAAACATCTTGCTTCTCAATTCCTCTTTGGGCATTCCCGCACGTAACGGGAACTTTTCGTGATACCGGGACAGAAGCTCAACCAGTTCATCCGCAAGTTTCTCCTTGGTATCCCCGGCAATGACAAAAGTTAAGCCGTCGTAGACAAAGTTTTCCACACTTTGTTCCTGAGCCAGGTTGTCCACTGCTTCCTGCACTTCTTCCCGGGATAATGACAGGCTCTCCGCAATCCCGGAAATCTCCTCCAGTTTACCCTGCTGCGACAGGTGCTGCAAAATTAATTCCGCGGGAGAACCCTTTAGTTTAGTTGCCAACTGCTCCAAGATTTCCTGACGGTACCGTTTATGCTTCTGGGCAACCGGTTCTATAACTACCCCGCCCCCAATAGTAAACATGGGCGAGTACGTGCGAATCACAAATTTATCCTGACGGGCCGCCACTATTGGCTCTTCCAATAACAGCTGGCAGAGACAGGTTTCTCCAGGTACCAGTTCTTCCCGGTCCAGCAGGTTAACCCTGGCAAATACCTCGGCAGTACCCAGGTGTAACCTGATGCGCGCCCGCTGCTTCAGCGGTTTAGTTACGGATTTAATCAATTTTAACTGCACATCCATACGATATGAAGGCGTCAGTAAACCTGGCTCGGCCAGCATTTGCCCGCGGTGCAGCTGTTCCACTTCCACATTGGCCAGGTTAATTGCCACTCTCTGGCCAGCTACCGCCTCTGCCACATCTTCACCGTGTACTTGTATATTGCGCACGCGGGAATTAATTCTCTCCGGCATAATTTCCACCTGGTCGCCAACACGCAGTTGCCCGCTCCATAGCGTACCGGTGACAACGGTACCAAAACCGGTCACGGTAAAAAAGCGGTCAATTGGCAAGCGCATTTTGCCCGTTGCCACCTTGGGCGGGGTTTCTTCAATTTTCTCCACCAACACCTTGTGAAGCCGGTCCATTCCCTGCCCGGTAACAGCCGACACCGGTACGATAGGTGCATCCTCCAGTACAGTACCGGCCAGTGTTTCTTTTATATCTTCTTTGACCAGTTCCAGCCAATCCTCATCAACCAGGTCCGCTTTGGTAATAACCACAATACCGTTTTTTACCTGCAACAAATCCAGAATAGCCAGGTGCTCCCGGGTTTGCGGCATGATACTTTCATCTGCAGCCACCACAAATAGGACAATATCAATTCCAGCCACACCGGCAAGCATCTGCCGGATAAAGCGTTCGTGGCCGGGTACATCCACTACGCCGACCCGAGTACCGTCGGGCAGTTTAAATGCTGCAAAACCCAGCTCAATAGAGATTCCGCGTTCCTGCTCTTCTTTGAGCCTGTCCGTTTTAACCCCCGTCAGGGCTTCCACCAGTACAGTTTTACCGTGGTCGATGTGCCCTGCAGTACCGATAATTACATAGCTCATCCATCCGTCACCCCGTTAACACTTCATGGAAGACTTTAACCAGTAATTTTTCATCCCCGGGCAAAAGCGTTCTCGGGTCAATCATCACCTTACCTTCTTGAACACGCACAATGACAGGCGGGTCGGTTTTTCTCAAGCTGGCAGCCAGGTTTTCGGCAGAAATTTGCTCACTTTGTATCTCAACCAGCCAGGTGTCTAATTCCGTAGTCGGCAGTGCCCCACCGCCGGGTTTGGACTTGCCGGGTACAGTTGCCACCCGATGTGCTCCTGGCAATGCAGAAAGCAGTGCTGCCAAATGCTCTGCTCGCTTCTTTAAAACTTCCGCTGGCTCGCTAAGCATTCTCATGGTAGGATTTTCCTGCAGCAACTGTTCTTTATCCAGGTAAGCCCTTAGCGTGGCTTCCAGCCCGGCTATGGTCATTTTATCCACTCTAATTGCCCGAGCCAGAGGATGTGATTTGATTCTTTCCACCAGTTCCCTTTTCCCAACAATAAAACCTGCCTGCGTGCCGCCCAGCAGCTTGTCCCCGCTGAAGGTCACTATATCCACACCGGCATTCAAACATTGCTGCACCGTTGGCTCACCGGGCAAGCCCAGTTCGGCTAAATCGATAAGACTGCCGCTGCCCAAATCTTCAATTACCGGTAAAGAATATTTCCTACCTAACGCTACCAGTTCTTCCCGCGTCGTTTCGTGGGTGAAACCAACCACCCGGTAATTACTGGTATGCACTTTTAATAGTACTCCGGTATTTTCGTTGATAGCCTGTTCATAATCTCGCGCATATGTTTTGTTTGTCGTTCCCACTTCCCTGAGAATAGCACCGCTCTGGCTCATTACCTCAGGTACCCGGAAAGAACCGCCTATTTCAACCAGTTCTCCGCGAGACACTATTACTTCCCTGTCTTTCGCCAACGCTGATAGCACTATCAGTACGGCTGCCGCATTGTTGTTGACTACCATGGCAGCCGGAGCCCTGGTAATCTGACACACCAGTTCTTCAATATGACTGTGCCGAGAGCCCCGTTTTCCTTCTTCCAGGTCATACTCCAGGTTACTGTAACCCCCGGCAACCTTCACCACAGCGTCCACCGCGGCCTGCGACAGAATTGCCCGTCCCAGATTGGTATGTAATACCACGCCTGTACCGTTTATTACCCGGCGCAAACGCGGTTTTTTCTTCGTTTCTATTAGCTGTAACACCCGGCCTGTAATCACTTCATCATCAGGTACCGAAGCAGTTTGCTGGATTTCTTGGCGCAACTGGTCCAGCACCTCACGAATAGCTTCCACTACCAGGTGCCTTGGCGCAGTCTGCAGTTGCTTTTCAACCTGAGGCTGCTGTAGCAGCTGGTGTACAGCCGGCAACCGCCTGAATAGTTCCTGCTTATCTGTCATCAAGATTACACCTCGCAAACTTTCAGTACAGAAATTACCATCCGACAGGTAGTCTATTCTATTTCATCGCAAACAATTCCTCTATTAATAATACACCAAGTCCCCAGTTATCAACAAATAAAAAAATGAGGACGCAAACGTCCTCTAAATAATACAGATATCATCATCCATAGTAGTCAGTTTTTCCAGGCCGTCATCCTTGACCACATAGGTATTTTCTACTCCCACAATGCCTTCACCAGGGAAAATAAACTTAGGTTCAATGGCAATTACCGCGCCCGCCACCAAGGGCCGGTCATAACGGCTGGCCAGTACGGGCAGTTCGTCAACCTCCAGGCCCACCCCGTGCCCGACAAAGGGTAGAGTGTATTCAAAACCTAAAAAGTGTTTTGCCAGTCCCCTGTCTTCCGCAGTCTGCACCGCCAGTTCATATAGTTTTTGGCAGGAAACACCCGGTTTGGCCTCCTCAACCAGTCTATTTTGAATATCAACAGCAGCCTGGTGGGCCTCCATCAGGTGCTTGGGAAGAGGACCCAGGCTAAACACTCGCGTCATATCCACCTGATACCCGTGATAATATCCCATGTGGTCTACGAAAATTGGTTCATGTGGTTTAATTTTTTTCCATCCCGCACTTTGGGGAAACACCGGGCTGAGGCCCTGTCCCCCCGCAGGCCCTTCAAAACTGCTGGGTATACTACCGCTTTCCCCCGATAGAACCTGCCCGAATAGCAGATGCTGGTTAAAACCTCTCATGGGAGTAAGCCCCAAATGCCCCCGCTTTCTTTCCAGGGACTCTATCTCAGCAGCCAGTTCGATTTCAGTCATTCCCTCTTTGATTATACGCGGAATCTGCCGAAAAACCTCCAAGTGCAATTGAGCAGCCTTTTTGGTAAGTTCAATTTCTTGCGGTGACTTGACCATGCGCTGCAGGCGAATAATATTTGAGACGTCACTGAACTCGGCTTCCGGAAACAGTTTTTGATAGTACAAATAATTTTTTACCGGCAGCACATCCATTTCCAAACCAATTCGCCGCGGCCGGTACCCCAGTTGCTTTATCACTATATCCGGCAGGTTTTTAAGGCTCTGTAATGCTTGTACCTGTTTGAGCGGCGATTCTTTAACAGCGCGGTCAAAATCCTTCTTCACCAGCAATAGAGGTTCTCCCTCAGCAGGCACAACCAAATGTGCATTTTGTGCTGTCCCGGAATAATAAAACAGGTCCTTATCCTGGACGACCAGTGCGCAGTCAAGTTCTTTCTTTTTCAGCTGTACCTGTAACTGCCGGATGCGCTTGTAAAATTCCTCAGCAGAAAACATCCAATCACCTCATTTATCACAATATTCTGATATAATTTACCAAAAAAAATTGCTCGCGTCAATACAGCATATTGTACTGGCCCGTTAGCGGCTTGGAAATATCCGTACCTTCCGGAAGCATCTCTATTTTCTGCCCCTCGATCAGCAACTGTACCGCTTCAATATCTTCAAACTGGGTCATGGTTGCAATTAACGAGCTGACCAGCAGGTTTTCCGCCGTGGAGCCTCCACCGTAGCCCACCACTTCCTTGCTGAGGTCAACCACAACTGTTTTTCCGCTGACTTCAATATCAAGTAATCTCGTCCCCGGCCAGATAGTGCGGGTCAGGTCCTCCTCCGGCGGGCCTTCCAGCAGTGCCTGCACCGCTGACTTGATGGCATCATCATTTTGAACCGGCGCCGAATAAGGTACCAAAAAGTTAGCATTTTTATCACCGAAATACACGTTTACCGTCTTTTCATAGGTGGGCCCGTTTATAGACTTGGGTCTTGTCAGGGCACTTTCCAGATTCAAGCCGTGAAAATCAGTGACCACCTGACCATCAACCAGTATCTGAACCATTTTTACCATGGGAAATTCCGTTAAAGTCAACGTAATTGCTTTCACTGCCTTTTTTGCTTCATCCGCAGAAAATACCTGTAAGAATTCCTTGGTAAGGCTGACATAGGCCGTGCTGTCCTTTAAATATAAATCCCGCAGCTTGGTCCCTTCCGGAATCACCGGCCTTACCTGCTCGGTTTCCGGCCCTGCCAACAACTTACTAACAGCGATTTTCGCCGCCCTATCAGTGGGCTCAATGGAAATGTTTACGGGCAGTAAATACTTGCCATCAACGTCGGTATAATATACGGTCACATAGGAACGTGTCTCCCCGGAAATATCGCGCACCTCATCATCTAACGTAGCAGTAACTTCTTGTTTCCCCGTTTTATCCAGGGATTGACTATCCTTATTGGTCTCCGTTTTACTGCAACCTGTCAAAACCAGCATAGATATCAGGAGAAAACTCACCAGCATCAATGGGAGCTTTTTGGCCATGTGCTTCCGTCCTTTCCTTACCGAAAGTTTGCTGCCATAAGTTTTATTCGACCAGCTGTCGACAAAATCCTGCACAAAATGCAATTGAAAGGCAGGCAAATGCTGAATGGCTTAAATCCTTTTAGCCTGCAATCAATTATTGAGCAAAATTACCTCTGCTGCCGCAAATATTAGACCCACAATCATCACCAAACCGATATAACCAAAGAAGGGATAAACACTGCCCACCAACCGGGCAAACCCAAAACGGGTAAATGGTAAGGCAAGAAGAATAACCACCAGTGCCGCCGTTTTATATTGCAACAATCCTGACAGTCTTCTTGCCAGCCCAAAAGCATCAGCCACCGCTGTGGTCAGCATAGCAAACCATAACACCAGGGTATACAGATATTTTAAGATGGGGTGTATATGCCCGGCAATAAAAAGCATCGGTATCTCGTACGCCAGCACCTGCGGGTAATAATAATCCATGGCCCTGGTCATGGTCATTCCCAGTATACCCAGCAGGCTGCCCCCGAGAATTCCTCCCACTAAACCAGTGCGTTTTTCATGACCGAGAGAAGCCAGCACAACCACTCCCGTAATCATATTATAGGAGACATATAACAGTGCGGCCAAAAACCAGTTGCTACCCACACCCCCCCTATTAGGAACAGGAGGGGAAAGCAGCTCCTGGGCCGGGGCAGCCCCCTTTGCCATTGCCAAAACGGACACCGCAAGGGAAATAATGATTAAAAACGGTATCAAACACGAGTTGAAAAGCAGTACACCATTGCTACCAGATAATAATGCCGCAAACAAACAAATACCTGTTACCAGAAGGCCCAACCAATACGGGGCCTCTAAGTATTCGACAAAGATTGCCGCACTTCCAGCAAGCATGATACACAAGCCACAAAAAAGAAAAACGGTCATCCAAACTTCCATTAATCTACCCAGTTTCGCTCCCAGGGCTTCCAATATCAGTTGCGTGTACGAAGTCACCTGCAGCTTGTGGACCAGCCATATGGATAGTCCACCAAAACAAGCAAAAAGAATTCCGGAAATTAGTAAACCCCAGTAGCCATTACCGCGAAACGTCAGAAAAAACTGCACCAACTCCTGTCCCGACGCGAAACCTGCCCCAATTATGGCTCCCATATAAGTTGCCGCTACCTGAAGAGCCACGCCCTGTTTTTTCACCCGTCCTTCCCCCTTCAGCTAATGTTTATGCACATTAGCCCCGGGTCTTGACCACTTTAACGCACCGCATGTGTACCGGCACACAAAAACCAGTTTAAAGTATTGTCCTTCTTGAATAAAAATTTCAGAAATGACATATACTCTAGGCGACTAAACTAAAAAGGTGAAGCCTATGAGCAATTTTTCCCCTTTTAACCGGTTAAAAGGTAATGATAAAAAACTACCACCAAAACTTAAAATTGACCATAGAGACCCTTTGGCAACCCACAAGTTAAGCAATCATTTAAGCCAGTACCTGTTACAGCTGAATCCTGACAATAAACGCCCGGTAATAGTGGTAGCTATTGGCACCGACCGTTCCACCGGCGACAGTCTTGGCCCATTATGCGGCACAAAACTAGAAGAATTCTCCATACCAAATTTGTCTATTTACGGTACTCTGGATAATCCGGTACATGCCAGCAATATGGATGAGAAATTGCGTTTAATCCAAAGTTCTCACCGTAATCCACTGATCATTGCCGTTGACGCGTGTCTGGGACGGGCTGATAGCGTTGGCTTCATCACCCTAGCGCCGGGCTCGGTTCGCCCGGGAGCGGGAGTAAATAAAACATTACCGGCCGTAGGTGATGTCCACTTTACCGGAATAGTCAACGTCGGCGGTTACATGGAGTATTTCGTACTGCAAAACACACGGCTGAGCATCGTCGTGAAACTGGCCAATCAAATTGCCCACAGTATCTTACTGGGGTTGAAAAAAGCAAAGATGCCCATTCACTCGTATTCAATGCAGTAATAACAAAAACCCCACAGCAGGTAATACCGTAGGGTTTTTACAGTAGTTTCGCATTATTAATAATTAATTCAAACTCACAGTTTAATTTTCTTGCTGCACGCCGGCATAAGACCATTTTGGTCATGAAAATTTCAAAATATTCCATGACGGAACATATTGTCTGGTTAATTTCCAGCCTGAGGCGAATGATTCTTTTGGGCACCGTTTCGATCTCCAGCTCTGATTTAATGGCAGCATAATTTACTCTATCCCGCATGGTAAATGCCGCCATATCCTTCTTGCGTACTCGCGAACAGTGCACATCAATCTTATCAGCAATAATTACGGCTGCTGCCACAGAGGTCACCACCACACCCGTCTGTTCCTCATGATTGCCAATGGCCGATAAAATGATGGCAATTTCCTCTAGCGGCATCTGCATTTCCTTCAACATGTCTTTGATTATCAGGGCTCCGTTGCGGCCATGGTTGTACCTGTTGACAAAGTTGCCGATATCGTGCAAATAGCCGGCAATGGCAGCCAATTCAGCCTCACGCTCTGAATAGCCCAATTCCTTAAGAATTTTATAGCTGTTTTCCGCCACCCGTTCTATGTGACGGTGGCTGTGTTCTATGGCGCCCATAGTTCCCAGGTACTCGTGCCCTTTTTCCATGTACGTCTTTATGTCCGGGTAATTCTTAACCTGTTCCAAACAGACCACAGCAATCCCACCTAAACCAGTACATTTTACTTTAGCCCTCGCCGTCAATCCGCAAGCGAGAACTGAGTAAATCTGCGATTTCTGCAGGAGTCATGCCTACAGCATTAATGAGCAGCGGTGTTGTTTCGTGCCCCGCCCAGTCATTGGTCACCGTAGGTACCCCTTCCCAATCGCAGCTGACACCACTGTAAATAATGGCACTGACGCTGTCATCAACGGCACCGGAAACTATTTCAAATCCCCGAGCCTGTAGTACTTGTTTGATGTCTTCCAGGCCATCCTGTACGGCTATTTTTATCACAGGTGCATCCTACCCTCCAGTTAAGCTTTTTAGATAGGATACCCAAAAACTTGTTACTTATCCACCGGCATAATAACGGAAAGGGCCTGCGGTTTGACATCTATATCCAGGGGTAAGTGCCCGTAAATTTCTCCATCAACATGAGTATATACGCCGGCATCACCCTGAATTTTAATGCTGCCGGCCCGAAAAGTACTTACCTTGGGATGATTAACGTGCTTTCCGTGATAAATGCCGGGATACTCCCTTAAAAACTCCCAGCGGGACACATCCTCCACGATGCAAACATCCAACTTGCCGTCATCTAACCTGGCATTGGGAGTAATTTTCAGTCCGCCGCCGTAAAAGTTTGCATTACCAACCGCTACCAGAATAACGTTCTTGGTAATCACGCCACCGTCTGTCTCCAGAGAAACCAAAAAAGGACGGTATGACAGGAAAACACGTGCCAATGCCAAAAGGTAGGCCAAATGACCCGAAACATAACGTGAACTCCTGTTCACCAGGTATGCTACCCTGGCATCAATGCCAAGACCGCAGACGTTGATAAAATACCGGTCATTGACTGCACCTAAATCAATAGGTTGAGCACTGCCGCTGCATACCTGAATGACAGCCTGTAAGGGATCCTGGGATAATCCTATTGCCCTGGCAAAATCATTTCCCGTACCCGTAGGAATCAGACCCAGTTCCACTTCACTGAAAGCCATGCCGTTAACTACTTCATTGAGGGTACCGTCGCCACCCACTGCAATAATCTTGTCCGCCCCCTCGTTAACTGCCTGTTGAGCCAACACCCTGGCGTGACCCGGATATGTAGAAAATCTTGTTTCCAGTTTCCAGCCGGTTTTTGCCAAAGCCTCGCTAATTTGGGGCCACTTTTGCCGTGTCCGCCCCTTTCCCGCAAGGGGATTGACGATGACAACCACTTTCATAGGACTATCCTTTCTTTAAGTTGTAGTGAGATTTACCTGGCCATTAACCTCCTGGGAATTTGCTCCATTGCCTGGTTTATTGCCGCCTGTTCTTCCTCCGTAAGCTGGTACTTTGATAGACCTTTAGTGACAGGTTTTGCATAAATTCGATTATCATCGCGCGCGTAAAGACTGCTAAATACCACACCATTACCTTTTTCATCCAGTAAAGCAACAGCAAAGCTGAGATCACTGCCCACATCATCAAAAGCGTTGTAACGAACAATACCAACCTTTTGTAAACACTGGGGCAGGTTTTCTTCAACAAACATCAACCTGCGTCTGGTGTCTCCTAGTTGGTCACGCAACGCATCAGTTTCTTTTTGAAAATCGGCCAGGCGTTCTTCCAGGCTGGTTTCCCCGCTAACATCTTTCATAAAAGCGTTGTAGCGTCTTTCCAACTTGCGCATTTTCCCGTATAAAAACAATAACCAGATAAACATTAACACAATGACTACAAATAAGACCACAACCACATTTACTTGTTCCAGTAACCTTTCCAGCAAAGCAACTCACTCCTTTATCCGCTTGAAAGGTATTCAACAAAAAATACAAAAATCCTTCACCAATCTCTCCAGGGATTGCGTCAAGATACTGTAGGATCCCCCGGGATGCAATGTAAAGATTTTTTAACCATCATTTATTCTCTAGAAGATTCTCTTTTTTACCTCCTTGATTGAAAATCCCCTTATGGAATTCATAACCGTTTGCCTGCTTACTCCTGTCCCTTCAGCATACTTTTCGGCTCTAAGCCGCTCTTTCGATAGGAAAGCTCTGTTACTAAATCCACTATGTTCGCCTTATACGCGGCATCTACTCGTGCATGAGGAAGAAGGAGAATGTATGTTGTGCTAACTCTGCGCTATAATCTAAACTTTATAGGATTTTTAACTACATAACACTCAACCCACAGATGTTACATCTGTGGGTTGAGTGTTATGCTAGGATTTTAATATAGGAATTGTAGAAGAAGCCTTGGGCATAACTAACACCTTGGGATTTTTCGGAAGTTTTCTTGAAGCTATGTCAATGGCTTCCTGTAAGTTTTGAGCCTTTTCAACTTGCATAATTTTTGCTGTATCTTCATTAATACCTTCAGAAACCAATATTACTCTAGCTTTTAATAAGGATCTTCCCCACAGATAAGCCTTGTGGGCACCCACTCTGAATTCCATTTTTGCGAACTTATCAAGAATTTCTTGAGGTGTTTTACCCAGTTTCATCGTATTAGTAAAACGCTCTTCTCCTACCCCTTCTTTACATTCAGCAGCTAAGATAATAGTACCTCCCTTTTTTACAGCAATGGCGGCATGCAAAAGTGCTTTTTGTACTTGATAAAGATTTATATCCTTTGGAAAGCCTCCTCCACTGGCAATCACTAAATCCCCCGGTTCATTTACTTCTATTTGTAAAACTTTACGTGCAACTTCAATTCCTGCTCTATGAGCTTCAATGTAATGCCCTGCTACAGCTCTGACAACTTCTTTTCTACTATTAAGAATGACATTAACAATAAAATCGATACCTACTTTACCACCTATTTCATCTATATCTTCCCGAACAGGATTTCCTTCAATATTACCTAAAGTTGCCCCGGGATGGATTAGCATGGCATGGTTTGCACGTACAAGTTCTTCTCCTCCTAAGCCGATAGCCACACCTTTGGCCCCACCACTAAAACCTGCAAACTGATGGGGGTCAAGCACTCCTATAACAATTTTTGCATCAGCTTCAACAAAATATTTATTTAAAACAATTGGAGTGCCACGAGATGTTGTCCCCATATAAACCAGGTTTTCTTTATCCCATGCATCATGGGAAATTATCTTAATTTCCCGTGCCAACTCCTCCCCTACCAAATCAACAAATTCTTCAGGAGTAGATACCCGGTGGAGGCCCGTACCTATTATTAATGTTACCTGTTCCTTTTTAATACCCAATGCTTCTAATTCTGATAATAACGGAGGCAAAATCAATTTATTTGGCACAGGGCGTGTTAAGTCACTGGTAGCAATGACAACATTTTTTGCCCCTTTAATGTCAGATAGAGACGCACCAATAGGATTTTTGATTGCACGGACAATTTCTTCACTGCTTGAATGTTGAAGAGGTTCCTCGGATATTGAAATTGTCTCATATTTATAAGGGATTTGAGCAGATACATATCCCTTTCCATAAGGCAATTTTACTTGAAACATAAAGCCATTCCCCTTTTTTACATTTATGCAATATTAATTAAAACAGGATTAGCATCTACTATATGCCGATTGATACCCAATTCTTCAAAGTTAAAGCCTAAAGCTAGGCCTATAAGTTGAGGTAGGTGAAGAACCGGTATGGTAATATCTTCGGTGAAACTTTTTTGACTATCTGGTTGATACATGTCTAATTGCATTTGGCACAGAGGACAGGGAGTAACAACACAATGAGCTCCTGCTTTTTTAGCCGACAAGCAATCAATACCGGTAATTTTTAAAACCTCTTTTTCTGCAGGAAAAACTGCATGGAAACCACAACAACTAAGCCTCCGATCAAAATCCACACTTTCGGCACCTAATGCTTCTGCTACCATTTCCATAGACCGAGGATTCAAATAGTTTTCAAAGCCCATAATTTCAGGTGGTCGCACAATATGACATCCGTAGAAATTAGCTACTTTAAGACCTTTTAACGGTTTTTTAACTTTTTTCTTAAGTTTATCCAGACCGTAATCTTTAACAAGTACCCACAAAAGATGGGTTACTTCAACAGAGCCTGTATATTTTAGCCCTGCTTCATCTAATACTTTATTAACCTTTTCTTTAAGTTCTTCATCCTCATCCAAACGCTGTTTAGTAGTCCTCAGCATAAGAGTACAGGTATTACAAACTGTCAGCAGAGGACGATTTAACTTTTCCGCCAGGGCAAGGTTACGAGCATTAATGGAAACAGCTTTGAAATCATCCACATCCTGCAGATGACTAGCTCCACAGCAGGTCCAACCGTCTAACTCTACTAGTTCAATTCCCAGCGCTTTTGCTACTTTTTTCGTGGAAATCATCAATTCCTCAGCCGCTGCTTCTAAAGTGCAGCCGGGAAAGAAGCTGTATTTCATTACCTCTCCTCCTTTTGGTTTTGGGCCAACCTGTAGATTGTTCTAACCTGTTCAATGCCATTAACAGGCTTGGGCATGTTAAAGGGCTTAATTTTCCCCTTCTTCAATAAGCGTAAAGCAAAAGGAATACGACCCATAGTACTAACTAATCCTTCAGTCTTAATGGGGAGTGTCATTTCATTTAAACGACCTGTTTTTTGAATATCATCATGGAAAGCATAAGCGTGACGGGCACCTTTATTATCCCGATGGCCCATTTTCATACTTTCTTTTCTTAAGCCATTGATGTGTTCAGCAGGTCTGACTCCTTTGGGACATTTAGTTACACACTGCATACAGCGAATACATTTCCACAGGCCGTTTTCTAAAGCAGGTTCTAAATGTTCACCCGGAGCCTCATCCCGTGATTCCACAGTAAATCGATAGGATTTGCTAAATATAAACGGTTCCAAGAAACCTTCCCGGTTAATTGAAAGTTGACCACATTCAGAAATGCAACATCCACAAAGAATACAATCAGTAGGATTAGCAATCATATTGAATTGTTTTTCTGATTGTTTAAATCCCTTAGTTTTATCACTGTTTTTAGAAGGTATCAACCAGGGTTTTACTTCTTTCATCCGTTCGAATTTTTGCTCCCAATCAACTACAAGGTCTCTGATTACCTTAAAATTATTTAAAGGCTCGAGGATTAATTTATTTGTTTTATAAGTCTCAAGCATCTTATCCAGAGATGTTTTACAGGCCAAAACAGCATTACCGTTAACCCTTACGCCGCAGCTCCCGCAAATAGCAGAACGGCATGCAGAAGTAAAACATAAAGAAGGGTCTATTTCTTCCTTAATTTTAATTAAACCCCAGAGAATGGTTTTCCCCTTTTCGTAAGGAAATTCATATTCTTGATACCATTCTTTTGTTCCATCAAAACGTTTGATGCGATAAATAACCTTTTCCATTAGTATCTCCTTTCCTCCGGTTGATACTTGGTAATTTTTACTGGAAGGTAGTCTAACTTATACTCATCTTCTTCCTTGGTAATCATAGTATGCCTCAAGAAGTTTTGATCATCTCGTTTGGGATAATCGGCTCTGGAATGAGACCCTCTACTCTCTTTTCTGTTAATTGCTCCCATGGCCACAGCCTTGGCCAGTTTTAAAAGATTTCCGATTTCTACATAATTAATAAAGGCCATATTGTATTTCTTATCAGAAACTCCTATATAGCAATCTTTGTAATCCTCTAATAGCTGATTTATAGTATCTAAAGCCTCTGCCATTTCGCTTTCAGTACGGAATATACCCACATTGTTCCACATGGTTTCAGCCATTTTATTGCGGATAGCAATAACATCGTTACCCCTGGTTTTCTCCCGCATTGTATTGAAGTGTTTCATCCATTTTTCTGCTGCTTTTTGCACTCTAGCTCCGGAACTAAAGGAACGGTCTCTAGCACTTTCCCTGGCTCCTATACCAGCAAATTTCCCGAAAAGAATTACATCGGCTAAAGAGTTGCCACCCAAACGGTTAGCCCCGTGAACAGAAACACAAGCACACTCGCCAGCAGCATGAATTCCTTCTATTGGTGTACTAGAAGTCCTATAATCACTAACATGGATTCCACCCATCATATAGTGACAACTAGGCCGAATAGGCACAGGTTCTTCAATAGGATCAACACCTTCAAATTCAATAGCCAGTTGTCTTACCTGGGGAAGACGCTGTAATATTTTCTTCTTACCTAAATGTCTTAAATCCAAGTGAATATAGGCATTGATCCCCTGTCCAAATCCCCGACCTTCTTTAATTTCTGTCTCAATAGCTCTGGATACCAGGTCCCGGGGTCCTAATTCCATTTTTTCCGGAGCATAGCGGGACATAAATCTTTCCCCATTTTTATTTATCAAGTATCCACCTTCACCCCGGCAAGCCTCTGACAGCAGAACACCTGTACCGGCCAATCCTGTGGGGTGGAATTGCACAAACTCAGGGTCTTTTATGGGAATTCCCGCTTCAAAACAGGCTGCAGTACCGTCTCCTGTCATATTAAAGGCATTGGTTGTCCTGCTCCAGTATATCCGTCCAAATCCACCGGTGGCAATTACTACTGCTCTGGCATTAATGGGATGAATTTCTCCACTCCTTATATCCATAGCAACTAAGCCCTGCAGTTTTTTATCTTCTACAACCAGTTCTAAAAGAAACCATTCATTTAAAAACTTAACTCCATTTTTAAGACACTGTTCGTAAAGAGTATGGAGGATTACATGCCCCGTTTTATCTGCAGAATAGCAAGTCCTAGGACTAGATGCCCCTCCAAACGGGCGCTGGGCAATACGCCCTTTTTCGTCACGAGAAAAAGGAACTCCAAAATATTCAAGCTCCAAAACACATTCAGGCATATTACTAGCAAAAAATTCTATAGCATCCTGGTCTCCCAGGAAGTCACTTCCCTTTACCGTATCCCTGAAATGTTTTTCAACCGAGTCAGTCTCATCTCTAAAACCCAAAGCAGCATTAATACCACCCTGCGCTGCTCCTGTATGAGAACGGGTGGGAAACGTTTTGCTTATTACAGCTACCTGTAAATCATTATTTTGACTAGCTTCCAGGGCCGCTCTCATTCCTGCGCCCCCGCCGCCTACAACAACAATATCATAATTCAACATGGTGAACCTCCTGTTCCTTCAAGTCCTAATTATTCTGCAACTTTATATTCTTTAACACCTAACTCATAGAGATTATTACCCTCAGCATCGATGGCAACAATACAGGGAAAATCTTCTACTTCTAACCGACGTATTGCTTCAGGTCCTAATTCAGGGTAAGCCACTACCTCGGCTTTTTTTACAGAACTGGCAACAACAGCAGCAGCCCCGCCTATGGCAGCAAAATATACAGCGCCACATCGCTTCATGGCTTCAACTACTTCAGCACTCCGCGGTCCTTTTCCGATCATTCCTCGCAGCCCCTGTTCTAATAGGACAGGAGCATAAGCATCCATACGTCCACTGGTTGTTGGTCCACAAGAACCTATAACTTGTCCCGGTTTTGCCGGACACGGCCCCACATAATAAATAATTTGATCTTTAACATCTATTGGTAAGGCTTTACCTTCTTTTAAAGCATTTACCATATTTTTATGAGCAGCGTCCCTAGCTGTATAGATTACGCCAGTAATAGTTACCTGATCACCGGCCTTTAAATTCTTAATTTGCTCAACTGTCAAAGGAGTAGTAAGCTTTTTAATACCTGACATAAATTTTCACTCCCCTTCCCTATAATATTGCTTCTTTATGTCTGGCAGCATGACAGTTTAAATTTACAGCAACCGGTAAAGTAGCAATATGAGTCGGATAGCTTTCTATATGCACAGCTAAAGCTGTAACCCTTCCGCCAAAGCCCTGAGGTCCAATTCCTAATTTATTGATTTTCTCCAAAAGTTCCAGCTCTAATTCTTTATATTTAGGATCGGGATGATGTTCTCCGGCCTTTCGAGCTAAAGCCTTCTTAGCTAAAAGGGTAGCTTTTTCCATTGTTCCGCCAATACCCACTCCAACTACAATAGGCGGACAGGGGTTACCACCAGCTTCAGCTACGGTTTTCAGTACAAATTCTTTAACTCCCTTTAATCCATCAGCAGGCTTGAGCATTTTCAGGGCACCCATGTTTTCACTACCAGCCCCTTTGGGGAGCACCATAATTTTTAATTTATCTCCCGGCACAATTTCCGTGTGAATAACAGCCGGTGTATTATCCCCGGTATTTTTTCTATTAAACACGGGATCTTCTACTACCGATTTGCGAAGATACCCGTCCGTATAACCCTGGCGAACACCTTCATTGATGGCATCAACCAGATTACCACCTGCAATATAAACATCCTGGCCTATTTCCACAAAGATAACAGCCAGACCGGTATCCTGGCACATTGGGACGGTATCTTGGCGGGCCAATTCTACATTTTCTATAATCTTTTCTAAGCTATAACGGCCAAATTGAGACTCTTCTCTTTCCTTTGCCTGGCGCAAAAGATTTTCCACATCTTGCGGAAGATCACAGGCAGCCTCAATACATAAATCCCTCACAGTCCTAGTTATTTTTTCTACAGATATTTCTCTCATGAAATCAAACACCTCCAAAGCTTAGTGCACCCTTATTTCTTACGGTTTTCAACAGACATAGGTTTTTAGGATAGTGAGCCCTGCAGTAAGACTTACTGCAGGGCTCGGTACTTTTACCAAAGACCTAGTACTTTCCACCACATTCCGCCGATAAGTATCCAAATGATTATATGCAGCAAGGAAATACCAAACCCGATTCCCCACCATGTTTTTTGGGGAACATACCCCGAGCCGAAAAATACAGGAGCCGGACCAGTCCCATAGTGGGTTGTAGAAGCGAACAAGTTACTAAAGAAAGCCAATACCAAAGCAGCAAGCATAGGCGGTGCTCCCACTGCTATCATAACTGCCAAAAAGGCAGAATACATTGCACTGATATGGGCCGTCATACTCGCGAAGAAGTAATGGCTATAGAAGTAGACCGCGGCCAGAACGATAACAGCGACTATCCAGGACATTCCCCCTACCGTATTTTTCATGGTTTCACTGAACCAGGGAACCATACCCAATTTGTTTAGGTAAGTAGCCATCATAACTAATGCTGCAAACCAAACCAGCGTATCCCAAGCACCTTTTTCATTTTTAATGTCTTCCCAGGTCAATACTTCAGTTAACAAAAGAACAGATAAACCTACTAAAGCAGTTGTAGTACTATGGATCCCCAGTTTTTTGCCAAAAATCCACAAAACAAGGATTAAAATGAAAACCAGCAACATGAATTTTTCTGAAGTTTTAAGCGGACCCATTTCCTTCAGTTTTTCGGCAGCCATTTTAGAAGCATCAGGTGTCTCTTTGATTTCCGGTGGGTAGACTTTGTAAATAACATAGGGAATTACCAGCAAGCTAACCAACCCCGGAACAAGTGCAGCAATAAACCAGCCTGTCCAAGTAATTTCTAAATTAGCTACATCTTTAGCCAAAGTAACAATTAAGGGGTTAGCTGCCATAGCAGTCATGAACATGGCAGAAGTGATAAGGTTACCTTGAAATCCTGTTTTAATTAAATAAGAACCTATTTTGCGGGCAGTTCCGTCATCCGGTCTGGAACCATAAGTTTCACATAAGGAACGGATAATCGGAAAGATGATTCCGCCACCTCGCGCAGTGTTACTGGGAATGGCAGGAGCTAAAACTAAATCGCTAACTAAAAGAGCATATGATAGCCCCAGTGTTTTCTTGCCGAATTTATTAACAAACCAGTAAGATATCCGGGCCCCTAAACCGGTTTTAATAAAACCCCGGGAAATAAAGAATGCAATTACAATCAGCCAGATTGTCTTATTGGCAAATCCGCTTAACGTTTCATTAATAGCCAATGTTTTAGTTAAGGCAGTAGCGGTCATACCTATGATAGCTACAGCGCCCATAGGAAGCGGTTTAACAATAAATCCAATAATAGTAGCTACAAAAATAGCAAATAAATGCCATGCCTTGACATCAAGTCCCGCTGGAGGTGGAACAAACCATAGCACAAAACCAACAGCCAGTGTAATCAAAAATGGAACAATCTTTAACTCCCTTTTTACATATTGATTTTGCGTATTGACACTTTTTTTATCCATTTTTACACTCCTCCCTCTCTAAAAATAGTAATAATACTTGTAAAAAGCAGTACCCGTAAAAAACCTGTCTTTACCTGTCTTTGTTTTACAGTTTCCCCCTTTTGTTTTTGATTTATGACTTTGTTATTATTTTCACATATAAATCTACAAATTTGAAATATTTATTAGTTATAATGCAATAGCGAATGATTATTATAGAATTAATAGGCTATGGTCACAATATCAGTTATAATAGTTTATAGGACTTTGTGAAGTAAGTAACAAGGGTAGGGCTAAAAACACCCCGGTTATGGAGGCTGATTTGTAATGGAATTAAGACAATTAGAGTATTTCTACATGGTAAGCAAATTAAAAAACTTCACCCATGCCGCAGAAAAACTACATGTATCTCAACCATCTGTTACAAATTCTATTAATAAATTAGAGGAAGAACTGGGTGTGCAACTTTTAGACAGGAATACAAAAAGGGTGTCACTTACTTCACAAGGAAAAATATTCTTTAAGCGTGTAGAAAAAATTCTCCAGGGTATTAATGAAGCTGTTTCAGAAATTAAAAATTTCGATAAAGGCACCATCAAGCTCGGTCTTCCTCCCATAATAGGGGCTTACCTTTTTCCTAGCATTTTTTTAGAATTTAAAAAAGTCTACCCTTATCTCGAACTTCAGGTTTTTGAAGAAGGTTCCCTATCTACCCGCACTATGCTTGAAAAAGGCCAATTAGATCTTGGGATTATTATACTTCCTGACCATTCCGAGATTCTCAATACCATACCATTGATCAATGAACAAATTGTCGTTTGCCTGCCACCAAACCATCGGTTAAGCCAGGAAAAAATCATTTCTTTTAGCCAATTGTCAAATGAAAAATTTATATTATTGAGGGAAAGCTACTTTCATCGCAAAGCTATTCTCAATGAGTGTTTAAAACATGGCTTCTCACCTAATATTGTTTTCTCCTCAAATCAAATTGAAACCGTCAAAGCCCTGGTGGCCAGTAGCATAGGAATTTCTTTTTTAATGTGTATGGCAGTTAATGACAACCAAAAAATTATAAAAGTTCCTTTGGCAGAACCTATAGAAATTAGCATAGGCTTAGCATGGAAAAAAGATAAACATTTATCAAAAGCATCCAAAACTTTTATTGATTTTGTTCGCAACTATTTTTCAACAATTCCAGGATGTAAATAGGTCCGGTCAACGTGTTTCTCAATTTCCGTATCCTTTACATTGTAGATAACGTAAAATTACTGTAGGATAAAAAGCAGGAAAATAATACTTAAAAAAAGAAATGAGGCCTCACCGTTCTTTGCTAACAGGAACGGATACCAAAAAAGGTACTTAAAGGTGAGGTCTATTAAATTTTAATCCTACAGTATCTTGACGTAATTCTCTGCAGGCCTGCGCGTTGACACCATGCATACCCTGTATTAAAATCAAGAAAAGCCACTGATAACAATCAAAGGAGCGAGTGTAATGCTGGAACGTAAATTTTTCCAGTTAAAAGAAATACTGAAGGGCATGGGAAGTGTTTGTGTGGCTTTTTCCGGAGGCGTGGACAGCACTTTTTTGGCCAAAGTTGCACACGACGTTTTGGGCGATAAAGCTATCGCAGTCACTTCCATCTCAAAAACTCTGCCACAGGACGAACTTCAAGAATCCCGGGTGTTAGCCGATAAAATAGGTATCCAGCAAATTACCATAGAAACAAACGAACTGCATGATGACAATTTTACAAGCAACCCGCCGTCCAGGTGTTACTATTGTAAAAAAGAATTGTTTAGCAAAATATGGTCTATTGCCAGGAGTAAAAACATAGCTTTTGTGGTAGACGGTGCAAACGCCGATGACCAAAATGATTTCCGACCCGGTCTCAAAGCGCGTGATGAAATGAATGTACGTAGCCCGTTACAGGAAGCAGGTCTTACCAAGGAAGAAATTCGTGCGTTGTCAAAAGAAATGGGCTTACCAACATGGGATAAGCCGGCTATGGCATGTCTATCCTCCCGTTTTCCATACGGGCAAAAGATAACTGAGGAAAAACTGGCACAGGTAGAGCAGGCCGAACATTTCCTGCGCAGTACGGGTTTTAAGGAGTTGCGGGTCAGACACCATGGTAATCTGGCACGCATAGAAGTGCCTCTAGACCAGCTAGAAAGCATTTTAACCGTAAGAGAGCAAGTAATAGCGGCATTTAAGGAAATAGGCTTTACATACATCACGCTTGATTTAATGGGGCTGCGCAGCGGTAGCATGAACGAAGCCTTGACCAAGGACGCAGGAGGTTCCCTATGAATCGCAGTTACCTGAAACGGATATTGGAACAAGTGGAAAACGGCTCGCTAACAGCTGAGGAAGCCATGTCCAAACTCAAACACTTACCCTACGAAGACCTGGGCTTTGCCAAAGTAGACCACCACCGGGCACTGCGAAACGGCTTCCCGGAAGTAATATTTTGCCAGGGAAAGACTGTCGAACAAGTAACAAAAATCTTTTTATCCCTGGCAGAAAACAATACCAATATTATTGCCACCAGGGCCACCGAAGCTATGTACCAAAACATTGTTTCATCCTGCCCGGAGGCCCGCTTTCACTCCCTGCCCAAACTGATCACGCTGAAAAAGGATAACAGCGAAACAACCGGAACTGTTACGGTTGTCAGCGCCGGTACTGCCGACCTGCCCGTAGCGGAAGAGGCTGCTATTTGTACGGAGCTAATGGGTCATAAAGTTATCCGCCTGTACGATGTGGGAGTAGCCGGTATTCACCGCCTGCTGGACAAGCAACAGCAGTTTGCAGCAAGCAACGTCATCATTGTAGTTGCCGGCATGGAAGGAGCCCTGGCCAGTGTCGTTGCCGGTTTGGTGGATAAGCCCGTGATAGCAGTACCTACCAGTGTCGGCTACGGCGCCAGTTTTAACGGTTTGGCGGCGTTATTGACCATGCTTAATAGTTGCGCCTCTGGTATTGGTGTGGTAAACATTGATAACGGCTATGGCGCAGCAGCACTGGCCAGTAGTATTGTCAAAACGGCGAGGTGATTTTATGAAAGCAGCGTTTTTACAGTGCCCCACCGGGGTCAGCGGCAACATGTTTCTAGGGGCCTTGGCGGATGCAGGGTTGGAGTGGGATCAGTTTGTCAACCTGCTTACTGCCAATTTACCGCTTACAGGGTATTGGCTGAAAAAAGAACCAGTTGTGAAAAACGGAATCACAGCAACGCTGGTAACGGTAGAAATAAAAGAGGACGGGCAGCATCGTCATCTCAGTGATATAGAACAATTAATATCCAGCAGCAATCTGCCTACCGCAGTCAAAGAGAAAAGCATAAAAGTATTTCGCCGCCTGGCCAGGGCAGAAGCTGCAGTACATAATTGTTCTCCCGAGCAAGTTCATTTTCATGAAGTAGGAGCAGTAGACGCCATTATTGATATTGTGGGATCTGTTCTGGGATTACACCTGCTGGAAATAGAACAGCTTTATGCCTCGCCGCTGCCTTTAGGTACAGGTTTTATCAATTGTGATCACGGTACGCTTCCGGTACCGGCGCCGGCCACATTAAAGCTACTGGAAGGGTATCCCATTGCTCCGGATCCACCTGACTGCAACGGCGAATTAACCACCCCAACCGGAGCTGCTTTAGTGACCACACTGGCTGAATGCAAGCAAATACCCATGAAGATTATTGCTACCGGTTTCGGAGCCGGCAACAGGAATTTACCCGTACCCAATGCTGTCCGCCTATTAGTTGGTGAAGTAACAGACGATACATCAGCCACTTTAGAAGCTATCTCCATTATTGAAACCAACATAGATGATATGAACCCCGAGTTTTACGATTACCTAATGAAACTGCTGTTTGCCAACGGGGCTCTGGATGTCTTCTTTACTCCCGTTCATATGAAAAATAACCGGCCCGGAATCCTGCTAACAGTAGTAGCCAAACCAGAGGGAAAAGATGCTTTAATGGCTATCCTGCGGCAGGAAACAACCTCTCTTGGTTTTCGCTATCGGGAAGAACAACGGCTGGCACTGGCAAGGGACACCATTACCGTAACTACCGGATACGGGTCTGTTAAGGTAAAGGTAGCCACATCTCACGATAAGATACTTAATGTAGCACCGGAATACAAAGACTGTGCTCAATTAGCCGAAAAACACAAAATACCTATTAAGGTGCTTTACGACGAGGCAAAACGAGAGGCTTACAGCAAACTGCAAAATACCGGTGCTTTAAGTAATACTTTCAAAAAGTGGCCGTAGAAAAAAAGAGTGCTGTTTCATATAAGTCAGCACTCTTTTTCATTTGGCTATGACTCTTTTCACAACGAACTTAAAAAGTGGATTAGAAGATTTAATAGTGTAGCTTACAAAGTATTTGGCAAACTATCTGTATTGGTTTAAGTGGATTAAACACACAAAAGATAGTAAGGATGCTCTCAAGAGCAAAAAGTTATATGTTGGTGTCCTTGTTTTAAAATCCTTCACAATAACCCTATTTATAGCCGTTGCGGATACTTTTAAAAAGGTTTTTTTTAACTTTATATAGAATATTTTAATGTTACAGTAATAAAAAATATTCAGTAAAGAATCGGTAGTTTATATGGGGGAATTAGATTGAAAAGATTTAAAAATATCGCAATAATATTTGCTGTCATTGTATTTTTATTAACTATGTCCATAATTGTATCAATGAATAAATTTGATACCCCGAACCCTATTTTGAGTGGAATAGGATTTTTTAAAATAATGTTTACCAAAGCAAAAATTGTGCAAATTCAAGAGTATCCACAAGTCTATCTTGCTAAACCAGATAATGCACAACAGGTATTGATAGATTTTATGGAACAGCGTGGTTATTACTATTTAGAAGATGAACGAATGGCTTCCACATTAGTATTTGGAAACGAAATATCTAGAATTTATGTTGATTTTTCTGTTAATGCTTATTATTCAAAATGGGTATTTAGAGAATAGTTATAATAACTAATTAAGACTAGATAAGTGTTGAACAGGCCCCCTTTTGATGCTCGTATTTTAATTATAACTTGTCTCATATGCAAAATTTAGTCAAATTATGTCGAATAACAGAAGAATGATTCTGTTTTATTGGGGGATTATTCTTGTTTCTGTTTGGCGAGATGAGTAATATACTTAATAAATTTAAGAATAGATTTCAAATCTTCTTTAGTAAGTTCTTTTTTGGCGCGAAACATTGTCTGGGAATTAGGGTCTTGTACTAATTCGAAGAATATTTCTTGGAGTTCTGGTTCTAGGTTGGATGCATCGGGGAGTTTAAGATTGATATTTCCGGTTAATAAATATTCTACCGTTGTATTAAGTTCCTTCGCTATCTGGTATAGTAACTTAGCAGACGGATTTTCTTTTTGACCTTTTTCCAGTGCACCAATATACTGTTTTGTGCTACCACATTTTTTTGCAAGTTCTTCTAACGTCAATCCTGCTTTGCGGCGCATTTCTGCTATGCGTTCGCCCAGGCTCATTGGCAATATCCCCCCTTTTAAAATTAGTTATCATTCAAGGGTTTAGCAATGACGCCAATTGTGTCCCAGGACACTGCTGCTAAGGCAACGGCCAGATACCCAGTCGTACCCGTGCGGTCACTGTACCCTGCCCCTCGCATCTACCGGCCATTTATCCACAATTTTGTCGCCATCGCGAACATAAATCGCTTCCGCCAGGTTAATCACGGGACAGG
>JACDOG010000006.1 GCA_017656305.1 Thermoanaerobacteraceae bacterium
AAAAATATTAACAGCAGCCCTAGAGGCTGCTGTATTTTTGTGTGCCCGGCATGTCTGCTGAGCCGATGGGTTGAAAGAAACCCTGTCACCTAACCAGCGGGAAGACAATCCGTAGGCAAGGGCGTCGCCGGTAACGGCGGGGTCTGAAGGAAGCCGAAGGGGGAACTTGGAATAGCCAACTGCAAAGGACTATTTAAAGAACTAATGCAGTGGATACGCCGAAGGATTAGGATGAAGAGAATGAGAGAGTGGAAAAGCTGGAAACAACTGCACAAAGCATTAAGAAGGCGGGGTTACAAAGGAGAATTTGAGAAAATTTCCGTAAGCAGATGGCGAAACTCTAAAAGTCCACTGGTTCACCTAGCCCTGCCGAACAAGTGGTTCGATGAGATTGGTCTAATCAATCTCGAAACATATGCTGTCGGTATTTTGCATTACTTCAGAGAGAAGTAACTGAGGTTTACCAGGAGCCGTATACGAGATCCGTATGTACGGTTCTGTGAGAAGAACGAAGTCGGGAAGTTATTCCCGACTTCTACCTACTCGATTGTGTGATTGTGACACCCGGTAATAAGTTGGTATTAAACGAAAAAAATGCTTGTGGTTCATGTGGGAAAACTACAATCCCAGCAGTTTGCGTATTTTTTTACTCTGAGACCGGCTGACCGGTACCTCGCTTTTTTCTTTGTCATCTACCGTTAAAACCAGAGTGCCGTTGTAAAGTGGTATGACCTCCCGGGCTTTTCTGATATTGACCAAATAGGAACGGTGGCAGCGCTGAAAGAGATGCGGGTTTAAGCGCTGTTCCAGTTCTTTCAATGTAAAGCGGGTCAAGTATTTTTCCGAAGCTGTCTTAATGTAAGTGTAATCATTGCTGGCATAGACAAATACAATGTCCTGTTCTTCCAGCAGGATGGTCTTGCCTTTGTGTTCTACCGGAATCAGCCCCAGGGGTGCTTTGTTTTGGTCGCCTCTTTCGTTCTTGGGCCTGGTCGCTTCTACAAGGTGGAAAACTTTTTGTAAAGCTTTGTCCAGTCGTTTGGGGTCGACTGGTTTTAGAATGTAGTCAATGGCATTTACCTTGAACGCCTCCAGGGCGAATTCTTCATGGGCAGTAACAAAAATGACATAAGGAGAGTTTTTGCTGTCCTGTAAGGTTTTGCTAAGCTCTAAACCACTGCTTCCGGGCATATTGATGTCCAGGAAGAGAATGGTGTAATCCAAGGCTTTAATCAGTTCCATGGCTTCGATAGCATTTGTGGCTTCTCCTATCACCTGTAAATTATCATATTTGCTTAAGTAATGGCGCAGCTCTTTGCGAGCGGGGTACTCGTCATCTACAATCAAAACCTTCAGTTTTTCCACGGGCCTACCCTCCTTAGGGTTACTATTAAAAATATTTTGATAATTATCGAAAAATTCCTGCTATTTGACTGCCAATTTTTCACTGGCCTAAAAAATTTTACCGCTTACCCTGATGATTTCCCCACTGGCAAGTAATTGTTTCAGTCTTTGGAAAACTGTTATATATAATTATTATTTTACAGGTTGTTTCATGTTGCCGGTAGTAATAAAATGCAGCAACTACCCTAATGTAAAATTTTACCATAAGGGCGAAAAATTAGTAATAATTCTACGGCCAACTTTATATGATTAATTGAAAAAGACATCTGAAAAAGGAGGAGAAAGGAAAATGGCTGTTTTCATAAGAAGTCAGCTAAAATTGTTAGTAGTGCTGCTGCTAATGGTCATGTTAGTTACTACTGCCGGCTGCGGGATAGTTGACCGGATGCTGTCATTTAAAGACCAGGAAGCCGCTGAGCCGGAAGAACCTTCTGTCGAGCTGCCCCAGGAACCGGCTGTCGACCAGTCCGAACCCAATACGGAGTATCTTGGTGAGACCACTGATATTACCCTGTACTTTGCTGACCCCACGGGCGAAGGTTTGGTACCGGTACAGAGAACCATTCCCAAGGTGGAAGGAATAGCCAGGGCGACAATGAATGAATTAATTAAAGGCCCTGCGCTGGATTCCGATTTGGTGGCAACTATCCCCGAGGGTACTCAGCTCAAAGACATTAATGTAAAGGATAACGGTCTCTGTATTGTGGATTTCAGCAGTGAACTGGTTGATAATCACCTGGGTGGCAGTACGGCAGAAAGATTGACAGTTTATTCCATTGTCAATACCCTGACTCAGTTTCCCACGGTGGATGAAGTTCAGATACTGGTGGACGGAAAGCATGTGGAGAGTATTGCTGGCCATGTCAACGTTTCCCAGGCCATGGCCCCCAATAAAGATATCATTATCAATCAGAAATAAAACCTGCGGCACCGGAACGGTTTTCCGGTGCTTTGTCTTTTATATCCATATTTTACCTCAGCTTCTTCTTGCTTCATATGCAGGAAATTCGACGCCAAAAAAGAAATGTAACAAATATCAGACAATATTTTGGGGGGTTTCCTGTGAGGAGATTGCTGAGGATTAATGTGATTACAGTCACAATCCTTTTGTTATACATATTATCGCTGCCCGCGGCGTTTGCCCAAACTGCAACCGTCACCGGAAGTGTGGTTAATGTACGCAGCGGCCCGTCGGTAGACAATTTAAAGATTGGTGTGGTTACCGAAGGGTATCAACTGGAGGTTTTGGAAGAAAGAAACAACTGGTACAAGGTACGCTTTGCCCAAGATCGTGTTGGCTGGATTTATAAAGAATTGTTGCAGTTAAATGAAGACACGGGTGCAAAATGGATCAAAATAACCGGTTCGGTAGTTAACGTGCGCAGCGGGCCATCCACTACATACGGCGTCATTGACCAGGTGAAAAACGGTGAACGGTACCCTGTCACTGATAAACAGGGTGACTGGCTGAAAATCCGGCTGGATAACAAGAAATATGGCTGGATAGCCGGGTGGCTGGCGGAAACAACCGTGCCGCCGGGGGAGGCGGATAGCCAGACTGCCGCCGGTACCGGTGAGGAACCCATAGGCGTAGTGGTTGTTGGCGGTTCTGTGGTTAACGTGCGCCTGCAGCCCGGTTTGGATAGCCCTGTTATCAGCCGGGTGGTTAGGGGAACCAGGTTAACTGCTCTCGGAACGGTAAATGGCTGGTACAAGGTGAAACTGAAGGATGGCCGTTCCGGTTATCTGGCCGGATGGTTAGCCGAGCTGCACCGGGAAAACCCGGCAGAACAGCTGCAGGGTAGAAATGCAAAACTTACCCACGTGAAAGTAAACGGTAGTGTGGTGAACGTCCGCCAGGCGCCCGAACTTGGCAGCCCGGTGGTTGCCCAGGTACGGCAGGGGGAGAAGTATGCCGTAGTTGACCGGAAAGGCAACTGGGTGCTGATTAAGCTGGACGGACAACAGGGCTATATAGCCTCCTGGCTGGTTGACTTAATTTATTCAACCGACTATCAAGAGGAAAGCGAACCTGCCGCCGGTGCTCCCACTGACAATTCTCCGGATGCCGGTAAATATGTGAAGCGGGAGGATATTGCCGTTATAGACGGCAGTGTGGTTAATGTACGCTCAGGTCCGGGTATTGGCAATTCTCGGATTGCCCAGGTCAGGGAAGGGGAAAAGTACCCGCTGCTGAAAAAGGAAAACGGCTGGTATCAAATCCGGCTGTCTGATGGTAAAACCGGTTGGATAGCGGGCTGGCTGGCCAAGGAAACCACGCGGGCAGTTTATACGGGACCGGATGGGGATACGGAGCAGGGTAGCAGTGGCAATACGGGAACCGGTCAAGGAGACGGTAAGACGGCAGCCGGCAAGGAGAAACTCTTTGTGGTGAAACATGATATGCCGCTTTACTACGGCCCCGATAGAAGGTTTCCCAAAGTTACTACTATTGCCGAAGGTGATACCGTACTGCTGCTGGCAGAAAAGGGAGACTGGTATGAAGTCAGGTTAGATAACGGAATTACCGGGTGGCTGGAACGCCGCTCGGTGGCTGACAGGGGTAGTGTGGACCGCACCGCTCAAGAACAGGATACAGGAAAAGAAATTATTGCAACTGACGGTGTTTATGAGGTATCGGTGACGGATGATGGTGAGGAACTGGTAATTGCCCTGAAGGCAAACTCGGTTATCAATTACGACTTGATGCAGTTACAGGACCCGCTCCGCCTGGTAATCGACCTGCACGGGCAGACTTTGGCCGTTCCGGAGCCGCAACGGGAAATGCTTGTTGGTTCCGAGGTTGTTAAAAGGATACGGCTGGGACAGTTTGAACAGGATACGGTGCGTGTGGTATTGGATCTCAAGAGTAACGTCCAGTATGATTTGGCCAGTGCAAATGATGGGAAAACATTGCTGGTCACGGTAAATCCGCCCAACCTGGCGGGTAAAGTGATTGTGATTGACCCGGGCCACGGCAGCATCACTCCCTGGGGTAAGTCAGACCCGGGAGCTATTGGTTTTAACGGCACCCGTGAGCGGGACGTGGTACTGGCTATTTCCAGGAAGCTGGCTTCCATGCTGCAGCGTACAGGTGCGGAAGTAATCATGACTCGCAACGGGGATGCTACTCTCAGTTTGGAAGACAGGGCATGGATTGCCAACAGGAATAATGCGGATGTATTTTTAAGTATTCATGCCAACAGTTCACCCAGCCGGTTGCAGCGGGGGTCTGCCACCTATTTTTACGCGCCTTATGGTTCGGCGCTGGCCGGACAGCGTGGGAAACGGTACCGTCTGGCCCGGTTAATACAGGATGAACTGGTTAGTGCTGCGGGAACCACAGACCTGGGGGTTAAAGAGGAAAACTTTTCAGTATTGCGTAATACAAATGTTCCCTCGGTGCTGGTGGAAACTGCCTTCATTTCTCATCCCGAGGAGGAAATGCTCCTGCGCAACCCACAGTTTCAGGAGAAAGTAGCGCGGGGCATAGCCCGCGGTGTGGAAAGGTACTTGCTGGGGAACTGACGGCAGAGATATGCCTGCTTACTCTACCTTAAACGGTAGAGTTTTTTTTTAACCTGCTGTGGCAAAACGGATATTGTTCGCTGTTTCTTAATATAAAAAGCGAAAAATTTCGCTATGGTTACACTTTCTAAAAGGTTATTCGTCCAGTTTGTCGAATAAAGCAAAGTGGAGTGAGAGATATGCGAAAAATAATTGTGAAATTATTAACAAGCGACTGGCCCTACTGGGTTGGCGGTGTCGGTATTGCCGTAATTAATATAGGTTTGCTGGCTTTAACAGGCAAGCCATGGGGAATAACCACCACCGTAACCCTGTGGGGCTTCAAGTTGGCAAACATTATTGGCGTCAGGTTGGAAAATGTTGAGGCTTTTCGCGAATACCTGACACGGCTGGCTGACTTTAATTTCTGGTACGGCGGCAACCTGTTAAATGTTGGTCTAATATTTGGCGTGCTGGTTTCCGCTATCATATCAAGAGAGTTTCGTTTTAAAAAAATAACCGGCAAGCGGCAGGTCTACCTGGCTTTACTCGGCGGCTTGTTGATGGGATACGGGGCGCGCCTGGCTTCGGGCTGCAACGTGGGGGCGCTTGTGGGCGGCATATCGTCCCTGTCGTTCCACGGCTGGCTTTTTCTGATATTTGCCCTGGGGGGAGCCTGGGTCGGCTGCCAGATTATGTATGTGCTTTTGAGGAGGGTTATGTGAAGTGAAGCGAAAAATATTGACCCTGCTGTTGCTGGTGACCTTTATCATAATACTTGTAATTGCCTGGGAACATGGCAGTTCATTATACTGGGCGGCCGGAGTCTTGTTGGGATTTATTTTGCACCGTTGTCGGTTTTGTTTTGCCGCGGCGTTCAGGGACCTGATAATGTTTCGTGACGGTTCCGTTACTCGTGCCGTGATAATTTCGCTAGCCATATCAACGGTGGGGTTTGCATTGCTGCAGTACTATTCCGGCTTAACCGGAAGTGATGTGCCCGGAAACATTGAAGCTGTAGGTGTTAATACCATGGCCGGTGCATTTTTGTTCGGAATTGGCATGGTGATTGCCGGATGTTGTGCCTGTAGTTTTCTCATGCGCCTGGGAGAAGGTTTTATATTATTTTTGTTTGTTCTAATAGGCATGCTGCCCGGTTCTCTTTTGGGCTTGCTGCACAGGCAGTGGTGGGAAAGTATCTGGTCCCACCCGCCCGTTTATTTTCCCGATTATCTGGGGTGGGGAATTACTGTTGTTGTGCAACTGTTGACATTGATGGGTCTTTACTTGATTGTCAGACGGTGGGAAAAGACGGAAAGGGGGATTTAAAATGGGAAAGAAATATGTCCTGGATGTCTTAGGAGAAGTTTGCCCAGTGCCGCTGTTCAAGACCAAGGAAAAGGTCACCAGGGAACTGTCTTCTGGTGATACTTTACTTGTGGAAACGGATTTTCCGCGGGCGGTGCGCAATATTATTGACTGGTCGGAGAAACACGGGCATCATGTAAAAGTGATTGAAATTGACGAAGCCTGCTGGCAGGTACAGGTGACAAAAAAATAGCTGCAAAAAGCGACAAAGTGCAACACCGGCAAAACCGGGTTGCACTTTTTTATCAGCAAAATGCGGGGTCATCGGGGCAAAGAAAGCGGATAAATCGGTGTGCTAGTGGTGATAAATATTTGTCTTTGGGATAAATAAGTTGAAAGGAGATATCAAGGTCGTTAAACTCTTCCAACTCAATGGCCCTCAAGGTGTTGCGGCGCAATTCTTTCTGCACCGCCAGGTTGCAGCATATGGAGATCCCCTTGCCGGATTCAACCAGGGACTTTAAGGCAGCGGTGCTGCCCAGCTCGCTGACAATATTCAGGTCTCTGATGTCCATGGATAATTCTTTTAACTTTTCTTCAAATATTTTGCGAACGCCAGAACCTTCAGCCGGTATCATTAGGGGTATCTCTTTTAATTTCTCAAAGGAAATCTTGTCCTGATTTGCCCAGGCGTTATCCGGACTTGTGATTAGGATAATTTTATCTATAGCCACGTGTTTGGTAATTAATTCGGGATGTTGCACGCTGCCTTCTATAATAGCAATATCAATCTTGTTTTCCAGCAGTTTATCCACTATTTCCTGAAGGTTTAAAATTTCCAGCTTTATGTTGGCCTTGGGGTATTTTTCCTTAAACGTCCAAATGGTACAGGGAATGGCAAAGTCGCCCACCGTAGAGGTAGCACCGATTACCAGCTTTGTTTCCTTATTGCTCAGCAGTTCGTCTAGTTCTCTTTCCATATTTTCAAACTGTTGGAGAATTTTTCTGGCGTGCTTATATACTATTTGACCTGCTTCGGTAAGCACTATCCCACGCCCAGTGCGTTCAAAAAGTTTTACATTTAAATAAGACTCTAGATTCTGCATCTGGGCACTGACGGCAGGCTGGGTTAAATGCATTATGTTTGCTGCCGTGGAAAACTTTTCAACTTTGGCTACCAGGCAGAACAATTCCAGTGTTGACAGGTTCATAAAATTATCCCTCTTAAAACGATGATATTTAACTCTTATTATAACTAGGGATAAAATACTGTCAAGAAAGCTGCAAAGGTACTGGCGAGAAAGTTACAAAAGTCCCGTAACCGCAGTCTTTTCTTGAAAACCCTAATCTAAAAAACCATATATTTCCTTTTCATAAAAAACCATTAACCAGATATAAAATATCCTTTACCAATATAAACAGGATTAACAGTGACCATATAAAAAATTTATAGGTGAACTGGTTGAGGTGTGGGGGTACCTAAACTTATATTTAAATTTTAATGGAGGTGCTAAAATGATGAAAAGCAAACTGGAAGTGAAAAATGTAACAAGGAGACAGTTTTTATGTGATGCCGGCAAGATTGCTGCCGGGGCGGCCGTAGGATTGGGAAGTCTGGGTTTGGTAGGCTGTTCTACGACTGTAGCAGCGCCAGCCAAAGAAAAAGAAGGCGAAAAAGAACAGACTGCCGCAACCGCAACAAATGCCAAGGTTGAATTTCCTGCAGCGCCGTGGCCGTACAAAAAGCTGGATCCGGAAGTGGTAAGAAAAGCCGGGTTTGATGCCTACAAGCGTGGCCTGCACTGTATGGGAGGTTCTTTTGCTGCAATAATTGAGACTCTAGCCAAGGAAGTAGGTTATCCCTATGAGGCTATACCGGTAGAACAGTTTGCGTACTACGGTGCCGGAGGCGTCATGGGTTGGGCTACCTTGTGCGGTGCAGCAAATGGTTCAAGCATGGCAATCAACCTGATTCTAGGGAAAGACCACGAAAAGTTGGGGGCAGCAATTAATGAGGTTTTAGGTTATTATTCTACGACCAAGCTTCCTACAGCACAGAGTAACCAGTTTGGGGAATTTAAGAACCAGGCGCAAAGTGTGGCGGGAAACCCTCTGTGCCATGCTTCGGTCACTAATTGGTGTAAGGCTTCCGGGAAGAAATCCTTCTCCAAGGAAAGAGCGGAACGCTGTGCTAAATTAACCGGTGACATTGCAGCAAAAGCTGTGGAAGTGCTGAACCAGATAGCTGACAGCAGCTTCACACCGGTATATCAAGCTCCCGAGGCAATTACAGACTGTGGTAGCTGCCATACCAAGGGTGGTGCTATCGAAAATTCCCGCGGTAAGATGGATTGCCTTACCTGCCATGATGACCATAGAAAATAAATTTGTAAAAAATTAGGGCTTTTAAAAAGCCCAATCAAAAAATATCCTATCCACAATCTCCACCGTGCCCTGCAGCAAGTGCCCGCTGCAGGGCATTTTATGTTTTTAAGGATTTTGCGAATAACAGTTCCACTTTGGAAAAGATCAAGATTTTGGAAGTGTGTTGCCCGTTTTTAGATGTAATTTAATATTTTACTGTGTGACCAAAGCATATTTGGTTTCTTAGCAGCGCCCAAAAGTTATGTTTGGCGTGGTTGTTGATTTTTCAGTTTTCAAAATTGTCATTTTGCAATGCAAAAGGTTTGTTTTGTAATAAACACTGCTTCTGTAATTATAAACCTAATTATCGGTAAAGTAAACCTTAAGATCAAGAATGTTAGTAACTTGTTTCGCAGCAAAAAATAGGCGAGTTTCCTGAAGTTGACACCCTTTTATGCCGTTGATACAATGAGTATCAGATACTTGGTAAAGGCGGGGAATCCCGATGGAAGTACTAATTGGATACTTTTTTATTTTTTTTGCCAGGGTGATGGATGTTTCCCTGTTTACCGTCAGGACTCTGATGGTAGTTCGCGGGCAGCGGCTTTTCGCTGCCTTAATCGGTTTTTTTGAAACCGTTATTTATATTGTGGCTTTAAAATATGTTGTGGACCAATTGGACAACGTCTGGAGCCTGATGTTTTATGCTCTGGGTTTTTCTACGGGAAATGTTGTGGGAAGCTGGATTGAGGAAAAGTTGGCTATTGGTAATCTGACGGTTCAGGTGATTACCCAGACAAGGCCACTGGAACTGACTGCCAAATTGAGACGTGAGGGATACGGTGTTACCGTTGTAGAAGGGCAGGGTAGGGATGGCCTGCGCTATATTTTAAACATTCACTTACCACGCAGGAGTTTAAATAAATTAATGGAAAAAATAGACCAGTGGGATGTGAAGGCTTTTGTAACAGTTTTTGACACCCGGGCCATAAAAGGAGGCATTGTTTTTAACCGTAAGGGTAAATAGGCAACATTTATTACTGTGCTTCATATATTCTTAGTATGTACTAAAATTTAATATTGCTAAAGAGTGGTTAGACGGCGGGCCACTCTTTTAACAGTTAAATAGAGGAATAGGAAAACCTGTAATGTGTAATCTATTGTTAGAAACTATTGCCATAAATTAAGAGTGTTTAAGGTAGGTGTGATATCAGTTGACAGGATATTGCCCTATCGGGGTCTTTGACTCCGGTGTGGGAGGTTTAACAGTAGCCAGGGAAATTTTGAAACGTGTGCCTGAAGGGAAAATCATTTACTTTGGCGATACGGCTCATGTGCCATATGGAGGCCGCAGCAGTAAGGAACTGATAAACTTTGCCGATAAAATCTGCCAGTTTCTTTTGGAGCAGGGTGCCGAAGTGATTGTGGATGCTTGCAACAGTACTTCTGCTGTGGCACTAGACTTTTTACAGCGGAAATACCCGGTGCCCATTATCGGGGTTATTGAACCAGGAGTTGCTGCTGCCGTATCCCGGACAAAAAATGGTCGCATTGGTGTCATAGCCACTGAGGCGACTATCAACAGCGGTGCCCATAAAAAGGCTGTGGAAAAACTGGGGCTGGATATAACGGTAATAGGCCAGGCCTGCCCGCTTTTTGTGCCGCTAGTAGAAGAGGGTAAAGTGCAGTCCTGGGAGGCGCTTGAAGCGGCACAGAAGTACCTGAAACCCTTGCAGCAGGCAGACATTGATACTTTGATTTTGGGCTGTACCCATTACCCGTTTTTAGTTCCTGTCTTGCAAAAAGTGCTTGGACCGCATGTAGTTCTGGTGGATCCGGCAGTGGAAACTGTCTGCTGCCTGCAAAAGGTGGTTGAGGAGTTGCCGAATCGTAATTGGACCGGCCCTCACAAATATTTTGTCAGCGGTGATCCTGCGGCTTTCAAACGGGTCGGCAGCATGTTGTTGGAAACTTACAGCTTGCCGGAAGTGGAAAAGGTTGTGCTGGACTGGGGTGATTAAAATTGGAACTTAGCCATCATAAATGGTCGGAAGAATTTTTTAATCAGGAAAGAAAACAGGTGCTGTCCCAATGGCCAACAGGGCAGGAAGTACAGCTGGACGAAGCCTTTCGCTTTCACAGGCAGCTTCCGGAGGAAAAAAACATGCATGCTGTTCTTGCCAAATCCCGCGTTCGCCCGCTAATCCAACCACGCGGTGGACGAGCCCTTTTGGAACAGCAACTCTCCCTCATGCGGTACCTGGCGGAGGAAGGTCAGGCGGACCTTTTGACAATTACCATTGACGGTTTGACCCGTGAACAGCAGTATCAAAAGCTGCAGGAAGAACTGGAATACTGTCACAGGAGCGGCAAAGATACGCTCAACGGCTTCCCGGTGGTTAATTACGGGGTGGACGGCTGCCGGCAGTTGGTTAATGCTGTTGATAGGCCGGTTCAGGTGCGCCATGCGGCAATTGATGGGCGTTTACTGGCGGAAATAGCAGTGGCCGGGGGGATTACTTCACTGGAAGGTGGTGGCCTCAGCGCCAATATTCCTTATTTAAGAGATTATGATCCCGAACTGTCGCTGCGCCACTGGCAGTACGTGGACCGGTTGCTGGGAAAATACCAGGAGGCCGGCATAACTATCAACAGGGAACCTTTTGGCGCCTTGACAGGGGCTTTGGTACCACCTTGTATCAGTCATGCTGTAGGTATTATAGAGGCTTTACTGGCGGCTTTTCAGGGCGTAGCCAGTGTTACCCTGAGCTACGGGCAGTGCGGTAATTTGATGCAAGACGTAGCGGCCATACATACTTTGCCCGTTTTAGCACAAAAATATTTACAGCAATTTAACCTGACCCGGGTCAGCATCACCACCGCGTTTCACCAGTGGATGGGTGGTTTTCCCCATGATACGCACCGGGCTTACGGGATTATCGGCTGGGCAGGAGCTACTGCTGCGCTGGCCCGGGCCGATAAGGTTCTGGTGAAGACACCGCATGAAGCCTTGGGTCATCCCAATGAAGAGACTATCAGTGCAGGTCTCAAAACTACGCTGCAGGTAATCAACATGGCTTCGCAGCAGCCGTTGCCGGAAAATGCTGTTCTGGCGGAAGAAAAAGCGTTAATTATACGGGAAACGGAAAGCATTTTGGATGCGGTTATTGCCCTGGGCGACGGCGACGTGGCCCGCGGAACGGTGGAAGCGCTTAAAAAGGGTGTTTTGGACGTTCCTTTCGCCCCAAGCAAGTATAATGCCGGACGAGTTTTGCCGGCAAGGGATGTAAACGGGGCGGTGCGTTTTTTGGACTGCGGAAATTTACCTTTTGACCGGGAGATTAAGGAATTTCACCGGGAAAAGATTGCCCAGCGCGGCAGGGAGGAAGGGCGGGAACCTTCCTTCCAAATGGTTATCGATGATATTTCTGCTATTAGCAAGGGAATGTTGCTGGGAAAAGGAACCCTTAATTAAAATTTTTATCAAAATTGGAGTTGTTTGTAATGCGAAAAGTAGGGATTACCACCACCATACCGGTAGAGGTTTTATTTGCGGCGCAGGCGGTGCCCGTGGACTTGAACAATATTTTTATTACCCATGCTGAGGCCAAAAGGCTGGTGGAAGTTGCGGAAATTGCCGGTTACCCGCGCAATGTCTGCGGCTGGATTAAAGGACTTTACGGCACCGTCCTGGAAGATGAAACTATTAAAGAGGTTATTGCAGTAACCCAAGGTGACTGTACCAACACCCATGCTTTGATGGAAACCCTGGAACTGGTGGGCATCAAAACCATTCCCTTTTCCTTTCCCTTTGACAGAGATGAAGACCTGATGCGTGCGCAGATAGAAAAATTGATGAAATATTTTCAGGTCGGCTGGTCAGAGGTGAAACAGGCTAAAGAGAGACTGGACCGGGTCCGGCGGTTGGTATGGGAAATAGACCGGCTAACTTGGGAGGAAGGTAAGGTGACGGGATTTGAAAATCACCTTTACCAGGTAAGCTGCAGTGATTTTGAAGGGGATATTGACGCTTTCGCGGCTAAAGTGCGCGGGTTTCTGGAAGAAGTCAAACAAAGAGAGCCCATGTCTCAAAAGATTAGATTGGGATTTATTGGTGTGCCGCCGATTGTTACGGACCTTTACGATTATATTGAGAGTATCGGTGCCCGCGTGGTCTTCAATGAAATTCAGAGACAGTTTTCCATGCCTTTTGATACGGATGACCTGGTGGAACAGTACTTATTATATACATATCCCTACCACGTTGAGCGGCGGATAGAGGATATCAACAAGCAGGTGGCAGTGAGGGACATTGACGGCCTGGTACACTACACCCAGAGTTTTTGTTTTCGCCAGATTGAAGACCTGATTATGCGTAGAAAGATCAAAGTTCCCATCTTGACTCTGGAAGGGGATACCCCGGGTAAGCTGGATGCGCGCAGTAAAATGCGCTTGGACAGTTTTGTGGAAATGTTGAGGTGAGCGGTATGCTTTGCGGTATGGATTTGGGCAGTCGTTACGTGAAGGTGGCCCTGATGGAAAATGATGAGATTACAGGTACATACCAGTTTGATACCATTGAATTTTACCGCAAGTACGGCAGGAAAGAAAATGATGAACTAAGAGTTGATTTTGCCGCTTTAGGTCTGCCAGTTGCGGAAAAACTGGTGTCCACCGGTTACGGGCGCCTGACTGTGAAAATTGCCGGCGGGGAGACAATTCCCGAGTTGAAGGCACATATGTTGGGTGCCATGTATCAAACGGGAAAGGAGAACTTTACTCTGCTGGACCTAGGCGGGCAGGACACCAAGATTATCCAGGTTATGAACGGCAAGATGGTTGACTTTATTACCAATGATAAGTGTGCTGCCAGCTCCGGGCGGTATCTGGAAAACATGGCGAAAGTGCTGGGGATTACCCTGGATGAATTGAGCCGTTATTACCAGGAGCCGGTGGACCTATCCTCCACATGTGCTGTCTTCGGTGAAAGTGAGTTGATCGGCAAAATTGTCGAGGGTTACAGCATTGACACGCTGGCGGCCGGTGTCAACTATACCATTTTTAGAAGGGTAAGACCCATGCTTTTGAAAATGCTGACTGAGCCCGTTATTTTTACCGGCGGGGTTGCCCGTAATGAAGCGTTAAAGACCATTATTGAAAAGGAGCTGTCTGTGGAAGTTATTGTGCCTCCTAAACCCCAGTTGAACGGGGCTATCGGCTGCTGTGTCTACGCCGGTGAAGCTCTATGAAGTTGACGGTATTGGGCTGCTGGGCGCCGTATGCACGGGCAAACGGAGCCTGTTCCGGTTACCTGGTCCAGGGCGAGGAAACAAATTTGCTGCTGGACTGCGGCAACGGTGTTTTTGGCAAACTGCAGGAAGCGGTGGATTTTCGCAAATTGGATGCGGTGATTATATCCCACTTGCACCCGGACCATTTTGCCGACCTGTTTTCCTTGCGGCACGCGCTAAAGGGAAGTTTCTGGGACGGCAGCAGGGACGCTAAGCTGGACCTGTACCTGCCCGGTGAAGAAACCGAGTACAGTTTTCTTTTGCAAAAATTTTCCGATGCCTTTAACATTTACTATACAGAGCAGTTTACAAATGTGGAAATTGGGGAATTTAAAGTCAGCTTTTTCTCCACCGTACACCTTTTGCCATGCTGGGGTTCCGTGGTGCGGGGAAGTACGGGTACATTGGTCTACTCTGCAGACACGGCATGGGATGACCGTTACCGGCAAATCTGGCAGGGTGCAGATTTGCTGCTGTGTGAGGCCAGTGGCCTGGAAAAAGATAGGGAGTATGCCCGGGGAGCCCATTTAACGGCCGGGCAAGCCGGACAGCTTGCCGCTGCGGCAGCCGTGAAACGCCTGTTACTGACGCATTTTTATCCTGAATATGATTTGGCTGTTCTCAAGCAGGAAGCTGCCCGGTACTATCAAGAAGTGGAATTGGTCCATGAAGGAGCAGGTTATTTTGTTTAAAGTTTAGGGAAAGATTCAACTTCGTAAAGGGGAGGTTTTCAGGTAATGGCCAGACAGGACGGCAGGTCTAATGACCAGATTAGACCTGTTAAAATTACGCGCAATTTTACCAAATATGCGGAAGGTTCAGTGTTGATTGAAACAGGTGAGACCAAAGTGATCTGTACCGCTTCCGTGGAGGAAAAGGTGCCCGCATGGTTAAAAGGAGGGGGGCAGGGCTGGGTAACCGCCGAGTATTCCATGCTGCCCAGGGCTACCGAGGTGCGCAATGTCAGGGAAGCAGCCAAGGGGAAAATCGGTGGCAGGACCCAGGAGATTCAGCGGCTGATTGGGCGTAGCTTGCGGTCGGTTGTGGCCCTGGACAAGCTGGGTGAAAGAACAATCTGGTTGGACTGTGACGTACTGCAGGCTGACGGTGGAACCAGAACAGCCAGTATTACGGGGGCCTTTGTTGCCTTGGTGGATGCCCTGGTCAAACTGCAGGAAGCGGAATTGATTGAAGAATTACCGGTTACGGATTTTATTGCTGCCACCAGCGTCGGAATTATAAACGGTGAGGTAATGGTGGATTTGAATTACGGGGAGGATTCCCAGGCGCAGGTAGATATGAATTTGGTCATGACTGGTAGCGGTAATTTTGTTGAGATACAGGGTACGGCTGAAGGCAGTCCCTTTAACGAAGCGGAATTTCAGGATATGCTGCGCTTGGGCAAGCAGGGAGTTCAGCAGTTGATAAACATTCAAAAGGAAGTGCTGGGTGACATGGCCCAAAAAATCGGGGTGGTTGAAACATAATGCGTATTTTATTAGCCAGTGGTAATAAAGATAAACTCAAGGAGTTTTCTCAGCTAATGCCCCGCGGTGTTGAGGTGCTTTCTTTGGTCGATTTTCCCGGCCATCCCGCTTTAATAGAGGATGGCCAAAGTTTTGCAGAAAATGCACTGAAAAAAGCGCGCACCATGTGCGAGTACACCGGCCTGCTAACAATTGCCGATGATTCCGGGTTGGAAGTGGATTACCTGGATGGAGCACCGGGTATCTATTCAGCCCGGTTTGCCGGTGAGCCAAAGAGTGACCGGCGCAACAATAAGAAATTGCTTCAACTGCTGGCGGGTGTACCCTGGGAAAAACGTACGGCCCGGTTTGTCTGCGCCCTGGCAATTGTTGACCCGGGCGGAGAGGAGCATGTGGTACTCGGTACCTGTGAAGGCTATATTCTGGAGGAACCCAGGGGTACTGGCGGATTTGGCTATGACCCGTTGTTTTATTACCCCCCATTTAAAAAATCTTTTGCCGAGCTGGATACGGAACAAAAAAACCAAGTCAGTCACCGGTCTAGGGCTTTTGCCAAAGGGTCTGCCGTGTTAAAATCCATTTTGGCAAACCGGTCTTAGAAAACAGGTGATTACGTGATTGAGGGGAAGTGTTCGTCAATGCGCTTAGGTGTCGTCAGCGACAGCCACAAGGATATTGAGGCACTAAAACGTGCGCTGAAAAACATGGGTCCGGTTGACATGCTCTTACATGCCGGTGATATGTATTCCGATGTCAAAATGGTGAAAAACTTGTTAGAGACCGGCGAAATTTATTCCGTGGTGGGAAACTGTGACCTGGACAGGCAGCCTGGCGAACAGCTGATAACAGTGTTTGGTTACAAACTTTATTTGACCCACGGGCACCTGCACGGTGTAAAATACCGTTTGGACAAATTAGTGTACCATGCCGAAGAAATAGGCGCCGACGTTGTTGTTTTCGGGCACACGCATGTTCCGTACCGGCAGTACTGGGGAGATATTTTACTTTTCAACCCCGGCAGTGTCAGCCGCCCGCGAGGCGTCAGGCAGGCCAGCTATGGAATAATCGAAATTATCGATAGTACGATCCAGGCAAAAATCTATTATTTTTGAGGGTAATTTTATAAAAATATATTTGTACTTTTCCAAAGGATATGTTATACTATTGCATGCTCAAGAGAGTTAATTATTTTGCAGCAGTACTCGGTAAAATGGCAATAATTTCTTTTGACTCTGCATGAGATTTATGTTACACTATATCTTGTCGATTTTGAGGTGTGCGGGTGTAGCTCAGTGGTAGAGCCCTGGCCTTCCAAGCCAGTCGCGAGGGTTCGATTCCCTTCACCCGCTCCATATTTATGCGCCTGTAGCTCAGCTGGATAGAGCAACGGACTTCTAATCCGTAGGTTGCAGGTTCGAATCCTGCCAGGCGCGCCATCACACGGCATTTAATAGCAGTTTCTGATTATTTTATGTGGTGGGTGTAGCTCAGCTGGTTAGAGCGCCAGATTGTGGCTCTGGAGGTCGTGGGTTCAAATCCCATCACTCACCCCATTTATTTGTCCTACTTGACAAATGGCAGGACATTTGCTAGATTAATAATGCCGCTGGGGCGTAGCCAAGCGGTAAGGCAGCGGACTTTGGATCCGCCATTCGTAGGTTCGAATCCTGCCGCCCCAGCCAGTATGAGCCATTAGCTCAGCTGGAAGAGCACCTGACTTTTAATCAGGGTGTCCCAGGTTCGAGTCCTGGATGGCTCACCATAGTAAATGTAGGAGGATCATCCTCCTGCATTTACTCTAATTTGCTGTATTGCGCGGGAGTGGCGGAATTGGCAGACGCACCAGATTTAGGATCTGGCGGGTAATACCGTGGGGGTTCAAGTCCCTTCTCCCGCACCAGGATGCGCGGGTGTAACTCAGTGGTAGAGTGCGACCTTGCCAAGGTCGAAGTCGAGGGTTCGAATCCCTTCACCCGCTCCAGTTTAATTTTTTTTATCCTTTACAAGTTTATCTTTGCGGGAGAATGCAAGTAGGCAGTTAGCAATAAAAGGTGGTTTATAGAAAACCTCGGCACTAGGGTGAATATACCCACCGAGGTTTTCTTTTAACATATTTATTTAATTTTACATATTTTGCTGTCTAACTTACATAATTTTGCAGATGCCTTAGCCTATGTGCAGGAAATATGTATTTTTTACCGAAATGGTACTAATGAGCATTTGCTTCATAGGCTATAATAACGGCAGATGTAGTTAGGCACACTAAATTTTTAGAATGAGGAGGAGCATAAATGAAAGCAACCGTGGAAAAGATAGAGAAGAACCGGGTCGCATTACAGGTGGAAGTAGATGCGGATGTTATGGCATCGGCAATGCATAAGGCTTACAAGAAGCTGGTTAAGCAGGTGAATATTCCCGGTTTCCGAAAAGGGAAAGCGCCTCGTAAGATCCTGGAAAATTACATAGGAACTGGTCCGCTCTTGGAAGAAGCTATTGAGAATGTTGTACCCAATGCTTACCTGGAGGCTATTGAGGAAACTAAGATTGAGCCCGTGGACCAGCCAAGCATTGAAATGGTCCAGGTAGATGAAGGTAAACCGTTAATTTTTAAAGCAACTGTAGACGTTAAGCCGGAAGTAAAGCTGGGTGAATACAAGGGTGTCGAAGCACCTAAAGCGGAACCGGAAATTACCGAAGAGGATGTTGAAGAGCATCTCAAGATGCTGCAGCAGCGTTATGCTAAGCTGGTGGTACTGGACAAAGCAGAGCCGGCTCAGGAAGAGGATACTGTTATCATCGATTTTGAAGGCTTTATGGACGGCGAGCCTTTTGAAGGTGGTAAAGGAGAGGATTTCCCGTTAGTACTGGGTTCAGGTACCTTTATTCCGGGCTTTGAGGAACAATTAATCGGAGTGAAAACTGAGGAGGAAAGAGAGGTCAAGGTTACCTTCCCGGAAGATTACCAGGTGGAACATTTGGCGGGCAAGGAAGCTATTTTCAAGGTAAAGGTCAAGGAAATCAAGCGGAAGGAATTGTCCCCCATTGATGATGAATTCGCCAAAGACGTCAGCGAATTTGAGACTTTGAAGGAATTAAAAGAGGACATCAGGAATAAACTGAAAACAACCGCTGAAGAACAAAGTCAGAACCTGTTCCGTCAGGCGGTCATCAACAAAGTAGTGGATGCGGCTGAGGTTGATGTTCCGGAATCCATGATCTCACGGCGCTTGGAAGCCCTGGTGGACAATTTTTCCCAGCGCCTGCAGCAGCAGGGAATGACATTGGAGCAGTACCTGGAATATACTAAATCATCACTGAAGGATTTCAAGGAGCAGTATCGTCCGGAAGCTGAGCGCAGCGTTAAAACTGATTTGGTTTTGGAAGCTGTGGCCAAGGCTGAAGGAATTGAAGCAACCGAAGAAGACCTGGACGCTGAAATTGAAAAGCTGGCGAAACTGTATCGTCAAGACGTAAAGACCGTGAAAGCCACCTTGGCGGCTCAAGATAGTTTAGATACTTTAAAATATGGTATAATGTTAGATAAGGCTTCTGACTTTTTAGTGGAAAATGCCGTGCCGGTTAAAGCCGAGGAAGCAGAAGAAGCCGGCGATGGCACTGAGGGCGCAGGTACTGAGGATACTAAAAAAGAAACTGCTGAGGCAACTGAATAGATAATTTGAAAAAGAGGTGGGGAATATGTCTACTCTGGTTCCAATGGTCGTTGAGCAAACCAACAGAGGGGAACGTGCTTTTGATATATATTCCCGGTTGCTTAAGGACCGCATTATCTTTCTTGGCAGTGCCATTGACGATAATGTTGCTAATTTGGTGATTGCGCAGCTTTTATTCCTGGAAGCTGAAGACCCGAAAAAGGACATTCACCTGTATATAAACAGCCCGGGAGGATCCATTACCGCCGGCATGGCAATTTACGATACCATGCAGTACATCAAGCCTGATGTATCTACCATCTGTGTTGGACTGGCGGCCAGTATGGGAGCGTTCTTGCTGGCAGCCGGAGCCAAAGGAAAGAGATATGCTTTACCTAATAGTGAGGTAATGATACACCAACCTATGGGTGGTACTCAAGGGCAGGCTGTTGATATCGAGATTCATACCAAGCGGATTCTGAAAATAAAGGATAAACTCAATAAAATCTTGTCCGATGTTACAGGGAAGCCGCTGGAACAGATTGAAAAGGATACCGACAGGGACAAATTCTTCAGTGCAGAAGAGGCAAAAGAGTACGGACTTGTAGACGAAGTTATTTCACAGAACTGGACAGCTAAGAAATAAGCCTGCCAAATAACTTACAGCGGGGTGAAATAATGTATAAATACACCGACGACAAAGGGCAACTGAAATGCTCCTTTTGCGGCAAGCTACAAGACCAGGTCAAGAAGCTTGTTGCAGGACCGGGAGTATATATATGTGATGAATGCATTGAACTATGTAACGAGATAATAGAAGAGGAGCTGAACGAAGATTTAGGTCTGGATATGGGCGATATTCCCAAGCCGAAAGAGATACGGGAAATTCTGGACCAGTATGTCATCGGGCAGGAAGATGCAAAGAAAGCGCTTTCAGTTGCGGTATACAATCATTACAAGCGCATCAACATGGGAACCAAAATAGACGATGTGGAACTGCAGAAGAGCAACATTCTCATGCTGGGTCCTACTGGAAGCGGTAAGACGCTGGCAGCCCAAACCCTGGCTCGCATCCTTAATGTGCCCTTTGCCATCGCCGATGCTACTTCTTTAACAGAGGCTGGTTATGTCGGTGAAGACGTTGAAAATATTCTGCTCAAGCTGATACAGGCGGCAGACTATGACGTTGAGAAAGCGGAGAAGGGTATTGTCTACATTGACGAAATAGATAAGGTTGCGCGCAAGTCCGAAAACCCGTCCATCACCAGGGACGTCTCCGGTGAGGGTGTACAGCAGGCGCTGTTAAAAATTCTAGAAGGGACTATTGCCAGTGTGCCGCCTCAGGGAGGACGAAAGCACCCGCACCAGGAGTTTATCCAGCTGGATACAAGTAATATTCTCTTTATCTGCGGTGGTGCCTTTGACGGGATAGAAAAGATCATCCAAAACCGTATTGGTAAGAAGACCATGGGTTTTGGTGCTGACATCAAAAGCAAGGACGATATGGAAATAGGCCAGATCTTAAAGCAGATTCTGCCCACGGACCTGCTGCGGTACGGTTTGATACCGGAGTTTGTGGGCCGGCTGCCGGTGATTGTGACCTTGGATGCACTGGACGAAGAGGCGTTGGTACGTATTCTCACCGAACCTCGCAACGCACTGGTGAAACAATATCAGAAGCTATTTGAAATGGACGGTGTGACTCTGGAATTTGAGGATGAAGCTTTGACTGCCATTGCCCAAAAGGCCATTAAAAGGGATACTGGTGCTCGCGGCCTGAGGGCTATACTCGAGGAAATAATGCTGGATGTTATGTATGACATTCCGTCACGGGCCGATGTTACCAAGTGCATCATCACTAAAGGGGTCATAGAAGGAAAAGAACAGCCCATAATCATCACGGAAGAGAAGGATAAAAAAGAGGAGACGGCATAAAAGTTGCGGGTTTTCTGCCCGCAGCTTTTTTGTTGTTTAATTCTGTATTATTGCCAGCTTAGAAATTGTGACCGGAATTGGGAAAAAAGGGGCATAAAAATAGTCCTCCTGGTAATACTAACTGCAAATCCGGCACTCAGTTATAGAGAACGCTGGGGGTTAAATACTTTATTTTGCCAATTAACGGTTGAAATGAAGTTTTGCAATCGACCCCATTGCTGAGTGCCGGATGCTAGAGGAAGCTTAAAAGGAGGACGTTGCTTATGATGAACTATGGTTCGGGCTTGGGAAGCTTTTTAGGTTTTGTACAAATATTTTTTGCCGTCGTTATAGGATTATATTTTTGGAATCTGTTGCGGAACCAGCATACCAATAAAATTGCCGTGGAAAAAGAAACCAGAAAAGAGCTGGAAAAACTGGAGAAACTGCGGAAAGTTTCCCTGTCTGAACCGCTGTCCGAAAAAACACGTCCTACCAGTTTCGATGAGATTATCGGGCAGGAACAGGGTTTAAAAGGTTTGCGAGCAGCGCTGTGCGGTCCTAACCCGCAGCATGTCATTATCTACGGTCCCCCGGGGGTTGGAAAAACTGCGGCGGCGCGCTTGGTACTGGAAGAAGCAAAAAAGTCAGAGCACAGTCCTTTTGGTCCTGATGCCAAGTTTGTTGAGCTGGACGGGGCTACGGCCAGGTTTGATGAACGTGGCATTGCCGACCCTTTGATTGGCTCGGTACATGACCCCATATATCAGGGGGCGGGCCCGCTGGGAATGGCCGGTATTCCGCAGCCCAAACCCGGTGCGGTCACCAAAGCGCACGGCGGTGTGTTGTTTATAGACGAAATAGGTGAATTGCACCCGATACAGATTAACAAGTTGCTGAAGGTACTGGAAGACCGCAAGGTGCTGCTGGAAAGTTCTTATTACAGCTCCGAAGATACCAACATTCCCAAACATATTCACGACATTTTCCAAAATGGCCTGCCGGCTGATTTTCGTATGGTAGCGGCCACAACGCGTATGCCGCATGAAATACCGCCGGCTATCCGTTCGCGCTGTTTGGAAATTTTCTTTAGGGGACTGTTGCCCGAGGAAATTGGTATTATTGCCAGAAACGCGGCCAATAAAGTGAACTTTGGTATTCAGGACAAGGCGGTAGAGGTGGTGCAGAAGTATGCCACCAACGGGAGAGAAGCAGTCAATATTATTCAAATTGCCGCTGGCCTCGCATTAAACCAGGGGGAAAAGGAAATTACCGCCAGCCACGTGGAATGGGTGGTTAACACCGGGCAGTATTCGCCCAGGCCGGATAAAAAGATACCGGAGGAGGCGGAAGTTGGCCTAGTCAACGGCCTGGCTGTTTACGGGCCCAATATGGGTCTATTAACTGAGCTGGAAGCCAACGTCATTGCTGCGCCCAAAGGAAAGGGCAACATTATTATTACCGGTGTTGTGGAAGAAGAGGAAATAGGCAGCCAGGGAAGAAAGATGCGCCGTAAGAGCATGGCAAAAGGTTCGGTGGAAAATGTGTTAACAGTGCTGCGGCGCAATCTGAATGTCGATCCCCGGGATTATGACATCCATGTCAACTTCGTCGGTTCGGCAGCACCTGCAGACGGGCCTTCGGCCGGTGTTACCATTGCCACGGCCATTTACTCTGCCATTACCGGTATTCCGGTAGATAATACTGTGGCCATGACCGGGGAGGTGTCCATTCGCGGTGTAGTGAAGCCGGTGGGCGGTATTGTAGCAAAGATAGAGGCAGCCCGCCAGGCCGGGGTGAAAAAGGTTATTATCCCCAAAGAAAACTGGCAGGAAATGTTTAAGCAGTTTAAGGATATTGAGATTGTGCCTGTGGAGCGCCTGGAGGAAGTCATGGAGCATGCCTTGGTGGGCGGATTTAAAACGCTGCCGAAGAAATTTCAACTGCCGCAAGTGGACGTTTTGAATGCTTCGCAACAGTCGGTCTAAATCCGCCACTATGTTAACCTAAGTCTTCTTTTTTACAATTAGCAAGTTTGTTTAACCACCTGGAGCTCCTAAATATGCTTTTAGGAGCTTTTTTTATTGGAGAAAATATGTTATCATAGCATAATCGAACGAGGACTTCATAGTTTCAGGAGTGGAAGTGCTGGTGCAATGGCGGTTATTCTATTAAAATGCACAAGGGAGGATTTGCTCATACGTGACTAGAATATTTAAGTAATACCGGGTAGGAATATATTGACTGGCTGTAAGAAAAAATAGATATATCAGCTTTGGAGGTGAAGACATGAGTGAACAGGGATTGCGGGAAATACCCTTGTTGCCGTTACGCGGCGTTTTAGTATTTCCGTATATGGTAATTCACTTGGATGTGGGTCGTGAACGTTCGGTGGCTGCCATTGATGAAGCCATGCTCCACGATGATCGGGAAATATTCCTGGTGATGCAAAAAGAAGCGCAGACAGATGAGCCGGATGAGGATGACATTTATACTGTCGGTACTGTTGCCCAGATTAAGCAGTTGTTGAAGTTGCCTGGCGGTACCATCAGGGTACTGGTAGAGGGTTTATATAGAGCTAAAATAATCAGCTATGAGGAAAAGGAACCATACATAAAGGTCACTGTGGAACCGCAGGAGGAGTCGGTGGAAAAGACTCCGGAAATTGAAGCTTTAATGCGCAACTTGATTGATAAATTTGAGCACTATGTCAAGATCAGCAAAAAGATTTCCCCGGAAACGGTTGTGTCGGTGGTGACGCTGGAGGATCCAGGGCGCCTGGCTGACGTGGTGGCTTCCCATCTGATTCTGAAACTGACCGACAAGCAGAAAATTCTGGAGGCGGTTGATGTCGGCGAACGTCTGGAACTGCTCTGCAACTTGCTTGCTAAAGAGATGGAAATAATGGAATTGGAGCGCAAGATTAACATGCGTGTGCGCAGGCAGATGGAGAAGACCCAGAAGGAATATTATCTCCGGGAGCAGTTGAAGGCTATTCAAAAAGAACTGGGTGAAGGTGATGAGCGCACGGCGGAAGCGGAGGAATTTCGGGAGCAAATTGAAAAGGCAAAACTCCCCAAAGAAGTGAAGAAAAAGGCGCTAAAAGAAGTAGAGCGGCTGGAAAAGATGCCCTCGCAGGTTGCCGAGGCCACAGTGGTGCGGAATTATCTGGAATGGCTTCTGGCGCTGCCCTGGAGTAAGCAGACCAAGGATAGACTGGATATTAAGGTGGCCGAGGAAATTTTGGATGAAGACCATTATGGTCTGAGAGAGGTCAAGGACCGTATTCTGGAATACCTGGCTGTGAGGAAACTGGCAAAGAAGCTCAAGGGTCCCATTCTTTGCTTTGTGGGGCCTCCGGGCGTGGGAAAAACTTCGCTGGCAAAATCTATTGCCCGTTCATTAAAGAGGAAATTTGTCCGCGTTTCCCTGGGCGGAGTGCGTGATGAGGCGGAAATTCGCGGGCACCGGCGCACCTACGTGGGAGCCATGCCCGGGCGCATTATTCAAGGGCTGCGCCAGGCTGGCTCCAGAAACCCGGTATTCCTGCTGGATGAAATTGACAAGATGAGTATGGACTTCCGGGGAGACCCGTCGGCTGCACTGCTGGAAGTGCTGGATCCCGAGCAGAATCATACTTTTAGCGACCACTACATTGAAGAGAGTTTTGACCTGTCCCAGGTACTGTTTATCACCACGGCCAATGTGCAGTATAATATTCCGCGTCCCCTGCTGGACAGGATGGAAGTGATCAATATTCCCGGTTATACCGAGTATGATAAACTACAGATCGGCGAAAAATACCTGCTGCCCAAACAGCGTGAAGAACACGGCTTGAAGCCGGAGCAGCTGACCATTTCAGAAAACGCCATGCGCAGAATCATCAGGGGATATACCCGGGAGTCCGGGGTGCGCAACCTGGAGCGGCAGATCGGCACCATCTGCAGAAAGGTGGCTCGGGATATTGTGGCCGGCGATATAAAAACGGCCCTGGTCACGGCAAAGAATGTGGAAAAGTACTTGGGTACACCTAAATACCGCTATGGTACGGCGGAGAAAAAGGATGTGGTGGGAGTTGCTACTGGCCTGGCGTGGACTCAGGTTGGCGGTGATGTACTCAGTGTGGAAGTAATTGTTTTAAACGGAAAAGGCCAGCTTACCTTGACAGGAAAGTTGGGCGACGTGATGAAAGAATCCGCTCAAGCCAGTTTCAGCTATGTGCGTTCTAAGGTGAAGGAATTAGGTATCCCGGAAGATTTTCATGAGAAAAACGATATCCACATTCACGTGCCCGAAGGGGCCATTCCCAAAGACGGTCCTTCGGCGGGGATTACCATGGCAACGGCTCTAGCTTCCAGTCTGTCGGGCAAACCGGTGCGTCGAGATGTTGCCATGACCGGTGAAATAACGCTTCGTGGGCGCGTGTTGCCTGTTGGTGGCATTAAGGAAAAGATTCTTGCGGCGCACAGGGCGGGTATTAAGACTGTGATTTTACCCAAGGAAAACAAGAGACAGCTGGAAGAAGTGCCGCTCAGTGTGAAGCGTAAACTGAATTTCGTTCTTGTGGAACATATGGATGAAGTAATACGTGAGGCGTTGGTGGATAATGGAGATCAAAAAAGCTGAGTTTGTCACCAGCGGTGTGAAAATGAGCCAGTACCCGCAGGGACCGTTGCCGGAAGTGGCTTTTGCCGGGCGTTCCAATGTGGGCAAGTCCTCCCTGCTGAACAAGCTGGTGCGCCGGAAAAAGTTGGCTCGGGTCAGTAAACAGCCGGGCCGCACGCGAACCATAAACTTTTTTCGCGTCAATGACCAGTTTCATCTGGTAGACTTGCCTGGTTACGGCTTTGCTCGGGTGCCTGCCAGCGTCAAGCGGCAGTGGGGCAGGATGATTGAGGAATATCTCAGCAAGCGTGAACAGTTGCGCGGCGTGGTGCTGCTGCTGGATATCCGCCACAAACCCACGGTGGATGATCAACAGATGGTGGAGTGGCTGGTGGCCAGCAAAGTGCCGACTATATTTGTCGCCACCAAGGCGGATAAAATAAGCCGCGGCAAGCGACAGAAACATCTATCCGTGATTAGAAAAACCCTGGAACTGCCGCCGGACCAGCCTGTGATTGCATTTTCCGCCGAAACCGGGGAAGGGAAGGATGTGTTATTATCCGGTATCGAAAGGTTAATAAATTCGGATTAAAGGGAAAACCCGCTGACGGCAAAAAGCACCGGCGGGTTTTTTGTTAAACATTTTTTCAGGAATCTTCAGGTATCGCCCGATTTTACCCGGTAGCGCATGCAATCTTTCCTTTTCCTTTATTTCTGAAAATAGTGTTTGGAATAGAACTGAAGTGGAGCATTACTTGCAAAAAAACAGCAGCCTGAGCTGCTGTTTTACATGACATTTTGGTAAGACGCTTGTTAAACTGTTTATGGTTTTATTGACTTTTTAGTTCGGCCAGCAGCATGCCGGTAAGGACCAGCACGCTACCGGTGATATCCCTGGGAGTCATGGTTTCCGAAAGAAGCAGTACGGCAAAAATAGCGGCAAATACCGGTTCCATGGAAAAAATAATAGCCGTGCGTGTTGCGGTGGTAAATTTCTGTGCCCAGTTTTGAATTAAATATGCCAGGGCCGTTGCGGGAATAGCCGTGATAAGTAGAGCAATAACTACATTAAGGGAAAATACGACCGGCTGGCGTTCCAAAGCAACGGCAAAAAGGCCGCTTAAGAAGGCAACTGTACCTATCTGTGCGGTCACCAGCATTAGCGTGTCATAGAGCGGGCTAAAACGTCCCACCAGCACTATGTGCAGGGCAAAACTTACCGCGCAGAAAAAAACCAGCAGGTCACCGGTATTAATTTGCAAGGGAAACTGCAATGACAGAAATCCCAGTCCGAGAGCGGCTGATATTGCGCCCAGCAGAGCATACGGAGTAGGTGATTCTTTTAATAATATTGTAGTAAAAATGGGTACAAGAACTACCGATAGACCCGTAATAAAGCCTGCGTTGGAGGCGGTTGTGTATTGCAGACCGATGGTTTGAAAGGAATAACCGGCAAATAGGACAGTGCCGATAATTGCTCCTGTTGTGACTAGCTTTTTCGAAAAATTTCTACCGCGTCCTTTAAGAAACAGTGTCATAAAAATAAAGGCGATGGTGAAACGAATGGCGTTGAAGGTAAAGGGTTTGATATCAATTAGGGCGTTTTTTACTGTGACAAATGTTAATCCCCAAACCAAAGCGACCATTGAGAGCAAAAAGTCTGCGGTAAGCTGTTTGGTTTCTGTTTTTGCTTGTGGTTTTGGCATTTTAATTCCGTCCTTTTAATAGAAATTAATAAAAACACTTTTTTATTTTGGCAAATGTTGTATATAGAGTCAAGATTTAATGACAAATTCACATCGAGAACCGTCCCCGATGTGAATTGGAGGTGGGAGTTTGCGCAGGGTAAATGTTAAGGCGGTGGCAAAAGGGATTGCTTGCGGGCTGGCGGTGTTGTTGGCCGGTTACAGCATCCTGCTTTTGTGGGTGCTGTACGGGGCCCGGGAGGTTTATTACCTGACATTTTACATCAAGCTCCTTTTCTTTACTGCTCTGGCTGTTGCCGGACTGGTAGGGGGTATGACGGCAGGCTGGCAGGGATGGCGGCATGGCGGCTGGATTGGCATGACCGTTTCGCTGGCAACCGTTTTTTTCTGGGGACTGTTGATTCCCGAACAGGTGTACTCGCTGACCAGCGTAATTGGGAAGTTGGCGTACGGCGCGTTTCTTGGCGGGGCCGCGGCGGTATGCGGTGTCAACCTTGCCTTTGTGCAGCGCAGACGGCGGTTTAACAAGAGGATTAAAAAGAATTCAATTTATTAAAACATTTCTGAAAAAAATAAAAAGGAAAATATAGCAGTAAATAGAATACTATATAGTTAATTGGTGGAATAATTTTTAAGCTTTATTCCAGAAAAATCTGTGGTTAGGGGTGTAGTAAATGAAATTGGCAGAAGATTTGCTTGCCGGCAACCGCCGTGCTTTGGCCAAGGCCATCACAGTAGTGGAAAACGGAACAGAGGGAAAAAAGGAGCTGCTGGCTAAGATATACCCGCATACTGGCAATGCCTACGTTGTTGGCATTACCGGGTCACCGGGTGCGGGAAAAAGCTCACTGGTAGACAGGTTGACAGAGCATATTAGAAAACATTATGGCCTTACAGTAGGGATTATTGCTGTGGATCCCACCAGCCCTTTCAGCGGTGGTGCGCTGCTGGGAGACCGGATTCGCATGCAGGACCACGTGCTGGATGAAGGTGTGTTTATCCGCAGTATGGGTACCCGGGGCAGTTTGGGAGGATTGTCCCGTGCCACCAAAGAGGTAATCAAGGTGCTGGATGCTTCCGGCATGGACATTATCCTGGTGGAAACGGTGGGTGTGGGCCAGTCAGAGCTTGACATCATGAATGCCGCCGATACCACGGTTGTGGTCCTGACGCCCGGTGCCGGGGATATCATTCAGACACTGAAAGCGGGTATTATGGAAATTGCCGATGTATTTGCTGTCAACAAGGCGGACCTGGAAGGGGCGGACCGTACCGTAACCGAGGTGGAGTCCATGCTTGAGCTGGATAAGGAGCGTGACTGGACACCTCCGGTTGTTCCGGTGATATCACTGCACAACAAGGGGCTGGATCAGTTGTATCAGGCTATTTTAAAGCACAAGGAATATTTAACTGAAAGCGGCCAACTGGCGGTACATCGGCAGCAGCGATTGAAATCGGAAGTTGTGGAAGTGGTGCTGGAGCAGTTGAAGCAGAAGATTACCAGGGAATTCAAGGAATCCGGAAACTTTGAAGAGACTTTGGAAAAGGTGGTTAAGCGGGAAATTGACCCTTACCAGGCTTCCGAGGTTATTTTAGGTGCGTTGATAAGATAGAAGTCAGAAGACAGAATAGGGTATATGCTGGCTTCCGGCTTCTGTATTCTTTACGATAAGGAGGACTTAAGGTGAGTGAGGAATTGGCGCTTGCAGCCAGGAATATGGCGGGAGACTATTTTAGACAGGGTTACAATTGTGCCGAGGCCATATTTTTAACCTTTAACGAGCTTTTATCCTTGAATATGGACCGGGAGCTGGTCCGGCTGACCAGCGGTTTAGGAGGGGGCTTGGGCCACGCCGGCTGTGCCTGCGGTGCCCTGATCGGCTCCGTGCTGGTGCTGGGTGCTCTCAAAGGCAGGACCACTACCGACCTGAATGAAAGAGATGTTATTTACGCCCTGTCCCGTAAATTTCACGACAGGTTTGAAGAAAGATTTGGCGCTACCTGTTGTCACGCTTTGAATACCTACCCTTATGACAGCAGGGAACACCTGAAGAACTGTCTGAAGATCACGGGCAATACCGGGAAATTGTTGATGGATTTCCTGCGGGAGGAAGGGCTGGTAACCGGTTAAACCGCAGTTACTTGACAGGGGCGTGCAATATCGATAGAATATTGCTTGAATATGCGAGAAATGAGAATAAAAAGAAAAAATGGTGAAGGGGAGTAGTATCCGGCACATCGCCGCAAGAGAGGGAAACCCGCAGGCTGAAAGGTTTCCTCGGAGAGAGGTCGGAGAAGTCGCCCTGGAATTGCCTTGCTGAAAGGTCAGTAGGTAAGGCCGGTTGACCGCCGTTAATGGTTTCGAGAGTAGCTGTCGGTTGGCAGTTGTACGGAGTGTGGCAGCTAAACTAAGGTGGTACCGCGGAAGCAAAGCTCTTTCGTCCTTAACCGGATGGAAGGGTTTTTTTGATTTTAAGGTAACTTATATAGACATACTAGCAGTAATGGACCGTGTTTCCAGCCATTTTTCAAAGTTATGACAAAGCTTAAGTAACCAAGGAAGGTGAAAAATATGACAGCGGAAAATTTAAGCAAAACCTATGATCCGAAGCAGGTTGAGCAAAAGTGGTATCAAAAGTGGGAGGAAAATGGTTACTTTCAGGCTACGGTGGATCAAGATAAGGAATGCTTTTCTATTGTCATGCCGCCGCCAAATGTAACTGGTTCGTTACACCTGGGACATGCCCTGGACAACACGCTGCAGGACATACTGACTCGCTGGCGGCGCATGCAGGGTTACAATACTTTGTGGCTGCCGGGGACGGACCATGCCGGTATCGCTACCCAGGCGAAAGTGGAGGAACAGCTGGCCAAGGAAGGTCTGTCCAAGTATAATTTGGGTCGGGAAAAGTTTTTAGAGCGGGTTTGGGATTGGAAACACCAGTACGGCAACCGTATTACTAGGCAACTGCGTATGCTGGGGGCTTCCTGTGACTGGAGCAGGGAACGGTTTACCTTGGACGAGGGTTGCTCCCGGGCTGTGCGCGAGGTATTCGTCAGGCTGTACGAAAAGGGCCTGATTTACCGGGGCGACTACATAATTAACTGGTGCCCCAAGTGCCAGACCACCATTTCCGATATTGAAGTAGAGCATCAGGAAAAGGCGGGCAGCCTGTGGCACATCAAGTACCCGTTGAAGGACAGTGACCGCTACGTGGTAGTGGCCACCACACGGCCCGAAACCATGCTGGGTGACACGGCTGTAGCTGTACATCCCAAGGATGAACGCTACCAGGATATTATCGGCAAGACGGTAATCTTGCCCATTGTGGGTCGGGAAATACCCGTTATTGCCGACGAATTTGTAGACCCGGAATTTGGTTCAGGTGCCGTCAAGGTTACGCCTGCCCATGACCCCAACGACTTTGAGATGGGCAAGCGGCATAACCTGGAAGAAATCGTGGTTATTGATAAAAAGGCCAAAATGACCGAGGCCGCCGGAAAGTACCAGGGCATGGACCGGTACGAGTGCCGGGAAATTCTAGTGCAGGACCTTATGGACCAGGGATACCTGGTGGATACCGAGGAACACCAGCACGCCGTGGGCCATTGCTACCGCTGTGGTACCGTGATTGAACCGCTGGTTTCCAAGCAGTGGTTTGTGAAGATGGAGCCGCTGGCAAAACCGGCTATCAGGGCTGTTGATGACGGCAGGATTCGTTTTGTACCCGAGCGGTTTACCAAAATTTACAAGGGTTGGCTGGAAAACATCAGGGACTGGTGTATTTCTCGCCAGCTGTGGTGGGGGCACCGGATACCCGTCTGGTACTGCCAGGACTGCGGGGAGGTTATTTGCGCCATAGAAGACCCGGATAAGTGTACCAGGTGCGACAGTGACAATCTGAAACAGGATCCGGATGTGCTGGATACCTGGTTTAGTTCGGGGCTATGGCCTTTTTCCACCATGGGCTGGCCCGATGACACCGAAGACTTGAAGAACTTCTACCCCACCTCGGTACTGGTTACCGGCAGGGATATCATTTTCTTCTGGGTTGCGCGGATGATATTCATGGCCCTGGAGTTTATGGAGGAAGTGCCTTTTAGGGATGTGTTCATCCACGGTTTGGTGTTGGATGCCCAGGGGCGGAAGATGAGCAAGTCGCTGGGTAACGGTGTGGACCCCATTGAAGTAATCGAGCAGTACGGGGCCGACACGCTGCGGTTCATGCTGATTACCGGCAATACCCCGGGTAATGACCTGCGCTTCCACTTTGAACGTTTGGAGGGCACGCGTAACTTTGCCAACAAGATTTGGAATGCGGCCCGGTTTGTGATTATGAACCTGGATGGCGAAAGGGATATTAACGAGGAGAAATTGCACTATACGCTGGCAGACCGCTGGATTATTTCCCGGTTTAACCGCACGGCAAAAAAGGTCACCCAGTTACTGGAAAAATATGAACTGGATGAAGCCGCGCGCCTGCTTTATGACTTCATCTGGAGCGAGTTCTGTGACTGGTACATTGAATTGGCCAAGTCCAGGTTGTACGGGGAAGACCTACAGGGTAAGCGGACCGCGCAGCACGTATTGCGCACGGTGCTGAGCGATACCATGAAGCTGCTGCACCCGTTTATGCCATTTATCACCGAGGAGATTTGGCAGAAGTTGAACCCCGGTCAGGAAACAATATTGCTCAGCCGCTGGCCCGAAGGTGATGTGGCGCTGATTGATGCGGACCAGGAACGGCAGATGGAGATTGTCATGGGTGTTATTAAAGGTATCCGCAATATCCGTGGTGAAATGAACGTGGCGCCCGGGAAAAAGGCACGGGTGGTACTGGTGGCTGGTTCGCAGCAGGTGCGGCAGGTGCTGGAGGAAAGCAAGAATTATCTGGATAACCTGGCCAATGCCCACCCGGTGGAAATCCACGAGACGCTGGATAATCCGCCGGAACAGGCAGCTACTGCCGTGGAAAGCGGTGTGGAAATATTTATGCCGCTCAAGGGTCTGATTGACTTTGACAAGGAAAAGGCTCGGTTGGAGAAGGAACTGGCCAATCTGGAAAAAGAATTGGCGAGAATCAACAAAAAGCTTGCAAACCCCAATTTCCTGGAGAGAGCGCCGCAGGAAGTGGTAAACAAGGAAAAACAAAAGCAGGAGGAATATACGGCCAAGAAACAGGCCTTACAGGCGAGGTTGCAATTAATTCAAAAGGACTAAGGAGAAATGATGCCATGAACTACCAGGAAGCACTGCAATTTTTGCGCGAACTTACCAAATTCGGCATGAATTTCGGTCTGGATAGAATCAAGACCCTGCTGGGTTTGCTTGGTAACCCGGAGCGGAACTTGCAGGTGATTCATATCGGTGGTACCAACGGCAAGGGTTCCGTGGCCGCCATGGTCAGCAGCATTCTGCAGGCCGAAGGAAAAAGAGTGGGGACGTTTACGTCCCCACATCTTGATAGTTACCGGGAACGCATTCGCATTAACGGCGAAATGATTCCCGAGGAAGACGTGGCGCGGCTGCTGACGGAAATCCGGCCGCTGCTGGAACAAATGGTTGCAGCGGGCCACGAGCATCCTACGGAGTTTGAGATCAACACCGCCCTGGCCTTGCTGTATTTCAGCAGGAAGCAGGTGGACCTGGCGGTAGTTGAGGTTGGGCTAGGAGGGCTTATTGATTCCACAAATGTGGTGCATCCCCTGGTAACCGTGATTACTAACGTGGGAATGGACCATATGGACTATTTGGGGAATACTATTGAAGAGATAACCAGAATAAAAGCGGGTATTATAAAGGAAAATACCATTGTTATTACCGGTGCGACCAAGCCGCAGGTACTGCGGATACTGGAGGAAAAATGTGCTGAAAAAGGCGTTCCGCTTGTCAAGGTGGGACAGGATGTCAGGTACGAATATACTGCCGCCGGCCTAGCGGGTCAGGAATTTACCGTCAGGACACCCGACCGGGAATACCCGTCCTTAAAGATTCCCTTGCTGGGACGGCACCAGGTTGTTAATGCCTCGGTTGCCGTGGCGGCAGTGGAGGCACTGCGGCAGCAGGGTGTGGCTGTCAGTGACCGGGCGCTTCGTGAAGGCTTGAGCAGAACCGAGTGGCCTGCCAGACTGGAATTAATAGAAGGTGAGCCGCCGGTACTGGTGGATGCTGCGCACAATTATGATGGAGCGGCTGCACTAGCGGAAGCACTCAAGGAATATTTTGCGGATAAAAAAATAGTGCTGTTAATCGGTATGCTGGCTGATAAGGAACGAGAAAAAGTGCTGAGTCTCCTGGCGCCCCTGGCCGAGGCAATAGTCGTTACTCGGCCCAACAGCCCGCGTGCCGGAGACTGGGAACAACTGGCAGTGGAGGCCCGGCGGTACCTGGATACTGTGACGGTAGAGCCGGAAATACACCGGGCAGTTGAACGGGCTTGTGAATTTGCTGCCGACATTGAAGACGGTCTGGTATGCATCACCGGTTCTTTTTACATGGTGGCAGAAGCGCGCCAGGCGGTACGTGCAAAAAGGACATAATAAAAAGTATTTTCCAAGAAATCTCTCGTAATGGTTGCAGGTGATTGCTTTTTAGTGCAGAATATAGACAGATAGTGGGCTTTATTATTTTTTATCATAATTAGTGATTTTTCTCACGAGGAAGGACACATAGAAAGAAAGTTTTTATCCGTTTTAATTGTTAAGGGGGTTAGGTAGATGAAAACTTTGAAGATACCTGAGGCAACCATTATCCGCCTTTCGGTTTACTCCCGCTACTTGTCGCAGGTAGACCAGAAGGGAGTTGTGACTATTTCCTCAGGTGAAATAGCGGAAGGTGTGGGGGTAAGTCCGGCGCAGGTTCGGAAGGACCTGGCTTATTTTGGGGAATTTGGTACCCGTGGTGTCGGGTACAATGTAAAGGACCTGCACCGGCATATCATGAAGATACTGGGTCTGAACAGCGAATGGCCTACCATTGTCGTGGGCGCCGGTAATTTGGGTACTGCCCTGTGTATGTACCGCGGCTTCCGCGAGCGCGGCTTTCAAATTGTGGCGGTTTTTGATAATGACCCCGCCAAAATTGGGGAAAACATAAACGAAGTGACTGTCTACGGTCTGGATAAGCTGGCCGAAATTGTGGAAAAAGAGGATGTGAAAATCGGTATTATTGCAGTTCCCGCCGATTACGCCCAGGAAGTGGCCAACCAGCTGGTGGATGCGGGAGTAAATGCTATCTTGAACTTTGCACCGAAAGTGATTAATGTGCCTGACGGGGTGGAACTGCGTAACGTGGACCTGACGGTGAACCTGGAGATTTTGACCTTTAACCTGGGTACACAAAAACGTAACAGTCAGCCGTAATATAAAGACGTCTTCTGGAGACGTCTTTTTTTCTAGTGGAATTTGGCATATAATAACAAATGTGTCACAATTAGACTCAAACTATAGGGGAGGTAACCATGAACATCATTCTTGCTTCGCAGTCTCCACGCCGCAGGCAGTTGCTGAAACAGCTGGGACTGGAATTTGCAGTGGCCGTCAGCAGTATCGAAGAGACCATAAAGGACGGTGAAAATATCGAAGAACAGGTGAAACGGCTGGCCTTGAGTAAAGTGGAGGATGTCAGCAAAAGATTTACGCACGGTGTAATCATCGGGGCAGATACACTGGTTGTTTTGCATGGAAAACCCCTGGGTAAGCCCCGCACTGTCGAAGAAGCAAGAAATATGCTGCAGATGCTCAACGGCAGCAGGCACCAGGTGCTTACCGGTGTGGTTGTGAAGGAACTTCCTTCAGGCAGGACTTTGGTTGACTGTGTTACCACCAACGTTACCTTCAGGCACTTGACGGATGAGGAAATTGAGGGGTATCTAAGTTCCGGGGAGTATAGCGATAAGGCAGGAGCTTATGCCATTCAGGGGTTAGGCGCAGCCATGGTTAAGGAAATAGAGGGTTGTTATTTCAATGTTGTCGGCCTGCCTTTGGCAAGGCTAACGGAAATGTTAAAGGAAGTGGATGTGGATGTGCTTGGGAGGGGATGACAAGGTGATAAGGGAAACGGCAGTTGATTACCGGTTGACCATTAAGGAACTTCCGGTTTCCAGCAGGCCGCGGGAACGGCTGGTGGACTTGGGACCCGAAGGGCTTTACGATGCCGAACTGCTTGCCATTATTTTGGTATCTGGCACCAGGCAGGAAACGGCTCTGGATCTGGCAAACCGGCTCCTGAGTGAGTTTGGCGGGTTGAAGGGCTTGCTTGACGTCAGTGTGGAAGAGCTGGTGGCGGTCAGCGGTATTGGCATTGCCAAAGCCTGCCAGGTAAAGGCTGCTCTGGAACTGGCGAAACGAGTCATGACATGGCGGGAGGATGCACTGCCGGTAATTAAATCACCTGCAGACGTGGCCGCACTGGTTTTGGAACAAATGCGGCACCTGGATAGGGAGCATTTTCGCGCTCTGTGCTTGGATACCAAGAACAGGGTGATAGCGGTGGAGAATATTTCGGTGGGCAGTTTGAATGCTTCCATAGTTCACCCGCGGGAGGTATTTAAAAGTGCCATCAGGCGCAGTGCCGCGGCGCTGATTCTGGTACATAACCACCCCAGCGGTGATACCAGGCCCAGCAAGGAGGACGTAGAGGTGACAAGGCGCCTGCAGGAAGCGGGTAAGCTGCTGGGTATCAGTGTGCTGGACCACATCATAATAGGAGACGGGAAGTACTTGAGCATGCGTGAAAGAGAATTGTTATTATTTACATGATGATTTATTTTGAAAAAGCCGGTTGACGCACAGACTAATTAGCAAATGTTTCCCTTGATAGCTTTTTTCGCGGTATACTATAATATTTCTATACGGCAAGAAATGTTTGCAGATTGCTGCGATTGTTGTTGCTAACACGCATGTTAGGGAAGGAGATAGGGAAATGATATTTGCCAAAGATTTAGGTATAGATTTGGGTACCGCGAATACTCTTGTTTACGTGAAGGGCAAGGGAATAGTTTTGCGCGAACCCTCGGTGGTGGCTATCCAGCGGGATACAGGCGAGGTTTTGGCTGTGGGGGAAGAAGCGAAGAAAATGATTGGCCGGACTCCCGGAAACATTGTTGCCATTCGGCCAATGAAGGATGGAGTTATTGCTGATTTTGACATTACGCAGAACATGCTGCGCTACTTTATTTACAAGGCACTGAAACGTAACAAGTTTTTGGTGCGCCCTAGGGTTGTGGTGTGTATTCCTTCCGGAGTGACCGCCGTTGAGGAACGAGCTGTCAGAGAAGCGGCGCTGCAGGCAGGAGCCAAGGAAGCATATTTGATTGAAGAACCCATGGCGGCAGCTATTGGTGCCGGTTTGCCGGTGCATGAGCCTACGGGCAACATGGTGGTGGATATCGGCGGCGGAACCACCGAAGTTGCTATCATTTCCTTAGGCGGCATTGTCACCAGCAAGTCCATCCGCGTTGGCGGCGATGAAATGGACGATGCCATTATTCAGCATGTGAAGCGGAAATATAATCTGATGATCGGGGACCGTACCGCAGAGGATATCAAGATTACCATCGGTGCGGCTTATTTTGACCAGACGGAGGAAGGGGAAAAACGGCGCCAGGCGTGTTACAACGTGAGAGGCCGTGACCTGGTATCGGGACTGCCGAAAACCGTCAGTATCAACGCGGAGGAAATTCATGAAGCATTAAACGAACCGGTAACGAGTATTTTGGATGCTATCAAGATTACCCTGGAAAAGACTCCGCCGGAACTGGCGGCGGACATTATGGACCGTGGTATTGTTATGGCCGGCGGTGGTTCGCTGTTATGGGGTTTGGACCGGCTGGTCAGTGAAGAAACGGGAATGCCCGTGCATTTGGCTGAGGAACCGCTGGCGGCGGTAGCTAAAGGGACCGGACAAGTTTTGGAGAATATTGAGGTATTAAAGCGAGTGCTGATTCCGACAAAAAAGAAGGCCTAACAGTCGAAGTGAGAAGTGTGATGTTGGAAGTGCGTACAGCAGAAGTTTTTGGTTTGAGCCAAAAACTACATTAAATCGCACCTCGAACTTCGCACCTCTTACCTTGATTATGGAGAGGTGATGCCGGTTGGCCCGTTTGCCCAAAAAATCCTTTTGGGGAATTTTAGTGTTAGTAGGGCTAATGCTTTTTACCATGAAGTTGACGGACATTAATCGTACTAACCTGACCCCGCCGGAAAGATTGTTAAGGGATATGTTGGCCCCGCTGCAAAGCGGGGTTATGGCCGTTACGACGAAAGTTTCCGATGTGGTTTCCGGTGTTACCAAATACAAAGAAACCAGTCTGAAGTACCAGGAACTCAAGGAACAGGTGGGAAAATTAAAGGCGCAGTTAAATCAAATGGAAGAATACCGGATGGAAAATTTGCGTCTGAGAAAGCTGCTTGATATGAAACAGTCCCTTGGTTCTGAGTGGAACCTGGTGGCAGCTTCCGTCATTGCCCGGGATGCCAGTAACTGGTATCATACCGTTACCGTTAACCGCGGCACTGAGCATGGTATTGCAAGAGATATGCCGGTAATCAATCACCAGGGACTTGTGGGACGGGTTATCGCAGTGACGAGAAATACTGCCGAAGTACTGCTGCTGATGGACCCCGAGGGAGCCGCAGGTGGCCTGATTCAGGAGACGCGAACTCCCGGTATCGTGGAAGGAACGGGACACGAGCAGCAGTTGCGGCTGGTACACCTTGCACATGATGCCCAGGTGGAAAAAAACCAGGTGGTTGTAACTTCCGGTTTGGGTGATATCTTTCCTAAAGGATTGAGAATCGGTTATATAACCGGTTCGGAAGTTGCAGCCAACGGGCTGGTTAAACAAGCATTTATTCGTCCTTTTGTGGATTTTGACCGGCTGGAAGAGGTGCTTATAATTACCGGCAACAGGGAGGGACCGTAATGCAGATCATTGGTCCCGCCGCTCTATTGCTGGTATCTCTGGTAATGGAAAGTACGGTGCTGGAAAGTTTAAAGATTTTCGGCGTGAAACCTGATCTGGTCCTGGTTTGGGTAGTGCTGCTGGCTTTGGTCTGGGGGCCCCGGCGTGGTGCTGTTGTGGGTTTCCTGTTCGGTTTTGTGGAAGACCTTTTCTTTGCCAAGTATATCGGTGTTAACGCTCTGGTCAAGATGGCTGTGGGGTTTATTATCGGCCTGGGTGAAGGCAGGTTGGTAAAGGAAAACATAATTGTTCCCGTTATTGCCGTTATAACCGGCAGTTTGGTCTTTTGGCTTTCTACTCTGGTGTTGGACTTTTACCTGGGCAGGTTGTTAAACTTCGATCTTTCCATCCTGCTGGCCAGCTTTTTGTATAACAGCGTTGTTGCCTTAGTATCATACAGGCAGTTTTACAAATTGGGTACCAATGGCGAGACAAAAGTTGAAGTTCCGGTGATGGAGGGAGCCAGGTGGACAAAAAGGGGTTAAAGAAAAGGTTAAAGATTTTTTTGACATTGCTGTCCGTTGCTTTTATTATCCTGGTCATTCGCCTCTTTTACCTGCAGGTTGTCATGGCCAGCCAGTGGGAGATGGTTTCGGAAAAAAATACCTTGCGTACGCTCTACATTCCGGCCAGGCGCGGGGATATCGTGACTAGTGACGGAAAAGTGCTGGCTACTTCCAAACCGGTATTTACCGTTTCCATTATGGCCGGAATTCCTGAAAGGGAATTATCGCAGGTGGCCGGGAAACTAGCGGTAATTTTAAATGATAAAGAGATCACTGCCGAAAGTATCGTTCGGACTGTGCAGAATCACAGCCGCAAGTTTGAGCCGGTGGAAATTAAAAGGTTGGTTCCCGGCGAGCCGGGTACCTGGGAAATCATCACCCGCATTGAAGAACACCGCCGAGACCTGCCCGGGGTGGTCATCAAGGAAGAACCAATGCGATATTATCCCGAGCAGACTTTGGCCGGTCACCTGCTGGGGTACATTGGACAGATTAACAAGGAGGAGCTGGAGGCGAGAAAAGAGGATAACTACGGCTTTAATGACAAGATCGGCAAAACGGGGTTAGAGCGTGTTTTTGAACTGATTAATGTCGGTGGCGAGCGGGTAGGACTGCGCGGCAAAAGAGGCCTTTACCAGGTGGAGGTGGATGCTAAAAACCGTATCGTTAAGGATTTGGGCATCATCATACCACCCACTCCTGGCTACAATCTGGAATTGACCATAGATTTCGACTTGCAGAAAGCCATGGAACAGGCTATGGATGAGGTCATTCAGGGTTTGGATAATCCCAAGGCCAAAGCTGCCGGCGCGGTGGTGCTGGATGTCAATACCGGTGCTATCCTGGCGCTTGCCAGCAGGCCGGTTATCAATCCCAATGATTTTGTAGACGGTACCATTAATGAAAAGAAGGACTATTATTTTGGTTCGGAAAGGGAAAGCCCCCTCTTTAACCGCGCGGTGCAGGGGCGCTATCCCCCGGGGTCCACATTTAAGCCGATTACTGCCATGGCGGCTCTGGCATCCGGCAAGGTTGACCCCAAAGACACGGTCTACTGTTCCGGGGCGTACTGGCGTCCGCCTTATATCAAGTGCTGGGACGCTCACGGCATAGTGGACTTTTACCGGGCCATGGCTGTTTCCTGCAACACTTATTTTCAAGATGTAGCCCATAAGGCAGGTATTGACCAGTTAATCCGCGTGGCCAAAGAGTTTGGCCTGGGTCAGCCTCTGGACGTCCTTGGGATTACCGGAGAAACCAAAGGACTACTGCCCACTCCCCAGTGGAAGAAAGAATTAAATTCTATCATTATTAACCGGGAATTTGAGAAGAAAAAGAAGGATTTAGAGCAAAAGTACGCTTCTAAACTGGCGGAAGCGAAAACATTTGAAGAAAGAGAAAAAATTCTGGAGGAAAAGGAACGGGAACTGAAGCTGCTGGAGACGGAAAAAAGGATAAAATACAACTTTAACACCAAGTGGCAGAATTTTGACACTTATAATACGGCTATCGGGCAGGGTTCCAACAGCTACACCATGTTAGAACTGGCCAATTATACAGCTACACTGGCCAACGGTGGCAAACGCTGGCGCCCGTACCTGGTGAAAAACATCAGGGATTCCGAAGGTAACGTTATTAAAAGCAATGAACCAGAACTCTTGAATAGAGTTTCGGTATCCCAAGAGGTCATGGAAAAAACCAGGCAGGCAATGCTGCGTGTCACCCGTCCGGGTGGGACCGCATATTCCCTGTTTCGGGATTTTCCCAAGGAAATAACTGTTGGCGCAAAAACCGGTACTGCCCAGACAGGCAGGGAAGGAGACGATTCAGACAAAGATTTTCATGGCGTGTTCATAGCTTTTGCGCCGGCAGATAACCCGCAAGTTGCCTTTGCTGGCATTGTGGAATACGGTGAGCACGGCAGTACCTCCGCGGGTAAAATAGCCAGGGCTGTTTTTCGAGAGTACTTCGGTTTAATTGAAGGACAAGATGCAAATAGCCGGTAACCCATAACAAAAATGTCGCTTTATGTAGTAAAACGAGGGAAAAAAAGCCCTCGTTTTTTAACTGTAAGAAGCAGGATTTGGTTATATCTTGTAGAAACTTAACATTGCTATATCCGTTGGTACTTTTAGTAACATGCCAACGCTGAAATATGCCAATAAATGATTTGGGGTGTGGCAAATCAGGGGGTAAGTTATGCCAGATAAAACATTTGCTTCCAGAATAGAAGAGGATGTCAAGCAGGAAGAGCAGCATGCCCACCCTCCGACAGATGATATGCCAACAATACTCATAAAGAAAACCATGAGGTCGGGGCAAAGTGTGCGCTACCCTGGTCATGTGGTAGTACTGGGAGATGTCAATCCCGGAGCAGAGATTATTGCGGGGGGTAATATAGTTGTTATGGGCTTTTTAAGGGGCGTAGCCCATGCCGGAGCTTCCGGAAATGAGGATGTGGTGGTGGCAGCATTTCGGCTGCAGCCGACACAGCTGCGTATTGCGCACCACATTACCAGGGCTCCGGATGAAGAAAAGGATACCATTCCGGATCACCCGGAATTAGCGCGAATAAAGGACGGTGTAGTTGTTATAGAACGCTATGAACCTGGTGAAACCTTAAAGAAATATTAATAATTATTCCTACATGAGGAGGCAATTCTATGGGAGAAGTTATTGTAGTTACCTCCGGTAAGGGAGGAGTCGGTAAAACCACCACTACTGCCAATATCGGGACAGGCTTGGCTGCACTGGGTAAAAAAGTTGTGCTGGTAGACACCGACATTGGACTGCGGAACCTGGATGTTGTCTTGGGTTTGGAAAATCGCATCGTATACGATATTGTAGATGTGACAGAAGGAAACTGCCGATTAAAGCAGGCACTAATTAAGGACAAAAGATTTGATGACCGGTTGTTTCTGCTCCCGGCGGCACAGACAAAGGATAAAACGGCAATCAGCGAGCAGCAGATGAAGGACCTGTGTGCGACTCTCAAACAGGATTTCGACTTTGTCATTATTGACTGTCCGGCAGGTATTGAGCAGGGTTTTAAGAATGCCATTGCCGGTGCGGAAAAATCTCTGGTTGTGACCACACCGGAAGTGGCTGCCGTGCGAGATGCTGACCGTATCATTGGACTGTTGGAAGCCGCAGAGCTGCCCGAACCGCAGTTGATTATCAACCGCATTCGCCCGGCTATGGTCAAACAGGGAGATATGATGGATATAGATGACATGATTGATATTTTGGCAGTAAACCTGCTGGGAGTTGTACCCGAAGATGAAAAAATTGTCGTCTCCACTAACAAAGGTGAACCGGCGGTTTTAGACCAGGAGTCTCGAGCAGGCGAAGCATACCGCAATATTTCCAGGCGTCTGACCGGTGAAGAAGTGCCGCTGATGAATTTGGAGGTTAACGAAAACCTGGTAAGTCGTTTGAAAAAACTCTTTGGTTTCGGCAAGTAGATAAGAGGGGGGGTTAGCGGCTTGTTTGATTTTTTACAGAATATACTGGGCAAGGAGAAAAATACCAGTAAAAATGTGGCCAAAGAAAGGTTGAGACTGGTACTCGTTCATGACCGCTCCAATGTTTCGCCTCACATTCTGGAAGCATTGAAAGAAGATATGATAAAAGTGATTTCCAATTATATGGAAATAGATGAAGAGGCTTTGGAAGTAAGTCTCAGCAATGAGGAAGATTCTGTGGCCTTGGTTGCCAATATACCAATTTTAAAGATGAAGCGTAATTACCAGGGTTAGCCGCATCCTGCCGTCAGGATGCTTATTTTTTTGTTTATGTTTACCACCGGCACTTGGGGATGTTTGCTTTAACCAAGCTTTGAGATGCGGTATAATAGGAATGACATACGGCTTTAAAGAACGGAGAGGACGCTTACTGGCGGTTGATTATTGGGGGAGTGGGAATGCGACTAAAATACTTGCAAAAACTGGATTTCCCACTACTGGGCTCATTGGCGGTTATTTTGATAATGAGCCTTTTGGTACTACGCAGTGCTTCGGCCAGTATTACCAGCAACCCGTCATATTTTGTCAACAAACAGGCTGTTTGGATAATTATCGGCACCTGTGCCATGATTGCTACCATGACGGTCAACTACACGCAGTTTGCCAGGTACAGCAAGGCGCTATACGTGCTAAATCTGATACTGCTGGTGCTGGTGCTTATTCCCGGTGTCGGAACCGAAGTCAACGGTGCTACCAGCTGGATTAAACTGGGTTTTTTCAGTATTCAGCCGGCGGAGTTTTCCAAGATACTAATTATTATTACCTTCGCTAACTTTCTGGTGGCTCGGCAGGGGCAGCTTAATACTTTGAAAGACCTGGTGCCCTGTTTTATTCATTTTGCTATACCGCTGGCATTGATACTGAAGCAGCCGGACCTGGGCTCCGGCCTGGTTTTTCTAGCCATTATGTTCGGTATGTTGCTGGTGGGCGGTGCCCGGCTGGGGCTGCTGCTGGGCATTGTCGTTACCGGTCTTGGTGGTGCGATCGGTGCGGTTTTTTTGCATTTAAAGTTTGGCCTGCCGCTTCCCATTAAGCAGTACCAGTTAATGCGGCTGATTGTGTTTTTGGATCCCTATGCCGACGGTTACGGCGGCAGGGGTGCTGGCTACAATATTATCCAGTCCCTGGCTGCCGTGGGGTCGGGTAAGTTATGGGGACAGGGACTGGGCAAGGGTTCTCAGGTACAGTTAAACTTTCTTCCGGAACACCACACGGATTTTATCTTTTCTGTAGTGGGAGAGGAATTGGGCTTTGTCGGTGCCGTGTTTTTACTGAGCATGTATTTTATCCTGCTATACCGGTGCTTGAAAATTGCCTTTAAGGCCAAGGATACTTTTGGTGCGTTAATTGTTGCTGGTGTAGTTTCCATGTTTACCTACCACATAATCCAAAACGTGGGTATGGCCATCGGTATTATGCCCATTACGGGAATTCCGCTGCCCATGTTCAGTTACGGCGGCAGTTCCATGCTGGCCAACCTGATTGCCATTGGGCTGGTACTCAACGTCAACCTGCACCGCAAAAAAATAATGTTTTAATTTAGAATTTCAGGAGTCAGCAGTAACGATTCGGAATTTGGTAAGCAATCATTGCTATTCTGTCTTCTGTATTCTAGAAAATACGTTACAACAATCCGGACAGGTCTCTCATGGCTAATGGTAACAAGGAGGAACCATTAGGCCGAGCGGCAAGCAGAACGAGGCGACCATGAGGCTGGAGGCGGGGCGAACCAGAGAGGGAAAACATATCTGCGTACACTACCTGCCGTATCTGATACATGGTGGGGATTAATGAAGAGCTAATAAGGGGTTGTTAAATTTAGGAATAATCTCCTGCCGGCATTAATATAATTTTAGCGATAATGCATGTCCTTTGAGGTGATTAAATGAAGTTAAGGAGATTATTCCGGAAACGTTTTACGAAAAACTTTGCCCCTGCACGGAGCATCCCGCGAAAGCCCGGGGCGGCAAAGAAGAGAAGCAAGCTGTTGAGGGCCTTGGGCCTGGTAATCATGTTGCTGGGGCTGCTCCAGGTTTCTCACCCGTCGGTACGCGGTATTCAAAAACAGACTGTCAAGCTGCTGACCTCCCCGGATGTGGACTGGACGCCCCTACTGAACAACTGGGTGACCTCCGGCATCTGGCAGGATAGCTTTGAAAAACATGTGTTCAATCAAACTGCACCGGAAATAATGGAGCTTCCCGTATCCGGTAAAATAGAGCGTCCTTTTAGTGCGGCTGAAAATCATTACGGCATAGATATTTTCACAAAGGAAGGTGCTCTGGTTAAAGCGTCCCTGGCTGGTGAGGTGATACCGTTTAGTTCTGGCCCCTCTGACAGGGCGGTGGCACTGCGGCACAGCAACAACCGGGTGACCATCTATTCGGGATTGAAAAACATCACCGTAGAAATTGGCCAGAAGGTGCCGCAGGGCAAGGTGCTGGGAATTGCCGAGAAGATGCTGCATTTTGAGGTGCGCGTTGACAACCGGCCGGTTGATCCCCTGCCGTACCTGTCGGCAGCGGAAAGACTGTAGCGGCAAACCGGATACTGGTTTGCATGGTTAAATCGCCGCTTCTTCATATCCACCTACTATTTTTTAGTGTTAGCCTGCTGTTAAATAGTGTTAATTGCCCTATCCCGGGCAATTTCTTTTTATCTTTAGAGAGCTAAAAGGAAAATACTGCCTTCTTGTTGAAATTTATAAAGAAGGCAATAATAATATAGATACGAATATATTTTTTAAATATTAGGAGGCATTCTATGCAGCAGTATATTCGTGACAGAATTTTACCAACCGTGCAAAAACCTGCCAGGTACATGGGCAATGAATGGAATATAGTCAAGAAATCTTGGGAAGATGTCAAAGTAAAAATGGCATTTGCTTTTCCCGATGTCTATGAAGTGGGTATGTCCCATTTAGGCCTGCAGATTTTATACGGCCTGGTAAATGAACAGCCGGATTTTCTGTTGGAACGGGTATTTGCGCCGTGGGTGGATATGGAGGAAAGACTGAGAAAAAAGGAAATTCCGTTGTTTTCTCTGGAATCCTACCACCCGCTTAAGGATTTTCACGTTATCGGCTTTACGCTTCAGTATGAAATGAGCTATACCAATATATTAAATATGTTAAATATGGCACAACTGCCGCTGCTCAGTGAAGAGAGGCCTCACGGGCCCCTGGTTATCGGCGGCGGTCCCTGTGCCGTAAACCCTGAACCGCTGGCGCCGTTTTTTGACTGCTTTTTGCTGGGCGATAGTGAAGAGATGCTGCTGGAAGTTTTAGAGGTGGTAGGCAAATATGTTGAGGGAGAAGGTAAGGTTCGAAAAGAACCGTTATTGAAAGAGCTGGCCGGTATTCAGGGGGTGTATGTACCGTCCTTTTACCGGGTGCAGTACAGGGAAGACGGTACAGTGGACAACGTTACACCGGTCAACGAGGCTGCACCGGAAAGAGTGAAGCGGCGTGTGTTGGACGACCTGGACCGGTCCTATTTTCCGGTGAAGCCCATTGTGCCTTACACGGAAGTGGTTCACGACCGGATGATGCTGGAGGTAATGCGGGGCTGTACCAGGGGGTGCCGCTTTTGCCAGGCGGGAATGGTTTACCGCCCGGTCAGGGAGCGCAGGATGGAAACGCTCCTGAAACAGGCTGAAGAGCTGGTAGCCCATACGGGGCATGAAGAAATATCCCTGACCTCTTTAAGCACGGCCGATTACTCCTGCGTACGGCCTTTGATTAGCACGCTGCTGGATACGTACCAGGACCGGGGCATCAACGTGGCCTTGCCTTCGCTGCGGGTGGATGCTTTTTCCGTGGATTTGGCTCGGGAAGTGCAGAAAGTGAGAAAAAGCGGCCTTACTTTTGCCCCGGAGGCCGGGAGCCAGAGGCTGCGCGATGTCATCAACAAGAATGTCCGGGAAGAGGATTTGCTATCTGCCGTAACCGGGGCATTTAAGGCCGGGTGGACCGGTATTAAGCTCTATTTCATGATTGGGTTGCCCACGGAAACGGAGGGAGATTTGCTGGAAATTGCCCGCCTGGCCAAGGAAGTGCTGGCCATCGGGCGGAGGGAACTGAAGGAACAGGGTAAAAAAGCAAAACCAACGGTTACTGTCAGCGTTTCTTCTTTTGTCCCCAAAGCACACACGCCTTTTCAATTTGAACCGCAGGATGACCGTCAGGTATTAAAGGAGAAACAGGAGCTGCTGGCCCGGCATCTTCGCGAAAAAGGCCTAAAATTTAAGTGGCACAACCGGGAAATGAGTTTTTTGGAAGCCGTCTTTGCCCGGGGCAGCAGGAAACTGGCCGGGACGATTTTGGCGGCATGGAAAAACGGCTGCCGGTTTGACAGCTGGGAAGAACATTTTAATTTTGACAGGTGGCAGGCTGCCTTTGAGCAGACTGGTGTGAATCCGGATTTCTTTGCCAACAGAAGGGTAGATTATGATGAAGTGCTGCCGTGGGACCACATTGATGTAGGTGTCAGCAAGCGCTATCTTATCAAGGAACACCGGCGTGCCATAGAAGAAAGCACCACCAGTGACTGTCGGTGGGATGGCTGTACTGGCTGTGCCATTTGCCAGCGTTTTGGTGTGGATAATCGGCTGTGGGGTGAGCGGCATGCAACTGATTAGAATTAAGTTTGCCAAAGGTGAAGAACTGCGATTTTTATCGCATCTGGATTTGATGCGCACCGTGCAGCGAATTTTCCGGCGGGCCCGACTGCCCCTGGCCTATTCTCAGGGGTTTAACCCGCACCCGAAAATAGCCTACTCGCCGGCGTTGCCCGTAGGAGTGACCAGCGACACTGAGTACCTGGATGTAGAGCTGGCGGAAAAGCTGCAGCTGCGGGAAATCAAAAAGAAACTAGTTGAGCAGTCGCCGCCCGGATTGGAAATAAAGGAACTGGTGGAAATTAAACCGGAAGCAAGGGCGTTAAATGTGGTAATAAATCGTGCCGAGTATGAGGTCCGGGGTGACATAAATATTTCCCGGGACCAGTGTGCCGCTTGCCTGGAAAAACTGCTGGCAAAACGGGAAATTTTAGTGAAGAAAACCACCAAAAAAGGAATGAAAGAGAAAAATATCCGCCCGGGAATTTTTAATCTTGAGTGTGCGGAAGACCAATCCGGACCGTACCTGAAAATGCTAGTGCTAGCCGGAAGCCTGGGCAATGTGCGGCCGGAACAGGTGCTGGAAGCTATTGACAAGGAATGTGCCCTGCGGGTTGATACACCCCGTATAAAACGCACGGGTTTGTACATATTTGACGGGGAACGGTACTTGTCCCCGCTAGCTGAAGGTTGTTAAGGAGTGGAAGTGGATGTATAAGGAAATCATTGTCCACGTTGATGACCAGGAGACCACAGTAGCACTGCTGGAGGATCAACGTGTGGCGGAAGTTTATCTGGAACGCTCGTTGAGCCAGCGTTTGGTGGGAAATATTTACAAAGGTAAGGTGGAAAATGTCCTGCCGGGCATGCAGGCGGCATTCGTAGATATTGGCCTGGAGAAAAACGCTTTTCTATATGTGGAGGATGCTATCAGACAGGACCAGCAAAAACAACTGGGCAGTGATAAATTGACCATAAGTGATGTGGTTAAGCAGGGGCAGGAAATTATCGTGCAGATTGTTAAGGAACCGATCGGAACCAAAGGAGCACGGGTGACGCGCAATATTACCCTGCCCGGACGCAACGTGGTGCTCATGCCCACGGTGAGTTACGTGGGTATATCCCGACGTATTGCAAACGAAGGGGAACGGGAACGCCTGCGGCAGCTGGCGGAAGAGATCAAGCCCGACGACATGGGGGTAATTGTACGTACGGTTGCTGATGGGATCAGTGCCGAGGAAATGGCCGAGGATATTGAAACCCTGGTAACTTTGTGGAAGCAGATTCAAATCAAGGCAGCACGAACTCCGGCACCCAATATAATCCACAAGGACCTGGAGCTTATCCAGCGAATCTTGCGAGACCTATTTACCGAGGATGTGGACCGGTTCCTGGTTAATTCCCCGCTGACTTACGAGAAAGTAATGGAAGCCTTATCGTTCATTGCTCCCGAGTTAAAGAATAAAGTGAGTCTGGTGCGTGAGGAAAACCTGCTGGAAAAATACAATGTACGTCAGGAATTAACCCGGGCCCTGGAACGAAAGGTGTGGCTGAAATGCGGGGGTTACATCATTATTGACCAGATGGAGGCCCTGACTGCCATTGATGTCAATACTGGAAAATACGTGGGCAGCTGCAACCTTGAGGATACTGTTTTAAAAACCAACCTGGAAGCAGCGGTGGAGATAGCCCGCCAGATACGCCTGCGTAATATTGGCGGCATCATTGTCATTGATTTTATCGACATGTCGCAGCAGGAACACTGGGACCAGGTTTTACAGGCCCTGGAAGAGGAACTGAAACATGATAAGATGCGCACTAATGTTCTGGGATTAACCCAACTGTGCCTGGTGGAACTGACCAGGAAAAAGGTGCGGCAGAGCCTGAAAAGCATTATGCAGAAAGACTGTCCCTATTGTAACGGTGATGGGAAAGTGCTGTCTGAGGATACCGTCAGCCTGCGTGCGTACCGCGACATTTTGGACATGGCCGAGCGCACGCAGGCCCCGGCAATTTCTGTTACGGCACATCCGCTGGTGGCAGCACATTTGATTGGCAGTGGGGGCAGCGCTTTGCGGGCTTTGGAAGAGGAAACGGGAAAACAGATTTTGATTACAGGCAGGGAAGAGATGCATATTGAAGATGTCGAGATCAGGACGGTTTATGACCATGCCGAAATAGAAAGATTGGCATTGCCTGTGAAGGAAGGCGAGGTTTACACGGTAAAAGTGGAAGAACCGCATATGGGTAATCCTTTTGACGGCGTCGGGCGGGTGAACGGCTTTGTCATCGACGTGGAAGGCGGCGGCCCTCTGGTCGGCCAGGAAGTAGACGTAAAAATCAACAGGGTATTTCGCACCTATGCGCGGGCGGAAGTGATAAATGGCAAACGTTAGAATAGATTACGCACTTCTTGACAATGGTACTGTTTTTTTGATAAACTTTATGGTTGTAAGTGTTCGTTTTAAAACCGCTCGATAAAGGTTTAAACCACAGTTTATGTGTACCTTTTATCGGCGAGTCTTTGACGAGGAGGTGTGGCAGTGATGTATGCAATTATTGAGACAGGTGGTAAGCAGTATCGAGTTAGCGAGGGCGATGTAATTTTTGTGGAAAAGCTGGACGCGCAGGAAGGAGACGTAGTGGAAGTAGACCGCGTGCTGGCTGTAAAAAAGGATGACGGTTTGAAAATCGGTACTCCTGTTGTGGAAAATGCCAAGGTTTCCTTAAAAGTTGAAAAACAGGGTAAAGGTAAGAAAATTATCGTATTTAAGTACAAACCCAAGAAAAACTACCGCCGTAAGCAGGGACACCGTCAGCCTTACACCAAGGTAAGGGTAGAAAAAATTGAGGCCTAGTGATGATTGAGGTAAGGTTTTTCACTGACAGGGAAGGTAGCATTACTTCCTTTTCCGTAGAAGGGCATGCTGGCTATGCCGAACACGGTAAGGATATCGTGTGTGCTGCGGTATCTGCTATCACCCAAACTGCTGTTCTGGGTTTGGAAGAATATGCAGGTATCGCACCGGAAGTGATACAAAAAAAGGGTAAGCTTTACTGCAAACTTCCTGAAGACCTGACATGTGAACAGAGAAAGGCTTCGGAAGCTATTTTAAAAACCTGTTACCTGGGAATTGTAGCGACGCGGGAAAGTTACTCCCGGTACCTAACCGTGGAAGTTGTTAAGAGTTAGGAGGTGGAATTATGAGAAGAATGGACCTGCAGTTGTTTGCGCATAAAAAAGGTGTTGGTAGTTCCAAGAATGGCCGTGACAGTGAATCAAAAAGGCTGGGTGTGAAGCGTGGCGACGGCCAGTTTGTTAAGAGCGGTAACATCATCATGCGCCAGCGCGGCACCAAAATTCACCCTGGTCTCAATGTTGGCATCGGTAAGGATGATACGCTGTTTGCTCTGGTAGATGGCTATGTAAAATTTGAAGCTAAAGGCAAGACAAAAAAGCAAGTCAGTGTCGTACCGGTAACTGAAGCAGTTAGTTAATGGAAGTAGCCTCCTGGTGTTACACCAGGGGGTTTTTACATGTGATTGGCGGGTTTTGCTCTGTTACAGGAACGTTAGGATTAAGGGGGCTTTTCGCATGGACAAGCTGACTGCCCAGTGCATGAAGGTGATTCGCGGGCAAAAACACGACTTTCTTAACCACCTGCAGGTCATTTTCGGTTTGTTGCAGCTAGGGAAGAGTGACAAAGCGCTGCAGTATGTCAAGAAAACCATAGCCACCGTGCGGGCCAAAGGCGTGACCACAGTCTTGGAAGACAGGGACCTGGCGTTTTACCTCACGCTACTGGCCCAGGAAGCGGCTCAGTTTGCAGTGGACTGGCAGGTTGAGTTGGAAGAAGGTGCTGCAGGCCTTTTGCTGCCCGAAAGTACAACCACGGCACTTTACAGCCTGCTTTGGGCGGTGCTGGAACAGTTGGGTGAAGTGACCAAACAGGGGCAGAAGGCAGCAGTAACAGTACAGCTGCCGGCGGCCGGAAAGGAAAAACGTAAACTTGTCGTGACGGTGGTGCCGGCAGTACTGCAGGAGGAAAAGTGCCCGGAGTTGGAGGTTTTAAACGGGCGTGTCCAAAAACAGGAATCTCGGGTTCAGCTGGTTGTGTCGGTTTAGTTTGTCGAATGTTTCAATGCCCGCAGACAGTGTTGGGCATAATAGAAATACGAGTGCGACAACTGGAAAAGTAAGGTGAGGAATTATGTTTTATGACACTACAAAAATCTATGTCAAAGGCGGTGACGGCGGCAACGGCGTCGTTTCCTTTCGCCGGGAGAAATACGTACCCGAAGGCGGTCCTAACGGCGGTGACGGCGGCAAGGGGGGCGATGTCATTTTAGAAACCGACCCAGGACTGCGTACTTTGGTGGACTTTCGTTACAGCCGGCATTACAAGGCGGAACGGGGGCAGCACGGCCAGGGCAAGAACAAACATGGAAGGAACGGCAGGGACCTGGTGTTGCGTGTTCCCATGGGAACTGTGGTGAAAGACGCGGAGACCGGGCAGGTTCTGGGTGACCTGGTGGAAGAAGGGCAGCGTATGGTTGTGGCAAGGGGAGGCCGCGGCGGCAGGGGCAATGCGCGGTTTGCCACTGCCAAGAATAAAGCTCCCGCGTTTGCGGAAAAAGGCGAGCCGGGAGAAGAACGCTGGCTGGAACTGGAGTTGAAGCTTTTGGCAGACGTTGGTTTGGTCGGCTTTCCCAATGTTGGTAAGTCCACCTTGATTTCCCGCATTTCCGCTGCCAAACCCAAAATAGCCGATTATCCGTTTACCACCATTACGCCGAACTTAGGCGTTGTCAGTGCTGGAGAAGGGCGCAGTTTTGTGGTTGCCGACATTCCCGGCTTAATTGAAGGTGCTCATGAAGGTACGGGATTGGGGCACCAGTTTCTGCGTCACGTGGAACGTACCCGCCTGCTGGTGCACGTGCTGGACGGGGCGCAGCTGGAAGGACGGGATATTATTGAGGACTTCCAGGTTATCAACAGGGAACTGCAGTATTACAATCCGGAATTGGCTAAACGGGAGCAGATTGTTGCCGTGAACAAAGCGGACCTGCCTCAGACCGAGGAGCATTACCGGAGATTTCAGGAATACCTGGCAGACCAGGGGATTGAGTTTCCTGTGGTCAAAATTTCCGCGGTGAGCGGTGAGGGAGTGGATATCCTGGTAAACTTAATTGCGGACAAGCTGGAGCAAATTGAGGAAGAACCGGTACAGCCTGTCATAGAGGAAGTAAAAATAGTGGAAGGCCCGCAGGAAGAAGGTTTCAACATTGAACGGGTGGAAGACTGCTGGGTGGTTACGGGAAAAGGTATCGAACGGCAGGTGGCCATGACCGATTTTAATAATGAAGAGGCGGTAAAGCGCCTGCAGCATATTTTTAAGGTAAAAGGTTTGGATGAGGCCCTCAGGGAGCATGGCGTTGAGGAAGGGGATACTGTCAAAATCGGTGACATGGAGTTTGAGTTTACCGAACAGTAACACGGTTAGCATAGTTAGTTAAATTATGTTATAATGTTTTCAATCTTATTTAGGGATGATGCTTATGGAGCGTAAGTGGTTAGCCGATGCCCGGCGGATAGTGGTAAAAGTGGGAACTCGGATAATTACTCACGAAACAGGTAAGTTGAATCTCGGGCGCATTGATAGGTTTGTCAGGGAAATAGCTGATTTGCTCAACAGTGGCCGGGAGATAATACTGGTAAGTTCCGGCGCCGTGGGAGCCGGGATGGGAAAGCTTGGTCTGAAACAAAAACCTAACACCATACCCGAAAAACAGGCCGTAGCCGCTGTCGGACAGGGGCTGTTGATGCATATTTATGAAAAGCTGTTTGCCGAGTACGGGTATGTGGTGGCCCAGGTGCTGCTGACTCGCGAGGATATGAGCGAACGGCGCCGTTATCTTAATGCCAGAAATGCACTGTTTAAACTGCTTAACTTCGGGGTTGTTCCCATTATCAATGAGAATGACACCATTGCGGTGGAGGAAATCCGGCTGGGCGACAACGATACCTTATCCGCCCTGGTAGCGGGGCTTGTGGATGCGGAGTTGCTGGTACTGTTATCCGATATTGATGGCCTGTATACTGCCAATCCCCGGGAAAACAGTGATGCCGAGCTGATAGAAGTGGTGGAGGAAATAACCCCGGAGATTGAACAGCTGGCCGGGGGTGCTGGCAGCAAGGTAGGAACCGGGGGTATGGTGACCAAGCTGCAGGCGGCACGTATTGCCACCAACTCCGGTATTCCCATGGTGATTGCGGACGGCAAAAACCCGGGGGTATTGCGCCGGGTAATAGCAGGGGAAAAATGCGGTACCTTGTTTATACCGCAGGAAAACAAGTTGCATGCAAGGAAAAGATGGATTGCCTTTAATTCCGATACCCACGGGTCGATAACCGTGGATCAAGGGGCCTATCGGGCCATAAAGGAACACGGAAAGAGCCTCCTGCCTATTGGAGTGATTTCCGTGGGAGGCTTTTTCGAACCGGGTAATGTGGTGCGTATTTTATCACCGGACGGCGAGGAGTTTGCCCGGGGCATTACCAATTATTCTTCGGAAGAATTGGACAAGATAAAAGGGAAAAAGAGTGGGGATATCGAACATATATTAGGCTATAAGGACTATGACGAAGTGGTACACAGGGATAACCTGGCGTTGCGTTCTTAAATCAATAGAAACCGGTGGCCGGAGGCTGGATGTCTCTGGTTCATTTTTGAAGGAGGTCATGGGTTATGATCAGGGAAGAGGTCTTGAAAAAGGGGAAAGCTGCGCAGCAGGCTGCAAAGCGGCTGGCAGTACTGGATACCAATATCAAGAATGAAGCGCTGCATAAAATGGCTCAGGCTATTGTCCAAAAGTCGGCTGAAATATTGCGGGCCAATGAAAAGGATATGGAAAACGGGAAAAAGAACGGTCTGTCCCAGGCCATGTTGGACCGACTGCTTTTGACCGAAGACCGCCTGGAAGATATGGCTGAGGGCTTGCGCGCCCTGGCAGCCCTGCCTGACCCTGTTGGCAGGGTGGAAGGTATTTGGAAACGGCCCAACGGTCTGGAAGTGGGACGGGTGAGAGTACCTCTCGGTGTCATTGGTATGATTTACGAATCCCGCCCCAATGTCACTGTTGATGCGGCGGGGCTGTGCCTCAAGACCGGAAATGCCGTGTTGTTGCGTGGCGGCTCAGAAGCTTTTCATTCCAACCAGGCACTGACTTGGGTCATTGCTCACGCGGCCCAGACGGCCGGTGTGCCCGAGGGAGCAATTCAACTGGTAGAAACTACCGACAGAGAAGCGGTTGAGGTTATGCTGACCATGAACCAGTATTTGGATGTGCTGATCCCGCGGGGAGGAGCCGGTTTAATTCAACACGTGGTCAACAATGCTACCGTACCGGTAATTGAAACCGGTGTCGGTAACTGCCACACTTACGTTGACAAAGACGCCGATTTGGACAAGGCCTTGGATATTGCCATCAATGCCAAAGTCCAGCGTCCTGGGGTCTGCAATGCTATGGAAACCTTGCTGGTGCATCGCGATGTGGCGCCGGACTTCCTGCCCAGGTTTTATGATAAGATCAGCCAGTTTGATGTGGAACTCAGGGGATGTGAAGAATCTCGGAAAATTGTTCCCGAAATGAAGGCTGCCACCGAGGAAGACTGGGCTACGGAATACTTGGACTTGATATTGGCGGTGAAAGTGGTCGGAAGCACAGAGGAAGCCATTGACCACATCCATACTTACGGCACCAAGCACTCTGAAGCCATCATAACGGAAAACTACACCACGGCACGCAAATTCCTGCAGACTGTGGATGCTGCCGCCGTCTATGTCAATGCCTCCACACGGTTTACCGACGGCTACGAGTTCGGCTTTGGTGCCGAAATCGGTATCAGCACGCAAAAACTGCATGCCCGCGGCCCTATGGGCCCCGAGCAGTTGACAACCTTCAAGTACCTGATATATGGTAATGGTGAAATACGGGAATAAGAGGAAAGGTTATTCCTCTTTTTCCCCGGGGTTTTCTATATTAAGGGAAAAGTTTTCATTTTTCATGGCGGTGAGTTCCCTGGCGAACTCATATTTTTCTTCAAGGTTTACATCATCCAGTGGTGGATTTTTTCTGCGTGTTTTTCTTGCAACCATTGCAGACACCCCCTTTTAGATGATAGTCTGTGTAGAAACAGGTTTCTTTACTAACAACGCCGCAAATTGATTCATATTGTAAAATAAGCGGGGGACTGTTTATGTCGGAGAGTAATAAAAATATCAAACGCCTGGGGATTATGGGAGGTACTTTTGACCCTATTCACTACGGTCACCTGGTTACGGCCGAAGAAGCGCGGGGGCGGTTTAACCTGGATAAAGTGGTCTTTGTACCTTCCGGGAAACCTCCCCACAAAAAAGGGTACCGGGTTACCGAGGCCCGGCACCGTTATCTGATGACAATCCTGGCCGTGGCTACCAACCCTTACTTTGAAGTGTCACGGGTGGAAATAGACAGAAGCGGCTATTCGTATACGGTGGATACGGTTAACCAGTTTTATGAGCACTTTGATGATGTAGAACTATACTTTATTACCGGTGCAGATGCCATTTTGGAGATTTTGACCTGGAAAAACGTGGAGGAGCTGTTGAGCAAGACCAACTTTATTGCGGCCACCCGGCCGGGAATAGAGCTGACACAACTGGACGAAGTTGTGAAAAAGCTTCCTGTTCCCGCTTATGATGTTATTCATCCCTTGGAAGTTCCGGCTATGGCCATATCTTCCACTGATATCCGCAGCAGGGTGGCGGAGAAAAGGTCTATCAAGTATTTGCTGCCCGAAGCGGTGGAGCATTATATTTATAAAAACAGGCTGTATGTAGAAGACTGATAATGCTATTTAAAGGAAGTGTTGCCTCTGGTTAACAGGAAAGCTCACGAACTGGTTGCTTTATATATAAATAAGCAAAGGCGGGAACACGCCTTGCGCGTAGCCCAAACAGCTAGAGACTTGGCGGCACGGTATGCTTTGGATGAGGATAAAGCCTATGTAGCGGGTATACTACATGATATAGCGCGTGATTATTCACCGGGGGAACTGCTTGCTAAGGCTGCACAGTACGGTATTACGGTAGGTATTTGGGAAAAGTACCAGCCGGTGGTGCTTCACGGCCCGGTTGCCGCGGCAATTGCCGAAAGGGACCTAGGTATAAGGGATCGGGAAATACTGGAAGCAGTCAGCGTTCACACCCTAGGGTCGGCTGACATGTCCCCGGTAGCCAAGGTAGTTTACCTGGCGGATATTATCGAACCGGGTCGGCGGTTTGCAGAAGCGGAACATTTGCGGCAGCTGGCAGAGGAAGATTTGGACCGGGCGGTTCTGGGTGCCATGGATGGCACCATAACGTACTTAATTCACCGGAGGCTGGTAGTGCATCCGCAAACTATTGAGGCACGAAACAAACTGCTGGTACAACAAACCGAGAAGGAGGATGGGATTTGACAAACAGCCGGGTTCTAGCTGAGAAAATTGCTCAGGCGGCAAGTGAGAAGAAAGGCAAAAATATTGTGTTTTTAAACATGCAGGAAGTATCATTGATTACGGACTACTTCGTAATTATCAGCGGAAACTCTACCACCCAGGTCAAGGCTATTGCCGACAACATTTTAAAGCAGCTCAGAGAGGAGGGCATTACTCTCCTAAGCCGGGAGGGCTACAAGGAAGGCCAGTGGGTGCTGTTGGACTACGGTAGTGTAGTGGTTCACGTTTTCCTGGAAGAGCAGCGGCAGTTTTACGATTTGGAACGCCTGTGGGGTGACGCTGTTGCGGAAGTTTACCAGGATACTTCCAATTGAGATATTAAATTGGATAAAATGGAGGATTTTTTGGGGTACTGTCGAATAGATACGCTGGAAGTACCGCAATGTTAATACTGGAAGGAAAGGCGATGCACGGAAGTAGTAGGCTGATATCCAGGCTCAGAGAGCTGCTGGGTGGTGCAAAGCAGTGCTGGATTAGGTCGAACTCGTCCGGAAGCTGTGGCGGTGAACCCGGAGTAACCGCTGCCGGCTGGAAACAGCCGTTACCGCTACGAGTGGGTAATTTATTACCAATGTGGGTGGTACCGCGGGAGTATATCCTCTCGTCCCTGGTGAAACAATGGGGATGAGAGGTTTTGTAATTTTTGGTATAATTGATATTATTATTATGGAGGAAGGTGAGTTTATATGGAAGAACGGTATAATTTTAAAGACATCGAACCCAAATGGCAGCAGTACTGGGAAGAAAACAAGCTGTACAAAGTTTCGGAGGATAAGGATGAAGCAGACAAGTACTACTGCCTGGAAATGTTCCCCTACCCGTCAGGCAATTTACATATGGGTCACGTCAGGAATTATTCCATAGGTGATGTGGTAGCGCGGTTTAAAACAATGCAGGGTAAGAACGTGCTGCACCCCATGGGATGGGATGCCTTTGGTCTGCCGGCGGAAAACGCCGCCATTAAACACGGGGTTCACCCGGCCAAATGGACTGCGGATAACATAGCCAACATGCGACGGCAGTTAAAATCAATGGGCATCAGTTATGACTGGGACAGGGAAGTGGCTACCTGCTATCCCGATTATTATAAATGGACGCAGTGGCTGTTCCTGCATCTCTATCACAAGGGCCTGGCTTACAAAAAGTACTCGGCTGTCAACTGGTGTCCTTCCTGTGCAACGGTGCTGGCCAATGAGCAGGTGATTGACGGTGCCTGTGAACGCTGTGAGACCACTGTGGTTAAGAAGGATTTGGAACAGTGGTTTTTCAAGATTACCGATTATGCCGACCGGCTGCTGCAGGATCTGGAGAAGCTTCCCGGCTGGCCGGAAAAGGTAAAAATTATGCAGAAAAACTGGATTGGCAAGAGTACCGGTGCGGAAATCGATATGATTGTGGAAAAGACCGGGGAAAAAATACCGGTATTCACTACCCGCCACGACACCATCTACGGTGTTACCTACATGGTGTTGGCTCCGGAGCACCCGCTGGTGGAGGAGCTGACCAGGGGCACCGAATACGAGCAGCCGGTTAAGGAATTTGTGGAAAAGGTCAGAGCCATGGATGTCATGGACCGTACTGCTGCTGACATGGAAAAAGAGGGTATCTTTATCGGAGCATATGCTGTTAACCCGGTGAACAATGAAAAAATTCCCATCTGGATTGCCAATTACGTGCTGATGGAATACGGTACCGGTGCCGTTATGGGTGTACCGGCTCACGATCAGCGTGACCTGGATTTTGCCAGGAAATATAACCTGCCGGTACGGGTGGTGATTCAGCCCGAGGGCGAAGAACTGCCTCCCGGAGACCAACTGGAAGAAGCTTATGCCGGACCTGGCATCATGGTGAATTCAGGGCCCTTTACCGGCCTCCCCAACAAGGAAGGCCAGGAGAAAGTAGCGGATTTTTTGGAAGAAAAGGGTATTGGCCGGCGGCAGGTGAACTTCCGCCTGCGGGACTGGCTCATTTCCCGCCAGAGATACTGGGGTGCTCCCATCCCTATTGTCTACTGTGATGACTGCGGGACTGTGCCGGTACCGGAAGAAGACCTGCCGGTAATACTCCCCACGGATGTGAAATTTAGGCCGACAGGCGAATCACCGCTGAAGACATCCGAGGAATTTTTGAAAACTACCTGTCCCAAGTGCGGCAAAGAAGCGCGGCGGGAAACTGATACCATGGATACCTTTGTCTGTTCATCCTGGTACTTCCTGCGCTACACAAGCCCCAAAGACGACAGGCAGGCATTTGATAGGGAAAGGGCAAATTACTGGATGAACGTGGACCAGTACATTGGCGGTGTAGAACATGCTATTTTACACCTGATGTATGCCCGTTTCTTTACAAAAGTACTTTACGATTCCGGTTTGATAGATTACGACGAGCCTTTTGCAAACCTGCTCACCCAGGGGATGGTGCTGAAAGACGGCGGCAAGATGTCCAAGTCAAAGGGCAACGTGGTCAGCCCCGAGGAAATCATTGACAGGTACGGTGCTGATACTGCCCGGCTGTTTATTCTGTTTGCCGCTCCGCCGGAAAGGGATCTGGAGTGGAGTGACAAGGGAGTGGAAGGCTGCTTCCGCTTTCTGAACCGGGTTTGGCGCCTGGTTTACAGTTATCATGACCGGGTAGCCGGTTTGGAGCCTGCCGTTCAGGTAAACGATGCTGCCGACAAGGAATTGTGGCGGCTGACTAACGAGACCATTAAGAAGGTCACCGAGGACATCGGTGAGCGGTTTAACTTCAACACCGCCATCAGTGCTATCATGGAGCTGGTCAACGGCATTCAAAGCTATCGCGAGCAGGCTAAGGGCGAGGGGAACCTGCCGTTAGTAAAAGAGGTACTGCAAAAAATGTTGCTCCTGCTGGCGCCGTTTGCCCCGCATATTTCGGAAGAATTGTGGCATAACATCGGCAATACGGAAAGTGTCCACAGGCAGGAGTGGCCCGGCTACGACCCGCAGGCACTGGTGCGGGATGAAATTACCATTGTGGTTCAGGTGAACGGCAAGGTAAGAGACAGGATTGATATTCCTGCGGATCTTGACCGGAACGGCATGATTGAAGCTGTCATGAAGCAGGAAAGAGTGCAGAAATGGGTTGCAGGAAAGGAAATTGTCAAAACCGTTGCGGTACCGAAAAAGCTTGTGAATATAGTGGTAAAATGAAAATATGACGGATGGTACCGGTCGAACCTTGCAGCTTGTTGCTGCAGGGTTTTGCATTTTCGTGATATTGTAAATTACGGTCAAAGGTGGTGCAATATCTACGGGGGAGGAGGTGACATTAATGCAGGATTTTATTAATTTTAATAAGATGATTACCCCCGCAATCATTAAGATCATATTTTGGATTGGCGTTGGCTTATCGGTACTAATGGGTTTGGGGCAAATCCTGGCTGGTTTGAGCATGCGTTTTGGCGGCGGCTTGCAGGTTTTTATAGGACTGGGCACGCTTTTGGTTGGCCCGCTGTTTACCAGGGTGTACTGTGAAATACTAATTGTCCTGTTTAAAATGCATGAAACATTACAGCAGATCAATAAGAAGCTGGACAACTAGCGCTACATAAAAAGCCTCGAGTTTTCGAGGCTTTTTATTATTATGTGAGGCCGGCTCATGTCAGCTTTACGGGCCTTACGTGTACCGTGCCTGTTTTTACTTCCAGAATCCCGTCTGTGGTTATGCGCACTTCGGGAAGATGGTCCGTATTAAAGAAGAGCAGTGTGTACAGCAGGTCATTAAAGTGATAACCGGCGGCAGTGATTTTATCCGCAACTTGTTGCAGTTTCCGCAAAATAGCCTCCGGTTTTTCACGGCTAATTTTACCGGCCATCGGTAAAGGCAGTTCTGCCGTAACGTGCCGGTCGTCTGCTACCACTATGCCGCCCTGTAGCTGTAGTGCCCGCTGGGCGGCAAGAGCCATGGCCCTGCGGCTGCTGCCCACTACCAGGTAGTCGCCGGACATGTTAAATGTGGATGCCAGCCCTTTGAGCTGCGGTGAAAAATTGCGCAGCAGGCCGGTCACAATCCATTCACCTGTTTTGCTGAGAAGGGAAATATAAAGCAGTTCCTTTTCGACAAGCCAGCGGTCAAGGTCCGTATCGGGAATCTTTTCCCAGGTCAGCTCCGTGATTACTGCATTTTTCAAGTTGATGACCGGCCAGGGACCCGGCTTAGTTTTGTGCAGTCTGTAGGTATCGGGGCTGCCGGCAATACTTTCGGAAAGCCCGGTAGTTGTCTCTGGCAGCGTGTTCCATGGGAAGGAAGGGAAATCTTCTGTCAGCTTTCCGTTTTTAACAACAACATCTCCCTTGACTATTACCGTATCCGGCTGGAAGTTTTTTAGATCGGGAAGCAGCAGTATGTCTGCCTTGCGGCCAGGCGCAATGCCTCCGATTTCCGTATCAAGACCAAAATAGGTAGCCGGGTTGATAGTGGCCAGCTGTATGGCGGTAACGGGGTCAACCCCTTTTTGTACCAGCAGCCTGAGAATGCCGTCTGTGTAACCGTGCCGGGCTGCATAAAGCGGGGTGGTGCTATCCGTGGTCAGCATGATTCTGGAAGTATCGGCCTTCTTTTCTGTGATCAGCCCTGCTAATTCTAGGATGTCTGGGCGCAGCGAGTTGTGACGCAATATGGTCCAGAGGCCCAGGCGCAAGCGGTGCAGTGCCTGCTCTGCTGTTATGGGCTCGTGGCATGCGGTTATGCCACCGGCTACCAGGGCATTCAGTTTTTCATAAGAGGCTCCTGCCGTATGCCCGTCGATACGTATGTTACAGTTTTTGGCCAGCTGGATTTTTTTCAGTGCTTCTTCCTGTCCGGTGTAGACCTGAAACCACCGGCTCATTTCCCCTATGGAAAGAACTTTTGGATGGCTGAATAACCGCTCCAGGTGTTCCAAAGAAAATAACTCCGGGTCTCGGCATTCGCCGGACTGCGGAAAAGCCCTGACCAGCCAGTAAAAATTAAAAGGCAGGCTGTTGGCCAATTCCATGAAATCAATGAAGAAGTCCAGTCCCCATGCCGTATAAGGCAGCAGATTTTCCCCCATCATGGCGGTGGTGCCGTGGGGCAGCATCAGTCCGGCCAGGGAATACGGGTCAAAGATGCTCCAGGGGTGACCGTGAGGTTCAATAAAGCCGGGACAGAGAAAGTAGCCGTTCGCTTTAATTATTCGGGTGCCGGCTCCCTGCTTTTTTCTTTCCGTTCCTACATACGCAATGCGTCCTTGATAGACTGCCACATCCGCCTGGTAAATTTCCCCGCTGTAAACGTTGATGAGCCTGCCGCCGGTAATTATCATGTCTGCCGCTCTTTCCCCGCGGGACACTTCCATGAGCTCTTTGGTACTCGTGAGACCTTTTAGCAAGAGATAACACCTCCAGTGCTAAGTTGGACATTCCATTTTAGGGCGGGATTTTCCTGCCTCTCCATGGCAAAACCTGTAAATCAAAAGTTAATCAGTATACAGCAATTTTTCCGGTAAAATTTATGCTGTTGAAAAAAGGAAAAAGATGTATTTTTGTGGAAATAATTGCACCGAGGTGAGGCTCATGGAAGATAAGCGCGTGCAGTATGCTCTCTTAATCTTATTACTGGCACTAGTTGTTGGTGCGGCTATCAAGCTGGTGACCCCTAACCAACCCGTTGTCATTCAGGAGACCCAGGGCAAAATGGATACTGCCGACGGGCAGCCTGCTGAAAGGGATAAGGAAATAGCTATTCACGTGGTAGGTGCTGTCAAATACCCGGGTGTCTATTACCTGCAGTCGGGAAACCGGGTAATAGATGCTGTCAATCTTGCCAAGCCCCTGCCCGAAGCGGATATCAATCGCCTGCCCCTGGCAAAAAAGGTTGTTGACGGTCAGACTATCCAGGTTCCCCGTATAGGCGATAACTTTGGTGAGAGTGCGCAAACTGCGGGAAAGGATGCTAAGCAGCCGGAATCGGGTAAAATAAGTATTAATAATGCCAACCAGAAACAACTGGAAACTCTCCCGGGAATAGGGGAGGTCTATGCAAAGCGGATTATTGAATATCGGGAAACTCATGGAGGCTTTAAAACATTGGAAGAGCTGAAAGAGGTTTCCGGTATTGGTGACAAGACCTTTGAAAAATTGAAGGATTTGATAACTCTTTAATTGACTTACCACTTGCATGGAGGTGTTAAATTTATGGCAGTAGCTGAAGTAACGGTGGTTCCCATCGGTACGGCAAGTCCTTCAATCAGCAAGTATGTGGCGGAATGTCACAAAGTACTGGAGCAAGCCGAGGGCATTAAGTACCAGCTGACGCCCATGGGGACTATCATTGAGGGAGATGTGGACGATATTCTGGCAGTGGTCAGGAAAATGCATGAAGTTCCCTTTGACAGGGGGGCACAGCGAGTATCCACAACATTGAAAATAGACGAAAGACGAGACAAGGAACTGACCATGTCCGGGAAAGTGGAGTCCGTGGAGCAAAAGCTGCGCAAATAAGTGCCGGGAAAGTGTGGTTGGCGTGATAGAGCGGCGTCCGTTGGTTTTTGCTGCTGGTTGCATGTTGCTGGGAATGGCATTGGCCCCACTGGCAGATGTAAAATTTTTGGCCGTGGGGCTGGCCTTGATTCTGCTCCCGGCAGTTTATCCAATACAAAAATATCTAAAAATTTCACTTGTCCAGGTCAGCATGCTACTGGGCTTTTTTGTTATAGGCTTATTATGGGTGCAGCTGGCCCTGCATACCAGCCCGGTTACCAGCAGTTTTGCTGGCCAGAAAGTGACTCTGATGGGAAAGGTAATTAAGAGCACGGAATACGATAACCGTGATGAGATAGTTCTCAAAGCCGGTCAACTGCAAGCTGCGGGCACGCGCATATTGCTGAATGAAAAAGTGCTGGTAGTTTTTTACAACCGGCGCCGGGCCTATTTACCTGGTGACCGAGTAAAAGTTACCGGAAAAGTGATCTTGCCGACAAGCGGTGGCAATATCGGCGAATTCAATTACCGCGCGTACCTGCGTCGGCAGGGGATTTTCAGCCGGCTTGTGGCAGAGGACAGTGAATTGATGCAAACCGGTGGGTTTTCTTTCAGCCGTGTCACAGCCATGTTTAAGCGGCAGACCGTAAATAATTTTTTCCGGGTCCTGACCGGGAAACAGGCGGCGGTTGTCACAGGTGTGCTGCTGGGTGATAAGCAATATCTTGAGCGCAAACATGAAGAACTTTATAAAGACCTGGGAGTAATGCATGTCTTTGCGGTCAGCGGCATGCATGTGGGGTTTGTGGCTTCCGCGATACTGGGTCTGTGTCATGTAATGCGGCTGCCCGGTGCCCCCCGTTTTTTCCTGACTGTTTGTGGACTGGTTCTCTATGCCGGGCTGGCCGGGTTCAGTGCTTCCGTGGTCCGGGCCACCATTATGACAGCTGTCGGGTTGGGTGCCTATTTCGTGGACCGGCGCAAGGATTTTTATAACGCGCTGGCCCTTGCTGCATTGGCCTGGCTGGTATGGCATCCTCTAGCGTTGTTTGATGCCGGGTTTCAGCTTTCGTTTGCTGCTGCCTTCAGCATCTACTATCTGTATCCCCTTGGAGACAGGCTGCTTTCCTTCCTGCCGTCCTGGCGCGGCGTCATTATTGTACCCCTGGCAGCACAGGTGGGCCTGCTGCCCCTGCTGGCGTACCATTTCGGTTCCGTATCTCCGCTGGGCCTGCTGGCAAACATACCAGTGGTTTTTGCGGCGGGAATTATTGTGCTGCTGGGATTGGTTGTTTTAATGGCTCAATTCATTTTTTGGCCTGTGGCCGAGCTGCTGCTGTACAGCCTGGGTTTGCTGGTGACGGTCATTAATACATACCTTTCGCTGCTGGGGCAGCTGCCGCTGGCGGTGGTGTATGTAAAAATGCCCTCGCTTATTACCATACTAGTTTATTATGCTGCCTTAATTTTTGTTCGGGAAAGCCTGGTGGGAAATGTTACCTGGCTGTCCAAATGGAAGCAGCTGCCGGCGGCTAAACTGGCTTTCGCGGTTTTAGCAGCCATATTGCTAATGGCAAACATGTTTCCCCAATCCCGGCTGCAGGTAGTCTTTTTAGATGTGGGGCAGGGAGATGCGGCATTAATAACGATGCCTGGGGGTAAACATGTGCTGGTAGATGCTGCGGGAGGCGGTTATGGAGATTTTGAGGTAGGTAGAGATAGACTGGTGCCGGCATTACAGCGCCTGGGTGTCAGAAAAATTGATTTGTTTATTAACAGTCACCCTGACCGGGACCATGTAGGCGGGATTTTTGCAGTTGTTGCTGCCTTACCTATAGAATTGGCGGTGCTACCACCTATTACTGATGCGACAGAAGAGGAATATAAGCCCATATTAGACTTGTTTCGCGAGAAGAATATCCCGTACCGCCATCTGGCAAGAGGAGATAGCATAAGACTTTCCCGGGAGGAACTTTTGATCGTGCTTAACCCGCCGGACCCAGTGCCTGGCGGCTGGGATGATAATGACCAGTCGCTTGTAGTGATGCTTGTTTACAAACACCACCGGTTCTTATTTACCGGTGATATTGAGCAGGAAGCTATTAGTTTCCTGCTCTCCAGTAACATGAATTTAGCTGCATCTGTGGTAAAAGTTCCCCACCACGGCAGCGCCGGGTCATTCGCTGAAGCATTTTACCGGCAGGTCAACCCGAAAATTGCTGTTATCTCTGTGGGACGCAACAATTTCGGCCACCCGGCTTCCTCGGTGTTGTCATATTTTAAAAAACGCGGCATAGACGTGTACCGTACCGATAAACACGGGGCGATAACCGTAACTAGTGACGGGAACCGACTGTGGGTCAGAACGCAATAAAGCGGGCTGGAGAGACGGGCCAACGTGTCTGCGGCCTATTGATTACTAAGTCCTGCCGTAATATGTTAAATAGCACCGTGATTTTCCAAGCAGGGAACGATAACTTGCCGTTTAAGTTGTCAAGTGATGAATTGCTGGATATTATTGAAATTTTGCTGATGGTATTACTGGTGTTGACCGAGTTGGAGAAGTTACAGGGGGCGGATGTTTAATTCAGTACGATTAAATAAAATATTATTTTAGAGAAGTAATTTTTTTGGTTTAGCAGGAAATTTAAATTAACCGGAGAATATAGAGTAATAATAATGAATATTATTAAGGAGGTACCAGGAATGGCTGTTTACGTCTGCAAGGAATGCGGTAATGAGCGCGAAGCCCGCTGCAAGCCGAGAAAATGCCACGAGTGCGGTGCTCAAGGTTCATACGAGAAAAAAGAATAATAGAAAATTAGGTTACTGGCGCAAGTTTTTAAAGGTCAGTAACCTTTTTTGTTGAATAGATTCTTGTATTTGCAACAGAAATTCGCAATAAGGAGTTGTTTGGCGTGTTGAGGACCAATCAAGACAAGCTGGTAGTTCAGTCGGTGCAGGGGGAAATACAGCATCCCAGGGCGGTGCAACTGTACCAGGTAAGCAGTGAAGGCATAGCGCGTGTTTTGCCGTCCACAGGCGGTATCACGTATAATGTGAAGCTCGGAGACCCGGCTTTTGGCTGGGCCGGTGATCATATAGAGCCGGGGGTAACCATCAGAAATGCCGATGAAAAGGAAAACCTGGCCCTAAACCTGCTGTCGTGCATCGGAAACGAGGCACGGGTGATAACCGGTGACGCCAAGGGGGCAAAAGGCTATGTTACCGGAGGTCACAGCGGCGTGGAGCATGTTATTGTATCCTTTACAGAGGAGGACCTGGAAAAGATGGCGCCAGGTGACAAGATACTGGTCAAAGCCTGCGGCCAGGGACTGGAGCTGCTCGATTACCCGCAGATTAAAGTAATGAACATAGACCCCACCCTGTTTTTGCAATTGGGGATAAAGGAGGAGCATGGTAAAATTAAAATTCCGGTTGTGGCGGAAGTACCGCCGTACCTGATGGGTTCGGGTATTGGCTCACCAACTGCCTATAAAGGTGATTACGATATTATGACTGCCGACAAGGATGCTATTATCCAAAACGGTTTGGACAAGTTGAGATTTGGCGATTTGGTACTGCTCAGGGACTGCGATAACACCTTCGGTAGGGGTTATTTAAAAGGAGCGGTCAGTGTGGGTGTTGTGATTCATAGCGACTGTGTCAAACTGGGGCACGGGCCGGGAATTACTATTATTGCTACTTGCAAGGAAAGCCTGATAGAAGGAATTTACCGTTCCGATGCCAACATAGCCAACTATTTATCAATTGAATAAAGCCTGGGGAACCCGGGGGAGTTAAATCCGTCTATTTTAAAAAGGCTTTTTTACCTTTTATATTAATTATATTAATGCTGCAGATACTGTTTTTACTGCTGCCCGGGCTGGTGGCCGGCGGTATCCTGGCTTTCATCTTCCAAAGCATCCTAGCATTTTTTTCGGGTATAGTGCTGGCCAACTGGGTGACTGTGGCGGTTTTGCTTGTATTGAATAACCTGATTTATGACCGGTTGGAGTGGCGATAATTACAGTTTAGGGGAAGTGATTGCTGGTGAGCAGTTATGTCAAGGTTTTGCAAAGCGTGGAGCAGGGAAACATTGACTCCCTTTACTTGCTTTACGGGGAAGAAACATTTTTGCAGGAAACTTTAATCAGTAGACTGAAAGAAAAAATTCTTGCTTCCGGAGCAAAAGATTTTAACTACGATGTCATGGACGGGCGAGAGGCTTCCGTGGCTTCCATTTTGGCCAGTGCCGAGACCCTGCCGGTACTGGCGGACAGGCGGCTGGTACTGGTGAAGAATGCTCTGTTTTTTTCGGCCAATAAAAGCAGCCAACTGGGGTCTGAAGCGGTCGAACAACTGGTGGGGTATTTCAGCCGGCCCAATCCCAGTACCTGTTTGGTTTTTACGTTGAATGGCAATATTGACAACCGGAAAAAAATTGTTAAGGAATTTAAAAAGCACGGGGTGGTGCTGCCGTTAAACAAGCTGCGCGGCAATGCTTTGACCCGGTGGGTAAAGGAAATGTTTGCAAAGCAGGGTAAGGATATTGAACGAGATGCACTGGCGCTGCTGCTGATGGCCAGTAATGACCTGACTATTCTGGATAAGGAAATTACCAAACTGAGCATCTATGCCGGCGAGGACAAGCGAATTACCAGACCAATGGTGGAAGAGTGCCTGAGCCAGACCGTACAGGGTGATATTTTTAAACTGGTGGATGCCATGGGTGAGCGCCGTTCCGATGAAGCCCTGAGGAGAATAAGGGAAATGCTTTTGATAGGTGAAAAGCCCATGCAGCTGCTGGTGATGATTGGCCGCCAGTTTCGCCTGCTTCTGCAGACCAAAGTTTTGCTCAAGCAGGGGTATTCAGTGAAGCAAGTAGGTGAAAAGACCGGTATTCACCCCATGGTGCTCCCCAAGATTATCAAGCAGAGCAAGAACTTTACCGAAGAGGAACTGGAGCAGGCTATTATGGATGTGGCTGCCATAGACAGACATTTTAAACAGGGTTATCGAGATTTGCCGCGAGAGTTGGAGCTGTTAACCTTCAAGGTTTGCGGCAATAAATAAAACACGCCTGCCGTCTGGCAGGCGCTTACTATTTCATTAAGAAGCTTCATTAAGAAGCCTTAAAAGCTTGGTTGAACTGCCGGTTTAACTGAGACTTCTTGCGCGCTGCTTTATTTTTGTGGAATATACCTTTTTGAGCAGCCTTGTCTACCTTTTTAATGGCGTTAACCAAAGCAGCCTCCGCTTTTTCCTTACTGCCTGTTTCCAAAGCTTCCTGGAAGCGTCTGATTGCAGTCTTTACAGAGGACTTAATCCTACGATTGCGTTCTGTGCGGATCTGGGTAATTTTCACGCGTTTTTTTGCGGATTTAATGTTCGGCATGGGCTCACCTCCTCAGCGCAAAGGTAAAATCTTGATCTATGTTACCGGCGTAACAGTATCTTTTGTTGTATTACATAAAGCAACATACATTGTACCATGTTTGCGCCAAGAAAGCAACAGCTGGTTTTTTTGTATAGTTTTTTAATTTAATGGGAAAACTTTTCGTAAAGCATGTGTTCACATGGTGAACGTTTTTGCATTTAGAAAGGAGGGCGGTAACATGGCTAGCTGGTTGGGAACTATTGTTCGCTTCATTGTATCCGGCCTGGTAGTGTTTTTGGTCAGCTGGTTTTTACCGGGATTTCAAGTGGCCGGTTTCACGGGAGCGATTATTGCCGCGGTGGTTATTACTGTTCTTGGTTACTTAATCGAGAGTTTGCTTGGCGGAAAATTGTCACCGCAGTCCCGCGGGATAGTCGGTTTTTTATCTTCCGCCGTGGTGATTTATGTGGCACAGTTTATTATTCCCAATTATCTGTCTGTTTCCATACTGGGTGCTCTGCTAGCAGCACTGGTAATAGGTATCATTGATGCGTTCGTACCTACCGAATTGCGCTAATAGCCTGATGCCTGTTTACAATTTGGAAACCAGGTGCAGGAAGGGATTTTATGCGCCTGGTTATTTTTTCGGGCCGGGGAAATTGCTTTGGGCGAAATAGGTTATAAACAGTGGGACAAGTGCATAGAATGTAGTTATCATTGAGAGTATTCGGTAAAGCTGCGGACTCAACTTGAGGAAAGGTGGGCAGCAGCATTATGCGCAGACGTCCGGTTGTAATCAGTATCTTTACCTACGGTCACAGGAGCCGTAAGAGGCGAAAAGGCATTGTTTTGGCGGTGTTATTGCTGCTGGTTTGCCTGGCAGCGGTATCTTTCTCATTTAAAGGAAATTTCCGGGAAGCTGTGCCGGTGTTTGCCGCAGCCGAGGAGGGGCAGGGGCAGTTTTTAAACCTGCTGAAGCGGTTAGGTTTTGTCCGGCGTACGCCGGATATCATTGACCAGATCATCCCGTTTGGAGCGTTCGCCGCTGACCGGTCCCATGATACCGAAGAATTGCTGACCTTTGACGGGGTGATCAACAACTGGGTGCAGTTTATCACCCGAATGGAACCGGGCCGCATCCAAAGTATTTTGGATTCCCAACTGGTGGGCCTGGCGGAAGCGGCCAATTTTGAAAAGGAAGCCCAGACGCTGCCGCCGCTGCCTCCCAGAGAAGAATTATCGACTGCTGCCCCGGCCTGGGATTTACCCCGTGACAAGGTTTTGGTAGGCATTTACACCTCTCATAATGCCGAGACCTATAAACCAACAGACGGTGTGGAACGATTGCCGGGGGAAAACGGGGGTGTCAGCAAAGTGGCAAAAGTTCTGAGCGAAACACTAGAAAAGGAATACGGGATTGCCACAGCCTTTTCCGACACCATTCATGATTACCCCCGGTGGGGAGCGTCATACGGCAACTCCGAAAAAACGGCAAAAAAGATGCTGCAGAAGTACCCGTCCATAGAAGTGTTGATAGACGTACACCGGGATGCCGGTATCGGCAAGCGGAAAACTACTGTTATCCAGGGGAAAAGAGCAGCCAGAATACTGGTGATTGTGGGTACGGACAAACGCTGGGAGCATCCTAACTGGCGCGAGAACCTGGCCTTTGCCAACAGGTTGGCAGCAGCAATGGAAAAGCTCTATCCTGGTCTGGCCGACGGGGTGAGAGCCCAGAGCGGGCGTTACAACCAGCACCTGCATTCCCACGCCATTTTGGTGGAAATCGGCAGTGTGGAAAACTCGCTTGAAGAAGCACAAACCAGCGCCAGGCTATTTGCCGGCGTGCTGGCAGAAGTGCTGAATCGGGAGAGAAGATAAAGAAAAGGAAAGGGCAGCCGTGAGCTGTCCTTTCATGTATGGAAAAAAATTCATTGGGCAATGGTAAAAATGGAGGTGTTTTGTCAGGTGCGAAAAAAATTACTGGTAATTATTTTGCTGAGTATTATAGTGATTACAGCTTTGAATAAAGTTGCCTACGAGCTGCAGCAGGTTACCGCTGAGACTTCGGGGAGCGTGCTGAAAGTTGGTTGGGCTCCCGGGCAGGTTACCGTTCTGGTCATGGAAACCAGGTATCGGCTGGCTTTGTCTCCTGAAGCAAAAGGCCTTTTACAGCGCTTTCTTGCCGGGGGAAAAGAGCTTTATGCAGGCATTAAATTTGCTGCCGGGGAAATGCCGCAACTGCTGCGGGAACTGGTCAGCTATTTAAGAAGGGAACTGGGAAAATACGTGACGCAGGCTGATTCTGTTATGTTTCTAGACCTTATGCTTTGGAAGATGATATAATAGGTTCGTGGTATTTTGACACTGGTGTAGAAACGAGGGTATGTTATGGCGCAGCAAAAAGGTAGTGTAGTCAAAGCAGCCGGCATGATTATGGTTGCTATGGTGATATCACGCATCCTTGGGTATCTCAGGGATGTAATTATTTATGCTCAGTTTGGTCAGAACAGAATTACTGATGCGTATAACGCTGCATTTTCCATTCCCGACTTTTTGTACATGCTCCTGGTGGGAGGCGCGCTGAGCTCGGCCTTTATCCCCGTGTTCAGCAGCCTGGTAGCCAGGAAGCAGGAAGAGGAAGCTTGGCGGGTGGCCAGCATTCTCTTAAATGTAATTTTGGTTTTACTGGTAGTGGGCATTACTATCGGCGTTGTTTTTACGCCCCAGTTGATTTACCTGCTGGTACCGGGCTTTAAAGGTGACAGCTTCACGTTAACAGTTGCCTTAACCCGCATAATGTTTGCCCAGGCTTTTTTTATGGCGCTTAACGGTATTGCCACAGGCATTTTAAACTCCTACAAGCATTTCTTCTCACCGGCGCTGGGTTCCGTTCTCTACAACCTGGCCATTATTATTGTGGGCCTTATTTTATCCCCATATTTTGGGATTGCTGGTTTTTCCATCGGGGTTGTCGTCGGTGCCATGATTAATTTCGGTGTACAGGTGCCGGTGCTGCTGCGCCTGGGATTGAAATACCGCTTCAGTTTTGACGTCAGAAATGTTCATGTGAGAAAAATTGCTTCGCTGATGCTGCCGGTGTTGGTCGGTCTGTCAGTTACTCATTTTAACCTGTTTGTTAGCCAGAATTTGGCCAGTACACTGCCGCCGGGAATAGTGGCGGCACTAAAAGCAGGCCAGCGGTTGATGCAGCTGCCTATCGGCATTTTTGGCATTGCCGTGGCAGTGGCCGTGTTTCCCACTTTGACTTCTCACGCAGCTTTGGATGAGATACAGGAATTCAAGCGCACCATGTCCCTGGGAATGCGTTCGGTAATTTTTCTGACATTGCCTGCTGCCGCGGGTTTAGTGGCGCTGCGGATTCCCATCATCCGTTTTCTCTACGAATGGGGGCTTTTTACCCACCAGGATACGTTGGACATTGCAGAGGCGCTGCTTTATTATTCCTTGGGCGTGTTTGCCTATTCTGCTATTCAGGTGCTTAACCGCTCCTTTTACGCCCTGCACGATACCCGCACTCCGGTCACAACGGGAGTTATCACGATCATTTTAAATATTGTGCTTAACTTTATCCTGATTAAACCCATGCAGCATGGCGGACTAGCCCTGGCTTACTCCATTGCCGGTATTTTCAACATGCTCCTTCTGCTGGGTATTCTTCGGAAAAAGATTGGCGCCATCAATGGCAGGCAGATGGTGTCCTCCTTCAGCATTAGCCTCTTATCTTCATTAATCATGGCCGGCGTAAGCTACTACACCGCCCTTTACCTGGAACGGGTTTTGGACCTCAGTATTAAGTTCAACCAGGGTTTGCAGGTAACTGCAGCAGTGACTGTCGGTGCCGGCGTTTATGGCCTTTTGGCCCTGCTCTTCAAACAGGAAGAGGCGCGGCTGGTGGTGGACATCTTTAAACGGCGTTTTGCCCGGCGTAGGGCCAGGGCCGGTTGATTGGCCCTGGTGCAGGTGCTATAATATTACAAGTTAAGCAAGTGTCAAAGCGTTGGATTCCTTTTAATAAATTTTCGGTACGAGGGGTACTGTCATGGTAAAGAAACAGGAAAAAATAAGAAATTTTAGCATCATAGCCCATATAGATCACGGTAAATCCACCCTGGCCGACCGGCTGCTAGAATATACTGGGGCTTTAAGTGATAGAGAAATGGCCGACCAGGTTCTGGACCAGATGGACCTGGAACGGGAGCGGGGCATCACTATTAAATTGCAGGCCGTGCGCCTCATGTACCGGGCTGATGATGGTGAGGAATACCAGCTGAACCTTATTGATACTCCCGGTCACGTGGACTTTTCCTACGAGGTTTCCCGGAGTTTGGCAGCCTGTGAAGGAGCGCTTCTGGTTGTGGACGCTGCCCAGGGGATTCAGGCACAGACTTTGGCCAACGTCTACCTGGCCATGGAGCAGGATTTGGAAATCATTCCCGTTATCAATAAGATAGACCTGCCCAATGCGGACCCGGAGCGTGTAACCCGGGAATTGGAGGACGTGATTGGGATTGACCCTGAAGAAGTGATTTTGGCTTCTGCCAAGACCGGTGCAGGCACCAAGGAAATTCTTGAAGCCATTGTCAAGCGGATACCCACTCCGTCTTCCGGAGTTGACAGGCCGCTGCGGGCGTTGATTTTTGATTCGCTGTACGATTCCTATCGGGGCGCCATTCCCTATATCAGGGTGGTGGACGGCAGCATCGAAAAAGGCATGGAGATTGAAATGATGTCCAGCGGCAGAACCTTTGAGGTCAATGAAGTGGGCATTTTCACCCCGACGCCCAAGGCTGTTGACCGGTTGGAAGCCGGGGAAGTGGGTTTTTTGGCTGCTAGTATCAAGAACGTCAAGGATACGCGGGTGGGAGATACCATTACTGCGGCGGCAAACCGGGCGGAAAAACCGCTGCCCGGTTACCGCAAGGCGACACCCATGGTGTACTGCGGCCTATTTCCGGTGGATAATGCTGATTATGAAGACTTGCGTGATGCTCTGGAGCGGCTGCAATTAAACGATGCTTCCCTGGTGTTTGAGCCGGAAAATTCTGCCGCTTTGGGTTTCGGTTTTCGCTGCGGTTTTTTGGGCCTGCTGCACATGGAGATTGTTCAGGAACGGTTGGAACGCGAGTACAAGATTGACCTGATTACGACTGCGCCCAACGTAATTTTTAAGGTAAAGAAAAAGGACGGCACGGTGATTGATATTGATAATCCCACCAACATGCCGCCTGCGGGAGAGGTGGAAGCCATAGCAGAGCCTTTTGTCAAGGCCACCATTATGGTTCCCGGCGATTATGTGGGCCCAGTGATGGAGCTGTGCCAGGAAAAACGCGGTCAGTATGAAAAGATGGAGTATCTTTCCGAACAGCGGGTGATGCTCACATATGCCCTACCTTTGAGTGAAATTATCTTTGATTTCTTCGACCAACTGAAATCCAGGACCCGGGGCTATGCTTCGCTGGATTACGAGTTGGCAGGGTACCGGGAAACCGACCTGGTGAAGTTGGACATTCTGATAAACGGAGAAATTGTGGATGCCCTGTCCACCATCGTGCACCGGGACAAGGCATATCACCAGGGGCGCAAGCTTGCCAGCAAGCTCAAAGAACTGATACCCCGGCAGATGTTTGAAGTGCCCATTCAGGCTGCCATAGGCAACAAGGTGATTGCCAGGGTAAATATCAAGGCACTGCGCAAGAATGTGCTGGATAAATGCTACGGTGGCGATGTTACCCGTAAGCGCAAGCTGCTGGAGAAACAAAAAGAAGGTAAAAAGCGGATGAAGCAAGTGGGCAAGGTGGAAATTCCCCAGGAAGCTTTTATGGCGGTGTTGAGCATAGATTAACGGACTGGTAGTATCAAACGGGTGATACAGGCATAAAATGATACTGTGGGAAGGAGACGAAGTTATGGGTATTGGACTTTATGTCCACATTCCTTTTTGTACGGACAAGTGCAGTTACTGCGATTTCGTTTCTTTCCCTTTTCACATGTCAGAGGTTGGTCTTGAAGAATATTTCTGGGCACTGGGAAAAGAGGTTGAACTAATTTGCCGCCGGTACGGGCTGCTTGCCGTGGATACCGTTTATATCGGCGGGGGTACTCCCAGTGCTGTGCCCGATTGCTTTCTGGCTGATATTTTTAAACGGCTGGAGCATTTTTGCCAGCTGTCCGGTGCCGCTGAGATTACCGTGGAGGCCAACCCGGAGACATTGACTCGGGAAAAGCTCAAGGCTTATCGTAAACTGGGAGTAAACCGCCTGTCCCTAGGGGCACAGGCCTGCTCGCCGGAACTGCTGGAAGAGATGGGGCGTCGGCATTCCTGGGAGGATGTGGTGCGGGCAGTTACTGCAGCTCGCGAAGCAGGCTTTGCCAACCTAGGGTTGGACCTGATTTATGGCCTACCCGGGCAGTCACTGGCGGGCTGGCAGGAAGTTATGGAAAAAGCGGTGGCGTTAAAACCGGAACACCTGTCTGCATATGGACTCAAATTGTCGGCCGATTCCCGCTGGGGACGCCTGCTTGAGCAGGGACGGCTTTCCCTGCCCGGGGAGGATACACAGGCTGATATGTACGCCTGGACGCGTAGATATATGAAGGAAGCGGGCTACCGGCACTACGAGATTTCCAATTTTGCACGGCCGGGCTATCAGACGCGGCACAATTTAATCTACTGGCGCAACCAACCGTATATCGGCATCGGCGCCTCAGCAGCTTCATTTTACAACCACCGCCGCTGGACAAATACGGGCCGCCTTGAGGATTACACTGCTTCGCTCCAGGCTGACGGGCTGCCGCAGGAGGAAGTGATTGACCTGAGTGTGGAGGATGAAATGGCTGAAACCATGATTATGGGTCTGCGTCTGGTGGAGGAAGGGGTGTCCCTAACCGCTTTTGCAAGGCGCTTTCGCCGGTCCGTTTTTCAAGTATACGGCAGGCAGGTGGAACAGCTGGTGAAAATGGGTCTATTGAAGAAAACGGAAGGGCGGCTGGTGCTCACGGATATTGCCCTGCCCATAGCCAATCTGGTGTTCCGGGAGTTCGTGTAGCGCCGGTAATTTCTCTTGACAAACATGGGACTAAGTGATATTTTTTAGGTGTAAAACTAGCACTCGGTAAGCTAGAGTGCTAACAAGTGGGTGAGAGTATGCGCATGGACCAGCGTAAAAAGAAGATACTTGAGGCCATTATCAAAAGCTACATTGAAACGGCTGAACCGGTAGGTTCGCGGACGATTGCGCGGAAGTATGACTTGGGTGTCAGTCCGGCCACCATTCGGAACGAGATGGCCGATTTGGAGGAACTGGGTCTGATTGAACAGCCGCATACGTCCGCAGGTAGGGTGCCGTCCGACTACGGCTACCGTTACTATGTGGACTGCTTGATGGAGGAATACCAGCTGAGTCCTGAGGAAATAGCTTTCGTCAAGCAGCGGTATGCGGAAAAGGTGGAACAAATTGAGGAAGTGCTCGAACGTACGGGAAAACTCCTGTCCAGTATTACTAACTACGTGGCACTGGTATCAGGACCGCAGGTGAAGGCGAACCACCTAAAGTACGTGCGCCTGCTATCCCTGTCTTCCGGTAAAGCTTTACTGGTGACGGTATTTCGCGGCGGGCTGGTCCAGCATCGCGCAATAGATATCCCAGCAGAATTTACCCTCGGTGACTTGGAACGGATTAGCAATGTCTTGAACCATAATCTTCAGGAATACACGCTACAGCAGCTCAAGGAAGAAACCCTGGTGGAGATTTGCCAGGAAGTGATAAAGGAAAAACTGCTGGTAAGAAAAATTGCTGCCATCCTGGCCCGTTATTTGACCGACAGCGATGACCGCGGCCATGTTTACCTGGGTGGAACTCTCAATATCTTAAGTCAGCCGGAATTTCGCGATGTGGAAAAAGTACGGCTGCTGCTTCACAGCCTGGAACAGGAACAAATTATTTGGGAACTGCTGGACAGTAAGGAAGGCGAAGGATTAACAATTAAAATAGGTGGAGAAAATAAGCAAGAGGGAATTGATCAGTGCAGCGTCATCACTGCCACATACCATATCAACGGTGAGGTTGCGGGCACTATCGGTCTGCTGGGACCAACGAGGATGATGTATCCCAAAGCGGTATCTCTGGTCAAACTGGTGACAGATAATCTGTCCGAGGTATTGAAAAAATATTATTAAACTTCCTGCTTGGGCGATGTGCGAGAAAGGAAGGAAGTGCGAGTGCTTCGCGGGGTGCTTTTATGGCACCTTATCCTGCGCACATCGCACTTCTTATGTGTTTTAAAGTAATTAGGTGTTAGAGAGGTGATTTCGTTGTTGAAAGAGGAAGAAAAGGCTCAGAAGGAGGAAATGCAGCAGCCAGAGGAACAGGAGAAAAGCACCGTACATAATTTAGAAAACGAAGAAACAAAAGATATAAATGAAGAAGAAAAAGCCGGGAAAAAGGAAGTAGAAGCAGGCACAACGGAAGAGGAGGACGCGGATGCCGGGGCTGCAGCAGAAACTGATACCGTGGAGGAAAGTGTGCCGGAAGAGGAACAGGGTGAGGAATGCTCTGAAACAAAACGGGAGGAAACAGGTGCAGCGGAGGAAATTGGCAGGCTGAAAGTAGAACTGGAAAAGCTGGTGGCGGAAAAGGAGGATTTGACCAACAGACTGCTCCGCCTGCAGGCAGATTTTGATAATTTCCGCAAGCGTTCGCGGAAAGAACAGGAAGAATTCGCCAAGTATGCTTCTCAGAATTTAATTGAGAAACTGTTGCCTGTATTGGATAATTTTGGAAGAGCCTTGGAGGCGGGCGATGACAATGCCCGGTCCTTTAAGGACGGGGTAGAGATGATATACAAACAGCTACTGGGCATCCTGGAGCAGGAAGGCTTAAAACCCATTGAAGCGGAAAACCAGCCTTTTGACCCTAACTTTCACGAGGCGGTAATGCAGGTAGAGACTGATGAATATCCTGATAATACTGTTGTTGAGGAATTGCAGAAAGGATACCGGTTAAAAAATAAAGTTATCCGTCCCGCTATGGTGAAAGTGGCCAAAAATAATTAAACAACTTTACAGGAGGTAGATAACCATGGGTAAAGTCATTGGAATTGACTTGGGTACCACAAACTCGTGTATGGCCGTCATGGAAGGTGGAGAAGCGGTCGTTATTCCTAACGCAGAGGGAAACCGGACAACTCCGTCCGTAGTTGCCTTTACCAAAGAAGGGGAAAGACTGGTAGGCCAGGTGGCCAAACGCCAGGCCATTACCAACCCGGACCGGACAATCGCATCAATTAAAAGACACATGGGTACGGACTACAAAGTCACTATTGATGATAAATCCTACACCCCTCAGGAAATATCTGCCATGATTCTGCAGAAGCTGAAGCGGGATGCCGAAGCCTACCTGGGCGAGGAAGTGACCCAGGCGGTAATTACTGTTCCGGCATACTTTACTGACAGCCAGCGTCAGGCTACCAAGGATGCTGGAAAGATTGCCGGTTTGGAAGTGCTGCGGATTATTAACGAGCCTACAGCTGCTTCTTTGGCTTACGGTTTGGATAAGGAAGAGGACCAGACAATCCTGGTCTATGACCTGGGGGGCGGTACGTTTGACGTTTCCATTCTGGAGCTGGGCGACGGCGTTTTTGAAGTGAAGGCTACCAGCGGTAACAACCGCCTGGGTGGTGACGACTTTGACCAGCGCATCATAGATTACTTGATTGCCGAGTTCAAGAAATCTCACGGTGTGGACCTGTCTCAGGATAAGATGGCTTTACAGCGCTTGAAGGAAGCTGCGGAAAAAGCGAAGCACGAGCTGTCCAGCGTTACTTCCACCAATATCAACTTGCCGTTTATTACAGCTACCCAGGAAGGACCGCAGCACCTGGATATTACTCTGACCAGAGCCAAGTTTGAAGAATTGACTGCCGACCTGGTGGAAAAAACTATGGGCCCCACCCGCCAGGCCTTGTCCGATGCGGGACTCAGCCCCAGCGACATTGATAAGGTAATACTGGTTGGCGGTTCCACAAGAATACCGGCCGTTCAGGAAGCTATCAGGAAAGAGCTCGGTAAGGAACCCCATAAGGGAGTCAATCCGGACGAGGTTGTTGCCCTGGGTGCTGCCATTCAAGCCGGAGTACTGGCCGGTGAAGTGAAAGACGTTTTGCTGCTGGACGTAACGCCGCTAACACTGGGTATTGAAACCCTGGGTGGCGTATTTACGCCGTTGATTGAGCGCAATACCACTATTCCGACTTCCAAGAGCAAGATATTCTCCACTGCGGCAGACAATCAGACTACGGTTGATATTCACGTGCTGCAGGGCGAAAGAAAGATGGCCAGGGATAACAAGACTCTGGGCCGTTTCCAGTTGACCGGTATTCCGCCGGCACCGCGGGGAGTACCGCAAATTGAGGTTACTTTCGATATAGATGCCAACGGTATCGTTCATGTAACTGCTAAGGACCTGGGAACCGGCAAATCCCAGGATATCACCATCAAGTCCTCCAGCGGTCTCAGTGACGAAGAAATCGAACGCATGGTCAAAGAAGCGGAGAAGTATGCTGAAGAGGATGAGAAGCGCAAGGAAAAAGCGGAGACCAAGAACAAGGCGGATTCCTTGTTGTATCAGTCTGAGAGAACCCTCAAGGATCTGGGCGACAAGATAGATGCAGCGGACAAGGAAAACGTGGAAAAAGCCCAGAAAGAATTAAGAGAAGCTCTGGCTTCCGACAACGTGGAGGAAATCAAAGCCAAGATCGATGCTTTATCTGAAGCCCTGTTCAAGATATCGTCCAAGGTTTACGAGCAGGCGCAGGCCCAGACTGCAGGTCAGCAGCAGGGAGAGGCAGCCGGCCAGCAGGATAAGGCGGATGACAACGTAGTTGACGCTGATTTCAAAGAAGTGGACAATGACGAGAAATAATTACTGAAATGGGGACAGGGGGCACCCTTGTCCCATTATTTCCGATTGGGAGAAGTTTTGTCCCAACTATGGCGTAAATGCAAGAGGGGGTTTCTATGTCCAAAAGAGATTACTACGAGGTGCTGGGTGTTTCTAGGGACGCCAGCCAGGAAGAAATAAAAAAAGCATATCGGAAATTGGCCCGCAAGTATCACCCCGACGTCAACCCCGGAGATAAAGAAGCGGAAAAGCGGTTTAAGGAAATCAAGGAAGCGTATGAGGTACTGTCCAACAGTGAAAAGAGGGCCCGTTACGACCAATTCGGTCATGCCGGTATGGGCGATGAAGGTGGTTTTGGCGGTTTTGGCGGCGCGCATGACTTTGGCGGCTTTGAAGATATCTTTGACATGTTTTTTGGTGGTGGCTTCGGCGGCAGCCGTGCGCAGCGGCACCAGGGACCGCAGCGGGGTGCTGATCTGAAGACCGAATTGGAGATAACCTTTGAAGAAGCCGCCTTCGGTGCGGAGAAGGAAATTACGGTGCCGCGTTTGGAAACCTGCCGCCAGTGCGGCGGCAGCGGCGCTCAGCCGGGTACCCATCCGGAAACATGTCCCGTTTGTCACGGTACCGGCCAGATCAGAATCAGCCCAAAAACCCCCTTTGGTATGTTTCAAACTGTTAAAACGTGCCATAACTGTCATGGTGAGGGAACGGTTATTAAGACGCCGTGCCGCGAGTGCGGCGGTAAAGGGCGTGTGCGCCGGGAAAGGAAGATTGAGGTTAAAGTGCCCCCGGGAGTGGACACAGGCTCGCGCTTGCGCGTGGCTGCCGGTGGTGAGAGTGGCATTAACGGTGGCCCGCCGGGAGACCTGTACGTGTTTATCAAGGTGAAACCGCACAGGCACTTTAAGCGGGACGGCAACAACGTGATTTACGAGTTGCCCATCACGTTTACCCAGGCCGCCCTGGGCTGTGATATCGAGGTGCCCACACTGGACGGGAAAATTACCTTTACCATTCCTGAGGGTACCCAGACGGGGACAACCTTCCGGCTCAGGGGAAAGGGAATTCCCAAGCTGCAGGGCTACGGTCGCGGTGACCAGCTTGTAAAGGTAGAGGTTATCACGCCTACCAACCTGACGGAAAAGCAGAAGCAACTGTTGAGAGAGTTTGACAAAACCTGTACCAAGAAAAATCACCAGCCCAAGGAAAAAAGCTTCTTTAAAAAGGTTAAGGATGCCTTCATGGGATAATAAAAGAAAAGGAGTCTGCTATGGAGTGGCAAGAAATTTCCGTTACCACAACTGAAACTGCCATGGAAGCGGTGGCCGACATCTTTTACAAGGTGGGAGCAGCCGGTGTCGTTATCGAAGACCCGCGGGTAATTGACGCCTACCTGAAAGAAAAAAAGTGGGATTACTATGAGCTGCCGCTGGAAAGCCTGGAAGCAGAGTCTGTTGTGGTAAAAGGGTATTTGCCCGTTGACGAACGGCTGCCCAGGCTCCTGGCTACCATCAGGGAGTCTTTAGATAAGCTGCAGCAGTATTTTGATGACTATCGGGCGGAAATTACCCTGGAAAAGGTCAGGGAACAGGACTGGGCAAATGCATGGAAAGCTTATTACAAACCAATTAAAGTATCGGAGCGCATTGTTATCAAACCCACGTGGGAGCACTACCGGCCGGGAGAAGACGAGATAATTATTGAACTGGACCCGGGGATGGCCTTTGGCACTGGTACTCACCCCACCACCGTTATGTGCATTCGGGCTCTGGAAAAATACCTGGTTGAAGGCCAAAAGGTTATAGATGTGGGAACCGGTTCTGCCGTCCTGGCCATTACCGCTGCCAAACTTGGTGCCGGTCGGGTCCTGGCTTTGGATTTGGATCCCCTGGCGGTCAAGGTGGCAGCTTCCAATGTGGCTCTCAATAAGGTCGATGATGTAGTCCGGGTATCACCGGGGAATCTCTTAATTGGTATTGAGGAACAAGCGGATTTGATTGTGGCCAACATTATTGCCGACATTATTTTGGATTTAAGTTCCCAGGTGCGGGAACACTTAACCGGTGGTGGGGTATTTATAGCATCGGGAATCATAGAACAGCGGTATGACGAAGTGCGAAACCATCTCCGAGCTTTGAAGTTGGACGTTTTGGAAACGCTAAATGAAGATGACTGGGTGGCCGTAGTAGCGCGAAAGGTGTGATCTGTCATGCACCAGTTTTTTGTACCGGAAGTGGGAAAAATCGGGGCCAGGATCAGGATAGCCGGTGAAGAAGCACACCACCTGGTAAATGTCCTGCGTTTGGAAACAGGTGACCTGGTAGCGATTGCTGACAGCAGCGGCAAGCGCTTTTTGGCAGCCCTGGAGGAAATGACCAGGGAGGAAGTTACCGCTTATCTGGAACGGGAGTTGCCTTCCGGGGAGCCGCCGCTGAAATTAACCCTGCTGCAGGGAGTTGCCAAGGGCGATAAGTTTGATTTTATTATCCAGAAAACAACGGAACTGGGTATTAGCGCCATTATTCCCGTGCAGGCACAGCGTAGTGTGGCGAAAATCAAGCCGGAAAGAGCAGCCAAACGATTGCAGCGGTGGCAGCGCATAGCCAAGGAGGCAGCGAAACAGTGCGGCCGGGCCCGGGTTCCGGAAATAGAGGAGCCCGCTACCCTGGAGCGGGCATTACAGTCGTTACCCGGGGATACGTCTATCATGATTCCCTGGGAAGATGAAAAGACTGTTAGTATCGGTGAGGCATTGAGGAAACATGACTTTTCCCGTAATATTGCGCTGGTAATCGGCCCCGAAGGAGGGCTGACTGCTGAAGAGGTGGCACTGGCCGTGAGCTTTGGCGCCATCCCGGTAAGTCTGGGTCAGCGCATTTTGCGTACGGAAACGGCGGCAATTGCTGCCGTTGCCATAGTCATGTACCAACTGGGTGATTTGGGAGGACAAGCATGTGGTTAAACGGGCAGCTGTTTACACACTAGGCTGTAAGGTGAACCAGCATGAAGGAGAAGCGATCAAGCAGCTTTTTCGCGATGCCGGTTACGAGATTGTGCCTTTTAACGAATGTGCCGATGTTTATGTAATACATACGTGTACTGTTACTCACCTGGGAGATAGGAAGTCCCGGCAGATGATTCGCCGTGCCGTCCGGCGGAATGAGGAGGCCATTGTGGCGGTGACCGGCTGCTATGCCCAGACTTCTCCCGGTGAGATTTTGGATATTGACGGTGTTGACCTGGTTATCGGCACCAAGGAACGCAACCGTATTGTCGAACTGGTGGAACAAGCGCGCAAGGGAGTCGGGGTAAGCCGGGTGCACCCGAGAAAAGAGATCAATGAGTTTGAGGACCTGCCTTTTACGGAAACCTCCACGGTGCGGGCTTTTTTAAAAATTCAGGAGGGTTGCGACCAGTTTTGCACCTACTGCATAGTGCCTTATGCCCGGGGGCCGGTGCGCAGCAGGCCGCTGGCGGAAACGGTTGCTGCCGTGAAGCAGCTGGTGCGCCGGGGGTACAAGGAGATTGTACTCACCGGCATTCATATCGGCGCTTACGGGCGGGACACCGGGGAGTATGACCTCAATACCCTGCTGCAGGAACTGGTGAAAGTGGCAGGGCTGCAGCGGTTGCGCGTTAGCTCTGTTGACCCCAACGAGATCACACCTGACCTGCTGGAGACACTTACCCGGGAATCGCTGATCTGCCCGCACTATCACATTCCCCTGCAGAGCGGTTCCGATACGGTGCTTAAGGCTATGCGCAGGCCTTACGATACTGAATTTTACCGGCGACTGGTCAGGGATATCCGGGCTGTGCGGCCGCAGGCCGCCATTACCACCGATGTCATGGTAGGATTTCCGGGCGAGACTGACGAACAGTTTCAGGAGACGGCGGCTTTTATTGAGGAAATAGGGTTTGCTGACCTCCACGTTTTTAAGTATTCTCCTCGAAAAGGAACTCCTGCAGCCCGGTTTCCCAACCAGGTAGATGCCCGGGTTAAAGAGGTGCGCAGCAAGACAATTATAGAACTGGGGAAGAAGCTGTGGCGACAGTATGCGGAACAGTTTGTGGAACAGTCGGTAGAGGTGCTGGTGGAGCAGGAGAGCGACGACGGCTGGCGGGAGGGACACACGGGCAATTACCTGAAAGTGAGGTTTCAGGATGATGAGGAAAAGCTCCGTGGTGAGCTGGTAACTGTTATTCCCTATGGAGTAAATGACGGTTATCTTTTAGCCCGGCGAAAGACCCTCTATGTCAAGAGGTAAAAGCTAAGCCATGAAGCTAATTTAGTGATGATGCTTTGTTACAAGTAAGCAGCAAATATGTAATAACCTGGGAGATGGATGACAGCGGTGCTTGAAGCACGAGCCCTCTATTGACCATAACCGACTACAGCTTTGTTTCGGGAAAGACAACTCTTTCGAAAGCAGTCGAACTGGCCAGGAGGTGAAAGTTTTTTCCCGAAATATTTGCCTTTCTTAATTCACTACGGTGGCAAGAAGGGGTTTCCTTCTGCCTATAAACTACTTTTAACAGATAAGGAGGTGTAAGTGATGAGTGACTGCATTTTCTGTAAGATTGTCAACAAGGAAATCCCTGCAGAAATTGTTTACGAAGATGACCAGGTCATGGCTTTTAAGGACATCAACCCGGTTACTCCCGTACACATCCTGCTGATACCGAAGAAGCACATTAGCGACCTGACAGCCATTACGGAAGAGGACAAGGAACTGATCGGCCAAATACACATTGCAGCTGTGAAAGTAGCGGAAAAAATGGGAGTAGCGGAAGATGGTTTCCGTTTGGTAAATAACTGTAAGGAGCACGGGGGACAGGTGGTCTTTCACCTGCATTTTCACCTGCTGGGCGGAAAACACCTGGGCACCAAGCCTCCCGCGTAGCTTGACGTACATTTGAGCCTGTAGTATAATATTGCAATAGGTGTGAGTGTTAGAAAAGTTTGGCACTCCCCGCAAGCGCGTCGGTAGCGGAGGGAGGGAGAACGGTTGGGTGAAGTACGGGTTAGAAAGAACGAATCCCTGGACAGTGCTCTGAGACGCTTTAAAAAATCTTGCGCAAAATCTGGCGTACTGAAGGAAGCTCGTAGAAGAGAGCATTATGAAAAGCCCAGTGACAGGCGTAAGAAAAAAGAAGCGGCAAGAAAAAAACGCAAGTTCAGATAGGAGGGCGTAGGATATGGCCCTGCTGGAACAACTGCAAGCCGATGTGAAGGCCGCCATGAAAGCCCGTGAAGCCGGAAAGTTACGGCTGCGAGTACTGCGCATGGTTATGGCGGCTGTTAAGAATAAGCAGATTGAAACAAAAAAGGAATTAACCGACGAGGATATTCTGGACGTAATTGCCAAGGAAGTGAAGACGCGTCGCGAGTCCCTGGCTGAATTTGAAAAGGCCGGGCGTGACAGCGAGGTTAAGCAGTTACGTCAGGAAATAGATATACTCTCGGAATATTTGCCTGAACAGTTAAGTGAAGAGGAACTGCGCCGGCTGGTAAAGGAAGTTATTGCCGAAGTTGGCGCTGACAGTATGAAGGATATGGGAAAGGTCATGGGAGCTATTATACCCAAAGTAAAGGGCAAGGCAGATGGCAAGCTGGTTAACCAAATTGTTAGGGAAATTCTTTCATGATTCTTCAAGTCTGGCATAATTATTATGCTGGACTTTTTTATTATGATGTGTGGAACTTTTACCAGCAAATACGGGTCTATTATTTATAACGAGGGGGTGAGTTGTTGAGAAGGTGGGTTTTGCTACTTTTACTTGCTCTTTTTATAATGCTTCCCGTCCTGCCGGTGCAGGCGGCTCAGGGCACTGTCTATGTAATTCCCGTCCATAGTGTGATTAGCGACGGGCTGGCGCAGCAGGTTGCGCGAGGCGTAAGGGAAGCGGAACAAATGGGTGCCCGGGCCATACTGCTGGAAATTGACACGCCCGGCGGTGCCATCAATGCTGCTATAAAAATCAGTAATATATTGACCGGTACCGGTCTGGATACCATCAGTTTTATTAAAGGCGACGCGCTGTCTGCCGGGGCCTTGATTACCTTCTCCACTGATAGGATTGCCATGGCGCCGGGCAGTACCATAGGAGCGGCGGAGCCGCGCCGGGGTACGGAAAAGGCCGGTGAAAAAGTCGTGTCCGCCTGGACCGCCAAACTGCGTGATGTGGCAGAAATGCACGGGCGCGACGGGAATGTCGCTGCTGCCATGAGCGATGCGGACATAGAGATTCCCGACCTGGTGGCAAAAGGAAAGCTGCTGACGTTGACTTCCAGGCAGGCTGTTGCCCTGGGAATGGCTGACACAATCAAGAATAGCCGGGAGGAAGTGCTGGACTTTTTCGGTTACCCGGAGGCCCGGGTGGTTGTCCAGTCCGGGTCGGCAGCCGAGCAGCTGGCAAGATGGGTTACCCACCCGTTTGTCAGCCCGGTACTGTTAATGCTTGGCGTTGCCGGACTGGTGCTAGAACTGTTTACCGTCGGTTTTGGTATTGCCGGTTCCGTAGGGCTTCTGGCAATGGCCCTGTTTTTTGGCGGCCATTACCTGGCCGGGGTGTCCGGGTGGGAGGCAATTTTACTGTTTTTTGTGGGCATAATACTGGTAGCCCTGGAAGTACTGGTAATTCCCGGTTTTGGCATTGCGGGCATCGGCGGTCTGGCCCTGATGCTGTTGAGCATCATCCTGGCTTCTACCAATGTTACCCAGGCTTTTATTTCCCTACTGGTGGCCCTGCTCGGTACTGCGCTGCTGCTGTTAGTCAGCATACGCTTTTTACCCACCAGAACATGGTGGCGCAATCTAATTTTGGGGGAAAAACAGGACCGGGGTACGGGTTACTTGGCAACCAGCGAAAGCAATCGGCATTACCTGGGCAAGACGGGTACGGCACTAAGTCCGCTGCGGCCTTCCGGAACTGCGGAATTTGATGGCGAGCCGGTGGATGTAGTTTCCGACCAGGGGTATATCCCCCAAGGGACCCAGGTGAAAGTGGTCAAGGTAGAGGGCCGGCGTATCGTGGTCCGGAAGGTTTGATATCAGGATAAAAACTAGTGAGGAGGTAGCTAATGATTACCGCATTAATTCCGTTAATGATTTTAGGTCTCATAATACTGGGTGTTCTTTTGTTATTTGCCTTTATTCCCGTGGGGCTGTGGATATCTGCCCTGGCGTCCGGGGTCAAGGTTGGCTTGATAACTCTGGTCGGGATGCGCCTGAGAAGGGTACCGCCGGCCAAGATCGTACACCCGCTGATTAAGGCGGTTAAGGCCGGGCTGGATTTGGACACGGCAAAACTGGAGGCGCACTACCTTGCAGGCGGTAACGTTGACCGGGTGGTAGATGCGCTGATTGCCGCCGAGCGTGCCGGAATTGAACTGAGCTTTACCCGGGCTGCGGCCATTGACCTGGCCGGGCGGGACGTCAAGGAAGCGGTAACCGTATCCGTTACTCCGAAAGTTATTGAAACGCCGATAGTTGCAGCCATGGCCAAGGACGGCATTCAGGTCAAGGCAACCGCCCGGGTAACGGTACGGGCCAATATTGAACGTCTGGTGGGCGGCGCCGGCGAGGAAACCATTATCGCCCGGGTCGGTGAAGGCATCGTGACTACCATCGGCAGCTCCGAAAGTCATAAGGAAGTGCTGGAAAACCCGGATAAAATTTCTCAAAACGTATTGGCCAAGGGACTGGATGCCGGAACTGCTTTTGAAATCCTGTCCATTGATATTGCCGATGTGGACGTAGGTAAGAATATCGGTGCACAACTGCAAATGGACCAGGCTGAGGCTGATAAGAACATTGCCCAGGCCAAGGCGGAAGAACGCCGTGCCATGGCCGTGGCCCGCGAGCAGGAAATGAGGGCCAAAGTACAGGAAATGCGTGCCAAAGTTGTGGAAGCGGAGGCTGAAGTACCCAAGGCAATGGCTGAAGCAATGCGGGCCGGGAATATGGGTGTCATGGATTATTTCAACATGAAAAATATCCAGGCAGATACGGGCATGCGCGATGCCATTTCCCAGTTAACGGGTAAAAAAGAAACTTCTGACGACCAGGAGTAGGGGGCATTAAATTGGACCTGCTACTGATAATATTTATTATAGCATTTATAGTATTTAAGTCCTTGGCGGAAAGCTGGCAACAGCAGCAGAAACGTGAGCGGCGCCGTCGGCTGCATCCCCTGGACCAGCAGCGGGAAACAGTTTTTAAGAAGCAGGCTGAACCTATAGGGCCAGAATCCAAAAAGCAACAACCAATTTTAATTCCGGAGGAGACCGAGGCCAAGCTGGCTGCAGAAAAGCCGTTTCAAAAGGAACCGTTTGCGCTGGAAAAGATTGGATTGTCTGAAGGCGCGTATATTGGGGAAGGAAAGATAATAGAACAGCCTAAAACAAAAGAGAGAAAAACTGTCATCCAATTAGATAAGACAGATAAGCGCCCAGGCAAAGAAATATCAGTGGAGGATATCTTCCAGGAAGGCAATGTTTTAACTGCCTTTATATTATCCGAAATATTGCAACCGCCCAGGGCTTTTAGAAAATAGCATACCACGGATAAAAGTAAAGCAATTAGGATAGTCTTCATAGGATTTTTATGAGGTACTATCCTAATTTTTTTTACAATCAGGAAGTTTGGTATTCTCCTTTTTGGGAGTAGAGGTGCTTATCCTTTTTTAGTTGAATTTTGCTCCTGAATGGATGATGGTTTACCTGCTACTACTCAGGCCTGCTTACCGGTAAACGGTGGCGGCTTTCTTCGCTATTTCGAAGCTTGATTTCAGGTAATTGGACCTCGGGGAATGAGGTCTTTTTTCATGTTTAGTATCCCGCACGTCGGCTTGTCATGAAAGCTTCAGCCTGTGCATAAATATTGTTATTAAGCATGGAGAGGGGGTAGAGTAGTGGCAAACAGAATCAAGCAGCGGTTAAACGCCGGTAAAAATAAATTGAAATATAACTTTGCTCATATGCTGGAGCTACCCAAGGAAGTGATACTGGACTTGCCCAAAATCACCCTGGTGGGAACGCTGCAGCTGCAGCTGGAGAACCACCGGGGAATTATAGAATTCAGTGAAGAACAGGTGCGCATCAACACCAAGGAGGGTGTTTTGGTGATTACCGGAGAGCAGTTTTTTTTGCGTAATATCACGGAACAGGAAATTGTCCTGGATGGAAAAATAAAAGCTCTATCCTATCAGAAGTAGGGGGTAGCCGCTGGTGCTGATAAGAAAACTGTGGGCGTACTTTTGGGGATACGTGGTAATCCTGGTTGAGGGCCGCTGGTTGGAGCGATTTCTCAATTTGGCCCTGACAAGAAATATACTGTTTTGGGATGTTGCCTACAAGGGTAAAAACAGGTTACTGATGAAGGTCACTGTCAACGGTTTTATACCGCTGCGGCATGTTGCCCGGAAGACCGGCAGCCGCATGCGTATCCAGAGTAAACACGGCCTGCCCTTTTTGTGGATGAAAGTGAAAAAGCGCAAAATGCTGGCGGCAGGGCTGATTTTCTTTGTGGTGGCAATTTATTTTTTTTCTTCATTTGTCTGGTTTGTGGAACTGGTCCCCAAAGAAGAACTCAAGTATCTCACTGAAGAACGGATTATGGAGGAAATTTGTGCCTTGGGCTTGCGGCCGGGCGTGCCCCGGTGGAATGTGGACCTGCGGACAATGGAAAAAGAACTGGCAGTTCGCCTGCCTGAGCTGTCATGGGTGGGAATAACGCTGCAGGGCACCAAAGCTCAGGTAGAAGTTGTGGAGAAAACGCTCCCGCCGGACGACAAGGACGAAAAGACTCCTGCCCATGTCGTGGCGGCAAAGGATGGTATTATTGACGAGATACTGGTTATTGCCGGTGAAGGCCGGGTAGAGGAAGGAGATGCGGTAACGGCGGGGCAGGTGCTGATTTCGGGAATTATCTACCCCCGGCAGGCGGAAGATACGGACCAGGACCGGCAGCAGGAACAGGAGACACGATTGCAGCAGCCCCGGTACGTACATGCCGAGGGTGTGGTAAAAGCGCGGGTATGGTACCAGGCAGTAGGAGAAGCGGATATAGTGGAAAGAGGCCGGCGCAGGACCGGTGCCAGGGTGCACCGCATAAGTATCAAACTTGGCAACAAGGAAATAATCATAAGAGGACCCAAAAATTCTCCCTACGAGTATTATGAAGTGGTGCGGCAGGTGAAAAACCTCCCCCAGTGGAGGAATTTCCGGCTGCCTGTCGAAGTTATTACTAGTACTTACCATGAAGTGGAAAAGTACCGGGTAAACAGGGGTGTCAAGGGGGCGGAACAGCTGGCAGTCAGGAGAGCCAGCGAAAAAATTAAGAAACAGCTGCCCGCTGAAGCCAAGGTGCTGAGCAAACGCGTGGAGAGACTTGATGAGGGCAGTAAGCGTACCGTGAAAATGCGTGTCATCTATGAAATACAAGAGGACATCGGCAAAACCATGCTGCTGCAGGAATAGGAAAGTACTGGTAACAGTGGTTTACTATTGAGAAGATTACCCTATGAGGATATAATATATGAAGGTATAATATATGTCGTTGCAGATGATTTTATATATTGAGGTTAAAGACTGGAGGTTTTTGCTTGGCAGATTTGCAGCAAGTCAAACTGACCATTGATGATAATTCCACTGCGGCAAAACTGTTTGGAAAATATGATGAAAATCTCAAGGTTATTGAGGAAAACTGTGAAGCCAAGATAGTGGCACGGGGTAATGAAATTTTGATTACCGGCACCCCGGAAATGGTGGATAATGCTGTTGCCCTGTTTGGCCAACTGATAAAAATCGTGGAAAGTGGGACATTGATAGACGTGGGGACTATCAACTATATGGCAAAAATGCTGCAGAAAACAAAAGAGGGGAAGCAGCCCCAATTGCAACAGAAAGGCAAACGTGTGGAACTGGCAGATACCCTGTCCGAGATTATTTACGTCACTTCCAGGGGCAAGCAGATTAAACCCAAGACTGCCGGGCAGAAGGATTATATAACCGCAATCAAGAGCCATGACATCGTATTTGGCATTGGGCCGGCAGGTACGGGGAAAACTTATCTGGCAGTAGTGATGGCTGTCAGAGCGTTGCGCAATAAAGAGGTACAGCGCATTATCCTGGCCCGGCCGGCGGTGGAGGCCGGGGAAAAACTGGGCTTTCTGCCCGGTGACCTGCAGGAAAAGGTAAATCCTTACCTGCGGCCGCTGTATGACGGCTTGTACGATGTTTTGGGCCGGGAAATTGCCCAAAAGTACATGGAGAAAAATATCATAGAGATAGCTCCGCTGGCATACATGCGGGGACGGACGCTGGAAGATTCGTTTATCATTTTGGATGAGGCGCAGAATACCACTTCTGAACAGATGAAAATGTTTTTGACCCGTATTGGTACAGGCTCCAAAGTGGTGATTACCGGCGATATCACCCAGATTGATTTGCCCAAGGGTGCTTATTCCGGGCTGGTTGAAGCACAAAATGTCCTGTCCGGTGTTGAAGGGATAGCGTTTCACTATTTAACAGAAGTTGATGTTGTGCGCCACCCCTTAGTGCAGAAAATCATTCAGGCTTATGCGGAGAAGCAAAGATAGGGGAGAATATTTATGGTACGGTGGAAATTTTGGAAAAAAAACTTTCTTTTTCCTATGATCAGACTGTATCGCCACATTACTGCCCGCCGGGTAATTTGGGGGGCTGTATTTTTTATATTAACCGCTTTAATTTTAGGTATCAATTATGTACCGGAGAAGGTTTCTCTGGAAGAGGGACAACCCAGTCCCAAAAACTTTATTGCTCCGAAAAGCATAGTCTTCCAAAGCCAGGTGCTGACTGAAAAAGCCCGGGAAGAGGCGGCTGATCAGGTTACGCGTGATTACCGGGTGGATAAGACGGTGCTGGAAGAAATAGATGCAACCATCGATGAGGTGTTTAACAATCTCATCCGGGCCAAAAGGGAAACTCTTCAGGAAGGGGCTGCGGCTGTTCCGCGCCAGAAATTGCAGGCCGTCATGGGTTTCGAGATTAGTGACCAAATTGCCCGGGCAGTAAACGAGAATTCTGAAGATACCCTGGAGGAAGTAGCCGGCAAGTTGAAGTCCATTGTTCATCGCTACATGGCGGACGGCATCCAGCAGGAAGCCATACCCGCTACCAGAGATAAAATCATGCAGGCAGTTCACGAGCTGTCCATTGACAAAAACCTGCAGGTGCTGGCTGCTGCCATAGTGGAGCATTTGGAACTACGGGCAAACCTGATTTACGACCATGAATCCACTATGAAGAAACGGGCTGAAGCACGCAAGAACGTGGCTCCCGTGGTGGTAACCATCAGGAAAAACCAAAAGATTGTCGGTAAGGGAGACATTGTGAAGGCAGAGGATATCGAGGCGTTACAGCACCTTGGACTGCTGCGCACCAAGTCGCCTTATTCCAGCCTGGCCGGGCTGATGCTGTTCATCCTTGTAATTTACGGTCTGGTGGGAATTTACCTGTTTATCTACCGGCGGGAAATATATGATACTGACCGTTACTTTAACCTGCTCGGCTTATTAATTGTGACGGTTCTGTTAATTGGCCGGGCAGTGACTTCCATTTCCATTACCGATCGGGCGGAAATAGCTGTCCTGGTGGGTTACCTGGTACCGGTTGCAGCCGGTTCCATGCTAATTTCCATCCTGCTGGATAATAAGTTAGCCATTTTTATCACCGTTGTCATGAGCATCTTTGTCGGTATGATTATCGGCGGTGAAATGCAGTATGCCGTGGTGGCTTTCATTGGCGGTATTGTCAGCGTGTTCAGTGTTTCGAAACTCAGCCAGCGCAGTGACCTGGCCAAGGCAAGCATCTATATTATGATTGCCAACGTGCTGGCCATTATCAGTTTTGGCTTGATCAATAAGAGTTCTGTTCTGGCCCTTTCAGTGGGCAGTGCCCTGGGAGCGGCCAATGGCATCCTGTCATCAGTGCTGACCATCGGTTTGCTGCCCTTTTTGGAGTCTGTCTTTGGCATTACCACGTCGGTACGCTTGTTGGAGCTGTCCAACCCCAATCACCCGCTGCTGAAGAGACTGCTACTGGAAGCGCCCGGCACCTACCACCATGCCATCCTGGTGGGTAATATGGCCGAGGCAGCAGCCGATGCAGTTGGTGCGGACAGCCTGCTGGCCCGAGTGGGGGCATATTATCACGATATCGGTAAGCTAAAACGACCGTATTTCTTTATCGAAAACCAGCTGACACCGGACAACCCGCATGACAAGCTGGCGCCTACGCTGAGTACGCTGATCATCACCTCCCATATCAAGGACGGTGTGGAACTGGCCCAGCAGTACGGATTGCCCGATGTAATTCGCGACATTATTGAGCAGCATCACGGAACCAGCTTGATAACTTATTTCTACCATAAAGCTTGTAAGGATTGTGAAGGAGAGGAAGAAAATACCGTTAGCCAGGAGGACTTTCGTTACGAGACGCCTAAGCCCAAGACCAAGGAAGCTGCCATAGTAATGCTGGCTGACAGCGTTGAGGCGGGAGTTCGGGCAATGCAGAAGCCGAATCCCGGCAGGATAGAAGGATTTGTACGCAAGGTAATCAAGGAGAAACTGGAAGACGGTCAGCTTGAAGAATGTGACCTAACCTTTAGGGAATTGGATATCATTGCCCATTCTTTTGTGCAGATTCTTAATGGAATTTTTCACTCGCGAGTAGAATACCCTGATAGTGTACTCAAGGAGATGGAAAGGAGAAATTCCAAGGATGGAGGTCAGCATTCACAATCAGCAGGATAAGATTGTCTGGCAGGACAGGTGGCAGGACTTGCTGGAGCGAGTAGCCCGGCAGGTGGCAGAACAGGAGCAGCTGGATCCCCGGGCGGAACTCAGTATAATTCTGGTGGATAATGAAATTATTAAAGATATAAACAGCAGGTATCGCGGTATTGATGCACCGACGGATGTAATTTCCTTTGCCCTCAATGATCAGTCGGAAGAAGAGGTGCCCCTGCATCCCGGTGCCGACTGGATGCTGGGGGACATTTATATATCTGTGGAAAAGGCAAGGGAACAGTCCGAGGAATACGGGCATAGCTTTGAGAGAGAACTGGCCTTTTTAGCGGTTCACGGCATATTACACCTGCTGGGATATAACCATGATACGGAACAAAAGAGAAAGGGAATGCGTCTAAAAGAAGAAGGTGTCCTTGCGGCCTTAAACCTGGTGAGGTAGTGATAGTGATGAAACACAAGGGACGCCGCCCCTTTGGGCTCAGTTTTCGGGATGCCTGGGCGGGAATCAGGCATGCGGTAAAGACGGAACGGAACATGCGCATTCACGTGGTGGCAGCCGTTTGTGTGCTGGCAGCTGCCTGCCTGCTGGACATTTCACGCGGTGAATGGTTGGTCTTGCTGCTGACCATCAGCCTGGTGCTGGTGGCGGAGCTGCTGAATACGGCAATTGAGGCGGCAGTGGACCTGTACACCTCCAGCTATCACCCGCTGGCCGAAATCGCCAAAAATACGGCTGCTGGTGCGGTGCTGCTGGTGGCTGTCAATGCGGTAGTCGTAGGTGGCCTGATTTTTTATGATAAAATAGTGTTGATACTAAAGCGTCTGTTTTTTTAGTAACCGGTACTGCAGTGCTTACGTTTTTGTTTCGGCTTTTGTTTAGGAAGTGAGGTGGCTCTTTGTGCGCAGACAAACCGTATCAAGTAATATACTCCCTGTGGCGCTGCTGCTGATGCTGGTAGTGCTGCTGTTCAATTCGGTACTTTTGGCCAGAACGGCAGGTTATATTCAGTTTCCTGGGGAAATGAGCCGCCTGGAGGTGGCACGCCAGGGAGCCAACATACTGGTACAGTACTGCGAACAGCAGGCAGCCGAGGCCGGAGTGCTGAACAATTCGGCGGTTAGAGATATTTTGGCCCAGTTTAAGTTTGAAATAGACCGGGCAAATACTCCCGAGGACATAGCCAAACTGGAGACCAAGTACAGCAGAAATGTCCATGACGTGATTCAAAGGGAACAGGATGCCAAGCGCCGGGAAACGGTTTTGGCCCTGTTAAGCCAGGATCCTGGACTATCTCAGTTTCAAGGAAAAACCACCATCAGTATTTATTCTGGGGATGATGGGGAGGTAATCATAGACGACCCCACTGGACGTTTAAGCAGCAAGACCGTTGAGCAAATTAAGAGCCACCCGCTGTTAAAGGGGACCTGGCCCATGATTGAATTTGAAGTCAATAACGGCAAGGTTTCTCTGATCACGGCACGGTCGCTGTTGGACCGGTTGAAAATGCGTGAAGATGAAGTGGCTAACTTGCGCAACAAGCTGCAGGAGGTTAATGTCAAGGCCGGTTTTGCCGAAATGTCAGGCTCGGGAATTATTATTGAACTGTATGATTCCCAGGACGGCTACAGTTCGGTGGATATTGTGCACGACCGGGACGTTCGGGACGTGGTGAACGAGTTGTTTTCCGCTGGTGCTTCCGGTGTGGCCGTAGGCAATCAGCGGTTGATAGCTACTTCTTCCATCCGCTGCGCCGGTCCCATCATTCTGGTGAACCAGCAGCCAATTGCCGTTAATCCCATAGTGATTAAGGCGGTTGGTGATCCCAAAGTATTGGCCAGCAGTTTGGACATCATTCGCAAGGAGCTTGAAGAGTTCGGCATTCAGTTTATTATCACGCCCAGTGAGGAGGTTGTGCTGCCGCCTTATAAGGAAAAGTAGCAGGGCTGGTGGTAGCGGGAGCAGCTCAATGATGTACAGCCATCATGGGGGGATGGAAATATGAAAAACTGGTTCAGGAGAAATGCATTATATGTAATATTATTTGCAGTGGCCATTTTCGCGGGTTTTGGTACCTATTATTACATCAGCAGTACCCTGGAGGAACAGGTGCCGCCTGTGGGAATTAACCAGGATGAGGAGGAAAAGATAACCGATGTAACTGACGGTTCTCCGGCCGGGTCGGAGGAAAAGGAGAAGAAAGAAACGGAAGAAGCGGAAGTTTCTACACTGCGCTGTCCCATTGACGGTGCCGTGCTGGAGGAACTGCCGCAGCACCGTCCCCTGGCTGTCATGATCGGCAACTCGGTTGATGCCCGGCCGGTTGTGGGTGTTTCAGAAGCGGATTTGGTCTACGAGGCACTGGTGGAAGGAGGTATTACCCGTCTGATGGCGGTTTATTATCACGGTGAGGCGGGTAAAATTGGTTCTATCCGCAGTGCGCGACCTTATTTCGTCACACTGGCCCAGGATACGGGTGCCGTTTATGTTCACGTGGGACAAAGCCCGCAGGCAGAGGCTTTCTTTAAAAAATACAATATTGACCACCTGAATGAAATTCCTATTACTGAAGGGTTTTGGCGGACCAAAGACCGGGTGCCGCCTCATAATCTGTTCAGCAGTACGGATAACCTGCACCGACTGGCGGAAAAATTTGATATGGACTGGACGGTACAGGTGGCGGGATTGCCCCTGGAAACGGAAAAACCGGTCATTACCGATGACCTGAGACAAAGTCCGGAGATTATTATCTATTACCCGCAGCAGTACAGCCAGGTGAAATATGTCTACCGGAAGGACACCGGGGATTACTTGAGATACATGGGTGGTAAGCCCTACATTGACGGCAGTACCAATTTGCAGATCAGAGCGAAGAATATTGTCGTGCAGTATGTAGATACTAAAGTTATTGACGGTGAAGGACGCCTGTCCATGAAGGTAATAGGCAGCGGTGATGCCCTGGTCTTTAGGGACGGCATTGCCTATGAAGCCAGGTGGGAAAAGACCGGTCTGCACGAGCCCACGAAATTTACTACCGTTAACGGGGAAGAAATAAAATTTGCACCGGGACAGACCTGGATTCAACTGGTACCCACGGGTACCAGGGTAGACTACTAGTAAACCGGTAGACTATGAGGAATGATTACGATGACTGACAGCCAGCTTGTACAGGAAGCCATGAAAGCCAAGGAGTATGCATACGTCCCGTATTCCCATTTTCCGGTGGGTGCTGCCCTGCTCACCAGAAGCGGGCGGGTGTTTACCGGCTGTAATGTGGAAAACGCGTCTTACAGACTGACCATCTGTGCGGAACAGACGGCGGTCAGCAAGGCGGTGTCTGCCGGTGAGAGAGAGTTTGCCGCCATTGCCGTGGTTTGTGATACGGATGACTACTGTTCACCCTGCGGTGCCTGCCGGCAGCTTATTGCGGAGTTCGGTTTGAATACGCGCGTCATCATGGCAAATAAGGCGGGAGATTACCGGGTCAGAACCATCAGGGAGCTGCTGCCGGGGTCTTTTACTCTTAAGTAGTTTGAGTGGCTTGTGGAAAAAAATGTGTGCAGGGAAACGCGTAACAGGGGGTGTTCAGTGTGGTAGAGAAATTTCGTTCTGGTTTTGTCAGCATTATCGGCCGGCCCAATGCTGGGAAATCAACACTGCTCAATCAAATAATCGGTCAAAAAATATCCATTATGTCGGAAAAGCCTCAGACCACCCGCAATAAGATCCAGGGTGTGTGGACTACGGAAAAAGCTCAGGTGATATTTATTGACACACCGGGAATTCACAAGCCCAAGCATGCTTTGGGCGAGTACATGGTTAAAGCGGCTACCGGCAGTCTGGCGCATATGGACCTGATTTTATACATGGTAGATGTATCCTTGCCCTGGGGACCGGGAGAGGATTATATAGTTAACCTGCTCAAGGAAATAGACACGCCTGTGTTCTTTGTGGCCAACAAAATTGACCTGGTAGAGCGTGATGACTTGCTGGCCTTCTTGGCGGAAGCAGAAAAGAAGCACGATTTTGCAGAGTTTGTACCCATTTCCGCCACCGAAGCGGATAATCTGGATACCCTGAAGGAACTGATTATTACATACCTGCCGGAAGGTCCGCGCTACTATCCTGAAGATGTGATTACCGACCAGCCGGAACGGTTTCTCGTGTCTGAACTGATACGTGAAAAAGTGCTGTTTTTAACGCGCGAAGAAGTACCCCATTCCATAGCGGTAGTGGTTGAGGAAATGCGCCGGCGTTCGGAAAACCTGGTCTACGTCAACGCGGTGATTTATGTGGAAAGAGATTCGCAGAAAGGCATCTTAATCGGCAGAAACGGTGCCATGCTGAAACAGATCGGGAAGCTGGCCAGGGAAGATATTCAGACCCTGCTGGGCAGTAAAATTTACCTGGACCTGTGGGTTAAGGTGAAAAAAGGATGGCGCAAGAACGTGGCCATGCTGAAAAATTTTGGTTACGACCCCAAGCAGGAATAGGGTATTTGGTATCAATCACCTAGTATGCATTGCTTGCGCGAAGGGGAAATTTATAATTGTCATTATTAATTTGACTCACAGGAGGGATTACCCATGCGTAAAAGCGATGCATTCTGGGATATATTCAGAGCCACCGGTTATATCGGTGCTTATTTAATATATAGAGATTATAAAAGACGAGAGCTGCAGGAGGAATTGAAAGGCGAGGATAACCTGATTTTGGAAGGATGAGCCTAAGTGAGATACTGGAAGACCGAGGGAGTGGTCTTAAAAAACCGGGATTATAAAGAAGCGGACAAGCTGCTGACCATTTACACGCCGGAGGGGAAGGTATCGGCCATTGCCAAGGGCGTGCGTAAGCTCAAGAGTAAAATGCGCGGCGGCACACAGCTTTTTACCCACTCCCAGTTTGTCTTCTATCGCGGTCGTTCCCTGGCTACGGTTACGCAATGTGAGGTCCTCCATCCTTTTACCGCGCTGCGGAACGATTTGAATCGTTTTGCCTGTGCGGCCTACATGGCGGAACTAACGACGGAACTGGTACCGGAAGGAGAACCCAACAAAGAACTGTTTTACCTGTTGTTGACCTGCCTGCATTTGCTGCAGAACTACCCTCCAGGGCTGGTAACCAGGCTGTTTGAAATCAGGATTATCAACCTGCTGGGCTATGCTCCCGAACTGGAGAGGTGCCTGAGCTGCGGCCGGGAGGTGCAGGACAAGATACAATTCAGCCTGGACCAGGGAGGTATTTTGTGCCCGCACTGCGGCAAAGGACAAAAACTTTCCGTAAACATAAGCAGGGGGGCGCTGGCCAGCTTGAAGGCGCTGGGCTCCATGGATTTGGACAAGTGCTGCCGCCTGAAGCTTTCTGCGGCCCATGAAAGGGAACTGTCGGTGCTCCTGGGAAGGTATATCGAACTGCGGTTGGAAAAACCGCTGCGCACGCGGGAGTTTTTAAGTTTAATGAACAATTCCGCGGAATAAATATATACTGAGAAGAAAACAATACCCTTAAGGAGGGTGAAAACTATGGACGAATTAACCAAGATAGACCAGATCAGGCAGCGCATGGACGTTTCTTACAAGGAGGCCAAAGAAGCGCTAGATATCGCTGACGGTGATGTGGTACAGGCCATTATCTACCTGGAGGAAAAACAGTCGCAGTGGGACAAAAAATTTGAGGAACAGGGCGGCAAAATAATTAGACAGGTTAAGGAAATAATTCGCAAGGGCAACGTCACCAAGGTGAAAATCAAGAAAGATGGAAAAACTGTTGCGGAAATTCCGGCAAACGTCGGTGTTGTCGGTTTAGTAGGTATCCTGGCCAGCCCGCCCCTGGCAATCCTTGCCGGCGTGGGTACTGTTGCCGCCGTGGCGAACAAGTATACCCTGGAAATTATCCGGCCCGACGGAACTACCGAGGAACAACCTCTGGACCTGGTGGAATAGCACGACGGCAATAACTCGTTTGTTTAGACTAGAAGAAAGAAGTCAGAAGACAGAAGCATGAGTCAGACACCCATGCCGCAATGCGGTACTTCTCTACAGATATTGACTTTTTGCGGCTAATTTGCTAAAGTTATAAAAAAAATACGGTAGGCAATGAGGAAGAGGTTGTACTCCGAGGCCTAAAAGCGAGCCGGGGATGGTGAAAGCCCGGCAGTGTGAGTGCAATGGCGCTTCCAAGCCGCAGGAGGAACGTGTGAACCGACCGGGTTCACATCAGTAAAACCTGCACGCTATCTTGAGTGGGCCGAAAGGTCAACCAGGGTGGAACCGCGGGAATGACTCCCGTCCCTGATACTAAGGGGCAGGGAGTTTTTTGATTTTTACATATTGAGGACGAAGGAGGTTGACCCAATGAATTTTCAGGAACTGATTCTAGCTCTTAACCAGTACTGGGGTGAACAGGGCTGTATCATTCAGCAGCCCTACGATTTGGAAAAAGGTGCCGGGACCATGCATCCGGCCACGTTTTTGCGGGCACTGGGACCGGAACCCTGGAACGTGGCCTACGTGGAACCATCCCGCCGCCCCACGGACGGGCGTTACGGGGAAAACCCCAACCGCCTGCAGCATTACTACCAGTACCAGGTAGTACTCAAGCCTTCTCCGGACAATGTTCAGGAGTTGTACCTGGCCAGCCTGGAGAGCATTGGCATTGACCCCAAAAAGCACGATATTCGCTTTGTGGAAGATAACTGGGAATCCCCCACCCTGGGTGCCTGGGGTCTAGGCTGGGAAGTTTGGCTGGACGGAATGGAGATTACGCAGTTTACTTATTTCCAGCAGTGCGGCGGTATCGACTGCTACCCGGTATGTGCGGAGATTACTTACGGGATTGAGCGCCTGGCCATGTTTATTCAGAAGAAGGACAGCGTGTTTGAGATTGAGTGGGTGGACGGTGTCACTTACGGTGATGTTCATCACCAGGCGGAAGTGGATTACTCTCACTACAATTTTGAAGTTGCCAACACCGACATGCTCTTTTCTCTGTTTGACAGTTACGAACAGGAGGCGCTGGCGGTAATCGAAAAAGGCCTGGTACAGCCGGCGTATGATTACGTGCTGAAATGCTCGCACACCTTTAACCTGCTGGATGCTCGAGGGGCAATCAGCGTTACGGAGCGGACAAGCTACATTGCGCGGGTGCGCAACCTGGCACGGGTTTGTGCCAGGGCCTACGTGGAGCAGCGGGAAAAACTGAATTACCCGCTGTTGAAGGACCCCGAACTGCGGAAAGAGTTGGGCCTGGACCAAAAACCGGGAAAGGAGGCGCGGCAGGATGGCTAAGGATTTGCTGTTGGAAATAGGTACGGAAGAGATACCGGCCAGATTTATGAACAATGCCCTGGAACAGCTAAAGACCAAAACGGAGACCGAACTGCAGGAAAACCGCCTGGAATATGAGACCGTGGCAACCTATGGTACGCCCCGCCGCCTGGCTGTTGTGGTCAGCGGACTGGCCGAAAAACAGGCCGACCTGGTCACGGAGGTCAAAGGACCGTCCAAAAAGGTTGCTTTCGATGAGGAGGGTAACCCTACCAAGGCGGTCCAGGGTTTTGCCAGGGGGCAGGGAGTAGATGTTGCCGATTTGATAGTCAGGGAGACGGACAACGGGGAGTACGTCTTTGCCGTGGTGAAGGATGACGGCCGCTCTGCCAGTGAGATCCTGCCCTCCCTGCTGAAGTCTATTGTTTTATCCCTTAACTTCCCCAAGCCCATGCGCTGGGGTTACCAGAAAATGCGCTTTGCCAGACCCATCCGCTGGCTGGTGGCGCTGTTCGGCAGCGACGTGGTGAATTTTGAGATAGCCGGAGTGACATCCGGCAGGGAAAGCCGGGGACACCGGTTTTTATGTGAGGAAAATGTGGTACTGGAGCATGCTGGCGAGTACTTAAAGAAGCTGGAAGAAGCTTATGTTATAGTAGACCAGAACCGGCGGCGTGAGGAAATCTGGCGGCAGATACGGGAACTGGCGCGGGCACAAGGGGGGATGGTGGAGGAAAATCCGGAACTTCTTGAAGAAGTGACGTATCTTCTGGAATACCCCACTGCCCTGTGCGGTACCTTTGAGGAAAAATACCTAAAACTGCCCGATGAGGTGCTCATCACACCTATGCAGGAGCACCAGCGCTATTTCCCCGTAAAAGATGCCCGGGGCAACTTGTTAAACAAGTTTATCACGGTGCGCAACGGGACTTCCGAGTATATCGACATTGTTACTGCCGGTAATGAAAAGGTGCTGAAGGCTCGTTTGGCTGATGCTGAGTTTTTCTACCAGGAAGATATCAAGCAGCCGCTGGAAACCAAAGTAGAGACGCTGAAAAACGTAGTATTTCAGGAGAAACTGGGTACCATCTATGAAAAGGTGGAAAGAATCAAAGAGCTAACAGCTTATTTGAGCGACCTGCTGGCCCCGGAATACAAGGAGGCTGCCTTGCGGACGGCACACCTGTCCAAGGCTGACCTGGAAACGCACATGGTCTATGAGTTCCCGGAACTGCAGGGCATTATGGGCGGGTATTATGCTGCCCATGACGGTGAACCGGAGCTGGTCTGGCGGGGCATCAGGGAGCACTGGCAGCCCAGGTTTGCCGGTGACGCAGTTCCCGAGACCGTCACGGGCACGCTGGTCAGCATTGCCGATAAGATAGATACTATTGTGGGCTGCTTCGGCATCGGTATTCAGCCCACCGGTTCCCAGGACCCGTACGCGCTGCGCCGCCAGGCTCAGGGTATCTGCCAGATTATCCTGCAGAAACAGTTTGCACTGTCCCTCAGGGAACTGGTTGAAAGAGCTTTCGCTCTTTATGACGGCAAACTGACTGAGAGTAAGGAAACAGTTACAGATAATGTACTGCAGTTCTTCAAACAAAGGATAGAAACAATCTTCCAGGATATGGGTATCAGCTATGATACGGTGGATGCGGTGCTGGCTGCCGGCTGGGATAAACCTCTGGATGCGCTGCAGCGGGCGCAGGCCCTGGAAAAGTTCCGTCGGGAGGAGCAGTTTGAAGCCCTGTCCACGGCCTTCAAGCGTGCCAGCAACCTGGCGGAAAAAGCTGGGACAGGTACCGATGTTGATGAAAGTCTCTTCCAGGAAGAGGTTGAAAGGAAGCTCTGGCAGGCAGTGGCCCGTGTGGAAGAAAAGTTGGAGCGCAGCGGCGATTACTACCAAATGCTGCAGGAGATTGCCTCGCTGCGCCAGCCCGTTGACGATTTCTTTGAGCAGGTAATGGTAATGGCGGAAGATGAGCGTATTCGAGAAAACCGCCTGGCACTGCTAAAGCATGTTCGCAACCTGGTAGTCGAGAAAACCGGGATTAAATTGGATTTGGTAAGCTAAAAATGCAACGTATATGAATTTTTGGACCGATGTTACCGCTTGTCGTCATGAGACTTGCGCAGCGCAGCAAGGACTTCCACTCGGCTTCCGGCGGGTGTGCGGCATATTCGTCTTCCTGATTCAGCTGCCGCCTCGCGACCTCCTGTCGCTCGCCTTACCTCCAGCCTCGTGGTTGTCTCGTGCTGCTACCTGCTTGGTCAAAATCTTTCTGCGCGGTAACATCGGTCTTTTTATTGCTGCCGTTTCGGTACTGTGAATATAAACAAGGCCTGAATGATATTATATTTTAAGGGCATATTAATGAATTTTTCCGTCACGCGGAAGGAGATTCATTCTCAATATAGTATATAATAAATTATGCAAATTGATAATTAGTATAACATATTTAATTAATTTATTTGGGAAGGTGGTGGCACTTATCCGGCTAACCCCACGTCAGGAGAAAATCATCGAAATAGTCAAAGGGTCAGGGCCAATCACCAGTGAGCAGATAGCAAAGCAGTTAAACCTCACCCGGGCAACCTTGCGACCTGACTTAGCCATATTAACCATGTCCGGTATTTTGGATGCGAGACCACGGGTGGGTTATTTTTATACCGGTAAGACGGCCAATGCCGTACTGGCGGAAGAAATCAGACGCTTCCGCGTGAAGGATATAAAATCGGTGCCGGTAGTAATTAAGGAAGAGACCTCTGTATATGATGCTATCGTGACCATGTTTATCGAAGATGTCGGCACCCTGATAGTGGTCAGTGAAGGTGGTTTTCTTGAGGGTGTGGTGTCCCGAAAAGACCTGCTGAAGGTAACCATCGGGCAAAATGACCCGAAACAGGTGCCGGTAGGTGTGGCTATGACCCGCATGCCCAATATTGTTACCACGACCCTGGAGGAAACGGTTTTTATGGCAGCGCAAAAAATCATTGAGCACCAGGTGGACGCGCTGCCAGTGGTACGCAAGTTTGTCAAGGAAGATGGTAAGGAAAAACTGGAAGTGGTTGGGCGTATTACCAAGACCAATATAACCCAGCTGTTTGTGGAACTAGGTGAAGGAAAATAGGAAAAAGTTTGCCGTAACATCCATTTAGAAGTGAGGTGAAGTCTTATTTCCGTCAACGATTTGCCCGTCATTTATGTTGTGTCTGATTCTCTCGGTGAAACAGCAGAGTTTGTTGCCAGGGCAGCAGCCAGCCAGTTTGATTCGGGACAGATGGAGATACGCCGGGTACCCTATGTAGCAGACAGGGAACACATTGCTGAAATTGTGGAGGAAGCCAGCGGTTTTAAGTCCATTGTCGCCTACACCATTGTGGTGCCGGAATTGAAAGAAGAGTTATTGTGTCTGTGCGCGCGGTACAACATACCGGCGGTGGACATACTGGGGCCCATGATTCAAGCAATATCGCAGCTCACTGACATCTCACCCAAAATGGAACCGGGTCTGCTGAGAAAGCTGGACGAACAGTACTTCCGCAAGGTGGAAGCCATTGAGTTTGCCGTGAAATATGACGATGGCAAGGATCCGCGGGGACTGGCTTCCGCCGATGTGGTGCTGATCGGTGTCTCTCGTACTTCCAAGACGCCGGTCAGTATGTATTTGGCCCACAAGCGCATTAAGGCGGCCAATGTTCCCCTGGTTCCCGAAGTGGCTCCACCCGATGAACTGTTTAAGATATCACCGAAAAAGATTTTTGGGCTGACTATTAGCCCGCAATTATTAAACGAGATACGTACGGAAAGATTAAAATCGCTGGGATTGACCGCTAATGCCGACTATGCCAATATGGAACGCATCCTGAAAGAACTGGACTATGCGGAGAAAATCATGAAACGCTTAAAATGTCCCATTATTGACGTTACCAATAGAGCTGTTGAAGAAACTGCCAGTACAATTTTAGAAATCTATTACAAGGGGGAGCGTTATGTCTAAGAAATACGTTTACTTATTTAGCGAAGGCTCGGCGGACATGAAACCTTTGTTGGGTGGTAAGGGGGCAAACCTGGCGGAGATGACCAAAATCGGCCTGCCGGTGCCCCCGGGTTTAACCATTACTACCGAGGCATGCAACCAGTACTTTGCCGAGGGGCGGAAGTTTCCCGAGGGAATGGAGGAGCAGCTTAACGAAAAACTGGCACAGGTGGAGGAGGCGGTAGGGAAGAAATTTGGCGACCCGTCCAACCCGCTGCTGGTTTCCGTGCGTTCTGGCGCTGTGATCTCCATGCCGGGGATGATGGATACCATTCTCAATCTGGGCTTAAATGACGAGACGGTTAAAGCCGTGGCGGAAGCTTCCGGCGACGAGCGTTTTGCCCTGGACTGCTACCGCCGTTTTATCCAGATGTTCGGCGACGTGGTTCTGGGTATCGAACACTTTAACTTTGAACAGGTACTGGATAAGTATAAGGAAAAGCAGGGCATCCAATTTGATTACCAGCTGACGCCGGAAAGTCTCAACGGCATTATCGAGGAATATAAGACCATTGTCAAACGCAAGGCCGGGCGGGAGTTCCCGCAGGACCCGTTTGAACAACTGAATATGGCCGTGCGGGCAGTCTTTGATTCGTGGAATAACCAGCGGGCCATCGTTTACCGACAGATTAACAAAATTCCCGATGATTTGGGTACGGCGGTTAACGTGCAGACCATGGTATTCGGCAATATGGGAGATGACTGCGGTACCGGTGTGGCATTTACCCGCAATCCTTCCACCGGTGAGAAGGAACTGTATGGCGAGTACCTGCTGAACGCCCAGGGTGAAGACGTGGTGGCCGGTATTCGCACGCCCCAGTCCATATCCAAACTGCAGGAGGAACTGCCCCATGTTTTTGAGCAGTTTGTAGAAACCTGCAACTTGCTTGAAAAACATTACAAAGACATGCAGGACATTGAGTTTACCATTGAACGGGGCAAGCTATACATGTTGCAGACCCGGACCGGCAAGCGTACGGCCAGCGCCGCCATCAAGATTGCGGTGGATATGGTCAATGAAGGGCTTATTGATAAGAAGACGGCCCTGAAACGGGTTGAGCCCGGGCAGCTGGACCAGCTGCTGCACCGCCGCATTGACCCCGAGGCCAAGCTGGATGTCATTGCCAAAGGTCTTCCCGCTTCACCGGGAGCTGCTTCGGGCATGGTTGTTTTCGATGCTGACGAGGCGGAACGCTTGAGTGAAGAAGGGAAAAAAGTACTTCTGGTACGTACGGAAACCACGCCCGATGATATACACGGTATTGTCGGCGCCCAGGGTGTCCTGACCAGCCGCGGTGGGATGACCAGTCATGCGGCAGTGGTGGCCCGAGGCATGGGCAAGCCCTGTGTCTGTGGCTGCGAAGGTATTAAGATTGATTACAATGCCGAGAAGTTTACCACTCAGGACGGTGTGGTAATCAAGAAGGGTGAGATCATTTCGATTGACGGTGCTACCGGTGAGGTGATTAGGGGCGAAGTGCCCATGATTGACCCCGAGCTGAGCGACGAGTTTCAAACGCTGCTGGAGTGGGCCAACGAGGTGCGCCAGCTGGGTGTTAGGGCCAACGCCGATACCCCGGAAGATGCACAGAAGGCCAGAGATTTTGGCGCGGAAGGTATCGGCCTCTGCCGTACTGAGCACATGTTTATGGCGCAGGACCGCCTGCCTATTGTTCAGGAGATGATTCTTGCGGACAATGCGGAGAAACGGCAGCAGGCTCTGGATAAACTGCTGCCCATGCAGCAGGAAGACTTTTACGGTATTTTAAAGGCGATGAACGGCTACCCGGTGACCATTCGCCTGCTGGACCCGCCGTTGCACGAGTTCTTACCCAATATAGAAGAACTGCTGGTTGAAATTACTAAATTAAAATATGAAGGTAAGGAAGCTGAGCTGGAGGAAAAAGAAGCGCTGCTCAGCCAGGTGCGCAGTCTTTCCGAATTCAACCCCATGCTGGGACACAGGGGCTGCCGTCTTGGTATTACCTTCCCGGAAGTGTACGCCATGCAGGCCAGGGCCATCTTCCAGGCTGTGGTGCGGCTGACCAAGGAAGGTTATGATGTCAAGCCGGAAGTAGAAATCCCCCTGGTTGGTCATGTTAACGAGCTGAAACTTCTCAGAAAGCTCATTGTGGATGTTGCCGAGCAGATCAAGGAAGAAACGGGAGTGGACTTCGACTACGAAGTGGGTACCATGATCGAAGTGCCGCGGGCCTGTGCCACTGCAGGAGAAATAGCCAAAGAGGCTGACTTCTTCTCCTTCGGTACCAATGACCTGACACAAACCACCTTCGGTTTCAGCCGTGACGATGCCGAAGGCAAGTTTTTGCACCATTATGTCAAAGAAAAGATACTTACCGACAACCCGTTTATCGTACTGGATAGGGAAGGTGTCGGTAAGTTGATGGAAATGGCTGTAAAACAGGCCCGGGAAACAAAACCGGATTTGACCATAGGCATCTGCGGCGAGCACGGTGGAGACCCCAGCTCCATCGAATTCTGCCAGCAGATCGGTCTGGATTTCGTCAGCTGCTCACCCTTTAGGGTGCCCATCGCCCGGCTGGCAGCAGCCCAGGCGGTGCTGGAGTAAGCATGAGGCCATGCAGACCCGAGTCTGCATGGCCTTTTTTGGTTCACCCGGCATATCAGCCGAGCTGATGGGTTGAAAGATACCCTGTTACTTAACCAGCGGGAAGACGACCCGCAGGCAAGGGCGTCACTGGCAACGGTGGGGTCTGAAGGAAGCCGAAGGGAGAACTTGGAACATAGCGCAAGCGAACCGAAGTTGGTCAGACAGGTGGGTAACCCTGCAAAAAGTGGAAAAGCCCAAACAAGTGGAGACATAAGGGAGATTGAAAAAAGGCTAAGATTTGCCATTGAGGGAGGAACCATTATTTGCTTTCTGGTATAATATATACCTGTAGCGTCTGATAAGTATTATTAATATCAAATAGTTTTTTTGAGGAGGGGAAGCAGATGTTGATAGTAGGGCTGAACGGCAGCCCACAGAAAAAGGGCAATACGGTGACTCTGTTAAAGGAGGCTTTGGCGGAAGCAGAGAAGATGGGTGCGGAGACTGAGCTGATTCATGTAGCCGAGGTGCTCAAGGACCAAAAAATCCCTTTCTGCTATAACTGCAGCGTCCCGTGTACCGGAAAGTGCTTTGCGGGTACTGCCCTGGGGGAAGCTTACGAAACAATGGCACGGAGTGACGGGATTCTCATGGGGAGTCCGGTTTACTTCGGCACCGTTTCCGGCCAGTTGAAAGCTTTTTGGGACAAAACAAGGGTCCTGAGAAAGGAGAAGAAGCTCCTGAACGTGGTAGGCGGCGCGCTGGCCACCGGTGCGGCCCGGTTTGGCGGTCAGGAAACTACCCTGAAAGCTTTATTTGACATGATGCTTGTCCAGGGGATGACCATTGTTGGCGACGGTTACATAGAAGACGACTGCGGGCATCAGGGAGCCTGCGCACAAAAACCCGCCGGCGAAGATGACTTCGCTTTGTCCCGGGCGCGAATCCTGGCCCGCCGTGTGGTGCAGGTGGCGGAGGCCACAAAAGCACTGCGCAACAGGTAGTTGAGGCCCCTTTTTAGGGGTCTTTTTTTTTATGCAAAAAAATGTTTTGGCTTCGGTTCGTTACTGACAAAATAAAATTCCCGAAAATAAATTATTGTAAGAAGCAATATTCTTGTGTTTCCCGCCAGTATCGGAAAATAAAGCCTGTAAAAGGAGGATAGTTATGTCTAAGAAGTTTTTCAAGAGTTTCCAGGCAAGGCAGAACGGGGTAGAGCCTGGGCCGTGCCTGCCGGAGGGGTGCCCGCCGCCGACGGAGATAGTCTGCATCAAGACCAAGAAGGTGTACCAGGAGTGCAAGCAGCTGGAAACCGATGAAGATGGCAAGGCGTTTGAGGTGGAGCTCAAAAACATCAAGGTTCCTGATGGAGCGGTGACCGTGGAATGCGTGCGCATCGACCCGTCCTTTAAAAGCTGCGACATGTGCAACCCTGGCAAAGAGTGCTGCTGCGAGATATTGCCGCCGGACCAGGTGAAATTTAATTTCCCGAAAAAAATTGAGTTTAGCATTACCGTTGAGTTCTTTGATAGCAGCGGCAACAGCCTGGGCTTCGGGACAGGGAAGGCTAAACTTGATAAGCTGCCCAAAAGCAAGATAGTACGCCTGTCCCGCGCGGGAGAGCCGCGCATGCAGTGTGAGGTGGATATGTTCTTTGACTGTCTCTTGTGCTTCCTGGTACCGGATGAAACTCCGAAAGTACACTGCTGTATCAACGTGCTGCTGGTTTTCAAGCTGTTTGCTGAGGTACAGTTGATGGTGCCGGCATACGGCTTCTGCCCGCAGCCGCCCGAGTGCCAGGACCAGGTGGCAGGCGAGTGCCCGCCGGCGGTGCAGACCTGGCCGCCTTACCCGCTGCAGGAGTAACCGGTTGTACCAATGTAGCGGTTTTAAGTTAGTAATCTGGCCAACAGAGCTACGGGCCAAGACGTGGGGATGAGTAAATTTTTTTAAAATTTTCTATTGTAGTGCGAAAGGTCTGTAACTGCAGGAGTTGCGGGCTTTTGGCTTCGCTTTAATCCTGTCAGGTATTGTTGCAAGTTAATAAGTTATACTGACAGCGCTACACGTAACCAGTATTACAAGCCGAAAAAATTCGGCAGCAAGTAAAAAAAGGAGGAGGATAATTAATGTTGGATGACAGAAATTTTCAGGCAAGGCAGAACGGGGTAGAGCCTGGGCCGTGCCCGCCGGAGGGGTGTCCGCCGCCGACGGAGATAGTCTGCATCAAGACCAAGAAGGTGTACCAGGAGTGCAAGCAGCTGGAAACCGATGAAGATGGCAAGGCGTTTGAGGTGGAGCTCAAAAACATCAAGGTTCCTGATGGAGCGGTGACCGTGGAATGCGTGCGCATCGACCCGTCCTTTAAAAGCTGCGACATGTGCAACCCTGGCAAAGAGTGCTGCTGCGAGATATTGCCGCCGGACCAGGTGAAATTTAATTTCCCGAAAAAAATTGAGTTTAGCATTACCGTTGAGTTCTTTGATAGCAGCGGCAACAGCCTGGGCTTCGGGACAGGGAAGGCTAAACTTGATAAGCTGCCCAAAAGCAAGATAGTACGCCTGTCCCGCGCGGGAGAGCCGCGCATGCAGTGTGAGGTGGATATGTTCTTTGACTGTTTGCTGTGCTTCCTGAAACCGGGTGATGGTTCGAATGATGATGATAATGATAATGATGATGATAATGATTCGAAAGGTTATGATTCGAAAGATGATGATTTGAAAGATGATGTTTCGAAAGGTAATGATTCGAATGATGATGATTCGAAAGCGAAAGTACACTGCTGTATCAACGTGCTGCTGGTTTTCAAGCTGTTTGCTGAGGTACAGTTGATGGTGCCGGCATACGGCTTCTGCCCGCAGCCGCCCGAGTGCGAGGACCAGGTGTTAGGTGAGTGTCCGCCGGCGGTGCAGACCTGGCCGCCTTACCCGCCGCAGCTGTTGAAGTAGGAACAATAGCAACGTAAATATGAAAAAGACCGGTACCCGTTCGGGTAGCGGTCTTTAAAATTTATCTTTGGACAAAGATTACCGTTACCATAATTCCGCCGCCTGGCCGCTTCTTGATTCCTACTCCTGCATGGGTGTAAGAACGCAGTAGCAGGTGGGCCTGATGAATGGAGCTTCCCATGTACAGTTCCAGCGCCCGGTCAACTGTGGAGGTTTTTGCCAAAATGTCTCCGGCCATTCTGTACTTGACGCCGGCAGCATCCAGCATGTTGTTTACCCTGCCGTAGGTTGGTGACTTGTGCGCAAAATAGTTGTTGTCAATCATATCCTGACTTTTCAGTCTGGCAATTTCTGTAATGGCCATATCCAGCTTGACGGCAGGAATACCTCTCCTGGTACGTTCCCTGTTGATCAGTTCCAGCATACGCTGTTCTTGGGCAGTCAATCCAGCGCTGTTGTTGTCCGGTTTTTCTGGAGCCGGTTCGGGTGTTGGCTCGGGTGAGGCTGGTTGGCTGCCGTAATATTTTTCATACCATGCTTTGCTTAACCAGCCGGTGCTTGTCCCGCTGTTCGGTTCGGATGTTTGCTCGTTTTGACCGGGAGTGTTATCCGGGGTCGGTTCCGGCTGCGGTGCCGGTTCGGGCTCCGGAGCCGGCTCAGGCTGTGGGGCAGGTTCCGGCGTTGGCTCGGGCTGCTGGGACTGGTAATACCGGGCATACCATTCTGGAGAGAGCCAGCCGATGGCAAATGCAGTACTGCTAAAACAGAACATTGTCAGAGTAACAACTAGAACAGTTACAAGTGATAATCTTGCTTTCATGCTTGTCCCCCTTCAACATAGGTGTAGAAAGTGCATCTCATAGTTTATTATATCTAGTGAAGGGGACACAAACAAAACCAATCCCTGCTTTTCAAGAGGGATTGGGGTAAAATGACTCCTGCAATGTCGCCAGTACGGGGTCAAGGCAAAATTATCACCTGTGTGGGCAAATATGGCAATTTCATTCTGCCTTGAGAAAGGAACTGACTATCTGTTTTACCAGGCCCGCATTTCTTTTGCCGGTTTCTGCGTCAGTATTGCGGCGCTCTTTTTCTTCCTCAATGTAATCGTGCAGCAAGGTTTTGTAACTATCCAACAGGTTTCTGAGCTTATCCAATTCTCCTGCCAGCTGCTGGATTTTCTGCTCCATTTCCTGCAGACGGCTGTTATTTTCGATGACCTGTTTGAGACTTTCTGCTTCAAGGGTGTCCAGTTTGTTATCCAGCTTGTCGCTGATGTTGGTGATAGCCCTGCTGTTAACGACTACCTTTTCTTCCAGGTGACTCATAAACTGCTTGATACTGTCCAGTTCGGCTGCTGTATCGTTGATTTGCCTAGCCTGTTTCTTGACGGTGTCGCCTAGCTGCTGTGTCGTCAGCCGCACGTCCTCCATGGCAAAGGTAAGTTTATACAGGCGGGTGTCAGACTGGACCTGCTGGAGATTTTTCGGGACCAGGGCTTTGGGATTATGCATTCTCAGCAAGGCCTTGCTGTCTTCCGTGGAGGTTTCTGGGGCCTCCGGTTCCTTTAGCGACCTGGTGGCGTAGGTATATGCTGCCAGCAGTACCAGCTGGGGACTGGTGGCGGAAAAGGTCCGCACCAGGTCTAACGGCTCCTGCTTCAACTTACTGCCCATTTGATAGTTGAGCTTCATAAAGTCCTTGAACTGACCTTCTTTTTCCGGATTGCTCCAGGTATCGCCCCAGTCTGAGGAGGTACTGTAGTAGATGCCGTCAATTTGCTGCCACATGGTAATCAGCCGGTTGTTGCTGTTGAGCAGGATGGGTGAGAAGGCATTGGCCTGGGACGGCGAAACAACTTGTTCCTTGCCCCAGCCGCCGACCAACCAGCCTCCCGGGCGGAAACGCCGGTAGTATACCCGGAGATGCATGCCGTCCGATTTCAACCAGACCAGGTGCAGGTTGTTGTACCGGTCGGATAAAATGCAGGGGTCCAGTTTATTGCTTGACTGCTGTTTTGTCAGCAGGTACCTGTACTGCCAGCTGTTTGTGCTGGGGTCAAAAGCGTAGTGGCACAGCTGGTAGTTGTCGCCGTCAATTTCCTGGGCAACCAGGTGAATCCGGCCGTTGGTACCGGAGTTTATCACCGCGTTGCCGCAGGGTTCGCCGAGGGTGTTGATTATTGCTGGTTTCGACCACTGTCCTGCGTACTTATACTGGTGGACAAGAACCTTTGCCTTTTCTGTTTTGGATAGATATGTTACGTGGACGCAGCCGGCGGATACGGCCAGCATGAGGTTGCTGGTGCTGTTGGGGTTGCGCGGAAACAGCTGGACTTCTTTTGACCAGCGGCTGCCGTCCCAGAAGCAGTAGTTAAATATCCCTGTACTATCCTCCGCGATTAAATGAATGGTATCGTTGTCTCCCAGTGCCAGTGAATACTCTTCCCGAAAATCGGTTACCAGCACTTCCTCATCCGACCAGACGGCGGTGTCTGGGTCGTACTTTTTGATACATAAATGTCCCCGGGCATTCTTGTATAAATTCCAGATAAAATCACCATGGGCAAAAGTCAGTAAGGGGTTGTGCGGAGCCACTTATTTAACCTCCTTTTGCTTGCTGTCCGCTATTTCCTTCGCGACGGACCGGATACATTCCTCGGGCGGCCATGAGTAGTTGCATTCCTTGTCGCATTTGAGACACTGGCGCAGGATTGAAGGTTTGGTCCAGTAACCGGACTTGGTGGCATTAAATGCTGAGCGAGCCTTGCCTTTGGCAGTCTTTGGTCCCGTACTTTTGAGGGCATTTTGGGCACTGCGCTGTTTACCTTCTGCTGTTCGGGGGCCGGTGGATTTTTTGGCGTTGCGCCGGTTGGCTTCCAGCTTTGCCTTGGATATGGGTTTCTTTTTTTTAGTCATTATTTTTTCTATCCTCCCCAATCTATTATTGAAGCTAGGACATTTGGCTACGATTCTTGCAAAAATACTGAGGTATAGTCAGTATAGTTTGCTACCGGGGATAATGTGACAGAAAAAGCCCATCATCTCCCTGGTAAATTATGGCAGAAAAAACTCCCCGGGCGGAGAGAGAAGTTTTTGGCAACAGATAAATTGACGCAATGGTAAATAACAAAAAAAGTCCTGTTTACAGGCTTAAGGGGGTTGAGGCAATGCACGAAGATCATGGCAGGGCAGGATGTGAAGAATGTCAAATCTGCGGGAAAAAGGAAGCAAAACTGGTCTGCACCTATGTGCTGGATGAGAAGGGCAATAAGAAGACAGATTGTTAGTGCGTCTGTGACGCGTGCCGCGAAAAACTGGAGAAAGGTGTGCACGAGTTCTATGGAAATGATAGCCGACATGGAAAAACGGCAGTAAAAGGTAGGTCGCCGGCAAATTTCTGGGACCTACCTTCTTTTTTTTAGTATCTGAAGCAAGTCCAGATGAATTTAGCCATCGATGCGCTTCAGCTTCTGTGTGAGACGCAGAAATTCCTCCTTATCATTGTTATCCAGAGCCGCATCTATTTCCTGCATTATTTCCTCACGGGCCAGCTTTTGCCAAATGGCCTGCAGGCTTTTTACCATTTCGTCGTTTACTTCACTGTCCTCAGCCACCAGTTCCGGAATGGCTGGCCGCTCGGGATAGGACAGGCAGAGATACAATTTCTTTTTTTCCGGCAAATGAAGCAAGGCTTCGAAGGCGTCTTCCGGGTCGCTGTAATAGAGGCCGTTAACACGGCAGATAAACGGGAAGGTAGAAGTACCCCTGGCCGAGACCAGAATGGAATTTTTCTTACCGAAAATATCATTAACAAATACTACCTGGTTCAGCAGGTGCGGGGTACGGCTTAAATTTAACAGTAGCCTGGCGGCTTTGGCCTTCTTGAGGCGAAAGTTAAGGAACCAGTGAATATAGTCTTTTTTCTGTTTTACCGAATTCATCTTGAGCCCACCTTTTTCTGTTTCCAAGGAGATATGTATCAACCTACTTTATTAGAGGCAAATTGGCGTTTTCCTTTCGGTAATGATTGGTATGATAGTATAGGCCTAACAGCGGCTGCCCATAATAAATTAGTAGAAAGGAGGCAGAATATTGATTGAAAGAAAAATAGGTTTTATGGCGCTTATCTTGTTTCTGGCAGCCTTGGCCGTACCGGTAATTGCCCTAGCGCAGGAGCCAGGTGCTGCGGGCAGTACTGTCAGCAGCAAGGTGCAAATTGCCCAGGCTGCCGAGCAGGGTGAAACGGACTGCCTGCAGTGTCACGAAACCCGCATTTCCGCTATTTACCGGGAATGGAAGGAAAGCAGGCATGCCGACGCGGGAGTGGGGTGCGACAGCTGTCACCGGGTGCAGCAGGGTGACCCGGGGGCGGTAAAGCATTTTGATGGCAGCTATATTACTCCCGTGGTGTCACCCAAGGTGTGTGCCCGGTGCCATGAAAAGGAAGTGACAGAGTTTAACCAGAGCCTGCACGTGCAGGCGGCAACCTTTGTCAAGGATTTTACCGCCGGGAAGCCGGAAGAGGACGACGTGTTGGGCTATAAGGTGGAAGGGCTCACGGCGCCCATCAGGGGTTGCGAACAGTGCCACGGTACCAAGGTGGAGATGAGTAAGGACGGGAAGCTTAAGCCCCTGACTTGGCCCAACATCGGTGTGGGTAGGATCAATCCCGACGGCAGCAAAGGCAGTTGCAGCGTCTGCCACACGCGGCATGCTTTTTCTGTGGAAGAGGCTCGCAGGCCGGAAAACTGCGGCACCTGCCACCTGGGTCCCGACCATCCTCAGGAGGAAATATATTTTGAATCCAAACACGGGAAGATATACCAGGCGGAAGGCGACACCTGGAACTGGGATGCACCGGCAGAGGAGTGGGACCTGGATGATTTCCGGGCACCCACCTGCGCCACCTGTCACATGTCCGGTCTGGGTGATAACGAGGTGACCCACAATGTCAGCGACCGGCTGTCTTGGGAGCTGGAACGGCCGTTAACCGAGAAAACGAAAAACTGGCAGGAGAAACGGCAGAAAATGCAGGCGGTCTGTAAGGAGTGCCACTCCACTTCCTGGGTGGAAAACTTTTACGTGCAGGCCGATGAAGCTGTGAAACTGTATAACGAGCGGTACTATAACCCCTCTGTTGAACTGTACGAATCGCTCAAGGCGCAAAACCTGATCAGCAAGGACAAGTTTGACGAGCCCATTGATTTTCTCTTTTTTGAACTGTGGCATCACGAGGGGCGCCGGGCCCGCATGGGTGCTTTCATGAACGGACCGGACTACGTGCAGTGGCACGGGTTTTATGACCTGGCGAAAACGAAAATGGAACTGAAAAACATGGCTGAAGAAATCAAGGGGATGCACACCGGCACTACTACCGTGTCCAAGGTGACGGCCAACATCTCCTGGGTGGCCCTGGCCGTTGCGGTGCTGGCCCTGCTGGCCGGTGGCGTGGCCCTGCTTCGTAAATGACCTGCGTAACGTCTTTACTCAAAGGACTGACTGTGAAGGTTGAGGGGAAGCTTTTCCTCAACCTTTTTTATATCTGAATGTACCACCAAAAATTTCCGGTGCGCGGATTGGAAAGAGTGCAGACTCCGAATTTACCAGATAAGTTTTTTGGGCTTAAAAAACAACTTTTATTGAAAATGAATTGGTTATAAACGAGTCTAAGGTTATTTCTTTGTTAAATTTCTTGGCTAATCGAACAAGCTCTTAAAGGGAAAAACTTGCGGAGGGCGAATGTTCAATGTAGTACGGAAAAAGTACGAGGGGTGAGTAACTGTGGATATAAGACGGCAGACGGAGCAGTGGGAGAGGCAGCACCTGTCACCGCTGGCCGCCTTTAGCGATGCCACCAGGGGACGGCAGCGGGAGGAAGAACCCTGCCCGGTACGGACAGCCTTTCAGCGGGACAGGGACCGCATTATTCACGCCAAGGCGTTCAGGCGCCTGAAACACAAGACCCAGGTATTTATTGCTCCGGAAGGAGACCATTTTCGCACCAGGTTAACTCACACCCTGGAAGTGGCCCAGATAGCCCGAACTATTGCCAGAGCACTGCGGCTGAACGAGGACCTGACGGAAGCCATTGCCCTGGGGCATGATTTAGGGCATACTCCTTTTGGACATGCAGGAGAAAAAGCACTTAATGAAGTCTATCCTGACGGCTTTAAACACAACCATCAGAGTTTGCGGGTAGTGGAGGAGTTGGAGCAGGGTACCGGTTTAAATTTAACCTGGGAGGTACGTGATGGCATTCTGCGGCATACCGGCACGGAACTGCCGAAAACACTGGAAGGGCAGATTGTGAGAATAGCGGACCGCATCGCCTATATTAACCATGATATTGACGACGCGGTGCGGGCAGGGGTGATTACTGAAGAGCAACTTCCGCAAAACTGTATCAGGATACTGGGGAGGCACCGCCGGGAGCGCATCAATACCATGGTTATGGACATGATTCAGAGCAGCTGGAACAAGGAGCGCATTTCCATGAGTGAAGAGGTATGGAGCGCTATGGACGAGCTGCGCGACTTTTTGTTTGCCAACGTCTACATTGGGTCCAGTGCCAAGACGGAAGAGCATAAAGCTATTCGCCTGGTCAAGGATATATATAATTTTTATGTGGAGCACCCGGAGTACCTGCCTCCGGGCTGGGAGAACGGCGGGGTGGAACGGGCTGCGTGCGATTACATTGCAGGTATGACCGACCGGTTTGCCATCAACCAGTACCAGGAACTGTTTGTACCTAAGGCATATCATCTGTAAAACGATTAAGCCAAAAAAGAAGCAGCATTACTCTCTTCGCGGTCAGGCTATTCAGGAACTGACTAGGTCCCTGACAGGAGTAATGCTGCTTCTATTTATATGTTGCCACAATATCATCATAATATACGTAAAAATAAAAAGAGGTGAAACCGGAAACGGTTCCACCGAAAATATTTAAAAGGGAGGTTTTTGAAGAATGAAGAAGTTGCCGAAACTTCTATAATAAAGTATATCATGAACTGATATAATAATCATGTAGGAATTATTGGCATATTCTTTAGGGTTTGTTTTTGAGAAACGGCTGCAGCAAAGGTAATAAAATACCTGTGTATACTACATAAGCTGTACTGCCCAAAATCATAATCAACAGTAACAGTGCTACCATCTTGCCCATAAAATCACCTCATAAATAGTGTTGCTTATGTCTGCGGTTTTATACTTGTTATTTACGCCGTGGGCCAAATTTAAAAAAATGCCTGCAAAAAATTTGCAGAAACATGTCGAATATGGCAGGGGAATACTGATAAAAGAGCGAACAAATTAATATCAGGTCAAAGGTGGATTTGACATTGCGTAAAATTATCGTAGACGGTGATGCCTGTCCGGCTGTCATCAAACAGGAAATTGTGGATATTGCCGGGAATTATGATATTCCCGTGGTGTTTGTAGTCAGTATCTCCCATGACATATGGCCGGCCGGGGCGGAAGTGGTCCGGGTGGATAACCTGCCGGAAGCCGTGGACATGGCGGTAGCCAACAGGGTAAGCGGTGGTGATATAGTGGTCACTCAGGACTACGGTTTGGCCGCGCTGGTATTGGCCAAAGGGGCCCGCTGTCTGTCACCCAGGGGGCTTGTTTACACGGAAGAAAACATTGACGGCCTGCTGTTCCGGCGGCATTTATCCGCGGTACAGCGGCGCAGCGGCAGGGCCAGAATCAAGGGACCGCGGGCTTTTTCCAAAGCTGACTGCAGAAATTTTTCGCACAAACTGCGCCAGCTCATTGAGATTGGTTATTAAAAAGCAGGAATTTGGTCTCTTTTTCACGAATTGTAATAATGGTATAGATTTTGGTATAAGTGGTGGTATTGGTGCCGGGGTATATACCGGAACACATCATATCCGACATAAGTGACAGCATAGATATAGTATCAGTTATTGGTGATTACGTCCCCCTGAAGCGGGTGGGAAGAAATTACGTGGGGCTCTGTCCGTTTCACAGCGAGAAGACACCTTCCTTTACCGTGAGCCCGGATAAGCAGATGTGGTACTGCTTTGGTTGTGGTGAGGGTGGAAATGTTTATACATTTTTAATGAAGCATTTGAACCTGACTTTTCCGGAAGCGGTATCCCAGCTGGCCGAGGCAGCAGGGATAACCCTTCCCGAAGAAGAAACCAGGGACCCGCAGGAAGCTGCCAGGCAGAGCCTGCGGCAGAGGCTTTTTGAAATCAACCGGCTGGCAGCCCGGTGGTACTATGCCAACCTCAGGAACCTACCTGAGGCGGAACCGGCGCGGGAGTATTTGCGCCAGCGAGGTCTGAGCGAAAAGATCCAGAGCTATTTCGGCCTCGGGTATGCCCCGGACGGCTGGGACGGTTTGTTAAAACACCTGACCCGGCAGGGTTACAAGGAGGAGGATATTGCTCAGGCAGGTCTGATCTTAAAAAGAAAGGATAACAGTGGATACTATGACCGCTTTCGCGGAAGAATTATGTTCCCGATTCTGGACCACCAGGGAAGGGTGATGGCATTTGGTGGTCGTGTGGTCGGGGATGGCGAGCCCAAATACCTCAATTCCCCGGAGACACCGGTGTTTCACAAGGGACGCAGTGTCTACGGGCTGAACTGGGCAGCCGGCAGTATTCGCAGGAAAAACCGGGTTATTGTGGTTGAAGGATATATGGACGTCATTTCCGCGCACCGGTTTGGCGTCACCAACGCCGTTGCCTCCCTGGGAACGGCTTTCACCAGTGACCAGGGGCGGCTGCTTATGCGGTACAGCGAGAACATCAGCATTGCTTACGACGCCGATACCGCCGGTGCCAAAGCTACGCTTAGAGGATTGAATATACTGCAGAGCCTGGGTGCCAGGGTACGCGTGGCGCAGCTGCCCCAGGGCATGGACCCGGATGATTACCTGCGGCGCCACGGGCAGGCGGCCTTTGAACAGCTGGTGGGCAAACAGTCCCTGTCATTGATGGAGTATAAACTAGAGCATGCTTTGACAGAATATGATTCCGGCACCATTGAAGGAAAAGCGGCCATTGTCCGTTCCCTGTTGCCGGATCTTGCCGGCCTGAAAAGTGCCGTGGAACGGGAGGAATACATGCGCCTGATAGCCAGCAGGCTGGATTTGTCAGAAGAAGCTGTTTTCGCGGAATTTAATGCATATTTGAGAAATAGCGAAAAATCAAGAGTAAAAAAGGATAAAATAGGTAAAAATAGGTATAATAACAGTGTTGTTGTTCAAAAAGGGCCGCCAGTACGCGCCAGCCTGGAAAGAGAGCTGTTGCACCAGGTGTTGCTGGAACCGCAGCGTGCCAAGGCTATCCAGCGGGTAATTTCTCTGGATGGTTTTCAGGACGAGGGAGTTGTTGAAGTGCTGCGGGTAATACTAAAAGAGGGACCGGAACGGGAATTTGACTGGTCCCAGCTCATGCAGAAGCTGAGTGAAGCAGGACAGAAAGCGGTTGCTCACGTCATGGTAGCCGATGAAAATAGATTGGATGATTTTGAGCACTTGCTGGAGAAGATGTACCTGTTCCAGCTGGATAACCAGTTAAGCGCGCTGGAGGAGGATCTGGACAGGCTGGAACAAAATCCCAATTATGAGGAAATTCAAAAATTCCTACTAAAGAGCTTTGTTTTCTGGCAGGAAAATGACTTTTTACAAAGAATAAGTATCAAGCGGTACTAACCCGAGAAAGGGGGTAAGAGAGATGAAAGACGAGTTGCTGCAAAAAGAAAACGTCAAACAGCTGGTTGAACAAGGCAAAAAGCGTGGCGTCTTAACCTATGCAGAAATCATGGATGCCCTTCAAGGTATAGAACTCACCCCCGAGCAGATTGATGAATTTTACGAGTATCTAAATAAACAGGGTGTAGAAGTACTGCCGGAAGAGGGAATAGCACCGGGAAAAGAGATTGACGGCGAAGGAGAGGAACTGGATTTAGATCTCTCTGTACCCGAAGGAGTAGGCATCGATGATCCGGTTCGGATGTACCTGAAGGAAATCGGACGTATACCGCTGCTGACGGCAGAGGAAGAGGTAGAACTGGCCAAGCGCATGGAACAGGGCGATGAAGAGGCCAAACGCAAGCTGGCTGAGGCTAACCTCCGTCTGGTGGTTAGCATAGCCAAGCGGTACGTGGGCCGTGGGATGCTCTTTTTAGACTTGATACAGGAAGGTAACCTGGGTTTGATTAAAGCGGTAGAAAAGTTCGATTACCGTAAAGGTTATAAATTCAGTACCTATGCCACCTGGTGGATTCGCCAGGCCATTACTAGGGCTATTGCCGACCAGGCAAGAACTATTCGTATTCCGGTGCATATGGTGGAAACCATCAACAAGTTAATCAGGGTTTCCCGGCAGCTGCTGCAAGAATACGGCAGGGAACCAACACCCGAGGAGATTGCCAAGGAAATGGGTCTCCCGGAAGAACGCGTCCGGGAAATCATGAAGATTGCTCAGGAACCTGTATCCTTAGAGACGCCAATTGGGGAAGAAGAGGACAGCCACCTTGGAGACTTTATAGAGGATGAGGACGCTCCGGCGCCGGCTGAAAAGGCCTCATTTACTCTTTTGAAGGAGCAGCTGGAAGAAGTACTGGATACCCTGACGGAAAGAGAAGAGAAAGTACTACGGTTGAGATTTGGTTTGGATGATGGCCGGTCGCGTACTCTGGAAGAGGTGGGTAAGGAATTTAACGTGACTCGTGAGCGTATCCGGCAGATTGAGGCTAAGGCGTTGCGCAAACTACGTCATCCCAGCCGCAGCAAGAAACTAAAAGATTATTTGGAATAAATTACTGTTGACCAACTGCCCCATTTGTTTTATAATAATTTCTGGCACCAGCGCTCCTCGGTAGCTCAATGGTAGAGCATTCGGCTGTTAACCGAAGGGTTGCAGGTTCGAGTCCTGCCCGGGGAGCCAATTTATTTTGTTTTTTTCTGCCAAAAAAACTTCTTTGCTGAAAGCAGTAAAAGCTTTTGCATTTTTGGCAGAGATTCGGTATAATAGTAAGGCACCACTTTTTGGGCCCATAGCTCAGCGGTAGAGCTACCGGCTCATAACCGGTTGGTCCCAGGTTCGATCCCTGGTGGGCCCACCATATTTCACAGATGGGGCCCGTTGGTCAAGTGGTCTAAGACACCGGCCTTTCACGCCGGTAACAGGGGTTCGAATCCCCTACGGGTCACCATTTGGGCGATTAGCTCAGCTGGGAGAGCACCTGCCTTACAAGCAGGGGGTCGCAAGTTCGAGCCTTGCATCGCCCACCAAAGAACTCACCTTAGCCAAAGGTGAGTTCTTTTTTTGAAAAAATTTCGCCGTTGTTAAAGGAAATTGTCTTATCTGGATATAATATTGTAGATAGAGCACTTGCGGGGGAAATCTGATGAAACTTTCGCAGCGGCTGGCAGCAGTAGCAGCATACGTTCCACCGGGAAGCACGGTGGCCGATATCGGCACCGACCATGCCTACCTTCCGGTGTACCTGGTAAACGAGGGAATTGCTCCTCAAGTCATAGCAACGGATGTACACCGGAAACCCTATGAAAGCGCCCGGGAAACCGTTGCGGCTTACCGTTTGCAGGACAGGATTTCCGTTCGGCTGGGTGACGGCCTGAAAACCCTGCAGCCCGGTGAAGCGGGCACTATCGTCATTGCCGGCATGGGCGGGAAGAATATGGTGCAGATATTCCGGCGGTCGCCGGAAGTGCTGGAAACAGCCGGGCGCCTGATACTGCAGCCCATGACCCATGTGGAAACGGTGCGACAGTGGCTGTGGGCAAACGGCTGGTACCTGCTGGATGAGGACCTGGTGGCGGAGGACGGCCACCTGTACGAAATACTGGTAGCGGCCCGGGGAGAGGAAACACCCGTCGACCCGGAGATCGGGCCGAGACTGTTGGAAAAGCGCCACCCGCTGTTGAAAAAATTGCTGGTGGAAAAGGAAAAGCATTACCTGAATATACTGGAAGGTATAAAGCAGAGCACGAACCCAGAAACTAAAGGCAAGGCTGGACAAATCAGGGAAAAACTATCAAAAATACAGAGGGTGAAACAATGGTTAGCTGCGAAACAGTCTACAAGGTAATAGAAGAAATGGCACCGCTTGAAAGAGCGGAAAAATGGGATAATGTCGGCCTGCAGATCGGCGAACCGGAGGCACCTGTGCAAAAGGTTCTGGTTACTCTGGATATAACCGAGCAGGTGGTGGATGAAGCTGTTTTTGAAAAGGCGGATCTAATAGTTTCCCATCACCCGTTCATATTCGATTCTGTAAAAAAGATTCGCTTTGACGAACCCAAAGGAAGGATGATTAAAAAGCTTATCTGCAACAACATAATGGTTTACGTGGCACATACCAACCTGGACAAGGCGGATGAAGGCGTCAACCACTACCTGGCCCAGTGCCTGGGACTGAAGGATACCAGGGTGTTGGCACCGAGCGGCAGCGAAAAGCTGTACAAACTGGTGGTATTTGTGCCCCAGGATTACATAGACCAGGTGCGCACGGCTATTGGCGACGCCGGTGCCGGGTGGATCGGCAATTATTCGCACTGCACTTTTCGGACACCCGGGCAGGGTACCTTTAAACCCCTGGAGGGTGCCGACCCGTTTATCGGTGAAGTGGGAGACCTGGAACAGGTGGAGGAGTACCGCCTGGAAACCATCGTACCGGCGGCAAAGCTGAAACCGGTCTTGAAGGCCATGTTTGACAGCCACCCGTACGAGGAAGTGGCCTATGACCTGTACCCGCTGGCCAACAAGGGAAAGGAATATGGCCTGGGCAGAATAGGTTCGCTGCCGGAATTTGAGACCCTGGAGGCCTTTGCGTTGAAGGTTAAGCAGGTTCTGGGCACGGATCAGGTCGGCGTTGTGGGCGATATCCAGCGGCCCATTTCCAAAGTAGCCGTCTGCGGAGGGGCTGGTGCGTCAATGGTGGACAGTGCCCTGAAACACGGTGCCGAAGTGCTGCTTACCGGGGACATCAAATTCCACCAGGCGCAGGAAGCTTTGGCCAGGGGACTGGCTGTGGTGGATGCGGGCCACTATGCTACCGAACGGGTTATTGTCCCGGTTGTGGCACGCCGACTGCAGGAAAAGCTTGCCGACAAAAAAGTGGAAATTATACTGTCTACTGAAAATACAAATCCCTGGCAGTACTTATAGATAGGAAACGTCTGCTTTCCTATCTATTTTTTTATATTCAAATTTGGAAAGGAGGCCCAAAATGCGGGATCTGGAGAGACTGTGGCAGGCACAAAATTTAAAAATAAAGCATAAACAGTTAAAAGAAAAGGCCAGACGGGAGTCAAACTTGCCCCTGCTGAAAAAGGAAAAGGCAGCACTGGAAGCACGCCTCAGGGAATACAAGCTGAGGAAAAATCGCCTGCAGTCGCTGGAAAAAGAGGTGAAAGCCAGGGAACTGGACTGTGAGGAGTTGAGCGCCAAACTGGAAACCTTGACCCGGCAGCTGTACGACGACGAGCACAACAATTCCAAGGAACTGCAGGGCATCGAGCAAAAAATCCGCATGACCAAAGAGGAACTGTCCCAATGCGAGGAAGCGGTGCTAAACCTTATCCAGGACCAGGAAGAATTGACGGCGGTTCTCAGGCAGGAAAAAGAGGCAATCGGGCGGGACAAAAAGGACTATGAGGAGCGTGTCCGGCAGTACCAAAGCTGGAAAGAAAGCATTAACAATGAACTGGCCCAAATTGAAGCTCAGTACCGGCAGTTATTTGATGAAATTGACCCGGAGCTGAAAGAAATATATAATAGGAAAAGCAAGTTACTGGGCGATACCGTAGTTGCCGTGGTGGAAAATGCCACCTGCAGCGGCTGCCGCCTGGATATTTCTCCTGTGGTACTGAAGGTGATAAAAAAACAGAACCTGTCATACTGCGAAAACTGCGGCCGGCTGCTGCTTTACAGAGAAGACTGACAGCAATGGAAACCATTACTATTGCAATTCCTGCTGAAACCTGTTATACTATACATCCGCGCCATTAGCGGTAGGTACTTGGGTTAAAAAATAAATAAGGCAATTGAGTAAACCAAATAGTCGCGGGCACAGTGCCGCAAGGCCGTGCCTGAGGAAAGTCCGAGCTCCGCAGGGCAGGGTGCCGGATAACGTCCGGTGGAGGTGACTCTAAGGAAAGTGCCACAGAAAACAAACCGCCCGGCACTCAGCAAGGTGAATAGCGGCTATTACTATTGAACTGCATGTCTTCAGAAGACCTTCTATTTACCGTGCTGAGTGCCGGGTAAGGGTGAAACGGTGAGGTAAGAGCTCACCAGCAGCTAGGCGACTAGCTGGCTTGGTAAACCCCACCCGGAGCAAGACCTAATAGGGGGGCGTTAACGTGGCCCGCGTTGTCCCCGGGTAGGTCGCTTGAGGTGCCAGGCAACTGGCATCCCAGACAGATGACTATTCACGACAGAACTCGGCTTACGGTTTGCTCAATTGTCTTTATGCAAGGTGATGAATATTTATGCATATTCATCACCTTAATTTTTGCCTCAAAACAGTCGTGTAAATGGCTTATATGGGTAGCCGAGAACTTATGTAGGAGAACAGACCTTTGAGGACATACTCCTGTTGCATGCATAATTATTATATCTCAAGACTGGGGTATAACAGAAAGTTAAAAGGATTTACAGACTTTGTGTAGAATTAATTTCCATAGACAAAAATTGACTTTTAGATAAAATTATTCCAAAATTGTTTCTGTTTCTGTTCTAAGCCTATTCTTATTGACCAAGAGCATACAGGTGAACAGGACTTAAAAAGGGGAGGAAAGTCAAATTGGACAGAATGTCTCTCCCTGTTCTATTGTTTATTTCATTACCGGAAGCAATGCTGGTAGGTGTGATTGGTTTATTAATTTTGTGTTTTAAACCAACTCTAAAGGAAATAACTTTAATAGGCATTCTCCAGGCTATTTGCAGTTTATTCATTCGCTCGTTACCACTGGCTTTCGGTGTACATTCTTTACTGCAAATTATTGCCTTTTCCCTGATAATATGTTTCGTATTGTTAATTCCTTACAAATTCAGCGTATTGGCGGCATTACTGGGTTTAAGTATTTATGGAAGTGTAGAGGCTGTATCCGCACCGTTTATACTTACCTTAACCGGACTGTCTCTGGCATCAGTTTTAGATAATGTCTGGCTGCGACTGGCTTTTTTTCTGCCTGAAGCTCTGATTTTGGTTATTATAATTCTGTTAATCCGACGCTTAAATCTGAGGTTACCCGAGCACTGGTTAGAGTTAATGGGAGCTAATAAATTCTATGTGAATAAATACGTTCCATTGATAAGCTTATTTTTAATTCAATTTGTTTTGATGATAGTATTTTATCTGTCAAACTTTCTTGAGAAAAATTCACTATCAAATATAGGAACTATTACTTCTGATCCCTTCATACTAATTTTAATAATTGCGTTATTATCAATTATTTCAATCTTCATAATGAAACGGATTATATCTCTGCTTCAAGATGAAATTGAGACCAGAACTCAATTGGATTCTCTTCGCCATGTAGAGGAATTAATACGTACCATCCGTATGCAGCGCCATAATTTTAACCATGATCTGCAAGTAGTTTATGGCTTGCTTCAAGTAGAGGCTTTCCAAGAGGCAAAGGACTATATTAAAAAAAGCATGGAAGAAATTGCAATCACTTCAGAATTAATAAAGACGGATAACCTGGTAATTACAACGTTGTTGCAGACCAAGGCAGGCCTGGCGGAAGGCAAGAAAATAAATTTTAAAGTAGATGTGAAAACGAGCCTTCGGAAATTACCGTTGAAATTAAGAGATCTGAATATAATTCTCGGGAATTTGATAGACAATGCTCTTGAAGCAGCCGAAGGGATGCCTTTGGATCAAAGAAAGGTAGAGGTGGAACTCTCAGAAGACTTAAATGGCTATGTTATTGAGGTCAAAAACTATGGCCCGCCAATAAAGCCGGAGTTAATTGAAAAAATTTTCGATCCGGGGTTTTCTACCAAAGGTGAAGACAGGGGTATGGGACTCTATAGTGTTAAAAAGCTCGTACAGAAGTATAACGGCGACATACAAGTAACCAGCAACTCAAGCTGTACCAGTTTTACGGTTCATATACCTTACAAAAGTGGCTCAGGAAGGTGAAATGGTGGTCGATTTAAAGAATACTGCTTCAGGCATTGCCCGATATTTGGCCCGCGAGTTAGACCTTGATCCGAAGAATGCTGAAGTAATACGGTACGGAATGGAAATAATCCTGGGAGCTTTATTAAAAGGTTCGATAATTATAGGTTTTTCCTATTGGTTGGGGATAACTCCTTATGTTTTGGTAGCTCTAATTACTTCAGGTATGTTCAGGTTGCTTTCCGGGGGAGCCCATTGCAATACATATATGCGCTGCTTGATATTTAGCTCAACCACACTGCTTTTAATTGGAATTTTGGCTCTTCTAATTGCTCCGTACGTTAATGAAAACTCGGTGATGCTCTCAGTGTTTGCGCTGGCATTGGCCGGCCTATATTTTGTAACGAAGTGGGCTCCGGTGGACAATCCCAACAAACCCATCCCTTCGGATAAAAAGGGAAAATACAAAAAGCTTTCAGTAATCTACGTTATTACCTGGGCCATAGTTGTGATTGTATTTTTACTTAACCGAAATGAACTACCGTTAACTTTTCCCATTATTTTAGCTAGCATGGGTGGTTTTACAGTTCAACTGTTAAGTTTATGTCCGGCCGGTTACCGGCTGATAGGTGTTATTGACTGTATGCTCGGCAAATTTTTTCCATAGCCCCTTACATTTTCGGTAAACAATAATGACTTTTCAGACAAGGAAAATGCACTTTTGGACAAAGTTTATACAAATAAGCAAATAATTACTTTATAATCAGAATTAAGACATATTAAAAAGGGGGGAGTGGAAACGTGTTTAAAAGGGCTAAACTCACCTTTCTTTCCGCTATAGCTACCCTAGCTCTTTTTGTAGGTTTTCTAAGCATTAAACCAGCAAGTTTTTTTCTGTGGTACCAGCCTGAAATACCCGAACACCTTAAACATAATTAATTAATGAGAAAGGTGCAGCTAAATGCTTAAGGTCATAATAGCTGAAGATGACCCTTCCATGAGGTTGGTTTTAAGACGAGTATTGGATGGGATTTCAGGAACGGGAGTAATAGGGGAGGCGGAAAACGGCCAGCAACTGGTTCAGATGGTGGAAGAACTCCAGCCGGATGTGGTTTTTATAGACGTCGATATGCCGGAAATGAGCGGAGTAGAGGCGGCGAGAGAGATCTTTGACATTGATCCCAAGATTTTTATAATTTTTGCAACGGCTTATGATAATTATACTCACGAAGCTTTTGAAGTTTACGCTTTCGATTACCTTATCAAACCATTTAAACTTGAACGAATTAAGCAGACAATGGAACGAATCATCGAATTAAAAGGGGAAATGGATAAAGCCGGGTTTGTAGAACGACCAAAGACGCAACCAGCCGGAGAGAAACGAGAATCTGAGAACTTAAAACTGATGATTTCCTCAAATGATAAATGCACACTGATCAATGTCCACGATATAGTCTTAATTACCCGTTCTGACCGCAAAACAGTCATTCATACTGTGCAGGGAAGTTTTACAACTTATGAAACCCTTAAGCAATTGGAAGAACGGATTAAAAGCCACAAACTATTCCGCTGCCATAAAAGTTATATGATCAATGTGGACATGGTTACAGAAATTTTACCCTGGGGAAACAGGTCTTATTTGGTCAAGTTAGCAAACGTTAAAGAAAAAGCTATAATCACGCTGGAAAAACTACAAGAATTTCAGGAAAAATATTGCCTGTAAGGTAAAATTGCTCTTGGTTCACCAAGGGCATTTTTTTTCGTCCCGGAAGTTTTGATCAAGGATATTGACTTTTCAGACAATGATATTGCCTTTGTAGACAATGTCTATTGAAATTGACCAGAGGATTTGTCTAGAATTGGAATTGCAGGAAAACTTCGCATTTATCTTAGTAGAATAAACCTCTACAGATCATTCGTCAGGTAAAAACCGCATTTTAGAATGATTTACCCGCATTTAAGGCGGATTTAATGACAAAGGTGATTCAAATATATGGTTGAGCAGGAAGAAACTGTTTTTCGGGAGGCGCTTCAAATGACTGCGGTGGAAACGAAACTGTGTAAACATATTAAATCTTTAGTAAAGAAAATTGAGGGGCTGCTGATCGTGCTGATGGTAGCGGTGATCATGGTCACCTTCTCGCCCGCTGCCTTTGCAGCTAGTGACGAACCTTCCAGTGGTACGCCCATTGAAACGGCTACCGTTGAACCGGAACCGGAAATCCGTGTTATTCATGAGTCGACCAAAGAAGTGAAGGACCAGTTCAGTAAGGACAAAGCCTTCTCAACACAGGCAATCAATACCAATGCGGTTAATCAGTCCACATGGTATACTCTGGTGGAATATAAGAGCTTGGTGGGCTTGACAGTAGCCACCCAAAAAGCTTATACGCAGTGGACGTGGGGTGACGGCTATCTTTACAGCTTTGGCCGGGCGTTGTGGCAGGACCTTTGGTCTGTTCCGCCGAACTTCTGGTCAGACGCCAGTCAGTCGTGGGATTACTTTTATACTGGTTACGGCGGGTTCGGACAATCCCATCATGTAGCCAAGCTTACATTTGGCGTACCTACGCCGTGGGGGCCTATTGGCAGCAACATATGGAGCAACGTCGTAGCTCAGGTGGACGGCTATGGCAACTATCGCTTAATCTCAGCCGGTGCCCGCTAATCTCGCCGTCAGGAGGAGGAGAACATGAACTTGCCACAGCATATTGGCATTCAGGTGGTAGATCTCACTAAAAGGTACGGCCGTACTACCGTCCTGAACCGCGTCTCTTTTCGCCTCACCGCCGGACGTAGCGCAGTTGTCCTCGGCGCCAACGGAGTCGGGAAGTCCACTTTTGTACGTCTTATTGCTGGTCTTACACGGCCATCGGCAGGGGAAGTGCTTGTCAACGGCCGGCTGCCCGGAGCTGTGCCTGACCTGGGGGTTCTTTTTGAGGACCCTCAGGTCTACCCTCATCTTCCAGGCCTACATAATCTCTTCCTCCTGGCCGGTGAAATTCGCTTGCCGGAAGACGAACAACACCATGTCTTGGAAGCGTTAGGGCTATCCCACTCTCTGCTCAGGCGCAAAGCCGGAGCATATTCATTCGGCCAGAGGCGACGGCTAACATTGGCAGCAATCTCGTTTCGCGACCCTCTCCTATGGGTGCTCGATGAACCGACCAACGGCCTCGATCCAACTGGGATCAAGGCTTTCATTACGCTCCTTAAGGAGCGCAAGGAAAAAGGGAAAACTATCTTGCTAACGGGCCAAGCACTAGCAGCCTTCGAAGAGTTAGCCGATGATGTGTGGGTGCTCAAAGATGGAGCTCTAACTTATCTTGGTGAATGGCGTACACTTCGAGATCAAATGCCGGGGATCATAAAGCTGCGCCCGCATGATATCCGTGCGGCACAGGAGGCCCTTGTGCAAAGAGGCATTCATGCTTTGGACGTAGTAGAAGACGGCACAATCGTCGTTCGGGGAACTGCCTCTGATTTCGAACGGGTTGGGCACCTCCTCGCCAATTCCGGTATTTCAACCTACGAGTTTCGTTACGACCCTCCCTCGCTGGAAGATTTCTACCGCGTGGCAGCTTCAGGGGAAAGAACGGAGGGAAAAGCCCAATGAAAGATATCCTGCAACGGGAACTGAGCAAGTACCTTTATGCCCCCTTGCTTTGGGTTCTCTTGGCTCTCTGGACCCTGATTTTGCTGTGGGCTTATTTCGATCCATTCGCACACCTTCGCCACCTGGTCGCCCAACTCGCCTTGGCACCGCAAGGGATCGTCCCGCTTCTCAAAAGAGATGCCCAGCAGATTGCCGCCGTTGTTTCCCCTGGGATGGCTACAAACTACTCCCTCTCGGTTTGGTCCGCCATCGGCCCTCACCTCACGGCTATAATCGGGGCCTATTTAGGGGGGAGCGAGTACTCGTGGCGCACCTTGCCCGCTATGCTTACACATACACGACGCCGCGACCTGATCACGGTGAAACTGGTGCTTTTAACACTGTATATTCTCGTACTCGTTGGTATCACGCTCGTGGTGGGTTTGGCCGCTGCCTGGTATACCACATGGGAAATCCGGCAACTGTATCCGGAACTCATTGATGGAGTTACGACATTGCCAGAGAAAGGGATTTTTCTGCAAATCTTCGTGGCCGTTATCGGGCCACTTATCTGGGGTGTTCTCGGTTTCCTCGTTGCGGTTACTACTAAGAGCACTTTGGCTGGAGTGCTCGCAGGTATCTTGTATCCTTACTTCGAAATTGTGGGGATGGGCCGTTATCTTGCCGACAGTGCGGTTTATAACTGGCTTCCTGCGGTTGCTCAAATATCCTTGTTGCCGGCAGCCTTTGTTTACGTCGAGGGCGCTGGTGTTGTGGGTTCTCCCATGCTCCCGCGTATTTTGGATATTTGGAAAGCACTGCCGTTAACGTTGGTTTACCTGATTCTCTTGATTCTTACCAGCATCTGGGCATTTCGGTCTCAAGACGCGTGATTCGGACGTGCCGGGAGGAAAACTGTGCGGTATTCTGAATTTCTGTAGAACATAACTTCTTGTACCTTTTAAATCGAAAGAGAAAGGCGGGTGATTTGGATCTTATTCAGCTTTCAGCAAGGTTTGTAATAAAACCTGACGCGAAAACGAGGCGTTAGCCCAAAACATAGGAGGCTAATTAGAGAAATTTTGTCTTAAAAATTTTCAAACGGTCCGATATGGGCCGTTCTTATTTTAGTGGAATTAAACTCTACAGGTCATTTGTCTGAGAAAACCCGCATTAAATTGTTAGTCTTGACACTTATTTTAAATTTAAGCATGAAGAACTTTTCGGCAAAGCTCCGTGGGGTGTTGCTACCGATAGAAGCTTTGGTTCCAGGCCGATGAAGAATTTTGTGTCCGAAGAGGGGTAAAACGTGCCAGCCTGCCCAAGAAGGGCAAACTTAGCCAAAAACAAAGGGAAGCAGAAACAATCATGGTTCAAAAGACTTCAGCGCTGGCGAGCTGGCGGTGAAGCTACTATCAGTGTGCTCAAACGCAAGTATGGCCTAAAGCGGAGTCTGTGCCGAGGTTACGAAGGAACCAAAACCTGGGTGGCAAACGGGATATTTGCCTACAACCTGCAGAGAATAGCCAGCGTGGTATAGAAAAATGCCGGTTACCGGATGATAGGTGTTATTGACCGCGGAAAACGGCCGGCAACTGGTTCAGATGGTGGAAGAACTCAGGCCGGATGTGGTTTTTATAGACGTCGATATGCCAGAAATGAACGGAGTAGAGGCGGCGAGAGAGATCTTTGACATTGATCCCAAGATTTTAAAGAAAAAGCTATAATCACGCTGGAAAAACTACAAGAATTTCAGGAAAAATATTGCCTGTAAGGTAAAATTGCTCTTGGTTCACCAAGGGCATTTTTTTTCGTCCCGGAAGTTTTGATCAAGGATATTGACTTTTCAGACAATGATATTGCCTTTGTAGACAATGTCTATTGAAATTGACCAGAGGATTTGTCTAGAATTGGAATTGCAGGAAAACTTCACATTTATCTTACAAGGCCAAGGCAGCAGCAATGTGTCTGGTTGAATATACAATTTTTTACAGTCAGGAGCTTCGACCTGTTTAGCACCTCTATGAATTAGTCTAATTTACCTTCTTAAAATTCTAGCATTATCTGGGAAACTTTCCATCATTTTTAAAATACGGAGCGAAAAAAACAGCAATCAATAATGGTACTCCCCCAATTTTGAAACTTAAGAAAGGGAGTAGTACTCATTTTGTGGTTGTAGTCAGTTATAGTAGAACTGGTAGTTCTGCTAGTGATTTCACAATAAACGATCCTGCTACTGGCACACAAAAATCGTTGTCCAATTATATCAACAACGGCTGGACAGGAGAATACTTTGTAATTTACGAACCTGCCTATTGTGTTTAACAATTAGTAGGAGGGTCACGGATGATGCGGTTCGCTAGATTGCTTGTTCTTACCAGTATTGTTATTATGGTGATAATTTTAGCGGGATGTAGTAAAGTCAGCTCGGAAATTTCATTAAATAATACTGTCGAAGTAAATAAAAATATCGAACCTAAAGAGGCTGGACCGCATCAACCGGTCCTCCAAAAAGAGCCTTATCATTTTGCATACATAAATAATGAAGGTCGTGTTGTCCTTTTGAGCAGTGCATGCAAACAAATAATCCCCACGGAAGGTAAAGTAATAGATTTTTCATGGTCCTCTACTGGCGAGCGAATAGCTCTTATTGTGGAAAAGGAAAAGGGCTCTACGCGGGAATTGGCTGTCTATCATATAAGAAAAGAAAAGCTTGAGCGAGTGCCCCAGTACTCGGATCCCTTTTTATCCAATGTAATGTGGGCTCCAAGAGGACCATATATTCTTTTGGATTTCGGAACAGCAGGTGCTGGGAGAAGTTTTACGGTGGTCAAAGCAGGTCTTTGGGACAAAGTTCTAACCCAGGATTATTCGTACCAGGTCTGTTGGGCACCTGATGGGGAATACGTGGCTTATGGTTTCCCTGTTGAAATTAATCCTCCGTTACCATTAGAAGACGGGAATTCCTCCAGTTTGGCAATTATTTCTGTAAAAGATAGCACGTATAAAATCCTAGTTGAGGGCAATGCCCGGTTTTTATATTTTCCTAAATGGTGGTTATCCAACAATACCATAATTTATCAAAAATTAACTGTAGACGGTTCGGAAGAACCTAGCCTATTCCAGCTTGATATGACTAACGATACTCAGATGAGCTTAGATGAGTTGCCTTATCCATATAACAGAAAGCTTGTTATTAATAAAGTACCACGTAACTTAGTCGAATGTTTTGTGGACTATTCCTGGTCACCTGATCAGAAAGATATTGCTTTTTGGGTTAACAAAGGTGGTCATTACCAAATATATTCTCTTAATTGGGAAACAGGACAAATTTCCTTTTTAGACAATGGTTTTCTCGGGAAATGGGTACCCAGAGTTCCTTCTTCAAAGAACTGAGATTAATTTTTTATGAGTTAAAGTTAAGATTCTCTAGTGATTATAGTTTGTTTAAAGGAGATACTCAACAAGAGCTGATAATTTTGGACAGGCCCATTGATGAATCTACCAAAAACTACGTACTCTTAAGAAATATAAACAATGCTAAAATTGGCGAGAAAATAAAGTTATACATTTATGCCAACATAAAAGAGTCCATAGAGAATTCTCGCTTTTTCGAGGGATATCTTAATGATGCTAAGTTAAAGAAAAAACAACCCATCGCAGTTTTTGCCTTGTTTAACAACGAGTTACAACCATTACTTTATGATAAAGACTCAGAGAATGAGATAAAATTCTATGAAGTGGACTTGGGTGAAACGTTTTTGATTACACCTGAACTAATATTAACTAAACCTGGAACTCTTCGTATAATCATTGTTTCTTACCTCTATGCGTATCCTGAGCTGCTGCTAGGTTCTTATAAAATCACTACCTGGAGTACCCCTCTTCTTTCGGAAGAAGTAGCCATTCAGGTTAAAGAATAAAAAGAAGTCTTACAGTGCCGGTACTTTAAATCTTAAATGAGGAGTTGATTGTAACTGGGCTTGCATGCCCTTTAATTTGCAGTGCAGTTTGGGCGGTTATATGTATTACTGGCGACATGAATACCTGCCCAATGATTTGTGATATGCTTGGTTACTGTTAATAATTAATAAGCTAACTGATAGTAATCTTAAAAGGGGAAGCTAATATGTAGGTTGTTAGGCCTCCACATTATTTCCCTTTTAAAATCATGCATATTATTATTGGCATAATGAAAGTGCTAACGCCATACCGTAGCCACCATCTATCAGCTCAAGAGGAACTAATGAAAGGGGGTGCTAGTTTGAATTACTTAAAATTTCTTTTTGTTCCTTTTATAATTGCTCCTGTAGCGTTTTTTATCGGATATAGATTAAGACCAGTTGTCCCTAAGAGGAAAAGGCTAGCTGTAGGATTTATACTATCTATTACTGTTTTAACTCTAGTATTAGGGATAGACTTATTTTTCCCGGTCTTTAAAGTTTCTCAAACTGGTATTGGAACCGCTATAGCTATAGGTTTTCCCCTTGGCTTGGCGGGACCACCGTATAAAGAAAAATAATGTAGACGAAATTTTTAATGTAGGTCAAGTAAGACCCTCTATGTCAATATAAAGAGTAAAAATTAATAATTTCGAAAAGCCTATTTGAAACCTTGACGTAACCTGATTTTTTGTAAGTGAAGGACCTTCTTTTATAATAAGTTTTTCTGAAAGGATGCTCTTAATGTTGAAAAAATTATTAACTACAATTATAACCTGAAATTGGCAAGTAAATAGCTTCGCTCTGACTATCAGTGCCTAAAACCACTTTGACAACCAGATATATCCAGCCAATCAGGTAAAGATTAGCCCTGTAGCTTTTACTACGGGCAGCGTGGAGACGGCACGAGAACTCATTCATTTAAACCGTATAAGGTAGATTTACCAAAGCGAGTGGTAGATGCTTCAGGTCATAGCCATGTAATGGCTCTATTAGAGGACGGCAGTGTTTATACATGGGGCAGCAACTTTTTTGGCGAAATAGGAGACGGAGCTCCCGTGGCTTATAAACCAGGTGGGGAATTAATTGAAAATACTTTATTGACACCATACAAAGTTGATTTTGACAAAAAAATAATAGCCATTGCTACAGGAAGGGGTGTAAGCTATGCGTTGGATGAAAACGGTGTTTTATATTCTTTCGGTGCAAACGATGTGGGGCAACTAGGTATAGCAGACGACAAGGTTGTTGCCTCATCTACTCCCCTCAGAGTAGCTATTCCTAAAAAGGTTAAAATGATAGTTTCGGGTGACTTTCATGCCCTTGCCCTGGCTGAAGATGGTACACTGTATAGCTGGGGATATAATAGTAGGGATGGTGAAATTAGTCTTACAGGAACAGGTTCAACTGAAAGAGTTATTTACGAACCACAAATAGTCACGATTCCCGGCGAGATTGTTTCCATATCGGCAGGTAATGGTCATACATTTGTGATAATAAAAGAAAATGGGATTTATGGATGGGGAGATAATAGCTATGGACAGATAGACCCCGATCTTCCAGCAAGAATAAACACGCCAACAAAAATAACCTTAAATATTGGAAGCAAGTGATAGCGTCGTGGCTCCTTTTGGGTTTCTTTTACCCTTGATTTGGAAGGGCGCAAATACGTTGAGGAAAGTGGTTGCCACAAGCTTTTTGCTATCATTATCGATCGAGTTGTTGCAGTTGATTATTCCGGGCAGGGCGGCTGATGTGGATGATCTTATTTTGAATGCCTTCGGTCTCTTGTTTGGGTTTTTGGCCTTCAAATTGTTTGATCTGTTACTGAGATTGATAACTAAAGAAAAAAGATTGAGTGAGTCCCGATAAGCAAGCGGCATTTCGTACCAGGAGTTGGTATCCAACAAATACGGCAGGTAAAGTCCTGCCCCAGGGTGACTGTTAAAAAATTATCAACCACAAACTTCAGAGAGATGCTAGCTTCTACTCACAAGACATAAAGCTATATACTTACTTCATCCAGCAGGTGCAAATCGTATCGTTTAATAATCGCTATTAGTTTCAGCGGATATTTGGAGTCAGTAGCATAGCCAGCACGTCGTAATGCCCACGCTCCCTGAGTGCTGTTGTGCATCACCGCTCTAAACGGCTCGTACCTTCTGGCTGTGAGCAAAAGTTTTTTGTGATCCGCCCAGCTTTCAGCCGGGTTATTGTAAGCTCTGAATGCTGCATCCACGCGGAAGGTATTTCCGTTATATTCTTCCCAGGTATTGGAGATTACTGAACCGGCTGGACCCTGGCCTTTGATGCCAAACAGGTTATAGGAGAGCCGACCGGTATACTTATTCACCGGCGTGTACTGCCCCCAACCTGTTTCTAGGATAGCCTGGGCGGCTTGTAGCGCTGCAGACATACCTGTTCTTTCCTGCGATTGTTTAGCCAGTTGGGATACAAAATCTAAAAACTTGCTTTTTTCTATTACCGGCTGAGGCTTGTATACCGGCCCCAAATAAACCTTTACCGGGATAGCCTCACTTGTTATTTTCTCCCCTGAAATGGTGGTAGCTACGGCTTGAATCTGCCACGATCCAGAGTCCTTTTCTTCAGGTGTCCAGGAGTATTCCGCCTGGGAAGCACTGCCGCTGGCAATCACCCGTTTTTCTCCTGTTTCAGGGTTTAGTAATTGGTATGTGATACTACTAAGGGGAACATTAGCCGATGACTGCAGTTTTACCGTCCCTGTCAGCACCTGGTTGGGACCTACGGATTCCAGAAGCAGTACTGGCTTTGCCGGTACCTGAATAGTAATAGGCTCAGTGGTATAAGTATTGCCCTCAGTGTCCGTTACTTTTGCCGTTAATTTCCACGTTCCTGCCTGTTCCGGTCCTGGAAACCACTTGTAGCTCAACTGACCGTCCGCTGGCAACAGGATTTCTTCTTTTCCTGTCTTTGTATCTTTCAGTATGTACTCTGCTCTGCTGACAAGGAAGTTTCGGGAAAACCAAAGCGTAACCGGTCTTTCCACTGTGGCGCCAGGGGATACCCCTCTTAATTGTAGCTTTCTTTTTATGTCTACTTTCACGGTCACGGGCGGGCTGTAATAGGCCTGTCCGGAACGGTCATAGGCTATAGCGCGGATAGAAGTAGCGCCGTTATCCGCAAATTGAGGCATCCAGGTGTAAGTACCTTGAGGATCCGTTTCACCTGTAACCATTACGTTTCCTGTATCGATGTTAGTTATTTCATACTTTACATACTCGGCTACAAAGTTTAAGTCCACTCTAAGAGAAACACTATCCTCTACCACCTGTTCCTGAACTATACCCGCCAATGCCACCTGGGGCGCAACTGCCAGTTCCACGGGGATGACACAGCCAGCCAGGAAACGGCCCTCTTGGGCATAGATTACAGCAGCCAGCACGCGAATACCGTTGTAAAACGGGTCGGGCAGCCATTGGTATATTCCCTTTAGGTCACTTCCCCTTGCTACAATTGGTCCCCGGCCTGTTTCCGGGTCAAGGAGTAGAAACCGTACTTCCGCAGCACCAGCAGGCGGTGTACCATTAAAACTGACCTGAAGTTCTGTGGTTCCAGTGATAGTTTGTCCAGGTTCTATAGACGGCAACGTCATATCAAAGAAAGGGATAACGGTTGCAGGCACACTGGAATCGACATAAACAGTCCGGTCAAAGTCATTCCAGTTTACTGAGACACCCAAAGCGTTACTTACCAATCTCAAAGGGACAAAGGTACGATTGCCAAAAATTTGTGGCGGAACGTCTGACAACCCATAGGTAGTCCGATCTTCTGTGTAAGCAACCAGGCGATTATCAATCCGTAATTGAACTGAACGGTTACCCTTGGTGATAGTAACAGTCCTGCTTTCCGCATGCCACTCAACATAAGCCCCCAGTGTCTCAGAGACCAAACGTACCGGTACCAGGGTACGGCCGTTTTTGATTATGGGTGGGGGCGATGCATCAATCACCCGACCGTCAATTACCAATTTAACAGCGTCAGCCGCTAATCCGGGAGACTCCGCCCAGATGAACATCACCAGCGCCAGAAACAGTGTTACACACACTCGCCAACCGTAAAAAAGCCTCCTTGAATGCATTAATCTACCTCACCTTTCTTCTGACCTGTTGATAAAATTTGATTAGCTTCTATGATCTTTGACGGTCAAAAGCGGTGGAAAGTTCCCAGATTTAACCCGTAGAAGGTAATCCGATTTCCAGATGCATCTATACCACTGGTCTTGGTTAACCGTTAACTCTTTTTGATTTCGACAATTTACCATAGGGGAACCAAATAATGGTTTCTTTCGTCTATTATTGAAAGGATAAATTTTTTATCCGGTAAATCTTACCGGAAGGAGATTTTGCATTTGAAAGCTCTATCTGCGTACAAAGCCCTTGCAATAGCAGCACTTGCGCTCTCCCTGATATTTTCTACCTTAGCCTGTTCCCGATTTGCAGTCACCACCAGCACTTTCATGTCCAGAATTCAATTTAATGATAATTCCTGCCTGGTGAGTAGGATTATCATAAAAATCCCCTTTTTCTCTAATATCCGTATATTTACCAAAATGCTGGTAACATCGAATGGGTTAAAAACCTAAAATTAACTCTCGGACCTAAGGAATGCGAAATTCGAAAGCAGTACGAATTGGGTAAACCCTTTGAAAATGAGATGGCGACGAAGCTTCCCGTTGGAACAATAATTTATAACCCTGTCGAGAACCAACCAATACTTATTGCAGTACTCAACAGTATGGAAATAAGGTATTTGAGGCATTTGCTGGTGATACAGAATAAATGATCAAGAAGGAATAACATCTTTTATATAGGCGACCGCCGTTAACCCATTTTCCATAGAGATGGTGAAAGGATGAGGATTCAGAGAACTGCACTAATAATTGGAACTACAGCTGCTTCCTTTAGCATTTTATTGTGGTTGTTGATGATATTTTTTTTAAACCCTTACAGACCCGTAGCCAACAGTGACGCTGTGGTCGTCACCTTTGCTACGCTCTTATCCCCTGCATGCCTTGCTTTGTATTCTTCCTTGCGCTTAAGAACCGGACTCATGTTCGTCTCGTTTTTTTGGTCTCTACCAGCCAGTCTTTACCTCACCGGTACCCCAGGAATCTTTAGTTTTTTTGGGTTGACGTCTATTTTATACCTTTTTTCAGCAATTCTAATGACGGTAGGGAAAAAGCAACCAAATTGGCCACAAGATTGAGGCAATAACGTTACTCCCCCCCGGTTTTGGTGGAAAGGCCTGTAGGGCTCGATTAAGAAGATACAATATGTTGCAAGAGGGGGCGAAGTTTACGGGATGAAAAATAAGTTTTTCCAAAGAATCGCTGCAACGGTGGTCTTTGCTGTGATGATAATGTTATTACTGGCTGGATGCGGCCGTCTTCTCAAAACCAGTGACGGAGGCCGGACTTGGACATACCTTGAGCCCCGCCGGGACCCGGCCGCTGACAGTGGGCACCCAACCATCGAGCTGGAGTTTACCCCTGAACCGGTGGAGGAATTGCCGACCGGCAAACCGGAAACGGGTTGGAAAGAAGCAGAGAGTGTAAACCTGACCGAAAAAATAGGGGAGGGCCAAGTTCATGTCCGCCTGTACGTAGAGGCTGGAAACAGTGATACGTTTCTTCAGGGAGAAGTGCGGGCAATTTTAGAGACTGATGCCGGCACATTCGACTTGGGGGTTGTCAGCTATTACGGGCTGCACAGTACAGACATTCGGTACCGGGATGTGAACGGTGACGGGCGGAATGAGCTGGTGATCACCGGGGGGATGGGCGCTGCCTACGGGGAGCGGAAAATCATAGGCTATGACCCCGCGAAAAAGCGGTGGGTCAAGCTTCTGACCATGGGAACACCCTATGACGCTGACATCGACGGAGATGGACGGGATGATGTGGTGGCGGTATCCGGTGGGAGCCTCCCGGGGTACGTCTGGATCTACCGCTGGAACAAAGATCATTTTGAGAAGGCGGACGTAGCCGCTTCTACCGGCAATACCTATGCTTACGTTAACAGGTTGGATGGGAAAGTATGGATTGAAGCAGGTAAATGGATAGCTGGTAAACCCAGCGAACCGCACTATTTCCAATACCGGGACGGAAAGCTCGTAGAGATTCCCAAACCACCTATTCCACAATCGCGATAAACGTGCTGAATCAACGAGAGTTTAACTAAAACAATGTAATTACGGATTTCATCGCCAACCTTATTTGGAAAGGGGGATTCTTGTGCTAATTGATTCCGATTTCATTTGGTTTATTGCTTTGGCAACCTGGGTTCCGTTTAGAATCTTGGTTTTGATAGTGCGAAAGAGGAAAGAACAAAAAACTTCTTTCTCCGGAGAGTTACTGTTAAACTTGTTCTTCCTTTACCTTGTGGGTTTGGTGGGTGTAACCATCTTTCCTATTCCCATAGGAGTACCTTACTATGGTGATTATTTCCACGTCAATTTCATACCGTTTAAAAGCATCCAGGGATCGCTCAACCATTCCTGGTATATGGTTCCGTTACGGAATATCGGCGGAAATTTAGTTTTACTGGCTCCTTTTGGGTTTCTTTTACCCTTGATTTGGAAGAGCGCAAATACGCTGAGGAAAGTGGTTGCCACAGGCTTTTTGCTATCATTATCGATCGAGTTGTTGCAGTTGGTTATTCCGGGCAGGGCGGCTGATGTGGATGATCTTATTTTGAATACCTTCGGTCTCTTGTTTGGGTTTTTGGCTTTCAAATTGTTTGATCAGTTATTGAGATTGATAACTAAAGAAAAAAGATTGAGTGAAACCCGATAAGCAAGCGGCACTTCGTGCCAGGGATTGGTATTCAACAAATATACAGGCAGGTAAGTTCCTATCCCAGGTGACTGTTAAAAAGTGGCCAAAGCAGTTCGTATTTAAGGGGTGAGGCAGTTGGAACAGTGGACTTTGCCGGTATTGCTGGTGGTAATATCACTTTCATCTTTTTACTTGTAAAGGTTGCGTCTATTGACCGAACTTTAAAAGAAGTAGCTAAAAAGTTAGACAATTGATAGCTGCCAACTTTTTATTACTTACTCTCGCTAAAAAGGAGGGTTTGCTAATGAATAAACACTGTTTGGCTACGCTGGCCGTTATAGCCTTGCTGGCAGTACTATTGCCGGGAGGGGCGATGGCCGCCCAGCCAGTAAATGTGCTTTTGGACGGTGAAAGTATGAATTTTGACGTACCCCCTGTGTTTGAGCAAGGTCGCGTGTTGGTGCCCATGCGGCCAATCTTTGAGGCTTTCGGAAAGGATGTCACTTGGGATGCGGCAAGTAAGACGGTTACGACCAGGACCAGGCTCCACGCTACCGCCGGTAAGACCAACACCATTAAATTGACCGTTGGACAGAAAGTGGCTTACCTCGACGGCCGACCCGTTTCGTTGGACATACCGGCCAGGATAGTCAAAGGCAGAACTTTAATCCCGGTGAGATTCGTTAGTGAAGCGCTGGGGGCAGAGGTTATTTGGCAGGCAGCTACTCAGAGAGTAGTGATCAAGGATAAGCAGCGCTATTACGACCAGATGCTGAGCTATCTGGAACAAGGAAACCTGGTGGAAGCCCGCCGGACGGCGGTAAGCGCTCCCAGGAAAAGCACCCTGCCAGCGGCCCCCCTCGCCTGGATTCCCCCGGACCTGATGAGAACCACCTATTACTTTCCGGAAGGGGAGGCTGGCAGGTTTTACATCCGGCAAGGAGATCACTTTGAGTTCGTAAGGACTTTGAACATGACCTTCACTACCGTTTGGGAAGGGAATCTTGGTGATGCTACCGGGGAAACGCCTGCGGATACCTTGAGCAAGTACCTGGCCCGGTACCGGTCGAGGGGCTTCGCAGAGGAACAGGGGGAAAGGCCGGCCATAACCAAGCCACTAGTTTTCTTTGAATTTCACCCGGGGACCAATCTAATCAGGTACGGCAGGATCAATCCGGATGGGCAAGAGGAGAATGTGGGTAGCGTGAACTACGACAAGGAGGCCACCAAGTTTAATATCTTGGAAATTCCGGGCGAAAAATTGGCCAATGTTCAACCGCCGGCGGAAGTTTCTGCCATGTTGGCTAGCGAAATTCCCCAGGTAGAACTTAATGAAACTGAGATAGAGGAAATGGAGCGGGAGTGGGAAAAAAGCAACTTCTACAGCTACGGTGAGATTGCTGATCTTAACCAGGAGTTTATCGACGTGGCCTTGCGGATGGCCTACTTGACAGCCAACTATGGCCGCCCCACCAGCAGCGACCCGAAAGAAGACCTTGAACTCAAGAAGAAAAATGAGTATTACCTGAGCCGTTTTTCCGAGGCAGTCAAAAACAGTATGGGATGGAATGACTTTCTGGCCCTGGAGCCAAGGCAGGACCCTGTTTTCAATGTTCTTCAGGCTACTTCTACTGAAAATCATATCACAGCTACCATTGTGGCTAACTTTTTCTCCGGCTTCGGGTTTGTTCCGGCCATTCTAGAAGTTGAAATGAAGAAACAGGGAGATACCTGGTTATTCACCAGGTTAGAGAATGTCAGAGCATATAAAACCCTCAAGGAAATGCAAGCCGCTGAACCGGCAACCTATGACCTCTTGGTGAAGGTCTATAATTACCGCTACGGTACAGGAAAGTGGTTACAGTAGGCAGTCAGCTTTTAGGGCAAGGAAATAGAACGCCGGTTGTCCACCGGCTTATTATCCGACAAAGAGTGGAGGTAACCGGAGGGGTCAATAGCTTGAAAGGTACAGTGCCAGGATTCAAGCGCTGTGGTTATGGCTACCTTGAAGGATTGGC